>JAUJOE010000015.1 GCA_030447805.1 Nocardioidaceae bacterium | reverse complement strand
CCGAACGCCACCACGTTGCTGAGGTAGCCCGTCTCCGGGTCGTATCTGCCACCGCAGGTGATCAGGCGCAGTTCGGCCCGATCGGTCGTATTGAAGTAGACCTGGTGCGTCGGGAAGTTGGCCTGCTCAAACACCGCCACCCGATCGATCGCGAACGTGACTACTGAGGAGTCGGCACGCGCCACCTTGACCAGATCGCCGGGAGAGAGATTGCCCAGCTCGTAGAACACCGCAGGACCCTCCTCGCTGTCGACGTGGCCCGCGATCACCGCCGGACCCAGTTGGCCCGGTGACGGACCAGGAGTGAACCAGCCAGGCGCGGAAGGGTCACGGGGTACTTCGATGCTGCCGTCGTCGGCCACACCCAGGCCAACGAAGTTGCGGCTGTGCACATCGATCGCGGGGATGTCGAGGGCCACGGGTTCTGACCCCGGAAGGACCTGACCGAAATCGACAGATTTCGGGGCTCGCGGTGCCTCCTTCGTCGGAGGCTTGGCCGCCGGCGGCTGGCTGGAACGCTTGGCCGCCGGGGTCTGGTTAGAGCTAGGGGCCGTTTGGTTAGGGCTGATGGAGGAGGCAGGTGTTGAGGCTGCTGCACTGTCGGGTAGCGGCGGCCCATCACTCCCACGGGCGCCCATGACAAGAAACAGGGCCCCGGCTATGACCAGCACAACGGTGATCGCCGCGGCAACATATGTGCCGCGGCGACCACCGTGCTGGATCGTGTCGGTCATCAGGAGCGCGCGCGCGCCTTACGAGCCGTGGCAACACCGGTGCCAGCGGCCAGCAGCATCAGGCCGCCACCGAGAGCAAGAAGACCGGTGTCGGACTCAGTCGAGGTGCCGCCCAGGCCGGTCGCAGCGCCACCTGCTGGCGCAGCCGCCAAGACACCACAGAGCGCCGGGTCAGTCGCCTCGGTAGGAAGACTCGGGTCCAGGTCACTCTTGGCCTTGCCGTCGTACATGCCGCTGCCGTTGTGGTCAACACCGTGGATCACAACCACGGATTGCCCAGCCGCGATCGCCGAAGCCAGCTCAGAAGTGACCTCGATGCTGCCGCGCTTGTACGTGAGCTCGCCACCGGGGGCGGTGCTGAAGCGGTCGACGGCCAAGACGCTGTCAACGCTCGTGTCACCGGAGCTAGTCAGTGAGACGGAGACGGGGCCGTATGCCGGGGCACCCTCGGTGGTGTTGAGCGTGCCGCTGCCGTCAGTGTCCTCGGCTGCGGTGGGGCACTCGTGGCGAGCGTCGTCACCGAAGTGGATGTGCGCAGCGTGGACGTTGTCAGGCAACAGGCCGCTGGCCTGCATGGTGACGTTGATCATGGTCCCACGGACCTCGACCCACGCCATGCCGCTTCCTGAGACGCCGTTCAGCGCGACCGGTTGCAGGTTCGCCGCGACGTCGCCGTCGTGGTCGGCGAAAGCAGTGCCCATGCTGAGAAAGGGGGCGGCAACCAGAGTGCCGACGGCCATGGTGGCCAGCTTATGAGAAGTACGCATGCAACTTGCTCCGTTCGTAACGGGCGACCACTCGACCGCCACTTTGAGTTGAACTTCATTACGGATTCGGAACGGATCAGGTTGCGGATTGGATTCCACGCGGCTCGTCGGATCCCGTCGGCCACCGAAACTGCCGCGACCGCGGGCACCCCGTCTCGATACCATCGACGGACTCGCTGGGCCAATCACGAGGTGCCCAGTCCCGTCAGAGGAGTTCCCGTGACTGACGTTGCCGTCACCGTCGCCGCTGCCGAGAAGCACGCCGCGCGCAGGGTAACGGCCGGCACCAAGGCACGGGAGTTGTTCGCCGATGACGAAGCGGTCATCGCCGCTCGGGTCAACGGCGACCTGGTTGACCTGTCGCACGAGCTGGATGATGGTGACGTCGTCGAGCCCGTCGCCATCGACACCGACGACGGGCGCGCGATCCTCCGCCACTCCACCGCGCACGTGCTCGCGCAAGCGGTGCAGCAGCTGTTCCCCGACGCCAAGCTCGGCATCGGCCCCCCTATCACCGACGGCTTCTACTACGACTTCGCGGTAGCTGAGCCGTTCAAGCCAGCCGACCTCGACGCCATCGCCACCCGGATGCGCAAGATCATCAAGGAGGGCCAGCGCTTCGTACGCCGTCCGGTGGCCGACGCCGAGGCAGCCGACGAGCTTGCCGACGAACCGTACAAACTCGAGCTCATCGAGCTGAAGGGCTCGGGCGCCGAGGTCGGCGCCGAAGGTGCCGACGCTGAAGTGGGCGGTGACCAGCTCACGATCTACGACAACCTCAAGCGCGACGGCTCGCTGGCGTGGAAGGACCTGTGCCGGGGCCCACACCTGCCGACCACCAAACGGATCCCCGCCTTCCAGCTCACCCGCTCCGCGGCGGCGTACTGGCGAGGCGACGAAAAGAACCCACAGCTCCAGCGCATCTACGGCATCGCCTGGGAGAGCAAGGAGGCGCTCGAGGCGTATCTCGTGCGGCTGGAGGAGGCGGAGCGCCGCGATCACCGGCGGCTGGGTCGCGAGCTCGACCTGTTCAGCTTCCCCGACGAGCTCGGGTCCGGGCTTGCGGTGTTCCACCCCAAGGGGGGTGTCGTCCGTAAGGCGATGGAGGACTACTCCCGCCAGCGCCACGAAGCGGCGGGGTACGAGTTTGTCTACAGCCCGCACATCGCGAAGTCCGAGTTGTTCGAGACGTCGGGCCACCTGCAGTGGTTCGCCGACGGCATGTACCCCCCGATGCACGTCGATGCTGAGGTCGACGAACAAGGAGCGGTGCGCAAGCCGGGCCAGGACTACTACCTCAGGCCGATGAACTGCCCCATGCACTGCCTGATCTTCAAGGCCCGCGGCAGGTCCTATCGGGAGCTGCCGCTGCGACTTTTCGAGTTCGGTGCGGTCTACCGCTACGAGAAGTCCGGCACGGTGCACGGTCTCACCCGGGTGCGCGGCTTGACCCAGGACGACGCCCACATCTACGCCACCCGCGAGCAGCTCGGCGACGAGCTGACGCGTCTGCTCGGCTTCGTGCTCGATCTGCTCAAGGACTACGGCCTCGAGGACTTCTACCTTGAGTTCTCGACCAAGGACCCCGACAAGTACGTCGGCTCCGACGAGATCTGGGCAGAGGCGACCGCCACGCTGGAGCGGGTGGCCGTGGAGTCGGGGCTTGAGCTGGTGCCTGACCCCGGAGGCGCCGCCTTCTACGGGCCCAAGATCTCCGTTCAGGCTCGCGACGCCATCGGGCGCAGCTGGCAGATATCGACGATCCAGCTCGACTTCAACCTCCCTGAGCGGTTCGAGCTCGAGTACACCGCCGCTGATGGGTCCCGCCAACGGCCGGTGATGATCCACCGGGCGCTGTTCGGATCCATCGAGCGCTTCCTCGGCGTGCTGACCGAGCACTACGCCGGCGCATTCCCCCCGTGGTTGGCTCCCGTGCAGGTGGTCGCCATCCCGATTGCCGAGCGGCACGCGCCGTACCTCAGCGGAGTGGCTGACCGGCTCAGGGCCGCAGGCATCCGCGTCGAGGTCGACGACTCCGACGACCGGATGCAGAAGAAGATCCGCACCGCGCAGCTGCAGAAGGTGCCGTTCATGCTCATCGCCGGTGACCGCGACGTCGACGAGGGCGCGGTGTCGTTTCGCTACCGCAGCGGCGACCAGGACAACGGTGTCGCCGTCGACGAGGCGATTGCCCGCATCACCGAAGCGGTCAGCTCCCGAGCGCAGGTATGACGTCGTACGAGCAGCAGGCCGGCGCGGGGGAGTCCGACCCGTTCCTGCGGCTGTGGACGCCGCACCGGCTGGCGTACATCAAGGGCGAGAACAAGCCGACCTCGAGCGCGGACGGTGAGTGCCCCTTCTGCTCCATTCCGCGGCTGCCCGACGCGGAGGGGCTGGTCGTACGGCGAGGGGCGCTCACGTACGCCGTGCTGAACCTCTACCCCTACAACCCCGGCCACCTGATGGTCTGCCCCTACCGGCACGTCGCGGACTACACCGAGCTAAGCCTTGAGGAGAGCGCGGAAGTCGCGGAGCTGACCCGGCAGGCGATGCGGGCCGTCCGGGCGGCTTCCCGTGCGGACGGATTCAACGTCGGCATGAACCAGGGCGCGGTGGCCGGTGCCGGGATCGCCGCTCACCTGCATCAGCACATCGTGCCGCGCTGGGGCGGCGACACGAACTTCATGCCGGTCGTCGGCCACACCAAGGTGCTGCCGCAGCTGCTGCGCGACACCCGTGACCTGCTGGTCGAGACCTGGCCCGACGACTGACCCGCGCCCGGCACAGCAGCCAGCGGACAGGTTCAAGGGAGTGGCTGGTGGGGACTCGAAGGACCGTAAAACGAGCGCAGCGACAGGTCCGAGAGCCCTGCCAGCCGCGACCGGAAGCAGCCATGGCTAACTGGCCGGCGGTGACCTTGGCCGCGAGGTGGGCCGGCAGCACGTCGTACCGCGAGAAGCGGCGGTGGAACGTGCCGGTGCCGTGGCTCAGCGACCGCAGCTCGGTGGCGTAGCGCACCAGTTCGAGCTGCGGGGCCTCCGCCTTGACCAGGGTGCGGCCGGTCCCGACGGGCTCGGTGCCGAGCACGCGCGCCCGTCGGGTCGAGAGGTCACCCATCACCGCGCCCATGTAGTCGTCGTCGATGAGCACGTCGACCTCGTCGATCGGCTCCAGCAGCTGTACGCCGGCCGCCTGCGCCGCCTCCTTCAGCGCCAGCGCGCCTGCTGTCTGGAACGCCATGTCGCTGGAGTCGACGCTGTGGGCCTTGCCGTCGAACAGGGTCACCTTGAGGTCAACCACCGGGTAGCCGGCGCTGAGCCCCTTGTCGAGCTGGGCCCGCAGCCCCTTCTCCACACTCGGGATGAACTGGCGCGGGACTGACCCGCCGACCACCTTGTCGACGAACTCGAAACCGCTGCCGGGTTCGGCGGGCTCCACCTCGATGTCGCACACGGCGTACTGCCCGTGCCCGCCGCTCTGCTTGACGTGCCGCCCGTGGCCCTTCGCCGGCCCCGCCAGCGTCTCGCGCAGCGGGACCCGGACGTCGACCTGGTCGACCTGGACGCCGTACCGGTGGCGCAGCCGGTCCATCAGTACGTCGACGTGTGCCTCGCCCATCGTCCACAGCACGAGCTGATGGGTCTCGGCGGAGTGCTCGATGCGAACGGTCGGGTCCTCGGCGGCCAACCGCTGAAGGCGGTGCCGAGCTTGTCCTCGTCGGCCTTGGCGTGCGCGACCAGCGCGATGGGAAGGAGGGCGTCGGCATCGACCAGGGCTCCATCACCAACGGGTTGTCCTTGTCGCTGAGGGTGTCCCCGGTCTCCGCTCGGCTCAGCTTGGCGATCGCGCAGATGTCACCGGCGATGCAGGCGGTGCTGGGCCGCTGGAGCTTGCCCAGCGGTGAGGACAGCGCGCCGATGCGCTCGTCCTCGTCGTGGTCGGGGTGGCCAGCGGCGGACTCCTGGAACTGGGAGAAGTGTCCCGACACGTGCACGGTCGCGTCGGGACGCACGGTGCCGGAGAACACGCGCACCAGGCTGATCCGGCCGACGTACGGGTCAGAGGTGGTCTTGACGACCTCGGCGAGCAGAGGGCCGGCGGGGTCGCAGGACAGGCCGGTGACGGTCTTGCCCGCGATCGTGTAGACGGCGGGGAAGGTGTGCTCGACGGGTGACGGGAACGCCGACGTCATGATCTCGATCAGCTCATGCAGACCGACGCCGCTGACCGAGCAGACGGGAACGACGGGAAAGAAGGAGGCGCGGGCGACGGCCGTCTCCAGGTCGTCGATGAGCAGCTTGAGGTCGAGCTCCTCTCCCTCCATGTAGCGGTCCATCAGACCCTCGTCCTCGGACTCCTCGATGATGCCCTCGATGAGCGGCTCGCGGTGGTCGTCGATGAGGGCCGCCTCGTCGTCAGCGTGGCGCACCTGGCGAGCCGGCTGGCGTCAGCTGGCTGGCGCACCTGGCGAGCCGCGCCTCGCCGCCGGAGTAGTCCGAGACGGTCTGCGACAACAGCGCCACGAGCGCGTCGGTGTGACCACTGCTCGAGGGCACGGGCACGTACAGCGGCAGCACCTTGGCGCCGAAGCTTGCCTGCGCTTGGGCCAGCACGTCGGCGTAGTCGGCGCGCTGGTGGTTGAGCTTGCTGATCACCACGCAGCGCGGCATGCCCACCGCCTCGCACTCCTGCCACAGCGCCTTGGTTGCGCCGTCGACACCCTCGTTGGCGGCGATGACGAACAGTGCGCAGTCGGCCGCCCGCAACCCGGCGCGCAGGTCACCGACGAAGTCGGCGTACCCCGGCGCGTCGAGCAGGTTGACCTTGATGTCGCCGGCGGTGAACGGCGCCAGGGCCAGCCCGATCGACCGCTGCTGCCGGATCTCGACGTCGTCGTAGTCGGTGACCGTGGTGCCCTCCTCGACCCGGCCGACCCGGTTGATCGCTCCGGCGGTGGCAAGCAACGCCTCGGCCAGGTTGTCTTCCCCGACCCCGACGGTCCTACCAGCACCACGTTCCGGAGGTCCTCAGGACTGCGAGGGTTGGTACGCCGCGGGCGCCCCAGCACCCGGGCCGCCCTGCTTTCCGGCCATGCACCTACTCCTTCAGCTGAGCCGCGCCGCGGTTGAGTCGTCGGGTCCACTTTTCACCCTCCCGCGGTGCGCGCACAAGCGTCACCTCGACATCAGCGGCCGGTAGCATCACCGGGGAGCCCCGACCCGCCCCGCTCACCAGAGGAAGCCGCCACCGCACCGATGCTCGAGCGCTTTCGCCAGTTCTGGACCAGCGTGTTCAAACCGGTCGCCCACCTGCTGATCCGGCTGGGGGTCTCGCCTGACACGGTGACGTTCGTCGGCACGATCGGTGTCGTCGCTGGCGCGCTCATCTTCTTCCCCCGCGGGCAGCTGTGGGTCGGCGCACTGGTCATCTCGGCATTCGTCTTCTCCGACCTCATCGACGGCTACATGGCCCGCACGATGGGGACGTCGTCTCGGTGGGGCTCCTTCTTGGACTCCACCCTGGACCGGCTCGGCGACGCGGCGGTGTTCGCCGGCCTGGCGATCTGGTTCTTCCAGGGCGGTGATAACCGGCTGCTGGGCTATGTGGCGCTGTGGGCGCTCGTCATGGGCTCGGTGACGTCGTACACGCGGGCAAAGGCCGAGAGCCTGGGGATGCAGGCAAAGGGCGGCATCGCCGAGCGCGCCGACCGGCTGGCCGCCGTACTGGCGATCACGTTCTTCGCCGACCTGCTCGACCTCCCCATCCTGCTGACGATCGTGCTGTGGGCGGTCGCCGTCGCCAGCACGATCACCGTCGCCCAGCGGATGATCCTCGTACGCCGCAGGCGCTCGCCGACCCAGTAGTTCGGTCGTGACCCCGCCGGTTTCCTCCCGCGACCGGTTCGTCGACTCTGCCTACGGGCTCGGCTGGGCCATCACCCGGCATGCGCCGGAGCCCGTTGCCACCCGCCTGCTCGAGAGCGCGGCCGACCGGATGTGCAAGCAGAACGGTGCCGCAGCGCAGCAGCTGCAGGCGAACTCTGCGCCGCGCCGCACCCGACGTCACCGACGACCAGCTGAACGAGCTGTGCAATCAAGCGCTGCGGTCGTACTTCCGGTACTGGCACGAGACGTTCCGGCTGCCGGCGTGGACACCCAACCGCATTGTGGACTCCGTCGTCACCGCCAACGAGGCACCACTGCGCGCGGGGTATGCCGGTGGAGGCGGTGCGATCATCGCGCTGCCGCACATGGCGAACTGGGACCACGCCGGCGCCTGGGCCTGCCTGACAGGGATGCCGGTCACCACGGTGGCGGAGCGGCTGAAGCCTGAGTCGCTGTTCGACCGGTTCGTCCGCTACCGCGAGGAGCTCGGCATGCAGGTGCTGCCGCTCACCGGTGGCGCCAATCCGTTGACGGAGCTCCGCACAGCGCTGCGCGCCGGTCGCTTGGTGTGTCTGGTGGCCGACCGCGACATCGGGAAGAGCGGCGTCGAGGTGGAGCTGCTCGGTGAGCCGGCACGCCTGCCCGGTGGGCCGGCGGTGCTGGCGCGGCTGACCGGCGCGCCCCTGATCGCGGCCACCTTGACCTACCAGGGTCCGCTGCTGCGCATCGAGTTCAGCGACCCGCTGCCAGTGCGTCGTGGTCGCGACGGTGTCGTCGCGATGACGCAGGACATCGCCGACGTCTTCTCGGCCGGCATCCGGCGCGCACCCGTCGACTGGCACATGCTGCAGCCGGTCTTCACCGCCGACCTCGACACCGCGGCGTCATGAAGATCGGCCTGGTCTGCCCCTACTCCCTCGACGTGCCGGGCGGGGTGCAGAACCACGTGCGCGACCTGGCCGCCGTCCTGATCAGCCGGGGGCACGACGTCGGCGTGCTGGCGCCGGGGAGCCCGACGCAAGCCTTCCGGCGTACGTCGAGACTGTGTGCAGAACCGGCAAGGCGGTGCCGGTCAGGTACAACGGGTCTGTCGCGCGGTTGGCCTTCGGCCCGCGGGTCGCCAACCGGACCCGGCGATGGTTGCGCGACGGCGGCTTCGACGTCTTGCACGTGCACGAACCGGCGACCCCCAGCGTGTCCCTGCTCGCGTTGTGGGCGGCCGAGGGGCCGGTGGTGGCCACCTTCCACACCGCGAACGTCCGGTCGCGCAGCCTGTCGTCCGCCGCGGCGCTGTTGCGTCCATCGATGGAGAAGATCTCGGCCCGGATCGCGGTGTCGGAGGAGGCGCGGGCAACACTGGTGCAGCACGTCGGTGGCGAGCCGGTGGTGATACCGAACGGCGTGTCCTGCCGCTCCTTCTCGCAGGCGCGCCCGCGGCCGGAGTGGACAGGACCGGGGCCGACGCTGGCGTTCCTCGGCCGCACCGACGAGCCGCGCAAGGGGTTGTCGGTGCTTGTCGACGCCCTCCCGGCCGTGCTGGCACGGCACCTTCGGCACGGCTGCTGGTTGCCGGGCGGGGCGGCGCCGATGTGCTCGACGGGCTGCCTGGCCGGCTGGTCGAGCGGATAGAACTGCTGGGCCAAGTCTCCGACGACGACAAAGCAGCCCTGCTCGCCTCCGCGACCGTGTACGTCGCGCCGCAGACCGGGGGTGAGAGTTTCGGCATCGTGCTGCTGGAGGCGATGGCGGCCGGGGCTGCCGTGGCGGCGAGCGACCTGCCGCCGTTTCGCTCCGTCCTCGGCGGAGGCACCTTGGGGGAGCTGTTCACGCCGGGCGATGCGGCTGCTGCTGCCGAGGCGATCTGCCGGCTGCTTGACGACCCGCAGCGGCGCGAGGAGACCCGACAGCGCGCTGCCCGCGAAGTACGTCGATATGACTGGTCGCGGGTCGTGCTCGAGATCGAGGCGGTCTACGACACAATCATGGCCAACGGCGGGCTCAAGCCGGTGTCATGACGGACGTTTCCGGACCGCTGTTTGCGCTGGCGGTCGGTCTGCTCGTCCTGTTTGCGCTGTTGGCCGTGTGGTTCACCTGGACGGCCGGACGCCTGGATCGGTTGCACCTTCGCTGCGAGGCTGCCGACGTGGCACTGCGCTCGGCGCTGCTGCGCCGGTCGGCGGTCGCCGTAGAACTGGCCGGCGGTGGCTTGGGCGACCCCGCCTCGGCGCTGTTGCTCCTGGAGGCGGCGCACCAGGCCCGCGAGGCGACCGGGGCCGACAAGTGGCTGGCCGAGTCCGAGCTGACCCATACGCTTCGCCTCGTCGACCTGCCGACGGAGTCAGCCGACCCGCTCATGGACGAGTTGCGCGACGCCGCCCGCAACGTCTCGGTCGCCCGGCGCATCCACAACGACCGGGTGGTCAGCACCTTGGCCCTGCGCAGCCGACGGCGGGTCCGCTGGTTCCGGTTGGCCGGACGTGCGGAGCCGCCCGCGATGATCGACTTCGACGACGCGGTCCCCTGACGGTTCGCGCTTCGCTCGCGGTTGGACCACGGAGTACTTCTTCCGACACACGGCGGCTTACGAACGGGTTTCGCGCACTGGGCGTCCGTCTTCCGACGTACGGCGGCAAACGTACCGGTGTTGGGCGGTGGGCGTACGTCGGTCAACCAAGGCGCGGCATTGGGACGGGTGGCACTTCGGCCGCCACGCGCTGCCTCGGTAAAAGTGCAGGTAAAGAAACAGTCAAATCCTGGCACTTTGTTTACCTGCTGGTTGCCGCCTCCCGGCTTGCGGGGTGAGTCCGGCTCTCGTGAGGCGGACGTCATAGGCGACAGCGCAGATTCGGAGGCTGCGGCCGGGACGCCGCGTGGTTGGTTGGAGCGGCGAGCGGGCGCGCCGTACCATGAAAGCAATCCCAAACCGCGATCTGAGGTTGAACGTGACTGACAACGGCACCACCTCGTCGTCCAGCGTGCCCTCGACCGGCACCGGCACCGCGCGGGTCAAGCGCGGGATGGCCGAGATGCTGAAGGGCGGCGTGATCATGGACGTCGTCACCGCTGAGCACGCCAAGATCGCCGAGGACTCTGGTGCCGTCGCGGTGATGGCGCTCGAGCGCGTGCCGGCCGACATCCGGGCTCAGGGTGGGGTGTCGCGGATGAGCGACCCCGACATGATCGAGAGCATCATCGACGCCGTGTCGATCCCCGTCATGGCCAAGGCGCGCATCGGGCACTTCGTGGAGGCGCAAGTGCTGCAGAGCCTCGGGGTCGACTACGTCGACGAGTCCGAGGTGCTGACCCCCGCGGACTTCAGCCACCACATCGACAAGTGGCAGTTCACCGTGCCGTTCGTCTGCGGTGCCACCAACCTGGGCGAGGCGTTGCGCCGCATCACCGAAGGCGCCGCGATGATCCGGTCCAAGGGCGAGGCGGGCACCGGTGACGTCTCCAACGCGACGACGCACATGCGTGCGATCCGCGGCGAGCTGCGACGGCTGGCCTCGATGAGCGAGGAAGAGGTGTACGTCGCGGCGAAGGACCTGCAGGCGCCGTACGAGCTGGTCCGTGAGGTCGCCGCGGCCGGCAAGCTTCCGGTGGTGCTCTTCACCGCCGGCGGCATCGCCACGCCGGCAGACGCGGCGATGATGATGCAGCTCGGTGCCGAAGGCGTCTTCGTGGGCTCCGGCATCTTCAAGTCGGGGAACCCGGCCCAGCGCGCGGCGGCAATCGTCAAGGCCACGACGTTCTACGACGACCCCGACGTGATCGCCAAGGTGTCGCGCGGCCTCGGCGAAGCCATGGTCGGCATCAACGTCGAAGAGATACCGCAACCGCACCGCCTGGCCGAGCGCGGCTGGTGACCGGTGGCCATCGGTAGTCCCGACAAGGCCGCGCGTCTGGACCAGCTGCGAAACTTCGCACGGGTGCAGGTCTGGTCGGGTTTCCGGCCCCTCGATGAGGTGCGCGCCGAGGTCCTGGCGGCGGTGCAGGAGGAGGTCAAGGACCGCGCCGAGGCCGAGCGCCTGGCTGCGGAGTACGTCGCGTCGGCTGAGGAGTCGCTTGGTGCGGCTGCGGCGTCCTGGCCAGAGATCACCGAGTTCGACCGGCTGCAGGCAGCGCTGACCGAACTCGAGGCGGTCGGCATCGTCGTACTGCAGGCCTGCGAGGACCATTGGGCAGCCCAGGAGATGCTGCAGACCCTCGCCGCTGCCGGAGTGCGGCCGCGCGGGATTGCCTACTTCACCCATACCGACGTCTGGCACGCTGTCGATCACGGCATGCTCGAGGTCAACCTGTGGCACGGCAACAGCGCGAACGTCGCACCCGGCGACGACCTGCTCGCCGACGTGCAGGACACCCTTTCCCGCAACGGCATTCACTCGCTGTTCGACGAGGGCCGTATCGAGGTCACGGTCGCCTGGCACCGGCGGCCCGTGTCTTTCGCCTGAGGAGGACTGCCACCATGCCGCGGCCGGTTGTGGGCGTCCTTGCCCTCCAAGGTGACGTCCGTGAGCACCTGCAGATGCTGACCGGCGCCGGTGCTGACGCCCGCCCGGTCCGCAGGCCGGGCGAGCTTGCCGATGTCGACGCGATGGTGCTGCCCGGTGGTGAGTCCACCACCATGTACAAGCTGGCCAACGTCTTCGAGCTGTTCGAGCCGCTGCGGCAGCACATTGCGGAAGGCATGCCGGTGCTCGGCACCTGCGCCGGCATGATCATGCTCGCCGACACCATCGAGGGCGGCATCGAAGGCCAGCAGACTCTCGGCGGCCTCGACGTCGTCGTACGCCGCAACGCCTTCGGGCGGCAGGTCGACTCCTTCGAGAGCGACGTCGACTTCGCGGCCTTCGACGAGCCGTTCCACGCTGTCTTCATCCGCGCGCCGTGGGTCGAGAAGGTTGGCGACGACGTCGAGGTGCTCGCCACCGTGGCCGAGGACCCGGCGGTCGGTAGGATCGTCGCGGTGCGCCAGGGTGCGGTGGTAGCGACGTCGTTCCACCCCGAGCTCACCTCCGACGACCGGATACACCGGTACTTCGTCGACCTGGTCCGCAGCAGCTAAGGAGCTTCACGCCTCATGTCCGGCCACTCCAAGTGGGCGACCACCAAGCACAAGAAGGCGGTCGTCGACGCCCGGCGGGGCAAGCTGTTCGCCAAGCTGATCAAGAACATCGAGGTGGCCGCCCGCACCGGCGGCGGCGACCCGACCGGCAACCCGACGCTGTTCGACGCCATCCAGAAAGCCAAGAAGTCCTCGGTCCCGAACGACAACATCGACCGGGCCGTCAAGCGCGGCTCCGGTCTGGAGGCCGGCGGCGCCGACTACCAGACGATCCTCTACGAGGGGTATGCGCCCGGGGGTGTGGCGCTGCTTGTCGAGTGCCTGACCGACAACCGCAACCGCGCGGCGGGCGACGTACGCACTGCTATGACGCGCAACGGCGGGTCGATGGCCGACGCCGGGTCGGTGTCGTACATGTTCACGCGCAAGGGCGTGCTGATCGTGCCCAAGGCGCAGACCGGCAAGGACATCGACGAGGACGACGTGCTCGACGCGGTGCTCGATGCCGGGGCTGAAGAGGTCAGCGACCTCGGCGACTCGATCGAGGTGATCTGCGAACCCACCGACGTCGTAGCAGTGCGCAAGGCGCTGCAAGCTGGCGGTATCGACTACGAGTCGGCCGAGGTGTCGTTTGTGCCGAGCGTGACCGTCGGCGTCGACAGCGGCCACGCCGCCCGCATCTTCCGCCTCATCGAAGCGCTCGAGGACTCCGACGACGTACAGAACGTTTTTGCCAACTTCGACGTCTCCGACGAGGTGCTGGCCGGACTCGGCTGACCCTGGTACGGCGCGTCGCTGCCACCCGATGTCGCCGGTCCGCGTTAGGTTGAGCACAGATCGAACACCTGTTCGCTCTCGCTGTGCGCCCGTACTCCGGTCGGCTCGCGCAGCAGGGAGCGACACCGCGCGGGAGGAGGCGCCATGCGGGTGCTTGGTGTCGACCCGGGGCTCACCCGCTGCGGACTCGGCGTCGTGGAGGGCTCCACCGGTCGACCGTTGACCGCGGTGGCGGTCGGGGTTGTCCGCACCGCCGCTCGCACCGACCTCGGCGCTCGGCTGGTCACCATCGGCGCCGAGCTTGACGACTGGATCGATCGCTACCAGCCCGATGCGGTCGCGGTCGAGCGGGTGTTCTCCCAACACAACGTCCGCACCGTGATGGGCACCGCCCAGGTCTCCGGCCTCGCCATCGTCGCGGCCACGCGGCGGGGGATCCCGGTGGCGCTGCACACGCCGAGCGAGGTCAAGGCAGCGGTCACCGGAAGCGGGCGGGCCGACAAGGTCCAGGTCACCGCCATGGTGGTGCGACTGCTGCGACTGGGTGAGCAACCCTCGACGCCGGACGCCGCTGACGCTCTCGCGCTGGCGATGTGCTGCATCTGGCGTGGCGCGGCCGTCGACAGGCTGACCGCGGCGGCGGAGCGGGCCGCCCGAGCGGACCTCAGCGCCGCTCAGGCGGAGGTCACCGCGTGATCGCCTTCGTCCGCGGGCCGGTGACCGCCGTGTTCGTCGACGCGGCGGTGATCGACGTCGGCGGCGTCGGCATGCTGGTCATGTGTACGCCGAGCGCGCTGGCGTCGCTGCGAGTGGGCCAGGAGGCAACGTTGGCGACCTCGATGGTCGTGCGTGAGGACTCCCTGACCTTGTTCGGCTTCGCCGACTACGACGAGCGCGGGGTCTTCGAGCTGGTGCAGACCGCCAGCGGGGTCGGGCCCAAGCTGGCGCAGGCGATGCTGGCGGTGCACGGTCCCGACGCGCTGCGCAGAGCGGTCTTGACAGAAGACCTCGCTACCTTGTGCAAGGTGCCCGGCATCGGCCGCAAGGGCGCCCAGCGGATCGTGCTGGAGCTGAAGGACCGCATCGGTGCGCCGGCCACAGTGGGGTCTGAAGCCACCGCGACGCTGTCGACGCCGGACGGTGACTGGCGGCACCAGGTGCGCTCCGGACTGCTGAGCCTCGGCTGGTCGGTGCGGGAGGCCGAGTCGGCCGTCGACGGCGTTGCCCCGCTTGCTGACGCAGCCAACGCTGACGGCAATCCGATACCGGTCGGGGAGCTCCTCCGCGCCGCCCTGCGCTCGTTGTCGAAGGCCTGAGCGGCATGGCGACGTACGACGGTCCCGAGGGTCGCTCTCTGCTGCAGGCCGAGGCCGAGGGGGACGAGCGAGCGGTCGAGGCCGCGCTTCGCCCCCGCACCCTTGACGAGGTCATCGGCCAGGAGCGGGTCCGTGAACAGCTCGGCCTGGTGCTCGCGGCTGCGCGCGGTCGCGGTCGTCCTCCGGACCACGTGCTCTTGTCGGGCCCGCCGGGCCTGGGCAAGACCACCATGGCGATGATCGTCGCCACCGAGATGAGCAGCCCGTTGCGGGTGACGAGCGGGCCGGCGATTCAGCATGCCGGAGACTTGGCGGCGATCCTGTCCGGCCTCAGCGAGGGCGACGTACTTTTCCTCGACGAGATCCATCGCATGTCGCGCCCCGCGGAAGAGATGCTCTACCTGGCGATGGAGGACTTCCGCGTCGACGTGGTGATCGGCAAGGGCCCCGGGGCGACCGCGATCCCGTTGGAGATCCCGCCGTTCACTGTGGTGGGTGCGACCACCCGCGCCGGGTTGTTGCCGGGGCCGCTGCGCGACAGGTTCGGGTTCACCGGGCATCTTGAGTTCTACGAGCCGGCTGACCTCCAGCGCATCGTCACCCGGTCAGCCCGTCTCCTGCAGGTGCAGGTCGACGAGCCCGCCACCGCCGAGATCGCCTCCCGCTCACGCGGCACCCCGCGGATCGCCAACCGGTTGCTGCGCCGGGTGCGTGACTACGCGCAGGTGCGCGCCGACGGAGTGGTGACTCAACCGCTGGCGCACGCCGCGCTGGCGCTGTACGAGGTCGACGAGTCCGGTCTGGACCGGCTCGACCGAGCAGTGCTCGATGCGCTGTGCCGCCGTTTTGGTGGTGGCCCTGTCGGTTTGAGCACACTGGCGGTGGCGGTGGGCGAGGAGCGCGAGACGGTCGAAGAGGTCGCCGAGCCGTTCCTGGTCCGCTCGGGCTATCTGGCCCGTACGCCGCGTGGCCGGGTGGCCACCCCCGCCGCCTGGCAGCACCTTGGCATGCCCGTCCCCGCACATGCGCCCTTCCCCGACCAAGCGGTGTTGTTCGACGAGTGAAATGCGCTCAGGCGCTGGCCGGCTCAGCCGAGGCGGTAACGGCCGGTTCATGCCGTTAGACTCCTTTGTTGGCCGTCGCGATGCGGCGTACTCATTCATGCGGCGCTCGATGCGCGCCGGCACCCGGGCTCGAGGAGACATCTGACGTGGCGACCAAGACATCGCGTCCAGGCCGCACGCTCGCCCTTTTCCTCGCCGTCGTGCTCGCCATGTTCGCGGCCGCTGCAGCGATCGGCAGCTGGAAGCCCAAGCTCGGGCTTGACCTGCAAGGCGGCACCCGCATCACCTTGCAGGCAAAGACCGACACCGGGGGAGGGGTCACCCGGGCCAAGCTCGACGAAGCGGTCGGCATCATCAGCTCCCGCGTCAACGGTGCAGGCGTGGCCGAAGCGGAGGTCACCACCCAGGGCGAGGACATCATCATCGTCGAGATCCCCGGTGCGGGAAACAAGGACCTCGAGCGCACCCTCGGGTCGACCGCGCAGCTCCGGTTCCGGCTCGTCGAGCTGGTCCAGGGACCACCCCTGCCGCAGCCATCTGCTGTCCCGACAACCCCCCCCGACACCGCCGGCACCTCCCCAGCGCCCAACGAGACCGCGAGCACCCCCAAGGGCACGTCGTCGCCCAAGACGCCGTCGCCCGCGACCCCATCGCCCACGACCACCGAGCCGCCGGTGATAACAGCCCCGACGGGCGAGCCCAGCCCGAGCAAGAACCGCGCCGCCGCGCGTTGGTTCGGCAAGAGGACGACGCCGACCCCAACGGCGGACACGGCAAGCCCCACAGAGACCCCGACCACTCCCGCGCCGACGACCCCGGCGCCGACGACCGTGCCGACGACGCCTGGCGGGACTCCGGGAGCGCCGACCACCGGTGGCCCGCCCACGGCCCTGCTGCCGCCTGACCTCGAGCAGATCCCGGACCCGCTGAACTGGCAGCCGTCGGCGGAGTGGCAGCAGAAGTTCCTCGCCTTCAGGTGTCCCGAGGCCGGCGCGGTGGCGCAGGAGCAAGACATCCCGAGCCAACCGCTGCTCGCCTGCAACGAGGAGGGCTTCAAGTACCTGCTGGGGCCGGCCATGATCGAAGGCACCCAGCTCGACAATGCCACCGCGGAGTTGCCGCAGACCGGCACGGAGTACGTCGTCAGCCTCGACTTCAACGACGAGGCATCCGAGATTTTCGCCGACATCACCAGCGCGATCGCCAGCAAGACCAACCCGATGACCGGGCAGCAAGAACAGTTCGCGATCGTGCTCGACACCGTGGTGATCTCAGACCCGGTCGTCGACGAACCGATCCTCACCGGTCAGGCGCAGATCACGGGCAGCGAGGCAGACCCGTTCACCCAAGACTCGGCTAGTGCCTTGGCGAACTCGTTGAAGTACGGCGCGCTGCCACTGAGCTTTGAGATCCAGCAGGTCACCAACGAAGGCCCCGAGCTGGCGAGCAACCAGCTGCAAGCCGGCCTGATCGCCGGGGTCATCGGTCTACTGCTCGTCGTCGTCTACTGTCTCGCCTACTACCGCGGGCTCGGCCTGGTCGTGATCGCGTCGCTGCTTATCGCCGGCCTCCTCGTTTACGCCAGCGTGCTGCTGCTCGGCTGGGCCTACGGGTTCACGCTCACCCTGCCCGGCATCGCCGGTCTCATCGTCGCGGTCGGCATCACCGCCGACTCGTTCATCGTGTACTTCGAGCGGTTGCGCGACGAGGTGCGCGACGGGAAGACGCTGCGGACCTCGGTCGAGACCGGTTGGGCTCGCGCCCGCGCCACCATCATCGCCGCCGACGCGGTGACGATGCTGGCGGCCCTGGTGCTGTTCATCTTCGCCATCGGCGTGGTCAAGGGTTTCGCGTTCGCGCTCGGCCTGACGACGCTCATCGACGTGTTCGTGGTGTTCTTCTTCACCAAGCCGATGGTGACCCTGCTCTCACGCACCAAGTTCTTCGGGCAGGGTCACAAGTGGTCGGGGCTTGACCGCCAGCATCTTGGTATGCCGCCGCTGCGGCGAAGCCCACGCCCGGTGGCAGGGGAGGCCTGATGTCGAAGCTCGGAGAGATCGGCGCCCGGCTCTACCGCGGCGACGTGGCGATCGACTTCGTCGGACGCCGCAAGACCTGGTACCTCATCTCGTTGGCGATTCTGGTGGTCGCGATCGGTGCCTTGCTGCTGCGCCCCCTGAACTTCGGCATCGAGTTCCGCGGGGGTGTCGAGTTCAACGCGCAGATAGCGAACCCCTCCGATCACGTCAAACAGGTCAACGACGCCGTTGTCGGCACCGGGATCGAGGCCGCCGCCAACCCGCAGGTGGTTTCGTCCGGGCAAAGTGCCATCCGGGTGCAGACCGAGCCGCTCACGCCCGACGAGGCGAACGTCGTACAAGAGGCCATTCAAGACGCGGGTGCCACCGAGGTCAGCAAAGCCTCCATCGGACCCACATGGGGCCAAGCCATCGCCAACAAGGCGCTGCTCGGCCTCACCGTGTTCGTGGTGCTCGTCGTCTTGTTCATCTGGGCGTACTTCCGCGAGTGGCGGATGTCGGTCGCGGCCATCGTCGCGTTGGCGCACGACCTGCTGATCACCGTCGGCGTCTATTCACTCGCCAAGTTCGAGGTCAGCCCGGCCACCATCACCGGGTTCCTCACGATCTTGGGCTACTCCCTCTACGACACCGTCGTCGTGTTCGACAAGGTGCGCGAGAACACCCGCGGCATCACCGCGTCAACGCGTCGCACGTACGCCGAGGGCGCCAACCTCGCCGTCAACCAGACCCTCGTGCGGTCGATCAACACCTCGATCGCCGCCCTGCTGCCCGTGGGCGCCATCTTGTACGTCGGTGTGTTCCAGCTCGGGTCGGGGCCGCTCAAGGACCTCGCCCTGGCGCTGTTCGTCGGCATGGCGGCCGGCACCTACTCGTCGATCTTCATCGCCACGCCGCTGCTCGCGCAGTTGAAGATGCGCGAACCTGCCATGCAGGCTCAGGCCAAGCGGGTCGCGGCGCGCCGCAGCGCCACCGAGCGCCAGGCCACGAGAGCTGCGGCGGTCAGCACCCCCGACGTACCCGTGACTGCCCCCTCTCCCCGCCCGACCGGTGCGACCGTCGCCACCAAGACAGCGCCACGTCCGGTGAGCAGCGCAACCGCCAAGCGCACCCAACCGCAGCGCCAGCCGCGCTCCAAACGGGGCAAGGGCAGATGACGGCCGCCGCCGGGACAGAGCTGACCACTCTGCTCGGGGATCTGATCCGTGACGTGCCCGACTTTCCCGAGCCCGGGATCGTCTTCAAGGACATCTCGCCGCTGCTCGCCGACCATCGCGGTTTCACGGCCGCGGTGGAGGCACTGGCGCGGGCTGGCCGCGACGATTCCGGCGCTGCGGTGGTCGACAAGGTGGCGGGTATCGAGGCGCGGGGCTTCATCTTGGCGGCTCCGGTGGCGTTGGCGCTGGGTGCCGGTTTTGTGCCGGTGCGCAAAGCCGGCAAGCTGCCCGGTGCCGTGTACAGCCAGTCGTGTGTGCTCGAGTACGGCGAGGCGGTCCTGGAGATCCACCAGGATGCGCTCACGTCGGGCGACCGGGTCTTGGTTGTCGACGACGTGCTGGCCACCGGGGGAACCCTGGAGGCGAGCGCCGAGCTCGTGCGCCGCTCTGGCGCCGTTGTGCACGGTTTCGCCGTGCTGATCGAGCTGGGCTTTCTCGGTGGCGCTCAGCGGCTGGCCGCTCACCCGCTGTCGGCGCTGCTGCGGGTTTAGCCCCCGCGCTGCACCGACCCAGCTGTCGCCGCGGCGTCTAGACTGGGGGTTTCACCCCAGCAGCAGGAGCGCGACGTGCCGGACGAGGTCCTTACCTCGACTGCCGAGAAGGTGGCGGCGGAGGCGCTGGCTGCCCCGACCAGCCGGATGCGCACCCGGCTCGCCAGGATCGGCCGCACGACCTCGGCTGAGCCCGTCCTCGACCCGTTGTTCCGGATCGTCCGCAACACCCACCCCAAGGCCGACGTCAGCGTCTTGGAGAAGGCGTACCGGATCGCCGAGTTCCACCACCGCGGCCAGACCCGCAAGAGCGGTGACCCGTACATCACCCACCCGCTCGCGGTGACCACGATCCTCGCCGAGCTCGGCATGACCCCGCCGACGCTGTGTGCTGCACTGCTGCACGACACGGTAGAGGACACCGCCTACAGCCTGGCCGAGCTCACCGCCGACTTCGGCACCGAGGTCGCCCAGCTCGTCGACGGTGTGACCAAGCTCGACAAGGTCAAGTACGGCGACGCGGCGCAGGCCGAGACGATCCGCAAGATGGTCGTCGCGATGAGCAAGGACATCCGGGTCCTGGTCATCAAGCTGGCCGACCGGTTGCACAACATGCGCACGTTGCACTACCTCCGACCGGAGAAGCGGGCGCGCATCGCCGACGAGACGCTGGAGATCTACGCTCCGCTCGCGCACCGCCTCGGCATGAACACGCTGAAGTGGGAGCTCGAGGACCTCGCCTTCGCCACCTTGCACCCGAAGGTGTACGACGAGATCGTGCGGCTGGTCGCTGAGCGGGCGCCGGCGCGTGATGAGTTCCTCGCCACCGTGATCGACCAGGTGCAAGCCGACCTGCGCGCGGCCAAGATCAAGGCCACCGTGACGGGACGGCCGAAGCACTACTACTCGATCTACCAGAAGATGATCGTCCGCGGCCGCGAGTTCACCGACATCTACGACCTGGTGGGCATCCGCGTTCTGACGGAGTCGTTGCGGGACTGCTACGCCGCACTCGGCGTACTGCACGCCCGGTGGAACCCCGTGCCCGGACGGTTCAAGGACTTCGTCGCGATGCCGAAGTTCAACATGTACCAGTCGCTGCACACGACAGTCATCGGGCCCGGCGGCAAACCGGTTGAGCTGCAGATCCGAACGTTCAGCATGCACCGCCGGGCTGAGTACGGCGTCGCCGCGCACTGGAAGTACAAGGAGGACGGCCGCGCCGGGCTCGACACCGACGGGTCGCTGGCGCGCGCCGACGGCGCGACGGGTGACATGGCGTGGGTGCGCCAGCTCCTTGACTGGCAGAAGGAGACCCAGGACCCCGGTGAGTTCTTGGACTCGCTGCGGTTCGAGATCAACTCGACAGAGGTCTACGTCTTCACCCCGCGCGGTGAGGTCATCGCGCTGCCCGCCGGCTCGACCCCGGTCGACTTCGCCTATGCGATCCACACCGAGGTAGGCCACCGCTGCATCGGCGGCCGCGTCAACGGTCGGCTGGTGCCGCTCGAGTCAGAGCTCGACAACGGCGACGTCGTCGAGATCTTCACCTCCAAGTCGGAGAACGCAGCTCCCAGCCGCGACTGGCTGACGTTCGTCAAGAGCCCCCGCGCGCGCAACAAGATCCGCCAGTTCTTCACCAAGGAGCGGCGCGAGGAGGCCATCGAGCAGGGCAAGGAGGCCCTGGCGCGGCTGATGCGCCGCGAGGGCTTGCCGTTGCAGCGCATGCTCACCCACGACACGCTGTCGGTTGTCGCGGCAGATCTGCGGCACCCTGACGTCACCGCGCTGTACGCCGCGATCGGCGAAGGCAACACCACGGCACAGGCGGTCATACGCCGCATCCTGGAGGTCTTCGGCGGCGATGAGGCGGCCGCCGACGAGGCCGCCGAAACCGTCAGGATCACCAGCGAGCGCGAGCGCCGCAAGCTGGCTCCGCGCGGAGACGCCGGCGTCATCGTCAAGGGGCTCTCCGACGTCTTGGTGAAACTCGCGCGCTGCTGCACCCCGGTGCCGGGCGACGACATCGTCGGCTTCGTCACCCGCGGAGACGGCGTGTCGGTTCACCGGGTCGACTGCAGCAACATGAAGAGCCTGTCAACTCAGCCCGGTCGGCTGGTCGGGGTCGAGTGGGCGCCGACGTCGCAGTCGATGTTCTTGGCGGCCATTCAGGTCGAGGCGCTCGACCGCGCCGGTCTGCTCAGCGACATCACCCGGGTGCTGTCCGACGTCCACGTCAACATCTTGTCTGCGACCGTGGCCACCAGCCGCAACCGCATCGCCAAGAGCCGCTTCACCTTCGAGATGGCCGACCCGGCCCACCTCGGACACGTGCTCAAGGCCGTGCGCACCGTGGACGGTGTCTTCGACGCCTACCGCGTCACCCAGTAAACGTGGCGCCCGGGCTAGCGGCGCGCCACGCTGTGTCCGGCACTTGTAAACGCTGTGTCCGGCACTTGTAAACAAGGTGTCAGGAGATGACCTTTTGTTTACCTGCTACGGCGGACTCAGTGACCCGGGCCCAGCGGCGCCCCACAAGCTCCGCCCTCCGTCAAGGGGCACGGAGGTGGCGGAGGGGCCAGGAGTCGTAAACCGGGTGCAATAGGTGCAGTGGCTAGCCGCTGAACTCGTCGAGGGCCTGCCGGGCGCTCAGGAGCCAGGACTCGCGGGCGGTGAGGTCGGCTCGCGCCTGAGCGGCTGCCCGCTCGTCACCGCGGGCCAGCGCCTGTTCCAGCCTGGCGCGCGCGCCCGCGATTGCCGCTTCTAGCTGGGTGACTGTCGCCGCGGCCCGGGCGTGCCCCTCGGGATTGCTGCGCCGCCATCGGTCCTCCTCGGCGCCCCGGATGGCCTGCTCCACCCGAGCGAAGCGCGCCTCGAGGTCCTTGGTCTCGTTCCGGGAAGCCTTCCCTGCGGTATCCCACCGCTGCGCCAGCTCGCGGAACCCCTCGCGTGCCGCTTTCGGATCGCGGACAGGAAGCAGCTTCTCCGCCTCGGCCAACAGTTGCCGCTTCGTCGCTGCGTTGGCGGCGTACTCAGCGTCCGCCCGGGCGGTGACTGCGTCACGGGCGGTGAAGAAAGCGTCCTGGGCGGCCCGGAACCGGGTCCACAGCGCATCGTCAACTGCCCTGTGGGTACTGCCGGCAGCCTTCCATCGGCTCATCAGGTCCCGATAGGCCCGCGCGGTCTCGCCCCAGTCGGTCAAGCCCGACAGCGCCTCGGCTTCGGCGACGAGCTTCTCCTTGGTCGCCGAGGCGGCGTCCCGCTTCTCGTTGAGGTCGGTGAAGTGCTGTTTACGTCGACGGGTGTACGTCGTGCGGGCCGCCGAGAAGCGGTGCCACAGCGCGTCGTCGGTAGCCCTGTCGATCCGGGGAAGCGCCTTCCAGGTTGATAGCATCTCGCGCAACCGGTCCGCCCCCTGCCGCCAGTCGTTGCTGGCCGCCAACCGCTCGGCATCCTCGACGATGCGCTCCTTGGCCCGCTTGGTCTCCGCCGCCTTGGCGGCGCGTTCCGCCCGGCGCGCCTCCTTGCGTTCAGCAATCAGCGGTTCCATCGCGTCGATGCGGAGCAGCAACGCGTCCAGGTCCCCAACCGCCTGCGCCTCGCTGACTCCGCGGCGCAGCTTGCGGGCGGCTTGCTGGGCGTCTTCGGGCGACAGGGCACCAGCCTTCGTACGTCGCTCGAGCAGGTCGACCTCGACCTCCAGCCCCTCGAAACGCTTGCGGTAGAACGCCAACGCCGCCGCGGGGTCGCCGGCTGCCCACTGACCGACCGCACGCTCACCGGCTGACGTCCGCACATACACGGTGCCGTCGCCGTCGACGCGGCCGAACTCGGTTGGCGCGCCGGGATCGGTCATCGTGGAGTTCCGGGCGTACTGCCGTCAGACCCTCTGTTGCCGGCCGGCGAGGTTGCCGTCGTGTTCTTCGGCGTTGGGGCCGTCTCCTGCGTCGTTGGCCCCTCAGTCGTCGGAGTGGCACCGGTGGGCGCCGGCGACCCGCCCGGTGTCGGCTCGGTCGGCAGCGTGACGCTTGGCACGTCTGTCTCAACCGGTGGGTTGGGCTGCTGGTCGCGGGCGTTCTCGTTGGTCACGATGTAGAAGACGAGCCAACCGAGCAAGCCGGCGAGCACGAGGCCCACGACGATGCCTACGACGATCCGCCGCTTGCGCCGGCGGGCAGCCTCGGCGGCGCGGCGGGCCTGCTGCCGCTCCCACCGAGCGCGCGCGACCTGCCGCTGCCGCTGCTTGTTCGTTGCCACCGCTAACCTCCGCCCGCCACCTGGCGGTTGACCGGCTGCACAGTCTAGGAGCACCGAGGGCGGCAGCTGGCCAGATCAGGCCAATTGTGACCGAGCTGTGGCTTGCACACCGAAGTCGGCGAGGCAGTTCCGGCTCGATAGGCTTCCCAGCGACCAGCCGAGCGGCTCGGCCAGCCGAGCGGCTGACCGGCCGGACGGCGAACCGAGACGCCGTACCATTCCCAGGAGACCTCACCCCCGATGCTCATCGCTGCCTTTCCGGCCGGTCCGTGGGCCACCAACTGCTACGTCGTAGCGGCAGGCCCGAGCGAGGAATGCGTGGTCATCGACCCAGGGATGCATGCCCAGGACGGAGTCGCGGACGTCGTACGAGAGCATCGGCTGCGACCGGCTGCGGTCCTCGTCACCCATGGGCACATCGACCACATGTTCTGCGTGGCGCCGGTGGCCGGGGCCTACGAGGCGGCGGCCTACGTCCACCCCGCCGACCGGCACCTGCTGACCGACCCGATGGCCGGGATCTCGGCCGAAAGTGCAGGCCTGCTCCTCGGCGGCAGCTACACCTTCGGTGAGCCCGCCGAGGTGTCGGAGGTGGGTGACGGCGACGCGATCGACGTCGCTGGATTGTCGTTCACCGTCGATCACACTCCAGGCCACACCCCCGGCTCGATCACGTTCACCAGCCCATACGACGATGGGGCCGACGTGGCGGCTGTCTTGTTCTCGGGCGACTTGCTCTTCGCCGGGTCGATCGGCCGCACCGACCTGCCCGGCGGCGACACCGCCACCATGCTGCGCAGTCTCGCCGACAAGGTGCTGCCGCTCGACGACTCGATCGTTGTGCTGCCCGGCCACGGCCCGCGGACCACCATCGGGCGGGAACGCGCCACCAACCCCTTCCTCGCCGACCTGATCTCGACAAACTCGCCCCGCCCGGTCTCGCCATGACCAAGCCGTCACCCCTGAGCGGGTTCCCCGAACTGCTGCCGACGCAGCGCAACGCCGAGCTCGCGATCGTGGGGCAGCTGGCCCAAGTTTTCGAGCTGCACGGGTTCGCCAATGTCGAGACGCGGGCCGTCGAGCCGCTGGAGGTCTTGCTGAGCAAGGGTGAGATCGACAAGGAGGTGTACGTGCTGCGGCGGCTGCAGGCCGAGCAGGACGCGCGCGACACTGGCCTTGGCCTGCACTACGACCTCACGGTGCCGTTCGCGCGTTACGTCGTGGAGAACTCCGGCAAGCTCGAGTTTCCCTTCCGCCGCTACCAGATCCAGAAGGCGTGGCGCGGGGAGCGGCCGCAGGAGGGCCGGTTCCGGGAGTTCACCCAGGCAGACATCGACATCGTCGGCCGCGACGAGTTGGCCTTCCACTACGACGTCGAGGTGGCCCGCGTCATGGCGCAGGCCCTTGCCGACCTCCCGCTGCCGCCGTTGCGGCTACAGGTGAACAACCGCAAGCTGATCGAGGGCTTCTACCGCGGGCTCGGCGCTCGCGACACCGACCCCGTCGCCGTACGCCGCATCGTCGACAGGCTCGACAAGCTGCCGGTTGCCGCTGTGCGCGCGCTCCTCGAAGACGTCGGCCTGAGCGACAAGCACGCCGAGCTGTGCTTGGCCCTTACCCAGATCCGCTCGACAGACGGCTCGTTTGTCGACCAGGTAAGAGGCCTCGGCGTCGAGCATGACCTGCTCGACACCGGTCTGGCCGAGCTGGCCGCCGTCATCGACGGGTGCAGGGGCATTTCCAACAGCGGTTCACGGTCGAGGCTGACCTGCGCATCGCCCGTGGTCTCGACTACTACACGGGCACGGTCTTCGAAACCGTGATGGCGGGCTTTGAGTCGCTGGGGTCTGTCTGCTCGGGAGGTCGGTACGACGCGTTGGCCGTCGAGGGTTCGACCACCTACCCAGGCGTCGGCTTGTCGTTCGGCGTCTCGCGCACGCTGGTCCCGCTCTTCAGCCGCGGCCTGCTGACGTCGACGCGGGCGGTGCCCTCCGCCGTACTGGTCGCGGTGTCCACTGATGACTCGCGCGCCGACAGTGAGGCGGTCGCCGCCGCGTTACGCCGGCGCGGCATCCCCACCGAGGTCGCCGCCAGCGCGCAGAAGTACGGCCGGCAGATCCGGTACGCCGAGCGCCGCGGTATCCCGTTCGTGTGGTTCCCTGGCGGCGACGGCGCTGCGGACTCCGTCAAGGACATCCGCTCCGGCGACCAGCACGCCGCTGACGCCGCCGTCTGGACACCCCCTATCGAGGACCTGCGACCGCAGCTGATCAGCAAGGAGCAGACGCCGTGATGCGGACCCATACCGCCGGAGAGCTCCGTGCTGAGCACGTCGGACAGCGGGTGACGCTCACGGGCTGGGTGGCTCGGCGCCGCGACCACGGCGGAGTCGCGTTCGTCGACCTGCGTGACAGCAGCGGCGTCGTCCAGGTGGTGATCCGTGATGAGGAGACGGCGCGCCCGCTACGGGCGGAGTTCTGCCTGCGTGCCACCGGAGCGGTCGCCGCCAGGCCGGCAGGCAACGCCAACCCGCAGCTTCCGACCGGCGAGGTGGAGGTGATCGCGGCCGACGTGGAGGTGCTCGAGTGAGTCCGCGCCGCTGCCGTTCCCCGTCGAGGAACACGCAACGACGCCGGTCAACGAGGAACTCCGGCTCAAGTACCGCTACCTTGACCTGCGCCGCGCCGACATGGCGGCGAACGTGCGGCTGCGGGCCACCGTGACCCGCATCATCCGCGAAGTGATGGCCGAGCACGACTTCCTCGACGTCGAGACGCCGTACCTGACCCGGTCGACGCCAGAGGGCGCCCGCGACTTCTTGGTGCCGGTTCGGCTGCAGCCGGGTTCGTGGTACGCGCTTCCGCAGTCACCGCAGCTGTTCAAGCAGCTGCTGATGGTTGCCGGGCTCGAGCGGTACTTCCAGATCGCCCGCTGCTTTCGCGACGAGGACTTCCGCGCCGACCGGCAGCCGGAGTTCAGCCAGTTGGACCTCGAGCTGAGCTTCTGCACGCCGGCGGACGTGCAGGCGCTGATCGAGTCCCTTGTCGTGCGGCTGTGGCGTGAGACGGTCGGGCACGAGGTGAGCCTGCCGATCCCCGCATGACGTACGCCGAGGCTCTGCGTCGCTTCGGAATCGACCGGCCCGATCTGCGCTTCGGCTGCGAGCTCGTCGACTTCACGGCGTACTTCGCTGACACCCCGTTTCGCATCTTCCGCAGCCCGTCGGCCGACGCCGACTTCCATGTCGGGGCGGTCGTCATGCCCGGCGGTGCCGCCCAGGCCCGCAAGGAGCTCGACGCGTGGCAGGACTGGGCGCGCTCCCACGGCGCCAAGGGGCTCGCGTACGTGCTGGTCGGCGCGGACGGGACGCTCGGCGGCCCGGTCGCCAAGAACCTCTCCGACGACGAGCGCGCGGGGCTCGCCGCCCACGCGGGGGCGGCGCCCGGCGACTGCGTCTTCTTCGCTGCCGGGAAGCGCGCCGACGCTCTCGCGCTGCTCGCTGCGGCTCGCCTCGAGGTGGGGGAGCGCTGCGGGCTCATCGACAAGCAGGCGTGGGAGTTCGTCTGGGTCGTCGAGGCACCGATGTTCGAGCCGGTCGAGCGCACCGACGGCACGACCGGCTGGACGGCTATCCACCATCCCTTCACCGCTCCGACACCGGACTGGGCCGCCGACTTCGACTCCCGCCCGGGCGAGGCGCTGTCGCAGGCCTACGACCTGGTGCTGAACGGGTCGGAGATCGGCGGCGGCTCGATCCGGATCCACCGGCCCGAGATGCAGCAGCGGGTCTTCGACGTCATCGGCATGAGCCCGGAGGAGGCGATGAGCCAGTTCGGCTTCTTCCTGGAGGCGCTCGGCTACGGACCGCCACCCACGGTGGCATCGCGCTCGGCATCGACCGGCTGTGTGCCTTGCTCGCCGGCGCCGACTCCATCCGGGACGTGATCGCCTTCCCCAAGACCGCGTCCGGGACTGACCCGCTCACCGGTGCTCCCGCGCCCATCACCGCCGAGCAGCGGCGCGAGGCTGGTGTCGACGTGCGCTCCAGGCTGAATAGCGGGCAAGCGTTATCAGATCGTCACCCCATCCTTGCCGCTACGATGCGGCGTGCGCCCTAGACTCCGGAAAGCCGAGGCAGATCGGCCGTTGCAGGTCCAGGAGGTATGCGCGTGGCAATGCCGCTGCAGGAGATGGTGACGTCTCCCGACACCGACCCGATCGAGACGCCAGCGGCCAAGCAGGTCGCGGGCCGGTCGCCGACCCAGATCGCGCTCGAACGGCTGCGGCACGACAAGGTAGCGGTGGTGTCAGCGGCAGTTGTGGTGTTGTTCGTGGTGCTTGCCATCCTGGCCCCGGTGATCACCAGCCTGCTGGGTGTCGAGCTGCGCGCCGGTGACCCGTCAGAGGACACCGACGCCTTCAACTTCCCGGTGATCGGCCCTCCCGACAACGGGTTCACCTGGGAGGCGCCGCTCGGCCTGGAGACCGGCACCGGCAACGACCTGCTCGCCGAGTGGCTCTACGGCGCCCGCACGTCGTTGGAGGTCGCGAGCATCACGACGTTGCTGTCGACGATCATCGGCGTGGTGCTGGGGCTGATGGCCGGTTTCTCCCGCGGCTGGCTCGACCGGGTCATCTCGTTCGTCATCGACGTGTTCTTGTCGTTCCCGTTCTGCTCGGTGCGCTGGCGATGGCGCCGATCCTGCTCAACCGCTTTGGTGGCGACCCGGATGCCCTCGACAAGGCTCAGTTCTTCGGCATCATCTTCATCCTTACCTTCTTCAGCTGGATGGGCCTGGCCCGGCTGATCCGCGGTGAGGTGCTGTCGCTGCGCGCGCGCGAGTTCGTGCAGGCTGCTCGGGTGATCGGTGTCCCGACCCGGTCCGTGCTGTTGAAGGAGCTGCTGCCCAACCTGATCGCGCCCATCGTGGTGTCGATCTCGCTGAGTGTGCCGGCCTTCGTGACGGCGGAGGCCGGCCTTGCCTACCTGGGCATCGGGCTGACCGGCCGACCGTCGTGGGGCCAGACGATCAACCAGGCGACCGGCTACTTCGACGAGTACGCGCTGTACCTGTGGGCGCCCGTCGTAGGGATCATGCTGCTGGTCATAGCGCTCAACCTGCTCGGCGATTCGGTTCGCGATGCATTCGACCCGAAGACCAGAAGATGAAACAAACGTCGAGAACGCTCGGCGTTCACGCAAGAGAAAGGAAAGTAAGTCTATGCGCTGGAAAAAGGCAGGAATCGCCGCCACTACGGCGGCGATGCTCTCCATCACGGCCTGTGGCGGTGGCGGAGAAACCGATCCGGAGAACACCGAGGCGGGTGGTACTAACAACGCGTCGCCAACGTTCAAAGAGGGCGGCGACGCGGGCGGCGCCATCGACATGACGCGCAGCAAAGGCCCAGCCCCCAAATAGAAGGTGCACAGCAGGGCGGCACGGTCACCTTCCTGGCTGCCTCGGGGCTGACCACGATGGACCCGACCGAGGCTTACTACACCAACACCCTCGCGATCCTCTCGCAGTTGGTCACCCGCTCGCTGACGCAGTACGTCTATGACCCCGAGGCCAACAACGGCGAAGGCGGGTCTGTGCTCATCCCCGACATCGCCGAGAAGTGGGAGAGCAACGAGAACTTCACCGAGTGGACGTTCACGATCCGCGACGGCGTGCGGTATGAGAACGGCGACGAGGTCACCTGCGACGACGTCGCCTACGGATCAAGCGCTCGATGGACCGCGACACCTTCCCGGGTGGCGCTGCGTACTCGAACGAGTACTTCAAGGGCGGCGACAAGTACAGCGGACCCTACACCGACGGCCAGGAGTACGACGGCGTCAAGTGCAACGGCAACGAGCTGACCATCCTGATGGAGCGGCCGTTCCCGGACATGCCCTACTGGGCTGCGTTCCCGGCGATCGGCCCGATCCCGGAGGGCGACGCCAGCAACCCGGCGACGTACAAGAACCACCCCACGCCACTGGCCCCTACATGTTCGGCAAGTACGAGCCCGGTATCTCGCTGACGCTGGTCAGGAACCCCCGGTGGGACCCTGCCACCGACCCCGGCCGGCACCAGTACGTCGACGGATGGGACATGCAGTTCACCGTCGACCAGAGCAAGCTCGAGCAGACGCTGCTGTCCGACAGCGATGAGGCACAGACGACGCTGACCGACGAGAACCTGTCGCCGTCGGCGTTCCGCACCGCCACGCAGAACAGTAAGGAGCGAGTCTCACCGGCACCACCCCGTGCACGTACATGTTCGCTCCGGACTACCGCAAGATCACCGACATCAACATCCGCAAGGCGATTGGCTGGGCGTACCCGTACGAGGACGCTGCCAAGGCCAGTGGAAACATCGTCGGGGTCACCCGTCAGTTCGGCACGACGCTGCTGCCGCCGGGCATTCCTGGGCGGGTGCAGTACGACGTGCTCGGCAACGAGGCAGCCAGACCGACCCGGACCAGGCGAAAGCGTTGCTGGAGGAAGCTGGCGCGGTCGGCTACGAGATCAAGTTCCCCTACATCAAGGGTGACGAGTTGTCGGAAGCCGGCAAGGACGAGATCGTCACCGCGCTCGAGAGGCGGGCTTCACGGCGTCGCCGGTCGCCGTGGGAATCAACCAGTACTCCGACTTCGCGCCGACCCCAACTCGCCGATCAACGTCCGTGCGTTCGGCTGGTGCTCTGACTGGCCGTCGGGTGGCTCGTGGTTCCCGCCGCTGCTCAAGTCCGGCGGCTCGAACAACTACGCCTTCTTCGAGGAGAAGGACGTTGACAACCGGATCAACAAGATCCTCGAGTTGCCGGTCGAAGAGCAGCCGGCGGCTTGGGGTGAGCTCGACAAGTACATCTTCGAGACGTACTACCCCGGCCCCGTCTACGGCTACGCCGGCGTGGCTACGATGCACGGCTCGAAGATCGGCGGCATGGTAATCAGCGAGGTGTTCGGCGAGCCGACGTTGGCGACATCTACATCACTGGGTAAGGTCACACCCGACGTGAGTCGGTGGCAAAACCCACCGGTGGGGCGGGCGGCAGCGCCCGCCCCACCTCGGGTCACCCAGGAGGAGCCCGCGACATGATCGGCCACATCCTGCGCCGCCTTGTCAGCGCCGTGCTGGTGGTGATCGCCACCTCTATGATCGTGTTCCTCCTGTTCACGTTCGGCCCGGCCGACCCGGCGGAGCAGCTGTGCTCAGCCGACAAGTGCACCGAGAACGGCGCGCGCTGATCCACCAGTCGCTCGGACTCGACAAGCCAGTCGTCGAGCAGTACCTCACCTGGGCCAAGGGCGTCTTCGTCGGCCGTGACATCTCCTACGGCCCGGCTTCTCAGTCGACTGCCCTGCGCCCTGCCTGGGCATCTCCTATCAACAAGGAGCCGGTCTTCCCCACCCTGATGGAGCGGTTCCCCGCCACGATTTCCATCGCCCTCGGCGGTTTCATGTATCTCATCGTCGGTGTCATCATCGGCGTGCTGGCCGCTCGCAAACGCGGCACCAGCACCGGACCGCGGCCTCGTGGCCAGCACCCTGATCATCAGCGCGATCCCGTACTACCTGGTGGCCTTGCTGGCTTACCTGTACTTCGTCTTGCAATGGGGCATCTTCAGCGAGACGTCGTATGTGCCGTTGACCGAAGACCCGGTCGGGTGGGCAGGTGCGTTAGCGCTGCCCTGGCTCGTGCTGACTGTCTACTTCTGCGTCACCTATGCCCGGTTCAGTCGCGGCTCGATGATCGAGTCGCTCAGCGAGGACTACGTGCGGACTGCGCGCGCCATGGGGGTGGTGAGAGCAAGGTCGTGGCCAAGCACGCGCTGCGGGCCGCCGTCGTGCCGGTCGTCACGATCTTCGGCATCGACTTCGCGACACTGCTGTCCGGGCACCGTCTTCACCGAGGCGATCTTCGGGATCAACGGCATCGGCCGGACCGCGCTTGCCTCCATCACCCAAGGTGACCTGCCGATCATCTCGGCTACCGTGCTCATCGGCTCCATCTTCATCGTGCTCGCCAACCTGCTGGTCGACATCGTCTACAGCTTCCTCGACCCGAGTGAGGCTGTCGTGACAACGGTGGACAAGACGATGCCCGCATCCGTCGTGGCGACCAACGCGGCCAAGCAGGAACCGTTCCTCGTCGTCGAGGACCTCACGGTGCAGTTCCCCACCCACGACGGCTTGGTGCAGGCAGTCACCGACTTGTCGTACGCCGTCGACCTCGGCGAGACGCTCGGGATCGTCGGTGAGTCCGGGTCAGGCAAGAGCGTGTCATCGATGGCGGTGCTCGACTTGCATGACGCCAAGCGCAGCCGGCTGGAGGATCGATCCGAGTTGCCGGCCAAGAGGTGATCGGCGCCTCCGAGTCGACGCTGCAACGCATCCGCGGCAACGACGTGGCGATGATCTTCCAGGACCCCCTGACGGCGCTGCACCCCTTCTTCACCGTCGGCAACCAGATCGTGGAGGCGTACCGGCTCCACAACCAGGTGTCGAAGAAGGCGGCCTGGAACCGCGCGATCGAAATGCTCGACCTGGTCGGCATCCCCGAGCCGCAGCGGCGGGTCAAGGACTACCTGCACCAGTTCTCCGGCGGTATGCGCCAGCGGGCCATGATCGCGATGGCGCTCGTGAACAACCCAAGCTGCATCGCCGACGAGCCGACCACCGCCCTCGACGTCACCGTGCAGGCGCAGATCCTCGACCTCGGTGCAAACGATGCAGAAGGAGTTCGGCTCCGCTGTCATCATCATCACGCGACCTCGGCGTGATCGCCGAAATCGCCGATGACGTCTTGGTGATGTACGCCGGCCGCGCCGTCGAGCACGGTCCGACCAAGGAAGTGCTCACCCACCCCGAGATGCCGTACACCTGGGGACTGCTCGGCAGCGTTGCCGACGTGGTATCCGACACCAGCAAGCCGCTCATCCCGATCCCCGGCACGCCGCCCAGCCTGCTGAACCCGCCGAGCGGGTGTTCGTTCCATCCGCGCTGCACCTACCAGGACCATGTCGAAGGAGCCGCTGCGTGACCGAGTTACCGTTGCTGCGGCCGGGCCCTCGCGGCGAGATCCACCTCAAGCGGTGCCACATCAAAGACCCTGAGACCCTGTACCAGGAAGAGCTCAAAGAGGTGATCCTGGGTTGAGCGAGCACGTGCAAACCTCTAACGGTCATACTCCGCTGCTGGAGGTCACCGACCTCGTCAAGCACTTCCCGGTCAAGTCATCCGGCGTCGTCCGCCGCACGATCGGCCAGGTCCAGGCGCTCGACGGGGTCAGCTTCACCCTCGAGAAGGGCCAGGCGCTGGGGCTGGTCGGCGAGTCCGGATGCGGCAAGACAACCACCGGGCGGGTGATCACCCGGCTGTACGACCCGACGTCGGGCTCGATGAAGTTCGAAGGCACGGAGCTGGGTCAGCTGTCGTCCCGGCAGATGCTGCCCTACCGGCGCGAGATCCAGCTGATCTTCCAAGACCCCTACTCATCGTTGAACCCACGGCACACCGTCGGGAAGATCGTCGGCACCCCCATGGAGGTGCACGGCACGGTCCCTAAGAAGCAGATGATCCCCAAGGTCCAGGAGCTTCTCGAGGTCGTCGGTCTAAACCCTGAGCACTACAACCGCTACCCGAGCGAGTTCTCCGGGGGCCAGCGCCAACGCATCGGTATCGCCCGCGCGTTGGCGCTGCGGCCGAAGCTGATCGTCGCCGACGAGCCGGTGTCGGCCCTCGACGTGTCGATCCAGGCCCAGGTGATCAACCTGCTCCAGGACCTGCAGCGCGAGTTCGACATCGCGTTCCTGTTCATCGCCCACGACTTGGCGATCGTGCGCCACTTCTGCCCAGAGGTCGCCGTCATGTACCTCGGGAAGATCGTCGAGATCGGCTCCCGCGACCAGATCTACAACACGCCGCACCACCCGTACACCCAGGCGCTGCTGTCGGCTTCTCCCGACGTCAAGCAGGCTGCGATCGGCGGCCGGCGTGAACGCATTCGGCTGGAGGGCGACGTGCCCAGCCCGATCAACCCGCCGTCCGGCTGCCGGTTCCGCACCCGTTGTTGGAAGGCGCAGGACATCTGCGCCGAGAAGGTGCCGCCGTTGTATGAGGTTGGCGGTCGCAATGTCGCCTGTCACTTCGCCGAGCCGCTGCAAGTGGTGCAGGTGCCGGTGGTGAGCGAAGGTTCCACCGCCGTCTCAGCCAAGTAGCGCTAAGCCCTACGACCGGTCCCGTCCGCCGGGGCTCTTGCGCCTTTGCTTCGCTCTTGACGGCGCTACGAGTCCCCGTCGGCCGCGCCCGGAATCACCAGCTGCTCCGTTGGCAGTTGCGGTGCCTAGAGTTGTCCCGATGGGTGACGACGCGCTGTTCGAGGTCGCGACTGGGCCCGCTGGGGGCGGTGGCGCCTTATCGGGCGGTGTGAATCCTTCGGCGCCGCTCGCCGTACGCATGCGGCCACAGACGCTGAGCGAGCTCTTCGGTCAAGACCACCTGCTGGCCGAAGGGTCGCCGTTGCGCCAACTGGTCGAGGGTGACCATGCCACCGCGCTGCTGCTGTGGGGTCCACCAGGCACGGGCAAGACGACGATTGCGGCGATCGTGTCGGCGCAGACCCAGCGGCGGTTCATCGAGATATCAGCCGTGGCCGCCGGCGTCAAAGAGGTGCGGGAGGCGATAGACGGTGCCCGCCGGCTGCTGGCTTCCGGTGGCCCGGAGACCGTGCTGTTCGTCGACGAGGTGCACCGCTTCAGCAAGGCGCAGCAAGACGCGCTGTTGCCGGGGGTCGAGAACCGCTGGGTCACGCTCATCGCGGCCACGACGGAGAACCCGTTCTTTTCGGTGATCTCCCCCCTGCTGTCGCGCTCGCTGCTGCTGACGCTCGAGCCGCTTACCGACGACGCCGTGCGGTCAGTGGTGGAACGGGCGCTGACCGATGAGCGAGGGCTGCACGCCCGTGTGCAGGTGACGCCTGATGCGCTGGACGCGTTGGTCAGGTTGGCAGGCGGCGACGCGCGGCGGGCGTTGACCTACGTCGAGTCAGCGGCGACAGCAGCACTCGACTCCGGCCGACCCGACGTCGACGCTGACCTGCTGCAGACCGTGGTCGACCGCGCCGCCGTGAGGTACGACCGGCAAGGCGACCAGCACTACGACGTCATCAGCGCGTTCATCAAGTCGATCCGGGGTAGCGACGTCGACGCGGCGCTGCACTATCTGGCTCGGATGGTGGCTGCGGGCGAAGACCCCCGCTTCATCGCTCGCCGGGTGGTG
>JAUJOE010000014.1 GCA_030447805.1 Nocardioidaceae bacterium | reverse complement strand
CCGGCGCGGTCAGGTCAAGGGTCGACGCGATCGGCTCGCGCGCCTGCTCGACCGCGCGCGCGAGCGTCGGCTCAGCAGCGATGATCGGCGTCAGTGCGGACAGTGACACAGCGCATCCTTCTTCGGCAGGCGGGCGGGCACACCACGACGACCCCCGATCCAGCATCGGATGGGGTGTGGACCACGACAAGCCGCCGCGATCCAAGTCGAGCGCCCGATCCGGTCGTGGAGCTCTCGTGCGCTGTCGGCCTTACCGGCCCTTCTTGGCCCAGTGGCTGCGGACGAACGAGGGATGGCGTCGGCGAGTTCCGGTCGGCAGACCAGCAGGTCGGGGAGCAACACGTTGTCTTGGTGTACGCCAGCGGCGCGCCGTCCGCACGGCTGGTGTGCAGCCCGGCGGCCCGCGCGCGACCACAACCGGCGCGGCGGAGTCCCACTCGTACTGTCCACCCGCGTGGACGTACGCGTCGGTGACGTCTCGGGCGACGGAGATGACCTTGGCGCTGGCCGAGTTCATCGGCACCCAGCTCGGCATCGACCTCTGCCGCGAGTTCCTCGACGAACGCGGGCGGCCGGGTCCGGCTGACCGCGATCCGCGCTGGTCGCTGGTGCGCGACGGCACGGCTGGCGGGTCGGCGGTACTGAAGGTCGTCGACAACCCCGGTTGGGCAACCGCTCCAGCAACGAGGTCGCCGTTCTCCCAGAGGGCGATGAATCGCCCAGTCGTCGCGCGGCGGCTCGGAGTACTCCTGGGCATCGCCGAGCGGGTCGATGATCCAGACCCGGTCGCTGGTAAGCCGGACCTTGTCGTCCTTGCCTTCTTCGCTGAGGATCGCGTCGTCTGGTCGGTACGTCGCGAGCAACTGCATCAAGATGGCCTGACCGAGAGCGTCGCCAGCGTCTTTGAGCGCCTTGCCTCCAGCGGGGTGCCGTCGCTTCCCTTCTCGCGCAGGATCTGCAGGCGCTCACCGGTGAGGGTGGCAGCCCAGGCCGGGCAATCGGTGGTCGTCGACAGCCACGTCCGCGGGTGCAGTCGGCAGGCCAGCCGAGTCGGCGTCGATCACGGCGCAACTTTGCCACACCGGTTCCTGACAGCTTGGCCAACCAGATAGACCCGAGTCCCCCCTCAGCCGCCCTGGATCTACAGAGAAAGAATCCCAAGTCCTTCGCCCGTGCTGCCACGCCAGCCACGAGGTCGGCACCCTTGTCGGTCAGCACCACGGAACATCCTGCCGATCTTCAGCGCACAGGTATCGCTCGACCAATCCCCTGCGCTCTGAGCAGCCCTGCTGATCGCCATGGGGGACACGTTTGGGCGTGCTCCGCGAGGCGGGAGCAACTCGGCCATCGGTGAGCAGCTTCGGCAACCCTCGAGGTCCAAGCGCGCATCCGTCTCCCGCTTGCCGCCAGCCAGTCCGCCGAGATCAGCGCGCCGTGTCGCCTCGCACTCCTTCTGAGCCTGCGCGCGGCTTACCTTGATGGGCACTCGTCTGCCGAACTAATTGTTGGTGGCGGTGGCTGATGGGCGGATTCACCCCCGAGACAAACACCATGTCGTCTCCTCCGCGGCAGGACGGATGGCGCGGCTGTGGATGGCGTCGACCCGCCGGAACCTGTGGAGACCTGGATACGGGCCCGGGCCGTCGGACGCTTCGGCGTGAGTCGTCAACCACAACTGCACTGATTGCACTGGTCGACCCAGCGCCGCGCCCCTCCAGGGGCGGCCCAACCAACTGCACCACCCGGTTTACGACTCGCGCGCCGCCCACTCCCCCACCGGGGTGTCCCTACCCCCTCCACCGAGGCGTCAGCAGCGTAGATGGGTCCGGCGGCCTCTGGGCCGCACGCGGTGGCCCGAGGTTCAACTGTTGAACTGGTTTTGCGCCTGTCCAACCCCTCGCCACAAGCGACTCGACAGCGTCGGCGGTCCGCTGCACATGCACAGGCAGGTCCGAGCGTTCAGCAGCAGAGAATGGGCTGAGGAGGTAATCGGCGGGCTTCCTGCCGTCCCGGCGGTCGACCGACTCCGAAACGGACCCGGTGATAGTCGCCGGTGCCGAGTGAGCGTCGGATCGACTTCAGTCCATTGTGGCCGTTGTCGCCGCCGCCGAGCTTGACCCGCAGGTGACCGAAGGGGAGGTCGATTTCGTCATGGACGACGATCAACCGCTCAGGGTCCGCACCTAGAACTTCAGCAGGCCCGACACCGGGCCCCCTGACTCGTTCATGTAGCAGCGACCTCTACCCAGGACTGTCCTGACGCCAGGGATGCCGGCCAGCCGCCCCTCGACGACCAACACGCGGGGGACGCGAGCCGACTTCCAGACCCGTTCATTCGGCGGGCCAACTCGTCGGCGACGAGGTAACCGACATTGTGCCGAGTCGCGGCGTACGGCGCGCCCGGATTGCCAAGGCCGACAACGATCCAGCCGCCGTAACCGCGCTTTCCTGCGCATCCCCGTTGGGCGCCTGCCTGTTGCGGAGCCGGGAAGCTCACTCCTGCCCAGGCGTCCCGGAGTCTCCTTCGCCCGCCTCGGAGGCGCCGTCATCCTCGGTCGTCTCGTCGCTCTCAGTCTCCGAGGTCGGTTCGTCGTGCTCGACGCCCAGGTCGGCCTCCGCCTCGGCGAACTCCGCCTCGATGTCTTCGGCGGTCGGAGCGGCCACGAGGTTCACGACCAGGGCCTCTTCGTCGAGGCTCAGCGTGGAGCCCTCGGTCAGCTTGAGGTCCTTGGCCAGAATTTGGGTGCCGACCGGGAGACCTCGATGTCGACCTCGACAGACTCGGGGATGTGCGTGGCTCTCAGCTTCGATCGCGACGGTTGCGTGTTCGAGGGTGATCAGGGCGTCGGGGTCGGCCTCGCCGACCAGGACCACCGGAATGTCGACCGTCACCTTCTCGCCGCGGACACGACGATCAGGTCGGCGTGCTCGATGAACCCCTTGATCGGGTCGCGCTGCACCTGCTTCGGCAGCGCCAACTGGCTCTTGCCATTCAATTGGACCGAGAGCAGCGCGTTGGCCGTCTTGAGAGCCAGCATCAGCCATGCCCGGGCAGGCTGATGTGCACGGGGTCGTTACCGTGACCGTACAAAACGGCGGGCACCTTGGCCTGGCGCCGGATACGACGAGCCGCGCCCTTACCGAACTCGGTTCGGGGCTCGGCCGTGATCTTGACCTCTGAGGACACCGCACGACTCGACGCTGCTGACGACTCGGCGATCCTAACGAAGCTCGAGGCTGACCGGAAATCCTCAAAGAGCGGCCGGTGGGGCGCCGACTCGGGAGAGGCGTCACGCCGGGACGCGACTCACGCCCTGCCGTCGAACAGGCTGGTCACGGAGCCGTCCTCGAACACCTCGCGGATGGCCCGACTGATCAGCGGCGCGATCGACAACGTGGTCAGCTTGTCGAACTGCCGGTCGGCCGAGATCGGAAGCGTGTTGGTCACAATCACCTCACACGCGGACAGTTCTTGAGCCGGTCTATGGCGGGCCCCGACAGGATCGCGTGTGTCGCCGCGATCACCACGTCGGACGCCCCAGCCTCCATCAAGGCGTCGGCGGCCTTCACGATCGTGCTGCCGGTGTCGATCATGTCGTCGACCAGCACACAGGTGCGACCCTTGACCTCACCCACTACGCGGTTAGCGATCGACTCGTTGGGACGGGAGATGTCCCGCGTCTTGTGGATGAACGCCAACGGCGCTCCCCCGAGGCGCGAAGACCACTGCTCGGCCACCTTGATCCGCCCGGCATCGGGGGACACGACCGTGAGGTCTTCGTGCCCGTGCCGCTCGGCGACGTACTCCGACAGGATCGGCAGCGCCATCAAGTGGTCGACCGGGCCGTCGAAGAACCCCTGGATCTGCGAGGTGTGCAGGTCGACGCAGATCAGCCGGTCAGCGCCCGTCGTCTTGAACATGTCGGCAAGCAGCCGAGCCGAGATCGGCTCGCGACCGCGGTGCTTCTTGTCCTGGCGGGCATAGCCATAGAACGGCAGCACCACCGTGATGCGTTTCGCCGACGCGCGCTTGAGCGCGTCGACCATGAGCAGGTGCTCCATGATCCACTGGTTCACCGGAGCGGTATGGCCTGCAGCACGAAGGCGTCACTGCCGCGCACGGACTCCTCGAACCTGATGTAGATCTCGCTGTTGGCGAAGTCGTACGCCGATGTCGGCACGATCGACGTCGAGCAGGTCAGCGACCTCCTGGGCAAGATGGGGTGCGCCTCGGCCCGAGAAGAGCATCAAGTTCTTCTCAGTGGTCCGCTTGACGCCAGTCACGCCTGGGCCTTCCTCGGTGCCTGGACACGCCGCCGCCGCGGCTTGCGCGGCTGGTGTTCCCGGTCGCTTGCGCTGCACCCAGTCGTCGATGTGCCGTTGCGGACCGGTGCTCACGGCCAACGCACCTGGCGGTACATCACGGCGTACAACCGTCCCCGCGCCGGTGGACGCGCCGTCGCCGATCTCGACCGGCGCCACGAACGTGTTGTTGGAACCGGTCTTGCAGTGCCGCCCGACGGTCGTGGGGTGCTTGGCGACGCCGTCGTAGTTGGCGAAGATCGTGCCGGCCGGATATTGCTGCCGGTACCGATCGTGGCGTCACCGACGTACGACAAGTGCGGCACCTTAGCCCTTCGGCGATGCGGGCGTTCTTCGTCTCGATGAACGTGCCGATCTCTTGCCGTCGGTGCCCAGCACAGTGCCGGCACGAAGGCAGGCGAACGGGCCGACGCTGCACCGCTCCCCGATCACCGCGCCAACGCCATGCGTGCGTACGACGCTCGCGCCGGCGCCAACCTGCACATCGGTCAACGTCGTGTCGGGGCCGATCACCGCCGAGGTCTCGACACGGGTGCTGCCGTGCAGCTGAACACCCGGCTTCAAGGTGACGTCTGCGGCCAACTCGACGGTGACGTCGACCCAGGTGGTGGCCGGGTCGATGACCTCAACACCTTCGCTCATCCACCGCTCGAGCTCGCGACGGTTGAGCTCGCGGCCGAGGTTGGCCAGTTGGGCGCGGGTGTTGACGCCCTCGGTCTGCCAGAGGTCAGTGGCCTGCAACCCGCCGACGCGGCGGCCGTCCTCGGCGGCGATCGCAACGACGTCGGTCAGGTAGACCTCGCCCGCGGCGTTGTCCGTGCCAATCCGGCCGAGAGCAGTAGCAGGAAGTCGGCGTCGAAGGCGAAGAATGCCGGAGTTGACCTCCTGCCCGCCCGTTGCTCGGCGGTAGCGTCTTCTTCCACGATCGCGCTGACGGCGCCGGCGGCGTCGCGCAGGACGCGCCCGTAGCCGAACGGGTTGGCAAGCTTGGCGGTGAGCACCGTGACAGCGTTGGCCTCCGCTCTGGTGGGTGGCGATCAGAGAGCCGAGGGTCTGCGTGGTCTGCAGCGGCACGTCGCCGTACGTCACCAGGACTGTGCCGGACACGTCGCCCGGAAGCGCCTGGAGGCCGCACTGGGTGGCCCGACCGGTGCCGGCGATCTCGTCCTGGTCGGCGACGATGGCCGCGGGGTCGAGCTCGCCGACGTGCGGAGCCACCAGGTCGCGCTGGTGCCGGACGACGACGACGAGGTGGTCGGGCGCAAGGCCGCGAGCGGCGTGCAGCACGTGCCCGAGCAGCGTACGGCCGCCGATCGTGTGCAAGACCTTGGGCGTCGCCGACTTCATGCGGGTGCCGCCACCTGCGGCGAGCACGAGAACTGCCACCGGGCGGTCTGCTGTCACAAGAGCTCCTCGCCGTGTCGCTCCCCTGCCTGGCTTCGATCCAGGACCTCAAGCTTCAAAGGCTCGCGGGCTGCCGGGTTACCCCACAGGGGATTGCGTGGCGTGCTCCGTCGGCGGCGCACCCCTGCGTGCTCAACAGTCTGCCACAGCCGCCTCGCCTGGCTGACTAACGGATTCCCAGGTTTACAGCAGAGGTTTACAAGAAGAGGGGAACATCACCGCCGCAAGCACTTTCACGGTTACGTAACCGTAGGTTACGCTTGCGTAAGCACCGCACCACCATCAGTCAAAGGACACGAAGCCATGACCCCAGCCACCGCCGTCGCCGCCCCTCCCGCTACAGCAGCCGGAACTGGACGAACTCCCCTACGGCACGCTCGGCGGTGACCGCCAGTCCATGGGTGAGCGCCTCGCGCTCGGCGCGTTCATCGTGCTGCCGTTCCTGGCGCTGGCCGCCGCGGTCCCGTCGCGTGGGGCGGCTGGCTCGGGTGGCACGACGTCATCATCGCCTTCGTGATGTATGCGATCACCGGTCACGGTGTCACGGTCGGGTTCCACCGCTACTTCACGCACAAGTCCTTCAAGCCCAACCGCCCGCTCAAGATCGTTCTCGCGATCGCTGGCTCCATGGCGATCCAGGACCTGTTGTGCGCTGGGTCGCCGACCACCGCAAGCACCACAAGTTCTCCGACCGCGACGGTGACCCGCACTCGCCGTGGCGTTACGGCGACACCATCCCCGCCCTGATGAAGGGGCTGTTCCACGCGCACATGGGCTGGCTGTTCGACGAGGAGCAGACCTCGCAGCGCCAGTACGCCCCCGACCTGCTCAAGGACGAGGACATCGTCAAGATCTCCCGCGCCTTCCCGGCACTGGTCGCCGTGTCGCTGCTGTTGCCCGCTGTCGCCGGTGGCCTTTGGACGATGTCCTGGCAGGGCGCGTGACCGCCTTCTTCTGGGGCTCGCTCGTCCGCGTCGGACTGCTGCACCACGTCACCTGGTCGATCAACTCGATCTGCCACGCGGTTGGTGAGCGCCCCTTCAAGTCCCGCGACAAGTCAGGCAACGTCTGGTGGCTCGCCATCCCGTCGATGGGCGAGTCCTGGCACAACCTCCACCACGCCGACCTGACCTGCGCCCGCCACGGAGTGCTGCGCGGTCAGATCGACACCTCCGCCCGCATCATCTGGGCGTTCGAGAAGCTGGGCTGGGTCAAGGCAGTCCGGTGGCCGGTCAAGGAGCGGGTCGAAGCAAAGCGGGTCAGCGCGGCCAGCGCTTGAGCCAGCCGAAGAACAAACGCAACGGGCGCTCGCGCATGACAAGCGCGGAACGGCGCGAGCAGCTCATCGAGATCGCCCGCACGCTGTTCGCCGAACGCGGCTTCGAGGGTACGTCGATCGAAGAGGTCGCGTCCCGCGCGGAGGTTTCCAAGCCGATCGTCTACGAGCACTTCGGCGGCAAGGAGGGTCTCTACGCCGTTGTCGTGGACCGCGAGGTGCGCCAACTCCTCGACATGATGCGCTCGGCCCTCACCGCCGGCCACCCGCGACCTGCTGGAGCAGGCCGCCCTCGCCCTGCTCGACTACATCGAGCAGTCCTCCGAAGGCTTCCGCATCCTGGTGCGCGACTCGCCCTCGGCTCGGAGTCGGGGTCATTCGTCTCGATCATCGGCGACGTCGCGTCTCGGTGGAGTACATCCTCGAAGAGGAGTTCCGCAACCGCGGCTTCGACGCGCAGTACGCGCCGCTGTACGCGCAGATGCTCGTCGGCATGGTCGGCACCGCCGGCCAGTGGTGGTTGGAGGCTCGCTCCCCCAGCAAGGACGAAGTCGGCGCGCACCTGGTCAACCTCGCCTGGTACGGACTGTCTGGCATCCACAAGGACCCCGAGCTCCGCACCTGCCCCAAGCGCTCGCCGCCGCGTCGATCTCCAAGCAGTCGCTGCTTCAGGTCGTCGCCAGCGAACGATGCTCGTACGGCGGTGCGGCGCCAGGTCGGCGATCCTTGCGCCAAGACGTCAAGACCCAGCAGTTCGGCCACGACGGCGTACTCCTGGTTCAGGCTGTCCGAACATCGGCGGGTCGTCGGAGTTGACCGTGACCACGACGCCGGCCGCGTGCATCGCCTTGACCGGGTGGTCCCGAGGCTCGGCACGGCGCCGGTCACCACGTTCGACGTCGGGCAGACCTCGAGCGCGATGCCGGCGTTGACGACGTGTTCGACGAGACGTGGTCGCGCATGATCGACGTACCGTGACCTATCCGTTCAGCTCCGAGGTCAGACAGCGGCCCAGATGGTAGCTGGCCCGGTCGTCTCGCTGCGTGCGGCACCGAGTGCAGACCCACCGCGCGCGCCCGGTCGAAGAACGGCTTGAACTGGGCTCGATACGCCGACCTCCCGGCCCACCCAGCCCGAACGAGACGAGACCGGTCGGTGGTAGCTCGCACGCGATCCGCGCCGTCTCAGCAGCGGCGGGTAGCCCAGTCCGGGGATGTCGAAGCACCACCGCAGCACCAGGCCGAAGTCGCGCTCCGACGATACGCGCGTCCTCGATCGCTCGGCGAACGCCCGGCGGGGATCCCGCGGACTACCGACGTGTACGGCGTGCAGGTCAGCTCGGCATACCGGATCTGCTGGCCCGCCATGTCCCGGGCGACCTCGTAGGTCGCATGCGAACGTCGTCGGCCGTGCGAACCAGGTCGACCACCGAGAGGTAGATCTCGATGAAGTGCGCGAAGTCGCTGAACGACGAAGACGCGTCGGCGGGCGGCACCGGGGTGTCGCCGCGACGGGCGGCGAGCTCGGCGACGATCCGCGGCGAGGCGGACCCCACCTGGTGCACATGCAGCCTGGCCTCGGCAGCGCCGCGATGAAGTCGCGCACGGTCAGCGGCCCTTGTGCGCCACGACGAAGACCCGGCGAAACGGCAGCACGGTCCCGAACCCCTGCGCCGGATAGGTCCGCTCGAGAGAGCTTGTATTCCGCGACGAACTGCTCGCGCTGGGCGGCAGAGAGCGCCTGCAGCACCGGCCGGGCGCCGGTGCCGGAGATCCACCGGAACACCGGGTCAGGCCGGTCAACACGTGCAGGTACGTCGTCTCCAGGCGTCGACCTCGCACCCCAACATCGCCAGGTCGGCGAGGTAGGTCTCGGCGTCGAAGGCGGCCGGGTACTCCACGTCTCGGGTCGCCTCGACAAAGCGGGCGTCGGTCGCTAGCTCGCGCAGGAGCTGGTGGCTGGGCTCGGTGAAGTTGCCCGGCACCTGGAAGGCCAGCCAGCCGTTCGGGCTCAGCATCTCAACCAGCCTGGGCAGCAGGTCGCGATGGCCCGGCACCCACTGGAGCGTCGCGTTGGAGACCATGACGTCAACTGGTGCATCCGGCCGCCAGGTCACCAGGTCAGCGAGCTGAAAATCGACACGGGTGTCGTGGTGTGTGTTGGCCTCGTCGATCATCTCCGGTGAGGAGTCGACGCCCTCGATACGCGCAGCCGGCCAGCGGTCGGCCAACGTGGCAGTAAGGTCCCGGGACCGCAGCCCAGGTCGACGACGTAGTTCGGGTCTGTCGCACCGATGCGGGAGGTCAGGGTCGAAGAACGGCCGGGACCGCTCATCGCTGAACTGCAGGTACGTCGCGGGGTCCCAGGTGGCCATCGAGGCGATGGTGTCTCACTTGTTCTCTTGATGTCAAGAGTCTTGATGGTTAGCCTCTCGGGATGGAGCAGCCCGCGGTGACGAGGTCGACCGGCTGGTCTCGGCCTGGCAGCGGGAGCGGCCCGACCTCGACGCTGCGCCCATGCAGGTGCTCAGCCGCGTCACGCGGCTGGCCCGGCATCTGGACCTGGCGCGCCGGCAGGCGTTCATGGCGCATCGTCTTGAAACGTGGGAGTTCGACGTCTTGTCGGCGCTGCGGCGGGCGGGGCCGCCGTACGAGTTGTCTCCTGGACGGCTGCTGCGGGAGACGATGGTCACGTCCGGGACGATGACCAACCGGGTCGATCGGCTTGTCACCAAGGGCCTGGTCGAGCGGCTGCCTGACCCGGGCGATCGGCGCGGCGTACTCGTGCGCCTCACCGATGTCGGCCGCCAGCGGGTCGACGCGGCCCTTGACGGGCTGCTGGAGCACGAGCGCCTCCTGCTCGCCGATCTGAGCGGGACCGAGCGACGTCAGCTGGCCGACCTGCTGCGAACCATCGTCGCCCGCTTCGACAGCGCCGCGTCGGTCAGGTGATGAGGCGGGCGCCGGTGACTGGGCCGGTGGCGCGCTGAACGGACCGGCAGAGCCCGCTGCTCGACAAGGCGACGGCCAGGTCGATGGCGTGGTCCTCATCGGCAGCGAGGAACAGGCAGGTCGGACCGGCTCCGGACACCATCGAGCCGAGCGCGCCGTACTCCTTGCCGAGCGCCAGAGTTCGCCGCAGCGAGGGTCTCAGCCGCACCGCCGCCGGCTCGAGGTCGTTGTGCAGGGCCGGCCCGACGGCGTACGGGTCGCCGCCGCGCAACGCCGACATCAGCGTCTCCGACAGCTCTGGCGCGGCAGCGCCGGCCGGTCCGCGGAAGCGGTCGAGCTCGGAGTACACCTGCGGGGTCGACAAGCCCGTGGCGGCGTAGGCGAGCACCCACTCGTAGGAACCCCGCGCGAGCACTGCCGAGAGGGCTTCCCCCCTGCCGGTGCCGATGGCGTTGCCGCCGAGCAGGCAGAACGGCACATCGCTTCCCAGCGAGGAGCCGAGGTCAGCGAGCTCCTCCCGGCCGGAACCGATCCCCCACAGCGCGTCACACGCGACCAGCGCCCCCGCGGCATCAGCGCTGCCGCCAGCCAGCCCGCCAGCCACCGCGATGGTCTTATGGATGCTGAGCGCCGCCCCGTCGGTGACGTTGTGCGTCTTCGCGAGCAGGGCAGCTGCCCGCACGGCCAGGTTGGTGTCGTCCAGTGGTACGACGTCGTGCCCCTCCCCGGTGACCCGGACGGTGATGTCCCCGTCGGGCGCCGGCCTTGCCTTCACCTCGTCGTACAGCGAGATCGCCTGGTAGATCGTGACGATCGGGTGGTAACCATCGGCCTGCGGCGCGCCGACGCTCAACCCGAGGTTGATCTTCGCGGGTGCTCGCACCGTAACGGCTGCCACGCTGACAGGCTACGTCGATCGGCTCAGCCCCCGTGCTGATCGAGCGGCTGCCCTAACGCTTCGGCCACCCGGGCGAAGTCCTCGATGCTGAGCTGCTCCCCCCGGGCTCGCGGGTCGACCCCGGCTGTTTGCAGGGCGCGCTCAGCCGCCGCCGGCGACCCGGCCAGGTCGGCCAGCGCGCTGCGGAGCATCTTGCGGCGTTGGGAGAAGGCGGCGTCGACGACCGCGAACGTCGCCTCGCGCCCCGCGCGACCCGGCGGTGGCGGCCGACGGCGCATGGCCACCAGGCCGGAATCCACCCGCGGCGCCGGCCAGAAGACCTGCCGACCGATGAGTCCGGCCCGGCGGACGTCGCCGTACCAGGCCGCCTTGGCGCTCGGGACGCCGTACACCCTCGACCCGGGCGGGGCCGCCAGCCGGTCGGCCACCTCGCGCTGCACCATGACGAGGACGCGATCCAGCGACGGCAGCCTCAACAGCAGATGCAGCAGCACCGGGACGGCCACGTTGTAGGGCAGGTTGGCGACCAGAGCGGTCGGCGCCGGTCCAGGCAGGTCGGTGAGGTGCAGGGCATCGGCGGCGACCACGCGCAACCCATCCACGCGGTCCGGGGCAAACTCCTCGACCGTCGCCGGCAGCGCCGACGCGAGGACCGGGTCGACCTCCACGGCGGTGACCGAGGCGGCCGCTCCTATCAGCCCCAGTGTGAGCGAGCCCAACCCTGGTCCCACCTCCAGTACGACGTCGTCGGGCTGCAGGTCGGCGGCAGCGACGATGCGCCGCACGGTGTTGGCGTCGATGACGAAGTTCTGGCCCCGCTGCTTGGCCGGCCGCACGCCGTACCGCTCGGCCAGTGAACGCACCTCCGCCGGCCCGAGCAGTCTCGGACCGGCGGAGGGCGAGGGCTTTTCGGCGGTCATCTGTCCCGCCTCAGGACCGGCTGAGCGTTCTGGTCTGGGCCTCAGCCCAGACCGAGCTCTGCCGAGCAGGCCGGCCACGCGCCCCAGCCTTGACCGGCCAAGACCTTCTCGGCGATGGCGATCTGTTGCTCGCGGGTGGCGAGGTGGGCGTATGAGGCATAGGCGCCGCCACCGTAGCCCAGCCACGTGCTCTCGCTGAACTGCAGGCCGCCGTAGTAGGCGTTGTCAGTACGTGTTCATCGCCCAAGTGCCGCCGACTCACACAGGGCGACGGTCCCAGGCGCGTAGTTCGGTGCGCTCCGGGGTCGGTGCAGGTGCCGGCCGGGGGTCGGCAGGAGCTGGCTCCGGCGCAGGAGTCGGTGTTGGCGCTGGCTCGCGGCGCAGAGACGCTCGAACTGGCTCCGGTTCAGGAGCGGTGGCACGTAGACCTTGGCGCTGATCGCAGCCCGTGCGCGCAGCGTGACGCTTGACGATCCGCTTGTCGATCCGCTCGCCGTTGGTGCGGATGATCTTGTAGCCAGCTTGTCGACGCACGGCGCGGCCGTCACGCGCATCTTGCCCTCGTACATGAGGTACGCTCGATGGTCGGCATTGGGCCCGCGCGAACTCTTCGCGACCCGAGTCACGACGATCGGTCGTCGATCGGCGTCAGGAACGGCGAGCGTCCGCGCTCAGTGAGGACCTCGCCCACGGTCAGGATTGTTGTCGTGACGCGCTTCGCCGGGTGGCCGGACCTTGAACGGTCCTTGGGCGTCTTGACGACATCAGCCCTGGCGGCCGATGGAGCTGGACCGGCTGTTCTTGCGAGGAACCGCTCACCGATCTGGAAAGGGCGTCGTCGACGTTGCGAAGGACAGGTCGACGGTCACCAGCCGGCCGAGGAGACATACGCGTGCCCTCGTCGATCGGGGTGTCGTCGGCGTCGCGTCATGTCGGCCGAGGGTGACATCGTGCCGCGAGTAGTCACGGTGCTATCGAAGGCGGTGACTGTGACTGGGTGTTCTTTACCGTCGACCGACACGGTCACGGTCTTGCCAGAACGTCCTCGTGCGCGAGGGTGGTGGACAGGATCAAGTGGACGACAAGCGTCTTGTCCGTGTCGGCGGGGCTGCGGTGCGCGGTAGTTGCGACGTGAGATATGCCCCGCCACGGTTGGCAAGGGGCCGACCTTGCCAGACGGCGTGAGGCGATGCAAAAGTGACCACGCTCCGCCTCACCGCTACCAGCGGTCACTTTGGTCACAGGGGCCAGGGGTCACAGCGCCGCTACGCTTCGGTCGCCTCTGACCGCCGTGTCAAGCCTTGATGGGCCGCCGAAGGCGGCGTCGGTGTTGGCGCGAGCGGCGCAGAGGCGCTCGAGGTCGACCTCAGCCATCGCGCGCACGGTCAGCGGGATCAGGTACGACGCATTGATGGCGCGCATCGGCGGTCGGTCTCGACGAGACGACCAGCCGCGCAGATAGCCGGCGTTCTTGAACGTCACCGTGCCGGCGAAGGACAGGTAGGCAGGGCGGCGGGCGAAGTCCGCATCGCCGGAGAAACAGTGCAGCACGGTGCGGTCCCGCGCCAGTTTCGGTGCGCGTCCCGGTCGTGGACGACAAGCGTCTTGTCGTGTGTGCGCCAGCTCGATGGGCGGCGAAGGAGCGCCGGTGCACGATCGCGTCGGTAGTAGTCGAGCCCGGTCTCGCCCACGGCGCGCACGCGGTCGCTGGAGGCCGCCCACGCAGCGGCCCGGCAGGGCGCCTCACAGCGCGACGCCGGCCACGATCGCGCCGTGCTCTGCACGATCGCCCGGCAGGTCGCACCCGATCACGCCGACGGCGGTCGACTGCTCCAGCGCCGCTGGGTCGAGCCAGGACTCGCCGTCCTCGATGTCGAGGTGGCAGTGGTTGTCGATGACCGGCACTGGCAGGGGCTCGGGCGGCGGCGGGCGGCTGACGTCGCGCGTCGTACCGAACTCGGCGTTCACGCGCGACCGCGTCGGCTGGTCAGCGGGCTCACACCAGAACCAGCGCCGCCATGCGCGCGCCACCCCGGCCTTGCTCGCCGTACTCACGCGGAGGCCTGCTCGTGCAGCCGCGCGAGTTCCTCGTCGACGACCGAGGCGTCGAGCTTGGTGAAGATCGGCGTGGAAGCCACCACCGGGGTGCCACCCGCGACGGACTGCCGTCGCCAGGCGGCACGCTGGTGTAGTCGCCGGTGATGATCAGGTATGCCGGTCCGCCGTCGAGGTCGTCAACCTCCTCGATGCGCGGGAGGGCGACATCGCCGGTGCCGCCGAGCGCCGCGTCGACCGCATTGGCGCTGTAAGACGGAACGGCGCCAGGAGCAGGTTGCAGTCGCTCCTGGCCTGAACTGCGGCGTGCGGATCGTGCCGAGCCGCTCGCGCTCGGCCGGGTCTTGAGCTTGTAGGGCTGCTGTTCGGTCACGTACTTGTTGACCTCGCCGACGACTCGAGCGCCTCAGCGATGCCCTGCGCTGCCGATGCTCCTCGATCAATGGCCGACGGTGTCGAAGCCGTCCTCCACCTGTCGGGCAGCGCTTCGCTCGGCGCCGCTGAACTGACCGGCAGGAGGGATCGCACCGAAGTTGTTGGCGACCATGGTGGCGGTGCGGTTGACGAGGTTGCCCCACCCGGCAGCAGGCGCTCACCGTTGGTACGCCGCACGAACTCCCAGCCCAGGTGAAGTCGCTGTCGGAGTTCTCGCACGGGCAACCGCGCAGATGAAGTAGCGCAACGCATCGGCCTGGTAGCGCGACAGCACGTCACCCGGCTGGAGGAGAACTGCTTGCCCTCCATCGTCGGAACTCCAGCTCACCACCTCGGTGGGCAGCTGCAACTCGCCGTACGGACCGGGGCTTCCCGCCCCGCTGGCCTCGGCCGTTGTAAGCGAGCAGCTCCGCCGGCCAGATCTGGGAGTGGAAGGTGATGTTGTCCTTGCCCATGAAGTAGTAGGAGAGGGCGTCGGGGTCGTTCCACCACTGCCGCCACGCATCGGCGTCGCCGGGTCCGCCAGGCCCACTCGATCAGGCCGACAGGTAGCCGATGACAGCGTCGAACCAGACGTAGAGCCGCTTCGTCGGCTGGTCGCGCAAACCGTCGAGCGGCACGGGGATGCCCCAGTCGATGTCGCGGGTCATGGCGCGCGGCTTGATGTCGGTGAGGATGTTCTGGCTGAACTTGATCACGTTGGGCCGCCAGGTGCCCGACGCCTCGCGCCCGTCCAGCCACCCTGCAGCAGCGCCTCAGCGAGCGCCGGCAGGTCGAGGAAGAAGTGCTGTGTCTCGACGAACTCTGGTGCCTCCCCACGTTGATCCGGCTCCGCGGGTTCCGCAGGTCGGTGGGGTCGAGGCTGGTTGCCGCGGTTGTCGCACTGATCGCCTCGCGCACCGTCGGCTCCCACAGATCGGGCAGGTGCCCTCGATGTAGCGGTCGGGCAGGGTGCGGCCCGTGGAGGGGGAGATGGCGCCGTACGTCGTCTGCTCGACCAGGTAGCCGTTGCCACGGTGGTGAACATCTCCTGCACCACCGCACCGTGGTTGGGCGTGGTGGTGCGGGTGAAGGTCGTACGTAAGCCCAGGCGCGACGAGATCCTCGACGATGAAACGGTTGTTGCGGTCGGCGAGCTCGCGTGGGGACGCGGCGATGTCAGCGGCGACCAGTATCGGGGTGCCGTGCTCGTCGGTGCCGGTCAGATACCAGACTCGCTCGCCCCGCTGACGGTGCCAGCGCGCGGAGGACGTCACCGGCGACCGTGGTGTAGGCGCTACCGATCGACGGTGCGGCGGTGACGTAATAGATTGGCGTCGTCACGTAGAACGCCTTGCCGGGGTGTCGGCCATGCCCCTCATCCTATGAGCGGCTGTCCACCGCAATTAGCGATGGGCTGCGGCGTAGACGGCCTTGCGCGGCAGACCGGTTTCGGCCGCCACGGTCGTGATCGCGTCCTTCTTCGACCGCCCGGTGGCGACCTCGTCGTCCACGAGCTGGCGAAGTGCGGCATCGCCAAGGTCGGCTGGTTGAGCTGGCGGAGCGCCCTGGACCACGATCGTCACTTCACCGCGTACGCCGTCCGCCGCCCACCTACCGAGCTCCTCGAGGCTGCCCCCGCCGGACCTCCTCATGGGTTTTGGTCAGCTCCCGACACACCGCGGCTGGTCGGTCTGGTGTGAAAGCCTCGGCCATCGCGTCTAGGGTCGCGGCCGTGCGGTGCGGCGCTTCGAAGAAAACCATCGTCCGGGGTTCGGTGCGCAGGTCGGCGAGCCTCTTGGCACGCTCGGCAGCCTTCCGGGGAAGGAACCCCTCAAAACAGAACCGGTCGACCGGCAGGGCCGAGACGCCGAGCGCGGTCAACACCGCTGACGGGCCGGGTACGGCGGTCACCTCGACGCCGGCGGGCCACGGCGGCCGCGACGAGCCGGTACCCGGGGTCGGAGACGCTGGGCATGCCGGCGTCGGTGACGAGAACGACCCGCTCCCCGCCTCCAACGCCTCGAGCAGTTGTGGCGTGCGCTGCTGCTCGTTGCCCTCGAAGTACGACACCATGCGCCCGCTCGGCTGGATCTCCAGGTCGGTCAGCAGCCGACGTACGCGGCGGGTGTCCTCCGCCGCGATGACATCGGCGGCGGCCAGTTCGGTTGCTAGTCGGGGCGAGGCATCCGCCCGATTCCCGATCGGCGTGGCGGCGACCACCAACGTCATGCCGCCCATCCTCGCAGCCGCCGCTCCCCCAACGTCTTCGTACATCTACCGCGAAAACCCGGTAGACGGTCGTGGGTCGGGCGACACCGGGACGTCGCGGGCCGTTCATTGACCGGTTCGCGCTCGTACGATTGCCGGCGTGGCGACATCAGCACCGGCCCGACCCACGGGGTCCTCAGCGCGCAACCCGAGCGCCGGTGCCGTGCTCGCCTCCAATGTCGAGGGCCACCCACTGCCGCGGATGCGGCGCCGCTTCACCCCGCTGCACTTCCGCAGCGACCCGATGTGGGGATGGCTGGCGCCGGTCATCATCACGGTGCTGGCCGGCTTCTTGCAGTTCTGGAACCTGACGACCCCGCACGACATCACGTTCGACGAGACGTACTACGCCAAGGACGGCTATTCGCTGCTGGTGAAGGGGTACGCCTCGAGCTTCGTAAACGACGACAGCACCGACGAGAGCGAAGCGGACAAGATCATCAACTCCGGCTCGACGGAGAAGATCTTCGACAAGCCGCCGAGCCTGGTGGTGCACCCCGAGGTGGGCAAGTGGATGATCGCCGTCGGGGAGTGGCTCTTTGGTCTTACGCCGCTGGGCTGGCGCTTCTCCGCTGCCTTAACCGGCACGCTGATGGTGCTCGTGATGTGCAGGCTGGTGCGTAGGCTCACCGGGTCCACGCTGCTCGGGTGTGTGGCCGGCGTACTGCTCGCGCTGGACGGTCTGCACTTCGTGATGTCGCGGTTCGCGCTGCTCGACATCTTCCTGGCATTTTGGTTGCTGTGCGCGACGCACTGCCTGGTCGCTGATCGAGATTGGGCGCGGGTGAAGCTCGCGCGTCGGTACGAGACGTCACCGGGCGCGACGGCTGGTGGGTTTGGTCCCGTGCGCGGCCCTGCTGCGCCCGTGGCGGATCGCTGCCGGAGCGTGCTTCGGCCTCGCGATCGGCACGAAGTGGAGCGGGCTTTTCGTGTTGGCCGGCTTCGGTCTGCTGATGTTCGCGTGGGACTGCGGCATGCGCCGGGCGATTGGAGTTCGTTTGGCGCCGGTGAAGTCGGTGCTTGCGGACGGCCTGCCGGCGCTGGTGTCAGTCGTGGGCGTTGCCCTGGTCGTGTACGTCGTGTCGTGGATGGGCTTCTTGACCCATGCGGAGAAGTTCGAAGCCGAGTTCGGCCACGCCGTGGACTCCAACGACTGGACGTGGAGCTCCGTCAACGACAAACCCGACGGCCCGGCGGAGGGCGCACTGCATGACCTGAACATCTTGTGGAACTTCCACAAGGAGGTCTTCGAGTTCCACACCGGTGACTACATCAAGGAGGCGACCCACCCGTTCCAGTCCGACCCCGCTGGCTGGCTGGTGATCAACCGGCCACTCGGGATCTCCGCCGTCAGCGGTGACAACACGGTGATCCCGGAATGCCCGCAGGGCCAGGACTGCGTCAAGCAGGTGTTGGCCATCGGCACGCCGGTGCTGTGGTGGGGCGGTGTGCTCGCGCTGATCGTGGGCCTGGGGTACTGGGTGACGCGGCGGGACTGGCGGTTCGGCGTACCGATTGTTGGCGTGCTGACAACCTGGTTGCCCTGGGTGCTGTTCTCCGACCGGCCGATCTTCTTCTTCTACGGCGTCGCCATCATTCCGTTCACGGTCATCAGCGTGACGCTCCTCCTTGGCAAGGTCCTCGGCCGAGCCGGAAACTCCTACACGCGCCGCCTTGTCGGCTCCCTCGCCGTCGGCGCCTTCGTCCTTGCTGTCGCGGTGAACTTCATCTACTTCTATCCGATCCTCACCGGCCAACTGCTCAGCAACGAAGAGTGGAACGACCGGATGTGGCTGACGAAGTGGATCTAGCACCGCCGGTCGCGATCGGCGGCCGACCCGCCGTCGGTACCACTACTGCGGTAGCATTGCGGTGTGAAACTCAGCGTCAGCCTCCCGGACGAGGACGTGGCCATCCTCGACGAGTTCGCTCGCACAACGGGCCTCCCATCGAGGTCGGCCGCCTTGCACCACGCCGTCGGCATGCTGCGACTGCCCGAGCTGGAGCGGGACTACGAGGCCGCTGGAACGAATGGGAAGCATCAGGCGACTACGCGATGTGGGATGCGACCGCGGCAGACGGGATCGCCGATGCTGCGCGGTGAGATCCGTCTCGCCGTTCTGGACCCGTCCGCGGAAGCGAAGCCAACCAACAACGTCCCGCAGTGATCGTCAGCAACGACCGTGCGAACTCGGTCGCCGCACGGCTCGGCCGCGGGGTGGTCACAGTGGTACCGGTCACCAGCAACACCGAACGGATCTTCCCCTTCCAGGCGCTGCTGCCTGCAGCCGCGACCGGGCTACGGCAAGACTGCAAAGCTCAGGCGGAGCAGGTCCGCTCGATCGCAGTCGAGCGGCTGGACGCTGTCCTCGGACAGGTCCCAGCCGACGTCATGGCGCAGCTCGGCGACGCACTGCGACTCCACCTACAGCTGTAGGCCCTTGACGTACTCCCTGGACGTGACAACTGGCTACGGCCGATTCCTAGCGGTGGTGGAGCTGAGGGGATTCGAACCCCTGACCTTCTCATTGCGAACGAGACGCGCTACCAACTGCGCCACAGCCCCGGGGTGGCCGTGCGGGCACGGCGAGCGGGTTCAACCGAACGGAAACCTTAGCACTCAGACGCCTGAGCGCAGACGGGCTCTTGCCGCGACGGGGGTCCCCCGGGGGGAGGTAGGGTGCGCAGTCGTCAACCAACTGCAATAGCTGCACATGGTTTACGAGGTGGGAGCCCTGCCCCGGTAGCCGGGCCCCCGGGCAGTCGGGCCCTTGGGCAGCCGGGGCAGCCGGGCACCAGAAATGCCTCTACGCCCGGTGGACCCGGCGAACATCGCCGTCCAGCTCACCTGGACGCTGACCGGTTAGCCGTTGACAGCGCGGGCTGGCTCTTCGTCGGCAGCAGCCCCGGCGTCTTCGCCGCTAGTACCCCCGCCAGTCGTCGCAGCCGCCTTGGTCGCCTCGGCCGAGTGGCCCGACGACCAGGTGCCGGGCGCGCCGAGGTCGATGCGGCGGCTCGTTCGCGCGACGACCGGCTTGTCGACGTACGTCGGCAGCGTGATCGGCAGCGGGTCCCACAGTGAGCCACCGTCGGCGGTCGACAACGCCACCGCCACCCTTCGCTCCGGCTCGATCGCGGCCACGGCGACGGCTTCCTTGAGCGCCTCGGACATCCAACGGCACCGTCGGCTCCTCGTCGGCTCCCTTGGCTGCTCCGTGTGAAGCGTCGACACGGGTCGGCGTACGGCGGACGACGTTAGACGGAGCCCGGGTTGCCGAGGCCACTTCGGCCCAGTAAGCGTCGCTCGCTTTGCGAACCTGTCGACGGACCAGGCACAAGAAGCCGCCGACCAAGGCCAGCGGCACGGCAGGCGACCACAACGGGACGACGCGGAAACCGGCTGCGACCGAGACAGCAGCCGTAAGACACAGCAAGAGAACTACTACCCGTCGACGGCGGGCCGCAGCCACCCGCAGCGACTCGCGGCTCGGCCGGGCAGCGGACACTGGGGCGGCCGCAACGTGCCGGCTCAGCCCTGGACTCACCAAGCGGTCAACTGCTCGCGGCGGCGTTACGACCAGCCGGCCTGCGGTTGACATGTCGCGACGTGACAGCACCCGCATCGCTCCGGAAAACCGGTCGATCGAACGGGAACGGGCTGCCTCGTCGTGGCGACGCAGAGCCAACGGCACCAGGTAGGCGGCCCACGCCACGACGATCGCCCCGTAGATGATGCCGGTGAGACCCACGAGACGACCGTAGAGCGGCGCCCGGCGCTTGCTGGACAGCTGCAGCGGTGTGTCGGCTGAGAAGTTGTGTGACGAGCAGTGAACCGAGCGCGGACTACTGCTTGAGGCGGGCCTGCACGCCGTACGGCACCTCTTCGGCGGTGAGACCGAACAGCAGGTGGTCCCGCCACATCCCGTTGATGTGCAGGTAACGCGGTGCCAGGCCAACCTCGGTGAAGCCGAGCTTTGCACGATCCGCAGACTGGCCACGTTCTCCGGCCGGATCGCTATCTCGATCCGGTGCAGTCCCATCGTGCCGAAGCAGTGGTCGCACGCCATCGCCACCGACGTCGGCATGATGCCGCGCCCCGCGTGGCCCTGGTCGATCCAGTAACCCATCTGCGCCCACCGTGCCGACCCCCACGTGATGCCGGTGACGGTCAGCTGTCCCACCATCACCGCGTCGTAGGTGACCACGAACGGCAAGGCGTGCCCAGCGCGGCCGTGCCTGATGAGGTCCCGAGTCATGGCCCGGTAGCCGGTGTGGCGCGGCGATGGCCCCGGTGGCCGGGTCGACTCCCACGGCGCGAGCCAGGCAGCGTTGGTACGCCGCAGCTCAGCCCACCGGGAAGCGTCGCGCATCGTCAGCGGGCGCAGGCCCACCCGCCCGTTGGACAGCCGCACCGGCCAGCCGCGGGTCAGGGCGCACCGCCGGCTTCGGCCCGAAGGTGGTCACCGCCCGCTATCTGGTCCAACGTGTGGCCAAGAATGGGAAGCAGCACGGCCAGGCCGTCCTTGACGCCGCCCGGCGACCCCGGCAGGTTGACGATCAGCGTACGACCCGCGACGCCCGCCAGCCCACGCGACAGGCACGCCGTCGACACCCCTGCCCGAGCCCGTAGGCGCGGATGGCCTCAGCGATGCCTGGCACCTCGTAGTCCAGCACCTGCCGGGTCATTTCCGGCGTCTGGTCGGTTGGCGACAGCCCGGTGCCACCGGTGGTCACCACCACGTCCACCTCTGCCGAGATCGCCTCCGCGAGCGCCGCCAGCACCGGCGCGCCGTCGGGTACCACCGCGCTGGAGACCTCGCCGAAGCCCAGGTCGCCGAGAGCGGTGACGATCCGCGGTCCGGTCGTGTCGTCGTACACGCCGGCGGCCGCCCGGTTCGACACCGACAGCACCACCGCCCGACGGACCTGCAGTTCGCTCACGGCGACGCCTCGCTCCTGGTCCAGGTGCCGCTGCGCCCGCCCGACTTCGCCAGCACCCGGACGTCGTCGATCACCGCCGCCTTGTCAACCGCCTTCACCATGTCGACGACGGTGAGCGCCGCGACGCAGACGGCCGTCAGCGCCTCCATCTCGACACCGGTGCGGTCCGCGGTGCGTACGGTCGCGGTGATCTCCACTGCGGCATCGGTCACCTCCAGGTCGACCGCCACGCCGCTGAGCGAAAGTGGGTGGCACAACGGCACCAGGTCGCCGGTCCGTTTGGCGGCCATGATCCCCGCCACCCGCGCGACACCGAGGGCGTCCCCCTTGGGCACCCCATCGCCGCGCAGCAGCGCCACCACCTCGGCGGAGACCCGCACCCGGCCGGCCGCCACCGCCTCCCGCTCCGTCACCTGCTTGCCCGAGACGTCGACCATGCGGGCCGCGCCGGTCTCGTCCACGTGCGTCAACCCAGCCGGCTGACCGGGGCGAGCGGGCTGGTCGGGCTGTGCCGGCTGATCGGGCGGGGCGGTGGTCATCAGAAGTTCCGATCAAGCACAGCGACGTCGACAATGGATCCGGCCTCGACCGCAGTGGTGGCTTCGGGTACGACGATCAGGCAGTTCGACTGCGACAGGCTGCCGATGAGGTGCGACCCGTGGCCGCCCACCGGCCTGACCTGGGCGCCGCGCGCCGTCACCTCGAAGTCCCCTCGCACGTACTGCGTACGCCCCCGCGGCGAGCCGAAGCCAGCCATGCAGGTGGCCCGCACGAGCGGTCGCCGGTAGGGCAGCTTGCCCATCATCCGCCGGATCGCCGGCAGCACGAAGACCTCGAACGAGACGTACGACGACACCGGGTTCCCTGGCAGCGTGAAGATGGGGGTGTCGTCCTCACCCACCGTCCCGAAGCCCTGCGGCTTGCCCGGCTGCATCGCCACCTCGGCGAACTCCACGGTGCCAAGCCGGCCGAGCACGTCCTTGACCACGTCGTAGTCGCCCTTGCTGACGCCGCCGCTGGTGACCACCAGGTCGGCGCGCACCAGCTGGTCGGACAGTGTGTCGGTGAGCTCCTGCGGGTCGTCACTGACGATCCCGACCCGGTAGGCGATCGCGTCGGCCTGCCGGGCGGCCGCCGCCAGCGCGAACGAGTTGGCGTCGTAGACCGAGTCGAAGCCGAGCGGCTCACCCGGCTCGCGCAGCTCGCTGCCCGTCGAGACGACCACGACCCGCGGTCGGGGCCGCGCCTTCACTGACGGGTAGCCGGTGGCGGCGAGGATCGCTGCCTGCCGTGGCCCCAGCACGGTGCCCTGCTCGAGCAAAGCATCGCCCGCCCGCACGTCCTGCACCGCGAGGCCGCACATGCTGGCCCGGGCTCGGCGTCTGCACGATCGACACCGTCGCCCGGCCGCCGTCTGTCCACTCGACCGGCACGACCACGTCGGCCCCTGCCGGCAGCGGCGCGCCCGTCATGATCTTGACCGTCTGGCCGGGCGACAGGGCGTACGCCTTGGTCTGCCCGGCTGCGGACTCGCCGACAACCGGCAGCCGCACCGGTGTGTCGCGCGACGCCTCCAGCAGGTCGGCCAACCGGCAGGCGTAGCCGTCCATGGCTGAGTTGTCGAAGCTCGGCAGGTCGATCGGCGACCTGACGTCCTCGCAGATCGGCAGGCCGAGTGCCTCCAGCAGCGGCTGCTCGTACGGCGGCAGCGGCCGCACGGCGTCCAAGATCCTGCTCAGGTGCTCGTCAACGCTGCGCATCAGGTTCGCACGGCTCTCGGTCGGGTGGGGACGGCAATCGGCAAGCCTAATGGCCTTCGAGCACCGTCCCGGCGGCGATGACGCCGGGCGACCCGTCGGCCTCGACCTCCACAGCGCCGCGCGCGACCACACCGGCACCAAACGTCCAGTCCCCGCGCACAGTGAGCGACGTGGCGCCCGCCAATGAGGGCGGTCCGGCCGGGAACCTCGCGTCGAAGTCGCCCACGAGCTTGTAGAACGCCGGGTCGAGGTCGACCAGGGGCGCGTCGGTCAGTCCGTCGGCCAGCCGGATCGAGAAGTCGTCGGACATCTCGTACGCGTCGGAGCGCAGGACGAGCAGGTCGTTCGTCGACTTCACCGGCACGAACCTGTCGCGTTCCACCTCGAGCGCGGTGGCACCGGGGAAGACCTCGACGGCTGCTCCCATCGCCGTCTCGATCTGGATGACGGCCGGTGACGACGAGTCGGCCGGGTCGACGGTCTTGGCATTGCGAATCAGCGGCAGCCCCAGCACTCCGCCGCTCGCCGCAAGCGTGTCGGCCAGGGCCGACATGTTCAGCCACAGGTTGTTGGTGTTGGAGTACCGGTGCCGGGTGATGTCGATGAAGGACTCCATGTCCTCCGGCGCGGTCTGCGCGGTCTCGCGCAGGATCAGCTGCCCGTCGCTCTTGCGGATCGCCAGGTGCCCGCCCTTGCGGTCAGCCGGCGTACGCCGACACACCTCGGTGGCGAACGGCGCCCCGGTCGAGGCGAACCAGCCAGCGATTCGCACGTCAGCCGTGGCGGCCAGGTTGTCGGAGTTCGAGACGAACGCGTAGCGGAAGCCAGCGGAGAGGAGCTGGCCGAGCAGCCCCGATCCCGACAGTGCGGTGTAGAGGTCCCCATGACCGGGCGGGCACCACTCAAGGCTCGGGTCGGCGGGCCACTCCACCGGCATCAGGTCGTCGGCGCGGATCTTCGGTTCGCGGTTCTGGATGAAGTCCAGCGGGAGATCGCCGACGGGCAGGTCGGGGTAGGCGGCCAGCGCCCGCAGGGTGTCTTCGTGAGTTCGGAAGGAGTCCATGAAAACCAGCGGCAGCCGCACGCCGTAACGCTCCCGCGCGTGCAACACCTGGGAGGCGATCAGGTCGAGGAAGGTCAACCCGTCGCGCACCTCCAGCAGCGACTTCGCGCGCGACATGCCCATCGACGTACCCAAGCCGCCGTTGAGCTTGATCACGACGGTTTCCCCAAGCGCTGCAGCACCGTGCTCGGCGTCGAGCTCGAGATCGGCCAGCCGCGTCGGCTCGGTGATCGGCTCGATGTCTGCCTCGGGCACTAGACCCGTGGCGCCGGTTTCGAGTTGGCGGTAGTAGTGACTGAACACGTCAATCGCGACCGGGTGAACTCTGCCGGCGCGCATCTTCTCCTGGGCTGCGGCAAGGCCCTCTGCACTCATGTCACCCGATGCTAGGTGACCACAGTCGGTCGGCCACCGGAGCGGTTAGGCGATGAGATGCCGCGACGCCTGACCGCGGGGGCGCGTTCCCCACGCACCGAGCTGACCATGTCGAGGACTTGGCGTACTTCGTCGACGTTGTGGGCCCGAAAAACTCGCGCGCCCAGCCAGGCCGCTAACGCGGTGACGGCGAGAGTGCCAGGTAGCCGGTCGGTGACCGGCAGGTCAAGCGTCTCGCCGATGAAGTCCTTGTTCGACATGGCGACGAGAACTGGCCAACCGGTTCCCACGATGTCGTTCAGGCGTCGGGTGATCTCCAGTGAGTGCACGGTGGTCTTGCCGAAGTCGTGACCCGGATCAACGAGGATCTGATCCCGGGAGACACCGGCCGCGACGGCCCTCTCAGCAAGGTGGGTCACCGTGTGCACGACATCCGCCACGACATCGTCATAGCGCGGGTTGTCGGGTTCGGTACGCGGCGGCAGGTGACCGGCGTGGGTGCAGACGACACCGACACCAGCATCGGCGGCGACGCTGACCAGGTCCGGGTCATGGCCTTCCCACGCATCGTTGACCAGGTCTGCGCCGGCAGCGACGGCCGCTCGCGCGACGTCGGACCTCCAGGTGTCGACACTGATCACTGCCTCAGGGCGACGAGAGCGGACCGCTGCAATCACCTCACAGACCCGGTCGAGTTCCTCTACCGCAGAAACGGGGTCGCCCTCCGCTGCCTTCACGCCGCCGATGTCCACGATCGCAGCGCCCGCGTCAAGGGCGCGTTCTGCCGCAGCGACGGCAGCGGCCAAGGTGAACGTCGCCCCGCGGTCATAGAACGAGTCGGGTGTCCGGTTCACAATGCCCATGACGATCAGCTCGCCAGGGGGAAACACCCGGCCACCCAAGCGCAGCGCTTGCTGCGGCAGTGCTGCGTCGGTATCTCCAGCGGTGCGGTCAGTCAACTGCCGCTGGCCTCATCTTGGACCTCCCGTGCGCGCTGAGCGCCCGCGCGCGCATAGCGGAGAAACAGGAAGCTCTCGTCCTCGAGTACGTCCGCCAGGCGCAGTCGAGTTGGCGGATCAAGGAGTGCGCCGTCGAGGATGCGCAGAGCCGAGCCACCAACCAACAACGGGGAGACCGTCAACGACAACTCATCCAGCCGATCTACCGCCGCGACCTGCGAGAGCAGCCTCGGGCCACCTTCGCAGGACACCCGTCGCAGCCCGCGCTCGGCGAGCGCGTCGAGCGCGGCGGACAGGTCGACCTCTTGCTCCCCGGCGGTGATGATGTCCGCCACCTCCGCGAGCGCGGCGACGCGGTGCTGGGGGGCTTGTCGATGCGTAATGACGATCGGCCTCGCCACTGTTTCTGTGAACAACCCGGCGGCCGGGTCAAGATCGCACGTCCTGGTGACGACCGCGATGGGCGGTGCCTCGGAGAGCCCCCGTGCCCGTCGCCAGTCCCTCCGATCGGCTGCGGGCTGCTCCCCGGCGTAACCCTCGACCCGGACGGTGGTGGCTCCGGCGAGGAGCACGTCCGCTTGGCCCCGCAGGACGGCGAACAGTGCTGTGTCGGCCGGTCCCGAAAGCCCTCCCGCCCGACCCTGCGCCTGGGCGGCCCCGTCCGCGCTGGCGACCATGACGCCACGGACCTGCTGATGACCGACGTCCGAGAGCCAGTACGCCTCGTCGAGATCGACGTCGTCACCGCCCGGTAGGGGCATCAACCGGCGCATGCCGCTCCTTCCGCGTTCCAGTAGGTGTCGCAGGCCGCATACGCGTAGAGGCGGGTCTTGGCGCCTCCGCACCAGCACTCAGGCCGAGCGCTCCAGGACCACGCAACAATTGTCTGGGCAGGGCCGCAGCCGGGCCGAGATGTGCCGGTCAACGCCGAGCCCCTCGAGATAACCTGCTGCGAGAGCTGCGTTGATTGAGCACACCAGTTTCGTGTCCAGCACCATCAGCCGCTGGAACGGACAGTTCGTGAGTACGACGTCCCCACCATCATCGGTCGGCTCATACCCGAGTCGGCTCAGCAGGGCGCTGAGCGCCTCGCACCGGCTCCCAGAACCGTCGTCAGCACCCTTCAGCTGGGCACCGAGCTCCCGGCCGCGGCGCCTCCCGACCCGCAGCGCAGTTTCGTGTAGCGGCTCGGCGGTAGCCTGTTCGCTCGCCGCCTGGACCAGGATCTCGGCCAGCAACTCATAGCGCCGCGGCGGCACGCTGGCACTGATTTCCTGCTGCGTGACCTGATATCGCTGCGGGGGTCGCCCCCGACGCCCCGCGGGAGCCGGGTCAGCCGCCACCGCTTGGATCAGACCCGCCTGCTCGAGCTTCTCGCAGTGGAAGGTAACCAGCGTTCGTCCAATCCCGAGCGCCGCCGAGACGTCCTGGCGGGTCCGTGGGGCATTGGCCGATGCAAGGTAGTCGTAGATGCGAGCCCGCTGGGGCTCGGAGAGCGCGCCTAGCGCCAGCACGTCCTCGGCCGGGGCATCCATGGCACCACCGTATCCGTTGAACCGAATTTCCAACAACATCGCTTGACATATCGCGGCAGGCCGTCGAATACTGAGCACACTTATTGGCTAAAACTCCGGTGCTACCGGTGAAACGGGAGGTACGGCGATGGCCCGCCTGTTTTCGTTTCGACCCCGCGTTCACGACGCGCGGGCGAGAGTTCCATGGTCTGCGCGGGATGGCGGGCAAGCCGCTGCACCCGCCGTTGACTGATATCCCGGTCGGCGCGTACACCCTCGCTGCGGTGTTCGATGTCATCTCGGTACTGACCAGCGGTGAGCTCGCCCGCGACCTCTTCCGCGCCGGCACGTTCGTCCTGATCGGCGGCGGCGTCGTATCGCTCCTGGCTGCCGCGACGGGGGTGGCCGACTGGGTCGGTTCCACACCACGACGTACGCAGGCGTGGCGGACGGTCAACGCGCACGCGCTGGTGATGACCACCCTCACCGTCCTCGTGCTCGCGTTGATCGCCCTTCGCATGACCACCTACGCCGACGAGCCCGCGACTCCGCTGCTGGTCCTTGTCTTGTCGGTCCTTGCGGCGACGCTAACGGCCGTCGGCGGGTCGATCGGCGGCTCACTCGTGTATGACTACGGCTTCAACGTCGAGACCGCCACCGACTCTCCGGTGTGGCACGACGCTCCGTCGAGACCGACGTCATGCCCGGCGACAAGCACGCGAATTAGGCGGGGTCCATGACGACGCTGGCGCGGTACGACGCTGCCGACGACTCGCACCGAGCGCTGCACGTCGTGCAGGACGACCCTGCGATCGACCTGGCAGCCACCCAGCGAGCCGTCGCCGACCTGCTGACGGCACTCGGGCGTGACCCCTCGTCCCCGCACCTGCGCGACACACCGCAGCGGGTGGCAGCGACCTTCGCGGAGATGCTCACCCCCACACCGTTCTCCATGACGACGTTTCCCAATGACGAAGGCTACGACGAGCTCGTTCTCGCCCGGGAGATCCCGTTCTCCTCACTGTGCGAGCACCACCTTCTCCCGTTCTCCGGCGTTGCGCACGTTGGCTACCTTCCCGCCGACCGCATCGTCGGACTGTCAAAGCTGGCCCGCGTCGTGCGGCAGTTCGCCAGTGATCTGCAGGTTCAGGAGCGGCTCACCACGCAGGTCGCCGACTTCCTCCAAACGACGCTGCGCCCGCACGGCGTCGGCGTCGTGGTGGAAGCCGAGCACCTCTGCATGTCGGTCCGAGGCGTGCACGCGCCGGGTACTCGGACCGTCACCTCGCGACTGCTCGGCACGCTGCGCGTGGATCCACGATTACGCCAGGAGTTCCTCGCTCTCACCCGGACGGCGCCTGGCAGCGCCCTACAGTAATTCGGTGACCGGCAAGACCTCGGGATCAAAGCAGGCGATCCGGAGCCGCGTCTTGGCGACCCGCAGCCGCTGGCCACCCTCCCAGCAGCAGCAGGCCGCCGCGTTGCTGCGCGACCGGGTGCTGGCACTTCCTGAGATGCAGGCGACGACAACGGTGGCCGCTTACCGTTCGCTACCCGAAGAGCCGGGAACAGACCCGCTGCTCGAAGCCCTGCACGCTCGCAGCATCGCCGTGTTGCTGCCGGTACTGCTGCCCGACCTCAGCCTCGACTGGGCCGCGCACGAGGGCGCGAACGCCTCAACGCGAAAGGCATCCGCGAGCCGGCATCCCCCGCGCTGGGTCCGCAGGCACTCGCTGCCGCGTCGGTGGTGATCTGTCCGGGCCTCGCCGGCGACCTCCAGGGCCATCGCCTGGGCAGAGGGCGACGTCTTCCCGCGCTCGGTGGTGATCCTCCGGGCCTCGCCGGTGACGGGGCTGTTACGACGGGGCGCTGGCAACCCTCGACCACTCCGAGCTGCGCTGCCTGCTGCTGTACGACGACGAGGTGCTCGACGCCGTACCGGCTGACCCGCATGACCAACCCGTCGACGTGCTGATCACCCCCACCCGCACCCTGCGCGCATCCGGAAAGGGGCCGTGACCAGGCCTAGCGCTGACCAAAGAAAGTGTCGCCACATGACCTTTTCTTTACCTGCACGGAAGGCTTCTTTACCTGCCGGCGAAGGCCGGGGAGCCAAATCCACGCTCACGACCCTTCGGTCGGGGGTAGCGACCAGCCCGGTGGGATCAGCGTCAACTCGTGCTCACCGGCCGCCTCGACCGCCTCCCGACTGAACACCCATGGCAGTGTCTGACCCTCCACCCACAGCTCGGTCTGATCGGTGTAGTTGTCGTCGAAGGCGTGGCCGGAGGCGCCGGTGAGGTTGATCCAGCGCGAGGCGTCGAGGTTGTCGAGCGGGATGACCATCCGCATCGAGGGCACGGCCGTCGCCTGGTAGCCCTCCCGGGCGTCCCAACTGCTGGCGTTGACCACCGCTGGCCCGCCGCCGAGCTCGTACCCGCCCCGGTTGAAGAGGAACGCCGCGGGCGACCCCTCCGACCCGAGTGACTCGTTGCGCAGGTGCAGCGTGTGCAGCCGCCCCCACTCCCAGTCGCGGGGGTCCCGGGACAGGTGCTGGGTCAGCTCGTCCCGGGCGACCAACATCGCCTGGTGCACGATGTCGTCACGAGTCTCCACCACGCCGGGTGTGTCGGTGTTGTCCCAAAAGTCGTTGGTCGGGTCGTCCATCAACGCCTGCATCACCGCCCACCAGCGCGAACCGCCCTTCGGCCAGACTTCCTCGGGCAGGTCGTCGTGGAACGTCAGCGCCAACAGGTTGCTCCACACGACGTTGAAGTACGCCGCGCCCCCCGAGTCGGCGCTGTGCTGGAAGTCCCAGCGCGCCATCGCACGTTGCCCGGCCTGGTAGTACGTCGTCTTCAGCGGCACCTCCTGCAGCAACGGCGTGAGCTCCTTCGCCAGCGAGCTGAAGGTGTCGAGCTGGATCGCCGCCATGTCGTCGACAGTCAGCTTGTTCGTGCCCTCGAGCAGGTAACGGATGCGTTGGGCGCGGTAGCCGTAGTCGAAGGCGCTACCGAGGAAGTACGGGTACTTCTCGCCGGTGACTGGCTGGTTGGCGGTGACGACGTACCCGTCCTTGGGGTCGAGCACGTTCGGCAGCGCGTCGAACGGGATGTAGTTGTCGTTCCACTCGTACGCCGGGTCCCAGCCGGGCACCGGCCACCGCCCGTCACCAGCGCGTCGGATCGGAATGCGCCCGAGCGCCTGGTAGCCGATGTGGCCGGCGGTGTCGGCGTACACGAGGTTCTGGGCGGGGGCGTCGAACAGGCGGGCCGCGTCGCGGAACTGGTCCCAGTTCGACGCCAGGTTGATCCCGAAGAGCGCGTCGGCAGTCCGGCCCGGTTCCAGGGCGGTCCAGCGCAACGCCACGGCGTACCCGTTGCCGGGATCGGGAGCACGCTTGCCCACCGGCGCATTGGCCCCGACTCGGGACATGTCGTGGCTGACGTCGGAGATCAGCGGACCGTGCCGGCTCTCGCGCACGGTGATCGTCACCGGCTCGGCCTCGCCGGCGATCGCGAAGCTCTCCTGGCGGGTGGTGAGCGTGCGGGAGCGGCCGTTGTAGAGGTAGCGGTTGCTGTCGTCGACGGCTTCGAGGTAGAGGTCCTGCACGTCGGCGTGCAGGTTGGTGAAACCCCACGCGATCGACTGGTTGTGCCCGACGACCACGCCCGGCAGGCCAGCGAAGGTGAAACCGCTGACGTCGAACGGGCACTCGGCATTGACCTGGTTGCAGTGCAGCCCCATCTGGTACCACACGCTCGGCATGGTTGCTTCCAGATGCGGGTCGTTGGCCAGGATCGGGGCGCCGCTGGCGGTGTGCTCACCGCTCACCGCCCAGGCGTTCGAGCCGAGCCCGTCGCCAAAACCGATGAGGTGGTCGAGGGCTGCGCTGGTCGTCGCGGCGTCGCGCAGTGCGGTCGTCGCCCCCTTGACGAGGTACGGCGGCCGGCTGGGCAGCCGGGTGTCGTTCCTCTTCGCGTCCTGTTCGTACACGCCGTCCACGAGTGCGCCCTGGGTGACGACGGGCTGGTGCTCGTCGTAGGGGTAGTCCGGGTACAGCTCGGTGATTTGCTGTCGGGTCAACCTGATGGACTCGATGGAGCGGTCGATCTCGTCGTCAATGTTGCTACCGAGATTCCAGGCCATCGCCTTCAGCCAAGCCAGCGAGTCCGCGGACGTCCAGGGTTCGGGCGTGTAGGTCAAGCCGTTGAGGTCGAGGACGGCGTACTCCAGCGACAGCTCGTCGCTGGAACGGCCGCTCAGGTAGGCGTTCACCCCGGCGGCGAAGGACTCCAGGTAGCGCCGGGTGTCGGTGGACAGCAGTGGCAGCTCCGCTTCGGCGACCCGCCGCCAGCCGAGCGTGCGGACGAACATGTCGGCCTTCAGTGCGTCGCGGCCGAACAGCTCGGTGAGCCGGCCGGCGGTGAGGTGGCGGCGGAAGTCCATCTCGAAGAAGCGGTCCTGAGCCTGCACGTACCCCTGCGCGAAGAACAGGTCGGCGGAGGTGTCGGCGTAGACCTGCGGGATGCCCGCAGCGTCCCGGATTACGGTTACCGGCGCGGTCAGCCCCTGCAGGGTGATGGTGCCCTCGGTTTGCGGCATTGACCGGCGGACGGTCCACATCGCCGCCACCGAGCCGGCGATCAGCGCGAGCGCCAGGATCGCCGCGAACCAGTTGACGATCCGCAACCATCGGGGCACCGCTCCATTGTGCCGGGGTGTCGGCCGGTCCGAAGGTCTGCCACTCGCCGTCCGCGGTTCTTTGCCTTCGCGGCCCGGCTGTCGCACAATGGAAACCGTTAGCAGTCGAGCCAGCTGAGTGCTAACCGACAAGGAGAGCCGTGCCCATCTACCAGTACGCCTGCACCGAGTGCGGTCACGACCTCGAGGTGCGGCAGAGCTTCACCGACGACGCCTTGACGGTCTGCCCCGCCTGCACCGGTCGGCTGCGCAAGGTGCTGAGCCCGGTGGGTGTGGTTTTCAAGGGCTCAGGGTTTTATCGCACCGACAGCCGTAACGGTGCGTCCGGGCGCAACGGCGCCGATGGCAGCGACGGCAAGGCCGCCTCCGACGGCTCCGACCCCGCCAAGACAGACGCCGCGAAGACTGCTGCCGACAAGACCGGAGCCAGCGAGAAGGGTGTTGCGGAGAAGCGCGCCGACTCCGCGAAGCCGGGGTCCGCACAGAAGTCGGGCACGTCCCGGTCGGACTCCGTAGCAGTTCCCTGATCGCCAGGCTGTGGATAACGGCCACGCGGTTTGCCGCTCGCTTCCTACCCTGGCGGGATGGCTGACCTCCACTCCGCCGTACGCCGGGTGCGCCGCGGCATGTTGCGGCACCGGCGACTGATCGCGGCCACGTTGGCGGCCGCAGCGGTGTTCTGTCTCGCCCGGGCGCTCTCTCCACCGCAGCCCGAACTCGTGTCAGTGGTGGTGGCTGCCCGCGACTTGGCTGGCGGCGCGGTGATCGGCGCGGGCGACGTACGGACCGTTGAGGTGGCACCCGACGTGGTGCCAACGGGTGCACTTGACGCCAAGGCGGCGGTGGGTGCGAGCGTGACCGCTCCGATGCGGGCCGGGGAGCCGCTGACGGATCGCCGCGTGCTGGGTGCGGCCCTGCTCGCCGGCTACCCGGCCGGCACTGTGGCGTCCCCGGTGCGCATCGAGGACGCCGATGTGGTGGCGTTGCTGCGCCCAGGCGACCGCATCGACCTCTACGCCGCAACCGGTGACAGCGGACCGGCGACGCGCGTCGTCGCCAACGCTGTCGTCGTCATGCTGCCTCGGGTGGGGACCGACACCGGCAGCGGGGCGCTAGTCGTCGTCGCCGTCACGGAGACCGAGGCAGCTGAGATCGCGCAGGCCAGCGCCGCGTCGGTGCTGTCGGTGAGTCTGCGGGGCTAGGTCAACGCGATTGGTAGCCTCGACCGCTCCTACCTTCGGGCAGGCCTGGGACATCATCGAAGGAGGCACTCATGAAAGGTTTTCGGGACTTCCTGCTGCGCGGGAATATCGTCGAACTGGCCGTCGCCTTCATCATGGCTACGGCGTTCACGGCGGTCGTCACCGCCACCGTGCAGATGATCATGGACGTGGTCGGCAAACTTGGCGGTGTGCGGGACTTCTCGACGTACAACCCCGGCGGTGTCTCGGTCGGCGCCTTCCTCACGGCGCTCGTGAGCTTCCTGATCCTCGCCGCCGTCGTCTACTTCGTCATCGTCGTGCCGTACATGAAGGCTCGCGAGGTGCTGCGCCTTGGCGATCTCGACGAGCCCGCCTCCGTTCCCGAGGATGTCGCATTGCTCACCGAGATCCGTGACCTGATCGCCCGTCGCGGAACCCCGACGCCCAGCGCGAGCGATCCGACGGTCTGACCGCTATAGCGTGCTCAGCGTCGGATCCTTCGCGCGGGAGCGGCGGTCAGCCGTGATGAGGCGGCACCTCTCGGCGCAGAGCCTCGTCCCTGCTGTCGACAGACCCGTCCTCCGCGGAGCCTTGCTCGTCGCGCGTGGTGTCGGGCAGCACGTCGCCGAAGACGTCGGTGTGGCGGCGCCTTGGTTGAACCGTGCGATCGTCGGACGTTGCAGGCCCGTGCGTCTGCCCGGCCTCCCTCACGTCGACGCGAGGTCGCGCAACCACGACGCGTCGAACGCGTCGTAGGTGGGGTTCCAGCCGGTGGCGTCGTGCAGCTTCGCCGACGACACACGGTGCGACCGCGTCAGCGGCTCCAGCCGCTCACCTGCCAGCTTGACCATCCACGGGCCGGCGAACCGCGCCTGCGAACGGCCCGCCGCTGCAGCGAACGTCTGGGCCAGCGCGTCCCTGCGCACCGGTTCTGCTCCGACGTTGTAGACACCGCCAGGTGCGGTGAGCGCCGCAACAACCGCCGTGCCAGCGTCGTGCAGATGTACGACGTGCGCCCACCCGCGTGGGTCACCGACCCCCACCGGACGACCCGCCCGAGCCTGCGCCAGCCGCCACCGCGTCATCGGGTCGTCACCGATGAAGTTTCCGAACCGCAAGATCACCGACTGCCGTGAGGTGCTGCCGAAGTCGCTGGCAGCGGTCTCGGCTACTGCGGCTGGTTCCACGGCGCGCGTCACGCACACCGGGCTCGTCTCGGTGATCCACAGGTCGCCGGCGTCGTCGTACATGAACGAGATGCTCTCCTGCACGATCCGGCGGACGCCGGCGGCTTTCGCGGCGCTGACCACCGCCTTCGAGCCCTCCGTGCGCAGCCGGTCGTTGGCCCTCCAGGCGCCTGGCCGCAGCGCTGCTAGGCCGACCGGGATCGACGTTGCCAGGTTGCACACCACGTCATGACCCTCGAGCGCTGATGCCATCTCTGCGTGGTCAAACAAGCGGACTCGCGCCGACGTGGCGCCCGCCTGCTGCAAGACGCGCGCTTTGTCGTCGCTGCGGGCCAGCCCGGTCACATCGTGACCGTCGGCCAACAACGCGGCGACTGCGGCGGTCCCCAACGCCCCGGTGGCTCCGGTGACGAAGACCCTCACCCGTCTCCCCTCTCGACGTGAGATAACGGGACGATAACAGAGCCCTTCCTCGAAAGTTGTCAGAACCCATTGCCGCCATAGGTGCACTACGTTCTGACAATCCCGAAGGAGACGGCGGGAGGTCGACACCTCCCGTAGCTATCGAGCACAATCCCCCCATGCCACACGCACGGGCCGGGCAGCCAGCCGGACCGGACGACCTGATCGATGTGGACGCGGTCCTTGGCGCGTACTACGACCTGGTCCCCGACCCGGCGAACCCCGACCAGCGCGTCACATTCGGCACGTCCGGGCACCGCGGCGCCAGCCTCGACGGCGCCTTCAACGACGCCCATATCGCCGCCACCACCCAGGCCATCTGCGAGTATCGCGCCGCTCAGGGCATCACCGGGCCGCTGGTGATCGGCCGCGACACCCATGCGCTGTCGCTGCCTGCCTGGCACACCGCCATCGAGGTGCTCGTCGCCAACGGGGTGGCCGTCCTGGTCGACGAGCGCAACGGCTACACCCCCACGCCGGCGGTGTCGCACGCGATCTTGCGGCTCAACCGGCTCAACCGGCTCGGCGGCTCCGGGCAGGCCGACGGCATCGTGGTGACGCCGTCCCACAACCCGCCACGCGACGGCGGCTTCAAGTACAACCCCCCGCACGGAGGCCCGGCCGGCTCCGACGTCACCAGCCAGATCGAGCAGCGCGCCAACGACCTGCTCGCCGACAAGCTTGCGGGTGTACGTCGATCGCCCGCCGAGCAGGCGCTCGAAGCCTGCGGGCGCTACGACTTCCTCGGCCACTACGTCGACGATCTGGCGACCGCCGTAGACCTCGACGCGATCAGGGCCGGCGGCGTGCGAATCGGAGCCGACCCGTTGGGTGGCGCCAGCGTCGACTACTGGGCCGCCATCGCCGACCGCCACCGGCTCGACCTGACCGTCGTCACCCCCGAGGTCGACCCCACCTGGCGGTTCATGACCCTCGACACCGACGGCAAGATCCGGATGGACTGCTCCTCCCCTAGCGCGATGGCCTCCCTCATCGCTGCCCGAGACACGTACGACATCGCCACCGGCAACGACGCCGACAGCGACCGCCACGGCATCGTCACCCCCGACGCCGGGCTGATGAACCCCAACGCATTCCTCGCCGTGGCGATCGGCTACCTGTTCGCGCACCGAGCCGACTGGCCGCGCACAGCCGCCGTCGGAAAGACGCTGGTGAGCTCGTCGATGATCGACCGGGTCGCCGCCGAGCTCGGCCGCCCTCTGCTCGAGGTGCCTGTCGGCTTCAAGTGGTTCGTGCCCGGACTCCTCGATGGCAGTGTCGGCTTCGGCGGCGAGGAGTCAGCCGGCGCGTCCTTCCTCCGCTTCGATGGCACCACCTGGACCACCGACAAGGACGGCATCATCGCCGCCCTGCTCGCCAGCGAGATCCTGGCCGTCACCGGGCAGTCGCCCAGCCAGCGGTACGCCGACCTGGTCGCCCGGCACGGCGACCCGGCGTACGCGCGGATCGACGCCCCAGCCGATCGGGCGCAGAAGGCGAAGCTCGCCCGGCTCTCACCCGCCGACGTCTCCGCCGACACGGTCGCGGGCGAGCCAGTCACTGCCACCCTCACCGCAGCGCCTGGCAACGGCGCCCCGATCGGGGGGCTGAAGGTGACAACGGAGTCGGCGTGGTTCGCCGCCCGGCCATCGGGCACCGAGGACGTCTACAAGGTGTACGCCGAGTCGTTCCGCGGTCGAGAGCACCTCGCGCAGGTGCAGCAGGAGGCCCAGGCGGTCGTGCTGGCTGCCTTGCGCTGAACACCGCCGTTGCTGCGGAAGTCGGCAAGTGAGCCGCCAAACCCCTGACCGAAGTCCCTTATTTTGGCCGCAACAGCCGCTGATCACCGACTTCGGTCAGGGTTTCGGCGCTTCAGGAAGTCGTGCCGGCCTGCCTACCGGGCTCACGGGCGTCAGCGCCAGGCGGGGGTGATCTCGCGCAGGTCGGCATAGCCCCAGGCCGCCAGCCCGTCGCGCACTGCGCCCGAGTCCCCGACCACGACCACAGTCAAGGCCTGCGGGTCGATGCACGCGCCCCAGGCGACGTTGGCGTCGGCGGTCGTCACCGCCCGGATCCGCTCCAGGTTGGCGTCGACATGGTCAAGCGGCAGCTGTTGCGACAGCAGCAGCTCCACCCGGCCGACCACGGCCTCGGCGCGCTCGTATCCCAGCGGGGCCGACTGCGTTGCGGCCCGCACCGCCATGGCGACCTCGTCGTCGGTGATCGACCCGTTGGCCGCGGTCACGATGTCGACGATGTCAGCGACCGAGTCCGCGGTGGCGTCGGTGCGCACCGCGGTGGAGACCGAGAACGTGCCGCGATGCCGCCCGGTCTCCAGGCCCGAGGTGGCGCCGTACGTGTAGCCCTTCTGCTCGCGCAGGACCGTGTTGATGCGCGAGGAGAAGCTGCCACCGACGGCATGGTTGGCCACGAACATCGCCGGCCACCGCGGGTCGGCACGCGTCACCGACTTCCCGGCGACGCGCACTGTCGCCTGTGGCGCGTCCGGCCAGTCGACGAGCAGCAGCTGCGCCCGCTGCGCCGGTTCCGGGCGCTCGAAGTCGGGGACGGGGTGCGCGGGGCGCTGCCAGGCGGCGAGGGAGCGCTCGACAGTCCCCGCCGGATCAACTGAGCTGAAGTCCCCGGCCATGATCAGCGTCGCGTCGGCGGGGAAAAGGTGGGTAGAGGCGTACTCCACGACGTCGTCACTAGTCACCGTGCCGACCGTGGAAGTGGCGCCGCCGGCGGGGCGGGCAGCCCGCGCCGCACCGAACAGGGCGGCGTTCAACTCCTCGCCAGCGACGTGCTGGGGATAGGCGTGCGCCTGGTCGATCTCCTGCAGCCGCAGCGCCTTCTCGTGCGCGAACTCCTCCTCGGCGAAGGTCGGGTTGCCGATCGCTGCTGCCATCAGATCCAGCCCCCGCGCCAGGCGGGTGACGGGCACGCTCAACCGCAGCGCGAACGCGTCCGGCGACGCAGACCCCTGGAGGTCGGCCCCGCAGCTCGCCAGCGCGTCAGCGAACTCCTCGGCCGACCACTCGCCCGCTCCCCGGGTCAGGCACCGCGCCGTCAGCTCAGCGACCCCCTCGCGCTCGCGCGGCTCGGCGCTGAGCGGGACGTCGAAGAGCAACGACGCCGCGACGACGTACTGGCCGGGGCAGTCATAGGCCAGCACCCGCAGGCCGTTGCCGAGCCGGCTATCGTCGTACGTCGGGAAGTGCCAGCCCGTTGGTACGCCGACCGGCGGTGGCACCGCTGCGAGCGTCATACCTCGACCCCGTCCGCAGCGGCGGCGGCGACAGCGGCGGCGCCCGCGGCGGAGGGCAGCACCCTGACTTGTGCGTGCAGCGCGGGGAGGAGCCAGTCCCGCGCCGCCTCCTGCACCTCGGCCGCCGTCACCGACCGCACTAGCGGCAGCCGCTGGTTGAGCACATCGGGGTCGTCGAACAGCAGTGCGCATCCCGAGATGGCGTCGGCCCGACCGGCGGCGGTGCCCATGTCGTCGAGCCACTCGCGTTCAGCTTGGGCGCGCACGATCGCCAGCTCGTCGTCGGTTGGGCCGTCGTTGGCGAGCCGACGCAGCTCATCGTCGACGGCTGCAGTCACCTCGTCGAGGTCGTGGCCGGGCACCGCACGCACCGAGCCCACGAGCAAGGAGTTGCCGGCGATCAGGGGGTTGATGCCCACCGCCGCGGCCAGGGCGATCTGGTCGCCGCGCACCAGCCGTCGGTGGAGTCGGCTGGTGTCGCCCTCGCCAAGGATGCTGCTTGCCAGGGCGGCCGCAGTGAGCGCGCGGTTGTCGGGTGCGTCCGCCGGGAGTCGGCCGGCGAACCACACGGCGGGCACCGGCACCTCCTCGCTGTGGTCCAGCCGGGCCGGGGTGTCGAGCGGAGGGAGCGGTGGCGGGAGCTCACGCTTGGGGGC
>JAUJOE010000023.1 GCA_030447805.1 Nocardioidaceae bacterium | reverse complement strand
ACGTCGACTGCCCGGGCCACGCCGACTACATCAAGAACATGATCACCGGCGCCGCGCAGATGGACGGTGCGATCCTTGTTGTCGCCGCCACCGACGGGCCGATGCCGCAGACCCGTGAGCACGTGCTGCTCGCTCGGCAGGTCGGCGTACCCGCGATCGTCGTCGCCCTCAACAAGTGCGACATGGTCGAGGACGAGGAGCTCATCGAGCTTGTCGAGCTCGAGGTGCGCGAGCTGCTGTCGGAGTACGAGTTCGACGGCGACGACGCCCCGGTGGTCCGGGTGGCTGCCTTCCCCGCGCTCAACGGCGACGAGAAGTGGGGCGCGTCGGTGATGGAGCTCATGGACGCCGTCGACGAGTTCATCCCGCAGCCGGAGCGCGACACCGAGAAGCCGTTCCTGATGCCCGTCGAGGACGTCTTCACGATCACCGGCCGCGGCACCGTCATCACCGGCCGCATCGAGCGGGGGATCGTCAAGATCAACGAGACGGTCGACATCATCGGCATCCGCGAACAGAAGCAGAGCTCCACCGTCACCGGTATCGAGATGTTCCGCAAGCTGCTCGACACCGGTGAGGCCGGTGAGAACGTCGGCCTGCTGCTGCGCGGCACCAAGCGCGAGGACGTCGAGCGCGGCATGGTCGTGATCAAGCCGGGCTCGACGACGCCGCACACCAACTTCGACGCCAACGTCTACATCTTGTCGAAGGAAGAGGGCGGCCGGCACACGCCGTTCTTCAACAACTACCGCCCGCAGTTCTACTTCCGTACGACGGACGTGACCGGCGTGGTGACGCTGCCCGAGGGCACCGAGATGGTGATGCCGGGCGACAACACCGAGATGTCGGTCGAGCTGATCCAGCCGATCGCCATGGAGGATGGCCTGCGCTTCGCCATCCGCGAGGGTGGCCGCACCGTCGGCGCCGGCCGGGTCACCAAGATCAACAAGTGACCTGACGCCCCTCCCCACGACTTGTCAGGCTGTAGAGGACACTCTTCCGCCTGGCGGAGCCTGACAAGTCGAGGGCGGCGGTGAGTGGTTGGCCCGGCTGATCAGTTGGCTTGCGTCTCAGCCCCGTAGCTTGTCAGCGACCGTCGACAGCCGTTCGGCCTGGGCGGGACGTGGCTCCCATGGCTGCTTCAACGTGTCGCCGACCCAGCGCGGAACCAGGTGCAGGTGCAGGTGGAACACGTCCTGCCATCCCGCTGAGCGGTTGGTCTGAACAACGGTCAACCCGTCCGGGGCGAGCTTCTCGTCGATTCGGCAAGCCATGAGCTTCGCCGTACGCATCACGGCCGCCGCATCGTCTGGGGAGATGCTGAACAAATCTGCGGCGTGCTGCTTCGGGACGACCAGCGTGTGTCCATCCGATGCAGGGGCGGTGTCGAGGAAAGCCACCGTCCGGTCGTCCGCGTAGATCACTTGCGCCGGGACCGTTCCCTCCACGATGCCGCAGAAGGTGCAGCCGGCAGGCTCCGCCGTCGTAGTCACGGCTCCGCCTCCTTGCGTTGGTGTCAGCTGACGCTGCAATAGCACCCTCGCCCTTCCTACACTGATGCGACCACAACACACACATCGCCTTTTCGCCGGGGTGTCGGCACGCCTGCGGTATTCGCCTTCTTGCTGACCATCGCCTTCCAGCAGCGGTTCGACGAGGTGAGCGACTTCCTGTGCAACATCTACCTCGCCAGTCTGATCAGTGCCTCCCTGGCGACCGCGTGCATCACCGCACCGGTGGCGTTTCACCGCATCGTGTTCCGCCGCGGCATGAAGGACGACCTGATGAACACGGCCACCCGCTACGTCGCAGCCGGCATGACGTTCCTCGCGCTGGCGATGGTGGGTGCCGTCTTTCTCGTGCTCGACTATCTCCTCAGCCTCGGCATCGCCGTCGTCGTAGCCGGCGGGCTGGCAGCGGTGTTCCTGGTCTTGTGGGTGGTCGTTCCGTACGTCGCCCGCGCCCGGGGGAAGACGACCAGCAAGACCCGCCTTGACAGGGGGACGCGGCGTCAGGTCGAACGCCGAACGAGTCAACGGGTAGTGGGTCAGTTTGAGACGCGGCTTCAGCCGCCGATGTAGAGGCAGAACGGGTGCCCAGCCGGGTCGAGCATCACGCGCACGTTCCCCTGCGGTTGATGATCGGCCTGCTGTGCGCCGAGTTCCAGCGCGTGTTCAACGGCGGCATCGAGGTCGGTCACTTCGAAGTCGAGGTGCATCATCATTTGTTGCTGCCCAGCTTCGTCGGGCCAAGTCGGTCGTTCGTAATTCTCGTTCGTCTGGATCGCCAGGTACGCGACTCCATTAGCGGGAGCCAGGGCGGCACCCTTCGGCGACTCCTTGCTGATCTCCCACCCGAGCAGGTCAGAGTAGAAGTGAGCCAACTCCGGGGCGTTGGGGGCTTCCAGCACTACGCCCCACCAGTCGACTCGGGAGTCTCTATCCGTGGTCTCGTCTGCGTCGTTGCGTCCGCGCACAGTCGCATCCTTACGTCGCTGGGGCACTTATCGGGTACGCTACTAAGACCCCCGGCGATGGCAGCCGGGAAGGCCAACCATGTGTGGACGCTGACCGAGATCGCTCAAACTGCTTGAAGGCCGGTTGCCCTCAAACTGACCCATCTACCAGTAACGCGGCGATTTGGCAGCCACCTGCCTCGTCTGGCAAACTATCGGGGTTGCCCA
>JAUJOE010000013.1:21680-39279 GCA_030447805.1 Nocardioidaceae bacterium | reverse complement strand
CACTCCCCTTCTCCAGCTGCTCGCCGCAGTGCTGGACCCAGACGATCGGGACACCCTCTTCGTGAGCCTTGTCCACGAGCGTCCTGATGTTGGCGACGACCACGTCGCGCTGGTGTGCATCAGCCACGACGCCCTTCTGGACGTCGATCACCATCAAGGCGGTGTTGGGTCGATCCGACAGTGTGGTCATGACTTTCTCCTCTGCTGGTCACGGCTCTTTCCACGTGGATGACGTTAGAGCGATCCACCGACAACCGCTCTGGCCCGGTCAACTCCCGCGCCTCAGGTGTCACCCCTCCCGCTGCCTTGAGCAGCCGCTGCCCGATCACGCGCGCGGCGTCGAGCTCCGGGCACTGCGCGATCCGGTACGACGCAGGGACCGCGGCGAGCTGCTCGGCGTACCAGGTCGGGTTGCTGGTGCTGCCGACCAGTCGGGTGGTGCCGACATCGGCAGGCTCAAGCCGGCCGAGCGCGCGGGAGGCACGGTGCCACCGTGGCGAGGGGTGCGTCGATGACGACTTCGACGGCGTACTCCCAGCCCACAGCGAGATGCTCATCGAGCAGGGGCGACCGGGTCGAGGTCGGTGGGTGGGGTGAAGGTTTGGTCGAGCAGGTCGACCCCCGGACCCGGTCGATCCGGTAGGCCCGTCGCGCGTTCGCCGCGTGAGAGTGGCACAGCAGGTACCAACGGCCGTGGCGCACCACGACCGCCCATGGGTCGACCTCGGCGACCCACTCCGACCCGGCCTCGGAGCGATAGCCGAGCCGCACCCGTCGCTGGTCGGAGCAGTGGCCTGCACCAGGGCACTCGTCGTCCCTGGGTCGGGGCGGGCTGCGGCGCGGTCCGGGCGCCGGCGCCGTGCTCCGGCGTACCGCCTCGGCCTGGGCTGCCACCGGCTGCTGGCAGCGCCCGCACGATCTTGCCGAGCGCGCCGCCGACCGGGTCGGTGGGATCGCCGGCGTCGTGATGGCCGTCGAGCACAGCCATCACCAGGCCGAGGGCCTCGGTGGCGGTGAACACCAGCGGCGGAGCCGCAGGCCGCGACCGACGCGGTAGCCGCCGTACGGCCCCCGCACCGACTCGATCGGGATGCCGGCTTCGCGCAGAATGGCAACGTACCGCCGCGCGGCCTCGCTCGGAGACACCCAGCTTGTCGGCGAGCCCGGCCCGCGGTGATCCCCGGACTCCCCTGGACCAGTTCGAGGGTTACCAGAGCCCGGGCCGTGGGGGTCGCATCTGGATTCACACCACTCTCCGCCAATCCGGCAGCACAACGTCCGGAACAGACCCTAGTCTGCGGAGCATGACAGCAGCCACCACCCCATACACCGTGTGATGAGTGATCCTGGCGGGCGTGATGGGTGACCCTGCGGGGATGGACGTGGACTTCACCGGCGACCTTTGGCACTGGCGGGGCCCGTCACCGGCCTACTTCGTCGCGGTGCCGGCCGAGGACAGCCTCGACCTGCACGCCGTGTCCAAGGCCGTGACCTACGGCTGGGGGATGATCCCGGTCCGGGCGCGGATCGGCGCCACCGAGTGAGACCTCGCTGTTCCCCAAAGACGGGCTGTACGTCGTGCCGGTGAAGGACGCGGTGCGCCGGGCCGAGGGGGCTCGACGAGGGCGACACCCTCACGGTGCGGCTCACCGTGCTCGGCCCGATGTGAGGATTGTTGTCTCACCTGGTCCCGAGGTGAGTCGACCACGCAGGTTCACGCAGGTTCAGTCCCTGAAGCCCTGCATCGCTGCATCGCTGGAAACCAAGGTGAGGTTGTCGCTGAGGGCCTGTGCGACCAGCATCCGGTCGAAGGGGTCTCGGTGAGGCCATGCCAACGAGCCTGCCAAGAGCGCATGGGAAGCAGTGAGGGGCAGGTCATCGCCGCCGATGTCGCGGACCCGGGCCGACCAGGTTTCGATGAGGTGCCGTGCTGGTTCGAGTTTGCCGAGGCGGACCTTGGTGGCTACTTCCATGGCCGAGGCGGCAGACACGAGCAGCCGGTTCTGGGTGTTTCCAACTCCCGCAGTGTCTTCTCTGGCACCCGGTGCGGCTCGCCCAGCAGCCACAGGAAGACGTGCGTGTCGAGCAGGTAGCTCACCCCACGCGGAGAGTTCCGACTCGGGCAAGTCTTCAAAGAAGGACTCCGGCACCGACAGTTGCATAACGCCGAAGGTCCGGTCTCGTGGAGGACTCACCGCGGTGAGCTGTGCGATGGGTGTGCCGGCCCGAGCGATGACGATCTCCTCGCCCTGTTCCACCCGGACAAGCAATTCGGAAAGTCTGCTCTTGGCCTCATGAACGTTCACAGTGGCTGTCATGAACTTAGTTTAGCGGACTTAGTCCGCTCTGCGTTCACCGCTCCCACGCGCCCTGGGCCAAGGAGCGGGTCGGCCAAGGAGCCTCGCGATGAATGCTCAGTGCTTCTTGGTCGGCGGCACGATCGCGGATTTGTTCTTCGCGTCCGACTTCGCGTGCTTCTCGGCGCGCTTCTCTTTGAGGCTCTTGCCCGCCTTCTTGGACAGGTGTTGTCGAGGCGACTTGTCGGCCATGGCTGCTCCTTCGTGGGGCCCGGTCAGCTCTCTACCCGCGACAGTACGCCCGCAGCGACCGTCAAGGGACACTATTTCGTCAAGTAGCGAACCGGGACCGCCTCGACTAACCAGACGCCGTTCGCGGACCGGTAGAACGGCGTGCCGTCGGCTGCCATCGCGGCCGCGTCGACGACGAGAACCACGGGCTTACCCCGGCGGGCGCCAACAGCTGTGGCCGTCTCGACGTCAGCGGAGAGATGGACATGATGACGGCCGCGACTGGTGAGGCCCTCGCGGCCGATCGAGTCCAGTGCCCGGTCGACAGTGCCGTGATAGAGCACCGCGGGCGGCGTGAGCGGATCGAGCTCGAGGTCGACAGCCACCGAGTGGCCCTGGTTCGCGCGGATGCGCGTACCAGAGGCGTCGAAAGCGAACCGCTGCTTGTCCGACTTACGCACGACGGCGTCCAGGTCGCCGCGGGTCAGTCGCACGCCAGCACGGGCCAGCGCCGTCAGGAGTTCGTCGACATCGACCCAGCCACCGGCGTCAAGCGACAGTCCGGCGCTCCCGGGAGCGTGACGCAGCACGTAAGACAACCGTCGGCTCACCGCCGTCGCGGAGCGTCCCGGCGAGGGACCGGCGGCTCGGGCGGGACAAAGAAGGGCCTGCTCAGTCCTGGGAGCGACGCCGGAACGCCGCCATCGCCAGCGGAGCGAAGATCAGGGTGAAGGCGATTGACCAGAATACGGTGGCGAGTACGGGATGTTGCAGCGGCAGGGCCGCGTCAGGCGCCGCAGCAGGACCGTTGCCCCACAGCTCGCGACAGCTTGCGGTCAGCGCCGACACCGGGTTCCACTCCGCGATCAGTCGCAACCAGGATGGCATGTCCTCAGGCCGTGCGAACGTGTTGGCGACAAAGGTCAGCGGAAACATCACCGTGAACATGAACCCCTGAACCGCCTCGACCGAACGCATCAGCGAGCCCACCCAGATGCCGAGCCAGACCATCGAGAAGCCGAAAAGCAGGAGCAGGAGGAACGCCAACGCCGCATCGACCACGCCCTCGCGGATGCGCCACCCGATCGCGAGGCCGGTGAGCGCCATCACCACGATCCCGATGCTCGAGTGGATCAGGCTCGACACGCTCCGGCCGACCAACACCGAGGCCCGCGAGATGGGCAGCGACTTGAACCTGTCGGCGATTCCCTTCTCGAGGTCGGTGGTCAGCCCGATCGCCACGATGGCCGACGAGAAGACCATCGTCTGCGCCATAATCCCGGGCAGCAGGAACTCGCGGTACGACGACCCGGGCACGGCGATCGACCCGCCGAAGACGTAAGCGAAGAGCAGGACGAACATCACCGGCTGGATGGTGACGTCGAGCAGCATCTCGGGCATCCGACGGATATGCAGCAGGTTGCGCCAGACAACGGTGAGCGACTGCTGAATCAGTGAGCGGCTCTCCAGCGGCGGCCGCGGCTCGGTGACGCGGTCCTGGGTAGTCGTCGTCATCGAAGTGCCTCCTCAACCCCGCGCTCCCCGCCAGGCCACCGTCATCGCTTTCGGCGCGATGCCCGGTGAGGTGCAGGAACACGTCGTCGAGGCTCGGTCGTTGCAGTCCGAGGTCGTCGACGGCGATGCCGCTCTCAGCGAACACGTGCGCGATCTTCGTCATCTCGGTGAGCCCGTTAGCCGGCGCCGAGAGCCGTCTGCTCGCCGCGTCGACGTGCACCCCGTCCGCGCAGCGCCGCAGCAGTTCGGCGGCCCTGGGCAGTTCCGAGTCGTCAGACACCGTGAGAACCACGCGGGCGGCGCCCGACTCATCCTTGAGTTGCGTCGGCGTACCGGCGGCGATGACGCGACCGGCGTCAACGACCACGATCTGGTCAGCCAGAGTGTCGGCCTCGTCGAGATATTGCGTGGTCAGGAGCAGCGTGGTGCCGTTGCGGACCAGCTCCTGCAAGATCGCCCACAGCTCAACCCGGCTGCGGGGGTCGAGACCCGTCGTCGGCTCGTCAAGGAACAGCACCGGCGGCGCTGCCACCAGGCTGACCGCTAGATCGAGGCGACGTCGCATGCCGCCCGAATAGGTCTTCGTGATCCGGTCGGCGGCCTCGGTCAGCGAGAACTGCTCAAGCAGGTCGTCGGCAGCCCTGCGTAGGTACGCCAGCGGCAGACCATAGAGCCGGCCGATGAGCCGGATGTTCTCGCGCCCAGTCAACAGCTCATCGACAGTTGCTGCCTGTCCGGTGAGACCCATGCTGCGACGAACGAGCTCTGGCTCCTTGACGACGTCGTGACCCGCCACCTTCCCGGTGCCAGACGTCGGCACGCTCAAGGTGGTGAGCATGCGGACTGTGGTTGTCTTACCCGCGCCGTTCGGTCCCAGCAAGCCCATCACCGAACCCTCGGGGACGGAGAAGCTCACATTGTCGACGGCCACGGTGTCGCCGAAGCGCTTGACCAAGGAGATGGCTTCCACAGCCAGGTTTCCCACCACGACGCCAACCCTGGGGCCGGTGCCGACAACACCGGAAGGGTTATCCGTCACAGCCGCCGATCCGTCCGGCCCAGCGCGCGGGTACTTCGAGCGTGCCCCAGTCGGACGAATCCCGTATGGGCGGCGACACACTAGGCTGCCGCCATGCCCAGCCTGACGGTCAACGAAGCCCGCACCCGCGCCACGTCGATTGCTGTCACGTCGTACGACGTGCAGCTCGACCTGACCCGAGGGGACCAGGCGTTCCACTCCCGCACCACCATCGAGTTCCGCAGCAGAGATCACCAGGACAGCTTCCTTGACGTCGCCCCAGCTGAACTGCACAGTGTCCGGCTCAACAAGCGCCCGGTGGACGTCACCGAACTCCACGACGGCCGGCTACACCTGCGCGACCTCGCGGACGAGAACGTCGTCGAGGTCGACGCCTTGATGGCGTACTCCCACGACGGGGAGGGACTGCACCGGGCGGTCGACCCAGAGGACGGCCAGGCGTACGTGTACGCGATGGCGTTCCTGCCGGCGCCCCGCATCTTCGCCTGCTTCGACCAGCCCGACCTCAAGGCGCCGTACCGGGTCACCGTCCGAGCGCCGGAGCAGTGCACGGTGCTCGGGAACGGTGCCGCAACCCAGGTGCAGCCAGGCGTCTGGTCGCTCGCCGAGACCAAGCCGCTGTCGACGTACTTCGTCACCCTGGTCGCCGGGCCGTACCACTCGCTCCGCGCGGAGCACGACGGCATCCCGTTGGGCCTGCATTGCCGACAGTCCCTCGCGCCGCACCTCGACAAGGACGCCGAGGAGCTCTTCTCGGTCACGGCCGCCTGCTTCGACGAGTACCACCGCCTGTTCGGCATCCGTTACCCGTTCGGCGAGTACCACCAAGCCTTCGTCCCCGAGTTCAACGCCGGCGCGATGGAGAACCCGGGCTGTGTGACGTTCTCCGACGACCTGGTGTTCAAGGCGCCGGCGACCGACAACCTGCGCGCCACCCGGGCGATGGTGGTTGCCCACGAGATGGCCCACCAGTGGTTCGGTGACCTGGTCACCATGCAGTGGTGGGATGACCTCTGGCTCAACGAGTCGTTCGCGGAGTACATGGGCTACCGGGTCACCAGCGAGGTGACGCCGTTCACCGACGTGCGGGCGGAGTTCGCGCTGTCCCGCAAGGCGTGGGGCATGGCCGCAGACCAGCGTACGTCGACCCACCCCGTCGCAGGCAATGGTGCCCGCGACGCCAAGGAGGCGCTGACCAACTTCGACGGGATCTCCTACACCAAGGGTGCCGCCTCACTGCGCCAGCTGAACGCCTACCTGGGCGACGAGGCCTTCCTGGCCGGCGTCGTCGACCACCTGCACAGGCACTCCTACGGAAACGCTACGTTGACCGACCTCGTGCAGTCGTGGGAGCAGGCCAGCGGCAAAGGACGTCCGCGGATGGGCCGACGCGTGGCTGCGCACCGCGGGGTTGGACACGCTGGCCTGCCACATCGACGGTGCAGGGCACGCGGTCATTACGCGCCGCAACGGATCGCCCACTGACGTCTCGCGCCCGCACGCGCTGACCGTGACGCGATACGACGCCGACGGGGTCAGCCTCCGCTCCCCTGCTGATCACCGAGCCGGCAACCATCGTCCCACTGTCGGCCGACGGCGCTTCGAGCTTCGTGGTCCCCGACTCCGGCGACGACACGTGGGCCAAGATCGCACTTGACGAGCGCTCCACTCAGCAGGCACCGCAGATGCTCCAGAAGATCAGCGACCCGCTGGCTCGGGCCGTGGTGTGGGGAGCATTGCGTGAAAGCCTCCACGACGGGGCACTGCACCCCGAGTCCTACTTGGCGACGCTTGAGCAGGCGCTGCCAGCGGAGACAGATCTGGCGGTGGATGTCATTCTCGGTGCGGCGCCGTCCGTCGGTGTCATCGGTGCGCTCGGTAGGTACTTCGCCGCCCCCACGCATCGCGATCGCCTCGCCGAGCTGGCTGACGCGCTGCTGGCAGCAGCGCCGCCCGGCAGCAATCGGCAGCTGATCGCTGTCCGGGCGGTCATCGACCTAACCCGCGACGTCGATCGGCTGCAGCGTTGGCTTGATGGTGGGGCGCCCACCGGCGTGCCCGTCGACGAGGACTTCCGGTGGCGCGTGCTCATCGCCTTGTGCGCGCAAGGGTGAAAAGGCGAGGCCGACATCGACGCCGAAACCGCACGTGACAGGTCGTCCCAAGGCGCCCTACATGCGCTCGGCTGTCGAGCGAGCATCCCGACGGCGGAAGCCAAAGCCCAGGTCTGGGAGTCGCTGACCACCGATGCGACCCTCAGCAACTACGAGCTGTATGCGCTCGCCGAGCGCTTCCTCCATCCCGAGCAGACCGACGTCACCGCTGAGTACATCCACCGGTACTTCGTCGACATCCCAAGGACGGTGCGGATCCGCACCGGCGACCTGGTGCAGCGGACGGCCTCACTGGTCTACCCCCGCTACGCGGTGAGCGACGAAACCGTGGCGCTTGCCGAGCAGTGTCTGGGTCAGCCAGAGCTGGACACAGGAGTACGACGCTCGGTCAGCGACCGAACCGACGACCTACGGAGGGTCATCCGCAGTCGGGTCAGCTTCTCGCGCTGAGGCCGCGCGAGGTGACTCGAACGGCACCGCCCGGTCGATGGCGACGGCAACTGCGAGGACGACGCCGCCGACGAGGAAGCCGGCGATCAGGTCGCCGAACCAGTGCCAACGGAGCAGCAGGGACGTCGTCGTCATGATCACCGCCAGCAGGCCGACGGCCGCGACCATGGCCACCCGTAGCCGGCGACTCGCCGCCGTGTAGTGCGAGACGAGGTACGCCGCCGTCCCGTAGACGGAGACGATGTTGCTGGTATGACCGCTGGGGTACATCTGTCCGTCGACGAAGAAGCTGGGTCGGTGGTCAAGGGGCGCTCCCCGCCCCAGCCACAGCTTGAGGATGAGCACGCAGAGGTTGACCGCAACCACGACGCTCACCGAGATGAGCACCGGTCGCATCGACCGGTGGCGCCAGGCGATAACGCCGGCCACCGCCCCCAGTATCGGCAGTGCCACCGCCCGTTGACCAACGCGGTCCATCACCTTCAGCACATCGATGTGCCGGCGGATCTCATAGCCGCGGTTGAGTGACTGGTCGATTCCGGCGCCGTTCAACGGGCCGGCGAGGAACCACGTCCAGGCGGCAAAGAGGGCAGCGAGCACCAGCGCGACGACCAAGCCGCTGGTCGCAGCGTGGGTACGTCGCGGCACCGCGACCTCGCGCCGACGGTCGCGCACCCGGGGCTCGATTTGGGGTGTCATCGTCATCTCAACCTATCCGGCGAAACGGCGGTACGCCTGCCAGGACGGGCTACTCTCACAGATGTGGCCAGTGAGGACTCGCTGTTGGCAGACCGCAGCCGACCAGGGCCGATGACCCGCCGCACGGTGCACGAGATCACTCCCGGTGCGGTCCGAGCGCGACGCGACACCGTCGTCACCGAGGAGCCGATGGAGATTCGGCTCAGCTGGCCCGGGCATGAGGCTACTCAGGTGGCGGTCGTGATGCGCACGCCCGGTAACGACTTCGAGCTCGCCGCTGGTTTCCTGCTTGCCGAAGGCGTTCTCCCGCGCCAAGCGGCGCCCCGTACCATCGCCTACTGTCTCGACCGGGACCTGTCCCAGGAGCAGCTGTACAACGTCGTCACGGTGACGCTGGCGGAGCCGCCGCTGCGGCACCCAGGTAGCCGCTCCACGTCGGTCTCGTCGGCCTGCGGAGTTTGCGGAACCCAAAGCCTCGACGAGGTCTTCACCGCCCTTGGCGAGCCCGTCCCGGTGCGGGACCATGCAAACGTCGCCGTCCTGACCGAGGCACCTGCTGCCTTGCGGCGAGAACAGGCGCTCTTCGAGCGCACAGGAGCCGTCCACGCCGCAGGCATCTTCACCTTTGCCGGAGAGCTGGTAGTCGCCCGCGAAGACATCGGTCGGCACAACGCCGTCGACAAGGTGCTGGGGGCGCGACAGCTCGGCACGACGGCGTACCCTGACGACTCGATCCTGTGCGCCAGCGGTCGAATCGGTTTCGACATCGTGGCCAAGGCAGTCGCCGGCCGGATCGCCGTGATCGTCGCCGTCGGCGGACCGTCGAGCCTGGCCCTCGACCTCGCCGACCGGGCCGGTATCACCGTGTGCGGGTTCGTGCGCGCTGGGCGGAGCGTGGTCTACACCTGGCCTCAGCGGGTGAGCGGGGCCGGCGGCAGTTTGTGACGCCTCGATAACAACTGCCACGCTCACTGTGGACAAAGTCGTGGTGGTGCCGTCACTCCGTGCACACTAGAGGGGTGAGTTCAACCCCAGCCGGCACCTCGTGCCGCCACTCCCCCGCCTGTCCGCCAGCAGAAGCCCCCGATCGGGAGGCGGCGCACACTGTCGCCACCTATCCCGAGCAAGGATGGAGTCTGCTCTGCAATGGCGTCTTGCTCTTTGAGGACACCGGCGAGCTGCTGCCCAACGGTGAGGTCATCGCCCCCCATCGGCCCACCGACATCCGTCCCGAGGCGTTCGGTCAGCTCGTCCGCTAGCCGGTCAGGGTGACCAGGGTGGCTTGTTAGGCTCGCGCCATGCCGACGAGCCGAGCAGTTGATCCCGAGTTCTTGGCCCTCCCGCTCAAGAGGCTGGGCGACTCCGCCCTGCAGCGGGCCCGCGACTTCCATGCCGAGCACACTGACTTCCGCCTCGAGCGGCTGCGGACTCAGCGGTTGACCCTTCGGGACGGCGCCCTGATCGACGCCTCCGAAGGCGACGAGATCGGGTTCGCCGTACGGGTGATCATCGACGGCACCTGGGGTTTCGCTGCCGGGGTGGCACTCACCACCGACGAGGTCGTGCGCGTCACCGAGCAGGCGGCCCGGATGGCGATGGTCGCCAAACCGATCTCCACCGAGCGCATCGAGCTCGCGACTGAACCGGTCTACCGGGACAAGACGTGGGTGTCTGCCTACGAGGTCAACCCGTTCGAGGTGCCGGTCCCGGAGAAGGTCGCGCTCCTCGCCCGGTGGAGCGAGCGGTTGAGTGCGCATGCTGCCGTCGACCATGTGTCCGCGTCGGTCAACCAGGTCAGCGAGAACAAGTACTACGCCGACTCCGCCGGCACCACGACCACGCAGCAGCGCATCAGGTTGCACCCGTCGCTGGAGGCCTACGGCACCGACCGGCAGCGCGGCATCTTCGACTCGATGCGCACCACCGCCCCACCGGTCGGTCGAGGCTGGGAGTACCTCGACGGCGCGGGCTACGACTGGGACAGCGAGCTGGCAGCACTGCCGGAGCACCTCGCCGAGAAGCTGGCGGCCCCCTCGGTCGAGGCCGGCAGCTACGACCTCGTCATCGACCCCTCCAACCTGTGGCTGACCATCCACGAGAGCATCGGGCATGCGACAGAGCTCGATCGAGCGCTTGGCTACGAGGCGAACTACGCCGGTACGTCGTTCGCCACCCCTGACCGGCTCCGCACCCTCCAGTACGGTTCGGGCGGCATGCACGTGACCGGTGACCGCACCATCGACCACGGCCTGGCCACGGTCGGATACGACGACGACGGCGTCGCCACCCAGCAGTGGGACATCGTCAAGGACGGCGTCCTCGTCGGCTACCAGACCGACCGCAGGATGGCTGCCCTGTTGAACCTGGGCCGCTCCAACGGGTGCGCATTCGCCGACTCCCCCGGCCACATCCCGATCCAGCGGATGGCCAACGTGTCGCTGCAACCGAGTGCCGACGCGGTCTCGACCGCCGACCTGATCGCCGGTGTAGACCATGGCCTGTACGTCGTCGGTGACAAGTCGTGGAGCATCGACATGCAGCGCTACAACTTCCAGTTCACCGGCCAGCGGTTCTTCGCCATCCGCGACGGGCAGCTCGCCGGGCAGGTCCGCGACGCGGCGTACCAGGCGACCACAACTGACTTTTGGGGCTCGATGGACGCCGTCGGCGGCCGAGACACGTGGGTGCTGCACGGTGCGTTCAACTGCGGCAAGGCACAGCCAGGGCAGGTCGCCCCGGTCAGCCATGGCTGCCCCGCTGCCCGGTTCCGCGACATCCGGATCCTGAACACAACGTCGGAAGCGGGTCGCTGACATGCCCACTCCACAAGCACTTGTCGACGTGGCCCTGGAGAGCACGAGCGCCGACCAGTGCATCGTGGTGCTGACGGAGTCCTCCACGGCAAACCTGCGCTGGGCAAACAACACCTTGACCACAAACGGTGCGATGACCGGCAGCCACGTGACGGTGATCTCGGTGGTCGACGGGACAGCGGGTGCGGCGGCCGGGGTGCTTACCCGCGCAGCGACGACCCAAAGCCAGGTCGAGGCGCTCGTGGCTGCGGCCGACGAGGCAGCCCGCGCCGCGGCGCCGGCTGATGATGCGGCTGACGTGGTAGCCGGAGAACCGGCTCCCGACTGGGCCGCCGACCCCGGGCACACCAGCATCGAGGTCTTCACCGACTTCGCCCACGACCTCGGTGCGGCTTTCGGCCGGGCAAACAGCGACGCGCACCTGTTGTACGGCTACGTAGAGCAGGACGTCAGCACCACCTACCTGGCAACCTCCCGTGGCCTGCGGCTGCGGCACGAGCAACCGACCAGCCACGTCGGCATCACCGGCAAACCAGCCGACCTCTCCACCTCTGCCTGGGTCGGTCAGGCAGCCGAGGACATCTCCGAGTTCAGCGTCGGTGACCTCGATGCGGAGCTGGTACGCCGGATGGGCTGGGCCCAGCGGACGATCGACCTCCCGGCGGGACGCTACGACACGATCCTGCCGCCGACGGCGGTCGCCGATCTGGCGATCTACGCGTACTTCGTGTCCAGCGGCCGCGACGCGCATGAAGGCCAGACGGTGTTCAGCGACCCGCAGGGCGGCACTCGGGTTGGCCAGCAGGTCGCGAAGCCGGGGGTGCGACTGCACTCCGACCCGCACCGGCCGGGACTCACCGCGTCGCCGTTTCTCGCCGCGACGTCGTCGGACTCCACCCAAAGCGTCTTCGACAACGGGCTCCCGCTTGACGCGACAGACTGGATCGCCGACGGGCGGCTCCAGGCGCTCGGCACCTCCCGCCATACCGCCCAGCTGACCGGGCTCGGACTCACCCCGCTGGTCGACAACCTCCTGCTCGGCGTCGACGGGGCAGCTGGCTCCGTCGACGACCTGGTCCGGTCAGCTGACCGGGCGCTGCTGCTCACCTGCCTGTGGTACATCCGCGAGGTCGACCCGCAGACGCTCCTGCTCACCGGGCTCACCCGGGACGGCGTCTACCTGGTGGAAGGCGGTGAGGTGGTCGGGGCGGTCAACAACTTCCGCTTCAACGAGAGCCCGATCGACCTGCTGAGCCGGTTCTCCGGTGCCGGTGAGTCGGTGCGGTCGTTCTCGCGCGAGTGGGGCGACTACTTCCCCGCACGATGACCCCGCCGTTGCGCATCCCCGACTTCAACATGTCGAGCGTCAGCCAGGCCAGCTGAGCGCTTCCTCCGGTGGTCCTCCCGGGATCGGAGCCGCCGGATCGTACGGCACCCGGGTGAGGATGAACGTGACGACCTCGAGGTGGGAGACCGCGCCGTCAGCACGGCGTACGACGTGCAGCCGCTCGCCTGCGTAGTAACCGTCGAGGCCCAGGTAGCTGTCGTCGCCGAGGTAGCGAAAACACCGCTCCTCCTCGCCGGAGCCAAGGCAGAACCCGGTAGCGGTGGGTCGAAGCTGCATCGACGTGTTGCCCCAGTACCACTCCCCCGCCAGGTCGGCTGCCGGAGAGTGGCCGGGCAAGGTGGCAGGTGCCGCCTCAAGGTCCGCTGCCGCCAGCTCCGGTTCGACGAGGTCGACGAGCCGGGCGGCTGCCTTCTCCGGGGCCAGTCCGGTGGTGGCGTTGGTGAGCACGACGGCACCGACAGCTGAGACGGAGTCGGTGAACGTCGCAGCGAGGAAGCCCGGCATCGAGCCGGTGTGCCCGACCAGGGTGCTGTGGGGGCGCCAGCGCAGCCGCAGCCCCAGCCCGTAAGCCCCGACGTGCTGGACGTCCGGATCGGCCGACTGCGCCGTACGCATTTCGACCAGCACTGAACGCGGCAGCACGGCGTCGTCGCCGGTGACCAGGAACCTCCCCCACCGCACGAGGTCGGCCCGCGTGCTCCACAGCTGGCCGGCCGGTGCCATGGCGAGGCTGTCGAAGGCGGGCTCGCTCACCAGCTGCGACGTCCTCGGGTCGCGCGAGGTCCCCTCCGCCGCGCCGCACAACGGATGGTAGGTCGTCTCGACGAGCCCCAGCGGTTCGAGGATGTGCAGCCGTACGGCGTCGTACCAGCTCATCTCGCGGTGGCGGGCCACCAGCTCTCCCAGCAGCGCGAAGCCGAGGTTCGAGTAGTGGTAGCGCTGACCGGGCGGGAAGACCTCGGGGCTGGAGCGGTTGGAACCCGCCAGCTGGTTCCACGGCACCCCTGGTGAGCGTTCCCACCACGGCCCGGCCGGCTCGGCCGTCATGCCCGAGCCGTGGGTCAGCAGGTCGCGAAGGGTCGATCGCGGGTACGGCGAGTCGGCGACGTGGTCGCCAATGACGTCCGACAAGTCCACCAGCCCGAGCTCGCGGAGCTGCAGCACCGCCACCGCGGTGAACGTCTTGGTCAGTGAGCCGATGCGGTACTGCTCACGGGTCTGGCCGCACTCGCCCTTCCAGGCCACCCCGGCTGGTCCGAACGCGGCAGCGACGAGCGACGGCAGCTGCCCGTCGTCGCGCAGCTCGGTCAGCAGGGCAGCGCACGCCGCCTCCGTGGCTGGCGTCAGACCCATCGGTCAGGAAGACTCGGCAGCGAACGCCGAGACGTCCGGGCAGGAGCAGAGCAGGTTGCGGTCGCCGTACGCCTGGTCGACCCGGCTCACCGGTGGCCAGTACTTGTCGGTGGCCGTCCCTGTCGGGAACGCGCCGACCGCCCGAGAGTAGCTGCGCTCCCACGGCCCCACCAGGTCAGCGGCGACGTGGGGCGCATGCACGAGCGGGCTGTCGGCCAGCGCGACGGAGCCGTCCTCGACGGCGCCAATCTCACGGCGGATTGCGATCATCGCGTCGCAGAAGCGGTCGAGCTCTGCCAGGCTCTCGGACTCGGTCGGCTCGACCATGAGCGTGCCCGGCACCGGGAAGCTCATCGTCGGGGCGTGGAAGCCGTAGTCGATCAGCCGCTTCGCCACGTCGTCGACACTGACGCCGCTGGTGCGGCTGATGGTGCGCAGGTCGAGGATGCACTCGTGCGCCACGAGGCCGCCGCGCCCCTTGTACAGCACCGGGTAGTGGTCCTGCAGCCGAGCGGCCACGTAGTTCGCCGACAGCACCGCCACCGCCGTCGCCTCGGTCAGGCCGGCGTCGCCCATCAGCGCGATGTAGGCCCACGAGATCGGCAGGATGCCAGCGGAGCCGAACGGCGCAGCGCTGATAGGGCCAAGGCCGTCGCGCCGCGTCGGGTCGGGGTGCATCGGGTGAGTTGGCAGGTACGGCGCCAGGTGCGCCGCCACGGCGACCGGTCCGACGCCTGGCCCCCCGCCACCGTGCGGGATGCAGAAGGTCTTGTGCAGGTTCAGGTGCGACACGTCGCCGCCGAACTCGCCGGGCTTGGCCAGACCCAGCAGCGCGTTGAGGTTCGCGCCGTCGATGTAGACCTGCCCGCCGTGCTCGTGCACGATTCGGCACAGCTCGGTGATCCCGTCCTCGTAGGCGCCGTGCGTCGACGGGTAGGTCACCATGATCGCGGCCAGGTCGCGGCTGTGCGCCTCGCAGTGCGCCCGCAGGTCGGCCAGATCGACGGAGCCGTCGGAGCCCGCTTTCACGACAACGACCCGCATGCCGGCCAGCACCGCCGATGCTGCGTTGGTGCCGTGCGCGCTGGAGGGGATCAAGCAGACGTCCCGCTCGCCGTGCCCCTGCGCTTGGTGGTACGCGCGGATCGCAAGCAGCCCGGCAAGCTCCCCTTGCGACCCGGCGTTGGGCTGGATCGAGACGCGGGCGTAGCCGGTGATCTCAGCGAGCCAGCTCTCCAGCGAGTCGACAAGCTCGAGGTAACCGGCGGCATCGTCTGCCGGCGCGAACGGGTGCAGGTCGGCGAACCCGGACAGGCTGATGGACTCCATCTCGGTTGTCGCGTTGAGCTTCATCGTGCAGGAGCCGAGTGGGATCATGCCGCGGTCGAGTGCGTAGTCGCGGTCAGCGAGCCGGTGAAGGTAACGCAGCAGCTCGGTCTCGGAGTGGTGCGTGCGGAAGACCGGGTGGGTCAGGAACGGCGTGGTGCGACGCAACTCCGCCGGTACGGCGTCCTGCGCGCGTGAGTCGACCGCGTCGAGGTCGACACCGGGCAGCTCGAAAGCGGCAAGCAGGGCGAGCACGTGCTCGCGGGTGGAGACCTCGGAGAAGGAGACCGCGACGCTGTCCTCGCCGTCGGCCCGGATGTGCAGACCGAGCTCACGAGCCCGCTGCTGCACCTGCCGTGCCTTGCCCGGCGCGGTGACGCCAACCGTGTCGAAGAACGCGTCGTTGTCTGGTTCCAGCCCCGCCTCGCGTAGCGCCTGGCTGAACACGCTGGCGAGACGATGGACCCGGCTGGCGATGCCGGTGAGACCCTCGGCGCCGTGGTAGACGGCGTACATCGAGGCCACCACCGCCAACAGCACCTGGGCCGTGCAGATGTTCGAGGTGGCCTTGTCGCGGCGGATGTGCTGCTCGCGGGTCTGCAGCGCGAGGCGGTAGGCGGTGCGCCCAGCCGCGTCGACCGAGACTCCGACCAGCCGTCCGGGCAGGTGCCGCTCGAGGCCGGGCGCCACGGCCAGGTAGCCCGCGTGCGGCCCGCCGTAAAAGAGCGGCACACCGAACCGCTGGGTGCTGCCGACGACGACGTCGGCCCCGAGCGTGCCCGGCGCCTCCAGCAGGGTGAGGGCAAGCAGGTCGGCCGAGACGACGGCGAGTGCTCCGGCCCGGTGCGCCGCCTCGATGACCGGCGCCGGGTCGCGAACCTGGCCGCTGGCGCCGGGATAGGTCAGCAGCACGCCGGCGAAGTCGCCGGTCGGCAGGTCGCGGTAGGCATCGACCACCTCGACGGTGATATCGAGCGCGCGCGCTCGCGTCTGCAGCACCCCGAGAGTCTGCGGGAGGCAGTCCTTGTCGAGCAGGAACCGGGTGGAGCGGTTGGACCGGTTGGCTCGGCGTACGAGCGTCATCGCCTCGGCTGCGGCTGTTGCCTCGTCGAGCAACGAGGCGTTGGCAGTGGGAAGGCCCGTCAGGTCCCCCACCATCGTCTGGAAGTTGAGCAGCGCCTCCAGCCGGCCTTGGGAGATCTCCGGTTGGTACGGCGTGTACGCGGTGTACCACGAGGGGTTCTCGAGCACGTTGCGCCGAATCACCGCCGGGGTGATCGTGCCGGAGTACCCGAGACCGATCATCGGCACCTGGGGTGAGTTCCGGTCAGCCAGCTCGCGCAATGCCGCAGCCACGGCGGTCTCGGTGCGCGCTGGGGGCAGGTCGAGCCCCTTCTGCGCGCGGATGGATTCAGGGATTGCCGCGGAGACGAGGTCGGCGAGCGACGAGTAGCCGAGAACGCGCAGCATCGCCGCCTGTTCGGCGGGGTCGGGGCCGATGTGCCGGGTCGCGAACGGGGCAGCCGTCTCGAGGTCTGCCAGCGACTGTCGTTCGGTCATGGGAGGCTCCTGCAGGACTCGCGGTCGGAGGCCTCCCCCTCTGTCGTGTCGCCACTTCAGAGTGCCGGGTACACGCGGTCCGGTGGCCTGAGAGGTTCCGGGGAGGAGTTGCCCCTTCGGCGCCGACGTACGTCGGGCTCTCCCGCGCGCTAGTTACGGCGTCTGCCACTGTACCAGCGCGCGCCCGCGCAGCGGGGTCGCTCAGCCGGTGAGGCGGGCGCGGCGCCGAGCCGCCAACTCGTCGTCGGGGTGGTGGGAGTCATCGCGCGCCGCCCGCTCCGAAGGCAAGTCGGCCAGCGACCCCTCGATCTCCCGCCAGACACCACCGATGGCGATGCCGAAAACGCCCTGCCCGCCCTGAAGCAGGTCGATGACCTCATCGGCTGACCGACACTCATAGACGCTCGCGCCGTCGCTCATCAACGTGACCCGGGTCAGGTCGTCGGTGCCGCGTTCGCGCAGGTGCTGGACCGCGGTGCGGATCTGTTGCAAGGACACGCCGGCGTCGAGCAGGCTCTTGATCACCTTCAGCAGCAGCACATCGCGGAACGAGTACAGCCGCTGGGTGCCGGAGCCGCCAGCGGTACGGACCGTCGGCTCGACGAGACCGGTGCGGGCCCAGTAGTCGAGTTGGCGGTAGCTGATCCCGGCCGCGCTGCACGCTGTCGGCCCCCGATAACCCACGTCGTCTGGCAGCGGCGCCACGTCGTCGTGGAAAAGCAACCCCTGTGCGCCCGCGGCGGCGCTGGCCCGTTCGGCTGCCTGCTGCCCGCCGTCAGACACCGGAATGCGGTTGTCGGGAGACACTGTGACCTCCGTTGGTCATCGTCGTTGCCGGCCGCAGCGCTGAAGCA
>JAUJOE010000013.1:0-21580 GCA_030447805.1 Nocardioidaceae bacterium | reverse complement strand
GGCCGAGGTGCGATGAGGCCGAAGCTGATGAGCTGCGCCAGCTGGTCCTCGTCGAGATCGGAGTTCGCCGCGAGCTCTTCGCGCGACAGCCGCAGCTCCCCCGTCCCCGCGGTAGCGGCATCAGTGCTGGGTGCGCTGGCGGCGCCGTCAACCGCTGTCTGTTGAGGGGCGCGCGCGAGCTGCCCGGCAGCTGCCGGCGGTTCCAGGCCGCGTTCCAAGGCGTCCAGGTGGACCTTGATGACGCGCAGCGGGTAGTAGTGGTCGCGCTGAGCGGAAAGGATGTAGCGGAGCCGGTCAAGGTCGCCGCCGGAGAACTTCCGGTACCCCGACGACGTACGTTCGGGCGTGATCAGGCCTTGGGCTTCCAGGAACCGGATCTTGGAGATGCTGACCTCGGGAAAGTCGACCTTGAGCGCAGCTATCAACTCGCCGATGCTCATGCGACCTCGGCCGCCGGAAGCAGGCAAAGCCGACGCCACTAGCGGTTTCCTTGGGCACTCTCGAAGTAGACGAGCCGGTACTTGCCGATCTGGACCTCATCGCCGCCTGACAGCAGGATCTCATCGATGCGGTCGCGGTTGACGTACGTGCCGTTGAGGCTTCCGACGTCTGCCACGACGTAGCCGTCAGGGGACCGCCGGAACACCGCGTGCCGGCGGCTGACGGTGACGTCGTCGAGGAAGATGTCGCTGTCGGGGTGCCGGCCGGCCGTCACCTCCGGCGTGTCGAGCAGGAACCGGCTGCCGGCGCTTGGTCCGCGGAGCACGACGAGAAGCGCGCTGCCGCGAGGTAGCGCGTCAACGGCAGCCTCGTCACCTGGCGAGAGTGCGTTGTCAGCGTCTATCTCGGCGCGGTCAGGACCGCCGAAGCGGATGGTGGTCGTCGACTCGGTACGCCGCTCAGTTGCCACCAGTCGATGCCCGCACTGGCTACAGAACTTCGCCTCGGCGGGGTTCTCGTGGCCGCACTCGGTGCAGAACGGCATCGTTCCTCCTACCGGCGCACCCGCTGCGCCCGTTCGCTGGGCTGGCTCAACCTACTCGGAGGTTACCGTGGCCTCGTAGTCGTCGGAACTCATGAGCTCCTCCAGTGCCGCCGGATCACGCACCGAGATCTCGAGGATCCATCCCTCGCCATAGGGGTCGCTGTTACACAGCTCGGGGGTGGTGTCGAGGGCGTCGTTGCGCGCCACGATCGTCCCACTCACGGGGGCGAACACGTCGCTGACGCTCTTGGTCGACTCCAGTTCCCCGACCGCGTCCTGCGCCTCGACCTCCTCGCCGACCTCAGGAAGTTGGACGTAGACGATGTCGCCGAGGGCGTCCTGGGCGTACTCGGTGATGCCAACGCGAACAGTGCCCTGGTCACTGAGGCTGCTGACCCACTCGTGGTCAGCGGTGTACTTCAGCTCGTCGGGATACACGCGTTCTCCTCATCGCTCAATCGTCGGTCGGCTGAGCGTACTCAGGCGGGTCGACCGGATGCAACGAGCCGACCTCGACGACAGCGGCCTCCTTCACCGCCACCTCGCCACCCAGCCGACTGACTTCGTCGGCCAGTCCGCCGGGGAAGATAACGGCTTCACTGAGGGTGTGCGACGAGCCGATCGCGTCGAGCACGTACGGCGGCCTGATCTCGTGCCCGTCGATGAGCACCACGCCGTCGCGCTCGACGAACGCGGTGGACGCGACAACGCGCGCACGGTCGTTGATCTCGATCGCCTCCGCGCCGGCGTCCCGTAGCTCCTCGACGCCGTTGAGGATGCTGGCAGCAGTAACCGCCCCGCGCGGGTCGGTTATCGTCACGGTGACGCCAGGCCCTTCCGCCGGCAGCGTCCCCGCCAAGATCCCGAGCACCGCCAGCTGCTCCTTGGCCGCCTCCACCGCTGCCTCGCGACGCTCCGAGCTCGACAACAGGTCGCTCCGGGTGCGTTCGAGCTCGTCGATCTGTTTCTGGGTGCGTTCCGCCGCAGCCGCCAGGGAGTCCAGCAGCTCGATGAGATCCTCCCGCCGCTGCCCGGCGTAACTGCCGTCTTGGTGCGTCAGTCGGATCTGGGCTGCGGCCGCGAAACCCAGCAGGGCCAGCAGTACCGCGACCACCAGCTGCGCGCTGCGCCGCTTCGCGTCGTTGCTCATGGCTCAGGCGTGGAAGACGTGTCGGCGGATCGCCGCGACGTTGGAGAAGATACGAATGCCGAGGACCACAACGACCCCCGTCGACAACTGACCTCCGACACCGAGCTGGTCGCCGAGGTAGACGATCAGCGCGGCGATCAGCACGTTGGAGAAGAACGAGATCACGAACACCTTGTCGTCGAAGATGCCGTCGAAGTGCGCCCGCACGCCACCGAAGACGGCGTCGAGTGCTGCCACCACGGCGATGGGCAGGTACGGCTGCAGGGCCAGAGGGACGGTGGGTTCCAGGAAGAGGCCGGCGAGCACCCCGATCAACAACCCGATGACGGCGATCATCGGCTGCCGACCGGTCGCGCCCAGAGCAGGTTGTCGTACGCGTCACCGGCCACCGTGATCCTGCTTTCGGTCTGCGTCTCGAACGTGATGCCGTAGTTCGCCCGCAGACCCAGCCAGAGCTGCCCGCCTCGGGTCTCGAGCAACCGGGACGGCAACGTGTCGGGGTTGCCGATCGCCTCGACGACGTACGGCGGCGTCAGCGACCGGTAGTCGACGGTGATGGCCTGGCCGGCGAACCGGATCGATGTGAGCGCGGTGAGCCGGTGACCGTCGATGGCGATGGCTTCCGCGCCAGCCACCCACAGCCCGTTGACCAGGGCTTGCACGTCGCTGTCGAGGATGATGCCGCCGGCCCCCGGTACGGCGTGTCGCGCGTTGTCGAGGGTGATCACCATCCCTGGGCCGGTGACCGCCACCGTGCCGGCGCTCATACCGAGGTGCTGGAGATCGTCGGTGCGTCGAGACGCCGCGCTGGCTTCATCAGCAAGCTCCTGTTGGCGGCGGCCGATGTCGGCTTGCAGGGCGCTCAGATCGGCATGCAGATCGTCCAGCCGCCCCTGCCCGGCCTCGATCTGCTCGATCAGCTGTGCACGCTCCGCCGTCGCCTGCGGTTGGTCCTGGGCGGTCTTCACCGCCGATACGCCCACCAGTACCCCGAAGGCAGTGACCGCCGCGACGATCCCGGCGCGGTTCGACCAGCCGCTGCGCGGGTCACCGCCGCCATCGCCCCGGGGCGAGGCACCGGCTGCGGCGCTGCGGCGCGACGCAACGACCTCGTAGTCCGCGTCGAGGGTGTTGGTCATCAGCTCGCTCAGCAGACCGGCGTACGACTGTGATGGAGGCGGCGACGGTGGTGGTGGGCGGCCGCCGCCGGCCCGGTTGGTCACGACGCTGCGCCGGTCGCCGGTCGAGGCAGCCGCAGCAGCTGGATGACCTGGTAGGCGTAGAGGATTCCTGCCCACCAGTAGAGCCCGACCCCCCAGACCGCGAACGCCCACCCCAAGACGTCGGCGAACGTCTGAACCGTGCCGTCACCTTCCCCGAGCAGCAGCAGCGGAAACGCGTACAGCAGAGCTGCGGTGGCCGCCTTGCCCAGGAAGTGCACCGGCAGCGCGCTGTAGCCGCGCGTGCGCAAGAACGGCACGAGCGAGAACAAGAACACGTCGCGCAGCGGCAACAGCACCGCCAGCCACCACGGGATGATGTCGCGCACGGCCAGCCCGAGCACGACCGCCAAGATGTAGAGCCGGTCAGCGACCGGGTCGAGGATCTGGCCCAACTTGGAGGCTTGGTTGAGCTTGCGCGCGAGCATCCCGTCGAGCCAGTCGGTGACGCCTGCGACCATCAAGACGACCAGCGCCCAACCGTCGGCGTGCGGCACGAGCACCAGCCACAAGAACAGCGGGACACCGAAGAGCCGAGAGATGCTCAACAGGTTGGGCACGGTCAGAATGCGGTCGGTCACCACGACCGCCTGATCAGTCACGCATCCCTCCGCCCCCCGCGCTGAGCTCGTCTGAGCTACACCGAAACTTTAGTACGCAGCGCCCACCTTGGGCGGCGGCATACGGCCGGGGGCGCCGCGGGGAGGCACGTGCGCGCGGGTCAGCCGGTCCCATCCGCTCGGCTCTCGGCCGACCTGGCCCACGACCAGGCGTACGCGCCGTCGTCCGCTGCCTGACCAGCCTCCCCGAGCTCCAACGGGCGGAAGGTGTCGACCATGACGGCCAGCTCGTCGAAGTAGTCCACCCCGATGGACCTCTCGTACGCGCCAGTCTGCGGACCGTGCGCATGTCCGCCGGGGTGCAAGGTGATGGAGCCCTTGTCGATCCCTGACCCTTTTCGGGCTTCGTAGTCGCCGTCGACGTAGAACATCACCTCGTCGCTGTCGACGTTGGAGTGGTAGTACGGCACCGGGATCGACAAGGGGTGGTAGTCGACCTTGCGCGGCACGAAGTTGCAGACCACGAAGTTGTGCGCCTCGAACACCTGGTGCACCGGCGGCGGTTGGTGCACGCGCCCGGTGATCGGTTCGAAGTCGGAGATGTTGAAGACGTAGGGGTACAGGCAGCCGTCCCAGCCGATCACGTCGAAAGGATGGAACGGGTACGTGAAGATCGTGCCGACAACGCCGCTGGGCCCGTTGCCGCGGTGCTTGACGTAGACCTCCGTCGCCGCATCCGGGACGGCGCCGGTGTCGGCAGCGAGCAGTGGCCCCTGCGGCCCGCGCAGGTCGCGTTCTGAGTACGGCGAGTGCTCGAGCAGCTGCCCGAACTTGGAGAGGTAGCGCTTCGGCGGCGTGATGTGTGAGTTCGCCTCGATGCAGTAGACCCGCAACGGCTCGTCACCAGTCAGCGGGATCCACCGGTGGGTGGTCGCCCGCGGCATGATCACGTAGTCGCCTTCGGCGATGTCGAACGCCCCGAAAACCGTCTCCAACCGCGCGCGGCCGCGCTCGACGTACAGGCACTCGTCGCCGATGCCGTTGCGGTACAGCGGCGAGGGTGCAGCCGCCACCACGTAGGAGATCCGGACGTCACCATTGGCGAGCACGAGCCGGCGACCGGTCACCACACCGATCGACATCAGCTACGTCGTCGGGCTTGAAGAGGTCATGGAGCTGCAGGTGGCGGGGGTGAGTGGGTGGTTCGGGGTGGTCTCGAGGTTGCCGGGCTGCCAGATCTGCGCGTCGACGATCCGGGACGGCAGGTTGCGGTGGTAGAGCAGCGAGGAGTCGGACGAGAACCCCTCCTCACCCATCAGCTCCTCGAACGCCAGCGCTCCGCCGTCGGGGCGATGCTGTGTGTGCCGCTTGTGAGGGACTGAACCACACGACCGGTAGTAGGCCATGGTCGCCTGCCTCCGCGAGTCTTCCGGGGGTACGGTCACGCACGCGACCGTCTCATCTGCCGTTCCACGATTACAGTACGGTGCTGTCGTGTCAACGAGTCCAGCGCTCTTCGCGGGGCTGCTCGACGACGCGGCGATGTTCCCGCCTGGCAACGCCGCCCCGGCTGATGCGATCGCTGCTCACCTGCGCTACCGGTCTGCCTGGTTTGCCGCCCTCGTCGGCCCGCTGCTGGTCCACCATCATGCACGCTGGGACGAGTTCGTCCAGGCACACGCTGAGGCAGGCTCGCCGGTCCTGCAGGTCGGCATCATCGGCGCTGCGACGCCCCCTGCGCATGTTCCCGCGGGTATGCGGATCACCGGCTTCGAGCTCCCCGTCTCGGAGCTGCCCCTGCCCGACCCCGGCCGAGCTTTTCAGCTGGCGTGTGAGGTGACCACGGCCGCTGACCGGGCGAAGATCCTCACCGGCATCTCCGAGCGGCGTCGGGACGGCCAGCGCGTCATCGCCAAGTTCCGCACCGGCGGAACGTCCGCCGACGCCTTTCCCAGCGAGCACGACGTCGCAGCAGTGATTGTCGATGCAGCTCGGGTGGCCGTGCCGCTGAAGTTCACCGCCGGGCTGCACCACGCCGTACGGTTCACCGACGCATCGACCGGTTTGGAGCAGCACGGCTTCCTCAACCTGCTGATAGCTGTCGCGCGCTCGTGCCAGGGTGCCGACCCGACTTCGGTGCTGGCGGCGGTGGCCGAGCGGGACACCGAGACAGTGGCCAGCGAGGTCAGGTCGTGGTCGCCCCCCGACGCCGGCAGGGTCCGGGAGGCGTTCGTGTCGTTCGGCTGCTGCGGCTTGGAGGAGCCGGTCTCCGATCTCGTGCGGCTCGGTCTGCTCGACGGGAACGGGCGATGACGCAGCCGCCCAGCCCTCCGGGGTCGCCGTACGGGTCGCACACCTTGCCGTACGGCGTCTGCCAACGCGGTGCCGGCGAGCCGACGGTGTGCGTGCGCATCGACGACTCGGTGCTCGACCTGGCAGCGGCAGCGGCCTTGCTCGAGCACCCGAACGCGGAGGTCTTCGCCCACAGTTCGCTCAACCCCCTGATGGCGCTCGGGTCAGCGGCCTGGCGGGACATCCGCAGATGGGTCGTGTCGCTGGTCGCCGACGGTAACCGTGCCGAGGTGGTCGAGCGCTGCAGCGTCGACCTCGCCGACGTCACGATGCTGCTTCCCGTCGAGGTCGGCGACTACGTCGACTTCTACGCCAGCGAGTGGCACGCCGCCAATGTGGGGAAGATCTTCCGGCCCGACTCCCCCGCCCTACCGCCGAACTGGAAGCACCTGCCGATCGGCTACCACGGCCGCTCGGGCACGGTCGTCGTGAGCGACACCGACATTGTGCGGCCCCAAGGCCAACGGCGACCGGGGTCTGATGGTGTTCCACCGTTCGGACCCAGCACCAAGCTCGACTTCGAGTGCGAGGTGGGCTTCATCGTCGGTCAGGCCAGTGAGCTCGGACAGCCGGTGCCGGTGAGTGCGGCGCGCGAGCACATCTTCGGCGTCGTGCTGCTCAACGACTGGAGCGCGCGCGACATCCAGGCGTGGGAGTACGTGCCGCTTGGTCCGTTCCTCGGCAAGTCCTTCGCCACCTCGATCTCGGCATGGGTGGTGCCGTTGGAGGCGCTGGCTGCTGCCGAGACGGCGCTGCCGGGCCAGGACCCAGAGCCGCTGCCGTACCTTTCCGGCTCTAACGGCGACCTGTTCGGCCTCGACCTGCACCTGCAGGTCGAGATCAACGGCCACCTGGTCGCCGTACCGGAATTCCGCGACATGTACTGGTCGCCGGCCCAGATGCTTGCCCACATGACAGTCAACGGAGCCAGCCTGCGGGTGGGCGACCTGTTCGCCTCGGGCACCGTGAGCGGTAAGGACCCGCAGACGCTCGGCTCGCTGTTGGAAACCACGTGGAACGGCGACCGGCCCATCGAGCTTCCCGACGGGTCGACCCGACGCTTCCTTGATGACGGTGATGTGGTGACGCTGCGGGGCTGGGCTGCCGGGCCTAACGGGAGCCGAGTCGTCCTCGGTGAGGTGTCGGGACGAATTCTGGGCCGCGGGTAGGGGAGTTCTGGTGAAGCAGCGGGTGTGCCTGTTTACGGACAGCTTGGCACCATCGGGGGTCGGTGAGCACATGCTCACCCTCGCTTCGGAGCTGGTCGACCGGTTCGCGATGTCCTTTGTCTGCCCGCCCACGCCGGCGGGTCTTCGTCTGTTGGACCGGGTCGGCGATCTCGGCGCGACGACGGTTCCGCTCGAGGTGCGCGGCGAGCCGTCAGCCGGCGACGAGCTGGCCCGCTGGCTGCAACAGGAAGAGGTCGACTTGTTCCACGCGCATGCGGGGGTCTCCTGGGAGGGGCAGCCCGGCGTCCGTGCCGCTCACTCGGCCGGCGTACGGCGGATAGCCCGCACCGAGCACCTGGCTGAGCTCACGGTTGTCTTCCCCAGCGAACAGCTGCACGACCTCATCTACTCGCCCTACCACCACCCCGACGGTCGTCTCTGCCCCGAGGAGCTGGCCCGGCTGGTCGAGCATCACCGCAGTGAGTACCTGGGCGTCGTGGAGCTGACTGATGGGGTCATCTGCGTATCTGAGGGAGTCAGGGAGACCTTCGTCCGCGTCGGCGTGCCGCCACAGAAGCTGCATGTCGTCCGCAACGGCATCAGGGCTCGTACGTCGTCGGCGAGCAGCGCCGCGGTAAAGGAACGGTTGGGCCTTGACCCGTCAACTCGGATCGTCTTGACGATCGGGCGACTGATCGACGTAAAGGGCTACCCGTACCTCCTCGAAGCGGTGGCCGCCGTGGTGAAGCACGAGCCGAACGTATGTTTCCTCTGGGTGGGCGAGGGTCCGCTCGAGACGGAGCTGCGCGAGCGCGTCGAGGCACTCGGACTGGATGACTGGGTGTGCTTCACCGGTCCGCGCAGCGATGTGCCTGATCTGTTGGCGACAGCTGATCTCCTTGTGATGCCGTCGCTGGTTGAGGGGCTTCCGCTGGGGGCGCTGGAGGCGATGGCAGCGGGCCTGCCCATCGTCGGAACCCGCGTGTGCGGCACCAGCGAAGTCATCCGCGATGGCGTAACCGGCCGGCTTGTGCCGCCCGGCGACCTTGTCGAGACCTCCGACGCTGCTGACCTCGCCGCTGCCATCCTCGAGCCGCTGGAGAACCCCCAGGTCGCTAGAGAGTGGGGCACCAACGCACGGTCGATGTTCGAGCAGGAGTTCACCGCCGAGCGGATGGCCCGCGAGACAGCCGACGTGTACAACGCACTGCTCGGTTGAGATCAGCGACTAGCATGAGCCCCCGCCCCGGCGGTGCTAAGTCGGTAGCGTCCGGCTGAGAAAGTCCAGTGTCCGCTGCCAGGCGAGCGCAGACGCCTCCGGGTGGTAGAGCATGAAATCGTCGTTGTCGAAGGCGTGGTTCGCACCCTCGTAGACCTCGAACTCAGCGGGGCGACCGTCGGCAGTCACCGCGTCGCGGATCCGCTGCACCATGGCCTGGTCGATGTACGCATCAGCGAGCCCGAAGTGGTGCAGACTCGGCATGTTCACCTGAGGCGCAAGATGCAGCAGGTTAGGGATAGCCGATCCGTAGTAACTCACCAGCACGTCGGGAGAGTCCTCCGCCGCCACGCTGAAGGCCAGCCCGCCGCCGAGGCAAAAGCCGATCAGGCCTGTGCCACCGCGCACCTCATCGCGCCCACAAAGGTGCTCGAGACCGGCTCGGGCGTCGCCGACGGCAGCGTCCCAGTCCAACCGGGTAGCCAAGGCCATGGCGTCGTCGATGGCTGAGGGCGCCGACTCGTCCACCCCCGTGGCGTCCAACCGCCAATACAGCTCGGGAGCCAGGACGACGTACCCGGCAGCCGCCAAGCCGGCACCACGTCGCTGGATGTAACCGCTCACCCCGAAGATCTCTTGGAGCAACAGCAGCCCCGGGCCAGTGCCGCCGTTAGGAAGCCAGAGGTACGCCGGGATCTCGCCAGCCTCGGTCGGAACGCTCACTCGTTCGCTCACCCGCGAAGTATGCCGCACGGTTGCAGAACGACCTTCACAGCTCCGGCTGGCAGGCGGGCTCCTATCCTGATCCAGTGAACCTGCAGTTCAGCGGTGACTTGTGGTTCTGGAAGGGCCCGGCGCCGTGGCACTTCATCACCGTTGTGGTTCCCCCCGAACCGTGGAGGGTTTCTTATGCGGCTTCCCGGTCGGGGGCCGCGATTTTCTCGTAGTTGATCGGGCTCATCATGCCGGCGGAGTGCCGCCGGTCCTGGTTGTAGAACCCGTAGCACCACTCCAGCACAACAGCCTGAGCCTGGTCGACGGTCTTGAAGTCGTGTCGCGACAGAACCTCCCACTCCAATGAGGAGAAGAACGCCTCGGCGGCAGCATTGTCGAAGCACGACCCGACCCTGCCCATCGACTGGCGGATCCCGAGCTGACGGCACAACTTGGTGAACGCGTGGGCGGTGTAGGTCGAGCCACGGTCGGTGTGGAAGAGACGACCCGCTCGGCCTCATCCTCACGCCAGAGCGCATCCTCGCCGCCGTGGGCCACCACGGCCATCTTGATCGCCGCACACGCTAGCCCGGCATCAGGGTGCAGGCTGGTGGCGGCACCGAGCAGCCGCCGGCTGTAGAGGTCGATCACGGTCGCCAGATACAGCTTCGGACCACGGCCGTCGGGACCGGTGGGGGTCTCGGTCATATCACCCACCGACCTAGCGTTCGGACGCTCAGCGGTGAAGTCCCGCTTGAGCAGATCAGGGAACTTCGGTGCGGACTTATCCTGCCTCGTCAGCCTGTTCCTGCGCTTGATCGGCGTGCGATCAGGCCTTGGCGGCGCATCAAATCCGCCACCGTCTTCTCCGAGACCGTCCACCCGTCATCGCGGAGATCGGCGTGCAACCTGGGCGAGCCGTGCAGCCCACGCGCCTTGTCGAACGCCACCTTCACCGCCCGGTCGACGGTGTCGCGGCGTCGGTCCCCAGCCGTGTGCAGACCGCTCGCCGCCGACGGCCCCCAGGCACGGTGTCCAGCTCGGCTCCGCAACCGCCACGGCCAGGGCTTCCTCATTGTCGAGGATGGTCAGGTGAGCGGTAGCGCCCGCCGCGTCGGCCAGCTCCCGAAGGAAGGGTAACGCCGCCCGCCGGATCGACGGATGGGCAGCGGCAGCCAGTTCCAATACTTTNTGCTTGCCACCGCGCACCGGATGCGGATGCGCTGCGACCAAGCGGCCAAGGAAGGCATTCAGCGCAGCGGTCGGCACGCGGGTCTCCCAGCCCTCAAGGGCGCGATCCAACGCCGGCACCAGCCGGTCAACATGCCAACCCGTCAACGCCGTGATGTTCACCCGAGGCGCCCATTGAACCCGGACCAGCTCCCGCTCGACCTCCCGGTCAAGGTAGCGCCGACGCTCCTCGTCGACCTTGTCCCACTTGTTGAAGGCGATCACCACCGCCCGCCCCGACTCCTCGACCAAGCTGACGATCCGCTGGTCCTGCTCGGTCAACGGCTCGCTGCCGTCGATCACGACGACCGCGACCTCCGCGCGCTCGATCGCTCCAGCGGTCCGCAGGCTGGCGTAGAACTCGTGGCCGCTTGCCTCCTTGACCCGTCGCCTGATCCCGGCTGTGTCGATGAACTGCCACGCCCTCCCCCCGAGCTGCACCACCTCGTCGACCGGGTCGACCGTCGTCCCTGCAACGTCGTGGACGACGACCCGATCCTCGCGCGCAAGCTTGTTCAACAGGCTGGACTTGCCCACGTTCGGCTTGCCGACGATGGCCACCCGCCGCGGGCCGCGAGGGCGCTCGAAGACCTCCTCAGGAGCATCCGGGAGGGCCACCAGCACCGCGTCGAGCAGGTCACCGCTCCCGCGGCCATGCAGAGCCGACACCGGATGCGGTTCACCGAGCCCCAGGTTCCACAATGCCGCGGCGTCGCCCTCCGTTCGGATGTCGTCGACCTTGTTGGCGACCAACACCACCGGCTTGCCGGAGCGGCGCAGGATCTTCACGACCGTCTCGTCGACGTCGGTGATCCCCACTGTCGCGTCCACCACGAACACGACGGCATCGGCGAGACCCACGGCGATCTCGGCCTGCAGCGACACCTGTTCGGCCATGCCCCGCGCGTCGGGATCCCAGCCACCCGTGTCGACCACGGTGAACGCCCGCCCGTTCCAGATTGCGTCATAGGACACCCGGTCGCGAGTCACTCCCGGGACATCTTCGACAACAGCCTCGCGGCGGCCCAGGATGCGATTGACGAGCGTCGACTTGCCGACGTTGGGGCGGCCGACGACCGCCACCACCGGCACCGGCGCGGTGACTGCGTCAGCCGCTGTGCCGCCGGCGCCCCCGTCGGTGAGCACCGATTCGCTCAGGCCGTCTTCGCGGGTCATATCGGTACCGGGCTCGTCGTCGGCATCGCCGGCAGCGACTGCCCGGTCATCTCGCACGCCGCCCGCACATGCGCCGCCAGCGCCGCCTGGATCTCCGCTTGTACGGCGGCGACGTGCGGCTTGGTGCGCGGCCAGGGAACCTGGTCGAACCGCATCGGCGTGCCGAACACCGTATCGAGCCGGGCTCCCCGGCGCGGTTTCGTCTCCGTCAGCGCGCCGGACTGCCGCGTCCCCAGGCACGCCACCGGCACAACCGGCGCACCGGTCACCAACGCCAGATAGGCAGCACCCCCCTTGGTGCAGCTCACATCGCCGAGTCCCCGAATGCCCTCGGGGTAGATGGCCACGACGCCACCGTCGGCGAGCACCCGCAGTGCTGTCTTGATGGCGAGGGGGTCGACCCGGACCCGGTCGATCGGAATCTGCCCCAATTGGGTCAGGACGTAGCCCAGCCGCCCAACGAACATGCTGTGTTTGACCAAGGCGTGCACCGGCCGCGGCGCAACGCCGACCAGCAACGGCCCGTCGACGTACCCGATGTGGTTGGACGCCAAGATCACCGGCCCCCGCCGAGGCACCAGCTCGACGCCGTGCACCCGGTTGTCGTACCCGGCCCGCAGAATCGACCGCGCCAACAGCCGACCAGCCCACATCCAATGAGCCGGCGGTGCTTTCACGTCAGTCAGGTCGGGCAAGGAGCCGCGAAGCCCAGCCCGCCTCGACACGTCCGATCCGGTCACTGCCGCCCACCTACGCGGTCCAGCACCAACTCGACGACCCGGTCGATCACCGAGGTGAGTGAGAGGTACGTCGAGTCGATCAGCACGGCGTCGGACGCAGCGCTCAGCGGTGAGATCGGGCGCGAGGAGTCGTAGGCGTCCCGCCGCAGCAGGTCAGCCTGCACGGCCCGCACGTCCGGCGACGCGTCCAGAGCCTCTGCCGACCTGCGCTGCGCTCGCTCAGCGGGGTCAGCGGACAGATACACCTTGACCGCCGCGTCTGGCGCCACCACTGTGCCGATATCACGGCCCTCGACCACAATCCCGCCTGGCCCGATGACAGCGCGCTGCTGAGCCACCAGCAGCTCCCGCACCCGCGGCACGGCGCTGACAGCGCTGACCGCGGCTGTCACCCCGTCGGAACGGATCTGCCGCGAGACGTCCACGCCGCCCAACCGGATCGTCGGCTTCCGCGGGTCGGTGCCGGGCTCGATCTCGGGACTGTCAGCATTCGCGGCGACCGCGTCGGCGTCCGTGACGTCGACGCCGTCCAAGAGAAGCTGCCAGGTCAACGCCCGGTACATCGCCCCACTGTCGAGGTATCGCAGCCCGAGCGCCTCCGCCACCCCTCGGCTTGCGCTCGACTTCCCTGACCCGGCTGTGCCGTCCACGGCGATCACCAGCGTCTCCAGCGCGTCGCGCACTGGCTGGCTCAGCACCCGACTCTTCACCAAGGTCTCCGTTCTCGACAGCGTTCTCGACTCGAGGTCAGAGGTTACCTGTGCACCGCCCAGCCGCGTTCGGTCAAGGCGTCGCCCAGGCCGGCGGCGGCATCTGCAGCCACGCTCAGCTCGACCAGCCCGAACGCTCGCGCCGGGTCGTGGTCGATACGCACGTCCTCGATGTTGACCCCGGCGGCGCCTGCGTCGCTGAACAGCTTCGCCAGGGCACCGGGCTGGTCCGGAATGGCGACGGTGACGACCTGCAGAGCGAGCGGTGGTCCACCGTGCTTGCCGGGAATCAACGAGGTGCCTTCGACGCCGGCGGTAAGGATCTTCTCGACTCGTTCAGCGTCGCCAGCGGCCAACGACTCCACGACCTCGTCGATGTCGTCGCGCAGCGAGGCAAGCAGCGCGCCGACCGCCGCAGCGTTGGCGGTCAGGATCTGCCTCCACAGCCGCGGGTCGCCCCCGGCGATCCGCGTCACATCGCGCACTCCCTGACCGCTCAGTGCCAGGTGCTCCGGCGGCGCCCCGCCGAGTTGCGCTGCCGTCAAGGCCGCGATCAGGTGCGGCAGATGCGATACCCGAGCAACGGCGACGTCGTGCTCCTCGGCGCTCATCGGTACGGCGACCGCGCCGCACAGCGCAACCAGCGCCGTCACCTGGTCGACGGCTGCCCGATCACACTCGGGCCGGCTGACCACCGCCCAGGCTCGGCCGTCGAAGAGGTCGGCAGCCGCGGCCAGCGGACCGGATCGCTCGCTTCCCGCCATCGGGTGCCCACCGACGTACCTCGAGGACAGTGCCCCGGCCTCGCGCAGCTGGCGTACCGGCTCGCTCTTGACGCTGCCCACGTCGGTGACGACGGCCGACGGGTAGGTCCGCAGCGCTCGGGCGATCTCGGCGCCGAGCACGTCGGGGGGCGTGGCGACCACGACGAGCGCGGGGTCCTGAGGCAGCCGGTCAGCTGATCCGCCACCCCGCGACGCCGCTACCTGGGCCGCTGTGGTGTCGATGTCGCGTACGTAGGTGTCGACCCCGGCGCGGGTCAGCGCCATCGCCACTGAGGCGCCGATCAGCCCTGCCCCGACGACGAGGACCGGTCCCTCCACAGCTTCTGCGGTCACCCCTGCAGCCTAGAGCTGCACCAGACAGCCCTGCAGCCTAGAGCCGCACCAGGTCGAGCAGCTCCCCTAGCTCGTCGGCGGTGAGCGGCCGGACGTCACCCGCCTTCATCGTCCCGAGCCGGATGGGCCCGATCGCGGTGCGGGTCAGCCGCAGCACCGGGTGGCCGACCTCGGCCAGCAGTCGCCGTACGACATGGTTGCGCCCCTCGTGGATAACCACCTCGACGATCGAGCGGCCGGAGTGCGTGCCGATCACCCGGAAGGAGTCCACCGCGACCGGGCCGTCGGTCAGCGTGACACCCGCCAGCAGGCGGCGGCCAACCTTCGCCGACACGGTTCCCTCGACTTCGGCGACGTACGTCTTCGTGAGCTCGTACGACGGGTGGGCCAGCCGGTGCGCGAAGTCGCCGTCGTTGGTCAACACGATGAGCCCGTCGGTGTCGGTGTCGAGCCGCCCAACATGGAACAGCCGCTCCGGCCGACCGCTCAGCAGCTGCCGTAGGTCGGGCCGGCCGTGCTCGTCCGCCATCGTGCTGACAACGCCTCGGGGCTTGTGTGCGACCAGGTAGACGTGCGAGGCGGCGACCGGCAGCCGCTTGCCGTCGACCCGGATGACCGCTGTCTCCGGATCAACCCGGGCTCCCAGCTGCGTCACGACGCTGCCGTTGACCTCCACCCTCCCCTCTGCCATCAGGGTCTCGCACGCGCGGCGGCTGGCGACGCCGGCCTGTGCCAGGACCTTCTGCAGCCGGATGCCTGCTGGTGGGATCGCTTGCCCATGGCCTTGCCGCGGGTCAGCCGTCGTCAACGTCCGCCAACTCGGGCAGGAAGGGCGCAATGTCAGGCAGCTCGTCGAGGGTCGTCAAACCCATCCGTTCCAGGAAGTACGCCGTCGTCCGGAACAGGTGGGCACCGGTGTGCGGGTCTGTACCACACTTGTCGACCAGTCCCCTTGAGATGAGGGTCTGCATCACCGCGTCGACGTTGACCCCGCGGATCGCCGACACGCGGGCGCGGCTGATCGGCTGCCGGTAGGCGACCACGGCCAGGGTTTCCAGCGCCGCCTGGGTCAGCCGGGCCTGCTGGCCGTCGACGACGAACCGCTCCACCACCGCCGCGTAGTCCGCGCGCGAGTAGAACCGCCAACCGGCCCCGACCTGCCGCAGGTCGAAGCCGCGCCCGGCCGCGCTGTATTCAGCGGCGAGCTCAACCAGGGCCTGCTGGACCTCGGCCTGGGGGTACTCGGCCGCTTGTGCCAGGGTGATTGGGGCAAGCGGCTCGTCGGCGACCATCAAGATCGCCTCTAGCAGCGGCTTCAGCGGCAGCCGGGCCGCCGGCGCGTCAGCCGTGGTCATGCTGGTTCCGCCACGAGCAGCTCCTCGTACTCGTCGACCACCCCGACCTCGCCCTCGTCGGTTCCCGTCCACCGAACGCTGAGCTCCCCGAGCGGGCTGACCTGCTCGAACGCCACGGCTCCCTCGCGAAACAGCTCCAGCAGCGCCAAGAACCGGGCGACGGTCGTCAGCGTGTCTGGCGCGTCGGCGGTCAGTGCTCGAAAGGTGCTGATCCGGCTCCGGCGCAACCTTTCCACGATCGTGGCGGCCTGGTCACGCACGCTCACCGGCGGGGCGTGCAGATGCTCCAGGGGGAGGACCGGCTCCTCTTTGGGCTGCAGTGCCGCGGCCGCCAGCGCGGCGAACTCGTCGGTGCCCAAAGCGATGAGTACGTCGGGTAGTACCGCCGCGAAGCGCTCGTCGAGCCCCACGGTGCGGGGCACGCGCTTGGCCTCGTCGGACAGGCGCTGCTCGAAGATGCCAGCGACCTGCTTGAAGGCGCGGTACTGCAGCAGCCGAGCGAACAACAGATCCCGGGCCTCGAGCAGTGCCAGATCCTCTTCGTCGTCAACGTGTGCCGACGGCAGCAGCCGCACGATCTTGAGGTCCAGCAAGGTCGCCGCGATGACCAAGAAGCTCGTGGTCTTGTCGAGGTCCCACTCCTGCCCCATCGCCTTGACGTGCGAGAGGAAGTCGTCGGTGACCACAGACAGCGCCACCTCGGTGATGTCGAGCTGGTGCCTGGAGATCAGCTGCAGCAGCAGATCGAACGGGCCTTCGAAGTTGTCGAGGTGCACAGCGAACCCCGCGGCATCGGGCGCGGGCTCGACCTCGGCGGCAACGGGGCTCACTGCTCGCGCAACCGACGTACCAACGCGCTCTCGCCGCCGTCGGCCTCGACAGCTTCCAAGGCAAGGGAGATGGCAGCCCGCACGATGCGGCCCCGGTCGACAGCGAGGCCATGATGGCGGCGCAGGGTCAGGCGGGTGTGCTCGAGGTCGAGCAGTTCGTCGGCCGTGACGTAGACGGTGATCTTCTCGTCGTGCCGCACCCGAGCGCTGGGCGAGCGCCGCGCCTGCTCGTCCTCAGTCGGACCGGCGGCGCTGGGAGCCGCCGGCTGCGTCGTCTTGAACAGCTCGTCGGCTCCGGGGAGGTTCACGCGCCGGGACACCGAGCGAGCACCTCTTTCGCGAGCTGACGGTAGGCATCAGCACCGGCTGAGCTCGTTGCGTAGGCGATCAGCGGCTCCCCCGCGACGGTGGCTTCGGAGAACTTGACGGTACGCCGGATCACGGTGTGGAAGACGGCGTCGCCCCACCCGCTGACCAAGGTCTGGAGGACCTCGCGGCTGTGCACGGTGCGACCGTCGTACATGGTGCCCAACAGACCCACGATCTGCAGTTTGGGGTTGAGCCTGTCCTGCACCTTGTCGATGGTGCCCTTCAGCAGGGCCACGCCGCGCAGCGCGAAGTACTCACACTCCAGCGGCACGATGACACCGTCGGCGGCCGCCAGCGCGTTGACGGTCAGCAGCCCAAGCGAGGGCTGGCAGTCGATCAAGATGACGTCGTAGCGCGATACTGCCGGTTCCAAGGCGCGCGCGAGCACCTGCTCGCGGGCCACCTCGTTGATCAGCTGCATCTCTGCGCCGGCGAAGTCGATATTCGACGGGATCAGGTCGAGGTTCTCGATTCCGGTGTCGATGACGACGTCGTCAAGCGGCACGTCGCGCTCCATCATCAGGTGGTAGATCGTGCTGTCGACCTCATTGGGGTTGATTCCCAGCCCGACGGTCAACGACGCCTGCGGATCAAAGTCGACAAGCAGCACCTTGCGTCCGAACTCCGCCAGCGAAGCACCGAGGTTGATCACTGTTGTGGTCTTGCCGACGCCGCCCTTCTGGTTGCACAGCGCGATCACCGTCGCCGGGCTCCGCTGGCCGACGGCAGCCTCCCCGACGGGGCCGCGACGGGGGCCCGGCTCCGGCAGGGCGGGGAACGGGCGACCCGTGGGCCCAAGCTCGGAGACGGGATCCGCCGCCTGCTCGGCCGCAGCGGCCCGCGGCGCCTGCTTCGTTGCCACCCGCAGGTTGGCCGGGGTCTTGGGAGGAACAGCGAATGTCGGCTCGCTCACGGCACGCCCTTTCTCGGTTTGTCTACACATCGCCAAGTCTCTAGCGCGGCGACTCTAGGGCGGCGCCAAGACACGCGACAAAGAGCCCGGAAAAATCTGTGCACAGGCTCAGCCCAACGCCCGCGGGTGCGTCGTGGCGTACACCTCGCGGAGCCGGTCGACGGTTACCAGCGTGTAAACCTGGGTGGTGGTGACGGAGGCATGGCCGAGGAGCTCCTGAACCACGCGGACGTCGGCCCCGCCGTCCAGCAGATGCGTGGCGAACGAATGCCGCAACGTGTGCGGCGACACCGCAGCGCCAACCCCGGCACGCTCCGCGGTTCGGGCCAGCACCGCCCACGCCGACTGCCGCGAGAGGCGGCCGCCGCGCCCGTTGAGGAACACCGCGCCCCCGGCTTTGCCCTTGGCGGCGAGCTGGGGTCTGGACCGGGTCAGGTAGCTTCCGCACGCCTGCGCGGCGTACGACCCGAGCGGGACGATGCGCTCCTTGCTGCCCTTGCCGAGCAGCCGCACCAGGCCCGAGTCGAGGTCGAGGTCGTCGATGTCGAGGCCCACCGCCTCTGAGATGCGGGCGCCGGTGCCGTACAGGAACTCCAGCAACGCGGCGTCGCGCGACGAGAGCGCCGTGCCACCGGCAGCGGCGGCGGACAGGATCGCTTCGACGTCGGACAGCGGCAGCGCCTTGGGCAGTCGCTGCGGCGGCGCGGGCGGCTTGACCTGCGCCGCGGGGTCGTGCGCCGACAACCCCTCGCGCAGCGCGAACTTGTGGAAGCCGCGGACAGCGACAACAGTGCGAGCGGCGCTGCTGGCGCCGAGCGGTCGGTGCTCCTCGTCGCCCTCGCGCAGCCGCATCAAGAACTCAGCCACGTCGGCCGGCCCTACGGCGTCGACCCGGTCGACCTCTCGGGTCGCGAGAAAGGCGGCGTAGCGGCGCAGGTCGCGTCGGTATGAGGTCAGCGTGTTGGCTGCGAGGCCTCGCTCGACGACGAGGTGGTCGAGGTAGGTCTGCACAGCGCGCGCCACGCTGTCGTGGTTCAGGCGAGCACCTCGTCGAGGCTGCGGAACGGCAGCTCATGGGCGGTGGCCACTGGGGCGTAGGTGAGCTCCCCAGCGTGGGTGTTCAAGCCCAACGCAAGCGACGGGTCGTCCCGCAACGCCTCGCGCCACCCCTTGTCCGCCAGCGCGACGGCGTAGGGCAGCGTCACGTTGGTCAACGCGTACGTCGAGGTGTGCGGCACCGCGCCCGGCATGTTGGCCACGCAGTAGAACACCGAGTTGTGCACCCGGTACGTCGGGTCGTCGTGGGTCGTGGGCCTGGAGTCCTCGAAGCACCCACCCTGGTCGATGGAGATGTCGACGAGCACCGAGCCGGGCTTCATCCGCGACACGAGCGTGTTCGAGACGAGGGTCGGCGCCTTGGCGCCTGGCACCAGCACGGCACCGATGACGAGGTCGGCGTCGACGACGGCGTGCTCCACCTCGAAGGCGTTGGACGCCACCGTCTGCAGGTGGCCCTGGTAGATGCGGTCGGCCTGCCGCAGCTTGTCGAGGTTGCGGTCGAGCAACAGCACCTCGGCCTGCATGCCCAACGCGATGGCTGCGGCGTTCATGCCGGAAACCCCGGCACCGATGACGACGACCTTGGCGGCGTACACCCCCGACACCCCGCCCATCAGCACTCCCCGGCCGCCGCCTTGGCGCATCAGGTGGTAGGCCCCGCACTGTGGGGCGAGCCGTCCCGCGACCTCGCTCATGGGTGCCAGCAGGGGAAGCGCTCCGTCAGGCGTCTGCACGGTCTCGTACGCGATCGACGTCACCCCCTGCGCCAACAGCGCGTCGGTGCACTCCCGGGACGCGGCCAGGTGCAGGTACGTGAACAGAGCCTGACCGTCGCGCATGCGCGGGTACTCCTCGGCGATCGGCTCCTTGACCTTCAGGATCAGCTCGCCGGTCTCCCAGACCTCGTCGGCGGTGCCGAGCACCTTCGCGCCAGCGGCGGCGTACTGCTCGTCGGTGATCGACGAGCCGAGACCGGCACCAGACTGGACGAGGACGTCGTGGCCCCGGGTCGACAGCTCATGGACCCCGGCGGGGGTGATCGCCACCCGGTACTCGTGGTTCTTGACCTCGGTGGGTACGCCGATCTTCATGCTGTGAACCTACTCAACCGGGCACGTCGACGGCAACGCGCCGTAACCCGCTCTCGTCGACGGGCAGGCGCAGCTCCCGCTGCCGGTCCAGGGCCGCGGCGACCAGGCCACTGAACAGCGGATGCGGTCGGGTGGGGCGCGACCGCAGCTCCGGGTGCGCCTGAGTCGCGACGTAGTACGGGTGTACGGCGCGGGGCAGCTCGACGTACTCGACCAGCTCCCGGTCGGGCGACAAGCCGGAGAACACCAGGCCGGCCGCCTCCAGGTCGCCGCGGAACTTGTTGTTGACCTCGTAGCGGTGGCGGTGGCGCTCCTCGACCCGCCCGGTGCCGTACGCCGCCGCGACGATCGACCCGTCCTCGAGGTCAGCGGGATACAACCCGAGCCGCATCGTGCCGCCAAGGTCGCCCGCGCCGGAGACGATGTCGAGCTGCTCGTCCATGGTCGCGATGACCGGCTGGGACGCTTCGGGGTCGAACTCGCTGGAACCGGCGTCGGTGAGCCCGGCGACGTTTCGGGCGAACTCGATCACCATGCACTGCAGACCCAGGCACAGCCCGAGGGTGGGAATGCGCTGCTCCCGGCTGTAGCGCAGTGCGCCCACCTTGCCCTCGATACCGCGCACACCGAAGCCACCGGGGATGCAGACCGCGTCGACGTCATGGAGCCGCGCGGCTGCCCCCTCGGGTGTGCGGCAGTCGTCGGAGGCGACCCAGCGCAGGTTGACCCGGGCGGAGTGCTGGAAGCCGCCGGCCCGGAGGGCCTCGACGACCGACAGGTACGCGTCGGGGAGGTCGATGTACTTGCCGACCAGCGCCACGGTGACGTTCTCGTCGGGGTGGTGCACCTGCCGCAGCAGCTGGTCCCACCGAGTCCAGTCGACGTCGCGGAACGGCAGGCTCAGCCGGCGGACGACGTACGCGTCGAGGCCTTCGGAGTGCAGCACCTTGGGGATGTCGTAGATCGACGGCGCGTCGACAGCGGCGACGACGGCCTCCTCGTCGACGTCACACATCAGCGAGATCTTGCGTTTGACCGACGCGCTGATCTCGCGATCGGCGCGGCACACCACCGCGTCGGGAGTGATGCCGATGGACCGCAGCGCCGCGACCGAGTGCTGGGTGGGCTTGGTCTTGAGCTCACCGGACGGCCCGATGTAGGGGACCAGCGACACGTGCAGGAAGAAGCAGTTGTCGCGGCCTACGTCGTGGCGCACCTGTCGGGCGGCTTCGAGGAACGGCAGCGACTCGATGTCGCCAACGGTGCCGCCGATCTCGGTGATCACCACGTCGACATCGGTGCCGGCCATGGCCCGGATGCGTTCCTTGATCTCGTTGGTGATGTGCGGGATCACCTGGACCGTGTCGCCGAGGTAGTCGCCTCGTCGCTCCTTGGCGATCACGGTGGAGTACACCTGACCTGTCGTGACGTTGGCGAGCCGGTCCAGGTCGACATCGAGGAACCGTTCGTAGTGCCCGACGTCGAGGTCTGTCTCGGCGCCGTCGTCGGTGACGAAGACCTCGCCGTGCTGGAAGGGGTTCATCGTGCCGGGGTCGACGTTGAGGTAGGGGTCGAGCTTTTGCATCGTCACCCGCAGGCCGCGCGACTTCAACAACCGGC
>JAUJOE010000005.1:277401-279371 GCA_030447805.1 Nocardioidaceae bacterium | reverse complement strand
GTATCGATCACGGGTACGTCGACCACGCCGGCCGTCTCTCGGGTGGCCAGCGGGGAAGCGGTGAGGATTCCACTGATCGCGGCGACGTCGGCGCCGTACTCACGCAGCACTCCCAGCCCGGCCGTCGCCCCAAGGGCATCGGTGCCGGAGAACACGACCCGATCCACCACTGCATGAAAAAACGGGTCGGCGAGCAGCCTCGCCGTCTCCTCTTGGTAGACCCCGTCGGCGATCTCCACCAGCACAACGTCGGTGGTGGGCTGGGTGAGTTCGCTGACGAGGGACACGAGCAACGCGCGGACCCGGTCGTGACCGAGCCGGAAGGTGGAAGGGAAGCCGAAGTCGGTGAAGTCGAGGACCCGCTCAGCGCCCGCGTCCTTGTATAGTCCCGGGTCGCCGCCAGCGCCCGTACCGGTCGCCTTGCCAGCCGAGACCCTCAACCCCGCTTGGGACAGACCCCGGACTAAACAGGCCAGCGTCGTCGTCTTGCCGGAGTTCATGGCGGTGCCGAGCACCGCCACCACGGCTGGCCGGTCCCTCGGCAACCGGCCCTCGGGCAGCGGCGGCAGCCCGACCAGCAGGCGGCGTGGGGCTAGGTGGGACAGGTTGACGACACCGTGTGCGTTGGCGAGCAGCCCGATCGGCTGCAACCGGGTCGGCTGGTCGATCGACGCGTGCTGTGCCGTCACCAGCCCAGCCAGCCCTCCGGCGGCGACCAGATGCGCTTCCCCAAGGCTGTCGGGGACGTGCGCCTCGAACTGGTCGGATGCGTAGCGGTGTCCGTACGCGAGCAGCAGCTCATCACCGGGAAACAAGGTCTGCCGCCGGCTCGCCGGACCCTCGAGCTTCGTGTGCTTGCCAAGTTCCTCTACGCGAGCGAGCACGATGTCACCGGCACGTGGCGCGACACCGGGGCCGCGCCGCAGCGAGTAGCCGCCAGCGTGGACGGCGAGAGCCTTGGCGAGGAAGCGGGTCGTGTAGGCGGCTTTGGCCTGAAGCAGGCGCCGTGGGGAGAGCGGCTGGGTGGTCGACGTGACCACTGCGTTGGCCTGGGTGGGAGTCATGACCTCGACGGCGGCCGAGGTGGCGCCGAGCTCTGCGGGGATCCTCATGGCCCCGACGGTAAGTGCGCTGCATGAGCCAGGCATGAGGGGCGCGTGAGAGTCGCCCCGGGTGGAGATGGTGAGCGGGTAGGCAGGGGTGTTTAGGCGCCGACGCGAAGGACGAATGCGCCCCAGCCGAGGTAGCGGCGGCCGTACTCGAGGTAGCGGCGCTGCCACGTCCGGGAGAAGTCGCGAACCGCGGCGTGATCCGGATCGTCGGGGTTGGCCCGCAACCACACGTCGGTGGTCCACCAGTGCGCCGCGTCGTACCGGTCCCATGAGTCGCCGTCTGCCAGCACCATCTCGACAAGTTCCAGCCCATGCTGCTCGAACCGGTCGAGGGTGCCGATCAAGGTGGCGTTCTCCGTGCGATCGGGGTCGAAGGCCTCGTAGGCACCGTCCGGCGGTTCCTCGATCCAGTACGGATGTCCGACGAGGATCAACGCGTCATCGGTCGCCCACATCCGCAGCATGGCCAGGCTCTCGTCGAAGCCGCCGGCGAACCACATGGCGCCCATACAGGAGACCAGGGGGAAACGCTCGTCCGTTTCAAAGAACTCGGCGTCCCCTTGGGAGAAGGTCAACCGGTCTGCGACACCGAGTTGGGCTGCGCGCGCTTCGGCGGCTGCAAGGAATACCTGGCTGGCGTCGACTCCATGCCCTGAGACCCGGTGGACTTCGGCCCATCGGCATAGCAGCTCGCCCTTACCGCACGCGACGTCCAGTATTCGCGTGTGGGAACCCACCCGGGCCACTTCGCCGAGCAGCATGAGCTTGTCGTCGGTGAACGGGTTCTGGATGCGGTGGTTCGCCTCGGCGATCTCGTGGAAGCGCAGGGTCATATGCCTACGCTGTCAGCGGCGTCAA
>JAUJOE010000005.1:250889-277301 GCA_030447805.1 Nocardioidaceae bacterium | reverse complement strand
CGCCGCTTCCCCCAGGATTTTCGTGACCGTTCGGCGCGACGGCACGGGGGAGGTAGCTGTCGACGACACTGTCTATCCGATTGCCACGCGGACGCTACAGGATGCCCGGCGTACCGCCGCCGAGATCATGTTCGCCCGCGCGGCACAGCCGACAGGCGCCGCCGTCCGGGCCGCCACCGATGACCCAGACGGCCCGTGCACGCTGGTTGTTTACCCCGACGGCAAAGTGGCAGTGGAACCGGTCACCGAGCCGCCTGCGGCGGCACCGCCCGCGGCTGCCGACGGTCCACCCGCGGCCGACGAGGCCGCGCCGGCGGCTGCTGAGGCGTCGTTCTGGCCGCCTGGCGCCGCCGAGGAAAGCACCTGGTGGACACCGCGCCACGCAGCCCCAGCTGTTGAGCCTCCGGCTGCCGCCACGCCTGCGGCTGGGGAAGCCGCGCCCGTACCAGCAGCTGCGGCCGACGCGCCGCCGGCAGCAGCCGCCGTTGCGGCGCCACCTGCGGCGGAGCCCGCCGCCGTGCCACCAGCGGAGCACGCCGCCGTACCACCTGCGGAGCCCGCCGCCGTACCACCTGCTGGTCAAGAACCTCCGGCCACGCCGGTCGCTCCGGGGCGTCATGCACGCAAGTCGTTCATCGCCACCGAAGCCCCCGTGGAGCCAGCGCAGGTCGGTGTGCGAGGGTCGCTCAACCGAATGGGGATCCGCACCGGCCCCTCGCGCAAGGAGCAGGCGCTGCGTGACGACATCAACCTCGTCAGCCAGCACTGGGCCGGGCCAAGGACTGTGGCGGTCGCGAACCCGAAGGGCAGCGCCAACAAGACGCCGACGACGGTGTGCCTGTCGGCGATCTTCGCCCGCTTCGGCGGCGGGCCGGTGCTCGCCTGGGACAACAACGAGACGCGCGGCACCGCCGCCTGGCGCACCGGCAAGGGCAACCACGACGCCACCGTCCTCGATCTGCTACCGAAGACGCAGGACCTCCTCGCTGTCGGCGCTCAGGCGGCCGAGCTCGCCCGCTACGTGCACCACCAGCCCGCCGACAAGTTCGACGTCTTGTGGTCCGACCAGTCCACCGAGGGCGAGCACGAGGTCACCGGCGAGGAAGTCGACGCGGTCCACGAGGTCGCGGCGAAGTACTACCGGCTCGTCTTCATGGACTCGGGCAACTCCGAGCGGGCCAGCAACTGGCGGGCGATGATCCGCCATGCCCACTCCCTGGTTGTGCCCTGCACGAACGTGGAGGACACGGCTGAGGCAGGTGCCCGCATGCTCGAGGCGCTGGCCCAACGTGACGAGCACTCTGCAGAGCTCGCCCGCAACGCCGTTGCGATCATCTCCCAGCGCACCCCGGGCAACGACCCCCTCATGCGGCGGATCGTCCGCGACTTCGCACCGCTGGTGCGCACCGTGGTGACCATCCCGCACGACCCTGCCCTGTACAGCGGTGTCATCCGCTTCGACGCCCTGCGGCCAGCCACCCAACGCGCCTGGCTCGCCGCCGGCGCCGCGGTCGCCGAAGGGCTGTGACGTAGTGCGCAGACTGGTACGTTCTTGCAGTCGTGGCGGCGATTTTCTGCAAGATCGTTCCATTTTGAGCCGGGGGTTGGTGAGGTGCGCAGCGTAGAAGCGCCAGGAGAACGCCGGGTAAGGAAGCTGCGCGTTCGCCCCCGGCTGACCGCCGTACTGGCCGATGCGGAGCTGCCACGAGACGACCTCGTTGACGAGGCGCTGCTCAGCGAACTCGACCTCGTCGAAGCAGACTTTGCGGGCCGCTCGGCTCGGCTCGTCGACATCGAGGGATGCCGGCTGACCGGTTGCACGTTCGCCCGCAGCCGCCTCGACAAGCTCACCGTCTCTGACTCGGTCCTGCAACGCTGCGACGTCGCCAACGTCGAGCTGTCCCACGGCGCGATGACCAGGGTCGAGGTTACGGCGTCGCGGCTGACCGGTCTCGCCGCACCCGATGCCGCGTGGCGGCATGTGCTCGTGCGGGACTGCCTGGCCGATCTCACCTCGTTCCGGTTCGCGTCGTTTACGTCCGTGGAGTTCGTGGACTGCCGGCTGCACAGCGCCGACTTCGTGGGCGCTGACCTGACCGGCGCCGCCTTCCGCCGCTGCGACCTGACCAGAGCGGAGTTCTCCCAGGTCAAGGCGGCGAAGGCCAGCTTCATCGACTGCACCTGGGACGGGATCCGAGGCATCTCCAGCCTCGCCGGTGCCACCATCGTCAACTCCTCGCCGATCGACGCGCTGACGTTCACCGGCGCGATGGCGCAGGCCCTGCACATCACGCTGGGAGATCCCGACGACTTCCCGGAGGACTGACAGCCGCTGGTCGACCCCCGCTATCGTGCTCCCATGACGCTGCGGACCCGCTTGATGAAGGGCCTGGCCGGTCAGCTTGGTCATCCGCGGGGGCCGCTGGGCCGGGTCGTCGGCGCCCGCCTCAACCGCCGAAACCGAAGCAAGGTCACCGCGGCGATCGACGCGCTGGGCGAACTCGGCGCGGCCACGGTCGCCGACCTCGGCTTCGGCGGCGGAGTCGGGCTCGAGGTCCTGTTGGAGCGGGTGGGTACGGCGGGTCACGTGCACGGCGTCGAGCTGTCGCAGACGATGCTGTCGCGTGCGCAGCGGCGGTTCCGCACCGAGGTCAGCGAAGGGCGGCTGCACCTGTACGCCGGCTCGCTCACGCGGCTGCCGTTGGCTGACGACTCGCTGGATGCGGCGATCACCGTCAACACCATCTACTTCCTCCCCGAGCTTGACGCAGCCTTTGCAGAGCTGGCTCGCAGCCTGAAACCGTCGGGTCGAGCCGTCGTCGGCATCGCGGATCCCACCATGATGGAGAAGCTGCCGTTCACCGCATACGGCTTCCATATCCGCCCGGTCGCCGAGGTCGCAGCCGCGCTCTCCCGAGCCGGGCTGGCGTTGAAGGAGGACCGTCGGGCCGGCGAGAGTGACGAGGCGGGCCACCTGCTCGTCGTCACGCCCGCCTGAGATGGTGGTCCGAGTCGGCGCCGGCCAGCCGGGTCCGTACGACGCAATCAGCGACGTCGGCGGGGTGTGCGTCGGGCACTGCACCCTGATCCACGGCGACGGGCCACTCGACAGAGGCAACGGTCCAGTGCGCACCGGCGTCACCGTGGTCCTGCCGCATTCCGACGGCGTCTGGGACCAACCGGTCTTCGCCGGGTCACACGTCCTCAACGGCAACGGCGAGCTGACCGGGCTCGCCTGGGTCACCGAGAGCGGCACCCTCACCTCACCGATCGGGCTGACCAACACCCACAGCGTCGGGGTGGTCCGCGACACGCTGGTGGCGATCGAGGTGGAGAGCCGCGGGCAGGCCGGCGAGCACTGGTCGCTGCCAGTGGTCGGTGAGACGTGGGACGGCGTGCTCAACGACTGCGACGGCTTCCACGTGCGCCCAGAGCACGTCCGTACGGCGTACGCGGCCGCGGCTGGCGGTCCGGTCGCCCAGGGCAACGTCGGCGGGGGCACCGGCATGGTGTGCCACGGTTTCAAGGGCGGAATCGGCAGCGCCTCCCGGGTGGCCGGCGGGTACACCGTCGGGGTGCTCGTGCAGGCCAACCACGGGCGGCGCGACCGGCTCAGCGTGGACGGCGTACCCGTCGGCCGGTTGATCGGCGCGGGCGAGGTGCCGTTGCCCAGCCCGCCCGACCCGTCGACGTACCACGAAGGCAGCGGCTCGATCATCGGCATCGTCGCCACCGACGCGCCGCTGCTGCCGCACCAGTGCATCCGGCTGGCTCAGCGCGCCAGTCTCGGCGTTGCGCGCACCGGCGGCGCGGGAGAGAACAGCAGCGGCGACCTGTTCGTGGCCTTCGCTACGGGGAACCGCCTTTCGACCAGCGCCACCGGCAGCGAGGAGACGTCAGCCGTCTGGGACGTCCGGATGCTGTCGAACGACGCTCTCGACCCGTTGTTCTACGCGGCGATCGAGGCCACCGAGCAAGCCATCGTCAACGCGTTGTTGGCCGCGCAGACCATGACGGGGCGCGACGGCATCACCGCGCACCGGCTGCCGCCTGACCGGCTGGCCGAGGTCCTGGGCGCTCCGGTCGCTGGGCCGGTGTAACCGAGCAGCGCCCGTCAGGATCGCGCGGGCTCCAGGACGAACACGGGTATCTCCCGTTCGGTGTTGCGCTGGTAGTCGGCGTAGTCGGGAAAGGCGGCCACCGCACGCTCCCACCACTGCGCCTTCTCGTCGCCGGTGACCTCGCGGGCCACCATGTCCTGCTTGACCGGCCCGTCCTGCACCTCGACGTCCCGATGGGCGGTCAGGTTGTAGTACCAGACCGGGTTCTTCGGCGCGCCGCCGAGCGAGGCGACAGCCGCATACCTGCCGTCGTGCTCGACCCGCATCAGCGGCGTCTTGCGCAGCTTGCCGGTCTTGGCTCCCCTGCTGGTCACGATGATGACCGGCATACCGCGCATCGTCGTACCCGATGTGCCACCGGAGCTCTCATACTCCTCGACGTGCTCGCGGGTCCGTTGCGATGGGCTCGGTTCGTAGTCACCCGTCAATGGCATGCGCTCAGTGAACCTGGCCGCCGCGCACGACGCAAACCCCCTTCGGCAGGCGCGATCAAGGGCGCATCACGCTACTTCAAGCACTAGAACGTGTGTTCGAAGGACGCTACACTTGCCGCTATGACGACGCACTTCCAGGCGTCCCTCCTTGACGCCGCGCCGGCCACCGGCCCGGAGATCGGCTCGCTTGGCGAAGTGGAGCGCACTCACCTCAGCCGCGGTGCGTGGGTTGATGTGCTGCCCGGCTGGGTGAGTGGGTCCGACGAGGTGTTCCAGCGGCTGGTCGAGACAGTGCCCTGGTACGCCGAGCGGCGGCAGATGTACGAGCGGCTGGTCGACGTACCCCGTCTCCTCAGCTGGTACGCCGAACACGAGCCGCTTCCACACCTTGTCCTCGAGGCGGCTAGGGAGGCCCTCTCGGCGCACTACCTCGGCGAGCTCGGCGAACCGTTCCGCACCGCCGGGCTGTGCTACTACCGCGACGGCCGGGACAGCGTTGCCTGGCACGGCGACACGATTGGGCGGAGCCGGCACGAGGACACCATGGTGGCGATCGTGTCGTTCGGGGTGGCTCGCCGGCTGCTGCTGCGGCCGCGGTTGGGCGGGGAGTCGCTCGGGTTCGCGCTTGGTCACGGTGACCTGTTGGTCATGGGCGGTTCCTGCCAGCGCACCTGGGAGCACGCCATACCAAAGACGACTCGCGATGTCGGACCGAGGATCAGCGTTCAGTTCCGGCCGCGCGGCGTCCGCTAGCCTGAACGGCGATCTGCGGGGGCCGCATAGACCGCCAGCGAGAACGGGAGACGTTCTTCTTGACGACGCACGACATATCCCACCGCCCGGGCGGGACGAGGCAGGCGGCGCCATGGTGGAAGACGTCGGTGGTCTACCAGGTGTACATCCGCAGCTTCGCCGACAGTGACGGCGACGGCGTCGGTGACATCAACGGGCTACGCGCCAAACTGCCCTACCTAGCCTCCCTCGGCATAGATGCGCTGTGGGTCAACCCGTGGTACCCCTCTCCGATGGAAGACGGCGGGTACGACGTTGCCGACTACCGCGGGATCGAGCCGACCTTCGGCACCCTTGCCGACGCCGAGGAGTTCCTCCGTGAGGCTCACGGGTTTGGCTTCAAGGTGCTGCTCGACATCGTGCCCAACCACACCTCGGCCGCCCACCCGTGGTTTCCAGGCGGCCCTGCGCAATGAGCCGGGCGCTCGGGAGCGGTACGTGTTCCGGCCCGGCCGGGGCGTGGACGGCGCTGAGCCCCCGAACAACTGGCAGAGCAACTTCGGGGGCCGGCCTGGACCCGCATCACTGAGCCAGACGACAGCACACCCGGTGAGTGGTACCTGCACCTCTTCGCGCCCGGCCAGCCCGACCTCGAGTGGGGACACCCGGAGGTGCGAGCGGAGTTCGAAGACATCTTGCGGTTCTGGTTCGACCGCGGCGTCGACGGCTTCCGCATCGATGTCGCCCACGGGCTCAGCAAGGCAGCCGGCCTCCCCGACGCGCCGGCGCCAACCCCTGGGGCCCACCACACCACTGCCCACCCCGCCTGGGACCAAGACGAGGTCCACGAGATCTACCGCGACTGGCGCAAAATCGCCGACTCCTACGACCCCCGCGCATCTTCGTCGCCGAGGCGTGGGTCGCGAACAACGAGAGGCTTTCGCAGTACGTCCGCAGCGACGAGCTGCATACGGCGTTCCAGTTCGACTTCCTCCGGGCGCCGTGGCGGGCCGCAGCAATGCGCTCGGTCATCGACGACGCGATCTCGGCGGCCAGGGAGGTCAACGCTCCCAGCACCTGGGTGCTGTCCAACCACGACGTCGTACGTCACGTGACCCGCTACGCGCGAACTCAGCCGGACCACCTTGTCGAAAGCCAACCACGCAAGGACGCGATGGGGCGAGGAGCCTGCTGACCTCGCGCTGGGGCTCAGGCGGGCGCGGGCCGCGATCCTGCTCACCTTGGCGCTGCCTGACGTTGCGTACCTGTACCAAGGTGAGGAGCTCGGGTTGCCGGAAGTGGAGGACATCCCTGGTCACCTCCGCCAGGATCCGACGTGGCGGCAGTCGGGCTACACCGATCCCGGCCGCGACGGCTGCCGAGTGCCGCTGCCCTGGTCAGGGCAGGCGCCGCCGTTCGGCTTCAGCCCCGACGACGCCCACGCCGCCCCGTGGCTCCCGCAGCCGGCCGACTGGGCCAGCCGCACGGCTGAGGCGCAAGAGGACGACCCGGACTCGACCCTGTCGTTGTACCGGGACGCATTACGGCTGCGGAGAGCGCACCTCACCAGCGCCGACGCGCTGGAGTGGATCGACTCCCCGGAAGGGACGCTCGCCTTCCGCCGAGGCGACCTGGAGTGCTGGGTCAACACCAGCACCGTTGACATCGACCTGCCCGAGGGAAAATCCTCGCGATGTCGACCCGGGCGCCAGGGCAACGCACACTGGCCCCCGACACGAGCGCCTGGCTAGTTCGGGGATGACCTGCTTCACCGGGTCTACCGAGCTACGGATGCCCCGGAACTCGACGAGGAGGTCGATGAGGAGTGCGCTGAGGTCTCTTCGTGGGGGGAGGTGACCGTCAGGTTGTCACCCGTCGAGGGGTCGAAGAGGTGCATCTTGGCCGCGTTGACGTAGAGCTCGATCTCTTCGCCCTCGGGGACGCGACTGGCTGAGTCCAGCGACACCACGAGCTGGGTGCGGATCGACTCTCCGTCGAGGTCCCTCTCGAGCTGCGTCAGCTGCGCCTGGACCTCCGGTGGGGCCTCGAACGGGATGTAGGCGTACTGCTGGTCACCCAGCCACTCGGTCACGTCGACATGAGCCCGGAACGTCGACCCTTCGGCGACCGTGGCGCGGTCCATCACCGAGGCGTCCTCGAAGTGCTCGGGTCGGATCCCGGCGATGAGCAAGCCACGTCCCTTAGCACGCGCTGCCTTCTCGGCGGGGATCTTGACCCGACCGAACGGCAGTTCGACCATGTCGCCTTCGACCGTCGCGGGCAGGAAGTTCATCGGCGGTGAACCGATGAACCCGGCGACGAACAAGTTGACCGGGTTCTCGTACAGCTCCCGTGGGGTCGCGAGCTGCTCCATGAATCCGCGCCGCAGCACCGCAACCCGGTCCCCGAGCGTCATGGCCTCGGTCTGGTCGTGGGTGACGTAGACGGTGGTGATCCCGAGCCGCCGCTGCAGCCGGGAGATCTCGGTGCGCATCTGACCGCGGAGCTTGGCATCGAGATTCGACAGCGGCTCGTCGAACAGGAACGCCTTCGCGTCGCGGACGATCGCGCGGCCCATCGCCACCCGCTGGCGTTGACCACCGGAAAGGTTCCCGGGCTTGCGGTCCAGATGCTCGTCGAGCTCGAGCGTCGCGCTCGCAGTGCGCACCTTTTCGTCGATCTCCGACTCGCTGAAGTTCTTGGCCAGGCGCAGCGGGAAGGCGATGTTCTCGTAGACCGTCAGGTGCGGATACAGCGCGTAGTTCTGGAACACCATCGCCAGGTCGCGGTCTCGCGGCGCCATGTCGTTCACGCGCTCGCCGCCGATGATCATGTCACCGGACGTGATGTCTTCCAGACCGACGATCATCCGCAGCAGCGTGGACTTCCCGCAGCCGGAGGGACCGACGAGGATCACGAACTCCCCGTCGGCAACATCGATGGATACGTCGTTGACGGCGGCGAACCCGTCGCCGTACTGCTTGACGATGTTCTTCATTTCGATGGCAGCCATCTGGCATCAACCCTTCACAGCGCCGGAGGTCAAGCCGGCCACGATCTTACGTTGGAATAGCAGAACGATGATGATGATGGGCACCGTGACCATCATCGACGCTGCCGCCAAGGTTGACGTCGGCGCGTTGAACTGGTCGGGACCCACAAAGAACGCAAGTTGGGCAGGTACTGGCCTCGCATCGGTCGTCGAGGTGAGCGAGATGCCGAACACGAAGTCGTTCCAGGCGAAGAAGAAGGTCAAGATCGCGGCCGTGAACACACCAGGAGCAGCCAGCGGGACAATCACCTTGCGGAACGCCTGCCACGCTGTCGCCCCGTCGACCTGGGCCGCCTGTTCCATCTCCCAGGGGATCTCCCGGAAGAACGCCGACAGCGTCCAGATCGCCAGCGGCAGCGTGAACGACATGTAGGGGATGATCAGGCCGGGCCAGGTGTCGAACAGCCCAAGCACCCGCCACTGATCGAACAGCGGTCCAACCAGCGATACCACCGGGAACATCGCAATGGCGAGGGCGATCGAGAGCACCACGCGCTTGCCCGTGAAGTCGAGGCGGGCGATGGCGTAGGCGGCAAGCGTCGCGAGGATCACCGACAGCGTGGTGGCGATGAGCGAGATTCCGAACGAGTTGATGAGCGCTCGCTGGAAGTCGGCGTCTTGGAGGACCACTTGGTAGGTGTCGAGTGTCGGGTCCTTCGGGAGGAACTGCGGGCTTCCCGCAGCGGCCTCCTCGACCGACTTGAAAGAGAGGGAAAGGATCCAGGCAACCGGAAACAGGCACCACAGCAGGATCAGTACGAGTCCGATCCCTTGACCGACCTTGGTTCTCATTACCCCTCCTGCCTTGCCGCAGCAAGATCAACCTTGAACAACTTCACCAGCAGGAATGCGATCAACATGACCGACAGGAACAACAGCACCGACAGCGCGGACCCGATGCCCAGCTCGAACTGCTCGATCACCTGTCGGTAGGTGAGGAACGACGCCGACTCGGTGCCCTGAGCCCCGCGGGTCATCACATAGATGTTGTCGAAGATGCGGAAGGCGTCCAGCGCCCGGAACAGCACGGCGACCATGATGGCGGCCCTCATGTTGGGGATGATCACCTTCCACAGCCGCTGCCACCAGGTGGCTCCATCGACCTTGGCCGCCTCCAGCATGTCCTCCGATATCTGGGACAACCCGGCGAGCAGCAGCAGCGACATGAACGGTGTCGTCTTCCAGATCTCAGAAACGCAGATCGCGAACAGGGCCGGCCACTTGCTTCCGAACCAGTTGAAGTCGTCACCGACCAATGGGAGCCAGCCGTTGACGAAGCCGTTGTTGAGGCTGAACGCGAACTGCCACGCGAACGCCGACACGACGGTGATGATGCCGTACGGGATGAGGATCGAGGTCCGGACGATCCCTCGGGCGAAGATGAGGCGGTGCATCACCATCGCGAAGGCGAACCCGATGACCAGCTCGACCGCCACGGTCACCACCATGATGAAGACCGTGTTGCCGACGTCGATCCACCACAGCGAGTCGGTCAGCACCGCCAGGTAGTTGTTGAGGCCGACGAACTCGCGGTCTTCGGGCGCCGTGAGCCGGTACTTGTAGAGCGACAGGTAAAGCGCCCTGAACATGGGGTAGGCCGTCACCAGCAGCATCATCACGACAGCCGGTGCTACCAGCTTCCACCCGAGGCGGTTCTCGCCGCGCGAGCGTTCAGTCGCCGCCCGTCGCGCTCTGTCAGACGCCTGCGGTCGAGGCGCGGTTACAGCCCCAGTCGCCATCTCTCACACCACCCTTCAGACCAGTGCGTCGCCGTCGAGGACCGCGTTGATGAACGTGGCCGTCTCTTCAGGGGTTGTCTTTTCGTCTACCTCGCTCGGCGGGTGCCACTTGCTCAGCACGGCGCTCACCACCGTGTTCCAGTACGGCGACGGGGGTCGAGGCCCCGCCGTTTCGATGCTCTCCCGGAACAGTTCGAGCAGATCCGTCGGGAACTGCTTCTTCAGGGCCTCGTCGTCGTACGCCGCCTCACTGGCGGGCATGTTCCCGGTCTCGATGGCGTACGTGACCTGGTTCTCCTCGGAGGTGATGCACTCCACCGCCTGGGTGGCCAGGTCTGAGTTCTCGGAGAAGGCGCTTACGCCGATGTTGATGCCGCCGATCGGCGGGCGGGACTCCTTGCCCTCGACCGACTGCGGGTATCGCGCCCAGCCCAGGTCCTTGAAGACCGCCTCGTCGCCGCCCTTGAAGGTGGCGTAGATGAAGGTCCAGTTGACCATGAACCCGCCGGGATCGCTGGCCTTCTCGCCTAGGTACGGGATCACCGTGCCCTCGTTGGAAACCGAAAGGTCGGCCTGAGCCGCCGATGAGTTGGCGAGCTTCTCGACGATGCCAGCAGCGACGGTGCCTGCCTCGGAGTCGACGCCGACGTCGGCGTCCGCACCCTTGTCCGTCTCGGTGATGATGGCGCCGCCGGCACTGGTGATGAGGGCGTTGATCCAGACGACGTACCCCTCGTACTTGTTGGCCTGCACGCCGACCGTGCCCTTGTTCTCGACGGCTGCGTCGATGATCTGGTCCCAGGTGACTGGTTGGGTCATGTCGAGGTTGGCCGCTTCGGCCAGCGACTTGCGGTACCACAACACCTGCGTGTTCGCCCACAGCGGCGCGGCCACGAGCTTGCCATCCCAGGAGGCTCCTTCGACCGCCCCTTGGAGCACTCCCTCGGACGCGTTCGCTGGAACGGGGGCGAGGTATCCGGCATCGGCGAACTCCGCGGTGAACACCGGGTCCAGGCTCATCAGGTCGATGGAGGTGTCCTCGGCGGCCAGCCGGCGGAGGAGCTGGATGCGCTGCTCGGTGGCGCTTTGGGGCAGCAGCTCGGTCTCGACCGTGTACTCGTCGGTGCTGCACCGCTCGGCGATGCCAGCCTGCCCGAAGGCACCCTTGAAACCCCCGGGGGCAGTGGGGTCGGGGTTGATGTACCACGTGAGGGTCGGCTTCCCGGAGTCGCCGCCGCCACATGCCGCGAGCAGCGACGAGGCGATCACCGCGACCATGCCCAGTGCCACCTGCCGTCGGCGCGGGTGCTTCCTACGGCTGGCGGTGTGTGGTTCAGGGCGTCCCATACTGCTCCTCCTGGAGTCTGGTTCCTTCACATCCTGCCGTGCCAGCCGAAAAGCGCAACCCCGACCCCCATAGTGTCTGCGGAATAAGTTCGTCGCTAGCACGGACGGAAGGCAGATGTGGAGTGGACCTACTGACGCTGGGAGTGATGGCCCGGTCACGCAAAGAGAACGAGCGGCGCCTACCCATCCATCCGCGGCACCTCGACCGCATCGACGCCGACCTGCGCGAGAGCCTGTTCCTCGAGCGTGGGTACGGCGAGCGGTTCGGGATCGCTGACGAGACGCTCGCGCCATACGTCGCCGGGCTCCGCTCCCGAGATGAGCTGATTGCCGACTGCGACGTCGTACTGCTGCCCAAGCCGCTGGTGCAAGACGTCGGCGTGCTGCGGGCGGGGCAGGTGTTGTGGGGGTGGCCGCACTGCGTCCAAGACGCCGAGCTGACTCAGATGGGCATCGACCGACAGTTGACGATGATCGCCTGGGAGTCGATGAACCTGTGGTCAGCGGACGGCTCGTTTGAACGCCACGTCTTCTCCAAGAACAACCAGCTCGCCGGATACGCGTCGGTGCTGCACGGCTTGCAACTTGTCGGGCTGACCGGCCAGTACGGTCGCCCGCTGCGTGCCGGAGTGATGGGGTCAGGCGCGACGGGCGTGGGCGCAGTCACGGCGCTGAACGCCTTGGGTGTCGTCGACGTCGACCTCTTCACCCATCGCGACGTGAGCACGATCCCCACTCCGGAGCACTCGGTGCGGATGGTCCGCCTCGAACGCGACAGCAACGACCCGACCCGCCAGGACGCTCTCTTCGACTCCGGGCGGGTTCCGCTGGCGAAGGCGCTGGCGCAGTACGACGTCGTCGTCAACTGCGTGCTGCAGGACACCGACGCCCCGCTCATGTTCGTGACCGACGACGATCTCGCCGACTTCAGCCCCGGCAGCCTGATCGTCGACGTGTCGTGCGACGCCGGAATGGGGTTCAGCTGGGCGCGGCCAACGTCCTTTGCCGACCCGATGTTCACCGTCGGCAACGAGGTGCACTACTACGCCGTCGACCACAGCCCGTCGCTGCTGTGGGATTCGGCAACCTGGGACATCAGCGAGGCGTTGCTGCCGCACCTGCGCACGGTGCTGAGTGGACCGGCGGCCTGGGAGGCCGATGAGACCGTACGCCGAGCGGTCGAGCTGCGCGACGGCGTTATCCAGAACCCCCGCATCCTGTCCTTCCAGGGCCGGTCGCCCGACTACCCGCACAGCCGCGACTAGGCGTCAGGGCCGCCCACCTCAGCGGAGAGGCACGAAGGCGTAGTGGCCGACTCGCCGCACATTGACGCTGCCGTCGGGGTCGCGGTCGACGACTGACAGGCGGCCAAAGACGGGGATGACCATCCGCCCGCCGCGTCCGAGCTGGTCAACGAGTGGCTGGGGCAGCCGGCGGGCCTCGGCGGAGACGAGGATCCGGTCGAAAGGGGCCTGCTCAGGCAGCCCGAGGACCCCGTCGTCAGCTGGTCGTATTGACGTCCAGGACATGCCTTGAGTCGCGAGGTTCTGGCTACCCCACTCGGCCAGGTCGGGGACAAGCTCGACGCCGTACACGCACCCCTTCGGACCAGTGAGGTGGCCGAGCAGCGCCGTCGTCCAGCCTGACCCGCTGCCCACGTCGAGCACTCGGTCCCCCGGCTGCACGTCGAGCAGGGTCAACATGTTGCGCACCGTCGTCGGTTGGGAGTTGGTTTGACCGTGCCCGATCGGCAGTGGCCGGTCCTTGCCGGCGTACCGGCGCTCGGTGTCGGTGAGGAAGGCCTCGCGGTGCACTGCAGCGAACGCGGCGCTCACCCGCGGATCTGCCTCCTGCCGCCTGCTCTTCATGCCCGATTCTAGAACCGCTTGGCAGCTCGGGGGGCTAGCTCAACCAGGTTGGCCGCAACGGGAAGGCGGCGTCACCAGACCGTCCTACCTTGATCGCTAGCACCTGGTGCAACTGCACGTCGTTGATCTCGAAGCCGCGCCGCGAACCGGCCATGTAGAGGCCCCAAACTCGCGCGGTCGCCGCACCGACGTCGGCCACGCAAGCGTCCCAGTGGCGTACCAGGTTGGAGCACCAGGCGGCCAGTGTGAGCGCGTAGTGCTCGCGGAGGTTCTCCACATGGCGTACCTCGAGTCCGGCGTCTTGGGCTGCGGTAATGATGCGGCCGGCGCCGGTCAGCTCCCCGTCGGGAAAGACGTAGCGGTCGATGAACGCACCGGTCGTCACCCGTTCGGTGTTGGTCGGCCGGGTGATGCAGTGGTTGAGCAGCCGGCCGCCGTCGCGCAGCTTGTCGACGATGAACGAGAAGTACGCCGGGTAGTTGCGCACGCCGACGTGTTCCAGCAGTCCGATCGAGCTGACCGCGTCGTAGTCCGGTGCCTGGCGTATCGCGGTAGTCGCCGTGGGTGATCTGAACCCGGTCACTGAGCCCGTCAGCCTCGACGGCGGCCGCTGCCCATTCCGCCTGGGCAGCCGACAGCGTGATGCCGAGGGCGGAGACTCCATAGTGCGTCGCCGCGTGGCGCACCATCCCACCCCAGCCGCAGCCCAGGTCGAGCAGGCGCATCCCGGCGCGCAGCCCGAGTTTGCGCGCAATCAGGTCGAACTTCTCCTCCTGGGCCTCCTCGAGGCTGGAGTCGGGCTTGGGAAACACCGCGCAGGTGTAGGCCATCGACGGGCCGAGCACCTTCTCGTAGAAGGAGTTGGAGACGTCGTAGTGGTGACCGATCGAGTCCGCGTCGCGCTCGCGGGAGTGCCGCAGTCCCTCGGCGATCCGGCGCCAGCGCGGCAAAGTCTCCTGGCGGGGCGGTTCCGGAGGCACCAGCCGCCGCCAGCCCAGCTCCTTGACCAAGGCCGCCAGCTCCACGGGCGTCGGTGGACGGAAACGCCACTGGCCGAGCAGCCTCAGCGCCTCGTACGGGTCACCGGGATGGACGCCCTCGAGGTCGAGGTCGCCCGCGACGTACGCCCGGACCATCCCGAGGTCACCGGGCGCGGTGGCCAGGAAACGCAGCCCGCGCTCGTTCTTCAGCCGCATCGTGATCGGCGACCGCGGCCCCAAGCCGCTGCCGTCGGCCTCGAACCGCAGCGGTGGAGAGTCGACGGTGAGCTTCGACACCATGGCTGCGATCGTCATCTGCGTCTCACCGCCTTCGCATGAAGTCCGGTCAGCCGGTGCTCCGGGTCGTAGGCGTCCTTGACGGCTCGGTAGGTCGCGCCACCGTAGATCGAGTCGAACGTCGCCTCGTCGTAGTAGGCGTCGGAGTACAGCGACTTGTGCCCGCCGAAGTCAGCGACGCGCGGCCTCGACCTGCCTGTTCACGTCCCCGTCGCGGCGCCCGTCGGTGATCGGCACGGTCCCCCAGAAGCCGACGTTGACGTACAGCTGACCGGCGCTCAGCGGGTAGAGCGGCCACTGCCGCGCCGAGCCGGGCCCGGCGCGCGCAGCCGGAGCGGACACAACCACACCGGCGACATGGCGACGTGATGGGTGAACCAGCGGAGGAAGTCCGCCGTGCGCTCCACCGGGATCTCGACGTCCTGTACGACGCGCTCGCGCGCCGGCCGCCCGCGCAGCCGGTCCAGCCGCGCCATCGCGCCCCACCGGTTCTCCAGCGCCACCAGCCGGTGGTAGACGTCGCTGCGCCGGTACCGCACCGGCCAGAGCCGACGGGCTGCTGGGTGCTGGGCACCGAGGCCGCTGAGCACCAGAACCAGTCGGTGTCCCACCGCCACAGGTAGTCGCGCACCGTCAACAGGTCACGCGACCGCTCCCGGATCGACCGGTAGTAGATCTGAGTCGCCGGTGTAGTTGCTCGGCCGGAGCGGGCGTCGGCCGACCAGCGGCCAAGGGTGAGGTAGGACTCGTCGGGGCTGAACATCACCCCGTCGACGAAATGGACAGGCTCACCGTCGTGCTCGCCGCCCGTCGCCGCCCGCGCAGATGGACTCCACCGCCGCGGCCAGTCCGTCGAGCGAGTCGAAGCGGACGTGGCGCAGAGCGCGACGTACGGCTGCACCGGCTCGAGCTCGATGCGCAACCGGACGGCGTACCCCAGGCTGCCGTAGGAGTTCGGGAACGCAGCGAACAGGTCGGCGTGCTCGGTCGCCGACGCGGTGACGACGCGCCCGTCGCCGGTCAGCACGTCGAGCTCGGTGACCGACTCGTGCGGGAGCCCGTTGCGGAACGACGTCGACTCGATGCCGAGCCCGGTGACCGCGCCGCCGAGGGTGATCGTCTTCAGCTGGGGTACGACGAGCGGCATGAGCCCGTGCGCCAGGGTGGCGTCGACGAGCCGTTCGTAGGTGCACATCCCCTGGACGTCAGCCGTGCGCGCCACCGGGTCGACGTCGAGCACGCCGCCGAGGCCACTGACGTCGAGGCCGGCGCCGCTCCTCGGGGCGCGCGGCCGGAACAGGTTGGAGGTGCGCTTGGCGAGGCGGACCGGCTGGTCAGGCGGAACAGCGGCGTACGACGCCTGCAGCGCCTGGACTGCCCGAGCGTGCGCCTGGTGGGTTGCCGCGACGGCCACCATGACCGATCACTCTAGCCACCCCCTGCGACAGGCACCCCACGTTGGCTGCGTGTCCGTTCGCTGGGTGATGGCGTCGAGGTCGGCCTGCAGGTCCTCGAGCGAGTCGTAGACCTTGGTTGCCCCGGCGTCTTCGAGCTCGCCGATCGAGAACCCACCGGTGCGCACGGCGAGTACGTCGGCAGGCCGGCGCGCTTGGCGGCCTTCGCGTCCCAGACGGAGTCCCCGATCATCACCGCGTGCACGCCCTCGACCTTGGCCATCGCCGTCTCGACCAGGTCAGGCGCGGGCTTGGTCTGCTCCGCGTCGTCTGAGGTGGTCCACGCCTCCGCCAGCCGGCGGCCGTCGAGCAGGTCGAGGTAGTGGTCGACGTGCTTGCTCTCCCCGGAGCTGGCGAGCACGAGTCGCAGCCCTCGCTCCCTGACCTCCTCGAGGAGCGGTTGCGCGCCGGCGAACGGCTGGACCTTCGGGCAGGAACTTGTCGAACTCCTCGGTCCACGCCGACCGCAGGTCGTCGCCGTACTCGTCCTCGGCCTCCCTTCCGGCGACAGCCTCGACCAGTTGGTCACCGCCCATGCCGATCGCCCGGTGGATGCGCCACAGCGCTGGGGTGATGTCGAAGCGCCGGAACGCCCGATACCACGACACGGCGTGCTGGTAGTTGGTGTCGACAAGTGGTGCCGTCGACGTCGAAGACGATGGTGTCGATCATGGAAGGCGCTTTACCCACCCCCGACGGCCATGCTCTCCCCAGTCTCCGGGCGGTCGAAACGAAGTACCGTGTGCTTGTCATGACCGTCGACCTGGGCAGGCGGGGCAGATGTCGCTGACCGAGCGGCTGGACCGGCTCCAACAACGACGTCCGAAGCTCGGCTTCCCCCTGGCAGTCATCTACAAGTTCGTCGACGACCAAGGCAACTACCTGGCTGCGCTGATCACGTACTACGGGTTCCTCGCCGCCTTTCCGCTGCTGCTGCTCGCGTCGTCGATCCTCGGCTTCCTGCTGCAAGGCAACGATGACCTCCGGGACCAGATACTCGACTCGGCACTGCGCCAGTTCCCCATCATCGGGGACCAGCTGGGTTCGCCCGAGGGCCTCACCGGCAGCCCGACCGCCATAGCCATCGGCATCGCTGGCTCGCTGTACGGCGCGTTGGGTGTCGGCCAAGCCACACAGAACGCCATGAACGTCGCCTGGGCGGTGCCGCGCAACCGGCGCCCCAACCCCGTCACCGGCAGGCTTCGCGGGGCGGTACTGCTCCTGACGGCGGGGGTTGGGATCCTTGCAACCACCGTGCTGTCCGGTCTGGCAGGCGGCGCCGACGCCTTCGGCGCCGAGATCGGCGCCGGCGTGCGCCTGCTGGCGACGCTGCTGTCCGTGGTGGTGAACGCCGCAGTGTTTGTGACGATCTTCTGGCTCGCCACTGTTCGTCGGCACCACGTGCGCGAGGCGGTCCCCGGCGCGGTCACCGCCGCGGTGTTGTGGCAGCTGCTGCAGCTGGTCGGAGCGGCGTACGTCGGCACCGTCGTCCGGGAGGCCAACGCCACGAACGGCGTCTTCGCGCTGGTGCTCGGCATGATCGCCTGGGTCTACCTCGGCGCCCTGACCATCGTCTTCGGTGTCGAGATCAACGTCGTGCGCGCTCGGGAGCTGTATCCCCGTGCGCTGATGTCGCCGTTCACCGACGACGTCGACCTCACTGATGCCGACCGGGAGGCGTACACGAACTACGCGGAGGCCCAGCGGACGAAGGAGTTCGAGTCGGTCGACGTCAGCTTCGAGAACGACGGCCAGAACGCCAGCGGCAGCGGGAGCGACCGGAGCGCCGGCGGCCAGGGGAGTGGCCAGCGTGCCAGCGGCCGCGGGAGCGGCGAGGAGTGACCTATCATGACGGCATGACTCGAGTCGCTGTCTCTGCGTGGTGGCTGTCCTAACGGACGGCCGTACTTGAGTTTTCTCTCTCGCCGTCCCGCAGGGGCGGCTTTCGCATGTCAAGGGCGCGTCGGCGGGACCCATCCCAGGAGCGTGCAGCATGGTGAAAGTCACCACCCCACGGGGGCGGATGCTGTCGGGGATCACACCCAGCGGCTCCCTGACCCTCGGCAACTACCTTGGTGCGCTGCGGCGGTTCGCCGACGGCCAGCCCGCCCAGGAAGGTTTCTTCTTCGTCGCCGACCTGCACGCGATGACGACTCCGCATGACCCGAAGCGTCTGCGCGACCTCACCACCGAGACCGCTGCGCTGTTCTTCGCCGCGGGGCTCGACCCGGAGTACTCGACCGTGTTCGTGCAGTCGCACGTCCCCGCGCATGTCGAGCTGAGCTACCTGCTGGAGTGCACCGCCCACGTCGGCGAACTCGGCCGGATGATCCAGTTCAAGGAGAAGGGCGGGCGGCCAGGGACGCGAGCCAGCCTGTTCACCTATCCCTGTTTGATGGCCGCCGACATCTTGCTCTATGACGCCGACGCCGTGCCGGTGGGTGGCGACCAGGACCAGCACGTGGAGCTGTGCCGCGACCTCGCCGTCCGGTTCAACCGCTTGTACGGCGACACGTTCGTGGTGCCGCGACTGGCCCGTGCGGCGCTGGCGGCACGGGTGGCCGACCTCGCTGATCCGGCTGCAAAGATGAGCAAGTCAGCCGACCAGCGCGCCGCCGGAGTGATCCGGATGCTGGACCCACCGGACGTCATCGCCCGCAAGATCAGCCGGGCGGTGACCGACTCCGAGGCAGCCGTCAGGGACGACCCTGACCACAAGCCCGGCGTCTCCAACCTCCTCGGCATCGTCGCCGCCATCACCGAAGAGCCCCCCGAGGACGTGGCGGCCGGCCTCGCGTCGTACGGCGAGTTGAAGCGGGTGTGTGCAGAGGTGGTGGTGGAGACGCTGGCGCCGATCCAGCGCCGGTACGCCGACCTGCTGGCGTCGCCGGAGGAGCTGGAAGCGTTGCTGGCGGCGGGTGCCTCCCGTGCGCGTGAGCAAGCCGAGCCGGTTCTCGCCCGCGCCAAGCACGCAATGGGCCTACCCGCCTGACGGCGTACCGTGGATAGGGTCGCACACCTACCTCACTCGGGAGGTACCGCTGACGCAGTACATCGCCGCCATCGATCAGGGCACGACGAGCACCCGCTGCATGGTCTTCGACCCGTCGGGCTCGGTCGTGTCCGTCGACCAGTTGGAACACCGACAGATCTTCCCCCGCGCCGGCTGGGTGGAGCACGACGGCGCCGAGATCTGGCGCAACACTCAAACCGTGGTCGCCCGCGCTCTCGACAAGGCCGATCTGAGCGCCGCCAACCTCGCCGCAGTGGGGATCAGCAACCAGCGCGAGACGACAATCGTCTGGGACAAGGCCACTGGAGAGCCGGTGCATCACGCGATCGTCTGGCAGGACACCCGTACCCAGCGCATCTGCGACGACCTCGCGCGCTCAGGGCGGTGTCCAGCGCTACCGGGCGGCGACGGGGCTGCCGTTGGCGACGTACTTCTCGGGACCGAAGGTGCGCTGGATCCTCGACGCTGTCGACGGTGCCCGGGAGCGGGCCGAGGCGGGTGACCTACTGTTCGGCACGATCGACAGCTGGTTGCTGTGGAACCTCACGGGCGGCGCCGAGCACGGCGGTCTGCACGCCACCGACGTCACCAACGCCAGCCGCACGCTGCTGATGGACCTCGCGACCCTGCAGTGGGACGAGCAGATCGCCAACGAGCTGGCGATCCCGATGGCGATGCTGCCCGAGATCCGCTCGTCGTCGCAGGTGTACGGCGAGTGCCGAGGTGTGCTGAGCGGCGTACCCATCGCGGGGATCCTCGGAGACCAGCAGGCAGCCACGTTTGGGCAGGTGTGCTTCGACGTCGGCACGGCGAAGAACACCTACGGCACCGGCAACTTCATGCTGCTGAACACCGGCGACTGAGCCAGTGGCCAGCGCACACGGCCTGCTGACCACCGTCTGCTACCAGATCGGGCGGCAACCACCCGTCTATGCGCTCGAGGGGTCGATCGCGGTCACCGGCGCCTTGGTGCAGTGGCTGCGCGACAACCTGGGGCTGGTGGCGAGCGCGGCGGACATCGAGGCACTGGCCATGACCGTCGACGACAACGGCGGCGCCTACTTCGTGCCCGCCTTCTCCGGGCTGTTCGCGCCGCATTGGCGGCCCGACGCGCGCGGCGCGCTTGTCGGCCTGACCCGCTACGTCAACAGAGGTCACCTCGCCCGGGCGGCGCTGGAGGCCACCGCCTTCCAGACCAAGGAGGTGGTCGAGGCGATGAACGCCGACTCGGGAGTTCCGCTGACGGAGCTCAAGGTCGACGGCGGCATGGTGGGCAACGAAACGCTGATGCAGTTCCAGGCCGACCTGCTCGACGTCGACGTCGTACGCCCCGAGGTTGCCGAGACAACCGCGCTCGGTGCGGCGTACGCCGCTGGGCTGGCGGTTGGCTACTGGGCCGACCAGGAGGAGCTGCGACGCAACTGGCGTGAAGACAAGCGTTGGACGCCACGGCTGGACGACGCTGAGCGGTCCCGGCTGTATCGAAACTGGAAGAAGGCGGTCACCAAGGCTTTGGACTGGGTCGACGGCGACGTGAGGTGATCGCGACCCCGACTTCCTCGATTCGTCCGACTGGACCCGGCGTACATTGTCCGCACGGGGTCGGACGAATCGCACAGTGTCCGCACTGAGTCGGACGAATCGCACACGTGGGCGCGCAGCCGGGAAGGGAAAGGCGGAGGTCACCATGCCGCAGACGGTCCAGGGGGTCATCGCCCCCGCCAAGGGCGCAGCAGTCGAGCTGACGACGATCGTGGTGCCCGATCCAGGCGCCGGCGAGGCGGTCGTCGCAGTCCAGGCGTGCGGGGTGTGCCACACCGACCTGCACTACCGCGAGGGCGGCATCGGCGACGACTTCCCCTACCTGCTCGGCCACGAGGCGGCGGGGATCGTGGAGGCCGTCGGTGCCGGCGTCACCGAGGTGGCACCGGGGGACTTCGTGATCTTGAACTGGCGGGCGGTGTGCGGACAGTGCCGAGCGTGCCGGCGAGGCCGGCCGTGGTACTGCTTCAACACCCACAACGCCGCGCAGCCGATGACGCTCGAGGACGGCACCGCGCTGTCCCCTGCGCTGGGCATCGGCGCGTTCGCCGACAAAACGCTCGTGCACGCCGGTCAGTGCACCAAGGTCGACTCCGCCGCACCGGCGACGGCAGCAGGACTGCTCGGTTGTGGCGTCATGGCGGGACTCGGCGCCGCCGTCAACACCGGTGGCGTCGGGCGTGGTGACTCGATCGCGGTGATCGGCTGCGGAGGCGTCGGCGCGGCAGCCGTCGCCGGGGCACACCTGGCCGGCGCCGCGACGGTGATCGCCGTCGACATCGACCCGCGAAAGCTCGACACCGCTAGGCGCCTCGGCGCCACCCACACGATCGACGCCTCCAGCGCCGACGTGGTGCAGGAGATCAAGGACGCGACTGGCGGCTTCGGTGCTGACGTGGTCGTCGACGCCGTCGGGCGACCCGAGACCTACAAGCAGGCGTTCTACGCGCGGGATCTGGCGGGCACGGTGGTACTGGTCGGCGTACCCACCCCCGAGATGACCCTTGAGCTGCCGCTGCTGGATGTGTTCGGCAGGGGCGGGTCGCTGAAGTCGTCGTGGTACGGCGACTGCCTGCCGAGCCGCGACTTCCCCATGCTGATCGACCTGTATCTGCAAGGGCGCGGCTGCCGCTTGATGAGTTCGTGTCGGAGACGATCGGCATCGGGGACGTGGAGGCGGCTTTCGACAAGATGCACTCCGGTGACGTGCTGCGGTCGGTCGTCGTGCTGTGAGCGACGTACGCATCGACACCGCACTCACCAGCGGCACCTTCTCGTTGGACGGGCAGACCTTTGACGTCGACAACAACATCTGGGTCATTGGCGACGACGAGGAGTGCCTGGTCGTCGACGCGCCGCACAGCGTGGCTGACATCGAGGAGGTGATCGCCGGGCGCCGGGTGTTGGCGATCGTGTGCACTCACGCGCACGACGACCATGTGCGGGTGGCCCCCGACCTGGCGGCCGCGGTCGACGCTCCGGTGCTGCTGCACCCGGCCGACCTGCCGCTGTGGCGGTTGACGCATTCCGATGTCTCGCCCGACGGCGACCTGGACGACGGCCAGCGTCTCGTTGTCGGTGACACCGGCGTCGTGGTGCTCCACACGCCGGGTCACGCGCCTGGGGCGGTGTGCCTGTACGTCGAGGAGCTCGGGGTGGTCTTCACGGGCGACACGTTGTTCAAGGGCGGGCCAGGCGCCACCGGCCGCAGCTTCTCCGACGCCGACGTGCTGCTCGACAGCATCCGACGCCGGTTGCTTACCCTGCCTGCCGAGACCGTGGTCCACCCCGGCCACGGCGAGTCGACGACGCTAGCTGCCGAGTCCGACCTGCGCTGAGTGGTCCCCTGATTGCGCCGAGGGGCTACTCGCCGAGGGTGATGTCGCACTCCGACTTGGCGTTCTCCCTGATCGCATCTTTGGCGTTGTCGAGACTTGGGTCGCTCGTGAACTCCTGCATCTTGGGTGCCAGCTCTTCAAGCTTGGCCGGATCGGCGCCTTCGGGGAGTTTGCCCTGCTGCAGCGTCGCAATGTCCTCAAGACGTAGTCCGGCTTCGTCAAGCAAGCCCTTGAACTCGTCGAGCTTGTCGCCGACCGTTGCCCAGTCGTCGGCTACCTCGGTCGGGGCCTGTTCTTCAAGCGTGTCGAACCGGTCTCCCAGCTCGCTGAACTCCGCTTCGCTGAGCCTGGTGAGGTCCAGGTCACTGAACTGGCTCTGTGAATCCTTCAAAGTGTCGCAATAGTCGGCGCTGCTGCTCTCACCGCCGCCGTCAGAGCAAGCGCTTAACATAACGGTCATCAGCACGGCCGACGCCAAGCCGAATGTCTTCTTCATCGGATCTCTTCTCTCCCCGGGCGGCTGGTTCCGCGGATGCACCGAGAACCTTCTCACATCCCAACCAGTGCAGGAGAACGCATGGCCGGCTGGGGGCTCGCCTCGATCCGGTCTCGCGGCGCTTCGGGGTGACCACTCGGCGGTACGGGGGTGACCATTCGGCGGTACGGGGGTGACCACTCGGCAGGTTAGGGGAGAGGGGGCTAGTCGCCCAGGCTGATGTTGCACTCCGACTGGGCGTTCTCCTCGATGACCTCCTTGGCATCTTCCAAACCGCTGTTCTCGGCCAGCTTTTGCAACTTGGGTGCAAGCGCCTGAATCTTGGCCGGATCGACCCCCTTAGGCAGCTTGCCCTTCTGCAGCGTCTTGAGGTCGTCGAGATCGATTCCAGCTTCGTCCAACAAGTTCTTGAAATCATCGAGCTGGTCGCCGAATGTTGCCCAGTCGTCGGCCACCTCGGCGGGGGCCTGCTTTTCTAGCAGATCGAATCGGTCTGTCAGCTGCTTGAACTGGGCCTCGTTGAGCGTGCCGATATCAAGGTCGTCGAACTGGGCCTGCGACCGCTTCAGCGTCTGGCAGTAGTCCGATGTCGGTCGCACTGACGGCTGAGTAGTGGGTGGGGTGCTGGGCGCACTTGTCTCGGGGGTGCTGGGCGCACTTGTCTCGGGGGTGCTGGGCGCACTTGTCTCGGGGGATTGTGTTGTTGAGGCGCTAGCCTCCGACGAGGGCGTCGGCGCGCTGATGTTGTCATCACCGCCGTCGGAGCAGGAAGTCAACGCAACGGTCATCAGCACGGCCGAAGCCAGGCCGAGTGCCTTCTTCATCGGATCTCTCTTCTCTCCCCGGGCGGCCGGATGCCACCGTATGCACCCAAGAACCTTCTCACATCCGACTCTGTCGTGATGGGGGAGTGAGATGACCGTCAGCAGGGCGCACCCCGGTGCCACCTCCGGGGTGGAGGGCGGCTCACGAGTCGTAATTCAGGTGCAGTAGGTGCAGTTGGTTGACCACTGACGCGGAGGCGTCCGACGGCCGAGGGCCCGAGCGGGTCTTCAGCTCAGAGTTGCCAGGTTGGCGTCGATGCGGTCGCGCTCGTCGAACCTGAGCCACGGCTGGTCACGTAGCCGTACCAGCAGCTCGCGCGCCTCCCAATGGCGCCCGATCGTGACCAGCCACGCCACCTTGTGCTCCGCAGCAAAGCAGCGCATCCAGCGGCGTTCGAGCTCGATCGCTTGGTCGTACGCCGCCTCGACCTCTGCCTCTCGCGCGCCGGCCGAAGTCAGCACGGTGGCGAGGTTCACGCTCATCATGCTGCGATCAAGGTCTGGCACGTCGGGGTCGGCGACGATGCGCTCAAACAGCGCGCGCGCCTCCGCAACATCCCCGGCCTCGAACCGCGCCGCAGCGTAGTGTGCCGTGGCGTTGTACTCCTTACCGTCCACCGCCCAAAGGCTAGCGGTGGAGCGGCGGGCCGGCGGGCCAGCATTTCCCGCGGCTCAACTCCGTGGGGAGGAGAAGGGGATAGGGTGAACGGGTTCTGAGACGTTCTGTGGAGGGGGCTTGGGGTGCGCATCGGGCCGTGGCGACGGAGTCCGGCCGGCGGCCTGCTCACGCTGGTGGTCGCGCTCGCGCTGGCAGCTTGCACGGGGAACACCGACGAGCCGACGCCGGACGGCCAGACCACCCCAGCCGTAGTCGGGACGAAAGTCATCCAGGACTTCGCCACGGCGTGGTCGAGCGCCGGCGGTGACAAGTTCGGCGGCATCGTCGACCAGCCCCTGGTGGCCGCTCGCGAGATGGCCGGTCACGCGGCAGAGCTCGGCATCACGGCGACTCGAGTCACTCCCGCTGCCGAGCCAGACTGCGACGATGACTCCTGCCGCACGCAGGCGGAAGTTACCCACCAGCTCGACGGCGCTGCGGCCTGGACCTACGAGACCCAGATCAAGTCCCACCTGACCCCCAACGGCAGGTGGCTGGTCGAGTGGACCCCGGGCACGTTCCACCCCGACCTCACCAACGTCACCACACTGGTCCGCGAACGCACCCTGCCGCCGCGGGCGCCGATCCTCGACCGCAACGGCGTCGCCTTGACCCCCGAACGCGAGATCGTCCGAGTCGGGGTGGTGCCTCGGGACGTTCGCCCGTTGACGTACACCCGTCTGAGCGACCTGCTTCGAGTCGACATCGTGCCGCTCAAGGACCGCGTCACCGCCGCCCAGCCTGACTGGTTCGTCTCCGTTATCGACCTGCGGCGCAAGGACTACCAGCCGCTGCGTAGCGACCTGCTGGAGGTGCCTGGGATATCCATCGACACGGCAAAGCGCGCCCTCGCTCCCACGGCGGAGTGGGGCCGGGCGGTGCTGGGGACGGTGGGGCCGGCAACCAGCGAGACCCTGGAGAACGCTGGACCGTACGCGTTGGCCACCGACGAGGTCGGTACGGCGGGGCTCCAGCTTGTCTATGAGCAGCGGCTTGCCGGGACTCCTGGGCTCACGATCGACCTGGTCGAGAAGGGAGCGCAGGGCGACGTGCTGAACCACGTGCTGGTACGCCGGCCGAAGCCGGGGCAGCCGCTGCACACGTCGCTTGAGCTGGGGGCGCAGAACGCGGCGGAGCAAGCTGTCGCCGGGGCGACCGACGTTACCGCGGCCGTTGTCGTGAAGGCCAGTACCGGGGAGATCCTGGCGGCGGCCAACGCGCCCGGCCCGACGACGTACAACACGGCGTTCATCGGCCGGTATGCCCCCGGCTCGACGTTCAAGGTGGTCAGTGCAGCCGCGCTGCTGGAGCAGGGCCTGGTGACACCGGGGACGACGGTGCCCTGCCCCGACACCACTGTGGTCGGCGGCAAGAGCTTCAAGAACTACGACCCCGGCATCGTCGGCGGGGACGCCACCTTTGCGCAGGCGTTCGCGGCCTCGTGTAACACCACGATGGTCAGCTTCGCCGACCGGATCAGCGGCGCCGACCTGGCCGCCATGGGGGAGCAGTTCGGACTCGGCGCGCAGTGGGACATCGGACTGGAGACCTTCAGCGGGTCAGTACCGGCCGACGACGAGCTGGTAACCCGAGCTGCCGACATGATCGGGCAAGGCACGGTCGAGGCGAGCCCGCTGGCGATGGCCATGGTTGCCGCGACCGTCGACTCCGGGGTGGCTCGCACACCTACCCTGCTTCCGGGGTTGCTCCCCGGCACTCGGCTCACCGAGCTGGACCCCACGATGATCGGGGAGCTGCAGGAGATGATGCGGCTGGCCGTCACCTCGGGCACCGCCACCTCGGTCGACCTGCCCGGCGTACCCGTCTATGCGAAGACCGGGACGGCGGAGTACCAGGACGGCGACCGGATCGGCACCAACGCCTGGCTGATCGGCTACCGCGGCGATCTCGCGTTCGCCGTCGTGGTCGAGAACGGCGAGTCCGGTGCACATGACGCGGGGCCTGTCGTGAAGGCAATGCTCGAGCGCGTGCCCGGCGCCCTCTACCGCTGAGGCAG
>JAUJOE010000005.1:230832-250789 GCA_030447805.1 Nocardioidaceae bacterium | reverse complement strand
GTCTGAGTTGCGCAGCTCGGCTATTTCGTCCCGCAACCGACCCGCTTCCGCCTCCAACCTGAGGACTTGTTGCACGCCCTCGAGGTTGAGGCCAGAGGAGAGCAGCTCGGTGATGCGGCGGATGCGCTCGACATCGTTTCCGCTGTAGCGGCGGGTGCCTCCCTGGGTGCGGTGCGGTTCGAGCAGGCCCTTCGCTTCGTAAGTGCGCAGGGTCTGCGGGTGCACGCCGGTCAGGTCCGACATCACGGAGATGCCGTACAGCGCGCGGTCACCGCCAAAGTCAGTGCTCATCTGGACCCCGGCTCACCTGGACTCCGGCGGCAACGGGCGGATGATCACAGGGCCCGCCTCGAAGATGGGTTCCGTGAAAGTTGGCCCAGTGAATGGGGGCTCAGTGGAGGGGTGCCCAGGGAATGGGGGCTCAGTGAATGGGCTCTCAGTGAAAGCGAACTCAGTGAAGGTGGGGGCGGCGTCCGCGCTCCCCGCCTGCCGCTGGTCGGGCGCTCTCGCGGGGGTCTCCGTGGGTCGATTCCGCGCTCCGCGGGTCAGGAAGTGGTAGGCGTCGCTGATGTCGGCGAAGCTGGAGTTGTCGGGTGGCCGACCGGCGTACATGTCGGGGTGATTCTCCCGTGCCAGTCGGCGGTACGCCGAGATGATGTCGCGGGCCTTGGCGTCTGGGCCCAGGCCGAGGGCGGCCAGCGCCGCCAACCGGGCCGGGTCGTTGAGCTCGAACGCCATTGCAGCAACCTCCTCGCGGCGACCTCGAATCTTCCTGCCACATAGTACTTGACATCTGCGTCAGAATGTAGAAAATCTTAGGTGAGTCATTCAGATCAGTCAGTTCCCGGGACTGAGAAGCGCCGGGAGCATGCGAGAGGAGGACACTTGATCATGCTGATGAGGACCGACCCGTTCCGTGACCTGGATCGACTGACCGAGGCGGTCTTCGGCACCAGCAGTCGCCCCGCGGTGATGCCGATGGACGCCTACCGCGCCGACGACATGTTCTTGGTGCACCTTGACCTGCCGGGCGTCGACGTTGACTCGATCGACCTGACCGTCGAGCGCAACGTCCTCACCGTCCACGCCGAGCGCAAGCCGTCTGTCACCGACAACGCCGAGCGTGTGGTGGCCGAGCGCACCTACGGCGTGTTCAGCCGCCAGCTCTTCCTGGGCGACACGCTGGACGTCGAGAACTTGACGGCCGACTACGACGCCGGCGTGCTGACGGTCAAGATCCCGGTCGCTGAGCAGGCCAAGCCGCGCAAGGTCGAGATCGGCGCCGGCTCTGGTCGCAAGGAGATCAGCCGCTGACCTGCTCCGCACGGAGCGGCACATCCAACCGTTGACTGCCTGGTCGAGGCTTCTCGCCTCCGGCCAGGCAGTTTCTTGCGTGCCGGTTCACGGGTTGCGGATGAGCGCCCAGGAGGTGGCTCCGCCTGCAAGCAGCAGTCCGACGCACACCCACATCGCCGTTCGGTAGCCGGCATCGAAGGCGCTGGGGTCCTGGTAGTCGGCGCCACCCAGACCGACCAGCGCTGGTAGCGCAGCCACCGCCAGCAGCGAGCCGGTGCGCGCGACAGCGTTGTTGATGCCACTGGCAATGCCGGCGTTGCGGTCGGGTACGGCGGCGAGCACCGTGGCGGTGAGCGGCGCCACCAGTGCAGCGAGCCCGAGCGCGAAGACGGTGAGACCGGGCAGTACGCCGGCTCCAGTAGTCCGCGCTCTCGTCGATCCCGGTAAGCAAGGCAACGCCGGCGGCGCAGAGCACCGGCCCAACCGTCATCGGCAACCGTGGACCGATCCGGGCGGAAAGTGCCCCGCCTCGTGCGGCGAGCAGCAGCAAACCCAAAGTGATCGGCATCGTTGCGACCCCCGCCTGCAGCGGCCCGTAGCCCGCCACGGTCTGCAGTTGCAGCACCAGGAAGAACAAGACGGCGCCCAGCGCTGCATAGACCAGGAGGGTCATCGCGTTCGCCGCGCTGAACAGCCGAGACCCGAAGAGGTCGGGCGGCATCATCGGCTGCTGCTGCGGCGTTCGACCAGCACGAAGGCGGCGCAGGCACCGGCGCCGAGGGTGGCGCACGCCACCACGACCGACGTACGAAGGCTGCCCGCCTCGATCAAGGCGAACGTCAGACCTGCCAGACCCATCGCACCAAGCACAGCGCCAGCGACGTCGAACCCAGCCACTGCCTCCGGGTCAGACGTCGTCTCGGGGGCGCGGCGCGCGATCACCACCGTGACGACAGACAGCGGCAGGTTGAGCAAGAACACCCACCGCCAACTCGAGTACTGCACGAGCCAACCACCAACGAACGGGCCGACCGCCGCCGCAATGCCGCCGAGACCTGACCATGCGCCGATCGCTCGAGCCCGGTCCTCGGGCCGGAAGGCTCCCTGGATCATCGCCAGGCTCCCCGGCGTCAGCAGCGCGGCAGCGAGCCCCTGCACGAGCCGAGCCGCGATCAACTGTCCAGGGGTGTTAGCCGCCGCGCATAGCAGCGATGCTGCCGCGAAGCCGAACACTCCGATCACGAAGATCCGTCGCCTACCGAAGCGATCACCCAACGAGCCCCCGAGAAGGATGAACGCCGCAAGGGTGAGCAGGTAACCGTTGGTGACCCACTGCAGCTGGGCCAGGCTGGCGCCTAGGTCTTGGCCGATCTGGCGCAGGGCGACGTTGACGACGGTGCCGTCGAGCAGTGCCATCCCCGAGCCCAGCACCGCCGCAGTCAGGACTCTTCGACCGTCGGGCGAGCCGTAACGCAGCGGGGCGCTCACCCGCGTTAGTGCAACACAGCGACTGCCAGCGACGTACGTTCGGGTGCGCGCACGCACACCTGCCGGTGCAGATGTGGGAGGATTGGACGTTCACCATCTGCCGGGGAAGGACCAGCAGGAGTGCCAAACCGTCAGCGGCAGCGGATCGCCGATCCTGCCGTGGAGCAAGAGATCAAGCACGAACAGGCGGTCGTCGACCGCGTCTACGCCCGGCTCGACGCGGCGACCGCCGCGGCGAAGTCGCTGGCCGCCGAGGGTCATGCCCGGGCGCGGGTCGGCAACGAGGGCGGACTGGTTGAGCGCGACGCGATCGTCTTCCAGGCGGCCAAGCGACTCGCCACCTTGGACGCCGCGCATGACGGCCTTGTCTTTGGCCGCCTCGACCTGCGCGGCGGTGACGCGCGCTACATCGGTCGGCTCGGGCTGCGCGACGAGCACCGCGAGGTGCTGCTGATCGACTGGCGCGCGCCTGCGGCGTCGGTGTTCTACCAGGCGACCGCGCAACAGCCATCCGGTGTCGTACGCCGACGGGTCCTGCAGGCGCGCGGCGACAAGGTCGTCGGGCTCGAGGACGACCTGCTCGACGCCGTACATGCCCCTGACGACATGGTCGTCGTCGGCGAGGGTGCGCTGATCGCGGCACTGACCAAGTCCCGCGACCGGTCGATGCATTCCGTGGTCGCCACCATCCAGCGGGAGCAGGACGAAGCGATCCGCTCCCCCACCGCGGTGTCACCACGATCAGCGGCGGGCCGGGCACGGGCAAGACCGTGGTGGCGCTGCACCGGGCGGCGTACCTGCTCTATACCGACCGCCGGCGCTACGAGGGTGGCGGGGTGCTCGTGATCGGTCCTAACCCGGTGTTCATGGCCTACATCGAGCGGGTGCTGCCGTCGCTGGGGGAGACAAGTGTCTCGTTGCGGGCGCTCGGCGAGGTGGTCGACGGCATCGAGGCGACGCGGCACGACGGAGCAGCGGTGGCGGCGATCAAGGGGTCGGCGCGAATGCGACAGCTGCTCGCTCGTACGGCGAGAGGACCCGTCCCTGGGGCACCAACCTCGTTCCGCCTGTTCTACCGCGACGACGTGGTGAGCCTCGACAGCGCTGCGCTGGCGCGACTACGGCGCTCCTTGCTCAGCTCTGGGCAACGGCGCAACCGCGTCGCCGCCGGGGTAGCGGATGAGCTGATCGACGCGCTGTGGCAGCAGGTCACGGGGGATCGCGCCAAGGCTCGTGGCAAGGACGACTTCGCTGCCAGCCTGCTCGGCGACCGTGCCTTCACCGACTTCGCCCGAGCCTGGTGGCCGGTGGTCGACGCTGTCGACGTGCTCGGATGGCTCGCCGACCGCGAGCGGCTGACCGGCGATGCCCGAGACCTGCTGAGTGCCGACGAGGTCGACGAGCTGATCCCGTCGCTGGTTGCCGACGACTTCAGCGTCGAGGACGTCCCGCTGATTGACGAGCTGCGCTACCTTCTCGGCGAGCCGCCCGAACCGGAGCCTGACGACGACCCGCTCGCCGACCTCTACGACGAGACGTTCCCCGAGCTCTCGACCGTCGACCAGCGGGTAGCAGGGCACGCAGCAGTCGGCGCGCGTGGTGGCGACCGACCCACCGGGTCGATCGAGGACGACGGGTATGCGCACGTCCTGGTCGACGAGGCGCAGGACCTGTCGCCGATGCAGTGGCGAATGGTGGGGCGCCGGGGTCGACAGGCGAGCTGGACGATCGTGGGTGACGCGGCTCAAAGCGCCTGGCCGCACACTGACGAGGCGAGCAGGGCGCGCACTGAGGCGTTGGGTCGTGGGGAGCAGCGCAACTTCCGCCTGTCGACCAACTACCGCAACTCCCGAGAGGTCTTCGCGTTGGCGGCGGAGCTGGCGCGGGCCGCAATCCCGGACGCCGACCTGCCCGTGGCGGTGCGCACCACCGGAGTCCAACCGCAGTTGCGCGAGGTGGAGCGGGCCTACCTGGCCGACGCCGTCATTGCGGCCGTTGGGTCGGTGACCGACCAGGTCGAGGGCACGGTGGGCGTAGTTGCGCCAGCCGGGTGGCGGCGGCGCGTCGACAGCTGGCTGGGTGAGCGCGACCGAGAGCGGGTTCCCGTCCTGGAAGCGCTCGACACCAAGGGCCTGGAGTTCGACGGCGTCGTGGTGGTCGAGCCCGATGAGATCGTCGCCGAGTCCGCGGCTGGGGTGCGCACCCTGTACGTCGTCCTGACCCGTCCCACCCTGCGTCTGCACGTCGTCGGCACGACCAGTAGGTGGCTGCCAGGATCCGCTCCGGACCTTCAACGCGCGCAGAATCTGCCCCGCACAGACACAGACCGCGCGGTCTGGAGGGTGCGATGAGGCAGCTCACCGCGCTGACGTCGTACCCGGCGTTTGCCCTGATCCGGTTCCACGGCGCACCCACGGTGACGTTGCTCGGCGGAAGCCGCCGAGACCATGAGCAGCTGAGCGACGTACCGCTTGACGCCGGGGCAGCTGCCGACGGCCGTCGCTTCGACCGGCTGCTGTGCGTGCCCTACGCGCAGATACGGGAGCGCGGCTTCGACGTTCACGAAGACGGCACGCCGCTATCGAGCATCGAGGTCGGCTTCCAGGCTGAGGTGCCGACAAGCGCGTTGCTGGCGGAGCTGCCGAATGAGCCGCTGCAGCCAGTCGGGCCGGCAGGCTTCGACATCGCCGACGACGAGTACGCCGCCCTCGTCGGTCGCATCATCACCGACGAGATCGGAGCCGGTGAAGGGGCGAATCTTGTCATCGCCCGCAACTACCACGCGACGATCGCGGACTGGGACGTGCGGAAGGCGCTGACGGTGTTTCGCCGGCTGCTGGAGCGGGAGCGGGGTGCGTACTGGACGTTCCTTGTCTTCACGGGCGACCGATACCTCGTCGGCGCCAGCCCCGAACGCCATCTCAGCGTCCGCGGCGGCGACGTGCGGATGAATCCCATCAGCGGCACCTTCCGGCTGGCTGGCATCGCCGACGCATTGGAGCGCAAGCGTCGGCTGCTGGAGTTCCTCGCCGACGAGAAGGAGATCTACGAGCTGTTCATGGTGGTCGACGAGGAGCTGAAGATGATGTGCTCCATCTGCGGCGAAGGCGGACAGATCCTCGGGCCCTACCTCAAGCCGATGACTCACCTGATCCACACGGAGTACCTGCTGGCCGGCCGCAGCACGCTCGACGTCCGAGAGGTGCTGCGCTCCTCGATGTTCGCGGCGACCGTGACGGGCAGCCCGGTCGAGAATGCGTGTCGGCTGATCAGGCAGTACGAGCGGCGGGGTCGCGGCTACTACGGCGCGATGCTTGCCCTGCTCGGGCGTGACGCCGGCGGCGCTGCCACCGTCGACGCCCCCATTCTGCTGCGCACGGCCGACGTCAGCGCGACCGGTGAGCTGCGCGTGACCGCTGGAGCAACCCTGGTCCGCGACTCTGACCCCGCCTCCGAGGTGGCCGAGACCGCCGCCAAGGCTGCCGGCATCTTGACGGCGTTCGGCCTGGTGCCGGCTCCCCAGGCCCCTGCGGATGAGATCGCTGAGCTTGCCCGCGACGAGGATGTGCTGATCTCACTGGGCGCCCGCAACCAGCGGCTCAGTCGGTTCTGGTTCCACGACCAGTCCGGCGCGACCCCGGCACCTCACCTGGCGGGCAAGCATGTCGTCGTACTCGACGGCGAGGACGACTTCGTCACGATGCTCCGGCACATGCTGGGTGTGCTGGGTATGACGAGTGAGACGCTGCGCCACCACGACTACGCGGCCGGCGCCTTCGACGGAGCCGACCTGGTGATCGTCGGCCCGGGTCCTGGAGACCCGCGGGACTCCGACGACCCCAAGATCAAGGCGGTGCGGGCGGCGGTCGACGACCTGCTCGACGCCGGTACGCCGTTCCTGGCTGTGTGCCTGGGCCACCAGGTGCTCTGCGCGGCCCTGGGCCTGCCGCTCGCGGTCAAGGACCTGCCGCTCGTAGTCAAGGACATCGTGTTCCAGGGCACCCAGACGCGCATCGACATCCTGGGTCGGCAGGAGAACGTCGGCTTCTACAACACCTTCGTCGCCCGCGTGTCGGCTCAGTTTGTGGAGTATCTCCGGCGTCAGGGCCGGGGATACTCCACAAACCCTTCGCAAGCCCGACCCCGACGAGACGGCGGCCCTGCCGCCGGGTGTCACCGTCAGCGCCGACCCAGCGACGGGCGACGTGCACCACGTTGTCGGTCCGCACTACCGCGGCATCCAGTTCCACGCGGAGTCGATCCTCACCGAGAACGGCTTCGACATCTGCTTGAAGAGTTGCTCCTCGAGGTGCTGACTTCCCGGTCTGGATGACGTCTTCCGTCGCGTGTCGGCAGACGTACGGCGTTGGGCGGTTTGGGGTGCCGTTAGCCGTCGCGTGTCGGCAGACGTACGGCGGCCAAGTGGCGTCGCAGCGTCAGGCGGCGTCGGAGCCGAGGTGTGAGGGTGACCGTCCTGGTGTCACCGGTCGACGTACCGCCGACGGGCGGCGCGCCTGGGCGTCGGAGCCGAGTCGACGAACTCACCGTCAGCGTCACCGTGTCGCCGGGGCGGTAGGAACGCACGGTCGCGACGAGGGAGTCAGCGTCGGTGATCAGGTGCCCGTCGAGCTTGCTGATCACGTCGCCGTTCCGCAGGCCCGCCCTCGACGCCGCCGTGTCGGCAGCGACCTCGTCGACGAGCGCACCGTCGGGCAGGCCGACCTTGTCGATTGCGTCGCCGACGGTGACGCCGATCCGGGCATGGGTGGGAGTCTTCCCATTGCGCAGTTGCTCGACGATCGGGATCGCGTCGTTGATGGGGATGGCGAAGCCCAGCCCAATCGACCCGCTCGGTTCGCCGGCGGTGCTCGAGTCGGTCTTGATCGCTGAGTCGATGCCGACGACCTCGCCGGAAAGGTTGATCAGCGGGCCCCCGGAGTTGCCCGGGTTGATCGCCGCATCGGTCTGGATCGCAGGGAAGACCGTCGCCGGGTCGCCGGAGGACTCACCTGCGGTGACCACCGGGCGGTTCAGCGCGCTGACGATGCCGGTCGTCACGGTGCTCTCCAGCCCGAAGGGCGAACCCAGCGCGACCACTGGCTCGCCGACAGCAAGGGAGTCGGAGTCGCCCAACGTCGCCGGTGTGAGCGTCGCGGCCGTCCTGGCTTGGATCACGGCGAGGTCGGTCAGCGGGTCACGGCCGACGATGCGTGCTGCTGCCGTCGTGCCGTCGCTGAAGCTCACTGCGAGCTTGCCGTTGGCGGCCGGCTCCACCACGTGGTTGTTGGTAAGGATCTGGCCGTCCTTGGTCAGCACGATGCCTGAACCAGAGCCACTCGCGGTCGGTGACGTCGCGTAGATCTTCACCACCGACGGCAGCGCGGTCGCTGCGGCTGCCTCCGCGCTGGACCGAGCCGCGCCGCTGCTGTCGGGGCTGACCGTGAGTGACTGGTCGGTGCTCGCCGCAGCAACCGCGGCGGCCGTGTCGTTGTGCTGCAGCAGCGCCGCGCCACCGACCCCGGCCACGGCGCCGGCAAGCGCGCCGACGAGAAGGGCCGCACCGACGACGCGTCCCCCGCGACGTGGCTCCGCGGCAAGGGGGGACAGCGGAGAGGTGGTTGCGTGCGTGCGGGGGAACGGGTCGTCGGCCATGCACCCGACAATCGCTCCGCTCACTGAGCGATCGCTGAGATCTGGCTCAACAGCGGCTGTGAGTTTGTTCGAAAAGGCCGGAGCGTGCGGCGACGGCTGGCGCGGACGCCCGGTCAGCGGGGTACGCCGGCCGCGACCGCCCGTGCGACGCGCAGCCGATGCCCCCGGTCAGCGGGGTACGCCGGCCGCAACCTTGCGCTGGGCCGCGGAGGCGACGGGGCGGTCCTTCGCCTCCGGTTGGCCCGGCAGGGTGAGGGTGAACACGGCCCCATGCGGCTGCCGGTTGGCCGCACTGACCGTGCCGCCGTGGCGCTCGGCCGCTTGTCGCACGATCGACAGGCCCAGGCCCGACCCCGGCATCGTGCGAGCGTCGGCGGCGCGGTAGAAGCGCTCGAAGATCATCGGAAGGTCCCGCTCGCTGACCCCTTGGCCCTCGTCTGCAACCGACAGGCTGCCGTTGCGGAGCCGCACGGTTACCGTGCCGCCCGGTGGGCTCCACTTGGCGGCGTTGTCGAGGAGGTTCGTGACGGCGCGTTCGAGGATCTGCGCCTCGCCGACCACCCACCAAGGCGCCGTGTCGACATCGAAGGAGACCCCCGGTGCCCGGCGGCGTACCTTGTCGACAGCGCGCGTTACGATGTCGTCGAGGTCGAGCCGCTCAGGTGCGCGCTCCAGCGGTTCGTCGCGGGCCAGCTCGACCAGGTCGCCGACCAACGTCGACAGCTCCTCGACCTGCGCGGTCACGTCAGTGAAGATCTCGTCGCGCTGCTGTTGGCTGAGTCCGCCGCGCCGGTCGGCTTGCGCCAGCAGCTCCAGATTGGTGCGCAAGCTCGTCAGCGGGGTGCGCAGCTCATGACCGGCGTCGGCGACGAGCTGGCGTTGCCGGTCCCTGGAGGCGGCGAGGGCGGCAAGCATGTCGTTGAACGACGCTGCGAGGCTCGCCAGCTCGTCGTCACCGGTGACCGCGATCGGTGTCAGCTCCTCGGTGCGAGCGATGTGTTCGGCCGCGGCGCTCAGCCTGCGCACCGGCACCAGGGCCGAGCGGGCCACCGCGAGGCCCATGAGTGCAGCGACGACGATGCCGCCGGCGCCGACAAGGAACAGGACCAAACCCATCCGGTCGAGCGTGCGCTCGATCGGTTCCGACGACTGCACGAACATCAGCGCGGTGCCGGGACCGGCCGGTACCGTCGCCGCCCGGGACTCGATGCCGTCCTTGTCGATGGTCCGCAAGCTATGGCGCTGCAGCCCGGACGCGACCTTGAGCTCCGCAGAGCTGACCGGAGCGATCCAGCTGGCATTCTGCCGAGGCAGCACCGTGCCGTCGGCGTACAGGATGAACATCCGCAGGTCAGCGGCGCCGAGGAAGTCCGCCGGGATGTCGTTGAGCGTTGCCTCCTTGACGATCCCCGTCTCGCTGGCCGCTGACGCGCGCGCGAGCAGGGAGGTGTCCAACCGCGCATGCAGCTGGTCGCGCAGGCTGACGTACGCCGCGAGGCTCGCCACCGAGACCGAGAGGCCAACGGCGCAAGCCGCGAGCAACGAGATACGGGCGGCCATCGACATGCGGGTCACGGCGGGCTCTCCCGTAGCACGTAGCCGACGCCGCGAACCGTGTGCAGCAGCCGCTGCTCGCCCGCTGCCTCGGTCTTGCGGCGGACGTACCCGACGTACACCTCGAGCGAGTTCGCGGTGGTCGGGAAGTCGTACCCCCACACCTCCTCGAGGATGAACGCCCGGTCGAGCACCCGTTTGGGGCGGCGCATAAAGAGCTCGAGCAGATCCCACTCGGTGCGGGTCAACGTGATCGGCCGACCGGCCCGCTCCACCTCGCGGGTGACCGGGTTCATGGTCAGGTCGGAGAAGACGAGCGGTCCCTCGTCGTCGCCCTCGCCGGTGCCGAGGGTACGGCGGCGCAGCATCGCCCGCAGCCGCGCCAGCAGCTCCTCGAGCGCGAACGGCTTGGCGAGGTAGTCGTCGGCGCCGGCGTCCAGCCCGTCGACCCGGTCGTTGACCGAGTCCCGGGCGGTGAGCACGAGGATCGGCAGGTCGTTGCCAGCCGCGCGCAGCGCCTTGGTGGTCTCGATGCCGTCGAGCCGCGGCATCATCACGTCGACGATCAGCGCATCTGGCGCGAGCCCGTTGATGCGGGCGAGGGCCTCGACGCCGTCGTTGGCCAGGGCGACCTGGTAGCCGTTGAACTCCAACGACCGCCGCAGGGAGTCCCGGACGGCGCGGTCGTCGTCGACGACGAGAATGCGCATGTGGTCAACCCTGCCACGGTGGGCTGAGACATCGCTAAGACTCATCTCACCCCTGCCCTTCCCTCGCGGCCGTCGAGCAGGCCGCGGGCTGCTGCCCCGGCCCGAGCGCCGTACCCGCCGCCGAAGAGCGCAGCGTGCACGAGCAGCGGATGCAGCTGGTGCAGGGGGGCGCGATCTTCCCAGCCGTCCTGCAACGGCGCCGCCTCGTCGTACGCGTCCAACAGCCGCGACAGCTGCGGCGCCCCGAACAACGCGAGCAGCGCGAGGTCGGTCTCGCGGTGGCCGCCGTGAGCGGCCGGGTCGACGAGGTACGCCGACCCGTCAGCGCCCCACACCACGTTCCCCGACCACAAGTCTCCGTGCAGCCGGCTGGCCGGCTCCGGGAGGCCCGCGAGGTCGGTCAGGCGGCTCAGCACCTTTTCGACGGCTGCCCGGTCGTGGGTGCTGATGGCGCCGCGGTCGGCGGCCAGCCGCAGGTAGGGCAGCACCCGGCGGGTTGCCCAGAACTCCACCCAGTCGTCGGCCGGCGTGTTGTTCAACGGGAGGGTGCCGATGTACCCGTTGCCGTCGGCACCGAAGGACGGTGCGCCGGCGGCGTGGGTGGCGGCGAGCGAACGGCCGAACGCCTCCGCGGCCTCTGCGCTCGGACGTCCCGGCTCGACCCACGACAGCACCAGGCAGTCCGCCGCGACCGCCAGCACATCCGGCACAGCAGCGCCGCCGGCCGCCCGGAGCCAGTCCAAGCCGCGGGCCTCGGTGGTGAAGAAGTCCTCGGGGGCGCGATTGCGGGTCTTGACGAACGCGGTGCGTCCGTCGCTGAGCCGCACTCTGGTCGAGGCGCACACATCGCCACCTGCGACCGGTGTGGTGGCTACGACCGCGGCGCCGAGCAACTGCTCCACGCGGCGGGCGATCGTGCCGAGGCGGGCCATGGCTTGACCGTACGACGGGTGGACTGGCCTGACCACTGCCCGCACGTCGTAACCGGCCACCCAACCCCACCTCCGGTATGGCCGTCCGCAGGCCCCCGGTTACAGTGCGTTGCTCGGGCGTGATCGTTCAGGCGGGGCTTTCTGACGCCGTTGGTTGCGGGCGCCGTGGGCGCTGTCACGGCGGGCCGGTTGCGATGCCGACTCGGGGCGCCGGTTCAGCAGCGGCGTTGTAGTTGCTCCACGAGCGCGTCGGTGGTCCGCTCAACCATGGCCAGGACCTCGTCGAAGCCGTCGGGGCCGCTGTACCAGGGGTCGGGGACCTCGGCGTCGGCGGCTGCCTCGGGGTCGAAGTTTCGGAACAGCCGCACCCGGTCGAGCTGGCTCGGGTTTGCCGCTGCCGCGCGAATGTCGCGCAGGTTGGCCCGGTCCATCGCGAGCACCGCGTCGGATGCGTCAAGCCAGGATGCGTCGAAGTGGGCGGCGCGGTGCAGGCTCGGGTCGTAGCCGTGCGCGGACAACGCAGCCGCCGCCCGGTGGTCCATCGGCTCGCCGACGTGCCAGTCGCCGGTACCGCAGCTACGGATCTCGACGTCGGAGCCCAGCCCGGCTCGCCGTAGCTTTTCGGTCAACACGACCTGCGCCATCGGTGACCGGCAGATGTTGCCCAGGCACACCATCGCGATGGTGTACGGCGACCCGGGCTGCCGCGGCGGCGGCAGTTCGGCAGGGTGCAGGCGGGGTTCGTTCATCGTCGGGAAGCACCCTACCGACTCACCCGCTGACAGGAGATCAGGATCGAGCCGCCGGTCGCCGTCCCTCGCAGCAAGATCCGACGCTGAGCACGCTGGGGCATGCTCTACGTCGGATCCTTCCGCTGGTGTAACAGGCCGGGCGGCGTAATACGCCGGGGGAAGGGGGGTTGGGTTACGTCATCAGGACCGAGTCGGGGCCGGAACGCAGCACCCGCGCGGTCTGCGCCAGCGCGATGCCGACCAGGACGAGGGCGATGCCGCACACCTGGGCGCCGGTCAGGTTCTCGGAGAACCAGAGCCAGCCGAGCACGGTGGCGCCCACCGGCTCGACCATGCCGATCAGCGTCACCTCGGTCGCCGATAGATGGCGCAGCGCGCTGAGCTCGGCCAGGAACGGCGCGACGGTGCCGAGCAGGATCATCCAGGCGAGCAGCAGCCACAACGGAGCGTGCACCCCGGCAAGGGTTCCGCCGAGTGATCGGCTGCTGACCAGATCGGCGTCGAGAAGCCCGGTCACCGGCCGGATGAGGTTCCAGAACACCGCAGCCACCACGAAGGCCTCGGTCAGCACGTGCAGCGGGGACTCGTCGACGACGCTGCGTTCACCGAGCAAGAAGTACGTCGCCAGCGACACCGCCGCACCGAAGCCGGCAAGCACCCCAATGGCGTCGAGCGCCAAGCCGTCCCAGACCTGCGCAACCAGCGCGAGGCCGCCCAGCGAGCACCCGATGCCGAGCCACATCCGGTTGCGCACCTGCTCCCGGTAGACGAACCGGGCGAACAGCGCCACCAGCACCGGCGCGGTGAACTCCAGCAGCAGCGCGATTCCCACCGGGAGCCGGTCGATGGCGACGAAGTACAGCCACTGCACCAGCGCCACCCCGGTGATTCCAAAACCGATGACGACAGCGGTCTCCCGCCAGCCGCGAGGCAGCCGGAGGCGTTCGCCCCTGGCGAGCACTATCGCCACGAGGACGACAGCGGTGCCGGTGCAGCGCACGGTGGTCAACGGGACGGAGTCCACCCCCGCCGCCTGGATCACCCGGGACACCCCGGCGTTCACCACGAACAGCAGCGCACCGGTCGCGACCAGCAGGTAGCCGGTCTTGGCGTCGCGGGGAGCAGGCATCCCCAGACCCTACGCAGCGCTCCAGCCGGTCGTATCGTGTCTGGTCATGACGACCCCACAGTTCCGGCCGGCCCTGGCGTCGATACCTGCCTACAAGGCCGGCAAGCCACCAGCGGCGGGCAAGGCGGCGTCGTACAAGCTCTCGAGCAACGAGAACCCCTACCCGCCGCTGCCAGGGGTGATCTCCGCGGCGGCAGCGGCAGCCGAGACGCTCAACCGCTACCCAGACATGGCGGTGACCAGGCTGCACAGCGCCCTCGCTGACAAGTACGGCGTCGACGTTGGCCAGATCGCCTCCGGCGCCGGGTCGGTCGCGGTGTTCTACCACCTGCTGCAAGCGATGTGCGCCGACGGCGACGAGGTGGTCTATGCGTGGCGGTCGTTCGAGGCCTACCCCATCGCCGTGGGGCTCACCGGAGCGTGCGGCGTACAGGTGCCGGTCGATGACGCCGGCAGGCACGACCTCCCGGCGATGGCTGCGGCGGTCACGGACCGCACCAAGGTCGTGGTGGTGTGTACGCCGAACAACCCGACGGGGCCAGCGGTTCACGGCGACGAGCTGTTGCGGCTCATCGACGCCGTGCCGCCTTCGGTGCTTGTCGCCATCGACGAGGCCTACCACGAGTTCGTCGACGACCCCGAGGTCCCCGACGCGCTCGAGGTCGCACGTGGGCGCGACAACGTCGTGGTCCTGCGCACGTTCTCCAAGGCCTACGGGCTCGCCGGGCTTCGGGTCGGGTACGCCGTCGGGCCGGCGCCGGTCGCCGAGGCGATCCGCAAGTGCGCGCTGCCGTTCGGTGTCTCGTCGATCGCGCAAGAGACGGCGATCGCCTCGCTGCAGGCAGAGGCGGAGCTGATGCACCGGGTGGAGGCGCTCAAGGTCGAACGGGCCCGCATCGCCGCGGCCCTGATCGACCAGGGCTGGCAGGTCCCCTCACCGCAGGGCAACTTCGTCTGGCTGGCGCTGGGGGACGAGTCAGACGAGTTCGCCGCCGCCTGTGACGACATGGGGGTGAGTGTTCGCCCGTTCGCCGGCGACGGGGTGCGGATCACGATCGGTGAGCCGCAGGCCAACGACCTGCTGCTCACGGCCACTGACAAGTGGCTTCGCGACCGCGGCTGAGACGCGACTGCCGCGCGACGGAATTGGGTCGCCGGCTGTCACAGGCATCGGATAGTCTGGGGCTTACATCCCCGCACTGACTCCGATCCGGCACGGCACCTCCCGGCGTGACACGGATTCCGTGGGCACCGCCGACCAACGCCGAGGGGGCAACCGCCGCCGTGACCTCCGCTCCTGCCGCTGACCCGGAATCCACCGTGCCCCCGGCCGCCGGTGGTGGTGGTGCCCGGTCCCTGCGGTGGCTGCGTCGATACATGCGCCCGCCGAACTCCGCCGCCCCGCCAACACCAACGGGCGGCGGGGGCGTCCGGTCCCTGTGGCGGCTGCGCGGCTACATGCGGCCGTACGTCGGGTCGCTGGTGATCATGGGCAGCAGCGCGCTCGTCGGTGTCTTCGTCAGCATGTCGATTCCGCTGGTCACCAAGGCGATGATCGACGGCCCGATCGCCGAGCACGAGTACGACCCGATCCTTCCGCTCGGCCTGCTCGCCCTGGCGCTCGGGGTGGTCGAGGCGGGCCTGATCCTGATCCGCCGGTGGGTGCAGGCCCGCGCCGTGCTCGGGTTCGAGACCGCCGTACGCGACGACCTCTACCAGCGCATGCAAGCGCTGCCGATGGAGTTCCACGGTCGTTGGCAGAGCGGCCAGCTGCTCTCTCGCGTCACCGCCGACCTCAGCGCGCTGCGGCGCTTCATGGGGTTCGGGCTGCTGTTCTTGATCATCAACATCCTGCAGCTGACCGTCGTCACGATCCTGCTGCTGCGGCTCTACGAGCCCCTCGGCTTGGTGGTGGCGCTCTCGGCCGTGCCGATCATCATGTTGAGCAAACGGTTCGAGACCAGGTACGTCGTGGTGTCACGTCGCGTCCAGGACCAGCAGGGCGACGTCGCGACGGCTGTCGAGGAGGGGGCCATCGGCTACCGGGCGATCAAGTCGTTCGGCCGTAGCGACTACATGGAGAAGAAGTTCGCCGCCCGCACCCAGGCGCTGTACGAGACCTCGATCGAGAAGGTGCGGCTGTCGTCGCGGTTCTGGACGTTCCTGGAGATCATCCCCAACCTCGCCCTGGTGATCGTCTTGCTGCTCGGGGCGCTCGCCGTCGGGCGGGGGGCGCTGACGACGGGCACCCTGGTGGCGTTCGTGATCTTGATGCTGCAGCTGATCTGGCCGATCGAGTCGCTCGGCTTCATCTTGGCGATGGCCCAGGAGGCGATGACCGCCTCAGACCGGGTGCTCGAGATCTTCGACACCGAGTCATCGGTGCAGGGCGGCGAACGTGAGCTGGTCGACCCCCGCGGGCACCTGCGGCTAGAGAACGTCAGCTTCCACTACCCGGACTCCGACGAGCTGGTGCTGCGCGACGTCAACCTCGAGATCCTCCCCGGTGAGACGCTCGCTGTCGTCGGTGCGACCGGGTCGGGGAAGACGGCGCTCACCGCCTTGATCCCACGCCTGTACGACGTCACCGCCGGCCGCATCACGATCGACGGCGTCGACGTCCGCGAGCTGACTCTGCCGTGCCTGCGCCGCGTGGTCGCCACCGCGTTCGAGGAGCCGACGCTGTTCTCGATGAGCGCTCGCGAGAACGTCGCCCTCGGCCGCCCCGACGCCAGCGACGACGACATAGCGGCGGCGATCGAGCTCGCGCAGGCGCAGTTCGTCTACGACCTGCCGTGGGGCCTCGACACCCGCATCGGTGAGCAGGGCATGTCGCTGTCGGGAGGCCAGCGACAGCGGCTCGCGCTTGCCCGCGCCGTCTTGGCCGACCCTCGCATCCTGGTGCTCGACGACACGCTGTCAGCACTCGACGTACACACCGAGGCTCTCGTCGAGAAGGCGCTTCGGCGGGTGCTGGCCCGCGCCACCGGCATCGTGGTGGCGCACCGCGCATCGACGGTGATGCTGGCCGACAAGGTCGCGTTGTTGCAGGACGGCACGATCACCGCCGTCGGCACCCACCAGGAGCTGATCGCCACCGTGCCGGCGTACCGCGAACTGCTCGCCGCCGACGCCGAGACGGCCGACGAGCTGGTCGAGATGGGGGGGGAGGTGGTCTTGCGATGACCACGGTCAAGGACTGGCGCGGCGTCGCCGCCGAGGACACCGACCAGGCCGACCTCAGCGACAAGGTCTCGCTGCTGCTGAAGGAGCGCTCCCGGCGGTTGTTCGTCGACCTGCTCCGGCCGCACAAGCGCACCCTGTGGTTCCTGATGGCAGCGGTGCTGATCGAGAACGCCGCGCGACTGTCGGTGCCCTATCTCGTCAAGGAAGGCATCGACAAGGGCATCCCCCCGCTGCGGGCAGGAGAAGGCGCCGACACCCTGCTAACGATCGTCGCCGTGTTACTGGGGGCGGTCGTCGTGCAGGCGATCACCCGGCAGACGTTCCTCATGCTGGCCGGGCGGATCGGCCAGCAGGTGCTGCTGACCCTGCGGCGACGGATGTTCGCGCACTTCCAGAAGCTGTCGCCGGCGTTCCACGACGACTACACCTCCGGCCGGGTGATCTCTCGGCAGACCTCCGACATCGACGCGATCTACGAGCTGCTCGAGACCGGCTTCGACGGGCTCATCACGGCAGTGCTCACGCTGTTCGGTACGGCGATCCTGCTGCTTGTGCTCGACCTCGAGCTCGGGCTTGTCGCACTGCTCTGCTTCCCGTTCCTGTGGCTGCTGACACGCTGGTTCCGCCGGGAGTCCGCCCGGGCGTATCGACGTACCCGGGAGACCGTCGCCGTGGTGATCGTGCACTTCGTCGAGACCATCGGCGGCATGCGCGCGGTGCAGGCGTTCCGTCGTGAGGGCCGCAACCAGCAGATCTTCGAGGACGTCAACGACGACTACCGGGCCGCCAACGAGCGCGCCTTCCGGCTGGTCGGCATGTTCATGCCCGGCATCAAGCTGATCGGCAACGTGACGATCGCCGTCGTGCTGATCTACGGCGCGCACCTCGCCTACCACGGCGAGGTGACGGTCGGGGTGCTCGCGGCCTTCCTGCTCTACCTGCGCCAGTTCTTCGAGCCGATGCAGGAGATCTCGCAGTTCTACAACACGTTCCAGTCGGCCTCGGCGGCGTTGGAGAAGCTGTCCGGGGTGCTCGAGGAGGAGCCGTCGGTGCCCGAACCGGCGGACCCGACGCCGCTGCCGTCGGCTGCCGGCGACCTGCGCTTCGAGCAGGTCAGCTTCTCCTACGTCGAGGGGCGGCCGGTGCTGCCCAACCTCGACCTGCGGGTGCCAGCGGGTCAGACGTTGGCGCTTGTCGGCACGACAGGTGCGGGCAAGACGACGCTGGCCAAGCTGGTGGCCCGCTTCTACGACCCGACGTCGGGCCGCGTCACGCTCGACGGCCTCGACCTGCGGCAGATCAGCGACTTCGACCTGCGGCGGGCGGTGGTGATGGTGACCCAGGAGAACTTCCTGTTCAACGGCACCGTCGCCGACAACATCCGGTTCGGCAAACCGGACGCCACCGACGCGGAGGTGGTCGAGGCAGCCCGGGCGATCGGCGCGCACGGCTTCATCACCGCGCTGCCCGACGGCTACTCCACCGACGTGGCCAACCGGGGTGGGCGACTCTCGGCCGGTCAGCGCCAGCTGGTGGCCTTCGCCCGGGCGTTCCTGGCCGACCCCGCGGTGCTGATCCTCGACGAGGCGACCTCCAGCCTCGACGTACCGTCGGAGCGGCTGGTGCAGCGAGCGCTGCGCACGATCCTCGCCGAGCGGACCGCGATCATCATCGCGCACCGCCTGTCGACGGTCGAGATCGCCGACCGAGTACTGGTGCTCGAGCACGGCCGCATCATCGAAGACGGCGCCCCAGACGACCTGATCGCCAGTGGCAGCGGCCAGTTCTCCACCCTCCACACCGCCTGGCTCGAGTCCCTCGCCTGATTTGCTGTTCCATCTCGAGCAGCCAGCCTGCGGTCGGTCGCCGACATCCGCCATCGCCGTGGACCATACTCAGAGCATGGCCACCGAGGAAGACGTACGACGGATCGCCTTGAGGGTGACTGGCGAGTATGGCGGCCTCGATGTGGCGCCGTCCCAATATTCACGAGGTCCGGGACAGCCTTGCCTGGAGCGCCGTGACAGTCGTCGTAGGAGAAGGTTGTGTCATGCTCGTGGCTGATGCTGATGGCCCCGTGAGCTGTTGCCCTCGTTTTGACGCAGACGGAATGCCTCCACGCTGGCGCGATGCGAGCAACGAGGTGAGCAGTAGAACTTTCTTCCGTTCTTGGTGGTGTCGATGAAGGCTCGCTTGCACTTGTCGGAGGCGCAGATCCCCAGGCGGTCGAGGCCCTGGTCACATACGTGAAACATCAGGCCGGCGGCCGTGATCGCGCCGAGCCAGTGCCCAAGGGACAGGTGTACGGGTTCAAAGTGGATGTGGATACCAAGTTCTGCATCGTTCACCAGCCGTGGCGCGGAGTTGAACTGCACCAGTAGGCGATTGACCAGACCCATCCCCAGTCCGAGATCGTCGGTGGCGAAGATCGCTCGAAGATCGTCCCGCAGGTTCCGAACGACACGTAAGTCGTGGGCCTCTGGCGCAACCTGTATGCCCACCTCCGTCACGAACCGTTGAAGATCAGGCAGTGTCCGCAAATCGTCTCGATCGGAGGTGCTGTCGCGGGTGTTCACTAGGTGGACGGCGTAGGTCACAGGCTCGCCAGCGTAGTAATCGAAACGCACTTGACGTGTTACTCCTTGAGCCGTAGGTTGTCGTCTAACTGCAGTTGGATTGTTACACACTCCGTTACGGAGGTCAGGGAAGGGCGTGTGCAACGCACGCTGACGGTCGGCCCGACCCGGTAACAGGCCGTCTTACAACCGACAACCAATATGCACATCTCAAGGAGGAATCCCTCATGACTACCCAAGATGCATCAACCATCATCGAGGCACCGGCCGACCTCGCGCCGCCATGTAAGGACGCCGCGTGGTCCCCTGAGGTGCACGACTTCTACGGTGACCCGGAGTCAATCCTACGCAAGATGGACGGCGTGGAGATGGGACTGTCGGACCGTCGTATCTTCGTACTTCTGGTCGAGAGCGAGGACGTGGCACAGGTCCGCTTCTTCGAGCAGGTCGCCGGCGACAGCTACGCGGTCCTGACCTGGTCGGGCGACTCTCTCGATGGGCTCGTCGGAGACCTCGCGAGCACAATCTTGGAAAACAAGGGTGTCCACTGCATTGGTGAGCAGGTGCGGGCACTTCTCTCTCGGCTCAATCTCGAGCTGGTCGCCACAGTGCCGGTGCCGGCTAATGCTCGAGCCGCCTTCGCCCACACAGTGCGGGCACAGGGCGAAGGGAAGTTCACCCG
>JAUJOE010000005.1:218330-230732 GCA_030447805.1 Nocardioidaceae bacterium | reverse complement strand
TGTCAGCATCCACGGCGTTGAGCTCGGACAGACTGCCTGCGCGATTCTGGTACCTGTGGTGCGCCAACGGCCTGGCCAACCTGGCCGATGGACTGCTCCTGGTGGCGTTACCTCTCGTCGCGGTGAGCCTCACCCGTGATCCGTTGCTGGTTGCAGGACTCACCGTGGCAGCTCGCGCCCCCTGGCTGCTGTGCACACTGCCGTCCGGCGTGCTCGCAGATCGTCACGACCGCCGCAGGCTGGTGGTGGTGTCGTTGATGGCTAGGTGCACCGTCCTGCTGGTGTTCGGCTTCCTCTGGTCGTCAGGTGTAACCAGTTTGTGGGCGTTGTACTCCCTGGCTCTGGTTCTCGGCGGCTTCGAGGTGTTGTTCGCCTCCGCATCCGGGCCTTTGATCCCCGCACTCGTGGCGCCGAGGCTGCTCGACCGGGCAAACGGGCGAATTCAGGGCGCCGAGATCACGCTGAACGAGTTCGTTGGGCCGCCGCTGGGCGGTGTGCTGATGGCTGTTTCACTCATCGCCGCGATTTCAGTTCCCGGGGTTGCGTTCCTGTTTGCGGCCGCGGCGCTCATACCACTCCGGGCCAACTTCAGGCCTGCTCGCGTCGACAACGGCCCCACTACGTTGCGTCGCGATCTGAAGGACGGGCTCGACTTTCTGCGTGGCGACGAGTTGTTGACCACGCTGACAGTGATGGTGGCGGTGATGGCCGCAGGACATGGAGCTTGGTTCTCGGTTCTCGTTCTCTTTGCAACCGGCGAGATGGGTCTAAGCCCGAAGGAATACGGCCTTTTGCTGACGGCCAGCGCAGTCGGTGGCATCATCGCGTCGGTGCTGTCCGAGCACGCGGTGAAGCGCTTCGGACGTCACAAGGTGCTCATGGCGAACATCGCCGGCACGGCGGTTCTCTACGGTGCACCAGCCTTAACTACGAATCCATGGGCGGTGGGTGCAGCCTGTTTGGTGGGGGGCGCCACTGGAGTGATGTGGAGTGTCGTCACCGTGTCGATAAGCCAAGTGCTCGTTCCAGACGAACTTCGGGGACGCGTAGGTGCCATCCGGCGGTTGGTCAGCTGGGGCACGCTACCTGTAGGGGCGGCTCTGGGTGGCGTCGTCGGTCAGTTGTTCGGTCTCACCGCTGTCTTCACGGGCGCCGCAGTGGTCACGTTGCTACTCCTAACCCTGCGCAGCCGGATCACAGATGAGCGGATCTCGATAGCCATGGGAGGCGCTTCCTAGCGGAGTCGCGGTTCGTAGCAAGCCATTCGGGCTAGGTCGTGGAGCCGCCGGGTCCGGAGAATCCGGTGTGTGTCAGTCGAATGACCACGCCCTCAACGGACATGGACCGCGCGGGCGTTCCTGGCTGACCCCGCACGGCTGAATCTCCCCCGCCTGGCTGGACTCCCTCGCCCGACCTGTCCTCACCTTCTCCGCCGGGACGTCACCAAAGGCCCGCTTCTGTCGGCGTGGCGGCCCGCCACTCGAGATGCGTGCGGATGCGGTTCACGTACTCCGACGAGAGCATTCTCGCGCATCTGGGCGCTGCGAACCGTCTCAGGCAGCAGCCCGTTCTTGAGGCGGCAGCGGCGAACCCCGCCGTTCGGCGGAGACCACCAGCGCCACCCCGGCGACCACGACAGCACCGCCGATGAGGATCGCGGGAGTGATCGGTTCGGCGAGGATCAGCCAGCCGAGCAGTACGGCGACGACGGGGTTGACGTAGGCGTAGGTGGCCACCAGCGAGATCGGTGCTGCGTTGAGCACCCACGCGTACGCGCGGTGAAGGCGATCACCGAGCCGAATATCACCAGGTAGCCCCAGGCGAGCCAGGAGTCGGCCGGTGCCGCCCTGGGCACCACATCCTCTCCGGTCAGGAGCCCCCGAGCACCAAGAAGACCGACCCGAACGCCATCTCGTACACCGCGACAACGAACGGATCCGCTGGCAAGTCGAGGCTTGGCGTCTTCCAGGAGCCGAACGACCAGCAGATCGAGGCGACGACGATCAGCAGACAGGGCCCGATGAGCACGTCGCCGCCGATCCCGGCCGCAGTGATGAGGCCGACCAGCCCAGCGAACCCGAGCAACACTCCGCCGGTCGTACGGCGACTGGGCCGGTCTCCTGAACTGGCTCGGTAGACGATGACCCAGAGGGCACCGCGGCTACGAGCAACGCGGCGATGCCGGACGGGGCGCCCAGGTGTTCACCCGTGCTCACCAGGCCGTTCCCGGCCGCCGGGAGCAAGAAGCCAAGCATCGCGCAGCCCTGCAGCTGCACTCGGGTGGCCCGCAGTCGACGTACGCCTCCTCGCGTCGCGAGGAGCGCGGCCAGGATCAACGCCCCAAGGAAGAACCGCCAGCCGCCCGACGACAGCGGCGGCAGGTCCTCTACGGCGATGCGGATCGCCAGGTAGGTGGAGCCCCAGACGACGTAGACGATGCCGAGCGCAACCGCGACGAGTACGGCAGGCGCACGCAAACTGGAGGAGTCCGGAGACATGACCGTCGTCGCCGTTTGCTCCTGTCGCACCGGCCAGCCTATCCAGCCGCCTTCGACTGTTTGACCGGCAATCCGGAGGGGGGCGGCAGCGGCCACGTCGCGAGAAAGGTACGGTTGGGGCTGTTGTCGTGGCGGTGAGAGCTACCCGCTGCGCGGCGAACCCGCGAGCGGTGACAGTAAGGAGTGTGAGTGAGCGACTCCGGACTCGGTCCAGACCTCAGTGACGTATTCGGGCTCTCTCCGCCGGCGGAGAGCCCGAGCTCATCCAGCTGCTGACTCCCGACGGAGAGCGCGTCGACCACCCAGAGTTCTCCTTCGACCTCGACGACGAGGCGATCAAGGGCTTCTACCGCGACCTCGTGCTGACCCGGCGCATCGACACCGAGGCCACTGCGCTGCAGCGCCAAGGCGAGCTGGGCATCTGGGCCAGCCTGCTCGGCCAGGAGGCGGCGCAGATCGGCTCCGGACGTGCGCTGCGCGACCAGGACTTCGCGTTCCCCACCTACCGTGAGCACGCCGTCGCCTGGTGCCGCGGCATCGACCCGCTTCACCTTCTCGGCCTCTTTCGCGGGGTCGACATGGGTGGCTGGGATCCGTTAGCCGACAAGTTCAACCTCTACACGATCGTCATCGGTGCGCAGACGCTGCACGCCACCGGGTACGCCATGGGCCTGCAGCGCGACGGCGTCATCGGCACCGGCGACCCCGACCGCGACGCCGCCGTCATCGCCTACTTCGGCGACGGGGCGACCAGCCAGGGCGACGTGAACGAGGCGTTCATCTGGGCCAGCGTCTTCACCGCGCCGGTGGTCTTCTTCTGCCAGAACAACCAGTGGGCGATCTCGGAGCCGATCGAGCGTCAGTCCAAGATCCCGCTCTACCAGCGAGCTCTGGGTTTCGGCTTTCCTGGCCTGCGCGTCGACGGCAACGACGTCCTCGCGGTGTACGCCGTCACGCAGGCCGCCCTGCAGCGTGCTCGCGAAGGCAGCGGGCCAACCTTCGTCGAGGCCTACACCTACCGGATGGGTGCCCACACCACGTCCGACGACCCGACCCGCTACCGGGTCAGCGAAGAGCTGGAGCACTGGAAGGCCAGGGACCCGATCGAGCGGGTCAAGGCCTACCTGACGCGCAACGGCGTCGCCGACGAGGACTACTACGCAGCGATCGAGCAGGAGGCCGAAGAGCTGGCCGTCCGGTTGCGCAAGGGCTGCCTGGAGCTGCCTGACCCAAGCCCGCTCGGCATCTTCGACCAGGTGTACGAGGAGACGACACCGGAGCTGCAGATCCAGCGCGAGCAGTTCGCGGCGTACCTCTCGTCGTTCGAAGCGGCCCCGGGCACGCATCAAGGAGCACTGTCATGACCGCGATCACCCTGGCCAAGGGCGTCAACCTGGGGCTGCGCGCAGCGATGGAAGCCGACCCCAAGGTGCTCATCATGGGCGAGGACGTCGGAAAGCTCGGCGGCGTGTTCCGGGTCACCGACGGTCTGCAGAAGGACTTCGGTGAGGACCGCGTCATCGACACCCCGCTTGCGGAGTCCGGAATCCTCGGTACGGCGGTCGGCTTGGCCATGCGCGGCTACCGCCCGGTGTGTGAGATCCAGTTCGACGGCTTCGTCTACCCCGCCTACGACCAGATCGTCAGCCAGGTGGCCAAGTTCCATTTCCGCAGCCGCGGACTGGTGAAGATGCCGATCGTCATCCGGATCCCCTTCGGCGGCGGCATCGGGGCGGTGGAGCACCACAGCGAGAGCCCCGAGGCGTACTTCGCCCACACCGCCGGCCTCAAGGTCGTCGCGTGCTCCAACCCCATCGACGGGTACTGGATGATCCAGCAGGCGATCGCGTCGGACGATCCGATCGTGTTCTTCGAACCCAAGCGCCGCTACTGGGAGAAGGGCGACCTCGACGAGGCCGCGACGCCCGATGATCTCTTCAGCTCCCGGGTCGTGCAGGAAGGCACCGACGCGACGGTGCTGGCCTATGGGCCGATGGTCAAGACAGCGCTCGAGGCCGCCATCGCGGCCGCCGACGAGGGGACGAGCGTTGAGGTCATCGACCTGCGCACGTTGTCACCGCTCGACATGACACCGATCCACGCGTCGGTGCGCAAGACCGGCCGGGCAGTCGTGGTGCACGAGGCTCCCGTCACGTTGGGGCTGGGGTCGGAGATCGCCGCCCGGATCAGCGAGGAGTGCTTCTACTCGCTGGAGGCTCCGGTGCTGCGTGTGGGCGGCTTCGACACGCCGTACCCGCCGAGCCGGATCGAAGAGGAGTACCTGCCCGACCTTGACCGGGTGCTTGACGCGGTCGACCGCTCGCTCGCCTACTGAACGGAGACGGCCATGTCAGACGTGAAGACGTTCAAGCTCCCCGACGTCGGCGAAGGCCTCACCGAGGCCGAGATCGTCACCTGGAAGGTCAAGGTCGGCGACACCATCAAGGTCAACGATGTCGTTGTCGAGATCGAGACGGCCAAATCGCTGGTGGAGCTGCCCTCGCCGTTCGCGGGGACGGTGTCGGAGCTGCTGGTGGGCGAGGGCGAGACCGTCAACGTCGGTACGCCGATCATCACGGTCTCCGCTGGGGCGCCGGCCGCCAGTGGGCCAGCCGGGGGAGCGCCGCCAGCGGCGGTTAGTCAGTCCGAGAACCTGATCCCTACCCCGAAGGGCGACGAGGCCGTCGAGCCGGGCCTGATCGGCGGGCCCGCGCCCGGCGGCCGGACCTCCGTCCTCGTCGGCTACGGCCCCCGGACGACGGAGGCCAAGCGCCGTCCGCGCAAGGGCAATGCCACCCCCGACGCCGCTTCTCCCGCGGCTGCGCAGGTCGGCGTACAGAACGCCTTCTCCACGGAGCCCACCGAGGACCCCGAGGTCAGCATCGCCGACGCCGAGCCGGCCGCTCCGGCCGAGCAGGTGCCCGCCGCTGAGCTCGCGCCCGCTGAAGAGCTTGGGTCCGCTGGCCCGAGCGCTCGGGCGCGCACCAAACCACCAGTGCGGAAGCTGGCAAGAGATCTCGGTGTCGACCTGGCCGACGTGACCCCGACCGGACCGAACGACACGATCACCCGTGCCGACGTCGAGTCCGTCGCCGCGAACGGGCGCGGCGCTGCTCAGCAGCAGCGGCAGCAGCAGGTGCCTGCCGCGGATCCGGGCAGCCACGAGTGGGTGCAGCAGTTGGAGTCGGGTGAGCAGCAGGAGACCCGGATCCCGGTGAAGGGCGTCCGCAAGATGACCGCCCAGGCCATGGTCGCCTCGGCGTTCACCGCTCCCCACGTCACCGAATGGATGACGGTCGACGCCACTCGCACGATGAGGTTGGTACGCCGACTGAGTGAGCACCGCGACTTCCGCGGCGTCAAGGTCTCGCCGCTGCTCATCGTGGCCCGCGCCGTCTGCCTGGCCATTCGTCGTACGCCGCAGGTGAATGCCAGCTGGGACGAGGCCGCGCAGGAGATCGTGCTCAAGCGCTACGTCAACCTCGGCATCGCCGCCGCGACGCCACGTGGCCTCGTCGTACCGAACGTCAAGAACGCCGAACGGCACTCCGCTCCCGAGCTTGCGCGGGCGCTGGCGGGCCTCACCACGGTCGCGCGAGACGGCAGGACCCAACCCGCCGACATGGCAGGCGGGACGTTCACGATCACCAACGTCGGCGTGTTCGGGGTGGACGCCGGCACACCGATCCTCAACCCCGGCGAGGCGGGGATCTTGTGCATGGGCGCGATCCGCAAGCAGCCGTGGGTGGTCGGCAACGTGGTGAAACCGCGGTGGATCACCACGCTGGCCCTGTCGTTCGATCACCGCATCGTCGACGGCGAGCAGGGGTCGAGATTCCTCGCCGATGTCGCCTCGGTTGTGGAAGACCCCGGCGCCGCCGTCCTCTTCTGACGGGCCAGCCTGACGGGTCAGCCTGACCGGTCAGTCTGCTGGCTCAGCGCGGCTGTTGCGATCGAAGCTCGGGGCGCAACAGCGAGAAGTAGGCGTGTAGGAGCAAGCTCGCAAGGATCATCTCGGTGACCCGAGCGATATATCGGATCACCTCCGCAACGAAGCCGACCGGTGTGAAGTCGACGAACGCCTGAAGTGCAACGAAGACGGCGATGAGCGCCGCCATCCACACCAGCACCCGAAGAAGGGGAACGGGGGAGCCGTCGAGGATGCCCCGGTCGACCGCATCGACGCTGAGCGGGATGAAGAACAAGGCACCGAAAGCCTCCGCGAGGTCGGTGGTGACGGAGTTGTGGCCCCCGACCAGCGGTATCGCCACAGCCGCTACGGGCAGCAGCAACCTCCAACGCGGCAGCGGCCGGCGCAGCTGCAGGTAGGGAAGCAGCAGCGCAAGCGCGAACGCCGACTCGTTGAGAGTCACTAGTTGGGCAGGTACCGGCCCGAACAGAAGTATCAGCCCGACCGCCCCCCAGGCGGCGGCGGCCAGTAGAGCGGCTGAGCGGGCGTGAGCGTCGGTGACCAGGCGGACCCGCACGAACTGGATCCACAGCGACACGGCGAGTAAGAGGAGCAGTCCTTCGGAGTTCCGGCTGAGCTGACCAGCCAACCCGCCGGGCAACACGGCTGGCAGCGTTGCTGTGAGAATCAGCGCCAGCAGAACTGCAAGGCCGCCGTAATAGGCGATCGTCAAAAAGCGCCCGCGGGACATAGCTGGACTCTAAAGCAGCCAATGGGTGCGCTCGCGGAAGCGACTCCCGGCACAGCCCAACTCGAGCCGTCGCGGGCGTCACAACGCCGGTCATGGGGGGTGCCCACGACGGTTGGAGTTCGGGAAACTACACACTGTTGCTGTTCAACTACAATCTGTCATAGGGTTGGGCAATTGTCCCGTTCGTCACCGCTAAAACGAGGTCAGCTTCGATGGAACTTTCACGACGTGGAGTCTTGGGTCTGGCTCTCGGCAGTGCCGCCGCGGCGCTGGTCGGGCCGACAACCCCAGCCCGGGCGACATCCCTTCGAAGCGTCCGGTCCGCCGCCCAGTTGAGCCGGTTTCCAGGTGACCCTGGTGCAGGCAACCTGTACTACGGGGCAAAGGTGTACGACGGTCTGGTGCGGTGGGAGAACCGGACGCTCGGGCGTCCCGTGTCTGTTCACCGCAGCTTCTACCAGGCCTACCAGATGGACCTGCTGGTGCGGCAAGCCCGACGCGACATACGCCACAGCAGGTTGCCGCATGTGTCCACGAAGCCACCGGACACGTGGAATTCGGTCGCAGTAGGCAACCACGATGAGTGGCTCAATCTGCTGGCCTACCGGCTTCGGCGGTTGGGCTCACCTGTCTTTTTCACCATTCACCATGAGCCCGAGGACAACGCTGCGGGCTGGGGGATGCAGCCCAGCGACTGGGTGGAGATGACGAGCAGGGTGGTGTCGATCTTCAGCCGCCGGGCCCCCAACGTCTCTGTTGTCCCGGTGCTCATGTCCTGGACTTTTGACCCGAGGTCGGGCCGTAACCCAGACGACTGGTTCGTCCCGTCGGCACCGATCTTCGGCGTGGACATTTACAACCCTTGGTCAAGAACGAACGGGTTGCCGTGGGAGACGTTCAGCTCCCAGCTGCAGGCGACGGTGGCGCATGCCCACGGCCGGCCGATCGCGGTGGGCGAGTACGGGTGCCGTACCGATCCGAGCAACCCCGGTCGAGCAGCGGAGTGGATGCGCGACGCGTTCGATAGTGCGCGGGCAAACAACGTGGTGGCCATGTCCTACTTCAACACCTGGGAGAACGCGCCCGATGGGACGTGGGAGCTCGACGCGGAGCGAGAGCCGGTGTTCGCTAGCAAGCTTGCGGCCGACGCCGTCGCTCGGCCGTAGCTGACGGTCACAAAGCCACGCCCAGCGGTGCGTTCGGATGAGGTGAGTCCGGCGACGAATGCAGGCTCGCCGACTAGACTGCAAAACTCCAAACGGTAGGACTTGATGGTGCGCAGAGCGCGGCGAGATCTCGTCCCGACCCAGGATCCGGCGGGGAGTAGCCGTACGTGCGATGAGCGAAAGAGGACAAGTGACGCCGAAGGCGACGCCCCGGCTCGTGTACATCGCCGGGTTTGGTCGCTCTGGGAGCACGTTGGTAGAGCGCACGCTGGGTGCCATCCCACGATGGGTCAACGTGGGCGAACTGATACAGGTCTTCCGCCTGCCAACGGCGGCAGCGGAGCTGTGTGGATGTGGCACGCCGTTTCGAGAGTGCGCCTTCTGGTCCGCGGTTGGTGAGCGGGCATTCGGCGGGTGGTCCGGCGAGACGCTCGAACAGATCAGAGCCTTGCAGGAGACAGTGGCCCGCCAACGGTTCCTGCCGAAGCTGCTCCTTGCTGGCGACCATCAGGACTCCCGATTCGCGGCAGCCCTTCGCGACTACGGCGCCGCGTATGAGAAGCTTTACGCCGCGATCGCCGAGGTGGCCGACGCCGACGTGATCGTCGATGCGAGCAAGTGGCCCGTGCAGGCACTCGCTCTTCACCGGGCTGGCTCCATACCCGTAAGCCTGTTGCACCTCGTCCGTGACCCGCGGGGCGTGGCTTACTCTTGGAAGAAGAGCTCGGTCCCCCGCCCGCATGCCGGAGCAAGCGACTCGGTTATGGCGTCGCTCTCCGTCTCTGCGACGGCCCGCCAGTGGGCCGCGTGCCAGACGCAAATCGAACTGATTCGTCCGCTGTTCGAGGCTTCCTGGCGGATGCGCTACGAAGACTTCGTCCGTGACCCGCGCGTGGAGTTGGAGTCCGCTCGGTCAGCGCTGGGGCTCTCGCCATCGACCGACGGGCTAGCGCACGTTCAGGAACACTCCCTCATCCTTCCGACGTCTCATGGCGTTGCCGGTAATCCGTCCCGCTTTGCGCACGGGCGCATCGCCGTACGACCCGATGACCAATGGAGGCAGGACTTCCCTCAGCGTGACCGTCAGGTGGTGACGGCTCTGACAGCGCCTTGGCTGGTTCGATACGGCTATCCAGTGGGGAGCACGCACGCGATCACCGAGGCCGGCGTGCGGGTTCCGCCCCGACCACCGGCGCAGGGGGAGTGGCCGCTCGTCGACGTGGTCATACCGACCCGAGGCCGACCCGATCTGGTGCGTGAGGCGGTGCAGTCGGTCGTTGACCAGGATTATTCCGGCCCGATCCGGGTGTTCGTTGTTCACGATCACGAGGAGCCACAGGCCTCGCTGGCGGCGTTGACTGCCCCGAACCGCACCGTCAGCCCGGTAGTGAACACGCGGGCCGAGGGTCTGGCGGCCACCCGCAACGTCGGCGTCGAGCACACCTCCGCCGATTACATCGCCTCGTGCGACGACGACGACACGTGGGATCCCGACAAGCTGAGCCAGCAGATGTCCCGCATGCTCAGCGAGCCCGACCTAGTGGTTCTCGGTGCTGGCATCCGGCTGCTGATGTCGCCGGATCACGCAGTCGAGTGGCCCGGCAAGTCAGCTGTCGTGACTCGAGCGCAGCTCCTTCGGTCCCGGCATAAGGAACTGCATTCGTCCACGTTGCTTATCAGGCGGCATGTCTTCGACGTGGTCGGACCGTATGACGAGAACCTGCCCGGCGGCTACGCCGAGGATTATGAGTTCTTGCTTCGAGCTGTCGAGGCGGGACGGATAGGCGTCGTGAACCTGCCGCTCGCATCGATTCGCCAATACAACACGTCATGGTTTCGCGAGCGCGCCGAGGTGGTGGCCGAAGCGTTGGAGTACCTGCTGGCCAAGCACCCGCAGATTGCTGAATCCAAGGCTGGTCACGCGCGGGTGCTAGGTCAGATCGCTTTCGCGCGCTCGTCTCTGGGCGACCGGAAGGGGGCAGTCGTGACGGCGGGGAAGGCTTTCCGTCGCTGGCCGATTGCTCCGCATGCCGCCCTCGCCTTGACCCATGCGGGGACTGGAGTGGAGCCCGCAAAGCTGCTGGCCATCGTGCGAAAGGCAGGACGTGGCATTACCTGAAGCGCAGCTGACACCTGCCGTCACTGGTCACTCCACTCAAGGATCTGTCCCCGCCCCGGCCAGCGGGTGGCTGCGTCCGGGGTGGCCGTTGACGGCGCTGTACGTATTCTTCCCGCTGTGGTGGGTGCTCGGCCTGAGCCACTTCATCTTTTTGATCTTCGCTGTACCGATGGCGTGGGAGCTGACGCGCAGGCGCCCGGTGTTCGCTCCGACAGGGTTCGGGCTTTGGCTGCTGTTCTTGGTAGTGGTGGCCGCGGGAAGCCTTCTGTTGTGGATCGTTCCGCCGGGAACAGTCCCAGCACACGGCGCAGGTAAGCTGATCGCCTGGTCTTACCACTTCGCCTGGTACGCCGCGATCACCATTGTGGCGTTATACATCGTCAACATGCCGGAGCGAGAGCTGCCCACCGACAAGGTGATGCGGCTACTTGGCCTGATGTTCGTCTACACGGCGCTCGGCGGCTTGGCTGGGGTGCTTTTTCCCAGCGCGGATTTTCCGTCCCTCCTCGAACTGGTGATTCACGTCCCCAGTGACAACTTCTTGTCGTTCTTGCTGCATCCCTGGGTTAATACGCCGAGCGACTTCCTCGGTTACGACCAACCTCGCCCGGCTGCGCCCTTCTCCTACGCCAACGACTGGGGAAACAACCTCGGGTTGTTCCTCCCATTCTTTTGGGGTAGTTGGCTGCGCCGCGACGCGGGCTGGCGGCGCCCGGTGGGAATCGTGGTTCTCGTGGCGTCGTTCGTGCCGATCGCCTATTCGCTGAACCGTGGTCTTTGGGCAGGTTTGATTGCAGCCGTTGTCCTCGTGGCGCTCAGACTGGCCGCATTAGGACGCGTACGGGTGCTGCAGGTGACCGTGGCACTGCTGATGGTGGGCGCAGTGGCCTTCGTGGCTTCGCCGCTGTATGACACCGTGGCGCTGCGAGTCAACACGCCCCACAGCAACGATCGACGAGCGGAGCTCTCCGAAGAGGTGTTCTCCACAACCGTCGCGCTGTCCCCGCTGCTCGGCTACGGTGAAACGCGCGACGTCTCAGGCAGCTTCGCCTCGATCGCGGGCGGCGATACGCCGGACTGCACGCATTGTGGGCCGCCGCCGCTGGGCACGCAGGGATTCCTGTGGCGGCTCATTTTCACGACCGGACTGCTGGGTACCCTGTTCTTTCTGACCTTCGTCATCGGGCAGTTTCTCCGCTTCGTCCGGGCCGAAGATCCGGTTGCTCTGATCGGTTGCTTGGTGATCTTCTTGGCCTTGCTCTTCTCGCTGGTCTATGACTCGCTGGAGTCGCCGCTCTTCACCATGATGATCGCGATCGGCCTGCTCAATAGGAGGTTCCTCCGCGACGGGCAGACTGCCAGGTGTCGTTCGGCTTCGAAGGCACAGTGAGCCGCTCGGTGGCGGAGCGCCTGCCGGATTCGGTGGTGGCGCTCTGGCCGCCGCCCGCGAGCGTCGCCGTGCGCTGGTCGAAGCGGAACGACGAGACGAACTACTTCGTGCTGCCGTCGACGAGAAGAGTCCGCCTGATCGTGCCGATCGGCGTACCCGGGGCCGAACGAATGCTTGTTCGGCATGCTGGGGGTCCGTTGATCCGAGCAGGTCGGTCGCTGTGGCGCCGCGCCGCGCCGAGTCGGATCAGTGCGCGACTTCCGGTGCGAAGGATGTGCGTACACGAAGCACCCGACGGCATCGAGCGCCACCTGGCAACCCAGTTGGCACAAGACATCCGGATAGGTGTTCTGCTGGGGCCGCCACGTCCCAACCAGAAGCCGGTCCTGCAGATCTTCGACGCTTCAGGCTCAACTCTTGCGTTCGCCAAGGTCGGGGTCACGCCGTTGGCGGCTGAGCTGGTGGCTCGGGAGGCATCCGCGCTGCAGCTGGTCACCAGCGCGCGACGCCGTACGTTCGAAGCGCCGCAGGTGCTCTCGTCGGACTCTTGGCGCGGCCTCCCGGTGCT
>JAUJOE010000005.1:117222-218230 GCA_030447805.1 Nocardioidaceae bacterium | reverse complement strand
AGCGACGGATCGACCACTCAGGTGTGGGACTGGGAGCGGTTCGAGCAACACGTTCCGGTTGGCCTTGACGCGGCTCACTACCGCATCCAACACGCCGTCGCCGGCCGGCAAGAACTGCCCGAAGCCTGGCAGTTGGCGACGCGCGATGTCCGCACGGTGCTTACCGCATGTGGCCAGGCTGAGCGGCACGCGGATGTCGTAGCTGGCACGTACCTGGTGATGATCTGTCAACGGTATGTTGGTGACGCCGTCGAGGGACCGGCTCCAGAACTTCGTCGGCGCATGGGCTGGCTGGCGGGTCTGAGTGCCGTAGCGGCCGCCGCACTTGAGAAAGGCCCAACGTGACGCCGTCGGTGCGCGAACTGGCTCCGCCAGCAGTTCAGCGGGCCGGCCGCAGCGCTGCTGTCACTCTGGGGCGCGCCAGTGCGCCGCTGCGGGCTCAGCCGACGTTCCTCGTAGTGGGGGCGCAACGGGCGGGCACCACGTCACTGTTTCGGGCCCTGCTCGAACACCCCAATGTCCTGCGTCCCAACCTGCACAAGGGAGTCAACTACTTCGACGTCAACTATGGCCGGAGCTGGTCGTGGTACCTCGGGCACTTTCCGTTGAAGGCGACGGCCCGGCGTCGTAGCGCCCCGGGCCAGCACACAGCCGCCGTGTTCGAAGCCAGTGGCTACTACATGTTTCACCCGCACGCAGCCGCTCGGATCGCAGAACGCCTTCCGGGCGTGCGGGTCGTTGCACTGGTGCGAGACCCCGTGCAGCGCGCGCACTCGGCGTACAAACACGAATACGCGCGCGGCTTCGAGACCGAGACCTTCGAACGAGCGCTCGACCTGGAGGACGCACGCATCGAGCCTGAGCTGGACCGGATGCTCGCGGACCCCAGCTACCAAAGCTGTGTCTACCGCCACCAGGCCTATCGACGGCGCGGACGCTACGCAGAACAACTGCGGCGGTTTGCTGATCTGATTGGCCGAAGACGCGTCCACGTGATCGAGAGCGAGCGGTTCTTCACTGCACCTGCTGAGCAGCTCCTTGGCCTGTTGGACTTCCTGCAACTGCCGCCATACCTGCCGAAGTCTTTCGACCGGTTCAATGCGAGGCCAGGGACAGCAATCTCAGCATCGATCGAGGCACAGCTTCGTGAGTACTTCCGCCCCCACGACGTCGCCCTCGCCGACTTCCTCGGAAAACCGCCGATATGGTCGAGCTGACAGGTCGAGTGACCCGGCTGCCGACGTTGGCCGGCTACCTGGCTTTGCTGCGCTCCCACTTTCTCGTGGTCCTGCTCGTCACCGCACTAGGCGGGCTGGTCGGCTACTGGTGGCAAGCGCAACAGCCACATTCTTACCGCGCCAGTGCAGCCGTTCAGGTGCCCACCAACCCGGTGTACGTCGACCTCGCTCATGACGGTCCAACGCCTAAACCGGCCACCATCGACACGACCGCCCAATTGGTCTTCTCTGGCGACGTTCTGGGGCGAGTTTCCGACGCGACAGGCGAACCGCCTGCCGCTGTCCACGATGGCCTCAGCGTGTCGGCATACCCTCTCAGTAGGGTGTTGATCATCAGCTTCCAAGCGCGCACCGCCGACGCAGCAATCAGGGGTGCTAACGAAGCTGCTCGCGCGCTGCTGGAGGAGCGCGCCGAGGTTCATCCAGACGCTCGACTAGCTGGAGCTCGGGCGCTTCATCAGCGACTGCTGGCACTGCGCAGCCAGGCTGAACGAGAAGTGTCGCAGTTCCCGGCGGTTGCTCGGCGCATCGATACGCGTCTGCATCATCTAAGCGAGCTGCTGACCCAGCGGGAAGCCGTCGCCGGCCGCGTGGTCCATGACGCGAGGCCAGCTGAGCGCGTCGGCGTCCACGCCGAACTGCCCATCACCACTGGGCTCGTCACCGGCTTCACGCTGGCGGTCGGCTGGGCTTGGTGGCGGCGTCCGGGCGTAGCCCTGCGGTGACGCGGTGCCTCAGCGCCGCGGCTGGCTGAGCAGCCTCTCGACCAGGGCACCGAAGCGCATAGCTGAGGCCCGTACGCGGATCTGTGCTGCTTCGGCATCAACCCCGAAGCCGCGCGGAGCTGAGAGCCGCTGCAGCAGGGCTCGGCGAAATTCGGCCTCTGAACTGACTGCGGTCACCAGGCCGCTGCTGGCGAGGCGACCGACGAACCGCATCTGATGGCCGTCGACATGCTCGCCACGTGCAGGGTCACGGGGCAGCACGATCGGCTTGGTGCCAAAGCGCCGAGCATCACTGATCGCGCCTGGTCCGCCGTGCGTGATGGTGACATGGGCAGCGAGTAGCACCGCGGCAAGCCGGTGCTTGTTCCAAAACGCCTCGCCCGTCGCCACCCGCGGCGGCGCCGAGCTCCCGTACTGGATCAGCACGTCGACGTCTGGAGCATCGGCCGCGAACGTGTCGCACCACCGGACCAGTCGATCGAACGGGTGGTGATCAGTGCCTACGGTGCACACCACGAGTGGTCTGCCGCGATCGCTGCTGGGCGTCTCACTGCTCACAAGAGTGCACCGATTACCTCAGCCGCCGGGTACTGCCGTCGCTGTTCTTCCCACTGCACACACATGAGGGAAATGAAGGGCCGGCACAGCCGGGCGGTCAGCGTGGCGGAGTCGATTCGGTCGTAGACCTCGATGTAGGCGGTTGGGATCCGCATCAACCGGGCGAAGACGAAGAACGGTAGCGCCACGCCGGCTCCCGTGGAGACGACGACATCCGGTCGCGTCTGGCGAATGACCCGCCAGGCCAGCGCGGAGTTTCGCATCAGGTTGAGGACGTTGCGCGTGGTCGGATGGTGCGCCCACATGGCGTCTTCTTCTTCCAAGAGGGACACCGCGTCGGGAGTATCGAAGGTAACCCAGGTGCGCTGCCAGCTCTCCCACCACGGTCGCAGGGACCACAGCTGGGCTAGATGACCTCCGCTGGAGCCAACGAGCAGCACCCGCCTCTCGGCCGTCATCCGCGATTCACCACACTCTTCTCCACCCGGGAAATACGGTGCCCGATGCTAGTCTCTGACCGTGCAAATCGGTGACTTTCAGGACCGCCGAAGCAATCTGCTGCGTGATTCAATCCGCTATCACTGGTCCCTCATCACCCTCGCTGCGCTGATAGGGATGGGCCTCGGCATCGCGTTGGTGTTCCTCAAGCCGGCCACCTTCTCGTCGTCGACCACCGTGATTTTGATCCCGATCTCCGGCAACCCTTACACACCCGCGTCTGAAGCGGACACACTCGAGATGCTGCAAACCGAGGCGGTCACGGTGACCTCCCAGGACACCGCATCGGCGGTAATCGACGAGTTGAACCTCAACATCACCAGCGACGAGTTGCGGCGTAACACGACGGTGATCGTTCCGGCGAACACGCAGGCTCTGGAGATCAACTACACCAGCACCAATCCCTCCATCACCGTTGACGTCGTCAATGCCCTTGCCCGCAACTTTTTGCAACAGCGTGAGCGGCTCGCCGAACAGTGGATCGCGGCCGCAACTGAGTCGCTGGAAACACAACTCGCGGAAACTGAGGAGCTCCTCAACGAGGCAGCGGAGGCTGGGGCTGAGCCCGTGGCGGCGGGTTACCAGGCCGACATCATCGAACTGCAGTCGCAGTTGGCCGCCGCCAGAGCCCTCCCGACAGACCCGGGGCGCATCCTCACTCCAGGACTCGCTCCTGAGGAGTCCGGCGCACGTCATCTCCTGACGTTCGCGCTCGCGGGACTCTTGGTGGGCGCCCTCACCGGGTTGGCGGTCGCCTTGTGGCGCGAGCGGCGGGCTGATCTCGTCCGCTCCGTTGACGACTTGGGCGACTATGACTTCACCGCCCCGGTGAATGTGATCAATGGCCCTGAGCTCGGCGCGACCGCCCTTCGCCACCTGCGAATGCGGCTGGCCCAGCATGTCGATAGCCATGGCGTAGTCGGAGTGGTGGGCGTCAGCCCGGGAACGGCGCTGCCCATCGGTGGTCTCATTGCAGGTTCGCTTGCGGCCACCGGCACCTCCGTGGCCCTCATCGACGGCACCGGCACCGAACGCGGCCACTTCGACCCGTTCGGCTACAACGACAAAGCGGGCCTCGCCGAGGCGTTGGCGGACCCGGTGGCTGAACTGCCTTCCGGTCACCGCATCTCTGAGCACTTGATCTACCTGCCAGCCGGTGCCGACCCGGCAGCGGCCGTCGAGCACCTCGTCGCGAGCCGGGCCCGCACAATCATCCGCTCCCTGGCGGCTCGCAATGACGTCACGCTGGTGGCGTGCGTGGCCACCGATCGGGTGGAAGGCGAGGCGCTAGCGCGGCTGACCGACGGAGTCATCGTGCTCGTGGAGCTGCACCGCACCTCACACTTTGATTTGGGCGTCGTGCTACAGGCGGTGTCCGCCCTCGGACTGCCCCTTCTCGCCGTGTTCGTCGTGCCTGCCACTCCGTGACTGACTCACCGGAAAGCTCGGGCAGCGATCCCATCCGGCACATAGCTCGCGGCAGCGCGCTCACCGGACTAGGGGCGGTCGTATCAGCCCTGGGCGGCGTCGCCTTGACCCTGACGGTTGCTCGCGCGTTCGTCCCTGAGCTAGCCGGCACGTTCTTCGCGAGCACGACGCTGTTCCTGATTGTTGCCACCTTGGCGCAGCTCGGCACGGACATCGGGTTGGTGCGCTACCTGTCCGCCCACTCCGCGACGGGGCAGGGACACCGCCTGACGGAAACCCTCCGGGTGGCCCTGCTGCCGGTCCTTGCGGTGTCGTTGTGCTGCGCGGTCGCTCTGGAGCTGCTGGCTTCGCCGGTGGCGGGCTGGATAGGCTCCGCTGCGGTTGAAGACGACGCTAGGTCGATGCTCAGGTGGCTGGCACCGTTCGTGCCGATCGTCGCTGTCTACGGCGCGCTGCTTGCGGCGACCCGCGGACTGGGCAGCATGAGGCAGACGGTCGGCATCGACTCCGTCTTTCGCAGCCTGGCTCAGCCAGGACTGGTAGTGCTTACCGTGCTGGCTGGCGGCGGTCCGACGGCTGCGGTGCTGGCGTGGGTCGCGCCGTACGTCGTGGGGACCGCTTGGTGCACTGCTGCGCTGGCCCGCGTCGACCGCGAGGGCCCCCGTTGCCTCGCCGCTGGTTGCTCGCGAAGCGGCGGCGCTCGGCAGGACGTTGACGAGAGACTTCTGGTCATTCACCGCCGCTCGGGCCGTGGCCGGAGCGGTGATCATGGTGTGGCGCCGTTTCGACATCCTGCTGGTAGCCGCCCTCGCCGGCCCCGCCGACGCGGCCGTCTACACCGCTGCAACCCGATTCTTGGTGCTGGGCAACCTCGGCATCCAGGCCGTGCTGATGACGGTGAGCCCGCAACTTGCTCGCCTGTTCGCGCGACACGACAACGCTGGAGCCAATCGGGTGTTCGCTACCTCCACGTTGTGGACCATGGTGTTCTCCTGGCCGCTGTATCTCGTCACCGCAGCGGCGGCCGGCCTTGTCATCCCCGTCTTCGGCGCCGGCTACAGCGCCGGAACGTCATCGGTCGTGGTGCTCTCGGTGGCCATGCTCGTTTCCACTGCATGTGGAAGCGTCGATGCGGTGCTGCTCATGTCCGGCCGGAGCGTGTTGAGTTTGGTCAACGCGGTGGTCACGCTCGCCGTCAACGTCGGGCTCGACCTGGTGCTGATCCCGCGCTACGGCATCTTGGGAGCTGCTGTGGGGTGGGCCTGCTCGATTGCGCTGCGCAACGTGCTGGCTCTGGCGCAGGTACGACTCTTGCTTGGCATGTGGGCCTTCACCCGGCGTACGGCGCTTGTCGCTGGGTTTTCTACCGTCTGCTTTGCCGCCGTTCCCACCTGGCTGCACCTGGCATCAGTCGACGCTTCCTGGCTGGTGCTGAGCCTGGCGGGCGGCGCTGCACTCTATCTCGGCTGGCTGTGGCGGGCCCGACAGATGCTGGAACTCGACGTGTTCACCCAGGCGCTCTGGCCTCATCGGGGCAAGCCGGCCATGAGCCGGGGGGTCATCAGCTGACCGGACTGGCGCAGTCCGTGCGTCAGTGCGCGCCGTCCTTGGAAAGGACCGCCTTGACGGTGCGCAAGGCGATGAGCACGTCGCGGATCGGATGCCAGTTGTCGACGTAGTCGGAGTCGATGCGCACCGACTCGTCCCACGACAAGTTGGAGCGCCCGCTTACCTGCCACAGGCCGGTAAGACCTGGCTTGACCGCCAGCCGCCGCCTCGCCCAGTCGTCGTACGTCTCGACCTCGTGCGGGAGCGCGGGCCGGGGGCCGATCAGCGACATGTCACCGACGATGATGTTCCACAGTTGCGGCAGCTCATCCAGCGACAGACGACGCAGCCAGTAGCCCACCCGAGTGACGCGCGGGTCGTGCTTCATCTTGAACAGGCCACCGCCGACCTCGTTCTGGTCGAGCACTTCGGCCAGCCGCGCCTCCGCGTCCACCGTCATCGTCCGCAACTTGTACATCAGGAAGGTGCGCCCGTGCTCACGCACGCGAACCTGCCGGAAGATCACCGGACCCGGCGAGCTGAGTCTGATCAGCAGCGCGCAGACCGCGATCACCGGTAGCGCCACAACGAGTAGCACGGCCGCGACGACGCGGTCGATCGCGCTCTTGATCGCCGCGACCGCCCCCTGAGGCCTGCTGTGGGCGACGTCGACCAGCATCCGGCGCCCGGCACGGCGGACCTTCGCGCGCGCTTCGACCGTGTTGGTCACCGGAGTGATGATCGACAGCTGCGCGCCGATGTCTTCCAGGGTCCACTGCAGCCTCGCGAGCTGCAAGCCACCCAGCTTGTCGACGTCGTGCACCGCAACGATGTCGACGCCGACGCGGCGGCTGACATCGGCAACATCGGCCACCGTGCCGAGGACCGGGATGCCCTCGACGCTGCGTGGCCGGTGGTCGGACTCGAGAGGCATACGCCGACGATCGAGAGTTCGTCGACGCTGTCCCACTCGGCGACGGTACGGGTGACGCTCTCAAGGTCTCCGACGACCAAGACCGTCTCATCGACGCGCAGGTTGAACCACCGGCGCAGCGCTGGACGGCCAAGACACCAGCGCGCGCCGACTGCCAGGGCGCCCATAGCGGCGCCGATCGCCAGCGTCGCTCGGGTGCCGTAGAGGTCGTCGAAGCCAAGGCGACCAGTGTCAAGAGCAATACGAAACACACGTTCGCCGAGGCGAGACGACGCAGATCGAACAGGTCTGCCATGCGACCGTCACGCGTGCCGCGGATCGTCATAAACGCCAGCCACAGCAGCGCCACGATGGCCAAGCCCGGACGCTGGAGCAACCAGGCGGCTGCCAGCCCGGTGACGGAGATCGCCACGTCGGCGCCCCACAGCAGCCACCGAGTCCGCAGGAATGCACTACGAAGCCTGGCGTCGTGACCACGCGGCGCCGGTAGCGGGAACCGGATGATCGGTGCGGACAGTTGGTCGGACGTGGGCAGACGGCTAGGCGTTGCGGACGCGACGGCCGACTTCGGGGCTGCTACGGTGGCGGATGCGAAGTGACGCGGGGGCGTCCGGACTGCTTGGCTGGTTTCGCCAGGGGATGCCTCAGGCAGAAGCGAGGTCGCGGTGGAAGCTCGCGACATTGGTGATTGTCCCCTTACGGCTGTGGTAGGAACGCGAGGTTCCCAGCCGGATCGGATGGTGGTGCGATCTTTGGACCGTTGGCGTCATTGGCATTTCAGATCGGGTAGTAACGCATAGTAGCCGTTTTGCCGCCCATCGGCACCCCCTGTCCGAGCAATCCACTGCGGCGCAGGCACCTGGACGACACGCTCCCCGTAGCAATCAGTTCACGTATTACGCACCGAGAGAGGTCAATTACTCTCAGCTAATAAAACGCTCCTCTTGCGCAGGGTTCAGACCCGCTTCACCGCTCGTTCATCCGAATGTGCGGTTTCCCACAGAGATTCACCGTAACGAAAGTCGCAGTGCTTCGTTATGGCCCTTCCTCAAGCTTCCAGCGCTCGCAACAACGGTCCCCGCAGGGCTTCGGATCACCCTGCAAGGACCGTTGCTTCCTGACAAGTCCTGACGCTGAGTCAGCAGCCGTCTCTCTACGTCGTCGTCAGTGTCAGCCGAGCAGCGAGCACTGGCCCACCGAGACCGGCGCCGGCTGTGTTTCCCGATCCGACTGGGGCCGGGGTCGTTGGCGGAGCAGGCGAACTTGTTGGCGGCGGAGTTGCGCTTCACGACCACCTGGGATGAGTTGTTGGCGATCGTGATGCTGCCGCCTTGGGTTACGCCAACCTCGTTGTCCGTGATTCGCGTGAAGGCGCCAGTGTTTCCCTTGACGACGAGGCTGTTGCCCACCACGTTGTCATGCACGCCGATAAGTCCCGAGTTGCCCACGAGTGTGATGGTCTCGCCGGTCGTCATCTGGCAGATCGCGATGTTGCCGAAGTTGTTGATCAGCGTGATGTTGTTGCCGACCGCCGGGTCAACCGCACAACCGGCGGCACCGATGACGATGCGGCGAAGGGTGCCTTGCAGGTTGATGTTGCCGGTGGTTCCCGTGCCAACGACGTGGGTGTCGATCAGCCGATCCGATCCGCTGGACGTTGCCGTTGATCGTGGAGTTGTGGGAGATCAACGCGGCCCCCTCGAGGATGCGCACGTTGCCGTTCACCGTGGCACCGTCCAGCCGACAGGTCTCGCCTTCAGGTACGACGACCCGGCTGTCGATCTCGCCGGTCAACGTGCTCGTGCACTCGGTCGCCGTGGCGGCGTTGGACGGAGCCTGCGCCAAGCCCACGACAGCGACGGCAGCGGCAGCGGTTGCCAAGAATTTACGCATGATGCCCCTCGTTACTCTCATTACCCTCCGTAACGCTGTACGCGAATTCTGTATAGAGGGGCGGGGAGGGTGAACCAGTTGGATAAACCAGAGTAATGCCAAACATCCAATGTTGGAAGTGCACAAAAGCGACATTACTGTGAGTAATGGGCTACACGCTAAGCGCGATTATTTCATCTTGAAAGGCCAATTAGTGTTGGGTAAAGGCACAATTAGCACAGCGTTCACGCGGGGACCGGTCATACGTGCTGTCGAGCACCGAGGCTGCGGTATCGGGCCGTCCGCAGCCGCCTGAGCTGCATGTGGTCACGCTTCCTCAAATCGGTGAGTTCCTCGCGAAGAAAATCGCCAAGCCGCTCACAAAAGGCCTGTGGTTCATCCGCCGCGTCGGGTCGCTCGGGAACGATCCGGTCAACGATGCCGGCTGCCAACAGGTCGAGCGAACGGACGCCCTGCGACCGCGCCAGGTCCGCGGCGTACTGAGTGGACCGGTGGATGATCGCGCTCGCCCCCTCCGGCGGCAGCGGGGAGAGCCAGCCGTGCTGAGCGGCGATCACCCGGTCGGCCGGCAGCAGGGCCAAGGCGCCCCCGCCGGTGCCCTGGCCGAGCAGTACCGTCAGCGTCGGAGCGTCGACGCTGACCAGGTCAGCTAGGCAGCGGGCGATCTCGCCGGCTAGCCCACCCTCTTCCGCTTCCACGGAAAGCGCTGCACCGGGGGTGTCGATAACGCTGACCAGCGGCACGCCAAGGTCAGCGGCGAGCCGCATACCTCGGCGGGCCTCGCGCAGGGCGCCCGGTCCCATCGGCCGCTCCTCGGTCTGCCCTCGGCGGTCCTGGCCGAGGAAGACGCACGGAGCGCCGCCGAACCGGGCAAGTGCTATCAACAGACCGGGGTCTGCCTCGCCTTGACCGGTGCCGTTCAGCGGCAGCACGTCGGTGGCGGCGTAGCGCAGCAGCCGACGTACGCCGGGTCGATCGGCCCGGCGCGACCGGAGGATGGACTCCCACGCGTCGACGTCAGCGACTGCTTCGTCGGCCCTCGCCGCGACCGGCGCGTCGTCGCGATCCCGAGCGTCGAGGACTGTCAGCGCCCGGGCGACGATCCCGGCGATCTCCTCGGGCGGCACCACCGCATCGATCAGGCCGTGCGCATGCAGGTTCTCCGACGTCTGTACGCCGGGTGGGAAGGGTCGGCCGTACAGCGCCTCGTAGACCCGGGGACCAAGGAACCCCACGAGTGCTCCTGGCTCGGCCACCGTCACGTGCCCAAGCGACCCCCAGGACGCCATCACGCCACCGGTGGTGGGGTGGCGCAGGTACACCAGGTATGGCAGCCCGGCGGCCTTGTGCTCGGTGATCGCCGCGGAGATCGTGATCATCTGCACGAACGCGACAGTGCCCTCCTGCATGCGGGTGCCGCCGGAGACCGGCGCCGCCAGCAGCGGCAGGCGCTCGCGGGTCGCTCGCTCGATGGCGAGCACCAGCCGCTCGGCCGCGTCGACACCGATCGACCCCGCCAGGAAGCCGAACTCGCAGGCGAGCACCGCAACCCGACGGCCGTGCAGCAGCCCCTCCCCCGTGATCACCGCCTCGTCCAGACCGGTGCGCTGCCGGGCAGCCGCCAGCTCTGCGGCGTACGGCGCCGGCACGGCGCGCGGCGGCGGCGGCACGTCCCACGACGCGAACGAGCCGTCGTCGAGGACGAGGTGGATGAGCTCGGTCGCGGTGAGACGGGTCGTCACAGAGCGGCTTCCCGTTCGGCGAGCCAGGCCGACACGGACTCGTTGTGCTCTCCCAACCCAGGTGGTGGCTGGTGCTGGGCTCGCCCGCCGGCGTACGGCAGGTCATCGAACCGCAGCGGAGGGCCGGGCAGCTCGATGAGACCGGCCGACGGGTGCTCTACCGCTACGACAAGCCCCTGCGAGCGGGTCTGCTCCCAGCTGTACACGTCGTCAAGACTGCGGACCTTGCCGGCCGGAACTCCAGCTGCGGCCAGTTGGTCAAGCCAGTGCTCGGCCGGGTGCTCGGCCAGCGCGTCCTCGATCAGCCCGGTGAGCTCGTCGCGGTGGACCACCCGCAGCCTGTTCGTCGACAACTTCCCGTCGTCCGGATCGAGCCCGACAAGGGGAGCAAACGCCCGCCAGAGTCCTTCACTGCCGCACGCCACCTGAACCGGTGCCGTTGCCGTGCGGAACAGTCCGTACGGCGCGATGGACGGATGGTGGTTGCCGATCCCGGCCGGCACCTCCTTGCCGACAGTCCACCGGGTTCCCTGATAGGCGTGGGTGGCGACGATCGCCGCGAGCAGGCTGGTACGGACGAGCCTGCCGCGCCCTGTCGAGGCCCGTTCGTGCAGCGCCGCCAGCACCCCGTACGCGGCGTACATGCCCGCCAGCAGGTCCCCCATCGGCACGCCGACCTTGGTGGGCTCGTCCGGGGACGGGCCGGTGAGGCTCATCAGGCCCGCCTCACCCTGGGCGATCTGGTCGTAGCCGGCGCGACCACCCTCTGGGCCGTCGTGCCCGAAGCCGGTGATCGAGCAGACGACAAGCGCCGGGTTGAGCGCGTGCAGTTCGTCGACAGAGAAGCCCAACCGGTCGAGCACGCCGGGGCGGAAGTTCTCCAGCAGGACGTCGGCCTGCCGCACCAACCGACGTACCAGCTCCTTCCCGGCGGGGCTCTTCAGATCCGCCGTCACCGACTCCTTGTTGCGGTTGCAGCTGAGGAAGTACGTCGACACCTGTTCGTCGTCGGCTCCCACGAACGGCGGCCCCCAGCCGCGGCTGTCGTCTCCCGAGCCAGGCGTCTCTACCTTGATGACCCGGGCGCCGAGGTCCCCGAGCATCATCGCGGCGTGCGGGCCGGCAAGGGCGCGAGTCAAGTCGATGACGACGACGTCACTGAGCAAGGTGGTCACCTGGCGACTCTACGGCTCGGCGCCTCGGCGGGGTCTGCTACATTCGCCCTGCCGCCGCCCAAGGTGGCGACAAGTCAATACTGCTCGCCTACAGGGGAAGCCGGTCGAAATCCGGCACTGTCCCGCAGCCGTGGCCGGTCTCAACCGGAAGTCGGAATGCCTGCAGGGGAGTGAGCGGCTCCATATCTGTCGAGGTCTGCAGGGTCGGAGTCTGGACATCGTCCACGTGTGCCGTCGTCGGGCATCCGTTCCCGGGACCGCTCACCGAAAGGCACTTCGATGTCCACCCGGCTTCGCCGGCTCGCCGCTGTCGCGGCCGTGTCGGTTACCACCCTTACGGCGGCCGCGCCCGCCTCAGCCGTCACCACGATCCCAGCTGCACCACTCACCAGCCCGGTCGCCTCCGCAACCCCTGACTACCAGCAGCGGGCCGCGCTCGCCGCCCGCTGGCAGGCAAGCCAGCTCACCAACGGCCGCATCTACAACAGTCAGTTCAAGTTCGACGACTGGGGCCTCACCATCGACACCGGCCTCATGCTGGCCGCAGCCGGCACCGAGCCCGCTCGGCTGGCCGCCCTCGAACAGCAGGTGCGTCGACACTTCTACACGGATTACGCGGGCGGCGGCACCGCCGCCGGCGCACTGGCCAAGACGCTGCTGTTCGCGAGCGTGCTGGGTGCCGACGTCCGGGACTTCGGTGGTCACAACGTCCGCGCTGAGGTGCTCGAGCACGTTCAGGGAACCGACGCCGGTCCGGAGCAAGGCCGGATCAGCGACGCGGGGAAGAAGGACTACAGCAATGTGCTGACTCAGTCGTACGGCGTTCTCGCACTGGCGCCGACGGGCGGCGTGCCGCAGCCGGTGGTGGACTACCTGCTGAGACAGCAGTGCCAGGCCGGGTACTTCCGACTCGACGAGGTAGCCGGCGAGACGTGCGAGCAGAGCGGCAGCGCCCCCGATGTCGACGCCACGGCGCTCGCTCTGCAGGCGCTCCAGTCAGCTGCTGAGCATGGCGCCGCGTTGCCCGCGGCAGCCGTCAGCAAAACCGTGGGATGGCTGGTTTCACAACAGCACAAGAGCGGCGCCTTCGGGGGTGGGAAGCTGGGCCCGAACACCAACAGCACTGGGTTGGTGGCCAACGCTCTCACCGCAACCGGAAGCACCGAAGCACGTCTTCGGGCGGCGAACTATGTGGCGCGGATGCAGATCACCACGGCAAACTCCGGCAGGGGCCCCGCGAGGGACGACCTCGGCGTCATTGCCTACAACCGTGCGGCCCTTACCAGCGCGTTGACCAAGGGGATCCGGGCAGCCGAACTCGACCAGTTCCGGCGCGCCACACCACAGGCCTACTATGCCCTCGCCCAAGCACCCCGGGCGGGGACTGCCGGATCCTGCCCGACCGACTCTGGGGTGACCGTTGTCGTCGACTTCCGGGGTCTCGGCGGAGATGTCGTCACGCGCTGCGCAGCCGCCCCGGTGACCACCGGGCTTGACGCTTTGGAGCGGGCTGGGTTCTCCTACTCCTTGGTCACGTCCAGCCTGGGGGCGCTGGTCTGTCGCATTCAGGGGGAGCCGTCAGCAGCGGACGAGGACTGCCAGGACACACCGCCCCAGTCGGCGTACTGGAGCTACTGGAATGCAGAAAACGGTGGAAAGTGGAAGTACAGCACCAGCGGCGCGGGTAGTCGTCGGGTCACCGCGGGCGGCTTCGAGGGCTGGTCGTTCGCGGTGAACGACAAAGCTCGGCCGCCGGCCGTCGATCCCACCAGGCAGGAGCAGACGGCCACACCGCCACCCTCGCCATCGGCGACGCCGAGCACGACCGCCCCTCCGGACGACGTACCGGGCGAGGCAGCTCCCCCCGCAGACTCGGCAGCCGAGCCGACCGGGTCGGTCCTGCCCACGGTGATCGGACTCAGCCTGATCGGCTTGCTCGGTGCCGGCGCCGGGCTGACGGCGTGGCGACGGTCACGGCGGGCGTGACGCGGACGCGGCGGCCGGCTCACCTGCTGGCGCGCCCCCTGCACCCGCTCGCCTGGTGGCTGTGGGCGCTCGGGCTCGCCGTCGCGGCCAGCCGCACCACCAACCCCTTGCTGCTCGCGACAATTGTCGCCGTCGCCACCTGGGTCGTCTTCGCCCGCCGCACCGACGCGCCGTGGGCGCGCGCCTTCGCGCTCTACCTCGCTGCGGGCCTCGCCATTGTCATCGTGCGGGTGATCTTCCGGGTCGTGTTCGCCGGCAACCAGGGCACCGTCGTGCTGGTCCCGCTGCCGGAAGTCAGCCTCCCCGGTGCCGCCACCGGCATCGCGCTGCTCGGTGACGTGACAGCAGAGTCGGTGCTGGCCGGTGTGTACGACGGCTTGCGCCTCGCGACGATGCTCATCTGCCTCGGGGCCGCGAACGCGCTGGCGAACCCTCGTCGGCTGCTGCGTTCGATGCCCGCCGCCCTGCACGAGGTCAGCACGGCGGTCGTCGTCGCGTTGTCGGTGTTTCCTCAGCTCGCCGAGAGCTTCGTCCGGGTACGGCGTGCGCGCCGGCTGCGGCCAGTGGCCGAGAAGGGCCGCGTCGCCGCCCTCCGGAGGATCATCGTCCCGGTGCTCGAGGACGCCCTGGACCGCTCGCTGATGCTGGCGTCGTCGATGGACTCCCGCGGGTATGGCCGCCGCGGCAGTCGCTCGGTGGTGCTGAGCCGGCTGACAGCGGGCCTGCTGATCGCCGGGCTGGCCGGGTTGTGCATCGGTGTGTATGCGTTGCTGGACGCAACGGCCCCGCGTTACCTGGCCACCCCGATGCTGCTCGCCGGGATCGCCGTCGGCGTGGCCGGCCTCGTGTTGTCGGGCCGCAGCGTCCACCGCTCCTCCTACCGACCGGATCGGTGGCGCGCGGCGGAATGCGTCACCGCCGCCGCGGGTTTGCTGGCCGCAGTAGCGGTCTTCGCGACCGCACAGGTCGACCCGGTTGACCTCTACCCGTCGCTCACCCCACTGTCATGGCCGCAGCTGCCGTGGCTGGCGTTGGTCGGGATCGTCGTCGCGCTGCTGCCGGCGACGTGGGGACAACGTGAAGCCACTTTGCTCGGTATCGAGGCCACACCGGCTCGGGCAAGTCGACGCTGCTGCGGGCGGTCAACGGCCTCGTCCCGCACTTCACTGGCGGCCACGTCGAGGGCCGGGTGGTCGCCGGGGGGCGCGATCCGCGCGACTCCCCACCCCGCGAGTTCGCCGACACCGTGGGTGTCGTGGGACAGGACCCGTTGGCGGGGTTCGTCACCGACACCGTCGAGGAGGAACTGGCCTACGGCATGGAACAACTCGCCGTACCGCCGCAGGTGATGCGGCGGCGGGTGGAGGAGGTCCTCGACCTGATGGGCATCGCCCGGCTGCGGCGGCGGGCGCTGCGCACGCTGTCGGGAGGTGAGCAGCAGCGGGTCGCGCTGGGTGCGGTCCTGACCAGCTCACCCCGCATCCTGGTGCTCGACGAACCGACGTCGGCGCTTGACCCGGCGGCTGCCGAGGACGCGTTGAGCGCCGTACTGCGACTGGTGCACGACCTCGGCGCCACCGTGCTGGCGGCCGAGCACCGGCTCGAACGGGTGGTGGAGTACGCCGACCGGCTGGTCGTCGTACACGAGCAGCGGGTGCGCGACGGGAAGCCGGCCGAACTGTTGCGCGACGCGCCGCTGGCGCCGCCAGTTGTCGAGCTCGGGCGGCTGGTGGGGTGGGACCCGCTGCCGCTCTCGGTGCGCGACGCCCGCCGGGCCGCGGGTGCCTTGCGCAGCACCCTGGCAGGCGTGCCGGCGCGGGTTGCGCCGGTGGTGCCCGGCGACGTCAGGGACGGGCTGCTGGCCCGCGGTGTGGTGGTGGCCTACGGCGACGCGGTGGCCGTGCGCGACGTGGACTTCGCGGCGGCTCCAGGAGAGGTGGTCGCGCTGATGGGGCGCAACGGCTCGGGCAAGTCGTCGCTGTTGTGGGCGCTGCAAGGGGCGGGACCGCGTAGGGCAGGGTCGGTCTCGGTAGCGGGCCGTGACCCGGCCAACGTGTCCCGCCCGGAGGCTGCGTCACTGGTGTCCTTGGTGCCTCAGCAGGCGACCGATCTGTTGTACTGCGACTCGGTGGCAGCAGAGTGCGCCGCAGCCGACCGAGGAGCCCGGGCAGTGCCCGGGGCGACTCGCGTCCTGCTCGACAGGCTTGTCGGTGGGCCCGGCATTGACGACGGCGTGCATCACCGCGACCTGTCGGAGGGGCAGCGGCTGGCGCTCGCGTTGGCCGTGCAGCTGTCCGGCCGACCCCGCGTGCTGCTGCTTGACGAGCCAACCCGCGGGCTCGACTACACCGCCAAGGCCCGACTTGCCGGGCAGGTGGCCGATCTGGCTGCTGCCGGGATGGCCGTGGTCGTTGCCACCCACGACGTGGAGTTCGTCGCGCACACCGCCTCTCGCGTGGTGGTACTCGCCGAGGGTGAGGTGGTCACGGCCGCCCCGACGCAGGAGGCGCTGGCCGGGTCGCCGGTCTTCGCGCCCCAGGTCGCCAAGGTGCTGGCGCCGTTGCCCTGGCTGACCGTCGGTCAGGTCGCCGGAGCGCTTAACGGAACGGGGGTGGCGCATGGCTGACCCCTCCTCCGGCGTGGCGGTCGCTCCGGGCGCCGCCGCTCCCGCGTCGGCGTCGACGGCCGCGGTACCAGTCGGCGTACGGACGGCGACGGCGCTGCTGCTGGCGTCGCTCACCGGGATCGTCATGTTCTGCTGGCCGTTGTTCGTCCGGGCGCCGGCTAGCTCGGTCGGCCACACCAGCGACGCGCCGCTGCTGTTCGTCATGGTGCTGCCGTTCGTCGTGGCGATCGTTCTCGCGTCGTTCGCGGACGGCGGAATGGACTCCAAGGCGCTGGCCATGTTGGGTGTGCTCTCGGCCGTCAACGCCGCACTACGCCCGTTGGGGGCCGGCATCGCCGGCGTCGAGCTGGTGTTCTTCCTCCTGGTGCTCGCCGGGCGGGTGTTCGGCGCAGGCTTCGGCTTTGTGCTGGGGTGCACATCGATGTTCGCCTCCGGCTTGCTCACGGCTGGGGTAGGACCGTGGCTGCCGTTCCAGATGCTTGCCGCGGCGTGGATCGGCCTTGGTGCGGGGCTGTTGCCGCGGCGCATCAGCGGCCGGGCAGAGATCGCGATGCTCGTGGCGTACGGCGTCGTCGCGGCGTACCTGTACGGCTTCTTGATGAACCTGTGGTTCTGGCCCTTCGCGCTGGGCGGCGGCACCGACCTGTCGTTCGTGCCGGGTGACCCGCTGCTCGACAACCTGCACCGCTTCGTCGTCTACACGGTCACCACGTCGACGCTCGGGTGGGACACCGGTCGGGCCATCACCAACGCCGTCGCCATCGTCGTACTCGGGCCAGCGGTGCTGGCGACCCTGCGCCGGGCGTCCCGCCGCGCCTCCTTCGGCGCCCGCCCCACTTACCCGCCTACCCGTCAGCAACGGCCCGATTCTGTCGGCGTGTCCGCCCGCCGCTGACGCCTCGGCGGTCTCAGCCGACGTCGACGATCGCGCCACCGACCGTACGGCTGCGGCCGCGGAACTCCGCCACCACCCGGCCCTCGCACGTCACCTGCACGTCGTAGATGCCGTTGCGGCCGAACCGGTGCCGCTCGGCGGCCTCAGCGATCAGCCGGTCACCGTCGACGACGGGCGTCACGAACACGATGTCGCACGCCTGCGCGACCGCGCGCTCGTTGTAGGAGTTGCACGCGAACGCGAACGCCGAGTCGGCCAGCGCGAAGACGAACCCGCCGTGCGCGGTGCCGTGTCCGTTCGTCATGTCCCTACGCACTGTCATCGCCACCGTTGCACGACCGGCGCCGACGTCTCCCAACTGCATGCCGAGCTCGCGAGACGCCGCATCGTCGCCCCACATGGTCTCGGCGCAGCGGCGGGCCAACTCGTCGGCGTTCACAGCGGCTTCTCCATCATCACGGTCTCATGCCCGTCGAGCTGTCTTGCCCTGGAGCCAGCCATGTCGCTTGCCGATGACTTCTTCGCCCGCCACCGCTCGATGCTCGACGACGCTGTCACGGCCACCCGGTCCCGGGAGTACTACAGCGCGTTCCCCGAGTCACCGAGCCCACGGGTGTACGGCGAGTCGGCGGCCGCGGACGGCAAGGCTGCCTTCGAAGGCTGGCTCGGCCAGCAGTTTCCCCTCACCACCCCGGGCGCCGAGGGCACCGTGGCGACCGAGAAGTCGCCGTACGGGCTGGCCTTGGAGGTCCGTTACCCGCGGGTGACGCCGGACGGCGTACCCGCGCTTGTGGAAGCCGCCCGCGCCGGCCTGGCCGACTGGCGCGACGCCGGCGTCGAAGCGCGGGTGGGGATCGGGCTGGAGGTGCTGCACCGGCTGCACCAGCGGGTGTTCGAGCTGGCCAACGCGGTCATGCACACCTCAGGCCAGGCGTTCGTGATGGCGTTCCAGGCCGGCGGGGCGCACGCGCTCGATCGGGCGCTCGAGGCGATTGCCTACGCGTACGCCGAGATGGCGCGGGTGCCGGCTACCGCGATCTGGGAGAAGCCTGGCCGCGACGCACCGGTGCGGATGGAGAAGACGTTCACCGTCGTGCCGCGGGGGGTCGCGTTGTCGATCGCCTGCAACACGTTCCCGACGTGGAACACCTGGCCGGGTGTCTTCGCGTCGCTGGTCACCGGCAACCCGGTCATCGTCAAGCCGCACCCCGGTGCGGTGCTTCCGCTGGCGATCACCGTGCAGGTCTGCCAGGAGGTGCTTGCTGAGGCGGGATTCGACCCCAACCTCGTCACGCTCGCCGCGGAGGATCCGGCCGACGGGATCGCTGCGGCGCTGGCGGTGCACCCGCAGGTCAAGCTGGTTGACTACACCGGCTCCGCCGCCTTCGGGGAGTGGTTGGAGGAGCACGCGCGGCAGGCAGTGGTGTTCACCGAGAAGGCGGGCGTCAACACCGTCGTCGTCGACTCCACCGACTCGTTCAAGGGCATGTGCTTCAACCTCGCGTTCTCGCTCGCGCTGTACACCGGGCAGATGTGCACCGCTCCGCAGAACATCTGCGTGCCCGCCGACGGCATTGACACCGACGAGGGGCACAAGAGCGTCGACGACGTGGTCGCTGGGCTGGCCAAGGCGTTTGACAAGCTCGTTGGCGACGACGCCCGCGCGGTCGAGCTGCTCGGTGGGGTGGTGAACCCCGGTGTGCTCGAGCGGCTGTCGGCCGTGGAGTCCGCAGCTGGTTCGGTGGTCATCGAGTCGCGCGAGGTGTCCCACCCGGCGTACGCCGACGCGGTGGTGCGGACTCCGACGGTTGCCGTTGTCGACGCCAGCGACTCATCGACGTACGAGAACGAATGGTTCGGGCCGGTGAGCTACCTGATCAAGACGGGTTCGACGCAGGAGTCGATCGAGGTGTTCCGGCGTACGGCGCTCGAGCGGGGCGCGATGACCGCCTCGGTCTACAGCACCGACCCTTCGGTGGTCGAGGCGATGCGCTCGGCCGCCCTGGACTCCGGTGTGGCGCTCAGCGAGAACCTCACCGGGCAGGTCTTCGTCAACCAGTCGGCGGCGTTCAGCGACTTCCACGGGACGGGGGCCAACCCGGCTGCCAACTCGACGTACACCGATGGCGCTTACGTCGCCAGCCGCTTCCGCTTCGTCCAGTCCCGCCGCCACATCTAACCCTTCACGGAGTTGTCAGTCTCCAGTCGGTCTATCGGTCGACTACGTTCTGACAACTTCTCGGCCCCCGCGACTTGTCAGTCTCCAGTCGGTCTATCGGTCGACTACGTTCTGACAACCCTCAAGGAAGGACGGGGACGCCGACGGCGACCAAGTCGGCCACCACGGCCGCTGTCTCTAGACGAACCTCTCCGACGGTCGCCCGAAGTACGCGCTGCCCACTGATCACGACGCCGCGTTCACGCTTCATGTCCGCTTCCCAGTGCTCGACGCTGAGGTGGTGGCTGCCATCAATCTCGAGGATCACCACTGTGCCGTCAGGCGATTCCCACTCGCAGTCGAGATAGCGCCATCTGCCGCTCGCGTCCCTACGCCGCCGCTGTCGAGTCGGCTGTGCGAGCCGATATCTGCGGCACAGATCGGCGACGTCTAACTCTCCGAGGCTTTCCGCGCCACCAGCGATGTCCTTGAGTGCGAGTTGCATGTGCGCCTTGTGCCTGACTCGACCAGCTTCTGCCAACGCCGCCTCAAGTTGATGCGGGCTGCACACCCGCTGCTGCACTGTCGCCGCCAGCAGCCCGCAAGCGAAGCGCGGCCACGGCTGCCAGGCGGCGGCACCCTGCACCCAGTCCTCCCCACTTGTCAGGGTCTGACAGACACCTTCACGCTCAAACGACCCTGACAACTGGGACGCCCATGGCCATCAAGTCCCGGGCCACCTCGGCTTGCTCGTAACGCACTTCGTAGTTCGAGGCTCGCAATACCCACCGCCTGCTGATGACGACCTTGCGTTCGCGCTTCATGTCTGCCTCCCAGTGCTCGACCGTCTGGTGGTGCGCTCCATCGACCTCCAGCACGACAATGGAGCCGTCGTCAAGTCGCCACTCGCAGTCGAGGTACCGGACCCGGCCACTGGGTTCGCGACGGACCTGCTGTCGATCCGGAGGGCGGAGGTTGAATCGATGACAGAGGTTCACGACGTCGATCTCACCGATGGCTTGGGCGCCTCCGGCGATGTCAGCGATTGCTGACCTCATGTATCGCTTGTGCCGCACTCTCCCCACGGTGGTGAGAGTGCGGTCGAGTTGACGGGTCGTGCACATTCGCTGCTGCACCACCGCCGCCAACATGGCGTATGCGAAACGGGGCCAGCGCTGCCAGGCTCCGGCGTCAATCGCCGAGCGAGCATGCCGGGTGGCGTGCAGTCCACCTATCGTGACGACGTCCTGTTTGCCGAATCGGCGCGACTCGTGGTGTACGACGCCAGGCACGGGGCAGTACGTGGCCCCCCGAACCACCAGAACGTGGATAAGGCTCGCCTCCGCAGCGAAGCCTCGAAACCCGCCCTGTTCCAAGGCCGTGTGGCTCGCCAAGGCAGTAGGGCCCGACGGGTCCCACAACGCGATGCGCTTCAGCTGCTCCCGGTTCGGCGGGGCGTTGGTCAGCAGGAGAATGTTGTTTCCGCATTCGGACCACCTGCCGCTTTGACCTGGCGGGCGGCGAACTTGGGTGTTAGCCCAACGCTGGCTAACTGGTCCTTGCGCAGCACGCCGACGCGATTCGCCGCGAGCGCTGCCAACTCCGGGCACCGAACTGTACCTGCATACATCTACCCAGCATCAGACCGATCGAACGGGCTTCGCAGCCTTCCGCATACATCTGTGGACAACGCCATCGAGTTGTCAGGGTCTGGGGCACTCCTTTGCGCTCAGATCACCAAGTCGCGACAAGTCGCCGTGGGCGGCGTACGGCGAGTAGTTTGGGACCAGGAGACCGAGAAGGGAGCCTTGCCATGGGTATCGGACTCGGAATTGTGCTGATGGTGGTCGGCGCGGCGCTCATGTTTGCGATCAAGCCCAATCTGGACTTCATCAACGACAACGCGCTCGGGCTGATCTTCATCGGCGCCGGAGCCCTCGCCGTTGTGTTGTCGCTGGTGATGAACGCTCAGCGACGCAAGAGCACGCATGTTGAGGAACGCCGGTACGAGTAGCACAGGAACGAGCCTGCGGGTCCCCGGAGTCTGCCAAACTTGACCGCATGCGAGTGTCCGCGAAGTCCGACTACGCGCGCGCGCGCTGGTTGAGCTGGCCTCGAGCGATGACGGTACGCCGATGTCGGCGGAGGAGATCGGCCGACGGCAAGACATCCCGCACGGCTTCCTGCAGGCGATCCTCGCCGATCTGCGGCGCGCCGAAGTGGTCATGAGCGTGCGGGGCCAAAACGGCGGTTGGCGGCTGGGTCGGGAGGCGGCGGAGGTCACGGTGGCCGATGTCATCCGTGCTGTCGACGGCCCCTTGGTGAGTGTCTACGGGCTGCGTCCGGAAGCGGTGAGCTACAACGAGTCCGCCATGGTCCTGCAGTTGGTGTGGGTTGCCGCGCGCGCGAACCTACGCGAGGTGTTCGAGCAGGTCACGCTGGAGATGCTGGCGGCCAACGCGCTGCCGCCAGGAGTGGTGAAGCTGACCGAGGACGAGGACGCCTGGCGTTCTCACTGACCGCCGGGCTCCTAGCTCGCCGAAGGAGCCTGGGGCCGCACGCCAGTACGCTGAGCGGCCAGCCGCGCGGAGCCACTGACCTCCGCGACTAGCAAGGCCGCGAAGGCCACCAACTCGGCTGCGGCAAAGGCCCAGCAGACCTGGCTGAGCGGTGAGCCGCCCGCCAGCGCCAGCACGGCGGCGCCACCAACGACTGCGATGGCCCACGCTCCGGCCAGTGCGCCGCTGCGGCCGTGGGCGATGATCAGGACCGTGAGCAGCAGATTCCCCAGGGCCAGGGCGCTGCCAGTCGCGATCAGCGCCGAGGGCAACTCCCCAATCCGCACCTGCGAACCGAAGATGAAGCGAACCAGGAACGGCCCCGCCACCGCCCCGACGGTCCCGGCGACGAGCGCTGACACCCCAGTAGCGAAAAAAATGCCCGCCCGCACCTTTTGCAGCACCCGGCGCCTATCCTCGATGACGGCACGAGTGAGCGCGCCGGTCAGCTGCGAGACGAGTCCGACAGCAAGGGTGTACGGCGCCCGGAACAGTGCCAAGCCGGCGAAGAGCGCAGTGACTTCAGTAGCAGTCCCCCCGCTGAGCGCCAGAACGACCGGTCCGCCTGTCAGGATCGCCTGGCTGAGGAGTTGGCCACCGGCCGCGTTGCCCAGGAAACCGACCGGCGCCGCAACTGTCTCGCTGTCGCCATTCCGGGCGAACCGCAAGGACGACGGCCACAGCAACCCCACCAGCGATCCGGCCGCCAAGCACACCCCGAACCCGACCGACGACCGCACACCAGCAACGACCAAGAGCACCGCAGCTCCACAGCGCAGCCCATTCTCGGCCGCGAGCGCCAACCCCACGCTGCGAAACCTGTTCTGTGCAGACAGGCCGCCTCGTACGACACCCATAAACCCCGAGCCGAGGGTCACCCAGGCGACCAGCGCGGGGAACCAGACATCGTCGCGCTGGAAGAGCGTGTCGCGCCCAAGCCACGCGAGCAGACCGACGCCAAGAGCGGAAACAAGCACGAGGGCAGTCACCCTCGGCAGCGCCTGCCGCACACCGCCACTGCCGCGACGCGCGGCAACCGACCGGGCGATCCAGTGCTGGATGGGAAACGTGAGCGCTGCGGCGGCGAAACTCCAGTACGTCCACAGGATCGACACTGGAGCAGCCGCTTCCGCTCCGAGGTGTCTGGTGGCGAGCACAAAGAACACATAGGCGAGTACGCCGTTCGCGGCGGCGCCGAGGGCCAACGCGGTGGTGTCTCCGCGCCTCGCTCGCATGACGTTGGAGAGTAGTCGGGTACCACACCACCCCCGGCTCCGTCTGCGAGGCGCGGTGGTTGGGATGGTCGGATAAAATCGGCGACGACATGAGTTCTGAGGTGCGGAAGGGTTTCTCTCCCGGGGGTTCGCCGTCGCTCGCGCCGGTGCTCCGGGACGCCTCCGAGCAACGCCTGCTCGACCCACATGCCTTCACGTACTCCATCGTCGTCCCGGTCTACAACAGCGCCGGCATCGTGGGCGAAACCGTCGACAGCATCGTGGCGGAGTTCCAAGCGCAGCGGCTGTCCTACGAGCTGATCTTGGTCAATGACGGAAGTAGCGACGGCAGCTGGGACATCATCGCCGAGAAGGCCCGGACGTACCCGCACGTCGTCGCGCTGAACCTGCTGCGCAACTACGGTCAGCACAGCGCCAACCTCGCGGGATTGCGTGAGTCCACGGGCGACTACGTCATCACCATGGACGACGACCTGCAGAATCCCCCCGACCAGGCACGGGTGCTCATCGACGAAGCGATGAAGGGCCGAGACGTGGTTTTCGGCCGGTTCGAGACCAAACAGGCAGCCGCACATCGGCGGCTGGGGAGCAAAGTGATCGGCATGATCAACCGGCGCATCTTCGGTCAGCCCCCGAGCCTGGTGGTGTCGAACTTCCGGATCATGCGGCGCGATGTCGCCGACCGGATCTGCGCCTCCCGCACCGCCTATCCCTATATCACCGGCCAGGCGCTGCTCTACTCCAGTAACCGCTCCCACGTACCAGTACGCCACGAGCCCCGCCGGGTCGGCAAAAGCCACTACAACATGCTGCGAACCACCCGCTTGGTCATGACGATCTTGTTCAGCTACTCATTGTTCCCGTTGCGGATGGCCGCGCTCGGTGGCTTCCTCATCTCGATCGTGAGTTTCGGGATTGGGCTCGCCTATCTGGTGCGCGGTCTCTTCTTCGACACCCGGGTACCCGGGTGGACGACGTTGGTCGTGCTGCTGGCGGTGTTCAACGGCGTAACGATTGCGCTGCTGTCGATGCTTGGCGAGTACATCGTGCGCACCCTCAACGCGGTCAGCGCTCACGAGACTTACCACGTGGTCGAGCGAGTCGCTGGTTGACCCGGCACCTGCTCGTCATTGGTGGACAGCGATGCGGCACGACGTACCTGCATGCGCTGCTCGATGCGCATCCTGACATCACCATGGCCCGGCCGGCGCGCGCCCGAGCCGAAGGTCTTCTTGTCGGCGGAGGTTGTCCGGCGGGGCCGGGACTGGTACCGGTCCACCTACTTCGCACACGCGACGAACGAGTCGGTGCTCGGAGAGAAGAGCACCAGCTATCTCGAGGACGGGGCCGCTGCAACGCGGGCCGCGTCGGTGCTGGGACCCGCCGAGATCGTCGTGCAACTACGAGACCCTGTCGCCCGAGCGGTGTCGAATTGGCGGTTCAGCACCGCGAACGGGTTCGAGCAGCGGCCGCTCACCGAGGCGCTCGAAGCGAACCTGTCTGGGTCGAGAGCGTGGGACCGTGACGCGTCTTCCGTCTCGCCGTACGCCTATCTGGAACGCGGCAGGTACGTCCTGTACCTGGAGCCATGGCTCACGGCGTTCGCACCCACGGTGCATGTGCGGTTCCTCGAGGACGTCGCGGCGAGGAGGAGACGGCGGCCGATCTCTACCGCGTTCTCGGAGTCGACCCCGACTTTCAACCACCCGACGAGAGCCACCCGATCAACCGGAGCACCGGGGCGGCGCCGCAAGTCGACGCCGACCTCGTACGCCGGCTGCGCGCGTACTTCAGCAGCTTTGACGCCCGGCTGCGCGATCGGCTTGGACGGGAGCTGCCCTGGACGGTGAGCTGACCGGTGCGAGCCCAACAGGGCGTCAGCACCGGTAGGTAGGCTGAGCCGGTGCCGGATGTAGCGACAAGCGTGCCGGAAGCACCGCCGATTCCCTTCAACCGCGCAACCGTCGAAGGGGCGGAGTTCGAGTACATGCGGGCGGCTGTCGAGAGCGGCCACATGTCGTCTTCCGGGCAGTTCGCCCGACGTGTGGGAGGAGAGCTGCAGCGGGAGACCGGCGCTCAGGAGGTGCTGCTGACGACCTCATGCACGGCGGCGCTTGAACTCTCGGCGATGCTGCTCGATCTGCAGCCGGGCGACACGGTCATCGTTCCGTCCTTCACCTTCACCACCACCGCGCTTGCTTTCGTCCGCCAAGGTGCGCGCATCCTCTTCTGCGACGTGGAGCCCGAGACACTGGGTCTCGATCCGGACCATCTTCGGTCGCTGGTCGATGACACCGTGCGTGCGGTCGTCCCCGTGCATTACGCGGGCGTCGCGTGCGACATCGACGGCATCCGCAAAGCACTGACCGACTGGCCGGACATCGCGGTCGTCGAGGACAACGCACACGGGCTCTACGGGCGGTGGAACGGGCACCCGCTCGGCAGTCTCGGCAGGTTCGCCACGCTCAGCTTCCACGAGACCAAGAACTTCGGTTGCGGCGAAGGCGGCGCGCTGATCCTCAACGCCGAAGAAGACGTCGACAGGGCCCGCGTGCTGTACGACAAGGGCACCAACCGCCGAGCCTTCTTCCTGGGTCAGGTGGACAAGTACAGCTGGAAGGACACTGGGTCGTCGTTCGGACTGGCCGACATCCTGGCGGCCTACTTGTGGGGCCAGCTGGAGCAGCGCGATGCCATCCAGGGCAAGCGGCGTGCCGTGTTCGAGCGCTACCAACGGGCGCTCGCCCCGCACGCGGGCGACTTAGGGTTCAGACTGCCGGTAGTGCCGACCAACTGTGATCCCGCCTACCACATGTTCTACGTGCTGTTGCCGGACCGCGATACGCGCGACGGTGTGCTGTCAGATCTGCGAACCGCGGGGATACAAGCGACGTTCCACTACGTGCCCCTCCACAGCTCCGACGCGGGACGACGGTTCGCGGCCGCGCCCACCGACTGCCCGGTCAGCGAGGACATCAGCGGGCGGCTGTTGCGGCTACCTTTCTTCAACAGCCTCTCCCCCTCGACAGCGAACGAGTGGTTGAGGCGTTCGTCGGGGCGCTCAGGTCGAGGGCGGCATGACCGAGCTGCGCGGCGCGTGCATGACTGACAGGGAGACCATGGGTGTCGACCTCAACCCCCGCCGCTGCGAGAGAAGCAAGCGTGAGGATCCTGGTCACCGGGGGTGCTGGGTTCATCGGCAGCCACTACGTGCGCGTTGTACTCGATACCGCGTGGGGGCGCCGGGCACCGGAGCACGTCACGGTTCTCGACAAGCTGACGTACGCCGGCAGCCTCACGAACCTCGTCGCAGTCAGCCACGACCAGCGGTTTCGCTTCGTCGAGGGCGACATCTGCGACCGCCGACTCGTTGACGGGCTGATGGCCGAGGCGGACGCCGTTGTGCACTTTGCTGCGGAAAGCCACGTGGACCGGTCGATCCGTGGAGCGGCCGGCTTCGTGATGACCAACGTTGTCGGCACCCAGACGCTGCTCGATGCAGCGTTGCAGGCCGGCGTACAAAAGTTCGTCCACGTGTCAACCGACGAGGTGTACGGGTCGATCGCCAGCGGAAGTTGGGACGAGGACCAGCCACTGGATCCCAGCTCGCCGTACTCCGCCTCGAAGGCGGCGAGTGACCTGATCGCCCGCTCCTACTTCCGCACCCACGAGCTTCCGGTGTGCGTCACGCGATGCTCCAACAACTACGGCCCCTACCAGTTCCCCGAGAAAATCATCCCGCTGTTCGTTACCAACCTGATCGACGGCGACCCGGTTCCGCTGTACGGCGAAGGCGCCAACGTGCGGGACTGGTTGCACGTCGACGACCACTGCCGCGCGGTCCATCTCGTCTTGGAGGACGGCCGCCCGGGCGAGGTCTACAACATCGGAGGGGGGACCGAGTTGAGCAACCGGGAGCTGACGGCCAAGCTGCTGGAGCTCTGCGGCGCCGACTGGAGCCGGGTGGTACCGGTGGAGGACCGCAAAGGCCACGACCTCCGCTACAGCGTCGCGACCGACAAAATCCGCACTGAACTCGGCTACCGCCCGCAGATCGACTTCGAGGTGGGGCTGGCCGAGACAGTGAAATGGTACGCCGAGCAGCGCGGGTGGTGGGGGCCGCTCAAGCAGCGCTCCCGGCTCACCACGTGAGCAGTCAGCCCGGCAGCCTGGAGCGGTTGCCCCCTGGGCTTCCTTGCTCGATCAGGCGGAGCAGGTAGTCGCCGTAACCGCTTTTCTGCATGTCCTCGGCTCGCTGGCGTAGCTCATCGTCGCTGAGGAACCCTTGCCGCCATGCCACCTCCTCCGGAGAGCCGATCTTGAGTCCCTGGCGGGTCTCCACGGTGCGGATGAAGTTGCTGGCGTCGTTGAGGGAGTCGAATGTTCCCGTATCCAGCCAGGCGGTGCCACGAGCCAGTACCTGGACCGCCAGGAGGCCGCGGTCGAGGTAGGTCCGATTCACGTCGGTGATCTCGAGCTCCCCACGAGCGGAGGGGCGCAAGCTGCGGGCGATCTCGACAACGTCGTTGTCGTAGAAGTAAAGCCCAGGGACCGCATAGTTGCTTCGTGGACTTGTGGGCTTCTCCTCCAGGGAGAGCGCCCGTCCCGACTCGTCGAACTCCACGACGCCATACGCCTGCGGGTCCGCGACCCAGTACGCGAACACTGCTGCTCCGTCGAGGCCGGCGAACCGCTGTAGCTGCAAGCCGAGACCCTGGCCGTAGAAGATGTTGTCTCCGAGCACGAGCGCGCACCGTTGGTCCCCGATGAAGTCTGCACCGATGAGGAACGCCTCCGCGAGCCCATTCGCCTCTGGCTGCTGCGCATAGGAGATCGACACGCCGAAACGGGACCCGTCGCCGAGGAGTCGCGCGAAGGATGCTGACTCCTGCGGCGTGGTGATCACCAAGATGTCGCGGATGCCGGCCAACAGCAGTGTCGACAACGGGTAGTAGATCATCGGCTTGTCGTACACCGGCAATAATTGCTTGCTGACCCCAAGCGTGATCGGATGCAGGCGCGAACCGACGCCACCGGCCAAAATGATCCCTCGCATGAGGCGCGAGTATTGCCGATGCCGCTCGAACCGGTCTATCCGGTGCCGGACACGTCGGAACTGGGTGGTGTCTCAGTGAGCACTTCGAAGACCGCGTAGTTCGCGTTGTGGAATCTCTTGTCCACGATGTCCGTCAGATCGGACAGGCCCGCCAAGTCGACGGGGTAGTCCTTGCTGACGAAGAGCCACCTGATGTCGTACCTACTGACGAGACGACGGATCGTGGCGGGGGACGGCCGTCGAAATGCTGCGTCGTTGACCGCCAGCCGGTTGGGGAAGGGAACGGGCAGGGTGGCGCTCGCGAGTCCGGGTTCAGCGCTGGCGTTGGTGGCGGCCGTGTACCCCCAGCCCTCGATGACGATTCTGCGCTCCGTGAAGGCGCTGATCCAGAAGTGGCGATTGTCGCACGACCCCTTGCGGTAGAGGCAGTGCGCATTGGTGGAAACGACCTCGTCGGGCGAGGAGTGATGCGCGAGCCACGTGGCCGCGGCCGTGCCGCCGGCGGCGAACAGCGGAGGATAGGCTCGCTCTGGCGCAGCTCGTTGCGTGATGGTGTCGTAGGCAAAGGCGTACACATGGGCAGCCCCCAGGCCTAGGACGAGAATCACCAGAACCGCCAACGAAGGAGCCGGCACTCGCGCGTCTTGTTTGTGGCCCCGACGCAGCAGCAAGACTACCGTGACGATCGCTACGGGCATGGTGATCGTGAAGATGAGTTCAGGGAAGGTAGCCACCGCCAGGTCAGGTTTTCCGGACTCCAGGTAGCTGCTACCTGCGTACGCCAGCAGGCCTACCGTGGCGGCCATGGCCGCCAACCGCAGCGCCGCACGTGTCGTCAGCGGGTTGGGCAGTAGATGGGACAGGCCCCAGGCCGAGAGGAGCACCACAAGCTCCGCCGTGGATCGCTGGAACCACAGTTGGCTGTAGCCCGACCGGAAAAAGACCAGCGCTACCACGATCCCCGGCGGGATCGAGGCGAGCATCCACACCGCCCGTGGGTCACGCCAGCGTCCCTGCCGGCTGAGCCCAAGGGCGCCGACGCCGTACAGCAGCCAACCGATGAGCAGGCTCACTGTCATGGCTATGTGTGCAACAGGCGTGTCTTGGATCCGCTGGGTGGCGATTGCGCTCTCGACCGTCATGAAGGGCTCGAAGGAGAGCGAGCCGCTGTTACCCCCGAAGAGCACCAGCTGGGCGAAGGCCGCCACGATAACCAGCAGGACAAGCAGGCCGCTGACGGTGCGATCGAGCGTGCGCACAACGGCCAGCCGTAGCAGCCAGACCGCCAGAGCTCCGGACAAGAAGAGCGGGATGAACGTCGCCTTGGCGCCGGCGAGTGCGAACAACGTCACAGCCAACGCGAACCAGGTCAGCCGGCTGGCCTTGCGATCTGGTCGCAGTACTTCGAGGATCAACAGGATCGCTGGCAGCGCCATCATGAACCCGTAGGCCTGGGACGGGCTCGAGACGAGCCGTTTCGACAGGAACGACTCGTTGAACACCCATGCCGGGTAGTGGGGACCGGTCAAGTAGAGGCCGCCTGCCACCAGCAGGGCAGGGGCGACGACAGCGGCCAGCGGCCGACCGGACAGCCGCAAGGCCACCGCCGCGAGTCCCAGCACGGTCAGCGCGAGCAGCGTCGCCGGCAACATCTGCCGCAGCATCACGTCGGACTGGATGCGGGTCGCCCAGGAGCTCGCCGCGAGTTGCGCGTGGACGAACCAGTGATAGTCCAGCGGAGTACCAAGCAGGAATGGGATCTGCGGCGGGAATCGATGCATCAACTCCGAGATCAGCGCCTGGTGGAACGTCTCGTCGATGCTGGGGGATCGGTGCGGCGGCAACGCGAGCGGCCGCAAGACGAACGAGTTGCGAGCCAGCCATCCCACCCCGTAAAGGATCACGAGCGCCAACGCCCAGCTAGCCCGGATGTCCATTTTTTCTGTCCTGAGTGCCCACACGCGCCGCCCGAGCGGCGTGGCCAGGCCGACCCCGAGAGCGAGGGCTGGCAGCAGCAGGAACAACAGCGGTACGCCGATCCACACGCCCAGCAGGTAGACGGGGAGTTGGAGGCCGAACCCGAAGATCGTGCCCAGCGATAGGTCTTCCAGCCACGTCGGCGGGCGATCCTCGTCGGAGTGGAACCCAGCGAGCAGCAATCGCCACATGAAGATGCCAGGTAGCGCTACAGCACCGGCAAGGTAGAGACCGTATCGGCCGAGATCGGCTCCAGAGACGCCGGAGTGCAGGAGGATCGCCGCGGTGCCGAGGGTCGTGGCGACCATCGGAATCCAAGCGGACGTCGCCAGTCGGCGCAGCGGCATGGCCGAACCCTACTTGCGTACTCTCAGCGGCCGGTGAGCGATGCCGCGTGCTGGGAACCGCCCCGATACAGTCCTGTTTTGTGTCAAGTCAGTCTCGCGCCGCTAGCTCTGCGCCCCGTGACAAGGCGGCTCTTGTCGCGCTCGCGCGGCTTCGCGACAGCATCGACAACCTCGACGCGGCGCTCGTGCACCTGCTGGCCGAGCGGTTCAAGTGCACTCAAGAGGTAGGGGTGCTGAAGGCAGCGAACGGGATGCCGCCGGCCGACCCGGAGCGAGAAGCCCAGCAGATCGATCGGTTACGCCGGTTGGCGGCCGAGGCGAAACTCGACCCCGAGTTCGCAGAGAAGTTCCTGAACTTCATCATCGCCGAGGTGCTGCGCCACCACGAGGCGATCTCGCGGTGACGGGTCTCGATGTTGGTGCGGTGCGCGCGGCGTTCCCGGCGTTGAGCCTGGGGGTTGCCCACTTCGACGGGCCCGGCGGTTCGCAGGTGCCTGCGGCTGTTGCCCAGGCCGTTGCCGAGACCCTGAGTGGCGGGCTGGCCAACCGGGGGTCGGTGACAGCGGCGGAGCGGCGGGCCGAGGACGCAGTGGTCGCGGCCCGCAACGCGATGAGTGACCTGCTGGGCTGCCAACCCGAGGGTGTGGTGTTCGGCCGGTCGATGACGCAACTGACGTACGACGTGTCGCGGGCGCTGGCGAAGCAGTGGCGGGCGAGTGACGAGGTGGTGGTGACGCGGCTGGATCACGACGCCAACGTGCGCCCGTGGGTCCAAGCCGCCGAGGGGGCTGGGGCGACCGTGCGCTGGGCGGCGTTCGACGCCGAGTCGGGCGAGTTGCCGGTCGGCGCCGTGGCTGAGGTGCTGTCGGCGCACACCAGAGTCGTCGCTGTCACGGGCGCCTCCAACTTGTTGGGCACTCGGCCGGACGTTGCTGGCATAGCGGCCGCCGCACACGCGGTTGGCGCGCTGGTCTACGTCGACGGGGTGCACCTCACACCGCACGCGCCGGTCGACGTCGTGGCGCTGGGCGCTGACCTGTTCGCCTGCTCGCCGTACAAGTTCTTCGGGCCACACCTCGGAGTGCTGGCGGGTGACCCGGCGCTGCTTGATGCCTTGCGCCCCGACAAGCTGCTGCCGTCGAGCGATGCGGTGCCGGAGCGGTTCGAGCTCGGCACCTTGCCGTACGAGCTGCTGGCCGGCACGACTGCCGCGGTGGACTTCATCGCCGGGCTGGCTCCTTCGGCGCAGGGCGACCGGCGAGCGCGGGTGCTGGCCTCCATGGCGGCGGTTGAGGCGTCGGAGGACCGGTTGTTCGCTCAGCTCCTCGCCGGGCTGGGGAAGCTGGACGGCGTTTCGCTGATCGGCGAGCCCGCTCGGCGGACACCGACGGCGCTGTTCACCGTGACGGGTACGTCGCCGCGCCTGGTCTACGAGCACCTGGCGTCGCGCGGGGTGAATGCGCCGGCTGGCAGCTTCTACGCGATCGAGGCGGCTCGTTGGCTGGGGCTGAGCGAAGCGGGCGCCGTGCGGGCGGGGCTGGCGCCGTACACCGACGACGAGGACGTCGACCGGCTGGTGGCGGGCGTCGCGGAGCTGTGCCCGTGAGCCGGGCGGTGTTGGTGACCGGCGCCTCGCGCGGCATCGGCCGGGCGATTGCCTCGTCGTTCGCGGCGCTCGGTGACCGGGTGGCGGTGCACTACGGCTCGTCGCGCGAAGAGGCGGAGCAGACGCTGGCGTCGCTGACCGGTGACGGGCACCTGCTCGTGCAGGCCGACATGGGTGACGCCGACGCGGTACGCCGTGCGGTCGAGGCGGCCGCAGAGGGCTCGGCGGGCTCGACGTACTGGTCAACAACGCCGGCGTCTTCACCATGCACGCACCGACGGACACGTCGTACGCCGACTGGCAGGCAGCGTGGGCCCGGACGCTCGCCGTCAACCTGGTGGGTGCGGCCAACGCAACGTTCTGCGCGGTGCCTTACCTCATCGAGGCGGGTGGCGGGGCTGTCGTCAACGTGTCGAGCAGGGGAGCGTTCCGCGGCGAGCCGCACGGGCCGGCGTACGGCGCGTCGAAGGCGGGACTGAACGCGTTCGGTCAGTCGATGGCGGTGGCACTAGCACCGCACGGCATCACCGTGGGCACGGTGGCGCCAGGATTCGTGGATACGTACATGGCGCGCCACGCCCTCGAAGGGGCTGAGGGCGACGCGATCAGGGCTCAGTCGCCCTTCGGGCGGGTGGCACATCCCGAGGAGGTCGCGTCGGCCGTCGTCTGGCTGGCGGCTGCCGAGGCGCTTCGCCAGCGGCACGATCATCGACGTGAACGGCGCGTCGTACCTGCGCAGTTGACAGCGCGCCTAGTAGCCGTCGTCCTCTTCTTCGCCGCCGTCTTCTTCCTCACCGGGGTTGCCCTCGCCGACGCCGCCGTCACCTCCACCGGGGTTGACGTCGACGTCATCGCCGCCGCCGCAACCCGGCAGCACCGCCAGCACGAACACAGCGACCACGCTTGCAAGCTTCCGCATCTAATGCCTCCGTTTCCTTCAAGGGAGGCTACACGCGTCGACCCGCAACTGCTGAGCTGCCAGCGTCGACCTGCAGTTAGGCGACCTTAGCGGTGTCGACGATCTTGAACATGGCCCCCAGCGGGTCGGCGGCTTGGGCCAGCCGACCGTACGGCGTGGTCTCGGCGGGAACGATCACCGAGCCGCCGAGCTCCTCGATCCGCGCCAGCGCTGCGTCCGCGTCCTCGACGCCGAAGTAGACGCTCCAGTGCGCCGGTACGCCGTGGGGCAGGAACGCTGACGCGTCCATGATGCCGGCCAGTGCTGAGTCGCCCTCGCCCAAGGTGGTGTAGCGGAACTCGTCGGTGTCGCTCATGACGTGAGCGTCCCAGCCAAACACGTTCTTGTACCAGTCAACCGACGACGCGTAGTCGCGGGTGTGCAGCTCGAACCAGTTCGGGGTGCCAGGCTCCCCGATCACGTCGAAACCCTTGTAAGTGTCCGCCTGCCACGCACCAATCGCCGCTCCACCAGCGTCCTTGAAGACAGCCATTCTGCCTGCATCCGCCACCTGCATGACCGGGACGAGAACCTCACTGCCGTGCGTCGTGGCCGCATCGGCAGTGGAGTTCACGTCGTCGGTGACGAGGTAGAGCGACCATACGTTGGGTGGGCCGGTGTCGGGCTGGCTTCGCATGCACCCGGCGACGTACTGCCCGTCCTTGCTCAAGTTGAGGTAGCCGCCGTACTCCTCACCTGCGTCTTCGGCCGACCAGCCGAAGAGCTGCCCGTAGAACTCCGTAGCCCGGTCGGGGTCGGAGCTCATCAGGTCGATCCAGCAGGGGGCACCGGGGGTGGTCAGGTCAGGCTGTGCCATCGCGAGCTCCTTCGAGTGGGAACGGCATGAGTTGAGCCCTCACTTTGCGCGATCGTAGCGGGCCACCAGATCGGCGAACACGTCCAGCAGGTGAACACTCTCTCCGCTGGAAATGAGTTGTCCGGTCTCGCCCAGACCTATCATCAGTGGTCATGGGGACTGATGCGACGACCGTCGACGCCTATCTGATGGACCTCCCAGACGCCCATCGCCACACCCTTCAGGCCATCCGTGCCGCATGTCGGGAGTTGCTCACCGGTTTCGAAGAGTCGATGGCGTATGGCATGCCGTCGTACTCGCGCAACGGCCAGGTCGAGGTGGCGTTCGCGAGTCGGAAGCAGTACGTGTCGCTGTACATCCTCCGCACAGACGTCGTGGCGGCTCACCGAGACCAGCTCGCCGGCCTCGACGTCGGTAAGGGGTGCATCCGTTATCGGCGGCCTAGCCAGGTCGACCCGTTGGTGGTCGAGTCCATGCTCTCCCAGACTGCTGCCACGACCGGGCCGGTGTGCTGACCCTTTGCGCGCTGCACGCGTTGTCGCGGTCGGGGGTGTGCTGCTGTTTTGGCTCGGGGTCATCGTCGCCGGTGCGCTGGTGGACGGCTATTCGGCCCGAGAGGACTACATCTCCAGCCTGGCCGGCCGGGGATCGCCGGTAGCCGCCCTCGGCATTGGCGCTTTGCTTGCCAGCGCAGTCGCCCATCTAGCCACCGCGCGAGCCGTGTTCGTCGCCTGGCGATGCCGGCTGGGTGCCGCATTCGTTGGCGCCGCCGCAGCGGCCACCGCAGTGGTGGCGGTCTTTCGTACGTCGTGTTCCTTGGGTCCTGGGGGTTGCGCGCTGACGGACGGCCAAGCTGGGGACTGGATCGACGGCGTGCACGCGGCTGGCGTCGTCGCGTATGAGGCGTTCATCTTGGCGGCGATGCTGATGCTGGGGGTTGGCGGACTGCGTGCAGCTTTGCTACCGCCCCCGCGAGCGCTCGGTCTGGCGAGCCTCATCTTTGCGGTGATGTCTGTGCTGCTGATCGGACAGACCACCGGCGAACACGTTGGCATGTGGCAACGGCTCTGGCTTGCCAACAACCTCGGTTGGCTACTCGTCGTCGCTTGGGTCGCCACAGCGCAACCCCGCAGCCAAAAGTAAGCACGACGCTGCGTTCTACCATGCACGCGTGGATGTGGCTGGGGGTGCACTCGAACCGGTAAGCGCCGAGAGCCCTGCGCTGCCGACGCGCACGTTCATGCGTCAGCGCTGGCGTGACGTGGCGTTCCTGCACTGGCAAGCCGACCCGGAGCTCGTCGCGCCGCTGATGCCGGCGGGCACCCGGGTCGATGTCTACGACGGGGCCGCCTGGGTGGGGCTCGTCCCATTCCGGGTGGCGAGCACCTCGATCGGTCGCGGTCCTAGCGTGCCGTGGCTGGGCACGTTCGCCGAGACGAACGTCCGCGTGTACGGCGTCGACGAGACGGGCCGTCGCGGGGTGGTGTTCCTGTCGCTGGACGCCGCCCGGCTCGCGGTCGTGCTCGGTGCCCGGTTGACGTTCGGCCTGGCGTACTGCTGGGCGCGAATGCGGGTGCGAGCCGACGCCGGTCAGATCGAGTACTCGGCGCGCCGCCGCTGGCCGGGGCCTCCAGGCGCCGGTGGGCGCGTCGTCATATGCCCCGGGTCCGAAAGAAAGCCTCGGGAGCCGCTCGATGACTTCCTCACGGCGCGCTGGGGCTTGTACACGAGACGACTCGGGCGGACGCTGTACGTGCCCATCCTGCACGAGCCGTGGCCACTTCACGACGCAACCCTGGTTGAGCTCGAAGACACGCTCGTCCCAGCGGTGGGCCTGCCCTTCCTTGCAGGTCGCGAACCGGACTCCATCTTGTGGTCCCCCGGTGTGACGGCGGATGTCGGGCTGCCGTACAACGCGTTACGTCGTGTCGCTGGCTGACTCGTCGCCTGCCGCTGGAATGACACGACATCGGCGCCTTCGGCCGGTCACGGTGTCCGACGTAATCTGGATGACGTGAGCCTTGCACTGCCGCCGACCGTCACCCTCGACGACCGCTTCGCCCGCGAGCTTGCGGAGATGGCCATTGCCTGGCGCGCCGAGGAGGTTTCCGACCCACGACTGCTCGTGCTCAACGAGCCGCTGGCCACCGAGTTGGGCCTCGACTCCGCCTGGCTGCGAAGCTCCGAGGGCTTGCGGCTGCTGGTCGGCAATCTCGTCCCCAGTGGTGCTAGTCCGGTGGCGCAGGCCTACGCCGGGCACCAGTTCGGGGGGTACTCCCCGGCGTCTCGGCGACGGGCGCGCACTCCTGCTCGGTGAGGTCGTCGGCGCCGACGGCCAACTTCGCGACCTCCACCTCAAAGGCTCCGGGCGTACGCCGTTCGCGCGCGGCGGCGACGGCCTGGCCGCCGTCGGCCCCATGCTGCGCGAGTACGTCGTCAGCGAGGCGATGCACGCCCTCGGCATCCCAACGACCCGCTCCCTCGCCGTTGTGGCGACGGGGCGCTGGGTGCGCCGCGAGACCCTGTTGCCAGGAGCAGTGCTCGCGCGGGTCGGGAGCAGCCATCTGCGCGTGGGCAGCTTCCAGTACGCCGCGGCCACGGGCGACCTCAACCTCCTGCGCCGCCTCGCCGACCACGCGATCGCCCGTCACCACGCCGCAGCCGCGGAGGCCGAGCACCCCTATCTCGCCCTCTTCCAGGCGGTTGTCGCCGCCCAGGCGTCGCTGGTGGCTCAGTGGATGCTCGTCGGGTTCGTGCACGGGGTCATGAACACCGACAACATGACGATCTCGGGCGAGACGATCGACTACGGGCCGTGCGCGTTCATGGACGCCTTCGACCCCGGCACTGTCTACAGCTCGATCGACCATGGTGGTCGCTACGCCTACGGCAATCAGCCGGTCGTCGCCGAGTGGAACCTCGCCCGACTCGCCGAGGCGCTGCTGCCCCTCTTCCACGACGACCAGGAGAGGAGCACTTGTCGCCTGACTCGCGACGGAGTCCTCGGCGCGTTCCGCCAGCAGTACGCCGCCGCCTGGTGGAGTCCCTCGGCGCGTTCCGCCAGCAGTACGCCGCCGCCTGGTCGGCGCGGCCTTCTGCGGATGCGGGCCAAGCTCGGTCTGCCCGACGGCCTCGACGACGCGCTGACCGCGCCGCTGATCGACGAGCTGCTCACCCTGCTGCACGAGAACCACGTCGATTACACCGGATTGTTCCGCGCCCTCGGGGCGGCCGCCCGCGGCGACGCCGAGCCCGCGCGCGGCCTGTTCCTCGACCTCGCGGCGTTCGACGCCTGGGCGGAGCGCTGGCGCGCCTTTGATCCGGACGCCGACGCTATGGACCGGGTCAACCCCGTCTACATCCCTCGCAACCACCTCGTCGAGGAGGCCCTCGCCGCCGCGACCAACGGTGACCTGGACCCGCTCGAACGGCTGCTGGACGCGGTGGTTTCCCCCTACGACGAGCGCCCTGGGCTCGAGCGCTACGCCGCCGCCGCACCGGAGGACTTCGGCGCCTCCTACCGGACCTTCTGCGACTTGCCTCGAGGGCGCGTCCTCCCGCCTCCGAGCGGACGCCGTTCCCGGACGGACCTGCGCTGAGCGGGTGAGGGGAATCGAACCCCACTGTCAGCTTGGGAAGCTGATGTTCTGCCATTGAACTACACCCGCACACCGTCGCGGCTGTCACCGCGACGAGTGGACGTGATACTACCGCGCGCCGGGATTCTGGACGACCGCTTCTCTCCGCCGCCGACGTCACCGGTGGTTAGGCGAAGAAACTCGTGGCGATCCTCCTGGCGCTGCGCGGCCCAGCGCGATGTGGGCATCGCCGACTTCGCTCGGTGGCGTCCTCAGCCGACGGCTCCGCGCCATCGCTGAACGGTCGCGGGGCCGAGGCAATCGGGCTCCATCCCCGCTCGCTGCCTTCGCGCCTGGCACGGGGCCCGATCGACTGGCTGTGGTGGGGTTTGCTGCGCCGGCGCCGCCGGCAGCATCCAGGCCCTGGTGCCGATACGCGCCGCTCGCCTCGGGGAACGATGGGGTGGTCGCTCCCATCGCCTCCTCGGCGTGAGCGTGCCGGTCTTCGTCGGGTTTCTGTCATGAGGGTTCCCGACCTGGTGATCCAGGTCGCCGGCATCGTCGCCGCCATCGTCGGCGTCGTCCTCACCAGCGGTCCCGAGCTCAGTGGTGGTGCATCCTGGCGCCCGGTCGGCCTCGCTGTGGTCTCGGGCCTGCTGTTCGGTCTCTTCTTTCTGGCGATGGACGCCGGCGCGGAGACGACACCCTGATGACGCTGTGGGCCATGCGGGCCGGTCCAGGTGGCCGCGGTGGCGTCCTCCCGGTGGCGGGCTCGCACGACGGCACGGCGGGCGGCGTCAGCGGAGCCGACTACGGGCTGATCGCCCTGATCGCCATCGGGGACCTTCTCGCGAACCTGTTCTTCGCGATCGCCTCCACGTTGGGCTACCTCAGCATCACCAGCGTGCTCAGCTCGCTGTACCGGTCGTCACGGTGCTGCTCGCCCGTCTGGTGTTGCACGAAACACTGCGCCATATCCAGCTGTCGGGGGTCGCCGTGACGATGGCTGGCGTGGCGCTGATCTCCGCTCGGTTGAGCGATGCGGCGTCGACATCGCGGTTGGACTGAGCGACCCTCGGCGGTACCTGAGCGACCAGTCGCCAATGCGGCAGCGACCACTCGGCGGTGGGACCGGCGGGCGGGTCGACCGCTCAGGCGCGTTGGAGGACCACATCGCCGCTTCCCGACAAGACGTTGATCTCGACCCGTTGCTCGCCGTCGCCAGGCGCGTCGGCACCGTTCAAATCCGACCGGACGTCGCCCGACATGGTCATGACGTCGAGGTACGCCGCCGTACCGTGCGCCACTCCGATCGCGATGTCGCCCGACCCCGTCTTGGCCTTCACCCGGCCGTGGTCGACCCGCCGCAGCACCAGGTCGCCCGACCCCGCCAGCGCGTCGACGCCGTCGCCGCCAGCCGTCACCGAGACGTCGCCTGACCCGCTCTTGACGTTCAGGGTGCCGCTCACCGAGGTGATCTCGACGTCCCCGATCCGGTGACAACGTTGGCGTCCCCAGCGACTGAACCGATGACCACATCGGCAGACCCGGACTTGGTGCCGCAGGAGCCGGTGACCGTGTCGATTGTGATGTCGCCGGAGCCGGTGCGCACCTCGGCGTCGGCCGTGTGCTCGAGGTGTACGTCGCCGGACCCGCTGGCAGCTCGTACGTCGCCCAACTGGCCACGGGTCTCGATGTCGGCAGACCCTGACTCGAGCTTGGCGCTGCTTCCTAGCGGCACGTGGATCACCGCGCGTACGCTGTGGTGCCGCCGGAACAGACCGCCCTTCACGCGTGGTTGCAGAACGACGATCTCGTCACCGCGTTGTTCGACGGTCGTCCTGTCGATCAGCTCCTGAGCAGGCGAGGTGTCGCCGCCGTTCTCGGGCTCCATCTCCACCGTGGTGGTGTCGGTGTGCTCGGCGACGACGGTGATGCTGCCCTCCCAGAGTTCGACCCGCAGCCGGACCGGGATTGGCGTATGGAACGTGTGCATGCTGACCTCCTGGCTCATCGCACCCAGCCCTGGATGCGCTTGTTGGATGCGCGGTTTCGACCGGGCGCGCCGGGTCCGAACGGCGTGGAACTGACGTCGATGTTGAAGCTTGCGGCCGCCCTGGCCGCGTTCACCAGCCAGGTGTTGAGGGACTGGCCGCGCTTGGCAGCGAGTTCTTCGGCTCGCGCCTTCAGTGACTCGGGCAGCCGCAGGGTGATTCGGGCGACCACCTCGTCGTCGGCGTCGATCCCCGCGTCGGTGTCATCGCCGCCCTCGTCTGCGCGCAGCGGCGAACCAGGCATCGCCGGCGGCTCGGTGGCTTGCCCGATGACGACGAAGACCGGCTCGCGGCCCTTGAGCCGCACCTCCACAGAGGTGCCAGCGAGCTCATGGGTGATTTCAGAGGCGGCCTGTGACAGGGCATCCATGACGGTGAGCCGAACGGCTGGGTCCAGCGCGTGCGATAGCCGTTCGGCGGCAGCATGTACGTCGGCGCCACCGGCCTCGGCCGCCTGCAGGAGGTCGTGGCGCAGCGACTCGACGAAAGGCCCGATATCCATGCCCACCACTGTGACACCGTTATGGTGTCAAGTCAACACCATCATGCAAGTCCGTGAGGATCTCCGAGGGAATAACAGCGAGGTCCACGTCGGCGTAAAGCCAAGCCGCCCACCGGCCGGTGAATGCGGCGCCTCTTCAGCGGAGGGTGCTCGACAAGTGGCTTGTCGAGCGGTCTTTCGGCCGGTCGGGGTGGGCGACCTCGTTTGGGCGGGCGGGGCAACTCGACAAGCTACTTGTCCAGTGCGCTCAGCCATCCCCTGGACGGGTCGCAGGCCATGGGCGGGCGGCGGCACGTCGTCCAGTCGGTCTTACGGCCGGTCGGTGGGGACGTCCGCGGGGGGTGGCGGGTGGTCTGTGTCTGCAGTTCCTGGGTCGTGGACCGGCGCGTCGGCGGGCAGGGCGGCGTCGATGGGCGGTTTCGGCAGTTTCTCAGCTTCCGGCGCGGTCTCGCTGCTCGCGGGTCCCTGCCGGTCGTGACAGGCGCGGGGGCTTCGGGCATGACGGCGCCGCATCGGGTGGTTCAGCCGGTGCCGCGTCGGGAGCCGCTGCCGGGTCCGCGACGGGCGCCGCCGTACCGACGCCAACAGCATCTGCGCCACGTCGAGAACCTCGACGTCCGCCCGCCGCGCCATCGGCCTGCAAGGCGGTCAGCCCGTCGGACAGCATCACCCGGCAGAACGGGCAGCCGACAGCGATCTGGCTGGCGCCTGTTTCGACCGCCTCCCGCGTGCGGTTGAGGTTGATGCGCTCGCCGATCTTCTCCTCCATCCACATGCGGGCACCACCGGCGCCGCAGCAGAACGACCGCTCGGTGTTGCGCGGCATCTCCGTCAGCGCGGCGCCGGGTATCACCGACAGCAGCTCGCGCGGCGGTTCGTAGACCTTGTTGTGCCGGCCGAGGAAGCAAGGGTCGTGGTAGGTGATCGTGCGTCCGGGCGGGTGACCGTCAACCGAGGCGGCACGAGGCGGCAGGGGCGTTAGTCTTCCATCGCGCACCAGCCGGTTCAGCAGCTGCGTGTGGTGCACGACCTCGAGCTCGACGCCGAACTGCGTGTACTCGTTCTTGAGCGTGTTGAAGCAGTGGGCACAGGTGGAAACCACCTTCTTTGCGGCCGTCTCCTTGAGCACCTCGGCGTTCTGCATCGCCAGCTGCTGGAAGACGAACTCATTGCCCGCCCGGCGGGCCGGGTCGCCCGAGCACGTCTCCCCGTCACCCAGCACAGCGAAGCTCACGCCCGCCTCGTTGAGCAGCTCAGCGACCGCGCGGGTCGTCTTCTTGGCCCTGTCCTCATAGGCGCCGGCGCAGCCGACCCAGAACAGCCAGTCGACCTCGTCGAGGCTCTCCACGTCGACGCCGACCTGCTTGACCTCGAACGGCAGGTCCTTGGCCCAGTCCATCCGCGCGTTCGGCGACATGTTCCACGGGTTGCCCTTGTTCTCCAGGCCCCGGAACAGCTGGTTGAGCTCGGTCGGGAAGTTCGACTCGACAAGCACCTGGAACCGCCGCATGTCCATGATGTGGTCGACGTGCTCGATGTCGACAGGGCACTGCTGCACACACGCGCCACACGACGTACACGACCAGAGCACGTCGGGGTCGATGACTCCGTAGGCGTCGGCGTCGGCGATCAACGGCCGCTCCGCCTCCTGTACGACGGTCGCCGGGAAGGCTGCCTCGCTCGCTCTCGTCGGCCCGCAGGTACGGCGCCTTGGCGTGCGCGTGGTCGCGCAGGTTCATCACGAACAGCTTCGGTGACAGCGGCTTCTCGGTGTTCCAGGCGGGGCACTGCGACTGGCACCGGCCGCACTCGGTGCACGAGGTGAAGTCGAGGATGTCCTTCCACGAGAAGTCCTCGACCTTGCCGACGCCGAAGGCCGTGTCCTCGTCGAGCTCTTCGATGTCCTCGAAGTCGATGGGCACACCGCCGGCCAGCATCGGCTGCATCGCACCCAGCGAGGGCCGGCCGTCGGCGTGCCGCTTGAACCAGATGTTCGGCCACGCGGTGAAGCGGTGCCAGGCGACGCCCATGGTGGTGTTCAGCGAGATCACGATCATCCAGGTGAACGAGATGACGATCTTGACCATCGCCACGAGGTAGATCAGCGTCGCCAGCGCGCTGGCGCTGAGACCCGACAGTGCCTCGCCGACGAAGAAGGTCAGCGGGAAGTGCGCCCGGGAGGCGGCGTCTCCCTGCAGCGCGTACTCCGCCCCGCGCAGCGTGATGATGCACAAGGCGATGCCGACGATGACGGCTTCGACGAAGTAGCCCTGCCACATGCGCGAGCCGGAGAACCTGCTGTAGCGGCCGCTCGCCCCGCGGGGCCGGTTGACCAGCCGGATGGTGATGAGACCGAGAATCGCCAGCAGCATCAGCCAGGTGATGAGCTCGGTGGCCCACTGGTAGACCACCCAGTGGCCGATCACCGGCAGCGCGAACTCGGCGTCGAAGAGCTGCCCGAAGGCGTTGACGAGCGTGAAGAACAAGAAGCCGAAGCCGACGAAGATGAACCAGTGCAGGATGCCGACGTGGCTCCACTGCAGCATCCGGGTATGGCCGAGGGTCTCCTTGAGCATCGTCACCCAGCGCCTGCCCGGGTTATCGGACCGGCCAGCGGTGGGCTGCCCGGTCTTGACGACCGCCACGATGTAGGCGATGGCTCGGACGAACAACGCGATGGCGACGACCGCGATCACGACCGAGACCACGATCGCGAACGTCTGCATGGTCACTCCTCGCTCTGCAGATCCATCGTGACCTTAACCGGCGCCTGCCGGCCGCGGCTTGCGCAGCCGCTGTGACAAGCATCCCACCGGCGGTGACCGCCAACTACGACGTGCCGGGAGGCGAACCGCCGAGCCGGCGGGTGAGGGCGTCAGCGGTCCGGCGAACTCGACGTACGACGTGATCGACGTCCACGCCGCGAGCCGTCTCATAGGTCACCGCAACCGCAGCGACCGGGTGCCCGGCCGCATCGAGGACGGGTACGGCGATCGACGCGAAGCCCGGCGTGACGTCGCCTTCCTCGGTGGCGTAGCCGCGTCGGCGCGTGTGCGCAAGCAGGACCGTCAGCTCGCGCGGGGTGCTCGGCGCATCGGTGTGCCGCGCGACGAAGGCCGCCGCGTCGGGGAACAGCGCGCGAACCTGAGCGGCGGGCAGCGCCGCGAGCATCGCCCGGCCGCTTGCCGTCAGGTGCGCTGGCAGGCGTACGCCGACGCCGCTGACGAGCGGTGGCCGGTGACCGGCCCGCTCCTCCAACACGTAGTAGACATCGCGGCCGTGGAGCACCGCGAAGTGGGCAGACTCCCCCAGCGCGTCGACGAGGTCAGCCAGTGGCCGGCGCGCAAGCCGGTGCAGCGGGGCCTGCCGCGAATAGCCACTGCCCACCTCGAACGCGGCGACACCAAGGGCGTACCGGTGTTGGTCCTCGACGTGAGTGATGAAGCCCTCGGCGATCATGGCGTTGATCAGGTGGTACGCCGATGAGCGCGGCATTCCGACCGCCTTGGCGATGCGGTCGAGTGCCACCGGTTCGGGCTGGGCGGCGACGAAGCGCAGCGCCCTGAGCGCCCGAGTCGCCGCGGGGGCTTGAGAGCCGGGCATGACGGCAGGCTAGCCCTCGTCAGCCGTAGGGTGCCGCGTGTGGACTTCGACCAGCCGCCGGTCGTGCGTGTCCTCCCGGAGGCCGCATCCGGGCTTCCGCCAGGTCGATGGCCGGCAACTATCCCGGCCGTCGCTCAGCTGTTGCGAGACGGGCTTGATCTTTCTCCCGGTGTCACGTTCCTCGTCGGCGAGAACGGCTCGGGCAAGTCGACGCTGGTCGAAGCAATCGCTGTCGCGTACGGCTTGTCGCCCGAGGGCGGATCGGCTTTTGGCCGGCACTCCACCCGCGAGACCGAGTCCCCACTGCACTTCGCCATCCGGCTGCAACGCGGAATCGGGAGCGGCCGGTGGGGATTCTTCCTCCGGGCAGAGACCATGCACAGCTGGTACACCTACCTCGAGAACCACCCGACTGACCGTCCCGACCCCCGATTTCACGAGATGAGCCATGGCGAGTCCTTCCTCGAGCTGCTCGACGCCCGGTTCAACTCCACCGGCTTCTACTGCCTCGACGAGCCGGAGGCCGCGCTGTCCTTCTCCTCGACACTGGCGCTGATGGGCGTCTTCGACCGACTCGTCAGCGAACGCTCGCAGATCCTGTGCGCCACCCACTCCCCGGTGCTCGCCGCGCTGCCCGGCGCCGCGATCCTTGAGGTGGGCGAGTGGGGGCTGCGCGAGGCCACCTGGGATGAGCTCGAGCTCGTCCAACACTGGAAGCGGTACTTGGCGGCACCCGACCGTTACCTGCGTCACCTCCTTGCCGACGACTGAACCCCTCAGGCGAAGCACACTGTCTGGGATGCCAGACTCCTGCCTCCGGCAACCCCTAGCCCGAGCCCCGCGATAAGGCTGGAATGGCGACTGTGGGGAAACCAGTCGTCATCGACGTCTCGCCGCTCGGCATCGGCGAGGTCGTGCAGGTCGCGCGGCACGGCGCCGCCGTCGAGCTGAGCGAGCAGGTGCGAACGGCGATTCAGCGATCGCGCGCGGCTGTCGACGAGCTGGCTGCGTCGCCCAATCCGGCGTACGGGATCTCGACCGGATTCGGTGCGCTGGCGACCCGGCACATCCACGAGGAGATGCGCGCTCAGCTGCAGAAGTCGCTGATTCGCTCCCATGCAGCCGGCTCAGGCGCAGTGGTGGAGACGGAGGTCGTGCGGGCGATGATGCTGCTGCGGCTGTCGACGCTCGCGACGGGACGCACCGGCGTACGCCTGGAAACAGCCCAAGCCCTTGCCGACCTCATCACGCACCGCATCACGCCGGTCGTCTACGAGCACGGCAGCCTTGGCTGCTCCGGTGACCTCGCACCGCTTGCGCACTGTGCGCTGGCGTTGATGGGCGAGGGCGAGGTGTCCGACGCCGAGGGGGTACGCCGTCCGGCCGGCGCAGCGCTCGCCGCCGCAGATCTGCGGCCGGTCGAGCTGGCGGCGAAGGAGGGGCTGGCCCTGATCAACGGCACCGACGGCATGCTCGGCATGCTGGTGCTGGCGATCGCCGACCTGCGAAATCTGCTCACGACCGCCGACATCGCGGCGGCGATGTCGGTCGAAGGCCTGCTCGGCACCGACCGGGTCTTCGCCGCCGACCTGCAGGGGCTGCGGCCCCATCCGGGCCAGGCGGTCTCGGCGGCGAACCTGCGCGCGCTGCTCGACGGTTCAGAGGTGGTGGCGAGCCATCGCGGGCCGGATTGTCACCGAGTGCAGGACGCGTACTCGTTGCGCTGCTCACCGCAGGTGCTCGGCGCGACGCGAGACACCGTCGACTACGCGGAAGCAGTGGCGGGGCGGGAGCTGGCGTCGGCGATCGACAACCCTGTCGTGCTGGCTGACGGCCGGGTGGAGAGCAACGGCAACTTCCACGGGGCGCCGCTGGCGTACGTCCTCGACATCCTCGCGATCCCGATCGCCGACGTCGCGAGCATGTCGGAGCGGCGTACCGACAGGTTCCTCGACGTCGCCCGCAACGCCGGCCTGCCGCCGTTCCTCGCGGCCGACCCAGGCGTCGACAGCGGTCACATGATCGCCCAGTACACCGCAGCCGGCCTGGTCTCGGACCTCAAGCGGCTGGCAAACCCCGCGAGCGTCGACTCCATTCCCTCCAGCGCGATGCAGGAGGACCATGTCTCCATGGGCTGGTCGTCCGCGCGCAAGCTTCGCCGCAGCGTCGACGCGCTCGGACAGGTGCTCGCGATCGAGGTGCTCACCGCCGCCCGCGGGCTCGATCTGCGGGAGCCGCTCAAACCGGCGCCGGCAACCGGGGCGGTCGTCGCTGCCCTGCGAGAGCGGGTCGCCGGCCCGGGACCGGACCGGCACCTGTCGCCTGAGATAGCAGCAGCCGTCGAGTTGGTGCGTTCGGGCGCACTCGTCGCTGCCGCCAACACCGCCCTGGTCGAACCGCTGGGCTGAGCTGGGTGGGGAAAGGACTTGCTGGGAAAGGAGAAGTGCGCATGAGTGGACCACGCACCGTCAAGGCTCCGCGCGGCACGACGCTGACCGCCCGGAGCTGGCAGACCGAGGCGCCGATGCGGATGCTGATGAACAACCTCGACCCCGAGGTGGCCGAGCACCCTGAACAGCTGGTGGTGTACGGCGGGTCGGGCAAGGCAGCCCGGGACTGGCCGTCGTACGACGCGTTGATCGCCTCACTCACCGACCTGCACGGCGACGAGACCCTGCTGGTGCAGAGCGGGCGCCCGGTCGGTGTGATGCGTACCCACGAGTGGGCGCCGCGGGTGCTGATCGCGAACTCCAACCTGGTCGGCGACTGGGCCAACTGGGAGGAGTTCCGCCGCCTGGAGGCGCTGGGGCTGACCATGTACGGGCAGATGACCGCGGGGTCGTGGATCTACATCGGCACCCAGGGCATCTTGCAGGGCACGTACGAGACGTTCGCCGCCATCGCCGCCAAGCTTGCGGCCGGTGGCCGGCTCGACAATGGCCAGCCGACGCTGGCGGGAACGATCACCCTCACCGCTGGCCTCGGCGGGATGGGTGGCGCGCAGCCGCTGGCGGTCACGATGAACGACGGCGTCTGCATCTGCGTCGAGTGCGACGACACCCGCATCAGGCGCCGCATCGAGCACGGCTACCTCGACGTGCGGGCGGACTCGGTGAAGCACGCCGTCGACCTGGCGGTCGAGGCGAGAGATACTCGAAAGCCGCTGTCGATCGGCGTCTTGGGCAACGCCGCGGAGCTGGTGCCTGAGTTACTGATGATGGGTGCACCGATCGACATCGTCACCGACCAGACGTCGGCCCACGACCCGCTGATGTACCTGCCGGCCGGTGTCGAGTTCGACGACTGGGTGGCGTTCCGAGAGAAGGATCCCGCCGACTTCACCGCGCGGGCGCAGGAGTCGATGGCGCGGCACTGCGAGGCGATGGTCGGCTTCCTCGACGCGGGCGCGGAGGTGTTCGACTACGGCAACTCGCTGCGCGCCGAGGCCAAGCTCGGCGGCTTCGACCGGGCGTTCGACTACCCCGGCTTCGTGCCGGCGTACATCAGGCCGCTGTTCTGCGAGGGCAAGGGCCCGTTCCGCTGGGCCGCGCTCTCCGGCGACCCCAAGGACATCGCGGCGACCGACCGGGCGGTCCTCGACCTGTTCCCCGACGACGAGCTGCTCGCTCGCTGGATCACCAAGGCGGGCGAGAAGGTGCACTACCAGGGGCTGCCGGCGCGGATCTGCTGGCTCGGGTACGGCGAGCGGCACCGGGCCGGGTTGCGCTTCAACGACATGGTCGCCTCCGGTGAGCTGCAGGCGCCAGTCGTGATCGGGCGGGACCATCTCGACTGCGGCTCGGTCGCGTCGCCGTACCGGGAGACGGAAGCCATGCTCGACGGCTCCGACGCGATCGCCGACTGGCCGCTGCTCAACGCCATGGTCAACGTGGCCTCAGGCGCCTCCTGGGTGTCGATCCACCACGGCGGGGGAGTCGGGATCGGGCGCTCGATCCACGCCGGCCAGGTGGTGGTGGTCGACGGCACCGAGCTCGCCGCCCAAAAGGCCGAGCGGGTGCTGACCAACGACCCCGGGATGGGCGTGATCAGGCACGTCGACGCGGGTTACGACCGCGCCGCCGAGGTGGCCGCAGAACGCGACGTCCCCATCCCCATGAAGCGTGAGTCCGCAGCGGGCACCGCTGCGAAGGAGGTCAGCTCGTGAGCACCCAAGCGACACAGACCGCCGCGCCGATCGTCAACCGCATCGAGCGGCGCTCCATCGACGTCGTGCCCGACGACGAGCGGCACGGGTCGCCGGCGAACCAGTTCACCTTGTGGTTCGGGGCGAACATGCAGATCACCGCCATCGTCGACGGCGCGCTGGCGGTGATATTCGGCGCCGATGCCCTCTGGGCGATCATCGGACTGCTGATCGGCAACATCTGCGGCGGCATCGTGATGGCGCTGCACTCTGCGCAGGGGCCACGGCTGGGCCTGCCGCAGATGATCTCCAGCCGGGCACAGTTCGGCGTGTACGGCGCCATCTTGCCGCTGGTGCTCGTCGTGATCATGTACCTCGGGTTTGCAGCCACCGGCACGGTCCTGGCGGGGCAGGCGATCAACGAGATCGCGGCAGTCGACGCGGCCGCGTTCGGCATCATCATCTTCGGGCTGCTGACTTTCCTGGTGGCAACGCTCGGATACCGCTACATCCACGCCATGGGTCGCATCTCGACAGTGGTGGGCATCGTGGGGTTCGTCTATCTCGCTGTCCGACTCGTGACGACGTACGACGTCGGTGCGGTGCTGAGCGACCAGAACTTCGACGTGGTGACGTTCCTACTGGCGATTTCGCTCGCGGCCGGGTGGCAGCTGACGTTCGGCCCGTACGTCGCGGACTACTCGCGCTACCTCCCGCGCGACACCAACGAGAGCGCGACGTTCTCGAGGACGCTGGCCGGCACGGTCATCGGGTCCCAGTGGTCGATGACGTTCGGCGCGCTGCTCGCGGCGCTGTCGGCCAGCGCGCAGCTTCCGGAGAACCAGCTGCCGTTCATCGCCAACCAGGTCGGATTCCTCGGCGACCTGGCCGGGCCCGCGATCCTCGCGATCGCGATCTACGCCGTCATCGTGGTCGGCAAGCTGACCGTGAACTGTCTCAACGCGTACGGCGGGTTCATGACGATCACGACCACGTTGACGTCGTTTAGTGGCGTCGACCGCATCCGGCCGTTCGCGCGCGGGCTCTACATCGCCGGCTTCATCGCGGTCTCGGTGCTGATCGCGCTGCTTGCGAGCGAGGACTTCCTCACAAACTTCCGGAACTTCATCCTCGTCCTGCTCACGGTGTTCACACCGTGGAGCGCAATCAACTTGACCGACTACTACCTGGTGTCGAAGGAACGGGTGGACATCCCGGCCCTCTACGACCCCGACGGCCGCTACGGCCGCTGGAACGTGGCCGCGTTGTCGTCGTACGTCCTCGGCATCCTCTTGCAGTTCCCCTTCCTCGCCCAGGAGCTGTACACGGGGCCAGCGACAGAGGCGCTCGGCGGCGCCGACATCTCGTGGCTGGTCGGACTCTTTGTCACGGCGCTGATCTACTACCCGTGGGCCAAGCGCACCTCGCGCCCACCCGCTGAGATGATCTACCCCGAGCAGGTGCGAGCCGACGCATAAGCCCTCAGGTGGCCGAGTGCTGCTTGGATCCCCAGTGTGACCGGTGTACGACCTCGGCAACCGGTTTGCGGCCGCGCTTCAGCGAAGGAGACGGCTTGTCGGGGGCGCGATGGCCGATGGTGATCGCCCCGATCGGCGTGTACTGCTCGGGGATGCCGAACTCGGCTCGGAACGGGTCCCACTTGTCCCTGGGCACACCGAAGAAGCACGCACCGAGGCCCTCGTCGGTGGCCGTCTGCAGGATCAGTAGCGCCGCCATGCCCGTGTCGATGTCCCAGTAGGGCACCGGCCAGCGCGCCTCGTCCTTGTCGGTCCAGCCCTTGTCGGGCGCGGCGTACCGGTCGAGGTACACCTGCTTGCACGACAGCGGTACGACGATCACCGGCGCGCGCTGCATACCGCTGAGCCACCTGTCGGGCAACCCCTCGTGTGCTTCGGTGGAGCGCCAGAACCTCTCGATGTCGTCGCGACTGTCGAGCAGCAGGAACGCCCAACCTTGGCTGAAGCCGGCGCTCGGCGCGTGCAGCGCGTTGGCCAAGAGCCGGTCGACAATGGCCGGGTCGACCGGCTCGTCGGTGTAGTTGCGCACCATCCGGCGACGGTCGACCACCTGCTGGAACTGCACACCACCATCTTGCCCGGACGTAGCACTCCACGGCACGCATCCAGCGGACGCCCGACGCGATGCTCTCGCTTGCACGTGACCCGTCGGGTGTCGGTTTGTGGAGTTCCTCCGGCACCAGATGCCGGAAGGACTCCACAGATGGGCCCAGCTAGAGACATGCGCATCCCGCGAGCACGTTGCGTCTGGGATATTGCACGGGTGAGCTTCGAGGAGATGTGGGCGGACCTGCTGCCGATCGGCCGCAGCGCCTCGACCGGGGGATACTTCCGCGCACCGTTCGCATCGGCGGAACGGGAGCTTGTCGCCTGGTACGCACACGAAGCAGCGGCCCGAGGCCTTGACGTCACATACGACGGCCAGGGAAACGCAATCGCATGGTGGCGCCCTGAGGGATCCGCCGGTGCGGGCGTCCTCATCGGCTCGCACCTTGACTCCGTCGACAACGGCGGGGCCTTCGACGGGCCACTAGGCGTCGTCTCGTCGTTCGCCGCCCTCGACGCCTTGCGTGACCGCGGCGTCGTGCCGAATAAGCCGATCGGGGTGGCGATGTTCGTCGAGGAGGAAGGGTCGCGCTTCGGCCTCGCCTGCCTGGGCTCGCGGCTCGCCACCGGCCAGCTGAGCGCGGAGGCAGCCGCATCGCTGCGCGACCGCGACGGCGTGTGGCTGCTCGACGCCATGAGCACGGCGGGCCTCGAACCTGACCTCGGCCCGTCCAGTCTGCTCGAGGGTGTCGAGGCGTACGTCGAGCTGCATGTCGAGCAGGGCCGCGACCTGGTGAACCGGGATCGCGCCATCGCGGTGGCGTCGAACAGCTGGGCGCATGGCCGCTGGCGGTTCGACTTCGCCGGCGAGCCAAACCACGCGGGCGCGACCCGGATGGACGACCGCCGCGACCCCATGCTCACCTACGCCATGACGGCCCTGGCCGCTAACAAGCAGGCGCGGCTGAGTGGCGCCAGAGCCACGTTCGGCCGCCTGGAGGTATACCCGAACGTCACCAACGCCATCCCCGAAGAGGTGCGTGCCTGGCTCGACGCCCGCGGACCGGACGCCGCCATGGTCGACCAACTCGTCGCGGCGGTCGAGCGGCAGGCCCGAGAGCGTGCCGAACGCGACGGTACGACGGTGACGGTGACCGCGGAGTCGGGCTCACCGACCGTGGACTTCGACGTTCCGCTCGGTGCCCGGCTGGCCGCCGTACTCGACGACGCTCCCCAGATCCCGACGGGCGCTGGCCACGACGCGGGGATCCTCCAGCTCGCCGGCATCCCCTCGGCAATGCTCTTCGTCCGAAACCCGTCGGGCATCTCGCATTCACCGGCCGAGTACGCCGAGATGGCCGACTGCCTTGCCGGTGTCGAGGCGCTGGCCACCGTGCTGACCGAGCTCGCGGCGTGACGACGTACTGGTGTGAGCGGGCCTGGCTGGGCTCCAGCGGCTTCGTCGACGGCGTCGTCGTCGCGGTCGACGGCCCCCATATCACCAACGTCAGCGAAGGCGAACCACCTCAGGTGGCCGAGCGCCTGTCCGGCCTGACCATCCCCGGGTTCGCAAACTGTCACAGCCACGCCTTCCACCGGGCGCTGCGGGCGCGCACCCAGCAGCAGCGCGGGGACTTCTGGACCTGGCGGGAGACGATGTACGCCGTCGCCGACCGCCTCGACCCCGACACCTACTACGCCCTCGCCCTCGCCACCTACCGGGAGATGGCGCTGACCGGCATCACCGCTGTGGGCGAGTTCCACTACCTGCACCACGGCCCCGGCGGTGCGCCGTACGACGACGCGAACGCGATGGGGCACGCCGTCGTACAGGCCGCCCGGGACGCCGGGCTCCGCATCGCCCTGCTCGACACCTGCTACCTGTCTGCGGGGTTCGGGGCCGAGCCGAGTGGTGTGCAGCGGCGGTTCAGCGACGGCACGGTCGACGCCTGGCGCGACCGGGTGAGCGCCCTCGATGCAGACGTCGCTGACCCAGCCGTTGTCGTCGGTGCGGCGATCCACTCGGTCCGGGCGGTCCCGCATACGGCGCTTGGTGACGTCGCGTCGGCACTGCCCAAGGCGCCGCTGCACGTGCACCTGTCGGAGCAGGTCGCCGAGAACACCGCCTGCCTACAACGCCACGGCTGTACGCCGACCCAGCTGCTCGCCGTACACGGCGTGCTCAGCGAGCGGCTCTCAGCCGTCCACGCCACCCACCTCACTGCCAGCGACATTGCCCTGCTCGGGCAAGCGAAGTGCAACGCCTGCTTCTGCCCGACCACCGAGCGTGACCTGGCCGACGGCATCGGGCCGTCGCGCCAGCTGGCCGACGCAGGTGCGACCCTCACCCTTGGCTCTGACAGTCACGCGGTCATCGACATGCACGAGGAGATGCGGGCGGTAGAGCTCGACGAGCGCCTTGGCTCAGGGCGGCGGGGCTCTTGGGCTGCAGCCGACCTCCTCCATGCAGCCACTGCGGGAGGACACCGGTCGCTGGGGTTCACTGCTGGTGAGATCGCGCCAGGAGCCTGGGCCGACCTCGTGACACTCGACCCCAGCTCGCCACGCACCGCCGGAACCGCAGCGGACTGCGGCACTGTCGTGTTCGCCGCGACGGCGGCCGACGTCACGTCGGTGATCGCGAGTGGCCGTCGAGTCGAGCTCGACCCAGATGCGGTCGGCCGCGACCTCGCGCGCTCCATCTCCGCCGTCACCGCGCCATGACCCCCAGCGTGCTCGTCACCAACATCGGTGAGCTGGTCACCAACGACCCGGGCCTGGGCGACGGCTCGCCCCTCGGACTGCTCTCCGACGCCGCCTTGGTGATCGACGGCGCCCTGATCGCCTGGGTCGGCAAGCGCGACCAGGCGCCAGCCGCCGACTCGGTGCTCGACGTCGACGGGGCAGCGGTCATCCCCGGCTTCGTCGACTCCCACTCGCACCTGGTCTTCGCCGGTGACCGTTCCGAGGAGTTCGCCGCCCGGATGGCGGGCCGGCCCTACTCCGCCGGAGGCATCACCAGCACGGTCGAGGCCACCCGGCAGGCGCCCGATGAAGCGCTCGCGGCGAACGTGGCTCGGCTCATGAGCGAGATGGCCCGGCAGGGCACGACAACGGTCGAGATCAAGAGCGGATACGGGCTCACCGTCGCCGACGAGGCCCGCAGCCTCGCCATCGCCGCCGCACTCACCGCTGAGACGACGTTCCTCGGCGCCCACGTCGTGCCGGCTGAGTACGCCGACGACCCGGCGTCGTACGTCGACCTGGTCACCGGGCCGATGCTCACCGCGGCCACCCCGCACGCGAAGTGGATCGACGTCTTCTGCGAGCGGGGCGCCTTCGACGCCGACCAGGCACGAGCCATCGACTGCATCGCCGCCGGTCTGCAGCCGCGAGTCCACGCCAACCAGCTCGTGAGACGACATTCCTGGACCGACGCCGATGTGGCAGACCTGCGGGACGCAGCCGTGGTTGCCACCCTGCTCCCCGGGGTCGAGTTCTCGACCCGCTCGCCGTGCGGCCCGCCGGCACGCGCGACCGACTGCAACGTACTCGACCGCCGACGATGTGGTCCTGCCGCGCCGAGCGTCGTCACCGCGGCCACCGTCGTACGCATGCCTACCGGGGTCGACGTCCACTGCGAGCGGACGCCTCGACCCAGGCACGCCATCCTCACGCGCGGGCATGGCCGCGGGTCTCCTGCAGCCGCGAGTCCACGCCAACCAGCGCGATTGGCCGGGACCCGACGGTGGCGTGCGAAGCTCGCGCGGCGGCCGCGGACCACTGCACTGTGCCTCGACCGACGGCGATGTGGCAGACCTGCGCGACGCAGCCGTGGTGGCCACCTGCTGCCCGGGGTCGCTGGCGGCGCCGCCGTTCCGGACGTCCGCTCGGCCAGGAGAAGGTGATGACGCCGCCCGTGCTGCCGCGACGTCGACCGACTCAGCGTCCGCGACCGACTGACTTCGCCGTGCTGGCGGCGATGCCGTCGTGCGTGCACGTTGGCCTACCGCGAGATGCGGATGGCGCGTGCCGAGGCGCTATGCGCCGCCACCCCGGCAGTGCCGCCGCCCTGCGCCGCGACGACGTGGTCCGGCCCACAGACCAGCCAGCGGATCGGAGCGGCACGGACATCGCCGGAACGAGAGCCTGCTGAAAGCCGTGCCGACGGTCAGCACGTCATGGCGAACCCGGCCGGCGTCGGTTGTCGGCGCCGTCCACCGAGCTGGGCGTCGCACCGCCTGACCTGGCTCAGCCGACGAGCACCGGCTCGCGATCGGCGGAGCTCGTCGAGCGCCACGATCGGCGGTCGCTCGTCGGGGTCGACGTCGGGCTGCTTGCTCAGTCGGCTGGGCCACCACATGCGTGGACCAAGGTCGAGGTTGAGCGCGGTTACCAGCACCGAGCGCACGACGATCGTGTCGAGGAGTACGCCGAACGCCACCGCGAAGCCGAGCTCGGCCAAGAACACCAACGGCAAGGTGGCCAGCACCGCGAACGTGCCCGCGAGCACCAACCCGGCCGAGGTGATCACGCCGCCAGTTGCCGCCAAGCCGATCAGGGCCCCGCGCCGGGTGCCGTGCTGCAGCGCCTCTTCGCGAACCCGCGTCATCAAGAAGATGTTGTAGTCGATGCCGAGGGCCACCAAGAACACGAAGACGAACAGCGGGAACGCAGGGTCGCCGCCGGTGAACCCGAAGATGTTGTGGAACACCAGCGAGCTCACGCCGAGAGCAGCGCCGTACGACAGCACAACCGTTGCGATCAGCAGCAGCGGTGCGACCAGTGCCCTCAGCAGCAGCCCGAGGATCAGCAGCACCACCACCAGCACGATGGGGATGATCACGCGGTTGTCCCGCGCCGAGGCCTCGCGCACGTCGAGGTTCACCGCGGTGTTGCCGCCGACGAGAGCATCGGCCCCCTCGACAGCGTGGACCGCGTCGCGGACCCGGTCGATGGTGTCGAACGCCGCCTGGCTGTCTGGTGGGTTGGCCAGCCCACCTTGGATGTACGCGGTGCCGTTCCGCGCACCGACAACCCGTGCGTCCAGCACACCCTGGGTGTTCGCAGTGAGCTCAGCTACCTCGCCGGCGGCGTTCTGGTCTGCCACGACGACAACGGGGCTGCCGGCATCGGCGAGGTCGTGGCGCGCCAGTACTTCTTCGCCGACGACGGAGTCGACGGTCTTGGTGTACTGCTCTTTGTTGGACAGGCCGTTGGTGTCGAGCGTGAGCACTCCGAGGCAGGCCACCCCGAGGATGGCCGCTGTGACCAGCCAGACGGCCCGCGGCCGGCGGCCGATGCCAGTCCCGATGCGCGCCCACAGGCCCGACGACGTTGGTTCGGGGCTGCCCTCGAGTGGTCGCTTGGGCCAGAAGATCCACCGTCCGAAGATGACGAGCAGTGCCGGCAGGAGGGTAACCATGGCGAGCAGGCCGACGCCGACGCCGATCGCAGCCACCGGGCCGAGTCCCTGAGTGGAGTTCATGTCGGCGAAGAGCAGGCACAGCATGCCGAGGATCACCGTTCCGGCGCTAGCGAAGATCGCCGGACCAGCGCGGTGCAGCGCTACGGCCATCGCCTCGTGGCGGTCGGAGTGCCGGCGGAGCTCCTCACGGTAGCGCGCCACGAGCAGCAGCGCGTAGTCCGTGCCGGCGCCGACGACGAGCACCGTGAGGATCCCCGCGCTCTGCCCGTTCACCACCAGGCCGTAGTCCTTGGCCAGGTAGTAGATGACTGCCTGGGCGCTGAAGAGCGCCACCACGGCAGACAACAGCGGGAACAGCCATAGCACCGGACTGCGGTAGGTCAGTAGCAGCAACACGACCACAACGGCAAGGGTGGCGGCGAGCAGCGTGGTGTCGATGCCGGCGAACGCCTCGGCCGAGTCTGCTGCAATGCCAACCGGGCCGGTGATGTGAACCGACATCTCGGTGTCGCCGGACTCCGCGATGGCACGCAGCTCGTCGGCGAGGTCAGGGGCCTTGTCCCATCCCTCACTGCCGAGGTCGAGAGGCACGACGGTCTGCAACGCCTGCCGGTCATCTGCCGGGATGGGTCCTACGACCTCGCCGTCAATATCGTCAAGCGCGGCAAATTGCTTCACGTCAGCAGCCGCCTTGGCCAGGTCGGCGTTCGTCAGCCCATCGAGCTTCTCGTAGACGATGACCGCCGGCAGCGTGTCGCTGGACTGAAACCTCTCCTGAAGCTGCAGCACCTGCGTCGCCTCGGCGTCGCCTGGCAGCCACGAGATGGCGTCGTTCTTCTGGACATCCGTGAGCTTTGCGGCGAGCGGCCATGCGACCGCGATAGTGACGACCCAGAAGACCAACACCACCCATTTGGTGACTTTGCCGGCCAGCGTTCCGGCGACTGATCGAGGCATGCCTACCCTTCCCTCCACGAGCGTTGGGTGCGAAGGTACTAGTGACGCCAGAGAATCGTCAACCCGGTTAACTATCAACCAGGTAAACTTCCGGTTAAATCTGGCCAACTGGCGCAGAGCGAAGGAGGTGAGGTGGCCGTTCGAGGCGGCAACGGGACGATCCACGCCCCGGAGCAGGTGGACCTGCGCGACTTCACTGGCTTCCTGCTTCGGCGGGCGTTCGTTCGCGCGGTCGGTGCTGAACGTGCCTGCATGCCTGCAGACGGCCACGTCGCCGAAGCGACGGTGCTGTCAGTCCTCGCCGAGCGCGGTGCGGTCTCGCAGCGCGAACTGAGCGACATCACCCACGTCAACCGCACGGTGATTGTCAGACAGGTCGACGCGCTCGAGTCCAAAGGGTGGGTGCGCAGAGACACCAACCCAGCTGACCGTCGGTCGTATGCGTTGCGCTTGACCGCGGCGGGTGAGGCGGCGCTGGCAGAGCTGAGCCGCGACCTCGACCAGGCCGAGGCCGAACTCACACAACACTTGACCCGCGCTGAGACCCGCCGACTCAAGCAACGACTGCGCGAACTGCTGGTCGATGACCAGGCGATCAGCTGTCGGTCGCTGGCCGATCGCACCGGGTTCTTGCTGGCGCGGGCGCATCACACGGTTCGCGGGTGGGCGGAGTGCCAGCTGGGGTCCCTCGGGATCCATCCCCGCGATTTCGGGGTGCTCGCCGTCATCGGTCGCGAACAACCGTGCTCACAGACCCAGGTGGCAGCGCGGCTGGGAATCACCTCGCCCGGAGTGCTCGGCTTCGTTGACGGGCTGGTGGCCCGGGGGCTGTTGCAGCGGTCCCGCAGCGGCACCGATCGCCGTACCAATGACCTGGTGCTCACAGCCGCCGGGCGGCGGTGCTTGACGGCAGCGATCGAAGCGGCCACCGAGGTTCAAGCCGAGCTCGTACGACGGTTGGGAGCCGCCGGCGAAGCCGAGCTCCAGACGCTGCTGCGCAAACTCATCGGCTGACCGCAGCGGCTGGGCACCTGAACCAGCAGAGGGGAATAACGAGCCTTGGGCGCGCCGTTGACCTCATCGAGATGGGTTGAGTGTAGACGACTCAACTATCTTGCTCCCAGCAATGAGGTTGGACTACACTTGAGTCCGTACGACTCAATCTTTGAAAGGTAAGGCATCCATGGCACGAGCGGTCGGAATTGACCTCGGCACGACGAACTCCGTCGTCTCGGTCCTCGAGGGCGGCGAGCCCACAGTCATCGCCAACGCCGAGGGCGCACGCACCACCCCCTCGGTTGTTGCCTTCGCCAAGAACGGCGAAGTCCTAGTCGGCGAGGTCGCCAAGCGGCAGGCGGTGACCAACGTCGACCGCACGATCCGGTCAGTCAAGCGCCACATGGGCACCGACTGGACCCAGCGCATCGACGACAAGACGTTCACGCCGCAGCAGATCTCGGCGTTCATCCTGCAGAAGCTGAAGCGCGACGCTGAGTCGTACCTCGGCGAGACGGTCACCGACGCGGTGATCACCGTCCCGGCGTACTTCAACGACGCCCAGCGCCAAGCCACCAAGGAAGCTGGCGAGATCGCCGGCCTCACCGTGCAGCGCATCGTCAACGAGCCGACCGCGGCCGCGCTTGCGTACGGCCTCGACAAAGAGTCCGACCAGACGATCCTGGTCTTCGACCTCGGTGGTGGCACCTTCGACGTGTCGCTGCTCGAGATCGGCGAAGGTGTCGTCGAGGTCAAGGCCACCAGCGGCGACAACCACCTCGGTGGTGACGACTGGGACACCCGCATCGTCGAGTGGATGGTCGACAAGTTCAAGAACGCGCACGGCACCAACCTCGGCGCCGACAAGATCGCCCGGCAGCGGCTACAAGAGGCCGCCGAGAAGGCGAAGATCGAGCTGTCGGCGTCGTCGGAGACGACGATCCACCTGCCCTACATCACCTTGAGCGAGACCGGTCCGCTGCACTTCGAGGAGAAGCTCACCCGCAGCGAGTTCCAAAAGCTCACCTCCGACCTGCTCGACCGCACCAAGAAGCCGTTCCAGCAGGTCATCAAGGACGCCGGCATCAACGTCGGCCAAATCGACCACGTGCTCCTGGTCGGCGGCTCCACCCGGATGCCGGCCGTGGCCGAGGTCGTCAAGGAGCTCACCGGCGGCAAGGAGCCCAACAAGGGCGTGAACCCCGATGAGGTCGTCGCCGTCGGCGCCGCGCTGCAGGCCGGTGTGCTGAAGGGCGAGGTGAAGGACGTCCTGCTGCTCGACGTCACCCCACTGAGCCTTGGCATCGAGACCAAGGGCGGTGTGATGACCAAGCTCATCGAGCGCAACACCACGATCCCGACCAAGCGCTCAGAGGTCTTCAGCACCGCTGACGACAACCAGCCGTCAGTGATGATCCAGGTCTACCAGGGCGAGCGCGAGATGGCGGCCGCCAACCAGCTGCTCGGCAACTTCGACCTGACCGGGCTGCCACCGGCTCCGCGGGGAGTGCCGCAGATCGAGGTCACCTTCGACATCGACGCCAACGGCATCGTGCACGTGTCCGCCAAGGACCGTGGCACCGGCCGGGAGCAGTCGATGACCATCACTGGTGGGTCTGCGCTCTCGAAGGACGACATCGACCGGATGGTCGCTGACGCCGAGCGGTACGCCGACGAGGACCGCAAGCGTCGCGAAGCCATCGAGCTGCGCAACTCCGCCGACTCGGCCGTCTACTCGACCGAGAAGTTCCTCAGCGAGAACTCCGACAAGATCCCGGCCGACGTGAAGGGTGAAGTCGAGGCCGACATCGCAGCGGTGAAGGCGGCCCTCGAGGGCGACGACACCGATGCGATCTCCAGTGCAGCGGCGAAGCTCGCCACCTCCAGCCAGAAAATGGGCGCGGCCATGTACGCCCAAAGTGCCGACTCGATGGGCAGCGACGGTACCTCCGCCGCCGAATCCGATGGCACCGGCCATGAGGGCGCAGACGACGTCGTCGACGCCGAGATCGTCGACGACGCCAGCGACACCGCGGCCAGTGAGGGTGGCGCCCGGTGACGTCGGAATCCCACGATCAAGGTCCGGTGATCCGCGATCGACGCCGTATCGATCCCGAGACAGGTCAGGTGAGGGAGCCGCAGGCCGCTGCGGCTCCCTCCACCGACGGCGAGGCGACGCTGGGACCCGACGCGGCGGCAGCAGCGGTCGGTGACTCAGACGGCAGGTTCGAGGTGGCCGCTGCACTCGCCGAGCGGACCGCTGACCTGCAGCGGCTGCAGGCGGAGTACCTCAACTACAAGCGCCGGGTCGACCGCGACCGCGAGCTGACCCGCCAGAGCGCGATCGGGTCGGTGCTGACGTCGCTGTTGCCTGTGCTTGACGACATCGGGCGCGCGCGTGAGCACGGGGAGCTGACTGGCGGTTTCAAGGCAGTCGCTGAGTCGCTGGAGCGCACCCTGATCGGCCTCGGGCTCGAGACCTTCGGCGAGGCCGGCGAGCCGTTCGACCCGCGCATCCACGAGGCGCTCATGCACAGCTACTCCGACGACGTCGACGGGCCGGTCTGCCAAGCGGTGCTCCAGGTGGGCTACCGGCACAGTGACCGCGTACTTCGACCGGCTCGGGTCGCGGTGGCCGAACCGTCTCCGCCCGACCAGCAATCCAGCTCCAGCGCCCAGGCGACGGCCACGGAGCCACCGGCAGAAGCCGTGAGCGCCGAAGCAGCAACCGAAAGCACCGAGTAGCAACAACCGCCGACGGAGGAGGAGGTGAGCGCATGAGTCCCGCGGACTGGGCGAGCAAGGACTTCTACCAGGTTTTGGGCGTGTCGAAGGCCGCCACGGCCGACGACATCAAGAAGGCCTACCGAAAGCTCGCGCGCGAGAACCACCCCGACTCCCGACCCGGTGACACCGCCGCGGAGGAGCGCTTCAAGTCGATCTCTGAGGCCTACTCGGTGCTGTCCGACCCTGATAGGCGCAAGGAGTACGACGATCAGCGGGCGTTGTTCGGCTCCGGCCGGTTCCGGCCCCCCCGTCCCGGCCAGCAGGGCGGCTACGACTTCTCCGACCTGTTCGCCGGGCAAGCCGGTGGCGGCAGCTTCTCCGACCTCTTCGGCGGCATGTTCGGCGGCGGCGGCGGTCGGACCCGCTCGACGCAGGCGCGGCGCGGCCAAGACGTCGAATCAGAGACATCGCTGACGTTCGACCAGGCGCTCGAGGGTCTGACCGTTGCCCTCCAGCTGAGCAGCGATGCGGCCTGCCGCGCCTGCTCGGGCACCGGCGCGCGCGCGGGCACGCTGCCGCACGTATGCGCGAACTGCGAGGGCTCGGGGATGCAGACCTCGAGCCAAGGCGGCGTTTTCGCGATGACCGAGCCGTGCCGGGAGTGCCTGGGCCGCGGCCTGGTCGTCGACGACCCCTGCCCGGTGTGCCACGGTTCCGGCCGGGGCGTTTCGACCCGGACCATCCAGGCCCGCATCCCGGCCGGGGTGAAGGACGGCCAGCGGATCCGGCTGCGCGGGAAGGGTGCGCCCGGCGAGCGCGGCGGCCCCCCCGGCGACCTCTACGTCACCGTGCACGTGGCACCGCACCCGGTGTTCGGCCGCAAGGGCGACAACCTGACGATCACGGTGCCCGTCCGGTTCGACGAGGCAGCGCTGGGCGCCGACATCGCCGTACCGACCCTTGCCGGCGGAACCGTGACGCTGAAGGTGCCGCCAGGCACACCGAACGGGCGGACGTTCCGGGTCAAGGGGCGCGGCGCGCCACGGCGCGACGGCACCAAGGGCGACCTGCTGGTGACCGTCGAGGTGGAGACGCCGACCTCCCTCGACGAGGCGTCCCGCGCAGCGGTCGAAGCGTTCCGGGCCGCATCCAACGGCCACGACCCGCGTGCCGGCCTGATGAGGGGAGCCCGCAGTCATGGCTAGAGCGCCAGTGCGCTTCGACATCGACAACGACGAAGCGCCGGTTTTCGTCATCAGCGTGGCGGCTGAGCTGACCGGGATGCACCCGCAGACCCTGCGCGGCTACGACCGGATGGGGCTGGTGAGCCCCGGGCGCGCGGAGGGCGGCGGACGCCGCTACTCCCTGCGCGACATCGCGATGCTACGGGCCGTCGCCGACCTGACGTCGGCGGGCATCGGCATCGAGGGAGTACGCCGCATCCTCGAGCTCGAGAACCAGGTCAGCGCACTGCAGTCGCGGATCAGCGAGCTGGAAGCCGAGTTGGTCGAGACCGCCCGCACCTCGCTTCCGAACCTCCCGGTGCTTCGGTCGGGTGCTGCCGTCACCCGATGGAGGCCGACGCAACCTTCCCGAACTACGAACAGACGCACGTAAAGGACAGTAGATCCGATGGACGCCAACAAGTTCACCCGACGTAGCCAGGAGGCGTTAGGGGCGGCGATCGAGCTTGCCACCACGGCGGGCAACCCGGCTGTCGAACCGGTGCACCTGCTCTCGGCACTCCTGGCCCAACCCAACGGCATTTCCGGCGCCCTGCTGCGGGCGGTCGGTGTCGAGCCGGCGACTGTCGCCGACCGGGCCACCGACCTGCGGCGCAGACTGCCCGCAGCAGCCGGTTCGACGGTCTCGTCGCCGTCGTACGCCCGCGCCACGATCTTGACCCTGACCGCTGCTGAGCAGCAGGCCGAGTCGCTGGGTGATGAGTACATCTCCACCGAGCACCTGCTGGTCGCGCTCGCCAGCGTCGACAGCCCGGTCAAGCAGCTCCTCGTCGAGCTGGGTGCAACCGACGCGGCGCTGCAGGGGGCCTTCGACAGTGTGCGCGGTTCTGCCCGCGTGACCAGCCAGGATCCCGAGGCCACCTATCAGGCGCTGGAGAAGTACGCCGTCGACCTGACCGAGCGGGCCCGCGACGGTTCGCTCGACCCGGTCATCGGCCGCGACAGCGAGATCCGGCGCGTCGTGCAGGTGCTGTCGCGACGTACGAAGAACAACCCCGTGCTCATCGGCGAGCCGGGCGTCGGGAAGACCGCCGTCGTCGAGGGGCTGGCCCAGCGGATCGTGGCCGGTGACGTGCCCGAGTCGCTGCGTGGCCGGCGGCTGCTGTCGCTCGACCTGGCGGCGATGGTCGCCGGGGCGAAGTACCGCGGGAGTTCGAGGAGCGCCTCAAGGCTGTGCTCAGCGAGATCAAGGACTCCGGCGGCCAGATCATCACGTTCATCGACGAGCTGCACACCGTCGTGGGCGCCGGCGCCAGCGGCGACTCGTCGATGGACGCCGGCAACATGCTCAAGCCGATGCTGGCGCGCGGTGAGCTGCGGCTGATCGGTGCGACGACGCTCGACGAGTACCGCGAGCGCATCGAGAAGGACCCCGCGCTCGAGCGCCGCTTCCAGCAGGTGTACGTCGGTGAGCCGAGCGTCGAGGACACCATCGCGATCCTGCGGGGGCTGAAGGAGCGCTACGAGGCACACCACAAGGTGGCGATCGCGGACTCCGCGCTGGTCGCGGCGGCGACGCTGTCCGACCGCTACATCTCCGGCCGGCAACTGCCCGACAAGGCCATCGACCTCATCGACGAGGCGTCGTCCCGGCTGCGGATGGAGATCGACTCCAGCCCAGTCGAGATCGACGAGCTGCGTCGCATCGTCGAGCGGCTCAAGATGGAGGAGTTCGCCCTCGAGCGGGAGGACGATCCAGGTTCGGTGCAGCGGCTCGAGACGCTGCGCGCCGAGCTGGCCGACAAGTCCGAGCAGCTGCGGGCGCTGGAGACCAGGTGGGAGCGGGAGAAGGAGGGCCTCAACCGCGTCGGTGAGGTCAAGCAGCGCGTCGACGACGTGTCAACGCAACTTCGTCGGGTGACGGATGCGCTCCAGCGCGAATCAGCGACTACGCGCAGCTGCTCGAACAGGGCTCAGCGCTGGATAAGGATCCCCGCGCCTGGAGAAGGAGCTCGCCGAGGCACAGGCAGCCGCTGACGCTGTGGACGCCGGCGACCTGATGGTGCATGAAGAGGTCGGCGCCGACGAGGTCGCCGAGGTCGTCGCCGCCTGGACCGGTATCCCCACCGGCCGGCTGCTCGAGGGCGAGACCGGCAAGCTGCTGCGGATGGAAGAGGAGCTCGGACGCCGACTGATCGGCCAGCGGGCGGCCGTCACCGCGGTGTCGGACGCCGTACGCCGGGCACGGGCGGGCATCTCCGACCCTGACCGGCCGACCGGCTCATTCCTGTTCCTCGGCCCCACCGGTGTCGGCAAGACCGAGCTCGCGAAGGCCTTGGCGGACTTCCTGTTCGACGACGAACGGGCCATCGTGCGTATCGACATGAGCGAGTACTCCGAGAAGCACTCGGTGGCACGGCTGGTGGGCGCCCCTCCGGGCTACGTCGGTTACGACGAGGGCGGCCAGCTCACCGAGGCGGTGCGCCGCAGGCCCTACTCCGTCGTGCTGCTCGACGAGGTCGAGAAGGCCCACCCCGAGGTGTTCGACATCTTGCTGCAGGTGCTCGACGACGGTCGGCTCACCGACGGGCAGGGCCGAACCGTCGACTTCCGTAGCACGATCTTGATCCTGACCAGCAACCTCGGGTCGCAGTACCTGGTCGACCCGACGCTCGAGCAGGAGCAGAAGCGCGACGCCGTGATGGCTGCGGTGCGAGCCGCCTTCAAACCGGAGTTCCTCAACCGGCTCGACGAGGTGGTCCTCTTCGACGCCCTCGGCACTGAGGAGCTCGCCGCGATCGTGGGTCTGCAGATCGACGCGCTCGCGCGGCGGCTGTCGACGCGGCGTATCTCCTTGGACGTCACCGACGCGGCGCGGGAATGGCTGGCGCTCACCGGCTTCGACCCGGCGTACGGCGCCCGGCCGCTGCGGCGGCTCATCCAGAGCGCGATCGGCGACGCGCTTGCCAAGGCGGTGCTGGCCGGTGAAGTGCGGGACGGCGACACCGTTCGGGTCGATCTCGACGCGAGCAAGGAGCGGCTGACGGTGGCGGCTGCATGAGCGCCGACTCGCCAAATCCCTCCCCGCGGCCCCGCGAGGTGACCTTCGGCGGGATGCAGGCGATCATCGGCAGCTCCATCGCGCTGCTCGGCGTGATCAGCGTCGCCGAGCAGCTCGACACTTCCACCGTGCAGGACGCGCTTGCCCAGCTCAGCGACGATCCGCGGGTTGCGTCCCTCGACCTCACCGTCGAGGGCATCCGGTCGCTGTTGAGGTACACCCTGATGGCGCTCGGCGTGATGAGCGTCACCTCGCTCATCATGGGCATCTTCGTGCTGCGCCGGCATAAGGCCTCGCGCATCGTCCTCACCGTGCTGGGCGGCGTGGTGGTTCTCGGGTCGCTCGCCGGTGGCCCCACCGGTTGGCTCGTCGCGGCGTACGTCGCGGTGTCGCTGTTCATGCTGTGGACCAAGCCCGCGCGGGCCTGGTTCGCGGGTGCTACCTGGCCAGCCGGCCGGACCTGGCGGCGCAGCGCCCTGGCTCGCCGCCGCCTGGTTCCCCGCCGCCTGGTCCCCCGCCACCGCCGCCCCCGCCGCCACCGCCGACGCGGCACTAGCGGGTGAGGCGGCCGAGCCTCTCGATCGCTTCGTCGAGCACCTCGTCGCGCTTGCAGAACGCCCAGCGCACCAGCGGCCGCCGACCTGCTTGTTGTCGTAGAACACCTCGTGGGGGATCGCCACGACGCCACAGAGCTCGGGCAGTTTCAAGCAGAAGTCGAGCCCGTCGGCGTACCCCAAGGGCGTGATGTCGGTGCTGACGAAGTACGTGCCCTCCGGCACGAACACGTCGAAGCCGACCTCGCTGAGCCCCGAACAGATCCGGTCGCGCTTCGCCTGCAGCGCGGTCCGGGCGCTTCGGTAGTAGTCGTCGCCAAGCAGCAGAGCCTGGGCGATGGCCGGCTGCAGCGGCGCGCCGGAGGTGAACGTGAGGAACTGCTTGGCGGTCAGCACGGCTCGGACGAGGTCCCGCCGGACCGGTCGCCCAGCCGATCTTCCAGCCGGTGAACGAGAACGTCTTGCCTGCGCTGGAGATCGACAGCGTGCGCTCGGCCATGCCGTCGTACGTCGACAGCGGCCGGTGCCGCACGTCGTCGAAGATGAGGTGCTCGTAGACCTCGTCGGTCACCACGAGCAGGTCTCGCTCGCAGGCGAGCCGGGCGATCGCGGCGAGCTCCTCGTCGGTGAGGACGGTGCCGGTGGGGTTGTGCGGACTGTTGATCAGCAGCAGCTTGGTGCGCGAGGTGACGGCGGCTCGCAGGGCGTCGACGTCGAGCCGGAAGTCGGGCGGGCGCAGCGTGACCGGCACCCGCACGCCGCCGGCCATGGCGATGGTGGCGGCGTAGGAGTCGTAGTACGGCTCCAGCGCTATCACCTCGTCGCCGGGGTCGACCAGCGCCAGCACCGCCGCGGCGATGGCCTCGGTCGCGCCGGTGGTAACGAGAACTTCGCTGTCGGGGTCGAGCTCGATGCCGTAGAAGCGCTCCTGGTGAGCGGCGATCGCCGTACGCAGCTCAGGAACCCCCGGCCGGGTGCGTACTGGTTGCGTCCCGCGCGCATCGCCGCCGCGGCGGCCTCGATGATCTCCGCCGGACCGTCGACGTCGGGGAACCCTTGGCCGAGGTTGATCGAGTCCGTTGCCAGGGCAAGCGCCGACATCTCCGCAAAGATTGTCGTGCCCAGGCCGTCGAGCCGGGTGGCCGCTCTGGCATTCGTCACTGATCGCTCCAACCGTTATGTGCACTTAGCCAACAGGAACGATACGACGCCGGAGGCGGTGCGTTACTCGGGCCGCGGCTTGCGCTCCGGTGCGCGAGCGGTCCATGAGATGTCGTAGCCTCCACTGGTGCATTATCGACTTCTCGGCCATAGCGGTTTCAAGGTCAGCGAACTGACGTACGGCAACTGGGTCACGCATGGCAGCCAGGTCGAGGACGAGGCGGCCGAGGCGTGCGTGCGGGCCGCATTGGATTGTGGGATTACGTCGTTCGACACTGCCGACGTCTACGCCGGTGGGCGGGCTGAGGAGATTCTCGGGCGCGCCCTGAAAGGCGAGCGGCGTGCCGGCCTGGAGATCTTCACCAAGGTCTACGGGCCGATGGGCGACGGACCCAACGACGTCGGACTGTCCCGCAAACACATCCGGGAGGGCATCGACGCGTCGCTGCGTCGGCTGCAGCTGGACTACGTGGACCTCTACCAGGCGCACCGCTACGACTACGAGACTCCTCTCGAGGAGACGATGCAGGCATTCGCCGACGTCGTCAGGTCCGGCAAAGCGCTCTACATAGGGGTGTCGGAGTGGCGGGCAGAGCAGATTCGTGCGGCCAAGGCGCTGGCAGACGACCTGCACGTGCCGCTGGTGTCCAACCAGCCGCAGTACTCGGCGATCTACCGGGTCATCGAAGCCGAGGTCTTGCCGACCTGCCGAGAGCTTGGCATCAGTCAGGTGGTGTGGTCACCGCTCGCCCAGGGGGTCCTCACCGGCAAGTACCAGCCGGGTCAGCAGCTGCCGGCAGGGTCACGCGCCACCGACGAGGCCGGGGGCGGCGCACGGTTCATCGAGGGGCTGCTGCGTGACGACGTCCTTCAGCGGGTGCAGCGGTTGCGGCCACTTGCTGACGAGGCGGGTCTGTCGATGGCCGGACTGGCGCTCGCCTGGGTCCTGCAGGAGGACAACGTCGCCGCTGCCATCATCGGGGCCTCTCGGCCCGAGCAGGTCCGGGACAACGTCGCGGCCGTCGGCGTGCGGCTGGACCCAGAGCTGAAGCGGCGCATGGACGACATCCTTGCCCCCATCACGGAGACCGACCCAGCCCTCACCCAAAGCCCGAATCCGCGCGGCTAGCCGACTGCTTCGCGAGCGAGCCTTTTGATCGAGGGCGCCTCCTGACGCTCAGGGAGCGCCCATCACCAGACCCTCGATGGTGTGCTTCTGCACGATCGGTTCAAGCCGGTCCACGACTCGGCAGTTGAGGTGAGACCGGACGTCGTCGGGCAGCTCGGCGTAGTAGTCGCGGGTGACCGACAGGTCGTGCATCTCGGCGTGGCCGGCGCCGGGCGCGTCCACCCCGAGCACAAGCACGGGGCGAGACTCGTCGGAGTGGTTGGCCGTGCCCCGGTGAATCGTCAACGCGGACCGGGCCGACACGTCGCCCATCTGAGGAAGTTTCTGGTGAGCGAGCGACGCGTACCTGGGCCACTCGGCCTGATCGGGGAACATGCCGTGGTCGAACTCCAGGCCGTCCTCCCACTGCGTACCGTGAGCCACCTCAAGGGGCCCCATCTCGACGACGGTGTCAACGGCAGTGAGGTTGAAGGCGAGCGACGTCAGCCGCCGTCCCTCATAGGACTCGGGAGGAGAGGGGAAGTCGCGATGCCAGGGCTGGTTCTCGGCTCCAGGGAAGGGAACGTCGAAGCCGATCTCCACGATCTCGTACTCGGGACCGAGCACTGACTCCGAGACGGCGCGGACCCATGGGTGCGTGACCAGATCAACGAAGCCGCGCATCTGCTCGGGGTGGATCTCGACGTAGTACCGCTTCGGTCCACGGCCGACCGCCCCGCCGGGGCGGGAAATCGCCTCCTCGAAGGCCGCCTCAATGTCCTCGCGCATGCGTGACGCCCAGTCGCGGGAAAAGGCGCCCTTGCAGGCCACGATGCCATCGGTGTACAGCGCCTGCGTGGATGCGTCGACGTCAAGGGCGCTTGTTGTCATGACTGACCTCCCTGGTCGGTTACGAGCCAAACCTACCCGTCGGTGGATCGCGTGCACAGGGCCTAACGCACCACTCTTCCGTCGTAGGGTGACCGGCATGTCCGACCGCGTCGAGCTCCTGCGCCAGATCAACGCCAAAGCGGTGGTCAGGGGTCGGGTGACCCTGAGCTCAGGACTGGAGGCTGACTACTACGTCGACCTGCGCCGGATCACCTTGGACGGTCATGCGGCCCCCCTGGTCGGGCGCGTCATGCTCGAGCTGACCAGCGATTGGTCGTACGACGCGGTCGGCGGGCTCACGCTCGGAGCAGACCCGGTAGCTGCGGCGATGCTGCATGCCGCTGCGGCGCGGGGCAGTCGGCTGGACGCCTTCGTCGTACGAAAGGCAGGCAAGGCGCACGGCCTCCAGCGCCGAATCGAGGGCCCCGACGTCGCTGGACGGCGGGTGCTCGCGGTGGAGGACACATCCACGACGGGTGGCTCCGTCCTCACCGCGGTGGAGGCTTTGCGTGAAGCTGGTGCCCAGGTTGTGGGTGTGGCGGTCATCGTGGACCGGGGGCTCGGGAAGCCGTCGAGGCGGCGGGCCTGCCCTACCTGGCCGCCTTCGAGACGTCCGACCTCGACCTCACCTGAGAGGCGGCCCGCCCGGACCCTGGGGCAACGATCCGACGTTGGGATCGCTATGGCGTACTAGACGTCGGATCTTTCGGCGGTGGGGGCGAAGGATTGTCGGGGTAAACGGTTGGGTCGGGTCAGGAGTTGAGCGACGTACCGGCTGCGCGGAGGTTCTCGCAGGCCAGCTCCACCCGGGCCGCCATCCCGGCTTCGGCGGCCTTGCCGTACGACCGCGGGTCGTAGGCCTTCTTGTCACCGACCTCTCCGTCGACCTTCAGCACACCGGAGTAGTTGGTGAACATGTGGTCGACGATGGGGCGGGTGAAGGCGTACTGCGTGTCGGTGTCGACGTTCATCTTGACCACGCCGTAGTCGAGGGCCGCCCGGATCTCCTCCAGCAGCGACCCCGATCCGCCGTGGAAGACCAGGTCGAACGGCTTGGCGTCGTCGCCCAGCCCATGCGTATCGGCCACGGCGGCCTGCGCTTCCTTGAGGATCTCCGGTCGAAGCTTGACATTGCCGGGCTTGTAGACGCCGTGCACGTTGCCGAAGGTCAGCGCGGTGATGTAGCGCCCGTGTTCTCCGAGGCCCAGCGCCTCCGCCGTACGCACCGCGTCGCCCGGCGTGGTGTAAAGCTTCTCGTCCATCGCGCCGACGATGCCGTCCTCCTCACCGCCGACCACGCCCACCTCGATCTCCAAGATGATGTGAGCGGCAGCGGCGTCCTTCAACAAGTCGCGCGCGATCGAGAGGTTCTCCTCCAACGGGACCGCGGACCCATCCCACATGTGGGACTGGAAAATCGGCAACCCACCCCCGGCGACGCGCTCGCGGGACGCCTCGAGCAGCGGCCGCACGAAGCTGTCGAGCTTGTCGGCCGGGCAGTGGTCGGTGTGCAGTGCGATGTTGACGGGGTACTTCTTCGCCGCCTCCGCCGCGAACGCGGCGAACGCCAGGGCACCCGACACCATGTCCTTGATCGACGCGCCGGACAGGAACTCGGCGCCGCCGGTCGAGATCTGCACGATGCCGTCGCTGCCGGCCTCGGCGAACCCGCGCATCGCTGCGTGCAGGGTCTGCGACGAGGTCACGTTGATCGCTGGGTACGCGAAGCGTTCCGCCTTTGCCTTGTCGAGCATGGCGGCGTAGGTCTCAGGCGTTGCGAGCGGCATTGCGGCTCCGTCGGGATAGGCGGGTAGTGGGCGTTCCCAGTATCCCTTGCCGGTCCCGGCCCTCGCCACACCCGGGGGGCGGCCGGCGCCAGTAGTGTGCTGCCGGCTCACTCCTGCGGTAAGCCGTGCTGACGGACCCAGGCGTGCATCGCGATCGCGGCCGCGGCGCCGGCGTTGATCGAGCGCGTGGATCCGAACTGGGCGATCGACAGCGTCACGCCACACGCCGTACGCATCTCGTCGCTCAGCCCCGGCCCCTCCTGACCGAAGACCAGCACGCAAGCCCGCGGCAACAGGGCTGTCTCAAGGGGTACGGCGCCAGGCAGGTTGTCGACGCCGAGCAGCGGCAGGTCGGCGTACGACGCCCACTGCTGGAACGCCTCGACCGAGTTGTGGTGGCGCAGGTGCTGGTAGCGGTCGGTCACCATGGCGCCGCGCCGGTTCCAGCGTTTGCGTCCGACAACGTGCACCTCGGCGGCGAGGAACGCGTTTGCCGTGCGTACCACCGAGCCGATGTTGAGGTCGTGCTGCCAGTTCTCGATCGCCACGTGGAAGGGGTGCCGGCGACCGTCGAGGTCGGCGACGATCGCCTCGTGACGCCAGTAGCGGTAGTGGTCGGCGACATTGCGGGTGTCGCCGTACCGGAGCAGCTCGGGGTCGTACCGCTCCTCGGTGGGCCAGTCGCCGTCCCATGGCCCCACCCCGACGCGCGCCGAAGGGGTGCGGTGACGCTGCCGGTCGGCGTCCGCGCGGTCAGTCACGGGCACACCCTATGGCGACGGTTACCCTCGACGGGTGATCGCAGACCTTCAGCAGCTCCTGCTTCTGGACGGTCTCCTCGACCCGCAGGGCTGGATCGACCGCTTCGGCACCTACGCCTTGTGGGGCGCGGCGCTGATCGTCTTCATCGAGTGCTGGCTGTTCCCGTTCTTGCCCGGTGACTCGCTGCTGTTCACCGTTGGGTTGCTGATCTCGCAGCAGGAGCAGGTCGGCGCGCCGATCTGGCTGGCGTGCGCAGTGCTCACCGGGTCGGCGATCCTGAGCAACGTCGTGGGGTACGGCGTCGGTGCCAGGCTCGGGCCGGCGGTGTTCAACCGGCCTGACTCCCGGTTTTTCAAGCAGGAGTACGTCGACAAGACGTACGCCTTCTTCGACCGGTACGGCAACCGGGCGATCGTGCTGGCCCGGTTCGTGCCGTTCGTGCGGACCTTCATCACGCTGGCGGCCGGAGTCGGCCGGATGCCGATGCGCCGGTTCATCACCTACTCGGCCATCGGCGGCTTCCTGTGGGCGACCGGCGTCACGCTTCTCGGCTACTGGCTCGGCCAGGTCCCGTTCTTGGCGGACCACATCGACCTGCTGCTCGTCGGCCTGGTGGCGCTGTCGCTGGTCCCCATCGCCGTTGAGCTGCTGCGGGCTCGCTCCGGCGGCCGAGATGAGAGGTACGACGAGGAGGCCGAGCGCGCGCGAGTGCTGAGGGATCGCTTGCTCGGAAACGACTGACTGCGAGGATGCGGTCTTGGTTGTCTTCCGTCCGGTTTGGGTTTGAGTTGCCCGAACGCCCACTGGTCGTTCTCAGTACTACCGTCGCGTTGGTCGGGTTCGTGGAGGATTCCCGGCACCTCGGTGGCAGGCGTCGAACCGGAACCGCTGTCCACAAACCGCCGAGTTGACGCGCAAGGCAGTCCGCGGGACGGGTCGGCGTCCGGGTCCGCGTCGGTGAGGAACTGGCGGCAGCGTTCGGCTTCGGATACATCACCGATTCGGTCGGACGCCTGTTGCCGTTCGCGGCGACCGCCAGCGCCGCCAGGCAGCGCAGGAATCCTTGGTTGGGTTCGTGCGAACCGGGGATCGGCCCGTGACCCTTCCAGCCGCTACGGCGCAGCGCGTCGAGACCCCGGTGATATCCACGGGCAAAGGCGTAACCGACGAGGTCATCGCCCTCGGACAGGGCCGCCTCGGCGAGGAACTGGCGGCAGCGTTCGGCTTCGGACACCAGCGACGAGGCGGGGTCGGCCAGCGCCGCCTTCCGCCGAAACCCCCTTGGGTTCGTGCCGAACCGGGGATCGGCCCGTGACCTTTCCAGCCAGGTCGGAGCAAGTCGTCGAGCAAGCGGTGGTATCCAACGCGGGCAAAGGCATGGACATCGCCCTCCGCCAGGGCGAGCTACAGCGGCCCACACCAGCGACGAGGCGAGCGCGGCTCCCGCCGAAACGCCCCTGCCCGCTTCACTATGCACAGGGCAAGTTCTCCCGCCCGGTCCGCCGAGCAAGTTGTCGAGGTCATGGACCCATGATGCCCGGCGAGCTAGCGGCCCAACATGCGCTGAGGCAGTTCACTAGAAGGGCGGTGCCCGAAAAGCGGTTGGGCAGCGCGACGGAGACACAAGCACGGCGGCAAAGGCAGAACGGAGCGCGACGACGGAACCGTCCCCGCCTCGATTCCGAAGTCGCGCTCTTGCTGAGAGGGATTATGCCCTACCAACGCGTCGTACGCTGGCATGAAGTCGACGCTGGCCTTAACCTGCCAAAATGACACCGCAATCGGCGCAGCAATTGCCGCTCGCTCTGGTGGGCATCGATCCCGGAAGCGAGCAGCTGTACCGCCTTGTGCTGCGGTACCCCGGTAGCTCTATGGAGTCCCTCAGCGATCGTCTCGGGCGCTCGATGGACAAACTCCAGCGCGACCTCGCCTCGCTAATCGACCGGCGGCTCGTCTCGGTCATCGGCCAACAGGTGACTCCCGAACCGCCTGAGTTCGCGCTCGGCCGACTGCTGAACCAGGAGACGCAGCGGCTGGCGGAGGCGGAGCGTGCCCTGAGCGTCGCCCAGAGCGAGATTCGCACGTATGTCGGCGAGTACCTGCGGGGACAACAGCGCTCGGACTGGCGGCCCATCCCTATCGACGTGATCCCCGACGGCGAGCTCCTCGACGTAATGCTGACGCTGGTCAGCAACACCGAAGGGGAGCTGCTGTTCCTGCGGCCCGATCAGTGGTTGTTGCCAACGGGTCAACGCATGGACGTGGCGGTGACCGAAGCGATCAGCAACGGCCGTGGTTCGCGCGCCATCTACCCCGAGGAGATCATCGAGACCCACCCCGAGTCGGTGCAGGCGCGGGCGAGGGCGGGGGAACGCATCCGCGTCCTGCCCACGGTGCCGACCAGGCTCGCGGTGTTCGGCGCCGAAGCCGTGATCATCCCGGAGGTGTGGGGTAGCAACGTTGGTGCCCGGCTGCTCGTGCGCCAACCCGCGATCGTTGCGGCTTGCGTCGCGCTGTTCGACCAGTTGTGGAGCCATGCCTTGACAGTTCCAGGCTTCGACGATGCCACGGCGAGCGGCAGTGCGCGACGCCAGTTGCTGGAGCTGCTCGCCCGCGGCGCCAAGGACGAGCAGATCGCCCGCTCGCTCGGTGTCTCGCTAAGGACCGTACGCCGGTGGATCGCGTCGATGATGGCCGAGCTGGGCGTCGACTCGCGGTTTCAGGCCGGCGTCGAGGCGGTCCGCCACGGCTGGCTGTAGCCGGCTCAGGACGTGGGCGAGTCCTCGGCGAGCTGCGGTTCCCAGGTGTCGCTGGGGGCGATCAGCGTCCACGCCGCCCGCCGTACGGTCCAGGTTCGCGTGGTGAAAGGCCCGCTCAGCTCTCCGTCGGCGTCGCAGCAGAATCCGTTACCGCTCACGGTCACCGACGCGGCCCTGGTGACGTGGACGTCGTGGCGCTCCTCTTGAGTGCCGCGCCGCAGGCGCACGCCGTACAGCAGGCGGGTGAGCGGGCCCACCGAGAACGACACGATTACGTCGGCAAGGCCGTCGGTGGGGTCGGCGTCCGGTGTGAGCTCGACGCCGCCGCCGATGCGTGACCCGTTCCCGACGCCGACCTGGAGGACCGGGTGGCGGCCGTCGGCGAGCACGGCGCCGTCCGCCACGACCCGGATCTTGTCGCCAGGCGTCGTGAGTCCAGCGAGCAGGGCGCCCACGACGTACCCGATCTTGCCGAACCGCTTCCACGGCTTCGCCGCCCTGCCGGCGTCGGCGCCGATGCCGACGTGCACCGCGTTGACGACCAGACTGTCGTCGTCACCGACCAGTACGTCGATCCGGCAGCGGCGACCGGCGACCAGCAGCCGCGCCGCGTCCACGGGCTCGAGGGGGATTCCCATGCAGCGGGCCAGGTCGTTGCCGGTGCCCAGCGGGATGAGGCCGACGGCGGGTCCGTCGAGCTCACCCCTGCTGTGCAGGGCGTTGACGACGGCGTGCACGCTGCCGTCGCCGCCCGCCACCGCGACATCGCGCTCCCCACGGCGGGCGAGCACAAAGTCGAGCTCCTCCGGCCCGGCAGTTGCGGCGACCTCGACCTCGAAGTGACCACTGAGCACGTCCAACGCGTCGCCGAGGTCGTCGTCGTCGTTGCTACCCGCCTCGGCGTTTACGACGACCAGGAGGCGCTCCACGACGTACGACCATAGTGGTCGCTCGCCCCGCCGTCAGACGATTCGCCGGCGTCTGGTCCGGTAGCGTGTGCGCACATGCCCGCGATCGTGATTGTCGGCGCCCAGTGGGGAGATGAGGGCAAAGGCAAGGCCACCGACCAGCTCGGTGAGTCCATCGATTACTGCGTCCGCTACCAGGGCGGCAACAACGCCGGGCACACGATCGTCGTCGATGGCGTGCGGTATGCCCTGCACCTGTTGCCGTCGGGTGTGCTGACCCCCGGTTGCATCCCGGTGATCGGCAACGGGGTGGTGATCGACGCCGGAGTGCTGCTCGACGAGATGAAGGCGCTGGCCGACCGCGGCATCGACACCTCGCGGCTGCTGATCTCAGCCAACGCCCACCTCATCGGCAGCTACCACTCGACGATCGACAAGGTCTCCGAACGGTTCCTCGGCAAGAGCAAGATCGGCACGACCGGCCGCGGGATCGGGCCGGCGTACGCCGACAAGATCTCGCGCCTCGGCATCCGGGTGGGCGACCTGTTCGACGAGAAGATCCTGCGGCAGAAGCTCGAGGGGGCGCTGGACCAGAAGAACCACCTGCTCGTCAAGGTCTACAACCGGCGCAGCATCGACGTTGACGACATCGTTGTCGAGTTCAAGGGGTACGCCGAGGCGCTGCGGCCCTACGTTGCTGACACGTCGCGGCTTGTCAACGCCGCGCTCGACGCCGGTCAGACAGTGGTGTTCGAGGGTGCGCAGGGGTCCATGCTCGACGTCGACCACGGCAGCTACCCCTTCGTCACCTCCTCCAACCCCATCGCCGGTGGTGCCTGCGTCGGCGCCGGCGTCGGCCCGACCCGCATCGACCGGGTGGTTGGCGTCGTCAAGGCCTACACCACCCGGGTCGGCTCGGGACCGTTCCCGACGGAGCTGCTCGATGCAGATGGTGAGCGGCTTCGTCAGGTGGGGGCGGAGTTCGGTACGACGACCGGCCGGGAGCGTCGCTGCGGCTGGTACGACGCGGTGCTGGCCAGGTTCGCCTCCCGCGTCAACGGGCTCACGGATCTGTTCTTGACCAAGCTCGACATCTTGGGGGAGTGGGAGCGGATTCCGGTGTGTGTGGCGTACGAGATCGACGGCGTGCGCCACGACGAGATGCCGATGACGCAGACGGAGTTCCACCACGCCAAGCCGGTGTACGACTTCTTCGACGGGTGGGGCGAAGACATCTCCGGCTGTCGCGCGTTCGGTGACCTGCCGGTGAACGCTCAGCGCTACGTGCGGGCGTTGGAGGAGATGTCTGGTGCCCCAATCTGCGGGATCGGGGTCGGCCCAGCGCGGGAACAGTCCATCCCGCTGCGCCCTCTCGTCTGACTCGTAAGGCGCAGCTAACGGCTTGCCGGCTGGATAATTCGGGTGCGTACGGCGGACTCGGTCGCTTATCGTCGCCGAATGGGTATCGCGGGCTGACCTCTTCCAGGCGCGGATCAGCGCCTGACGACCGGCATCTGATGCCCTTCCGATGCCGGTTCAGCCGACCCCAACCCGCGGGAAACCGACATGTCCTCCCTTGGTCAGCGGACGCTTCCGCTTGCCCGCATTAGTGCGGCAGAGACCGACGCGCGCCGGTATTCGCTGGCCCGACGCAATCTCTTGCCTCGGCAGGAACGCGTAATCGCCGTTTCGGGTCTGTGGGCGCATGAGTTCCTGCTTCGGACAAACGCGCGGATCGAGACCTTCTTGTGGTGTCCACGTCCAGCTGCCGACGGCGACGGCATCCTGCGGGACGCTCAAGATGCCGGCAGGCTGCACGCCTGCGTCGACGGTGTCATCGGCCTAGCGGGAGCGTCCTACCTCATCTCCGAGCGCACGCTCAGGCGACTGCACCCGGGCCTCAGTCCGCCGGCGATGCTGTCGCTCGTTTGCTTGCCGACATGGGACGAGCGAGCCGTCGTTTCCCAGGCAACGCTCCTGTTGGTTGCCGACGGCATCGAGTACGCCGGCAACCTGGGCACTTTGGTACGAACCGTCGACGCATGCGGCGCCGACGCGCTCCTACTCACCAGCCCGGTGGCTCGCCTCACCCACCCGAAGGTCTTCGGGGCGAGCCGCGGCACCGTCCTAACAACACCGGTGCTGGAGTACCCGTCCGTCAACGAGCCGCAGCAGGCTCTCCTCACAGCCGGCTTTGCGGTGTACGTCGCTGACCCCGCTGCACACCACTCCTATCGAGAGATCGCATACGACCCTCCTCGGGTGGCATTCGTCGTAGGCTCGGAGGGCGAGGGCGTGGCGCCACCTTGGCGTGACCCCCGTCTCGCCCGGGTGTCCATCCCCATGCTGGGCCATGCTGACTCGCTGAATGTGGCAGCATCGGCCGCCATCTTGCTGTTCGAGGCACGATCGCGGCGCCAAACCTCACCCCGCCGGTGAGCCCGGCCGCCGGTCCATGGTGGCAGACAGGACCAACGCGGACCGGTCCCCTCAACTACGCTCGGGCAGCGTGCAGGTCCTGGTAATCGGTGGGGGTGGCCGGGAACACGCATTGGCGGCCGCCCTGACGCGCGACCCTGCCGTCAATGAGGTGCACGCGGCGCCGGGCAACCCGGGCATCGCATCGGTGGCGGTGACTCACGCCGTCGACCCGGTGGACGGCAAGGCCGTTGCTGGGCTGGCGCTCAGACTGGGGGTCGACCTGGTGGTCGTCGGACCCGAGGCGCCGCTCGTTGCCGGCGTCGCTGACGCGGTGCGTGAGGTGGGCATCGCCTGCTTCGGGCCGAGCGGACAGGCGGCGGCGATCGAGGGCTCCAAGGCGTTCGCCAAGGACGTGATGCTGACCGCGGGCATTCCCACCGCGGACGCCCGAGTGTGCGAGTCGCGCAGCGACGTTACGGCTGCGCTCCAGGCGTTCGGGTCGCCGTACGTCGTGAAGAACGACGGACTCTCCGCCGGCAAGGGGGTGGTCGTCACCACCGACCGGGCGGCGGCCGAGGCACACGCGGCCGCCTGCGGGCGGGTCGTCATCGAGGAGTTCCTCGACGGTCCCGAGGTGTCGCTGTTTGCGCTTACTGACGGTCGAACGGTGCTGCCCTTGCAGCCGGCGCAGGACTTCAAACGGCTGCTCAACGGCGACGAGGGACCGAACACCGGAGGCATGGGTGCATATGCACCGTTGCCGTGGCTTACGGAGGGCTTCTCCGACCAGGTGTGTGAGCGGGTGCTTCGCCCTGCGGTGGCGGAGATGGCCCGGCGCGGGACGCCGTTTGTCGGGCTGCTGTACGCCGGGTTGGCGCTCACCGCGGGAGGCGTCAAGGTGGTCGAGTTCAACGCCCGCTTCGGCGACCCGGAGACCCAGCCGCTGCTCGAGCTGCTGGAGACGCCGCTGGCCGGGCTGTTGTACGCGGCAGCGACCGGGCGGCTCGACGAGACTGGGCCGCTGAAGTGGCGGTCCGCGCACTCGGTGGCGGTGGTGATGGCGGCGCCGGGCTACCCGACCACGCCGCACCGCGGTGCGGTGATCACGGGCGTCGAAGAGGCGTCGGCCCTCGATGGGGTTCGTGTCTACCACGCTGGTACGACGCTCGGACCGGCCGGTCTCACCGTCTCAGGAGGTCGGGTGCTTACCGTCACCGGGACGGCCGACTCATTGGCAGACGCCAGGCGGACGGCGTACGCCGGCGTGGACTGCGTCAGCTTCGAAGGCAGCCAGGTACGTGGCGACATCGCTGCAACTGCCGCGGAGTGACCATTCGGCGGTGCGGGAGTGACCACTCGCCGGTGGCGCGGAGTGCGGGACAATGGGGCGGTGATCGCGAACGTGCTCGCTGCCAGGTACGCGTCGGAGGAGCTGCGCGAGATCTGGTCGCCGGCCAGCAAGGTGGTGGCGGAGCGACGGCTGTGGATCGCCGTGCTCAAGGCACAGCGTGACCTCGGCGTCGACGTCCCGGAGGCGGCGATCTCCGACTACGTTCAGGTCGCCGAGCAGGTTGACCCGGACTCGATCGCCCGCCGCGAACGCCGTACGCGGCACGACGTCAAGGCCCGCATCGAGGAGTTCTGCGAGCTCGCCGGTCACGAGCACATCCACAAGGGCATGACCAGCCGCGACCTGACCGAGAACGTCGAGCAGGTGCAGATCCGCGACTCCCTGCTGCTCATCAGGGCGCGCATGGTGGCGACACTCGCCCGGGTGGGCGAGCTCGCTGCCCAACACGCCACTCTCGTTATCACCGGCCGCTCGCACAACGTCGCGGCTCAGGCGACCACGCTCGGCAAACGGTTCGCCACCGCAGCCGAGGAACTGCTCCTGGCTCTGCAGCGGCTTGACGATCTGCTCGTCCGCTATCCCCTGCGCGGCATCAAGGGGCCGGTCGGCACGGCACAGGACCAGCTCGACCTCCTCGACAACGATCCCGCCCGCCTGGCCGAGCTTGAGCGCCGCGTCGCCACCCACCTGGGCTTCGACTCCGTGCTGACCAGCGTCGGGCAGGTCTATCCGCGATCGCTCGACTTCGACGTCGTGTCCGCGCTCGTGCAAGCCACCGCCGGCCCCAGCAGCCTGGCCACGACTCTTCGGCTGATGGCTGCCCATGAGCTGGTCACCGAGGGGTTCCAGCCCGGTCAGGTCGGGTCGAGCGCCATGCCGCACAAGATGAACACCCGGTCGTGCGAGCGTGTCAACGGTCTCGCGGTGGTCGTGCGCGGCTACCTGTCGATGGTGTCCGAGCTGGCCGGTGACCAGTGGAACGAAGGCGACGTCTCGTGCAGCGTCGTACGCCGGGTTGCCCTGCCTGATGCGTTCTTCGCCACCGACGGCCTGTTCGAGACATTCCTCACCGTCCTCGACGAGCTCGGCGTCTTCCCCGCCGTCGTGGAGCGTGAGCTCGACCGATACCTGCCGTTCCTCACGACGACGAAGATCCTCATGGCTGCGGTGCGCCGAGGGGTCGGTCGCGAGACCGCCCACGAAGCCATCAAGGAGCACGCCGTCACCGTCGCCCTGCAGATGCGGGAGAAGGCCTTGTCGCGTAACGACCTCCTCGACCGGGTCGCCGCGGACGAGCGGTTGGGGCTGTCAGCCGCCGATATCGCCGAGCTGGTCGCCGAACCGCTGTCGTTCACGGGAGCGGCGACCGCCCAGGTCGACGACGTCGTACGCCGAATCGAGCAGGTCGTGGCCGCGGACCCGAAGGCCGCCGGTTACCGTCCCGCCCCCATCGTCTAGCCCTCCCGGCCGGCTCCCGACCAATGGCCGCACGTATCTTTGACGCCATGACTGGCACCGCCGTGCGCAAGTACACCAAGGCAACACCCACCCACGTCTGGGCGGTGCTGAGCGATGGTCATCGGTACGCCGAGTGGGTGCAGGGCACCAAGGAAATCCGGGACGTCGACGCGGACTGGCCAGCCGAGGGCGCCGCCCTGCACTACACCGCCGGGGTTGGGCCGATGACCAAGGACGGTGAGACGAAGGTGCTCCGCAGCCAGTCGCTAGGCCGCCTTGAGCTGGAGGTCCACGCCTGGCCGGGCGGCACCGTTCGCGTCGACATCGTGATCGAGCCGTCCGGTGCTGGCAGCATCGTGACGCTCGAGGAGCACCCTCTGCGGGGACCGGCCCGGCTGCTGCACAACCCGATCACCCGGTTGGCCTTCCGGGCCCGCAACAGCGTGATGATCCGCGACCTGCTCCGCCTGGCCGAAGCGGAGTCGCAGCTCACCTAGCCCGACTCGTCCGACTGAGCGCGGGCGATTTACGCCGGGCCCAGTCGGACGAATCGGCCTTATCTGTACAGAACTCTGCGGGTAGAACCGCGCCCGTGGCGCGCCTCTTGCGCGAAGTCGCGCGACACCTTATGGTCTGCCCACGCGCTACGGTGCGTCACTTCCAGATCACACCGGCCAAACCAGGCCGTCTTCTGCCATGGAGGCAGCATGCGTAAAACCCGACGCGCGGTCGTCAGTGCCGCGGTTTTTGTCTTAGCGGCTGGCACAGCGTCCGCACCTGCTGCGTTCGGCCATCCGGACCCAGGCTCTGACGGGCCGGTTAGCTCTGACGACGACTACCACCACGACGACCAGCACGGCAGCGACGGCGGTCATCTCCCAGCGTCGAGCAAGAACATCAGCCTCATCGGCAAGGTCGACAACTTGACATCGGTCGACGGCGGCATCAGCGACGTTGCGGCCTTCAAGAAGCACGCCTACCTCGGCGCGTTCCACCCCGAGTGCACCGGCCGTAACCCCGGCAGCCAGGGCGGCGGCGTCCACGTCGTCGACGTGCGCGACCCCGAGAACCCGGTCAAGGTCGCCTGGATCCCCGCGCACGAAAACAGCTACGTCGGCGAGGGCGTGCACGTGTTCCACATGTCCACGCCAGCGTTCACCGGCGACGTGCTCGTGCACAACAACGAGACCTGCAACGGCAACCTGTTCGCGCCGAGCGGGGTATCGATCTGGGACGTCACCGACCCCACCAGCCCCAAGCCGTTGACGCTCAACTTCGGTGACGCGAAACCCAGCCGTGCCAAGGCAGGACTACCACACCACACACTCCGTGCAGGGCTGGGCGGCTGGTGACAAGGCGTACGTCGCGCTGCAGGACAACCAGGAACTGAAGGATGTCGACATCATCGACATCAGCGACCCCCGCAACCCGACGTTCCTGTCCGAGCGCGGCCTCGAGGACTGGCCGGGTGCATACGGCTCCTACGCCAACGGCGAGACGGTGAACCACCACGACATGCAGGTCCAGAAGATCGATGGTCACTGGTTCATGGCGGTGTCCTACTGGGACGCCGGACAGGTGCTGCTCAACGTGGACGACCCGGCCAACCCCGAATTCGTCACCGACTCGGACTTCAGCTCGCCGGACCCGGAGACCGGCTTCCAGATCGCCGAGGGCAACTCGCACCAGTCCTACTGGAGCTCCGACGGGAAGTACCTGCTCTCCAGCGACGAGGACTTCTCGTCGTCCCGGACGCTGTTCCAGATCACCAGCGGTCCGAACGCGGGCGCGTTCAGCGCCGGCTCGTTCAGCTGGACTCCACCGCTCCCGGCAGAAGGCATCGCCGGCACGACGGTGTACGGCGGCAGCGGCTGCGAGGAGGACGTGAACGCCAACGGCATCAGCGACCGAGCCGAGGTTCCGTCCGCCGAGTCAACGGGCGCTGACATCGTCGTCTTCACCCGTGGCACCTGCTTCTTCTCCAAGAAGACCGAGTCTGGCCAGCTCGCCGGCTACGACGGTGTCATCGTGGCGCAGAGCCACGGTGGCACCCGCAACGGGCTGCTGCCCGACGCGTTCATCTGCGGGTCGCAGGGCCACGCCTACACTCCCACCATCCCGGCGATTTGCATTGGGCACCGCGCGTCTCACCTGCTGTTCAACGATGAAGCCAACTACTTCGGCGCTGACATCGCGGCCGGTGGCGACATGCCGGCGATCGGCGCGCTCGGCGAGTCGGTGTCGGCGAAGAACACCTACGACGGCTGGGGCTACATCCACCAGCACGACGGCATGACGTTGCAGGAGCAGGACACCTTCGCGGTGCAGGAGGCGCTCGACCCGGCGTACGCGACCGGCTTCGGGAACTTGACCGTGCATGAAGTCAAGACCGATCCGCGCGCCGGCAAGTACCTGGCCTACGCGTCCTGGTACGACGCCGGCCTGCGGGTGCTGAAGTTCGGGCCCGGCGGTATCACCGAGGCTGGGCACTTCATCGGCGGCGGCGGCAACGACTTCTGGGGCGTCTACCCGCTCATGCAGGGGAAGTCGGGCCCCGGCTCGACAGCCCGGCCGCTGCTCTTGATGAGCGACCGTGACAGCGGGTTGTGGATCTTCCGCTACACCGGTCGGGAGTAGCAGACCAGCAGGAGAACCACCCAAGCGGGGCGCCAGCGGCGAGAATGCGCTGGCGCCCCCGCTTGCGTAAGCCAGCTCGGGTCGGTTATCGACTGACCCGTCAGGAGCGCACCCGCCCCAGGCGGTCGTGCACCCGCCGTAGCCGGTCGTGCGCCAGCGCCGCCCGGGCCGCGTTGGAGCCGGGCGCCCCGTGCACACCACCGCCGGGATGCGCCGACGCAGAACCCAGGTAGAGGCCCTTGATCGGTGTCTCGGCACGCCCGAGCCCGGGGACGGGCCGGAACACGAGCTGTTGGTGCAGGTTGGCCGTGCCACCGTTGATTGCACCGTTGTGCAGGTTGGCGTCGCGGGCTTGCAGCTCGCGCGGCCCCAAGATGCGCCGGCCGATGATCCGGCTCGCGAGGTCGGGCGCGAACCGCTCCACCCGCCGCTGCATCCGGTCCGCCATCCGCTCCAGGTCGTCGCGGTCCCAACGGCCGCTGATGCCCTCGTTGCCGGCGTCGGCCCGGGTGTGCTGCGGCAGGTGGCAGTACGCCCACATCGACTCGGTGCCTACCGGTGACCTAGTGGGGTCCGTCGTCGTCATCTGCCCCATCAACAGCAGCGGTCGTGCCGGCACCGTGTTGCCGTTGATCTGGGCGGCGTAGGTGGTCAGCTCGTCGACCGAGTCAGCAATGTGCACGGTGCCCGGCGCGACTTCGGGCGCCGGCTGCCACGGCACGCCGCTCGACAGTGCCCAGTCCACCTTGATCGTGGCGGGGTCCCACTCAAACCCCACCAGACCGCGCCTGACCCGCGCCGGCAGATCCTCGAGCGGCAGGAGGCCGCCGTACAAGGCGGGGGCCGACACGTCGGCGACGACAGCCCGGCCAGCTGAGATCTCCGCACCGTCGGCAAGGCGTACGGCGACCGCCCGGCCGCGGCGTACCACCACCGACGTCACCTCGGCGCCGGTGGCGATCGTGCCGCCCCGCGCCTGGAACCGGCGGGCCATCGCCTGGGTCAGCTCCCCGGCACCGCCTTTGGGCACCGGGAAGCCCACGGTCTGCCCAAGCATGGTGAGCAGCAGACCGAAAAGGCCAGAGCCCGAGCTCTCGGGGGAGATGTCGGAGTGCAGCGCGTTGCCCGCGAGCAAGAGGCGAGGCGCCTCCCCGCGGAAGTGCTCCTGCCCGAGTCGCCGCACCGACACCAGCAGCAATCGCAGCGCCTGCACGCCGCCTGTCCCAGGGAGGCTCGCCGCGAACCGGGTTCCGGCGCGCACCGGCGGGAACGGGTTGAGCAGGGCGCTGATGATCGGGGCGCCCATCCGGTCCCAGACCCGGCAAAGCCGTAACCAGGCTTCCCCGTCACCGGCGCACAACGTGTCGAGAGCGGCCGCGGTGTCGGCGGGGTCCCGGTGGAGCATCGCCCAGCTGCCGTCGGGCATCGGGTTGCCAAGCACGGCGGGGGCATGCACCCACTGCAGGCCGTGCTCCTCCAACTGCAGCGCCTTGATCGTGTCGGAGGCGGCGGCCAGCGGGTAGAACGCGCTGAACGTGTCGTGAGTGAAACCCGGTGTGATCTCGGAGTCGCTACGGACCGCCCCGCCAATCGTCGGTTGCGCTTCGAGCACCGTCACCGACCAGCCAGCGTCGACCAGCAGGTTGGCGGCGACGAGACCGTTGGGTCCGGAGCCGATCACGACAGCGTCAGTCACGCCCTCATCTTGCTCTGCGCGGACACGCCGGCCGCTACGGGGCTCGTTGGTCACCCCACGTAGAGAAGCGATTGGGCAGGATGACCCCATGACCGCGAACGTCTCGATCGGGGGGGCCCGCCACATCCATTCCGGGAAGGTCCGGGAGCTCTACGAGCTGAGCGACGACCGACTCCTCCTGGTGGCTACCGACCGCATCTCGGCGTACGACTTCGTGCTCAGCCCGGCGATCCCCGACAAGGGCGTGGTCCTGACCCGGATGTCGCTGTGGTGGTTCGAGCAGCTGCACGGACTGGTGCCGAACCATGTCGTGTCGACCGACGTGCCTGAGCAGGTGAGGGGACGGGCGCTGGTGTGCGAGCGGCTCGACATGCTGCCGGTGGAGTGCGTGGCTCGCGGCTACCTCGCCGGCTCCGGGCTGGCCGACTACCGGGCGACCGGCGCCGTCTGCGGCGTCGAGCTGCCGCCGGGGCTGCAGGACGGGTCACGGTTGCCCGAGCCGATCTTCACTCCGGCGACAAAGGCCGCGGCGGGCGAGCATGACCAGAACGTCTCCTACGCCGCAGTCGTTGACACGGTCGGCGACAAGGTGGCCGCGCGGCTGCGCTCGCTCACCTTGGCGATCTACCAGCGGGCCGAGGCGATCACGCGTCAGCGCGGAATATTGCTGGCTGACACGAAGCTGGAGTTCGGGCGCCGGTACGACGGGCAGCTCACGCTGGCTGACGAGGTGCTGACCCCCGACTCGTCCCGGTTCTGGCCAGCGGACCGCTGGCAGCCGGGGCGGCCCCAGCCGTCGTACGACAAACAGATCGTGCGCGACTGGCTCACCTCGCCGGCCAGCGGGTGGAACAAGGACTCCGGCGAGGCACCGCCGCCGCTGCCACCGAGCGTTGTCGAGCAGACCCGCGACGCCTACGTCGAGGCCTACGAACGACTGACGGGTGAAAGGTTCTGAGGGGCTCGCGTGCGGCTCGCGCGCCAAGTGCGCCTCGCGCGCGCCAAAGATCCGACGGTGGGTTCGCTTGGGCGTGCTGAGCGTCGGATCCTTCCGGAAGGCTCGGCGGGATCGGCGGGAAGATCCGACGGTGGGTTCGCTAGGGCGTGCTGAGCGTCGGATCCTTTCGCGCGACAGGCGGCTTTACACTGGCGCTGTCCTCGTTGCTATGCCGTCGTCAGAGTTCGTCAAGGAGCACTTCGTGGCCCGCGTCGTCGTCGACGTCATGCTCAAACCGGAGATCCTCGACCCGCAGGGCAAGGCAGTGCACGGGGCGCTTCCCCGGCTGGGCTTCGACGGGGTGCGAGATGTGCGGCAGGGCAAACGGTTCGAGCTCGAGCTCGACGGCGACGTGACCGAAGACCGGTTGGCACAGGTACGCCGAGTGGCCGAGACACTGCTGAGCAACCCGGTGATCGAGGACTACGCGGTCCGGGTGGAGCAGCCGTGAAGATTGGCGTTGTCACCTTCCCCGGGTCGCTCGACGACGTCGACGCCCGACGAGCGGTCACACTGGCCGGCGCTGAGCCAGTCCGGCTCTGGCACGGCGACGACCACCTGGGCGGGGTCGACGCGGTTGTGCTTCCCGGCGGTTTCTCGTACGGCGACTACCTGCGCTGCGGCGCCATCGCCCGCTTCGCACCCGTGATGGGCGCGGTCGTCGAGGCGGCGAACGGGGGGCTGCCCGTGCTGGGCATCTGCAACGGCTTCCAGATCCTGTGCGAGTCGCACCTGCTTCCCGGCGCCTTGATCCGCAACCACAGCCGCAGGTTCGTCTGCCGCGACCAGCGGCTGCGCATCGAAAACGCCGCAACCGCTTGGACGAGCGACTACTCAGCAGGTCAGGAGGTCGTGATCGTCCTCAAGAACGGTGAGGGCGGGTACGTCGCCGACAACGCCACCCTGGACCGGCTAGAAGGCGAGGGCCAGGTCGTCGCCCGCTATCTGGGCGCCAACCCCAACGGGTCGATGCGCGACATCGCCGGCATCACGAACGACCGCGGCAACGTGGTCGGCCTCATGCCGCACCCGGAGCACGCCGTCGACGACCTGTGCGGCGCCGGCACCGACGGCTTGGCGTTCTTCACATCGGTGCTCCGACAGGTGCCAGCGCTGCACTGACGCCGGGCGGCTGATCTTGCCAGCACGTGATCTTGTCAGGCCTTCGGCACGAGGATCCATAGCACGACGTACGCAAGTTCGCCGGCGCCGGTGAGCCCGAAGATGACGAAGAGGATGCGGACCAGCGTGGTGGACACACCGAACCGGTCGGCGAGGCCGGCGCAGACGCCGGCGATCATCTTTCGGTCACGGGGGCGGACCAGTTCTCGACTTGTCATGTGGCCGACGTACCCCGATTCGACGATGGGCAACCTCCATCAGTCGCAGCCGAGTCCCTGCTTGTACGCCACCGGGAAGCGGCCGGCTTGCACCTTGTCCGCGATCTCCCAGAGGACCTCGGGGTAGTCGCCTTGCCGGTCCATCTCGAGCAGAATCGGCCACTGTTTGCTCGACTGCAATGCGGCGGCTGCCGCATTCGCCGCTGCGTCGTCGCCTGCACGCGTGGCCTGGTGCCACCGCTCGATCCAGGCGCAAGCGACCGTCCCGGTGACCCGCGCGCCGAAGTGGTACCGGTCACCGAGATCTTCCGCTGGGATCGTGCTGATATCGAACCCTGGTGGCGTGCGGACGCCCTCGAGCATCCCCTGGATGGTCTCCACCCGCTCAGCGGGCATCACCACCTCAGGGGGCATCGCCGCGAGCCAGGTGTCCACGTCGGTGAAGACGAGCTGGTCGAGCACGGCTAGGTACTGCGACCGGTCGCCGACGCCGCCACGTACCTCCAAGAACGAGTCGCCTTCGACGGGTCGGATGGTGGTGTAGTCACCCTCGCCGTACGTGAACATCGTCGAGGGTTTACCAAGCAGCTCGACGGGCGTGCCAGTGCTGACATGGGCGCGGTCGCGGAAGTATCGGTCGTAGTTCTCAGCCGAGCGCCAATGCACATCAAGCTCCTGGCTGCCGTTGCTGAAAGTCAGCTCCCCCTCCGGGCTGCCGAAGCCGTACACGTAGGTGATCTCCCAACCCGGCGCATCCACGAGGACGCGAGGGGCATCCTCGGCCGCCCGGACTGCCCAGGAGGAGACGTTTCCCGTGGTCGACTCGCTACCGCCGCGCTGCGCCCACCAGACCGGCCCGGTGACCACGACGGCGGCAGCCGCCGCTGAGGCGACGATGACAAGCCAACGCGTCCGCCGCGGTTTGTCGGCTGGCGGCGCTGGGGTGTTATCGGTGTGCAGCGTCGGAGTGGACATGATCTCCTCCAGGAGCTCCTGCCGAGCGCGGTCGAGGGGGAGCGCCATAACGTCGTCATCGGTGTACGGCGGTTCAGGCATGGGTCCGGTCGTGGACTTTGTCATGAGCTCTCCCTCCTGTTCCGCGGTGCGGACGTCAACGGGTCACCTGCTACATGTCCGTCAACGCCGCGATCGTCACCGAGCTCACGCCGCAGCCGCGCCCGAGCGCGTGACAAGCGAGTTCGGACGGCGCCGGCCGGCATGTCCAGCACCGTCGCGATCTCCCGCGGGTCGAGTCCTTCCCAGGCAGTGAGCTGGAGCACCTCGCGGTCGACGACGCCGAGCCGTGCCAGCGCGGTAGTGAGATCAGCGCGAGCCGTCAGCAGGTCGGCGTGGTCTGGTACTGCCGCAGCCAAGTCGTGCCGCAAGCGCTCGCCGAGCCGGTCCCTTCTCTCCGTCCCTCGGCGCTGGTTAGCCAGCACGCGTCGGGCGACGCCGTACAGCCACAGCCGAGCATCCGACCCCGCCGGCACATCTGCGAGGCGGCGCCACGCTACGAGGAACGTCTCCGAGACTACGTCGGCAGCATCTTCGGCGGTCGCTGCGCGGCGCAGCGCGTAGCCGAGCAGCGGGCCGAAGTTGGCGCCGTACAGGTTTCCGAAGCGGTCGTCCGGCGCTGACGAGGTGTCACTCACGTGGCCACCCAGGAGCGCGGATTCGGATCCATATCTCACCCATGTCCGGCCACCGCTGGATCGTTACCAGTGAGCGCAGTTCCGGACGCTCACGGTTGCTGACGCAGTTCCGCAAGCTTCCTGGTGCGGGCCGCCTGCCCCCCGCGCGTAAGGCTCCACAGCGAGAACCGGGAGAGGCGGGCGAGCGCCTCGACGTCATCGACGCCGAGCAGTGCCCCGACGGGCCCCATGGCGTCAGCGGAGCTCTCGGCCTGGGTGATCAGCGCGAGAACCTCGGGCAGGTTCGCTGCCACGCGGTCATGGAGCTCAAGGTCCGCAATGCGCCGTTGCCTGATCACCGCCGGGTCGTTGTCGTCAGGCTCGTCACCGAACGGGTACTCCGCACTGTCTTTCTCCCAGAGACGGTCGATGCGTTCGGCTACCAGAGTCAGCGCTGCGATGAGTTCCGGGATCTGACGTGTGCTGAGCACTGGGTTCCGCCCGTCGTTCGTGCCCAGGTGAACGTGCGGCCCCCGTGTTCCGGTGTCAGCGTGGCTCGCGAACCAACCTGCGATGTTGAGCCGCTGGTCGCGGATGCCGGTCTCGAGGGACGCCTCGGCGTCCCCGTCGTCCGCTGCTTCCTCGTCTTGGCCGGTTCCCATTGTCCCAGGGTAGTGACGGCCGACCACCGGCGATCGCGATTCGGTCACGCGATCCAACGGGAGGCCCTCCGCTTGACGGGTATGAGCTCGGCCATTGGAAACATGCGGTGGGCGCCGAGGTTGATGGCGCGCAGGAACGCGACGTAGGTGGCCATGACACCAGCCTCTCAGCCCTGAACCGTCGGTGGCTTCGTTGACCCAGCGCCGCCTCAGTCGATACGAGCCACGAGTGGCAACCGCGACCGGGACGTGAGGCCAACGATGAATGCGGTCAGCAGCGGCAGCAGCAGGACTACGGTGCCGATCAGCAGCCATGGGATGTCGACGAAGTGGTCCGGTAAGGCGCGTCCCTGGGCGTCGACATCGGTCCAGTCCACCGCCGTGAGCGGATACGTGACCGCGATGCCGGGGATGAAGCCCACGGCCGCCCCCAGCGCCGCGCCCACCAGTCCCACCGTCCCGGCGTACGCGGCTGCGACGGCCCGGCGGGTCCGCGGCGCGGCTCCGACCGCCGACAGGGTGGCCAGATCGGGTCGAGCATCGGACAGCGCCAGGGAAGTTGCCGTCAGCGTCCCGCCCAACATGAGCACCGCGCCCAGGGCGGCTAGCACTAACAGAGCGATACGCGTCTCGCCATCCGCCTGGTAGCCGCGTTCGACGTAGAACCACACCTTGGGGGTTACCGCGCCGATCGCCTCTTTGATATCTGCCTCGGCGACTTCAGAGATTGGTCCATCGACGAAGAGTCCGGTGGTCGCGGTTTGCAGCTCGAGCCGCTCGACCACTTGCGGTGACAGAACGGCCTGCAGCGGTGCTTGAAATCCGGGGACCTCCAGATACAGCGCCGGCACCGTGACCGGGCGCTGCTTGCCGATGGGTTTGCCCTTTTTGGCCCTGTACGTCGTCGCGATTCGGACCTCGTCATCGGTCACCGGAGTGCTCGTGAACACCACCGCGCCACCGTCGGTCAAGACTTCGTGGACGGCGTCACGTTGGTCCGCCTCCAGTTCGACCAGTCCGGCCGGCACAGCCTCGCGACTGACCAGCACCAAGAACCCAAACGGAGAGCTCCAGCCGTCCAGCAGATACCGGGGACCGTTCGGCGCGTGGAAGGTCAGGTCCACCGAGGCAACGACGGCCTGACGCGGCCCCGCGATTCGTTGGATGGCGGTGACGTCGGTGGCGGGTAGCGCCCGATGGATCGCCTCCTCAACCCGTGCCCAGTGAACCCGCTGGCCGTCGCTCCAGGTGGAAACTGCACCGGAGCCGTGCTCGAGGGCGGAGACGTAGGTGCGCTGGTGTTCCAGTTCGTCGCTGGCCGCGCCGATGCCGAGCGCCACCACGCCGGCGACGGTCGCCGCCACGGCGGCCACGGCCGGGACGGTGCGGGTGCGATGCCGGGCTGCGTCGCGGACGGCGTACCTCACCGGTAGTGGCAGCCCGCGGGAGACCCGCGCCAGCAACACCAGGACTACCGGGACTAGCAGGATCATGCCGAGGACCGACACCACTGCGGAGGCGGCGATGTAGAACTCTCCCGTGCTGCTGCTTCCTACTGCTCCATAGGCGGCGCCGGCGATACCGGCGCTGAGCAGGACCAGGCCCAGGAGTGGTGAACGCAGGCTCGGTTTTCGATCGCCGCGGCGTCCGGCCAACACGTTGACGACGTCTTGCCTGGCCGCGATGACGGCAGGTACGAGCGCAGCCAGAAACGCGCTGAGCAGACCGAAGGCAGCGATGCCCACGAGGTGGAGCCAGGGGACGTCGAACGGGCCGAGCCAGTTGCCCGAGAACCGCTGCATCAGAGGCAACACCACGAAGGCCAGGGCGATGCCCATCAGCACGCCGAACGCCGAGGCGACACCGCCGAGCACCAGGGCAGACGCCAACACCACCCGGCGGAGCTGCCGTGGCGTGCCACCGCTCGCGGCCATCAGCGCCAGGTTGTGTTGTTGCTTGCGGGCACCGACGGCGAAGGCGGGACCCGCGAGCAGGACGACTTCGATCAGCGCCATCACAACGATCAGCGCGACCACCGCGTACAGGGCGTCATCACCCGTTGAGCCCAAGCCCTCCTGAGCGAGCTGGGCTGCAGTCGGCGGATTCTCGAGGACCGCGCGAGACAGCACCGTGGCCCCGACGTCGTTCAATGCCTGCACGTCTGCCCAGGTGACCGGCCCCCCGGCATCGACGAGCCAGGTCGCCGCGCCCCGCTCCGTGGACAGGCCGAGACTGCCGAGTGGGCCCGCGACGACGGGACGGTTCCAGTACGAGGTGGACTCGGCGATACCCACCACAGTCACGGTTGGCCCATTGAGAAGGCTGAGCGTCTCACCGACACCTGGTCCGCGGTCGGCCAGCGCGGCGTTGACGACCACCTCTCCACGCTCCTGCGGAAGACGGCCTTCGGTCAGCCGAAAGAGGCCCTCTGCGAGCGGGTCGCCCAAGTCGATCTCGGTGCCTTCCGCGGAGGCGACGCCTTCGTCGGTGGTCACTCGAACACTCCCCTCGCGGCGTTCGAGTCCGTGCACCGGGCGTCCCAACGCCTCGCTGATCGTGGCCAGGGTCGGCGCCACCCTCGATCTCCCGCCGCGCCCGCCCATGCCGAGATCGGGGTCTGGCCCCTGCTGGACCTCTCTCAACCCTCAAACCGGACCCGCGCGTCGGCAGCACCCAGCCGACGCTCGAGCGCTTCGCTGCCCGAGACGTCGGCGGTCCGCATGACGACATCCGCGGCGGTCACCGCGAGCACCGGAAGCGCGATCATGACGAGCACCAACAGGCTCCGGCCGCGCGCTCTGGTCGCCTCTCGGCGGGCCATCCGCAACATGGGACGCCATGCCCTCATCGGGTCTTCCCAGTCTCCAGCAGGGAGTCTGGCCGGTCCGCACGGGTCTCGTCGACGATTCGCCCGTCCCTGAGGAAGACGACCCGGTCCGCCCAGGCGGCGTACCGGGCCTCGTGGGTCACCAGGACGCCTGCAGCGCCGGCGTCGCAGCGAGCCCTCAGCAGCCCGAGGATGTCCTCGCCGGTCTCCGTGTCCAACGCGCCCGTTGGCTCGTCGGCCAGGATCAGCCGCCGCTCACCCACGACAGCGCGCGCAATCGCCACCCGCTGCTGCTGGCCGCCGGAGAGCTCGTCGGGGAACCGGTCCGCCAGCTCACCGATCCCCACCTCAGTCAACGCGGCCAGTGCAGCTCGGCGGGCTGCCCGGGAACGCTCACCATCCAGTTCCCGCGGCAGCGCGACGTTCTCGGCAGCAGTGAGTGCGGGGATGAGATTGAAGTCCTGGAAGACGTAACCAATGGCGGTACGCCGCATCCGCGCGCGGTGCCCTTGGTCCAGCGATTCGAGGGCAGTCCCCTCGACCAGAACCGACCCCGACGACGGGCGGTCCAGGCCGCCGGCCAGGGTCAAAAGTGTGGACTTACCAGACCCGGACGGACCCATCACCGCCACCAGCTCACCGGCGTACACCTGCACCCCCACAGACCGCAGTGCGTGCACTGCAGTCGAGCCGGAGCCGTGGACCCGGCTGACGTCACGCAGATCGAGGACCGGCTGGTTCATCGCGCACGCACCTTCGGGTCAACCGATGCCGGCGCAGGCGCCGAGGAGGGCTGACGCTCGCGGGCGGCTCGGCGCAGGCGCGCCTCGCTGTGATCGAGCCAGCGAATCTCTGCTTCGGCGGCGAAGACGAATGAGTCGAGCACCAAACTCCAGGCCATCCCGGCTGGCTCCTCCTGCTTGGCCTGGGCGGCGCGCTTCAGCCGGGTGTAGTCCTGCAGCGCTGCCATGGTGGCGCTGCGCTGCGCCTGGATGACCGCGTCGACGTCAACTCCGGGCACGGTGACAGCAAGGGCGAGTTTGATAGCCAACTCGTCACGCGGTGGCTGCGTGCGCTGCACCGGCGTGCTGAACCACGCCGCGACCTCGCCACGCCCCGGCTCGGTAACGCTGTAGATGACGTGGCCATCGTCATCGGAGCCGGCTCCTCCACCATCCCGTCCCGTTCGAGTCGGGCCAAGGTTGTGTAGACCTGACCGATGTTCAACGGCCACGTCGACCCCGTCCGCGCCTCGAACTCCGCCCGCAACTGATAGCCGTACATCGGTCGCTGCTCCAACAGGGTCAGCAACGCTTGCCTAACCGACACGGGCTCATCCTCTCTTGGCACCTGCCTACTGAGTATATGCATACCAGGTATTGCCGCGGTCAGCAATTGACGACCTGGACCCTCATTGCCCCGCAAGCGCGCGCAGTCCGCCCGCGATGTTGGCGCCCAGCAGGTGGCACTACCATCACCGCGGTGACAGATCAGCGTGTCATCGACACGGTTTCGGCCGCCCGCGACGACCCGGACGCGCAACAGCCATGGGCAGACCTGGGGCTCAAGCCCGACGAGTACGCGCAGCTTCGCGAGATCCTTGGCCGTCGCCCCACGTCGTCAGAGCTGGCCATGTACTCGGTGATGTGGAGCGAGCACTGCTCCTACAAGTCCAGCAAGGTGCACCTGCGCCAGTTCGGCGACACCATGACCGACGCCATGCGCGAGCGACTGCTCGTCGGCATCGGCGAGAACGCCGGCGTTGTCGACATCGGCGACGGCTACGCGGTCACGTTCAAGGTCGAGTCGCACAACCACCCGTCGTACGTCGAGCCCTACCAAGGCGCTGCCACTGGGGTCGGTGGCATCGTTCGCGACATCTTGTCGATGGGCGCCCGGCCGGTCGCGGTGATGGATTCGCTGCGCTTCGGTCCGCTCGAGGCCCCCGACACCCGTCGCGTGCTGCCGGGCGTCGTGGCCGGCGTCGGGGGCTACGGCAACTGCCTGGGGTTGCCGAACATCGGCGGCGAGGTCGTCTTCGACCCGTCGTACGCCGGGAACCCGCTGGTCAACGCGCTGTGCGTCGGAGTGTTGCGGCACGACCAGATCCACCTCGCCAAGGCGTCGGGCAGCGGCAACCAGGTGATCGTGTACGGCGCGAAGACCGGCGGCGACGGGATCGGCGGCGTGTCGGTGCTGGCGTCGGAGACCTTCGACGAGACCGGCCCCGCCAAGCGGCCCAGCGTGCAGGTCGGCGACCCGTTCATGGAGAAGCTGCTGATCGAGTGCACGCTCGAGCTGTTCGCCGAGGGCATCATCTCCGGCATCCAAGACCTCGGGGGCGCGGGACTGTCGTGCGCAACCTCTGAGCTCGCCAGCGCCGGAGACGGTGGCATGCACATCTGGCTCGACCGGGTGCCGTTGCGGGACGCGTCGCTGGCTCCCGAGGAGATCTTGATGAGCGAGTCGCAGGAACGGATGATGGCGATCGTCGAGCCCGCGGGAGTCGAGCGGTTCCTGCAGATCTGCCGCACGTGGGACGTCGACGCCAGCGTGATCGGTGAGGTGACCAACACCGGACGGCTGGTCATCGAGTGGCACGACGAGACGATCGTCGACGTACCACCGGGCTCGGTGGCCCACGAAGGCCCCGTCTACGAGCGGCCCTATGCCCGCCCGGCAGCCCAGGACGACCTCCAGGCCGACAGCGCCGATCGGCTGCCGCGCCCTGGCAGCGGCGACGGTCTGCGCGCGACGCTGCTGACCCTCGCCGCATCGCCGAACCTGTGCGACAAGTCGTGGGTCACCGACCAGTACGACCGGTACGTGCAGGGCAACACCGTCCTCGCGCAGCCGGAGGACGCCGGTGTCGTCCGTGTCGACGAGCAGACCGGGCTGGGCGTGGCGGTGGCGACCGACTGCAACGGCCGGTTCGTGCGGCTCGACCCGTTCACCGGCGCCCAGCTGGCGCTGGCCGAGGCCTACCGCAACGTCGCGACCAGCGGCGCCCGCCCGATCGCGGTCACCGACTGCCTCAACTTCGGCTCGCCCGAGGACCCGGCAGTGATGTGGCAGTTCGCCGAGGCCACCCGGGGACTGGCGGAAGGCTGTCGCGCTCTCGGCATCCCTGTCACTGGCGGAAACGTCAGCTTCTATAACCAGACCGGCGACGCAGCGATCCTGCCGACGCCGGTGGTCGGCGTGCTGGGAGTCATCGACGACGTACGGCGACGCACACCGCTCGGCTTTCCCGCTGAAGGCCAGCACATCTGGCTGCTCGGCGAGACCCGCGACGAGCTCAGCGGCTCGGAGTGGGTNGCCCCGCCAAGCGGCCCAGCGTGCAGGTCGGCGACCCGTTCATGGAGAAGCTGCTCATCGAGTGCACGCTCGAGCTGTTCGCCGAGGGCATCATCTCCGGCATCCAAGACCTCGGGGGCGCGGGACTGTCGTGCGCAACCTCTGAGCTCGCCAGCGCCGGAGACGGTGGCATGCACATCTGGCTCGACCGGGTGCCGTTGCGGGACGCGTCGCTGGCTCCCGAGGAGATCTTGATGAGCGAGTCGCAGGAACGGATGATGGCGATCGTCGAGCCCGCGGGAGTCGAGCGGTTCCTGCAGATCTGCCGCACGTGGGACGTCGACGCCAGCGTGATCGGTGAGGTGACCAACACCGGACGGCTGGTCATCGAGTGGCACGACGAGACGATCGTCGACGTACCACCGGGCTCGGTGGCCCACGAAGGCCCCGTCTACGAGCGGCCCTATGCCCGCCCGGCAGCCCAGGACGACCTCCAGGCCGACAGCGCCGATCGGCTGCCGCGCCCTGGCAGCGGCGACGGTCTGCGCGCGACGCTGCTGACCCTCGCCGCATCGCCGAACCTGTGCGACAAGTCGTGGGTCACCGACCAGTACGACCGGTACGTGCAGGGCAACACCGTCCTCGCGCAGCCGGAGGACGCCGGTGTCGTCCGTGTCGACGAGCAGACCGGGCTGGGCGTGGCGGTGGCGACCGACTGCAACGGCCGGTTCGTGCGGCTCGACCCGTTCACCGGCGCCCAGCTGGCGCTGGCCGAGGCCTACCGCAACGTCGCGACCAGCGGCGCCCGCCCGATCGCGGTCACCGACTGCCTCAACTTCGGCTCACCCGAGGACCCGGCAGTGATGTGGCAGTTCGCTGAGGCCACCCGGGGACTGGCGGAGGGCTGCCGCGCTCTCGGTATCCCCGTCACTGGCGGCAACGTCAGCTTCTACAACCAGACCGGCGACGCGGCGATCCTGCCCACGCCGGTGGTCGGCGTGCTGGGAGTCATCGACGACGTACGGCGACGTACACCGCTCGGCTTCTTCGCGGAAGGCCAGCACATCTGGCTGCTCGGCGAGACCCGCGACGAGCTGAGTGGCTCCGAGTGGGCGCACGCGCTGCACGGTCACCTCGGCGGTCTGCCGCCTCGGGTCGATCTCGACGCTGACCGCGCCCTGGCCGACGTCTTGATCGACGCCTCGCGCCGTCGGCTCGTCGCCGCGGCGCATGACCTCTCCGACGGCGGGCTCGCCCAGGCGCTTGTCGAGTCGTGCCTGCGCCACGGCGTCGGCGCGTCGATCAGCCTGCCTTCGGGCCTCGACCCGTTCGTGGCGCTGTTCAGCGAGTCGACGGCTCGGGCCATCGTCGCCGTACCGGCGGAGCACGGAGCCCGTTTCATCGACCTGTGTACGGCGCGCGACCTCCCCCACGTCCGCATCGGTGTGACCCAAGGCCGCGACGGCGAGGCAGCGCTCGACGTACACGACCAGTTCCGCATCCCGCTGACCGAGCTGCGCGCTGCCTGGTCAGCAACCCTGCCCGCAGCCTTTGCGGACTAGCATGCCGGCACGACTGCGTCAGTTGCCGGGCGCCGAACTCGCCGAGGTGCTCGACCGGATCGACGAGGCGGCGCTTTCGGGCGAGCCCCCCGACCCGGCAGATCTCCGGGCAGCGGTCAAGCACTTCCTCGCGGTGCTGGCGACGCGCGCACCAGGGAAGAGCGTCGAGGTGCGGGTGCCGCCGTACGCAGCGGTGCAGTGCGTCGAGGGTGCCCGCCACATCCGTGGGAAGCCCCCTGCGGTGGTGGAGACCGAGGCGGTGACCTGGATCGCCCTGGCGCGCGGTCAGTTGGGTTTCGTGGAGGCGGTAGACGCAGGAAAGGTTCGCGCGTCGGGTGAGCGATCGGACCTCACCGAGCACCTCCCGCTGGTCTGACTTGCTCCCACCGCGTACGTCTTCCGACACGCGACGGCAGACGGCGGCTGGCCGGGGCGGGGGCCGTACGTCTTCCGACAGGTGACGGCAGACGGTGGCGGCTCGGGCGTGTTCGGACGGCACGTCCGTTCAGATCCGGGCGTCGATAACATCGCGCGCATGAGTTCTGATCTGCGAGCCGCGGTGGCGGCGATCCTGCCGGGCGTTCGTGCCGACCTCGAAGACCTGGTGCGCATCCAGTCGGTGAGCGCCGACCCGGCCCGCGCCGATCAGGTACGCCGGTCAGCTGAGGCCACCGCCGCGCTGTTCCGCGACGCGGGGCTCGAGGTTGAGATCGTCTCCGCTGACGGCGGGATGCCCGCGGTGCTTGCCCGAAAGCCGGGTCCACCGGGAGCGCCGACCGTGCTGCTGTACGCCCACCATGACGTCCAGCCCGAGGGCGACCCGTCGACGTGGAACTCCGAACCGTTCGAGCCAACCGAACGTGGTGACCGGCTGTTCGCCCGAGGCGCCGCCGACGACAAGGCCGGCATCGCTGCCCATCTGGCGGCGATCCGGGCGCACGGCGACGACCTGCCCGTCGGGGTGACGGTCTTCGTCGAAGGGGAGGAGGAGGTGGGGTCGCCAACCCTCGACGCGCTGTTGACGACGTACCGCGACAAGCTGGCCAGCGACGTCATCGTCATCGCCGACTCGACGAACTGGGAGATCGGCACCCCCGCCCTCACCACGTCGCTGCGCGGCCTCGCCGACTGTGTGGTCGAGGTCCGGGCGCTCGACCACGCCGTGCACTCCGGCATGTGGGAGGGCGTCGCCCCCGATGCGCTGACCGCGCTCTGCCGGCTCATCGCCACCCTGCACGATCACAACGGTGACGTCGCGGTACCCGGCCTGAACACGGGCAAGGCCGCCGATCTTGAGTACGACGAGCACCGGCTGCGCGCTGACGCCGGTATCGCCGACGGGGTGGAGCTGATCGGCACCGGCTCGGTCGTCGACCGCCTCTGGGCCAGACCGGCGATCTCGGTCATCGCCCTCGACGCCACCCGGGTCGCCGACGCCAGCAACACGCTCATCCCCGCAGCCCGCGCCAAGATCAGCCTCCGCGTGGCACCCGGCGACGACGCGCGTCGAGCGCTCGACCAGCTGCGTCGGCATCTGGTTGCCTCCGCCCCCTGGGGCGTCCAGGTGACGGTCATTGACGGGGACGTCGGCCAACCGTTCACTGTCGACGCCAACGGCCCGGCGTACGACGCCGCGCGGGCCGCCTTCACCGAGGCATGGGGCGGCACGGCGCCCGTCGACATCGGCGTCGGTGGGTCAATCCCCTTCATTGCCGCCTTCGCTGAGATGTTCCCTGCCGCGGCGATCCTGGTGACCGGCGTCGAGGACCCCGACACCCGGGCGCATGGTGCGAACGAGGGGCTGCACCTGGCGGAGTTCGAGCGGGTGTGCCTCGCCGAGGCGCTGCTGCTCCAGAAGCTTGCCGACAGTACGTAGACTGCGTCAGTGGCTCGCGGCGACGGACGGCTCACTTCTGACCTTGATCCGCACGAACTCGGACCGCAAGATGCGTGCGGGCGTCTTCGGTGTCTGGGCGCCCGGTGAAGACGTCGCCAAGCTGACCTACTTCGGGCTTTACGCCTTGCAGCACCGGGGGCAGGAGTCGGCGGGCATCGCGGTCGCGAACGGTCGACAGATCCTCGTCTACAAGGACATGGGCCTGGTGTCCCAGGTCTTCGACGAGTCCACCCTCGCCTCGCTCAACGGCCACGTGGCGGTCGGCCACTCCCGCTACTCCACCACCGGTTCCAGCGTCTGGCAGAACGCCCAACCGACGTTCCGATCCACACCCGTCGGCTCGATAGCCCTGGCCCACAACGGCAACCTCACCAACACCGGTGACCTGGCCCGCCGGGTCGACGAGCTGGCGATGACCAATGGCCAACTCGACGTACCGACCCAGCAGTTGCGGGCCACCGAGGCGTCGACGGACACCGACCTCGTCACCGCGCTGCTCGCGGCTTATCCCGACCGGCCGGTCGAGCAGGCGGCGCTGGAGGTGTTGCCAACGCTGCACGGCGCGTTCTGCTTCGTGTTCATGGACCAAGGCGCGCTGTACGCCGCGCGCGACCCGCAAGGGATCAGGCCATTGGTCCTCGGCCGGCTCGAGCGCGGCTGGGTGGTCGCGTCGGAGACAGCGGCGCTCGACATCGTTGGTGCGTCCTTCATCCGCGAGGTGCAGCCCGGTGAGCTCATCGCGATTGACGAGGACGGCCTGCGCAGCCGGCGTTTCGCGGCGGCCGAGCCCAAGGGTTGCTTGTTCGAGTTCGTCTATCTCGCCCGCCCCGACACCCTCATCAGCGGTCAGCGGGTGCACACGGTGCGTGCCGAGATCGGCAGGACGCTGGCGCGGGAGTTCCCTGTCGACGCCGACCTCGTGATCCCAGTCCCGGAGTCGGGGACGCCGGCGGCCATCGGGTACGCCGAGGAGAGCAAGATCCCCTACGGCCAAGGCTTTGTGAAGAACTCCTACGTCGGCCGGACCTTCATCCAGCCAAGCAACACGATCCGGCAGCTCGGCATCCGGCTGAAGCTCAACGCCCTGCGCGACGTCATCGAGGGCAAGCGGCTGGTAGTCGTCGACGACTCGATCGTGCGAGGCAACACCCAGCGGGCCCAGGTGCGCATGCTGCGCGAGGCCGGAGCGCGTGAGGTGCACGTGCGGATCGCCAGCCCGCCCGTCAAGTGGCCCTGTTTCTACGGGATCGACTTCGCGACCCGGGCCGAGCTCATCGCCAACGGCATGAGCACCGACGAGATCTGCCGGTCCATCGGCGCGGACTCGCTGGCCTATGTCTCACTTGACGGTCTGGTGGCCGCGAGCCGGGTACCGAAGAACGACCTGTGCCGCGCCTGCTTCGACGGCGTCTACCCCGTCGAGCTGCCGGAGCCGCGCTTGCTCGGTAAGCACCTGCTCGAGCAGAAGCTCGACGCGCCGCTCGGCCCAGACGGGTTGTCCGCGACCCTTGCCGGCGGCGGCGCAGCGGACGCGCTGACCCGCCCGTGACCGGCGGCGGACCCGGCAGCGACCCGTCGTCGTACGCCGCGGCGGGTGTCTCGATCGAGGCCGGTGACCGCGCCGTCGCGCTGATGAAGCAGTGGGTCGACAAGGCACGCCGCCCAGAGGTGGTGGGGGGGATCGGCGGCTTTGCTGGCCTCTTCGACGCATCGGCGCTGCGCAGCTACCGCCGGCCGTTGCTCGCCACCAGCGCCGACGGCGTCGGCACGAAGGTCGCCGTCGCTCAGCAGCTCGACAAGCACGACACGATCGGGTTCGACCTGGTCGCGATGCTGGTCGACGACCTGGTGGTGTGCGGCGCCGAGCCGCTGTTCATGACCGACTACATCGCTTGCGGCAAGGTCGTGCCCGACCGCATCGCGACGATCGTGAAGGGCATCGCGGAAGCCTGCGTCGTGGCGGGCTGCGCGTTGCTGGGCGGCGAGACCGCCGAGCACCCCGGCCTGCTCGGCCCTGACGAGTACGACGTTGCCGGCTCCACGACCGGTGTGGTCGAAGCCGACGAGGTGCTCGGTGCCAACCGCGTCCAGCCGGGCGACGTACTCATCGCCATGGCTTCGTCGGGGCTGCACTCCAACGGCTACTCGCTGGTGCGGCGCGTGCTGCTCGAGCAGGCCGGGTGGTCGCTGGACCGTCAGGTCGACGAGCTGGGGCGCTCGGTTGGCGAGGAGCTGCTCGAACCCACCAGGATCTATGCGCTGCCGTGCCTGGCGCTCGCTCGGCACACCGCCACGCACGCCATGTCGCACGTCACCGGCGGCGGGCTCGCCGCCAACCTCGCCCGGGTGCTGCCGCCGTCAGTCAGCGCGGTCGTTGACCGGTCGACCTGGACACCTGCTCCGATCTTCGGGGTGGTTCAGCAGGCCGGCGGGCTGAGCCAGGACGACGTCGAGCAGACGCTGAACATGGGCGTCGGCATGGTCGCTGTCGTCGCCCCCGCCGATGCCGACCGGGCCGTCGCCGTGCTGACTGAGCGTGGTGTCGACTCCTGGGTGTGTGGCGAGGTGACCGCCGATCCTGCGGGCGAGGTCCGGCTGCACGGCTCGTACGGCGGCTCGGCCTAGCCGCAGGACGGTTCGGCTGGCGAACCCCGACGTTTGCACCGGCGGCGGCCGGCTCAGACACTCGACAATCAGATGTGTGAGCAGGGCAACCGGCGGGTATCGTTGTCGGCACGACATGAGACAGAACAGATCGGGCGCCCTCGCGGTGATCCGTCACGAATTGCGAGGGGGTCGACCCGGATGGGGCGCGGCCGTGCGAAGGCGAAGCAGACCAAGGTCGCTCGCGAACTGAAGTACCGCGAATTCAACACCGACTTCACCGAGTTGCAGCGTGAGCTCCACGGTGACACTCCGGCCGACTCCTCAGCCGACGATGTCGATGCGACTGACACCGCTGACGAGGTTGACGATCCGTACGCCGACGCCTACGACGAGACCTCACCGGCGAGCTGGCGCTAGCC
>JAUJOE010000005.1:79515-117122 GCA_030447805.1 Nocardioidaceae bacterium | reverse complement strand
GCGAAGACGCGTTTGGTGGTGTCGTAGATCCGGCTCGCTCGGGCCTTGGCCCGGTCGAAGGAGAAGCCGTGCAGCTCGTCGGCGACCTGCACCAGACCGCCGGCGTTCACGCAGTAGTCGGGCGCGTAGAGGATCCCCCGCGACTCCAGCACGTCCTCGATGCCGGGGTGGGCGAGCTGGTTGTTCGCCGCACCGCAGATGATCTTGGCCTTCAGCAGCTGGACGCTGTCGTCGTTGATGGCGTCGCCGAGCGCGCACGGGGCGTAGACGTCGAGGTCTGACGCGACCAGCTCGTCGGTGTCCGCGGCCACCTCGACCTGCGGGTATGCCGCGCGCACCCGAGAGACGGCCGGATCGTGCACGTCGGTGATGACGACCTCGGCGCCGTCGTCGTACAGGTGCTCCACGAGGTGGTGCCCGACCTTGCCGACACCGGCGACACCGACCCGCCGCCCGCGCAAGGTGGCGTCGCCCCACGTCACCTCCGCCGCGGCGCGCATGCCCTGGAAGACGCCGTACGCCGTGAGCACGCTGGAGTCGCCGGCGCCGCCGTGCTCAAGCGTGCGCCCGGTGACGTAGTCGCACTCCCGGGCGACGATGTCCATGTCCTCGCTGAAGGTGCCCACGTCGCAGGCGGTCAGGTAGCGCCCGTGCAGCGACTGCACGAACCGGCCGTAGGCCCGCAGCAGCGGCTCGGTCTTGTCTGCGCGTGGGTCGCCGATGATGACGGCCTTCCCGCCGCCGAGGTCAAGGCCCGCCAGCGCGGCCTTGTAGGCCATGCCCTTCGACAGGTTCAGCACGTCACGGACGGCCTCGGCCTCGTTCGGGTAGGGGTAGTAACGGGTGCCGCCAAGGCCGGGCCCCAGCGCTGTGGAATAGATCGCGATGATCGCTCGCAGCCCGCTGGTGCGGTCCTGGCAGAACACCACCTGCTCGTGGTTCTCGCCTCGGCCAAATACGGAGAAGTCCGCGGTCTCGGTCACGGTGGTGACTCCTCCTTGGGTCGTGTGCCCGCGCAGTGGCGCGGGTGGTTGCTCCCACGATATGTCGCAATCGGCGATGGTACGTCGCGGAGTCCCCGCGGACGGCTACTCTGACGCCGTGCTGCCCTACCCGTCGTACCTGCGGGTCTATGAGCCGCTGTCCGCCGTGAGCCAGGCGGCGCGGGAGGGGCTCCGCGGCGCGGAGCGCGGCCAGCTCGACAGTGTCGGAACGCTGATTGCCGAGCAACAAACGGTGCTGCGACGGACTGTCACGTCCACGGCGGTCAGCGTCGATGCGGATCAGCCGACGGGCGCGTACGTGCTGCGGCGCGAGGGTCGGTTGCATGTGTGTCCCGTCGACATGCCGCTGCGGTCGTGGCTGTCCCTCACCTCGCTGGTCGACAACAGTTCCGACCCCTCGCTCACCATGCTGGTGCCGGCGGGGTCACTGGCGGTCGCCGACGAAGCCTTCCTGCGCTGGCGGCGCGACCATCCGCAGGCGGTGGCGCACATCCAGCAGGTGACCTGGGGAGTGCCGCGCACCTGGTTCGTCTTGGTGGCTGACGACGAGCGCGAGCTGTACGACGCGGGCGGCTTCACCGGTCTTCGCTATCGCACCCGGATGCTCGACGCCCGCCGCCGGATGTCGTCGGCGCACCGCGTCGTGCGCGAGGTCGTCGACGACGCCGACCTGATCGACGAGATGACGCGCCTCGCGGCCTGGCTCGAGGCGTTCGATGACGCGTCGTGGGTGGAGCTCGACTATGCGGGAATCGCTCGGCTGCCTGCCCTGGCGCTGGCGCTGGCGGATGACCATTCGGCCCGCGACATCTCGCGGGGCCTTGCGGGCGCTCCGGGACGGCGACTACGCGGCCGCCGCGACGGCGTACCGCTCGTTCGAGCACCGGTGGCGCTTCGGTGAGCGCCTACGAGCGGGCGAACTGATCTCCGCGTTAGTTCCGGTCTACGGGGTGTAGTCAGGCTTTGCGGTGTTCGGTTACTCTTGGCGTGGGATGACCGCTTGGTTCCACTGTGACGGCGTCGCCGTGACAGTGGGCTATCGGTTCGGGAGACGTATCGCTAGTTTGCGGCGTCCTTTGGCTTAACTTGACACTCACACCAGTGTCCGGCAGTTGCTTAGCCGCACACGACACCGAAGGAGACCGCGCGTGAACACCCGTGCTACCGAGTCCGAACCGCTACTGACCCCGGCTGAGGTGGCAGCGATGTTTCGAGTCGACCCCAAGACAGTGACTCGCTGGGCGAAGGCGGGCAAGCTCAGCTCGATCCGGACCCTCGGTGGGCACCGGCGCTACCGCGAGTCCGAGGTGCGGGAACTGCTCGGCACCATCCCGTCCCAGCGCACACCCAACTGACCGACAGCTTCACCCCTACTGACCCGGTCAGTGGTACGTCGAGCGCCGACCAGGGCGCCAGCCAACCAGCAGTCCGACCGCTACCAACACGGCAGCGATGAACAGCAGCCACTTCAGCGTGTTGATGACGAAACTTGCCACCGCCAAGATGAGGGCGGCGGCTAGCAAGATGACGACGAGTCGCACCCCATAAGCCTAGCCGCTGCTGATACGTCCCGCCGTTACCGCGGCGGCGACGTGGGTTCAGCGGTCAGCCCGGCACACCGGCGAAGTGCCGCCTTGCGGTCGATGGCACTTCTGGCTGCCTCGCCGAAAGGCGGACCGGCAGGCCGTTCACGATCTGCCCCGGGATCCACGTCGGGTTGGTGACCTTGCGGCCATCGACGGTGAGCACGAGCACCCCTGTCGTCGCCGTCTGACCGGTCGCCACGTAGAACTGAAAGTTGCCCATACCGAAGTCGACGTACGCGGAGCCGAGGTACCCACCACCCAAGAGGGTGTGGGCATGTTGTCCGACGACGACGTCAGCGCCGGCTTTGACCAGGTCGTCGGCGACTTCCCGCTGGATGTCGGTCGGGCACTCCATCAGGTCGCTGCCGTAGTGCATGTCGACCACGACAGTGTCCACGTGTGGGCGCACTGCCTTGACTGCCGCCACGAGAGCCGCGTTGTGACCGTCTAGTGCGGTCGCCACCCCCGCCTGGTTGGCGGTGGCCGACCATGATGCGACGAGGTGGCTGTCCACCACGGCGGTGGCAGCAAGGAACGCGATCCGCTGGCCGTGCACGGTGACGATCCGGGGCTGGTAGGCCTCAGTGGCGTTCCTACCGATACCGATGACCGGCATCGCCGCTGCTTTCGCGGCCGACAACGCGTCCGGAACGCTGACCGGGCCGTAGTCGAGCCCATGGTTGTTCGCCATCGTCACGACATCGACGCCTGCCTGCTTCAAAGCGGTGAACACGACCGGAGGCGCCCGAAACGTGTAGTCCTTTGGTTCGGGGTCCCGCGTGTCGTCACTGCGGTCTCAAGGTTGAGAATCGACACGTCGGCCCGCGCCAGAGCACGGGTGAGCGGTCCCATCGCCGTCTGCGGGTGCTCCAGCCGGGGCGCGAGGAACGACTCGAAGTGGACGTCGCCCGCGAACGCAATCGTGACCGGCCGAGTCGGTCGGCTCGGTGGCTTCGTCGGAGTTGTGGCGGAGCTTGTCGCCGGCGTGCGAGGAGCGGTCGTCGTGGCTGGCTCCGTCTCATCGCGTTCGGTCGACGCGGGCGTGCTGGACGCCGTGGAGACCGGGTTCGTCGCCCGGCTGGGGTCACCGCTACAGCCGGCGAGCAGGAGGGCCACGCCCGCTACGACCATCGCCAACAACCGACCACGTGACCCGTTGGACATCCCCATCTGAGCCAGATTAGATCAGCGGACCGCGGCCAAGGAGTCAGCGATCGTGGGACCGTGCATGTCGGCCTCCACGGGGTAGAAGGGAAGGCACGTTGCGGTCGCAGTCGGAGGTATTGATGGCCACTCGAGAGGCGCAGGTAGTTGTTGTCACCGGCGCTAGCGCAGGCATCGGGCGGACGACCGCCGCCGCCTTCGCTCGCCGGGGAGCGAAGGTGGCCTTGTTGGCGCGAGGCGAAAAGGGGCTGGCCGGCGCCGCCGACGATGTCGAGGCAGCGGGCGGTCAGGCGTTGGTCATCCCCACCGATGTCTCTCATGCTGATCAAGTGGAGGCAGCGGCCAGCCAGGCGGAGACGGAGCTGGGACCGGTCGACGTATGGGTGAACGGGGCGTTCAGTTCGGTCTTCGCGCCGTTCATGCAGGTGAGCCCGGATGAATTCAAGCGGGTTACGGAGGTCAGCTACCTCGGTTACGTGTACGGCACCCAAGCTGCGCTCAAGCGCATGCTGCCTAGAGACTCCGGCACCATCGTCCAGGTGGGGTCGGCGCTTGCCTATCGCGGCATACCCCTGCAGGCGGCGTACTGTGGCGCCAAGCATGCCATCCAGGGGTTCCACGAGGCGCTGCGCTGTGAGCTCCTGCATGACGGCAGCAACGTCCGCGTGACAATGGTGCAGATGCCAGCGGTCAACACGCCGCAGTTCTCCTGGGTGCTGTCCCGTCTGCCGCATCGGACTCAACCGGTCCCTCCGATCTTCCAACCGGAAGTCGCAGCGACGGCCGTGCTGTACGCCGCTGACCACCCGAAGCGGCGGGAGTACTGGGTGGGGGCTCCACCACCGCCACTCTTTTCGCTAACGCGGTTGCGCCTGGTCTGCTGGACCGCTACCTCGCGCGCACCGGCTATTCCTCGCAGCAGACTGATCAGCAGCGTGAACCTGATCAGCCGGTCAACCTGTGGGAACCAGCCGATGGCGTGCAGGGTCATGACTTCGGCGCTCATGGCCCCTTTGACGACCCCTCGACGTATCGCAGCCCGCAACTGTGGGCTTCCCAGCATCACGGACTGCTGGGTGCTGTCGCTCTCGGGCTCGGCGGGGCGGCCGCAGCGGTCACCAGGTCGATGCGGCGTAGGCCTTGACCTGCGTCAACTACGCCGATTCTTTCGGCTTCTCACCGTGCGCCATGCCTGCCGGGCCTCGGGTAGCACAAGCGGGACCGCTGCGACGTTGGCGGCGGCAGCGAGCGTGCACCAACTGCAGATTCGCCGGTGCTTGGTGACTTGCTCGGCAAACAGGTACGCGCCACCGAGAGCGTCGGCGACCACCTTCGCCGCCGCCAACAGCGGTAGCCACGGTTTGTCTTCAGCGCGATCGTCGGCTCCTGCACCCAGCAGCACCAACGACAGCCCGTACGACGCGATCCCAATGCCGGCGTCAGGCGTTCCGCGCGTGCGGTACGCCTCGCCGGAAGCGTCGACGCGATCCGCGTCGAGACCTGGCCACGTCGGTTCGGGCACTGAGCGGACGATGCCTGTCTGGTAGGCATCGACGACTCCAAGCGCGGCAACAGCAAGCAGGTAGAGCGCGCTGGCACCCCTCCTACGGCTCAAGGTAGAGGAGTCCTGCCTGCGCAGCGCATCGCTGACTCGTTCGGCGTAGGATCTGCTCGACCGGCCAACTCCGTGATGGGTGTGGATCTCGGTCGCCGGGGGGCCGGAGGGGCGTTTCCGGATTGTCGGCATTCGGGATCCTCCTCGTAACACGGTGGCAGGCACACAGTAGTGCTTTGTCCGGCTGCTTCGACTCCCTCCATCAAGGGCTAAGGTGGCGTCACGCCGTTCGCCGCCTGTGATCACCGGCCGCGACGCCGTGAGAGCTCGCCAGGAGTGACAGTCACGAGCCTGACAGTTATGAACCAGGACGGAAGACATCCATGGCTGCCGTAGTGTCGCTGATCGTCGTCGCCACCTTGGGACTGCTCATCACGAGGATCGCGACAGTCGCTCTTACGCTCACTGGGATGTCGCTGGACCATGCACGGTTTCAGGCGCGGTCGGCATTCACGAGTACCGGCTTTACCACCTCGGAGGCGGAGGCCATCGTCTCGCACCCGGCGCGCCGACGTGTGGTGATGGCGCTGATGCTGATGAGCAGCGTGGGGGCCGTGTCGGTGATCGCCGCCCTCATTCTGACCTTCGGAGGGGTCGATTCCACCAGCAATGGACTGGCCCGAACGGTGGTAATCGTCGGATCGCTGGTGGCGTTGTTGTGGCTCTTCCGCAACGACACCGTCGACCGGGCGCTGCGGCGGGTCATTGAGCGGCTGCTGCGCCGCTTCACCGACCTGGAGGTGCGCGACTACGCGGCGCTGCTGCACCTGCGGGGCCAGTGGGGGGTCGTGCAACTCCCGGTGCAGGCAGATGACTGGATTGCGGCGCGACCGCTGGGCCAGCTGCGCCTACCCGACGAGGGGGTGACGGTGCTCGGGATCGAGCGAGCGGAGGGTTCCTGGGTTGGGGCTCCGAGCCAGGACGTTCAGCTGTGCCCCGGCGACGTCGTGGTGCTCTACGGCCGGCAACCCATCCTGGACGATGTGGCGAACCGGCTGCACGGTCCAGAAGGTGAGGAAGCGAGTGAGCGGTTCCGCGCTTGGCACGCGTCCAGCCCGCCCGACGAACCGCTGCCGCACGACAGCGGGCGCCGCCGAAGGGACCACGCCTGAGCAGTCATCGAGCGGGTGGCACGGCTGAGAGTGGCCAGGGCCGGGATCGAACCGGCGACCTTCCGCTTTTCAGGCGGACGCTCGTACCGACTGAGCTACCTGGCCGCTGAGGATATGGCCACCACGAAGGGCCGTCCACAGGTCTGCCCCGCCGCTGACGGGGCGCCCGAAGTCTATCCGATCTCGACCTGCTGGCCTTGCGGTGATTGCGGTAACGTTCGACGACCGAAGACGCCTACGCAGAAGGAGACCAGCCATGGCGACCGGAGAAACCGGGTTCGATGATGTGTCGTACGACCTGATCTCTGTGCAGTACCACTCGCTCAAAGCCGGCCACGACTACGGCCAGTACGTTCGCGACGCCGAGAACGCTGGGCGTACCGACATCGCTGACTTCTTCCGCAGCGTCATGGAGGAGGACTCTGCCCGCGCCGCCAAGTGCCACGAGTTGCTCAAGGAGCTCAGCGGCAGCGACGAGTCAGGTCCCGCGCTTACCTGATCTCAGCCGGTGAACCACGAGCGAGGTGGTGCGCCCGGCTACCGGTTTCTCTTCGCCGCTTCCTCGGTGACCACCTTGTGGGTGCCGTCGCACCACGGTGCGAGCGACGAACGGCCGCACCGGCACAGCGCCACGCACGGCCGGCGTACCTCGTGAGCTACGCCGGCCTCGTCGATCACCTCGTCAGCACCGCGCACCAGCAGCGGACCGTCGGGGCAGACGGTGACCGTCACCGACCTGGGGCTTCGCCGCCGCCAGGTCACGACCCGGCTCCGCTCATGGCCCGGTGGCACGGGCAGGCCCGTTCGGAGCAGCCAGCGTTGGCAAGATCCCGCTCACGATGGGCCGCCAACGTGAGCCGCTTTCCGGCGTACGGCACTCCACCCCGCACGCGCCACCCAACTGCCGCCCAGGAGCACACCGCCCGCTCGGCGACCCACACGGGTGCCCACAGCGCCGCGGTGGCCGGAAAGACATGGGCACCGCCTTCTCGGCGCCGGCCAAGCTCCGCAGCGGCGACCAGCGCGACGCCAACCGCACCAGCCGTACGCCGACCGGCCGGGCGCCGCGCCGCCCACAACGCCGACGGCAGTACCGCGAGCTCGACGGCGAACCTGCCCGGCTGGGCGAAGCTGTCGTAGGCCTGCCGGACCCGCTGCCGCCAAAAGTGCGCAGCGGTGGGCGGTTCGCGCCGCACGTACAGGGCCCGGTCATGCTCCACCCGGCCGCCGTGCGCGCTGATCGTGCGCAGCAACTCCAGGTTCTCGAACAGCACGGCGCCGCAGTACTCACCCGCGGGCAGCGCCGAGCGGCGGATCGCCACGGTGCCGGCGAAGTCATGGCCGAAGGCGCGGTTCAGCAGGCTGCGGGCGGTGTCCCAGCGGGCATGCCACGGCAGCGGGCGGAAGTAGTTCTGCGGCACGACAGCGTCGGCGGTCTGCAGACGTGCCACCAGCCGCCGTAGCGTCTCGTCGTCGTAGCGCACGTCGTCATCGGCGATGACCACCAGGTCACCGGACGCCACCGCGAGCCCGTCGATGACGCCGGCGACCTTGCCGTTGAGCCGGCTGGACTTCACCGGCAGGTGCGTGGTGAAGCTGCTCCAGGCGTCCCGGTGCCGCTCGAACACGGGCGTCGGTGAGCCGTCGGCAACGACCACCTCGAGCCGCTGGCTCAGCCAGCGCAGGTACGCCGTCAGCTCCTCATCGGCTGGACTGCTGAGGCGGATAGGCAGCACGTACGACGTTCCCGGCAGCCGCGTCGGTGCCACTGACCGCGCGTGCGCGGTGGCGTCGCTCACCCCGGCGCCAGCTCGACCATGGGCCGCAGCAGGGCGCTCCGACCGCCACGCCAGGAGTCGAGCAGCCGCCCGGCGGCTAGACCGTCGAGGGCCAGGCACGTCGCGGCACCGAAGAGCACGTCCGGCTCGCATTCCGGCTCGTCGGAGACGAGGGCGCTGCACATCTCCCGGATGGCCACCTGCTCGTGTACGGCGTCCGCCTCGACGTGCTCGTCGAAGTAGCGCGCGGCCTCGTCGCCGTACCCCAACCGGCGCACGCCGGCGGCATAGCGGCGGTTCGGCAGCGTGCTCGTGGCCTCGAACGCCGCGAGGTGCCCGGCCGCCGCGCCACGCAGGCGCCGGTGCAGACCGAACAGCGACATCGCGTTGCTGGCCGCGAGCGTGTAGCCAGGCACCACGTCGACGTAGGCGCCGTACGTGCTGTCGAGGCCGCAGCGCGTCATCGTACGAGCGAACAGGGTCGAGTGCATGTCGCCCGCCCGGCCCGCGCCGTACTCGTCGAACTGGATCTCCATCAGCGCGACCTTGGCCCGTCCGCGCAGCCGTGGAACCGCCCAGGTGTGCGGGTCGGCCTCTTTGAGGTGGTAGACGCTGCGGTGCACGAGCAGCTCGTGGAGCTGTGTGGTCGTGATCTCGCGCTGCACGTACTGCGCGAGGCGAGGTGAGTCGTCGTCGCTCATCATGGCGAACAGTCGGTCGGCGATGGGCTCCTCGATGTTGAGCCGTTTCTCGACTTCCACGCGGGTGAGTTCCCGCAGCTCAGCCTCGAAGCGTCGCTCGAGGTGACCCCTGACCGCGATCACCGCGGGCGACCATTCGGCTCGCGGGTCCACATCGTCGAAGCCCTGGTAATGCAGTTCGTACAGCAGCCAAAGAGCCAGCTGGGCATCGTCGCAGTCCAGCAGCGGGCTGGTGTGGGAGTCAACTGCCGCTGTCACATGATCGACAGCTACGCCGATGTCCGCGCACCGCAGGCTTTGGAGAGCCTCGGTGATGGGGCCGCGCGGCTCAGGCAGCCGCATGCGGCTCACCCGGGATCGGCCAGCTCGTCATGGCGCAAGGGTACAAGGCAGCAGCTCTAGCGGACAGCCAGCAAGCGGCAGCAGCGACCCCGACGGGACTCGAACCCGCGGCCTTCGCCGTGACAGGGCGACGCGCTAACCAGCTGCGCTACGGGGCCAGGTTGTGGCGTACCTGGGTCTCGACAAGCTCGACCGAGTACGCCGTTTCACGCGCCACGATAGCGCACGAAGCACCCCCAACGGGATTCGAACCCGTGCTACCGCCGTGAAAGGGCGACGTCCTAGGCCACTAGACGATGGGGGCCCAAGTCCGGGCATCGAGACGCGATGCCGTCGGGGACCGCACAAGCATAGGGGCGGCTCTCCCTTGCACCAAACCCCCTTCGCGGCGGCTAGGCCTCATGAGCCGTCCCGATCGCCGGTGCGGCTGCGGTCCACCCGGTTGCCTCGTCGCACCGCGGACAGGCCGACCAGGCGGGTGATCACCATCGCGATGTAGAGCACGCCAGCGAGCTGCTCGATCATTGACACCGACCGGGCGAACGGCTTCACCGGAACCACGTCGCTCAGCCCGGTGCTGGTCAGCGTGGCGAAGCTCAAGTACAGCAGCTCCATCCAGCTGCGTTGCGCCTCCGGGTCGATCGCCGCGATGAAGCTGCCGGGCGCGAGGTACTGGACGAGCACGTACACGTACGCGAAGCCCCACGCCACCAGGGTGAACGTGGCGCCGACGGCGAACAGTTCGTCGGTGGTGACGCGCCGGTCGGCGAACATGTAACGGATCAGGCCGACGGCCGTGTAGAAGTACAGCGCCGCCTCGAACGCAGCGCTCCACGGAGTGAGCCACGCAGCGGAGGAGACGATCTGGGCGACGAGCAGCACCACCGCGGGCGCGCCCAGCGCGATGCTGATCCAGGTGAACGACGGGGTACGCCGCACGGCCAGCACTGCGAGCGTGAGCACCACGATGCCGAGCACCGCGAACGCCGCCCGGCCCGCCCGAGTGCCTTCCATGAACGGGTAAAGCAGGACGCCCGCCAACTGGGCGAAGAGCAGCAAGGCGGAGGGGGTGTCCTTAGCCCGTTGCACGAACGACGTGCTGGCTTCGCGTGCAGACGACATGGCGCCGAGGCTAGCCGCAGGGACGCGGCTACGCTGACGGGCATGGTGGAGCTTGGCCGAGTGGAGTTCGAGGAGCTCGTTGCTGTCGCACTCGACGATCTCCCAGCCGAGATCGGTGAGCTGATGGACAACGTGGCGATCTTCGTGGAGGACGAGCCTCCCGACGGTGAGGACCTGCTCGGCCTCTACGAGGGGGTTCCGTTGACCGAGCGGTCAGGGGCTTACCTGCTGGCCACCCCCGACCGCATTACGATCTTCCGGCTGCCGATCCTGGCGATCTGCGAAACACCGGACGAGGTGAAGGAGCAGGTGCAGGTGACGGTGGCGCATGAGATCGGGCACCACTTCGGCATCGACGACCTGCGTCTGCATGACCTCGGATACGCCTGAGCGGGGGAGAAGCACCATGACACCAGGCAGCCACCGGCTGCTCGCCGTACTGACGACAACCGCAGGTGTGCTGCTGGCTGCCGGGTGCACGGATACGTCGGCCACCAACGGGTCGGACGGCACTGCCAGCTCCGCCACCTCGGCGGTGAGCAGCACGCCTGAGCCGGGCACCTCCCAGCCGACCACCTCCGAACAGACCACCAGCCCTGCTACTGAACAGACCGAGTCGGTCCAGCCGCAGCCAGCGGCTGTGACCGTCACGGAGCTGCCGGAGGACATCGACCTCACCGACAGCCGCGTGATCGCCGAGAATCTCCAAGTCCCGTGGGGCATCGCGTTCCTCCCGGACGGCGACGCGCTGGTCACCGAACGCGACACCGCGCGCCTGCTGCTGGTGAGCGCAGATGGCGACGTCACGCCTCTCGGTGCAGTGCCAGGGGTCACTCCGACGTCAGAGGGTGGCCTGCTGGGTGTCGCCGTCTCTCCGACGTACGCTGACGACCAGACCGTCTTCGTCTATGCCACCACCGAGGCCGACAACCGCGTGCTGTCGGGCACCGTCGAGGACCTCGTCGCCGGGCGGGGGAGACCGATCCTTACCGGCATACCGCGAGGGGACATCCACAACGGCGGCCGGCTGGCTTTCGGGCCAGACGAGTTCCTGTACGTCACGACGGGGGAGGTGAATCAGCCCGACCTCTCCCAAGATCTCGACTCGCTCGGTGGGAAGATCCTGCGGATCGGCCCGGACGGGTCGATACCGGCTGACAACCCGTTCGAAGGCTCGCCGGTGTGGTCCTACGGCCACCGCAACGTCCAGGGCATCGCGTGGGATGACGATGGCCGCATGTGGGAGGCCGAGTTCGGGAGCCAGGTTTGGGACGAGGTCAACCTGATCGAGCCGGGCAACAACTACGGCTGGCCCGATGTCGAGGGCACCGGCAACCTCGAGGGCATGGTCGACCCCTACGCCGTCTTCAGCACCTTTGCTGCCTCCCCCTCTGGCCTAGCGTACGCCGGTGGGGCGCTGTGGCTGGGCGCGCTGCAGGGGGAGACGACGTGGCGGGTGCCGGTGCAGTCGGAGCGGCTGGGCACGCCCGAACCCGTGCGGCTGGCAGAGGCTCGCACCCGAACCGTTCAGGCTGCACCCGACGGTTCCCTGTGGGTCACCACCAGCGAGACCGACAAACGCGCCACCCCTGAGGCGGGCGACGACAGGATCTTCGCGGTCCGGCCGTGACGCTGCCGACACCCGTCCCGATGCCGATCGGGCCGTGGGGGGTGTAGAAAAGCCTCGTGACGTCTGACGCGCTCGTCCTGGGACCCCTGCTGCGGTACGTCGACGAGACGTCGGCCGCCATCTGGGTGGAGTCCGCGCGAGCCGCGCAGATCGCGGTGACCGCAGCCGGCCGCACCTGGACGGCTGCCACCTTCAGCGCGCACGGACACCACTACGCGCTCGTCGACGTGGACGGTCTGCAGCCGGGGTCAATGCAGGACTACACCGTCGAGATCGACGGTGCACGGGTGTGGCCGCCCGCCGACTCGCCGTACCCGCCAAGCCGGATCGCGACGCTCGACTTCAGCAAGCCGCTGCGGATGGCCTTCGGCTCCTGCCGCACGAGCGTCCCCCACGACAGGGCGGGCAATCGCACCCACGGCGTCGACGCACTGCGGGCGTATGCGCTCAAGATGGCCAGCGGTGACCATGAGAAGTGGCCGGACATGGTGCTGTTCCTCGGCGACCAGGTCTACGCCGACGAGACGTCGGACGCGATGCAGGAGTTCATCGCCGCTCGCCGCGACATCGACCAGGACCCTGGTGAGGAGCTGAAGGACTACGAGGAGTACACCCACCTCTACCAGCTCGCCTGGACAGATCCCGCGAACCGGTGGCTGCTGTCGACGCTGCCGAGCTTGATGATCTTTGACGACCACGACATCCGAGACGACTGGAACACCTCAGCCACCGAGCGCGAGCAGATGGCGGCGACGCCGTGGTGGCAGGAGCGGATCGTCGGGGGACTGGGGTCGTACTGGGTCTACCAGCACCTCGGCAACCTTTCGCCCGGCCACCGGCAGGAGGACCCCCTCTGGAAGCTGATCGTGGCGGGCCGCGAGTCGGGTCGCGAGGTTGACGTGACCGAAGCGCTCGACGACCTCGCCGACCGCGCCGACAAGCAACCCGACAGCTACCGCTGGAGCTACTCCCATGACCTGGGTGACACCAGGCTGATCGTTGTCGACTCGCGCGCGGCGCGGGTGCTCGCGCCCGACCGACGCTCCATGCTGGACGACTTGGAGATGCAGTGGCTCAACGAGCGCGTCCAGGGCGGCTTCGACCACCTTCTCATCGGTACGTCGCTGCCGTTCCTGCTGTCGCACGGCCTGCACAACCTCGAGGCGTGGAGCGAGGCCGTCGCAGGAGGAGCGTGGGGCCAGCGCGCAGCCAAGCTGGGTGAGCGGCTCCGGCAGGGCGCGGACTTCGAGCACTGGGCGGCGTTCCAGCAGGGCTTCCTCGAGGTCGCCTCGATGGTGCTCGAGGTCGCGGACGGCAAGCGCGGTGCTCCGCCTGCCACCGTGACGTTCCTGTCCGGCGACGTCCATCATTCCTACGTCGCGGAAGTCAGTCGAGACGGTCGCAAGACCCGCGTCCTGCAGGCGGTGTGCTCACCGATCCGCAACCCGCTGCCACGCGTGATCCGGTACGGGATGGCGTTTCTCGCCTACGGGCTGGCGGCGCCCCTCGGACGGCTGGCGCGTCGGGCGCGGGTGCCAGATCCACCGTTTGGGTGGCGCAACATCGAGGGGCCATGGTTCGACAACATGCTCGCAACGCTGGAGATCACCGGGCGTCACCTGCGGATGCGCTGGGAGAAGGGCGTGGTCAACGGAGGTGACGACGCGAACCCGACCTTGGAGGTCGTGTCCGACATTGAGATCGAGCCGGTGGCCTGATGTTCACGCGCGTGCACCACATGCAGTTGACGATGCCGCGTGGTGAGGAGTCTGCTGCTCGAGCGTTCTACGGCGATGCCCTCCGGATGACCGAGGTCGACAAGCCGCCGGTGTTGGCGGCTCGGGGTGGTGCCTGGTCCGCGCCGGCGACGTCGAGCTGCACCTTGGTGTCGAAGAGGACTTCCACCCAGCACGCAAGGGCCACCCCGGCATCTTGGTCGACGACCTCGACGAGGTCGTTCGGCGCCTGCGTACGGCGGGGCAGGACGTCGAGTGGGACAGCGACTTCCCCGACTACCGCCGCGTCTACGCCCGCGACCCGTTCGGCAACCGGCTGGAGTTCCTCGAGCCCGCGTAACCCATTGCGGAAGCATCCGACGTTATGACCGCTATGGCGTGCTCAGCGTCGGATCTTTGCCGCGGGTAGTAGCCGCGGGCGGCTGGAGAACGGTCTTTGTCCACAGCCGAGTCGGTGAACACCCTCTGCCTTGGCGCGGTCAGCGAACAGTTGTCGGTGCGTGAACGGGGCGCGGAACAACAACTCGTTAACGTGATTGCTCCTGTGCGGCCGACGCTGAAGCCGCAGTACCCACTCGCCACAATGGAGCGGTTTGCCTCCTGGCGACGCAGTGGTGGCGCGCTCGGGCTCGTCCATTGCGATGCTGATCGTTCAACACATCAGCTTGCTCACCGTTCAACGCTTCGGTGGCGTGGCGGCTTGGGCATGACACGAGCACCGCATTCCATGTCGGTGGGCTGGTCTATTGTCGTATGCATGTTCGAGCCAGTGGTGCGAGACGATGAGGGTCGGGTGATCGACCCCCGCGACCTGCCCCCAACAGGGGGTGTCGCTGTTCTGCGCGTCGCAGCTCGACCGGTTCACCGCGGTGCTGTCAGCGAACATCGAGGCCCTGGAGGAGGACAACCAGCTCGAGCTCGGTGCCCACCTGAGCTCATGTGTGGCGACCCTGGAGTGGATGAAGTGCCGGGTCGCGTCAAGTCTGGGAGTCAAGGACGCCACCGACCCGGTGGTGGCGCACACCGCCGCAGCCGGCCGCGGTCGGCCGATCATGCGGACCCTGGGTGGTGACGGCACCCCGGAGGTGTCGGAGTTCCTGGTCCCGGAGGTCGCGTTGGCGTTCGGGTGCTCCGAACGCGACGCCACCAGCTACCTCGCCGTCGGCCTGGATCTGCGGTTTCGGTTGCGGTGCACCAACGCCGAGTTCGGCGGCGGCCGGATCACCTACGGCCACGCCAAGGTGATCTCCGAAGCCACCCGGCACCTGCCGATCGACGCCGCCGAGGCCCTGGACGCCGTGCTGGCCGACGCGGCGACCACCCGCACCCCGCCCCGGTTGCGGATCCTGGCCCGCCGCAAAGCCGCCGCCGCCGACCCGGCCGGGTTCGCCAACCGGCACCAGACCGCGATGAGCAACCGGGGTACGGCGACGTTCCCCCTCGGCGACGGCATGGGCAGCTTCTGCCTGACCACCTCGTTGACTTCGGCGGTCGCGGTCGCCGACCAGATCGATGGGTGGGCCGCCAAGCTCCGCACCCTGCTACCTGACGTGCCGCTTGACGCGCACCGCGCCGACGCCGCCACCCGCCTCCTGCTCGGGCAGCATCCCCTCACCGGTCAGCATCTGTTGGCAACCACAGCCCCGCGCACCCCTGGCGGCCCGCCCGGTGCAGCCGGGACCGTTGCGTCGGCGGGAGGAGGCTCAAGCTGCGACGTCGTGCCGGGCACTCCCGCGGGCGACCCGGCCTGGCTTCCGGCCCGCACCGAGCTGCGGGTCACCATGACCGCTGACACCCTGCTCGGCGTCGACGACGACACCTGTGACCTGGACGGGCACGGCCCGATCACCGCCGCCCAAGCCCGCCGGCTCGCGCTCCAATCGGTGTCGGTGAAGCTGCGGCGGGTGTTCACCGACCCGGCCGACAACTCCATCCTGTTCCTCGACGCCAACCGCTACCGGTTCACCGGTGACCAGATCGCCTGCATCACCACCCTGCACCCCTACTCCACCTTCCCCGGCGCCACCACCCCAGCCGGGCGCTGCGACATCGACCACCTCAACGAGTACCGCTTCCAACCACGGACCAACGCCGACCAGGCAGCCCGATCCGGCGACCCTCCCGGGCAGACGGTGGTGACGAACGGTCAACCCCTGGGTCGGCGACATCACCGTCCGAAGACCCACGGCGGCTGGAAAGTCCGTGCCGATCCCCACGACCCACACACGTTCCACTGGACCAGCCCACGCGGCCGCACCTACATCGTCAACGACACCGACGGCGCTTGACCTCCCGCTCCTCCGGGGTCTACGGGCCTCAGCCGAAGCGGCCGGTGATGTACTTCTCGGTCCGCTCGTCGGCTGGTGAGCTGAAGATCTTGTTCGTGAGGTCGTACTCCACCAGCAGGCCGGTTCGGTCACCGGTGGTCTCGTCGGCGAGTGCCGTGAAGAACGCGGTCCGGTCGGCCACCCGCGCTGCTTGCTGCATGTTGTGGGTGACGATGATGATGGAGTAGTCGTCGCGCAGTTCCGCCATCAGGTCTTCGATCCGCGACGTGGCGATCGGGTCGAGCGCTGAGCACGGCTCGTCCATCAAGATCACCTCCGGCCGTACCGCGATCGTTCGCGCGATACAAAGCCGCTGCTGTTGTCCCCCCGACAGCCCGTACGCCGACTGCTTGAGCTTGTCCTTGACCTCATCCCACAGCGCCGACCTGGTGAGGGCTTCCTCGACCAGGTCGTCCATGTCGGCCGCCTTCATACCGGTGACACGAGGCCCGTAGGCGACGTTGTCGTAGATCGACTTGGGGAAGGGGTTCGGCTTCTGGAAGACCATCCCGATGCGCCGGCGTACTTCGATAGGGTCGACGTCCTTGGCGTAGATCGACTGCCCGTGGAACGTAACGGCGCCCTCCACCCGGGCCTCGGGGATGAGGTCGTTCATCCGGTTCAAGGAACGAAGCAGTGTCGACTTCCCACAGCCCGACGGTCCGATAAGGGCAGTGATCTCGTTGTACCCGAAGCCTAGGGAGACATCGCAGACGGCTTTGAAGTCGCCGTAGTAGACGTCGACACCGTCGCACTCCATGATCGGCTTGGGCTCAGGAGGCAGCGATCTTCTCTCGTCGCGCAGCCCCCAAGGTTGGGGGCCAGTTGATCGGCTGCGCTGTCGTCCACCGTGTCGCGCGCTCGGTGGAGTAGAAGTGAGAGGTCATGGTCACCAGCGCTTCTGGTATCGGTTCCGGATGATGATGGCAATGGTGTTCATGAGCAGCAGCATGACCAGAAGCAGGATAATGGCTGCCGATGCGACCTGCTGAAACGCCAACTGTGACTGTGACGCCCAGTTGAAGATCTGGATCGGTAAGACGTAGTGAAGCCCGACATCAGCCCGTTGGGGTCGTAGGTGACGAAAACAAGTCCGCCGAGAAGCAGGAGCGGGGCTGCTTCTCCCAATGCGCGGGACAACGCAAGGATCGAACCGGTGGCTATGCCCGGGATGGCTGAGGGCAGTGTCTGCCGCCAAACGGTCTGCAACGGCGTGGCACCCAGAGCAAGCGAACCCTGTCGAATCTCTTGGGGCACCGACCGCATGGCCTCTCGGGTCGTGATGATGATGACGGGTAGGACCAACAGAGCCAGGGCGATCGCACCCGCCAGCACCACGCGCCGGGGCAGCCCGATCGACAATGCGACGCCGGCCGTCAACATGCCGTACACGATGGCCGGCACGGCGGCCAAGTTGGTGAGGTTGACCTCGATGAGCTTGTTGTACCAACGACGAGGGTCGGCAAACTCCTCCAGGTAGACACCGGCTGCCACACCAAGCGGAATGGCCAGCGCGGCCGTCGTGACGATGACCATGGCGGAGCCCAGGATCGCCGCCCGAGCGCCAGCCCTCTCGGGAAAGACCGTCGAGCTGTACTGGGTTATCAGATCTGCGTCGAGCCGGGTTCGTCCGTCGAAGAAGGCGGTGACAAGCAGCACCACAAGGGCCAGTACGGCGAAGAGGATCGCGAACCAGAGCAGGCCCAAGAAGACGATCGACTTGGCGTTCTTGTCGCCTTCGCGTTCAGCCCGCAGTGGTGCTGTCGCGATCGAGCCCAGGCTGGCCATCAGTAGACCTCCCGGATCCGTCGAACGATCGCTCCTGCCGCCAGGTTGAGGATGAGCGTCACCATAAACAACAGCAGGCCCACCGCGAACAGCGTGTTGTACGTCAGCGTGCCTGGCGTACTCTCGCCCGTCGCGGTCTGGGCGATGAATCCTGTCATTGTCTGACCGTCGTCAAGGGGGCTGGACACCATCTGCGCCCGTGTGCCAGCCGCCAGCGCCACGATCATCGTCTCGCCGACTGCGCGGGAGGCAGCCAACACGATCGATGCGGTGATGCCCGAGACGGCCGCCGGGAAACACCACCCGCAGGGTGGTGCGCATCCGGTTGGCGCCCAGGGCGAACGACGCCTGCCGCAGCGACTGCGGCACAGCGGTCATGGCGTCTTCGGAGAGCGAGGCAACGGTGGGGATGATCATGATGCCGAGGACGAGACCGGCCGCGAGCACGCTGAACGTTCCGATCTCGATGCTGAGCAGGTCGTCGAGGATGGTCGGTGCCACAAAGAACAGCGCGAAGTAGCCATACACCACTGACGGAATCCCGGCCAGCACCTCAAGGACTGGCTTGAGCGCCCGACGTATCCGCTCGGGCGCGTACTCAGCCAGATAGATCGCTGCCCCCAGCCCGAACGGGATCGCGATCAGCAAGCCGATGAACGTCGTCCAGATCGTGCCGGTGACGAGCGGCAGCACACCGAAGCTGGCATCGGCGAACGTCGGCGCCCATCGCTGTCCGGTGAGGAAATCACCAACAGAGATCTCGCTGAAGAAGTCGACGGCGGGCAAGAGCAGCGCGAAGAAGATGCCGACAGTGATCAGGACCGATAGGACCGCCGATCCGACCAAGGCAGCCTTGGCGGCGCGTTCGCCGTACCTCTTGCGCCGTTGGCGCAAGAAGGCGGCGGGATCTGACTCATAGGAACCTTGATCTATGCCCTGTGGGGTCGTCTCGTGCGACGACCCCTCAGCGGTGGTGGTGCTCACAGTTCATTCTCCCTGGCTGAGCAACTTCTATCAGGTTCGCGTCGAGCCGGGTTCGTCCGTCGACGAACGCGGTGACAAGCAGCACCACGAGGGCCAATACGGCGAAGAGGATCGCGAACCAGAGCAGGCCCAAGAAGACGATCGACTTGGCGTTCTTGTCGCCTTCGCGTTGAGCCCGCAGTGGTGCTGTCGCGATCGAGCCCAGGCTGGCCATCAGTAGACCTCCCTGATCCGTCGAACGATCGAGCCTGCCGCCAGGTTGAGGATGAGCGTCACCAGGAACAACAGCAGGCCCACCGCGAACAGCGTGTTGTAGGTCAGCGTGCCTGGCGTACTTTCGCCCGTCGCGGTCTGAGCGATGAATCCTGTCATTGTCTGGCCGGGGTCAACCGGGCTGGACACCATCTGCGCCCGTGTGCCAGCCGCCAGCGCCACGATCATCGTCTCCCCGACTGCGCGGGAGGCAGCCAACACGATCGATGCGGTGATGCCCGACACCGCCGCGGGAAACACCACCCGCAGGGTGGTGCGCATGCGGTTGGCGCCAAGGGCGAACGACGCCTGCCGCAGTGACTGCGGCACAGCGGTCATGGCGTCTTCGGAGAGCGAGGCAACGGTGGGGATGATCATGATCCCGAGGACGAGACCGGCCGCGAGCACGCTGAACGTCCCGACCTCGATGCTGAGCAGGTCGTCGAGGATCTTCGGTGCCACAAAGAACAGGGCGAAGTAGCCATACACCACTGACGGAATCCCGGCAAGCACCTCAAGGACTGGCTTGAGCGCCCGACGTATCCGCTCGGGCGCGTACTCAGCCAGATAGATCGCTGCCCCCAGCCCGAACGGGATCGCGATCAGCAAGCCGATGAGGGTTGTCCAGATCGTGCCGGTGACGAGCGGCAGCACACCGAAGCTGGCATCGGCGAATGTTGGCGCCCAGCGCTGGCCCGTGAGGAAGTCGCCAACAGGAACCTCTCGGAAGAAGTCGAGAGCGGGCAAGAGCAGCGCGAAGAAGATGCCGACAGTGATCAGGACTGACAGCCCCGCCGATCCGACCAAGGCAGCCTTGGCGAGGCGTTCGCCGTACCGCCCGCGCCGTTGGCGCAAGAAGGCGGCGGGATCTGACTCGTAGGAACCCTGGTCTATGCCCTGTGGGGTCGTCTGGTTCGACGACCCCTCAGCGGTGGTGGTGCTCACAGTTCATTCTCCCTGGCTGAGCAACTTCCTTCGGCCGTCAGCTCGCCGCCAGCTGTTCTGCTGTGCCTTGCAGCTTAGACAGCTGCTCCTCGCTCAGTGGGATGAACTTCGCTGCTTCGACGATGGTCGGGTCGTTCTCGACGTAGTAGTCCACGAACGCGGCCACCTGCGGCTTGTCGGCGTAGGACTTGTTGGCCACGTAGACGAAGAGCGGCCGGGCAAGTGGCGTGTACTCGCCGCTCGCTGCGGTCTCAGGGCTCGGCGCGACGCAGCCGTCACCGCTGTCTACCTCGACCGCCTTGAGCGAGTCGGCGTTCTCCTCATAGTGCGTGTACCCGAAGTACCCAACGGCGTTGGGCGAGCCTTCGACCCCCTTGACGATCACGTTGTCGTCTTCGCTGGCGTTGTAGTCAGAACGGCTCGCTCCCTCTTCACCGTTGATGACGTCAGTGAAGTAGTCGAACGTGCCGGAGTCGGTTCCCGGCCCGAACAGCTCAAGAGGCTCGTCAGGGAAGGAGGGGTTCACGTCGCTCCAGCTAGTGACCTTCCCCTCCGACTCCGGGGACCAGATGGTGTTGAGCTCCTCGACCGTCAGACACTCCACGAAGTCATTCTCGGCAGAGACAACGACGGTGAGGGCATCGTTGGCCACGTGCATCTCGGTGTAGTCGACGCCTTCCTTTTCGCAGATCTTGATCTCCTCTTCCTCGATCGCCCGGGAGGCATTGGAGAGGTCGGTCTGCCCGAGGCAGAACTTCTCGAACCCGCCACCGGTGCCCGAGGTGGCGACCGAGACATTGACGTCGGGCTCTTGCTCCCTGAACAGCTCACCGGCAGCCTCAGTGAGCGGGCCAACAGTAGAGGAGCCGTCGGAGATCACCTCACCCGACAGTCCGTCTCCGGAGGAAGATTCGTCCTGGCCACCGCAAGCGGTCACCAGGAGCAGCAGGGTGCCAGCTCCGAAAGCGGCGAAGCGGCTCGATGCGCGTGAGTTCACAGTGATGTTGCCTCTCGTAGTACGTGCCGGATGGCAGGCAGAAGCCCGCCCGTCGCAGAGTCGACGCTAGAGAGACGTTGTGAACCGTCGAGCGCGCTTTTGCGAACAGCAGGTGAACAGAGTCCGGCGGACTGGCTCGGTACTCGCCGCTGACAAGCGCGTTGGGTGGCCAAAAGTGGGTACGAGCCGGTCATGCGAGTCGTTGTCATCGGAGCCACCGGGAACGTGGGCACTGCCCTCCTCGCGGCCATGGAGGAAGACCCGACGATCACAGAGGTGGTCGGCGTAGCACGCCGGAAACCGGAGATGCCTGACCACGCAGCCGGCAAGATCTCGTGGCAGACCGCCGACATCGACAGTGCTGACCTCGACCCGCTGGTCAGCGGCGCCGACGTGGTGGTGCATCTGGCCTGGCTGTTCCAGCCGACTCACCGGCCGAACCTGACCTGGGCCAACAACGTCATCGGCACGAGCCGGTTGTTGGCGGCGGTGGAGCGTTGCGGCGTCGGCGCCTTCGTCTACTCGTCGTCGGTCGGCGCCTACTCGCCTCGGGTCGATGCTGAGCTCGTTGATGAGTCATGGCCGACCCATGGCACGTCATCGGCTGCCTACGCCCGCGAAAAGGCGTACGTCGAGCGGCTCCTCGACATCTTCGAGGCGCGGACCGACAGCTGCCGCGTCGTACGCATGCGGCCAGCGTTTGTCTTTCAGCGCCGAGCGGCCAGCCAGCAGCGGCGGTTGTTCGGCGGCCCACTGGTGCCGGGCCGGCTGGTGCGGCCTGAATTGGTGCCCGTGTTGCCGGTGCCTAGCGGACTGCTCTTGCAGGCTGTGCATGCCGACGACGACGCGGCCGAGGCGTTCCGTACGGCTGTCGTGTCGACCGCGTCAGGACCGTTCAACGTGTGTGCTGATCAGATCGTGCGCCCAGAGGATCTCGCGGAGCTGTTCGAGGCCCGCGTCGCAACGGTCCCTGCTCGGCTGGCGCGAGCAGCCATGTCGGCTGCGTGGCGGGCCCACGCCATACCGGCTGCTCCGGAGCTTCTCGACGCAGCGCTGGCCGTTCCGATGATGTCGAATGACAGGGCCAAGACCGAGTTGGGGTGGCGCCCGCAGGTCAGCGCTATCGATGCCCTGAACGAGGTGTTGATTGGGCTGCGCGAGGGGGCCGGTCACCCGACCCCGCCTCTCGACCCGCAAAGCGGCGGCCCGCTGCGGTCAGGCGAAGTAGCGACCGGAGTTGGCGACCAGCCCTAGCGCAGGCACCGTCAGCGCGACGGTTGGGGGACGTCCACTTTTTTGCAGTTGATCTTGGGGTTCACACCGACGTAGTTCAGCGGACCGGCGATGATCGTGACCGCGGCGTTGCTGAACGTGGCGCAGTTGGTCTTTTCGCGGGAGAAGTAGTCGCGCTGCGCGGCGGCGACCACGCCGATCAACAGCCAGACGATGACCACCAAAGTAATGAGCGACTTCACGCGCGCTCCTTTGCCTCGACTGCCTGCAGCCTAACGGCCGCGACCGCGGCCAGCCACGTCTCGGCGAAGGCAGCGCTGTCGACGGCGGTGACCACTCGGCATGGCAGCCCGCCCTCGTGCGGTTCGAAGCGCAAGACCCCGGCCTCCAGCACCGGCGCAAGCGTCATGGGCGATACGGTCACGCCCGACCAGCCCAGCGCCACGGCGCACGTCAGCGGGTCGTGATGAAAGTTGAGCAGGTCATCAGCCAGGCCGGGATGGGAGGCAGCAAGTGCTGCGGCGTTCCTGTCGGCGGCGTACGCCAGCGCCTGTCGAGCAAGTAGGTTCCCGAGCTCGCCTGACGCGCGGAGCCGGGGCAGATCGACGGCCCGCAGCTGGGGCGCGCGGTCACCGCGATCGGCACCCAGGTGACCGAAGCATGCCGAAGGAGCGTGATCGCCGCACCTGTGTCGCACTGGACGTTCCAGTCCCGCCCAGGCCCCCATGGCGGCAGATCGGGGTCGAGGGGGCCAGTCCAGCCGCCCATGGCAACCACCCGCGCCTCGCCCAACCGGCCGGGCCGAGCCCCCTCGAGCCTGGCGAGGTTGGTGTACGGGCCGATCGCGGCAATGGTCGCGCCCCGGTCGATGCTCCCCTCGAGCAGGTCGAGCGCTGCGTCCGGTGGTGACAGGTACGGCGCGACCGGCCCTGTCCAGTAGCGGTCGTGGTCGGGGGTGTCGCCCATGGGCAGCGACGTCGTACCGGAGACGGCGGCTCCAGACGCCAGCGGTACGTCGTCGCGTCCGGCGACGTGGAGGAAGTGTCGGAGGTATCCGGCCCGCCGACCGTCGGGATCGGCTGTCGTAGTGACGCCGGTGATCTCCACACCGGGCCACCCGAGCACCATGGCGAGCGCACACGCATCGTCGGGATCCCCGGCGAAGTCGGTGTCGATGTGCAACCGCATCGGCGCCATCGCCTCGGGTGCGGTGTCAGCCTGGCCCGCTCGAGTTCTACTGGCTCCACCGCAGCAAGGCGGCAGCGGGCGCGCCCTCGAGCACCCTGCCCGGAACGATCACGACCTCGGCGGCGGTCCGCACCGCAGCCGCCACGAGCACCTGGTCCAGCGGAACAATCGCGCCGGTCTCGAGCCCGAGGTTCAACCCACGGTGCTCAGCCGGACGCACGGTCTCTCGCCGGCTGCCGACCGGATCGAGCAGGAGCGTGCCGACCTGGCCGATCACGAACGCGTCGAGCAGTTCCTCCGTGCCAGTTGCCACCGCGTCGCCGCGACCTCGACGCTCTTCATACTGGCGCACCCAGCCCAGCCGGCGCTCGACCACCTCCGCACGCAGGACATCGGCCACCGCGGCCTCCAGCGCCTCTCGTGAGCTACCCGCTGCGCGGCCGCCGGCCTCGACTTGCACCGTGCACTCACTGGCCTTGGTGCCGAGCGCATCCTGAATCTCCACTCGAGCACGCTCGTCGCCTGCCAGTACGACGAGCGGTACGCCATCGGCCACCTGCCGGTCGATCAGCTCGGCGGTCTGGCGGGCGTTGCGGCGCCACACCTCCTCGGTGTGGTTCTGATAGTGGTCTTGGGCCCAGCCTCCGACCTTCACCTTGTGGATGTGCTCCGTCTCACCATGAATCGTTCTGGTCTCGTCGGGTTCTCGATTGGACGCCCGGTAGACCTCGATGTCGCTGCCCTCGCGGTCGGCTACCACCAGCAGAAAGGGGATCGACGCATCCTGCAGCCTCACCCACATGGCGACGTCCGGCAGCGCGCTCCAGCTGGCGACGGGGGTCTCAAGTCGCTCCTGCACCGTGTCGTCGAAACAGACAGCTGCCTCCGTCGCGACCACCAGGCGAGTCACCGGCGCCAACTTGCCGATCGGTTCATCCAACGTCTCTCGGAGTTGGTGAACGACCGGTTGCGGTGCGCCGGCGGCCTGCAACTGCTGTAACGCCTCGTCGACGCGAAGGCTGCGCTGCTCAGCGTCGTCTTCCCCGTCTTGGCTCACGTCGACCAGGACGCTCGCGAAGGGTCCAGGCTGGTCGAACAAGTCAGCAAGGGAGTCGGTGCGCATGTCATGCCTCTCGGTCGTGGATGGACTCGTTCGGTCTCGGCGCTGTCACACCTCACGCCAGCTTGCGTCGGCGGCGTCGTGCCCGTGTGCCGCCATACTCATGAGTCCGCCGTCGACGACCACTGAGGTCCCAGTGACGTACGCCGATCTAGGTGACGCCAAGAAGCCGATGACCGAGGCGACCTCGTTGACGTGTCCAGGGCGGCCGAGTGGGTTGCCGGGGCGCTCCTCGAAGTAGGCGTCCGCCTCGTCTTTGCCGGTCATCGGTGTGGCGATCTCGCCGGGAGCCACCGAGTTCACCGTGATGCCGTACTGGGAGAGCTCCAGCGCGAGCACCTTGGTGAGCATCCCGAGACCGCCCTTGGCCGCGCAGTACGCCGCCGACCCGACGCGGGGAACATGTTCGTGCACGCTCGTAACGTTGATGATGCGGCCGCCATGTCCGCCTGACACAAGGTGACGAGCCGCTCGTTGCGCGCAGAGGAAAGCACCGTCGAGGTCGGTCGCCAGCAGTTCGCGCCAGCGGTCGTACGACATGTCGAGCGCCGGCTCGCTCTGACCGGTGCCGGCGTTGTTGACAAGGACTCCCAGGCCGCCGAGCTGACCGGTGAGCTCGTCGACGATGTCGCCGGTGTGAGGAGACGTGAGGTCTTGCTGCAGCACGAAACAGTTAGCACCCCGCCGCTGGATCTCCTCTCGGGTGTGGCCGGCGCCCGCTGCGTCAGTGTGGAAGGTGATGCCGACATCGAAGCCTTCGGTGGCCAGCAGCTCTGCGGTCGCCTGGCCAATGCCGGAGTCTGCTCCGGTGATGATGGCCTTGCGGGGGTATGCGCCGGTCACGTGAGCCTCCTTGGATGTCGTGAATCGCCGTACCCCCGCCCACGACGGCCAAACCGGCTCCACGATTACGCCCTCCCGCTTCGGCACGGCGCGAGCATGCTGTGCCCGGTAGATGGGTAACCTGAGACCTGACGCACCCTCGACTACCCTCGTCAGGAGTAACAACATGTCATCTCGGACCTCGGGTCACGCGGGCGACGGCGGCTACGGAGACAACCCGCTTCTCCGCAAAGTTGCCATGGCCGTCGGCGTGGTCTTCCTGCTCACTGGCCTCCTGGGCTTCGTCCCGGGCATAACTTCACCCTTCGACCAGATGGAGTTCGCCGGGAATCAGTCCGAGGCATTCTTGCTCGGCCTCTTCCAGGTCTCGGTGCTGCACAACATTGTCCACCTGCTGTACGGCGTCGCCGGACTGGCTCTGGCCAGGACGGTCTCGGGCGCCCGCAACTACCTCGTGGGCGGTGGAGTCATCTACCTGGTGCTGTGGCTCTATGGCCTGGTCGTCGGCCAGAACAGCAACGCCAACTTCGTGCCGTTGAACAACGCTGACGACTGGCTGCACCTTGGGCTTGGCGTCGGGATGATCGGGCTCGGGTTGGCTCTGTCTCGCGACACCTCCAGGGCGACCGCCTGATCTCACCGCAATCGGCACAGCTTCGGCTGTCGTTGTGCCGCCTGCCTTGCTCAGACGCCGCGTCGTGAGGAGTGCAGGCGGCACACGCACGTCAAGGCGGTGAGCGGTGCGGGTTCTTCCTGATGTCCTCGCCCCCGGACTCTCCGTCGTGTTCGCCGCCCCAGCCGTAGGCGAGTGTGCCGCCGACCGGGGCCACTACTACGCCGGGCCGAACAACGCCTTTTGGCGGCTGCTCCACGAGTCCGGCCTCTCACCCCGCTTGCTGGAGCCCAGCGCGGACACCATCTTGCCGACGTACGGCGTGGGGCTCGCCGACGTCGTGAAGGACCGCGACAACGTCACCGAGGGCGGCCCTGCCTTCGCCGTGGACACGTTCGTGACAAGGATCGAGCGCTGGTCGCCACAATGGGTTGCCTTCAACGGAAAGATGGTGGGACAGGCCGTTGCGCGGGCGCTCGGCCACCGGGAGCCCACGCTGGGGCCGGTTGAGTGGACGATCGGCGGCGCTGAGGTCTTCGTGCTGCCGAGCAGCAGCGGTGCCAACCGGCGCCGCGACTACGACGGTCGGGCGACTCGGCTGGAGTGGTGGCGCGAGCTCGCCGACTACGTCAGGTGACTGGCATCAGTTGGCCGTGAGCGGGTACGGCGCTGGCATGTCTGCTATGCCTCCCGAGCCGGTGGAAGACGAAAACGGCTCCGACGACTACGAAGACCAAGACGCCGAGCCCACCTCGACGGCGCCGGCGGAGAACAACCCGACGGTTCCGGACCCACCCGACTAACTCACCCGAGTAGCCGGGGCTTGCCCGCCGCTGACTCGCGGCGATCGCTGACTCGCCGCAATCTAGGGGCGGTTCGGCTCCGAATCCCTGGTAGCGGACACTCCGGTTCGCCTAACTTCCCAGGGAGGCCGCACGTGTCGGCTAAATCAGGTCTTGTCTCACTCGCGGTCGTCGGCCTACTCGTCAGCGCGACTGGATGCAGCGCAGACGAAACGTCTTCAAACACCGCAGCTCAGGAGACCACGGCGACTTCGGAGGCTTCCAGTTCCCCATCGCCCAGCGAGCCTTCGGAAAGCAAGAAGGCCAAGCCGTCTGCCCCGGCGGAGGAAACAGCAGTGATCACGATCGTGGACTTCGAGTACCAGGGTCCCGACTCGGTTGCGCCGGGCACCGAAATCACCGTCACCAACGAGGACAGTGCACCTCACACGGTCACCGCCGAGGACGACGGGGGATTCGACGTGACGGTTGCCGGTGGTGAGACGGTCACTTTCACTGCCCCGTCAGAGCCAGGAAGCTATCCCTACATCTGCACCTTCCACCCGGACATGGCCGCACACTTGGTGGTGAAGTGACGGCCGACCAGCGCGGACCGGCCAGTGGCTGCTGCGAGGGTTGAGCCCATCTGGTTCTTCGAGAAGAACCTCAGCGCCATTGCTGAGGCCGTGGGCGCGACGGTGCGCCGGCTACGTTGCACCGTCACCAACGAGGACAGTACCTCAGCCTTCGCGTCGAGGAACAGTTCCGGTACGTCCTCAGATCGGCCCGCTTACATCTGCATGCGCGTCGCGTTCGTCGGCAAGGCTGTGGGCGCGGCGGTGGCCGCGGTTGGGGTCCTCCAACAGTTGACGCCTAGAGTTGCGATGCGCGTCGCGTTCGTCGGCAAAGGTGGGGCGGGCAAGTCCTCCATTGCGGGGACTGCCTGCTTGCTCGGCGCGGCGAACAGGTCTTGGCCATCGACACCGATCCGATGCCTGGCCTGGCGTTCGCACTTGGTATCACCCACTCCGACAGTGGTATCCCCGATGCGGCCCTCGAGGAACAGGTCGTTGACGAGCGCAAAACCTATCGGCTTCGGCCAGGACTGACCGCTGAGGAAGCCGTCCAGCGGTACTCCGCCGTCGGGCCTGACGGGGTGCGCTTCCTTCAGCTCGGCAAGGCGCGCGGTGTGCGTGGAGAGAACGCGCGGTCGCATCAGGCCTTCCAGCACGTCGTCAAGGGCATACCCGACGCCGGTTGGAGCATCGTCGGAGATCTTCCCGGTGGCACCCGACAGCCCTTCTTCGGCTGGGGGAACTTTGCTCGGACGCTCGTGATTGTGGTCGAGCGGACGCCGGCGTCATTGCTATCAGGACGGCGGCTGGCCCGCTTGGCCGGCACCGGGAACATCTCCCGGGTCGTTGCTGTCGCCAACAAGACCACTGGTCGTCACGACGCCGACCTCGTCGAGGAAAGGACGGGCCTACCCGTCATCGGGGCCGTCCCTTTCGACCCGTCGGTCAGCGCCGGCGACCGAGTTGGCGAAGCGCTGCTCGACCACGACTCGAACGCACCGGCCGTCACCGCTGTCGACGACCTGGTGTCCAGATTGCTACAGGAGGAGGAGCACGCATGAAGGTTGCTGTAGTCGGGAAGGGCGGGTCGGGCAAGACCACCACGTCGGCGGTCCTGGCGCGAACACTCGCCCGCAGCGGACTCACGACGGTCGCACTTGACTGCGACACCAACCCCAACTTGGGGTTGTCGCTGGGGTTGGGGAGCAAGTTACGGAGGACCTGATCGGCGTCCGGGAAGCCGTCGACGCCGGCGACGAGGAGCACGCAGAGAGTGTCTCCGAACTCATCGACCGCTTCGGCGTGGACGGCCCGGACGGTGTCCGCCTAGCGGTTGTGAGCGCCATCGAGAACCCTGAGCCGGGTTGTCCCTGCTGTGGTATCTCCCCAGAACGCCTGCTCGCGCAAATGGGCGACGTGGATGGAGTGGTGATTGCCGACTTCGAGGCCGGTCTTGGGACCATCATCCGGATGGGTGACGACCCCGTGGACGTTGTTGTGATCGTCGCCGAACCGACAGCAAAGTCGCTCGAGGTGGCCAGGCGAGCGGCGGACCTCGTTCACGAGCGGCACCTCGGCCGGGTGATCGTGGCCGCCAACCAGGTGCGGGACGACGACGACCTGACTCGGGTCACGTCGGCGCTCCCGGGCCTCGAGGTCGTCGTGATCCCCGACGAGCCTGCAATTGTCAGCGCCGAGCGTCGCGGCGAGGCGCCGCTGGACACTGCTCCGGACGCCCCAGGCGTGCGCGCGCTGGTCGAACTCGGCCACCGACTGGTGCAGCCAGCCTCGGAGGCCGGATCAGTGGCTTGAGTTGACAGTGCGGTCGAGCTCGTCGAGCAGTCGTTCGATCGCCGACCGGACGGAGTCGGGAACGGCGTCGAGGCGACCGAGGGCCTCCTGGTCGGCCGATGCGACACTTGTCTCGTACGGAACGACACAGGCCAGCGTCAGTCCGTTTGCGGCGAACTGCGACTCGAAGAACTGAATGTCTTCTGGGTCACGTGCCTTGTTTCCAACCGCAACGACGCGCGGTATGCCGAGCTCGGTGGCTAGGTCACGGGTGCGGGTGGCGGTGATCACGGACTTGCGGGTGGGCTCGCAGACAACGACCAGTACGTCGGCGTAGGCCAAGGTTCCACCGGATCGGCTCAGGTGCTCAAGACCTGCCTCCATGTCGACTAGCGTCACGTCGGCGTCAGCCAGAGTTTCGGCGAGCATGCCCCGGACCGTCGCGTGACCGCCGCAGGTGCAGCCTCCCCCAGCCTCGTTGACACGGATCGCGGAGAGCAGCGTGGGACCTGCAGGCGTCGGTCTGCCGTAGTCAGCGACGAGGGTTTCCGCCGTCGTGGGCCCGCCCGAACCGACGAGGACTGCCCGTGGCAATACCGGCACGGCTTCGGTCTCGGCGAGTGAGAACCCGAGACTCAGTCCCAGGTTTGGGTTGGAGTCAGTGTCGATCGCTATCACGCGGGCGCCCCGCTCGACGTAGGTGCGGGCGATGAGACCCGCGATCGTGGTCTTCCCGACGCCTCCCTTACCGACGACGCCTACAGTGATCGCTGACATGGCATCAACTCCCTGCTCCAGGTAAGCCCCGGTACTAGCGCAGATCATATAGTTGCAGGCACACTAAGCGTGAGCGGGGAACGAGACGTCCCGCTTGTCCGGAGGTGCTGTGGTCATCCTATGGATCATGAGTGCCGTGGGGCTGCTTGTTGTTGCTCCACTGGTCGTCGTTCTCGCGAGCCGAGTGATCAGGTTTGCCCTTGAGTGCGCTCGTTACGCCGACGATATTCTCGAGCACGGGGTGGGTATCACCACGAACGTCGCCCCAGTGCCAGCCTTGGTCACCACCCGCAGCCTCGTGGCAGAAGTGACAGGTCACGCCGTTGGCTACGTCGGGGCGCTTAGGCGCCTCGTCGGATAGCAGGTCAGGAGCGCCATGTCTGTTGCCGCCATCGCCGCGATCGGCGTAACTGGAGTCTTGGTCCTTGCCCTTGCCTTCTATCTCAGCTGGGTCGTGGTGATCTTGCGGCGCCTTGTTGACACTCTCGGCAAGGTGACGTTCGGGGTGGCGGCGATCAGCCACCGAGTCGAACCGGTCGGCTCGTTGGTGGGTGAGATAAACACAGACCTCACGGCCGTGGCGGAGGCACTGGAAGCGCTGGTTTCCGACATCGAACGACAGCAACCTGCCCAGGCATCATGAGAGTGTCGAGAGGTGAACACTGTGGCTCTTGAGTTCCGCTGCGCGGATGTTGGCGTCGCATGCGGCAAAGTGTCCCGTGCTGAGAGCGAAGAGGAGCTGGTCGCTGCCGTCGCCGCTCATGCGAAAGCCAAGCATGGCGTCGAGCTCAACGACACGTTGATCGACTACGCGCGCACCAAGGTACGTAGCTCTGGTCAGGCAACGAGTGAGTGAACCAGATCGTCGCGCTCAGGAGTCCCTAGCGGCTTTGACGCCGCTGCTCGACCGGCTCGAGGCGTTGCTGGGGGAAGTCGACGGTTATGACGACCCCGTGAGGGACGCTGTGTTCGAGCTGCTCGATGGGATCGACGCCCTCCACCGGTTGGCGATCCTCCAACTGAGTCATGCCCTGGGCGGTCAGACCGAGCGCCTCCGGCAACAGGACCCGGCAGTCGACTGGCTCTTCGAGGCGTACGGCGTTGGGGTCGATGATTCTGAAGCTGCCCGCCGAGCTCTTGACCCCATGAAGCCGTACTTGCACGAGCACGGCGGGGATGTCGAGGTAATCGACGTACGCGACGGTGTGGTCCGCCTGCGAATGACGGGTGCATGCTCGGGTTGCACCGCGTCGGCAATCACCTTGCGGGAGGGAGTTGAGGAGGCGCTACGCGATGGGCTTCCCGGCTTCAGAGGTCTTGACGTCGAGCCAGACACCGGCGCGAAGGCGCACCCGCCGCCTGGTCCGACGCTCCTGCAGATACAGCCTCGACCGGCCTGAGAGGGGCGGCCAGCAGCGGCCACCGAGTCACCTATGGTGCAGTTCGATGAGCCGCCGGATCTCCGCGACAGCTGGCTGCACGGCAGCAGCCGTCGTCGGCGACAAACCTCCCTGGATACGCTCGGTATCAATCGTCTGCACACCAACGAGCAGGGTGGTGTCGGGCAGCACTTTGAGCCCGCGGGCGAGCATCAAGGCTCGCTCTGGGGTGGCGTAGTGCATATCGGCCAACTCATCATGGCGCTCGCCAACCGACAAGGCGGCCACGTCGGTGATGTTCGGAACTTGGGTGATCACGGTGCCGGGTGAGCGACCCAAGTCCACAGCGTCGACCACGACCAACAGATCGACTCCGGCGAGCAGTTCTTGCACCAGGTGGATGCCGCCAATCCCGACATCGAGGACCCGTACGTTGTCTGGTAACTCTTCAGCCTGGAGCTGGGCGGCTACGGCGACACCGAATCCGTCGTCACCTCGCAACGCGTTGCCGAAGCACGCGATGAGCACGCTCATCAGGGAAGGGTAGAACGCTTGTGCAGCCCTTCGAGACTGAGCTCGAGGAACTGAGATCTCGGCTGAGGCGATTCCCTGTCGCCCGATATCCGGTTCAGCACGCCACCTGCCAGTTCCATCTGGGAACTGTCTTGTTGCGGGCCGATCGACCCGAGGACGCGCTGGCAGCGTTGCAGACGGCGCAAGCGCGCTTCGCTGCCTGCGGAATGGTGCTGGAGCGAGCCAAGGCCGCCAACATGGTCGGTGTCGCGCTACGAACATTGGGCAGGCCGGAGGAAGCGAGCAGGATCTTTGCCGATGCAGCTGGGGACTTCAAGCGTGCAGACAAGCCGGAGGAGGAAGGTGCGGCGCTGTTCAACCTGGGGCTGGTCTGCGCACAGCAAGGCGACTTCCCCGCCGCTCAGTCCGCGCTGCGCCGAGCCGAGGCACTGTTCGCGGCGTCCGGTAGACCAGCTCAAGCGGCGGCTGCCGCTCGTGAGCACGGCGGTGTCCTGCTTCAGACGGGCGACGCGGCTGCCGCCATTGACCTGCTCTCACCGGCGGTGGATATGGCCTGGGAAGGCGGGGACAGCGCAGGGGCGGGCGCTGCCGCCAACGTGCTGGGTCTCGCTTGCCTGACTGCTGGAGATCACGACCGGGCCATTGACGCGTTTCGCCAGGCCCTCAGCGCTCATCCGCGCAGCGTGCGGCCGGCAGACTACGCAATGGCCAAGGCCAACCTCGCCTTGGCTCACGAGCGGCGGGGTGACACGGCTCATGCTGTGCTGGCGGCGCAGCAGGCGCTCGGTGTGCCAGCGGCGGCACCACTGGTTCGTGCCCAGGCGCGCGAGCTTCTCGAGCGCTTACCATCCGCTTCGGGCCACGAGCTGTTCGCAGTCTTGGACGAAGAGCCCCGGCACGGTGGCCGGTCGTCGTACGCGAGGAGGTCGTGCGCTGGGCGGATGTTGCCCCGGCGCGCGGCTTGACGCCGCGGCCGCGTGGGTCGACGGCCAACTGGGCCGCCCCGACCGCGCCTACGACCTGGCGCAAACGCTCCTGGGAGCTCTGCTCGAGCTGCCGCCACCGGGCTACCAGCGGGTGGTTACGGCGCTGGTGCAGGCGATAGCGAGGCGCGACGAGGCCGACGCCGACGAGTTCCGCCGGGTCACGCGCTCAGCCATGGCTCGATTCGCGATCCCGCAGTGGCAGCGGCTGGCAGCGACGTTCGACCAGACGGCCGTGGAGCACGGCCAACCGGCGGCATGGGCGTGACCGCGTGACTGAGGACCTGTCCGCGGCCCGCCTGGCGGCTGCCATGCCGGGGCGACCGGTACGGGCCTACCCTGCCCTGCTGTCCACCGAGGCGGACGCGATGGCATGGGCGCGGACGGGGCTCCCTCGGGAGCGGTTGTCGTGGCCGACTACCAGGCGGCCCAGGGCGGCGGCCAGGGGGCGCGGTGGACTTCCGTGGCAGACGGCGCCAGGTGAGGGCTTGTCGTTCTCCATGGTCGTCAGACCTTCGCTGCCGTCCGAACGGGAGGGCTGGGGCTACGTGGTCGCATCGTTGGCAGTTGCGGAGACACTCGACGGCGCCGACGTGGTGACCCAGTGGCCCGACACGGTTCTGCGGGCGGGATCCCACGAGCGGCTGGCCAGTCTCGGAACCCATGTGCAGCTCGGCGCGAAGGGTGTGGACTGGGTGGTGTTGAGCGTGCTGATCGAGGAAGCACAGCAGCCCCGCGAAGCCCTCTTGGCGCGGTGCGTCGCTGCCATCGAAGCCAGGCTCGCGGACCCGCCAGACACGGTACTGACGGCCTACCGGTCCCGGTGTGCCACCCTTGGCCGCCGGGTCCGGCTGCGGCTCGTCCCGATGAGCCCCGACGGCGTGCAGGTGGTCGGAGAAGGCATCGACGTCCGTGGCGACGGCGCGCTGGTCGTGCAGACAGCCCCCGGGCGGCGGGCCGCCGTACGTCCGCACGATCTCGGACTGATTGACGAGCTGCGCTCTGGAGACACCTGAAACCGGGTTTCAGCCATGCGCTCATGCACGTAGGGTTGCATCGCCGGCGCTGTCAGCCAGGAGATTGAGCCCGAGGACCGCGACCAGAATGGCCAGCCCAGGGAAAGCCGCCAACCACCACGCGACCCGCAAGAATCGCTGCCCCTCACTGGCCAGATAGCCCAGGCTGACGGCGTCGGGATCGGACAGGCCCAGGAAACCCAGACTCGCCTCGATCAGTAAGACCTGCGCGGTGAGTAGACCCATCAAGGTGAACACCGTTGGTAGCAGATTCGGCCAGAGTTCATGCACAACGATGCGGTAACCAGAGGCGCCCTGGGTTCTGGCGGCTTCAATGAAGTCGCGACGCCGCAGCGACAGGGTCTGCGATCGGACCACCCGCGCGAGCAGTGGCCAGGAGGTCAAGCCCAACACGATCACGAGGCGATCTGTTCCAGGTCCGAAGTAGGCGACGACAACGAGCGCCAGAAAGAAGCGGGGCAACACCTGGAGCGCCTCGGTTCCACGCATCAAAACGTCATCTAGCCATCCGCCCCGGTAACCCGACACGATGCCGACTGTGATGCCGATCAGGAAGACAAGCAAGCCGACCCCGCTCACCGTAATGAGCGAGGTCCGGGCGCCGTAGATGACACCGCTCAGCACGTCTCGGCCCAGCGCATCGGTCCCCATGGGGTGAGACGCCGTCGGTGGTGACAGCGACGGACCGTCGATCGCGCGCGGGTCTGTCGGGGCGAGGAACGGAGCCAGCAGACCCACACAGATCAGGGCCAAGGTCAAGGTCGCCCCGATGACTCCGGCTGGCCGCGTGAGCCGGCGCATGATCTGCTGGCCTGGGGTGGCGACGGCAGGCTCGGACGGCTTGAGCGACGCGTCAGGAGAAAAGGACACGTGGGTCCAGCCAGACGTAGACGAGGTCGGTGAGCAGGTTGGCCGTCATCACAGTGAGTGAGACGAGGAGGAATATGCCGAGAATGATCGGGGAGTCCTGGTCCCGCAAGGCGTCGACGAGCAACCGACCCATCCCCGGCCAGCCGAACACAACTTCGACGACGACCGCTCCCGACGCCAGGTGCGCAACTCGGTTGCCAATTACGGTGACTACCGGCATAACGGCCCCCCGTAAGGCATGCTTGGCGACCACGATCGACGGCGGTGAGCCCTTAGCGCGTGCTGTGCGCACGTGATCGCTGCCGAGTTCTTGCAACAGCCCGACTCTCGTTAGCCGGCCGATAACAGCCACTTCTGGGGCCGCCAACACCAGTGCCGGGAGAACGAGATGGTGGGCAACATCGACGGCATGGCCGAAACTGTTGGACGGGGTGACTGCGGACGTCATCCCTTGCACCGGGAACCATCCCGCTCCAAGTGCGAACAGCAAAATCAGCGCCTGACCGATCAGGAAGACCGGAGCGGCGTACGTTGCCAGCAATACGGTGGTCGCCGTCGTGTCTTGCCATGCCCGTCGCCTCGTCGCGGTGAAGATGCCGAATCCCAGCCCAAGAATGCTGGCTATGGTCAGCGCGGTGGCGGTCAACAGCAGCGTCGCAGGTAACCGCTCAAGGATGATCTGGCTGGCCGGACGACCTTGCACGTACGAGGTTCCGAGGTCGCCGTGCGCCATGTTCGCGACGAACGTGAACAACTGCTCGTGCAGTGGCTGGTCCAGTCCGAACTTCGCCCTCATGAAGTCGTAATACTCTGCGTCGCCGTGCTCTCCCGCGAGCGCCAGCACCGGGTCACCGGGGGCGAGATGAATCAGCGCGAAACCCACGAGCAAGATCAAGGCACTCGTCGGGACAAGCTGGGCCAGTCGCCGAAGGAGGTATCCCCAGCTCACTGCCGGCAGTAAGCGGCCTCGGCGAAGTGGCCCGCCTGGGAAAATCCTCCGCAGCGCGACGAATAGACCCGGGTGGCCTCCGTCTCCACCACCCAGAAGTATGGCAGGTCCTCAACCAGAATCTCTTGAATCTGCCGGTATACCTCGCCGCGCTCGCCCGGATCGACGGTCGTCCTGGCTTGGTCAAACAACGAGTCGACCATGGGATTGCTGTACGCGGCGGCGTTGGAAAACGGGACAGGGCCGATGGTCGAGGAGACGTACATACGCTTGACACCTATTTCGGGGTCAGCTCCGTTGCAGTACGAAATGATGTTGCTGTCGAAATCGCGGTCGACGAAGACAGTCTCGGCGAAAATGTCCGGCTCCTGCGGGTCTAGCTCGACGTCGATTCCGACGTCGGCCAGCTGCGCTTTGAAGAGATCTCCGTATGCGGCGAAGCTGGTGAACAGTGTGAAGCCGAAGGACAACGGTGTGCCGTCCGGAATGCCTTGGACACCTTGGGCGACTCTGGTTCCGTCGCCTTGGCGTATCCAGCCCGCTGCATCGAGCAAGTCTTCAGCAGCTTGCTTGTCGTAGGTTGGCATGCCGGACAGATCGTCGGCATGGGCGAAGTCGATCCCGCTGGAGATCGGCGCCTCCGCTACCTTGCCCTGGCCAAACAGCACACGATCGACGAACTGCTGGGAGTTGATGGCGGTGGCAACGGCCCGGCGAGTGCGCACGTCTTGAAAGACTGGCTTCTCCAGGTTGAAGCTCACGGTCATGATGCAGTTGGAGCCACCAGGGTTGACGTTGGTCCGAAGAAACTCGAAACCGCCGTCCTCCTCGAGTCGGGCGAGGTCGGCGCCGGGCACCCCGAACAACCAGTCGACCTCGCCAGCCTCAAGAGCAATGACTTGGCTCTCGGCGTCAGGGATCACCCGCAGCACGACTTCGTCGAGGAGTGGTTGACCGTCTATGAAGTAGTCGGGGTTTCGCACCAGCCGAATCTCTGCTCCGGGCTTGTAGGACTCGAATGCAAACGGTCCGGTACCGACTGGCTCGAGGTTGGCCGGATTCTCCAGCGGATCAGTCCCTGCGTAGATGTGCTCGGGAATGATCGGCGCCTCGGTCACGTCGAGCTGGAGCGGAAACGGCGCGTACGGCTCTTTGAAGCGAAACTCGACAGTTCGCTCGTCAGGTGTCGAGATTGACTCCAGCGCCTGCCCCACCGACGCCGCGGTGCGCGAATGATACTTCAGCAGCACCTTCTCGAACGAGAATTTGACGTCCGCTGAGGTGAAGGGCTCGCCATCGTGCCAGGTCACGCCTTCGCGCAGGTGGAATCTGTACAGCGCACCGTTGTCCTCGACGTCCCAGGACTCCGCCAGTTCGCCGACCGGCTCACGGTCCGGCGTCAGGCTCACAAGCCCGTTGTACATCAGTTCTGAGGCCGTGTGGACGTCACCGCTGGTGGTGATCGCTGGGTTCAGTTGGCCAGGGTCAGCGCTGATCGCCGCAACCAGGGTGCCGCCTTGGACGGGGGAGTCGGCGGCTGGCTGCGGAGTCCCCTCAGTGGTGCTGCAGGAGACCAGCAGGACGGCGGAGACCACCAGGGCTGAGCCTCGACGAAGCATTCGTTCTCCGCTCACTAAAGACGGCGGCCGTCAGAAAGCAGGCCGCCAGGAGCAGCCGCCAAACCGCAAGGAAGCGTCTCATATTCCCGCGTGAGACAGGTAGGTGTGCGCAGCAGCTAGCGGGTGCCCGAAACCGTGCCGGCATTTGCGGAGACGGTCGGAGTCACAGCGAGGAGGATGCCTCCAGCGCCTGCAGACGGTCGAGTTCCTCGACCAGCGCCCACCACAAGG
>JAUJOE010000005.1:73232-79415 GCA_030447805.1 Nocardioidaceae bacterium | reverse complement strand
GATGCCTCCAGCGCCTGCAGACGGTCGAGTTCCTCGACCAGCGCCCACCACAAGGCCCAGTCGGTCGCGTCCATCCCTTCGCCGCTGTGGGTAGTGGTCAGGGCTCGCTTCAGCCGATCACGCAGGACGAAGGTGTGTCCCCACCGCGCCCGCTCGTGTACTCGGGTCAGCTCGCCGAGCAGGGCCGTTATCTGGGTGAGGCCGGGAGAGGCTTTGATCCGGTCGCCGTCCACCAGCGGGCGAAGCTCGTCGGCTAGGTCGAACAGTGGCTGGCGTTCAATCTCGGCACGCATGAGATCGAGTGCCCGGCCCAATCCCTGTTCGGCAACGGGGCTCAGCCCTTCGCCGGGTGCTAGTGAGGCTGGCTCGACCTCGATAGCCACTGTGCGACGAGGGAGCGTGCCAAAGGCGCCGGCGACCTCAATGATCAAGTCGATCCCAACGTAACCCGTCACCGCATCACCGACCGCCGCCTGGACTTGTCCGACGTCGATGCGGGGAGCGGTGACGACGCAGCGCTCGACTTCTCCAGCGCGGCGTCCTCTGCGGACGGCTCCCACCAGCAGGAACGCCCTCGGGCGCAGCTCCTCCAACCGTTGGCTGACCGCGACTGCCCCGTAGTGCAGCTCCTCGACGAGCACCTCAGGCGCAAGCGACTCTGCTTGGAGCCGCTCCGCGGCGATGCGGCCGAGATCGAGGTCTCCCTGGAACAACTCCCCGACGCCCCCGACGAGGACTGTCACGGCAGGAGCAAGGGGTCAGTCCCCGCCGCAGGAGCAGGTGTTGACCTCCCGGACGACCTCGCCCTCACCGGTGTGGACGTGCGTCGTGCACGGCATGCAGGGGTCGAAGCTCCGGATGGCCCGCAGCATGTCGATGCTGGTGAAGCGCGCTGGATCCGACACGTCCTCGATAATCGGCGTGTTCATCACCGCCTCCTCGTACGGACCCGGCTGGCCCCACGGGTCGCGCGGGGACGCATTGATCGTCGAGGGAGTGCAGATCTGGTAGTTGGTGATCTTGCCCTTGTCCATCACCAGGTGGTGAGTCAGCCAGCCTCGTCCGGCACCCCACCAGCCGACGCTCACGCGCTCGTCCTTGGGGATTGCCTTCTCCAGCGCTGACGGGTCGAGCGCAGCCACGCGCTTCTCGCCCTGCTTCATCAACTTGTATGCCTCGAGCAGGCTCTCCAGCGCCACCAACTGGCTGAACAGGTAGTGGTAGGCGCGGCCGCGGTTGCGCTCGAACGCGTTCCAGCGCTCTGGAACCCGCCACTCGACCTCGCGCTCCCCCACCTCTCCCTTCGGCACGAGCAAGCGCATGCTGGTGCCGGTTGCGGAGATGAAGTCGCTCGCGGGCAGCTTCTGCGCCATGGCCGTCATCAGCAAGCGTGAGTAGCAACCTGCCTCGACGACCTTGCGGTCCCAGCGGGGCGTGCACGCCCAGGTGTACTTGTCCTTCCAGTCCCGGGCGCCCGGCTTGGGCAGCGTGCGCTTGTTCCACGGGTGGTACGGCGAGAGCGGGTTGCCGAGCATGTCGTGGCTGTAGCGCGATGTCGACGACTCGTCGTAGTAGGAGTGCTCGACGAACTCCTCCCAGCCGATGTTGATGTCGGTGAGCCTTGTCGTGACGAGCTCTCCGTCGATGACGACACCAGGAGTGGACCAACGCTTCTCGCCCCAGGCGTTGCAGTTCTCGTACGTCGCGTCGTAGGCGTACGGGTCGTCCCAGTAGCCCGGATCGATGTGGTTGGTCGGCCGGTAGCCGACGAACTGGTAGCGGTCGTCCGCCTCGTAGAAGAACGCTGGGATGTCATCCCAGACTGCCATCATCCGCTGGGCGTAGTCGAAGATCTTGCCGAGCCGGGAGTGAAACTCGTTCAGAGTCTGCAGCGTGAGAGTCGTCGACACTCCGCCGGGTACGACGTTCTCCGGGTGCGGGTACTTCCCGGTGAGCAGCACCACCATCTCCCGCGACAACCGGGTGAACTCCAAACCCTCCCTGTACAACGCCCCGGTCAGCGGGTTCAGCGCCGTCATCAGGTCGGCCATGGTCTTGAACCCGTGGATGTGCTCGTTGACGCACGACCATTTCTCCGCCAGCGGCCACAGCTCGGGGTTCGACGACTTGATGACAGCTTCGGAGTAGTCGGGGCCGGCCAGGAGGTAGAGGTGCAGCGGGTTGTCGTACCCCATCTCCGCCGCCTCGGTCATGTTGCGGACCACCGTCCCGAGCGGCGGCGGGCAGATGCCCATTGCCTGCTCGATCGCGTACGCCGCCGCGTGCGCGTGCACCCCGCCGCAGACGCCGCAGGCTCTGGACGCCACGAAGATGGCGTCGCGGGGGTCACGACCCATGAGGATGACTTCGTAGCCCCGGAACAGGGTCGCCTGCGCATGTGAGTCGAGGTATGCACCCTTCTCCAGGTCAGCGGTGACGTGCACCGCGAGTGCTCCCGCGATCCGGGTGACCGGATCCATGTTCATGTCCTTGATGTGGCCGTTTCGGGCCACGAGCCGCTCGATGCCTTCCCGCCGCTCGACGTCGCTGCGGGCGAGGTGGGGCTTGGCGACCGTCACGTCGTACGGGTTGGGGATGCCGCCTCGAAGCGTTGCGTTGCCGCGGTCGTCGAACTCGACCGGGAGAGTCTTGAAACACATGCGGTCGCTCCTAGGTGGGTTCAGGCTCGGCTTGGGGGGCTGCCGCCGCTGGGAGCCTCGTCGCGCTTGCCCCAGACGTCGGCGTCATTGCGTGCGGTGTCGGAGGAGCGCCGCAGTGTGTCGTAAAACTTGTGGCTGGCGTGAGAGAGCGCCGACGGCTCAGACTTCTCCCGCGAGAAGGCGCTCGGCGTCGCACCCTGCCGATCCCACCGGACCTCGCGGTTGAGGTTGTTGTTGCTGAACTTGCGCAGCGGCCGGATGACGCTGCCCACCATTCTCGAGACGGTGGTCGACGCCATGGAGCCCGGCGGGCGTTTGTAGAAGGGGGTGAACTTGTCGGGGAACCCTGGCATCGTGCAGCCGATACAGGCGCCGCCCGCGTTCATGCAACCGCCCACATGGTTGATGGCACCACGTGAGGTGATGTTGCAGTTGACGACCGGCCCCCAGCAGCCAATCTCGACGAGGCACTCGGGGTCGCCGAACTCTTTGGCGAACGAGCCCTCCTCGTAGTAGGCGCCGCGCACACAGTTGCGGTGCACCGTCTCGCCGAACAGCCATGCCGGCCTGCCAAGCTCGTCGAACTCCGGCAGCGGTCCGAAGCCCTGGAGGAAGTACAAGACGGCGGCCACGGTCTCGTTGAAGTTGTCACCGATCGGTGGGCATCCGGGGACGTTGACGACGGGAACACCGAGCACGGAGCGGTAGTCCTTGCCGAGGAAGTCCATGAGGCTCATAGCGCCGGTGGGGTTGCCCTCGGCGGACGGGATCCCGCCCCAGGTGGCACAGGTGCCGATCGCGATCATGGCAGCCGAGTTGGGCGCCAGCCGCGCGACCCATTCGGTGGCGGTAACCGGTCGCAGCTCGCCGTTAGGGCCCCACGGCTCCTCGCCTTGGGACGACCAGTAGCCACCGGCCGCATTGGCCACCAGTTCGTCCATGATCGAGCCCTCGAGGATGACGACGTACGGCGCGTCGAGCTCTCCGGCGATGGCCTGCTCGGCAGGCCGAAGGTAGTGGGCGCCGGACTCGACGTTCAGCACCGGGTGGTGCAGGACCACCCGCGGCAGGCCGGGGTGCGCGCCCAGCAGCAGGCTCTCGAGAGAGGGAGTCGACGCGCCGGTGACCGCCACGCTGCAGCCGTCGCAGCTCGCCCCGGCGAACCAGAAGGCGTGCACCTTCTCCAGCGGCCCGAAACGGGTGGGACTGGATGCCGTCGCCACCGGCGAGAGCATGTCCTCGGTCATCGCGCCCGATGGCATCCCGAAGGCGCCGAGGTGGGACGTGTCGTGGAACTGAGTTACTGGGCCCAGCTCGTCGAGGAGCTCCTGGGCGGGGGTGCGCGGCTCTCTTACCGGCGACCTGGTCTGCCGATCTGCCATGGCGGCTCCTGGAGGCGAGACGAAACAACGCGGGCAAGCACCGTAGGTGCACAGTACACCTAGCGTGGTTTTCGGTGTACTTTGACAACGCAAAGATCCTGGCCAGCGGGAGGCGCCGTGAACGGGTGGATACTCGGCTACCTGATCGGCGCTGTGGTGGTGCTGCTCGTGGTGGCCCTGCTGCTATTGATGATCGTCGGCGCTCGGCGCACCGCACAGACCGCTGAAGCCATCGAAGCCCACCTCCTCGAGGCGCGAGATAGAACCGCAGGGCTTTGGGAAGTGCAGACCACGACGCTCACCGCGGCGCGGATCGCCGAGGCCGCCACCAGCGCACGAGAGGCTTTGTCGGGAGGAGATCGCCGATGAGCTCGACTGGCTATTGGTGGCTCGCCCTCGGGCTCGGGCTCGTCGTGGCCGTGGTGGCCGTCATCTTGCTGCACGTCTTCTTGATGCAGGTGTGGCGAGTGGAACGCGCAGCCGGTGGAGTTTGGATCGCCGGAAAGCAGCTCGCCGCGAACACGTCCACCACCTGGATGTTGGAAGCCACGGCCGACGAGTTGGGCAAGCTCATCGACGAGGCGGGGCGCCACGAACAACTGTTGGGAGCCGGTTCCGCCCCGCCACGGAGCGCACCGTGAAAGCCCTTCTGGTAGTCCTCACCTTGATCGAGATCGTTCTCGTCGCTGGAGTTCTTGTGTTCTACCTGGTGGCCATCGCCCGCTCCCTGCGAAGAACGGCCGAGCTGTTGGGCAAGGTGGCCTTTGGTGTGCGCGCCATCGAGACGCAGTGTGGCGTCATCGGCCCGTCGGTCACGACGATCAACGAGCGCCTGACCGCGATCTCCGCAGGTCTCGCTGCGCTGACCGGCTTGGCCCAGGGTCGAGCACCGAACGGCCCGCCAGCGCCTGTTCAGCCGACCGGTGCCCACCGGGCCGATTGACCATGGACGAGCTGCACCCGCCGAAGTCAGAGGCACTGCGCGCGCTGTACTGGCGAAGTGAGATTCTCCAAGTCATGTACTGGCTGCGCGGTGAAGGACTCGGTGAGGTCGTGGACGCCGCCCTACTCGAGCGCTTTCTTGGCGTCGACGTGAGCATCGGCTTGGGGTACCTCGACCGGCTCGTGACGGAGGGCTACCTTGACCGGCGGCCCGGCGGGTACGTCTTGTCCGAGGAAGGGCTGGCTGAGGGCAAGACGGAGTTCGCCCTCAGCTTCGCCGACCTGACCCGGCCAGCACACGGCGAATGCAGCGAAGACTGCTGGTGTCACGTGTCCGTCGAGGAGGCGTTGGCCTGCGCCGCCGACCGCCGTACGGAGGTTGGGACGTGAGTCGCGCCTCTCAGGTCGACGTTGCGGTCACCTTGCCACGCAACTACCTGCGTCCCTGCTTGTTGCTCTTATTGGGCGAAGGGACGGCGCACGGGTACGAGTTGATGGATCAGGTGGCCGAGCTTGGCCTCAGCAAGGTCGACCCGGCGGGCCTGTATCGCTGCTTGCGGGCCATGGACGAGGAGGGGCTGGTGGAGTCCCGCTGGGAACCGTCAACAGTCGGTCCGGCCCGACGCACCTACGGTCTGACCGATGAGGGCCGCGACTGGTTGCGCGGCGTGTCTGAGTCGCTGGCCGACCTGAATCGCGTCTTGGGCCTGTTCCAACGCCGCTACGGCGTCCTCGAGGGTCGCGACCCGTCACCATGAGGGTTGCGGTAGCCGGCAAGGGCGGAGCCGGCAAGACCACCATCAGTGCGACCGCAGCCCGGCTCACCGCGCGCACCGGTCGGCGCGTCGTGGCCATCGACGGTGATGCCAACCCCAACCTGGCGGTGGCGCTCGGTCTGGCGCCGGTGGCCGGCTCTCAGACGCAGCCGCTGCCGCCCAGCTTGGTGTCGCGCCGACTCGGCGGCGCCGGCCTAACAGCGCCACTCGACGATGTCCTGGATCAGTTCGCGCTGCCCGCTCCCGACGGCGTACGGCTACTGGCCATGGGCGGCCCGGCGCACGCCGACGAAGGATGCCTGTGTTCCGCGCATGCCGTGGTGTCGGCCGTGTTGGAGGACCTAGCTGCGCACCCGGAGTGGTTCACCGTGGTCGACATGGAGGCGTCACCGGAGCACCTGAGCCGGGGAACGATCAGACACG
>JAUJOE010000005.1:29616-73132 GCA_030447805.1 Nocardioidaceae bacterium | reverse complement strand
GTGGTCGACATGGAGGCGTCACCGGAGCACCTGAGCCGGGGAACGATCAGACACGCCGACGTGGTGTGTATGGTCGCCGAGCCGTACTACCGGTCGCTTGAGACGGTACGCCGGATGGCTGCGCTGGCGGCCGAGCTTCCGGTGGCGCGCATTGTGGTCGTCGCCAACAAGGTCCGCTCAGCAGGAGACGGTGAGGCGATCGCGGAGTTCTGCGACCGACACGGGTTCGAGCTGGTCGGCACGGTGCCTTGGTGCGACGGCGTCGCGGCAGCTGATCGGGCGCGCCAAGCGGTCATCGATGTGCCCGGAACCGAACCGGTGACGATGGCGGTAGCCGGCATCTGCGAGGCGCTCGGCATTCCCGTCGCTGTGTGACGGTGCCTGAGGCGGACCCCAGCGGCCTGCGGGTCGTGTGGTCCCAACCGGGCTACCGCCGGCTGTGGGCGGCGCGCACGTCCTCCCAGTGGGGCGACGTGTTCAACACCGTGGCTCTGTCGCTGCTGGTGCTGCAGCTGACTGACTCCGGCCTGGGAGTCACCGGCGTTGTCGTCGCGGAGATCGTTCCTATCTTGCTACTGGCCCCCGTCGCGGGAACGCTTGTCGACAAGATTTCGCCGGTTGTGGTCATGGTCATAGCTGATCTCGTTCGGGCGGTTCTCGCCTCGCTGCTCATTGTGGCGTCCGGCGACGTCTGGGTTATCTATGCGATTGCCGCTTGTATGGCGACCGCGTCGGCGTTCTTCGCGCCGGCAGCGGGCGCTGCACTCCCGGCTTTGGTGGCGGGCGACAAGCTGGTGGCGGCCAACAGCGGTATCTGGGTAGCCGCCGTCGTGTCCCAGATCGCGCTGGCGCCACTCGCGGGGCTGCTGGTGCTGACCGCCGGTTGGGAGTGGGCTTTCGCCGTCAACGCGGCCTCCTATGTCGTCAGCGCTGCTGTGTTGACACGGTTGAGACTGGCTCCGGCTGGCGCCGTGCCGATCCGGTCGCGGTGGGGCAGCGGCATGTTGGGCGGCGCCACCGCAATTGCCGGCGACAGGTCGTTGCGGGTGCTGGCAGCGGGGCAATTGCTTGCGGCGTTGTCAGCGGGTGCCACGAGCGCGCTGCTGGTGGTCCTGGCCAGGGACTCGCTGCGGCTTGATGCGCAAGGGTATGGGTTCATGCTGGCGGCCATCGGTGTCGGCGCCGTCATAGGCCCCGTCCTGGTCAACCGGGCCACCCGAGGGGTGGCTACTCCGGCGCTCGTGTTCGGACCGTTCCTTTTGCGCGGGGTCGTCGACGTCGTGCTTGCCACGGTCGCCGCCGTACCGGTCGCGCTGGTGGCCCTCGTTGCCTATGGTGTGGGCACGTCCGCCGGTGCTGTGACGTTCACGTCGTTCTTGCAGGCGCAGACACCGGCGGCAGTTCGAGGGCGGGTGCTCGCCGGATTCGACTCGTTGTGGCAGCTCGGCCGGCTCATCTCGCTCATCCTCGGTGGTATCGCGGCGGACCAATTCGGCGTACGAGCGGTTTACGCGATCGGCGGAATCCTGCTGATTGCCGCGGCTGGGGTCGGCTGGAGGGGGCTGCGTTCGCCAGGAGGCGGGTAGTCTCTGCACTAGATGTCTGCCTCACCTAGAATCGCCGTCCGCATCGGCACGTGAGGTCGCAAAACAGCAGCGACATGCCGTCTGGAGGTCACCGATGTGCCTGGGTGTTCCTGGTCGGCTCATTGAGATGGTCGACGGTTCAGGCAACCAGCTCGCTGTCGTGGACTTCGCTGGCAGCAAGCGGCAGGTCAACGTCGGCATGCTCGAGGAACCGCCGGCTCCGGGCGACTGGCTGTTGGTCCATGTCGGGTTCGCTGTCGAGCGGGTCGACGAGGCCGCAGCACGCGCGGCCATGGAGTGCTTCGACCTTTCCACGCCAGGGGATGCGCCGACCGCTGAAACGACCGGATGACCAGCGGCGCAGCAGGTCAGACCAGGCTGGCGGCCAGCGCCACTTCTGCCACTCGTCCTGGCCGTGGTCAGCCGCTTCCGACCCTGGACCGCCCGGTTGCAGCAGTTTCCGGGCCCGGTGCTGTTCGCGCGCTACGCCTTCCCGCCAAACCACCACGGCTACTGCGGTCCGGCTGACAACGTCGCGTTCTTCGAGCAAGGCGTTGCCCGGCAGGACGATGGGGGACTGCGGGCGATGGCGAAGGAGTTCGCCGGCGCCTGGCCATACCTGGAGCTGATCGCCCATGGCACCGGCCTCGCCGACCCGCTGGACCGGCGCGCGGTCGAGGCCTACTGGGTCGGCAGTCCGCGGCTGGACCAGATCGGCGTACCCGCTATCGGGAACTCCATGGAGGAGAGGTTCCGGTTCAAGTCGGGCCCCCGCTTCTCCAGCTTGGCCGAGGGGGTGCTGGCGGGCGGCGTCCCGCACCACAGCTTCGCTGTCTTCCTCATCTACCCGTGGGTCGGGCTGCTCGGCGACGACCGCCGGGCTGCTCAAGCCCTCACGGTGCTGGATCGCTGCCGGATCCGGTGGGGCAAGGTGCTCAGCCTGCACGGCGACCAGGGTCGTCGAGTCCGCGCCGCTGACCTGGGACGGCCACCGGCTCGACTACGGGCCACCCGAGGTGGAGACGGTTATCCGCTCGATCGATGGCGTCGGTTTGGCGTCCGACCTCGCCGTCGGTGACTGGGTGAGCCTGCACTGGGAGTGGGTGTGCGACCGCTTGACCGAGCAACAACGCCGCCTGCTGCGGCGCTACACCGACCGGCACATGGCCATCGTCAACGATGCCGGTCACACCGGCCCAGCGGCCATGCTCGGCTGACGAGAGTCGGCATCCGTCGTCGGTCCTGCTGCATTGGCGCGTTATGCAGGCGCTTACCTGCCTCACGACCTGCGCAATGCGCCGAATCGGGGAGGACCGGCGCCCCGCGCCGCCAGTCGTAAACCAACTGCAACTAATCCCAGGGGCGGTGGGCTGAGCCCCGCTGGCTACGGTTCGACCAGGTTGAGGCTTATCGCGTCGATGCTGCCGCGCTTGTCGACGTAGACGTCAACAGCCCACCACTCGACGCAACTGGTGATGTTCGACGGCTCGATCGTGAGCCGGAGATCCTTCTCAAAACCGGGCATGTCCGCCGCGCGGCCCCACGAGCAGGATTGTTGGCCCTCTAATGTGACCGTCCAGGTGTCCGGATCAGTGGCGAGTTTGTCACCGGCGCTGAACGGACCGATGTACCCGTTGAAGGACCTGCGGTGGATGACCCAAGCATCCGGGTCGTTGAGGTTCGGCAGGTGCTCTACTCTGACGACCTCGTCGCCGAGTCCTAGCGCCACCGGAAGGTACGGCCCTCCTGACGGCCACGGCGGGTGGCGCTTGCTCCGATCGCGAGTTGGTGCAGATGGTCGAGGACATGATCATCCTTCTCCGGTTGCGCCATCGCGGTGCTTACGTTCACCGTGACTGTTGAGCCGCGAGGAACAACGCTGCCGAGCGGTGGGTCTGACGACAAGAGGACGCCTGGGGCCCAGCCCTCGCGGTAGACGGTCTTGTGCATCACGTTGAGATCCGCGTGCTCCAAGGCAGCCGCTGTCCATTCATACGGGCCGGACCGGACCGGGATTGCCACATATCCCGCAGGCACAGCCTGCACGGAGTCGAGGATTCGCCGGACGACCTGCTCGTCCGTTGAACGGACCCACATCTCGATGTCGTGGCTCGGTATTCTCACGCGGCCGACTAAGAATGGGTAACTCGGCTGCCGCGACCCTGGAGGAATGCGGTGAACCCCGCTGACGGTGGCTTCCACCCCATCGAGATCGATCGTCGTGGCTTGCTCTCCGGCCGACGGTGTCCACGAACTGATCCGGTCGAAATGCACTGACGAGACGTCGCGCTCGGGGACCAAGCACGCCCGGGTGCCCGTCCCTTCGAAGACGACGGTGTCCGCCAGCGGTTGGCCGCACTTGACCTTGTTCGTCCCCCAATGCTCCGGAACAGCGACCGCGATCGGCCCCATGCCGACAAGGCGTGTGCCCGGGGGTGTGACAAGGCCGCCCTGCGTCTGAGGTGGCGTGTCCGTCGGCGCGGTGGGCTGAGTTTGGTTGAGTCGCCGCTGGCTCATTGGCCACGCCGCCCAGGTCGGAAACGACCGCCGAACCAACCGCGATGAGGCCCACGGCAGCGACGCCCCCGAGCACAGCGGCCGCCCGGGTCCGTCGCCGGGTCTGTCTGCCGCGACGTACGAGCTCATCCGCCGGCGCCTCGCTCACGGTCAGGTCTGCCACGGCGGAGCGCAGCAGGTCCCGCGCGCGGTCGTCGGTCAGCATGATGACTCCCTTCGGGATTCGTCGGCGTCTGCTTCTCCAAGGTGCCGACCCAACTGCTCGAGTCCCCGCGAGAGCCGGCTCTTCACCGTGCCGGCGGGGATGCCCAGCGCGTCGGCGACCTGCCGTTCGCTGAGGTCGGCGTAGTAGCGCAGCACGACCACGGCGCGCTGCGACTCGGTGAGCGCGCTGAGCGCAGCAAGCACCGAGGCTCGCTCGGCAACCGCGTCAGCGGGATCGCCGACCGATCGATCCGGAAGGCGCTCGGTGGGGGTTTCGGCCCACCACATTCTGCGTCGGCTCTTCGCGAGACAGTTGACAAGGGTGCGGTAGACGTAGGCGTCAGGGACGTCGGCCGACTGGACCTTCGCCCACCCCGAGTAGCAACGGGCCAGCGTCGTCTGCACGATGTCCTCTGCTTCGGTAGGTGAACATCCAAGGAGTACCGCCGAACGAACCAGGGAGTCCCAGCGGGCGCGCACGTACGTCGTGTAGTCCGCGTCCGGGTCCATCGGGTTCCCCGTTTCTCATCGGCTCTCGTTTAGATGACCCCTCGAGCAGACCATTCGGTTCCGTCGGCACCTGGGGCCTACGTCGGAAGCTCCGTCAAGGACCGCTTCGTCTCGGTAGGCGCCGCTGCGCCCAGCGCCCATGTGCGCGACAGCGTCCAGGTGACATCAGCCCCTGTGGCGTACCGGGGAGGACCGGGCTCACGGATAAGCAGGTCGCCTACCGCCGTGTCCACGACGTAGTCGCTGTGCGGGCCGCGGAACCGAACCGCAAGCAGGCGGCCCCGCAGTTCCCCGCCGAGACGCGCCCAACCGGGTCGCACCAGCAACGGCAGCCCGTCGCCCACCGGGGTCTCGCCTGTGCTGTCCACCTCGACGACGCTGCCGCCCAGGTCAACGGATGCGCCGCCATCATGGGCGCCGACGACCTTCGCTGTCAGCACCGAAGCGGGCCCGGTCAGCCGGGCGGCCCAGAGGTCGACGGGCTCGGCGTACACCTGCTGGGGGGTGCCGAGCTGGACGAGCCGTCCGGAGCTGAGCAGCGCGACCCGGTCGGCGAGCCCGAGCGCCTCCTCGGCGTCGTGAGTCGCGTACAGGCCGCCGGCGCCGCTCGCCTCCCGGCGCACGACCAACTCGTCGAGGAAGACCCCGCGCACGTGCGTGTCCAGGTGGGCCGTCGGCTCGTCGAACAGGTAGAGCGACGCGTGCCGAGCCAGCGCCCGAGCAAGTCCCACCCGCTGCTGCTCACCACCCGACAGCTCAGCCGGCCGCCGGTCGGCGAGGTGGGCGATCCGCAGCCGGTCGAGGATGTCGAGCGCCTCGGCGCGGGCGGTACGGCGTCCGGAGCCGCGGCGCCGGATGGGGTAGGCGACGGTGTCTACAGCGTTGAGGTGCGGCCACAAGGCGTAGCTCTGGAACACCACGGCGACATCGCGACGTTCGGGGGGCTCGGCCCGCTCGGCGCTCGCTACCCGCCGACCCTGTAGCCAGATCTCCCCGCTCGTCGGGGCCAGGAAACCGGCGACGGCGTGCAGCAGCGTCGACTTGCCCGAACCAGATGGGCCGAGCAGTGCCAGCACCTCACCACGCGCAACCCGGAGGCTCACGTCGTCGACGGCGGTCACCCCGTCGTACTCGACGGTGAGGTGCCGCACCTCGAGGACGTCGCCGGTGGAGGGGTCAGCCGGCATGCGAAAGCCTTCCGACAGGGGCGGCGTCGCCGGCACGCCGAGGAGATCTCAGCCAGCGGATCAGCAGCCACGCCGGCAGTGCCGGCACGAGCATCACCAGGGTCAGCAGCACCGAGAGCGCGGCCGTCAGCCCGACGCGGCCCAACTCAGCGCTGTTGAGGACGACGACGGCAAGGGTCTCGCTGCCGGGTCCGTAGAGCAGGCTCGACATGGTGACCTCGTGCAGGGCGGTGACGAAGCAGACCAGCCAGGCGGCGACCAGGGCCGGGGCCAGCGGTCGCAGCGCCACGGTGCGTACGGCGGTCAACGAGCCCGCGCCGCTCGCGCGGGCAGCCTGCAGCTCGCCAGGTGGGAGCCGGTCGAGTGCCCCAGAGATGGGTCGGTGTGCGAATGCCCACAGCTTCGCGAGGTACGCCAGCAGGATCAGCGTCAACGTGCCGCCGATCCAGCGGCCGTAGGCGATCAGCAACGCCACGGCCAGGGTTGAGCCGGGCAGCACCAGCGTGATGGTAACCAGGCTGGCCATGGCCCGCCCGGCGCGGCCGCGCTCCAGCACCGCCAGGCAGCCGCCCAGAACCGTGAGCAGGGTGGCAGCGATCAGTGCGAGCAGCGCGCTGCGGCCCAGCGCGTCGGCTGTTCGGGAGTTGATGACGGCGGAGAAGTTGTCGAGCGTCCAGTTGGCGGGGGTCGGGCTCACGCCGACGGCGGGCGTGACGGCCGTGGTGACCAGCGCGACGAGGGGGACGACGACGCCCACCAGGAGGTAGGCACCGAGCCCGGCGGCGATCCAGCGGCCGCCGGCTCCTCGTGGGTTGACGACCGGCGCTCCAGCGGAGTCGGCGACCCGGTTGACGCGCAGGCGCGGTCCAAGCCACAGGTCCGTGGGGACAACCACGATCACCGTGATGGCGACAAGGAGCAGCGCCAGCGTGATCGCCTCGACGAACGACAGCGGGTCGCTGCCGAGCGAGAGGTCGCGGTAGATCGTCGTGGTCACCGTGCTGAAACCGGCAGGGGTGCCCATCACCTGGGGGATCGCGAAGCTCTCCAACGTCAGCACGAACGACAACACCGACGCGGCGGCGATCGACGGGCGCAGCAACGGCAGCGTGACGTCGCGCAGCACCGCTACGGCGCCGGCTCCCGACGCCCGCGCCGCCCGCTCGAGGTCGGGCTCGGCGCGGGTGGCGAGGCCTACCGCTGTAAGCAGGTACGTCAACGGCACCGTGTTGACCACGAGCACCGCCCACACGCCCCAAGGTCCGAGCACCGACGGCCACGGCAGTCCGAAGACGGTGTCGGTGAATCCGGCCCGTGCGTAGGCTTGGGTCCAGCTGTAGCCGAGGACGAACTGAGGGACGAGCACCGGCAGCAGCATCGAGAATCGCCACCACCGACGGCCCGGCACGTCGGTTCGGCGCAGCCCCAGCGCCACGGCGGCACCCAAGGGTACGGCGACCACGGTGACCGCGACGGCCAGCAGCAGCGTGTTGGCGACGGCCTCGGCGAGTGCAGGCTCGCTGAACACCTCGTCAAGGTGGCCAGACCCCTCGGTCCACACGACGTATCCGAGCCGGATGACGGGGAAGACGACAAGCAGAGCGATCACGACCCCGACGGCCAACACCCCGGAGCGGCGCCCGAGACCGGCCGACCGCGAGGGCATCGCTCAGCCGCCGAAGATCTTCTGGTAGTCGGCGAGGAGCGCGTCCTTGTCCTCGGTGATCGTGGGCCAGTCGGGATAGACGACCGGGGCGTCGGCCGGCACCTCAGGGCCTTCGACGCCCGGCAGGGTGGGGTAGGAGCCCGCCTCTCCCAACACCTGCTGGCCGGACTCGCTGACCACGTAGGTGATGAAGTCCTGCGCCACCGTGGAGTCCGCGCTGTCGTTGGCCAGCGCGATCGGCCCGTAGACGGCGACCGCGCCAGGTTCGGGCCACACGACGCCGATCGGTGACCCTGCGTCCTTCGCCAGGTAGGCCGAGTTGGCGATGGTGATGCCGGCTTGGTAGACCCCCTGGGCGACCCCAGTGACAACGTCGTCGGGGGTGCTGACCTGCTCGGCGCCGTTCTCCTGGAGGGTGGCGTAGAAGTCCAGACCGTACTCGGGATTCTGGTCGAACCAGCCAAGCGCGCCCAGCGCCGATGCGGCCACCGTCGGGTCGGGGAGAGCCACCGAGTTGTAGTCAGGCCCGGTTAGGTCAGACCAGCTGGTTGGCGGCGGTTCGCCGTTGCGATAGATGCCCACGACGTAGAGGACCGCGACGCCGACGTAGTCCTCGGTGCGGAACTGTTTGGGTATGTCGGTCGCATTGTCGGGCGTCCAGCCGCCGACCAGGTCCTGGTCGACGTACCCCTGCATGGTGAGCGGGTCGCAGGCCCAGACCACGTCGGCTTTCAGTCCGCCCGAACGGAGGTCACCGGCGATCCGGGCGTTGAGGTCACCGGTCGGCGCGCGGAAGAGGTTGACCTCGGCACCGGAGTCGGCCTCGAACTGCTCGATGATCGGCTGGACGCTCTCGTCGCTCACGCAGGTGTAGAGCGTGATGGAGTCGGCGTCGGAGCCGCTGCCGGCGCTGGAGTCGCAGGCGAGCGGGAGCAGTGCGAGGGGCAGCAGCAGGGCCAATCGCCCGCGGCTGAGCCAGGCACGTGTCACCGCTTTCATGCCCAGGAGAATACTTTGGGGCCGGCGGCCCGGGCTGACCCACCATTCACCGTCAATATGAGGCAGAAATGGGCACCCGCACGTCGTGGGTGGCTCATCGCTTTCGCTGTATAAACAACCAGACGATGATCGCCGCGATCAGGACGAGCAAGAAAATCAGCCGCGCGTCCCCTCCGCCGAACAGCAGCCTTCGGCCGATCGACAGGTACGCCGGCCAGGAAGAGGTGGACACCCAGCTCCGTTCTGTCTAGGACGTCGAGCGGCTCGTCAGCTTGTCGCGCAGGCGGTCGACGAGTCCAACGCCCGGTCCGACGAGCTTGTGGAACACCTGGTTGTTGGGCGCCGACGGATGCGGACGGGTCGGCGCCATCTTCTTGGCGGTCTCGACCTTGCCGGCCATCTGCACGAGCTCCTCCCGCGGGATCCGGGCACGTAGCTGCGGGAACTGGTCGGCCTCCTCGTCCTCGATGTGGTCTCGCAGCGTGGTCTCCAGCTGGATGAGCAGCTCGGTGAAGCGAACATCGACGGCATCGACGGCCTCAAGCTCCTTCATCGTAGCCTCCAGCTCCTTGTGCTCCTGGATGTCGTGCTGGACCGCCTCTTCACCGTTCGGCAGGTGCTCCTTCATCGCGGGGTAGACGTACATCTCCTCAGCAACTGAGTGCCGGACCAGCTCGCTGATCAGCGTGTCGGCGAGATCACGGCGCTGCTCGGTATCAGAGGCCAACTTGATCTGGTCGAGCAGTAGCAGTGCTTCGCGATGGTCGGTGGTGAGGACGTCGACGACGTCCTGGTCGCTGTTGTCAGTCATCGGCTGGCTCCTGTCGCTATGGCGGCTCGCACTACGTCGTACCCGCTGCGCCCTGGGCCACACCCGTGGTGCAGAGATGCTCCGACTACCACCTGCGACTTCGAGCGGCGGCAGCGGCGGCGACCACACCGGCGGCCAGCGCCAGCACCGTGACGACGCGGCGGTGGTCGTGGTCACGCCAGCCGTCATCGACGGCGTTGGTGGCGGGATCGGGGGTGAAAACGGTGCCGTCGTGGTCTGTGGACGAGAGGTTTTGCAACGCGCCCAAGTCGACGAGAGGCCCTACCACGCGGTCATAGAGTCGAGGGACCAGCTGGTGTGCCAACGCACCGAGGTGCTGCGTCCGACCGACGACGATCTCCGCCTTGGGCTTGTCGACGGTCCGCACGACCGCGGATACGACGCGCTCAGGTGACATCACCGGCGGCAACGGGCGGATCTGACGTCCGACGTAATTGGCCGCGTGGCGGTAGATGGGGGTGTCGGCCGCCCCGGGCAAGACGGTGCAGACCGCGATAGCTGGTGCGTCGCGGACCTCTTGGCGCAGTACCTCGGAGAAGCCGAGCAGCCCCCACTTCGACGTAACATACGGGGCGACGTAGGGAGAGGAAACCCGGCCATAGAGCGATGCGACGTTGACGAGCACCCCGTGACCTTGAGACCGGAACTGGGGCAACACCGCTCGGGCGGCATAGACCTGACCGAAAAGCGTGGTCTCCACGATCTGCCGGAACACCGCCCCAGGGGTGTCCTCAAAGCGTCCATAACTCCACACGGCCGCAGCGTTCACCCAGGCGTCGATACGCCCGAACTCCTCGACCGCCCGTCGCACCAGTTCCTGCACCGCCGCCTCGTCGCTGACGTCGGTCGGCACAGCCACGGCACGCCCGCCCAGTGCCTGACACTCCTTTGCCACCTCGTCCAAGGTCTGGGCGCTGCGCGCCGCCAACACGACACCATCACCACGTGCAGCGAAGGCGCGCGCCGCGCCACGGCCAATGCCGCTCGAGGCGCCGGTGATGACGACAACCAGCTGGCTCATGTGCGGTTCAATGGTCGTGATCCGTTCGGCTTGGGACTTGCCGGACCGCGTGTGCGTCGGACCGCGAACCAGCTCAGCTCCGTGCGGCGGCGTCAAGGAGACGGTCGAAGATGACACCGGTGGCTTGGGCTTGCACGTACTTGTCCACCACGTCGATCACCCAATCTTGTGTCGACCACTGCGTCGGCTTGTAGAGCCCCAGGGCGGTGTTGAGCAACACATCACCGGTATAAACAGTGGCGAACACCGTGTTGGCTGCCCGCTGGCCCCGGAGTCCCGCCAAAGCGGCGACGCCATAGGCCGTGCCCCACATCGCTCCGAGCCCGAAGTGGGTCACATAGTTCAACCGTTTGCGACCCTCATCGCTGCTCGGATGGATCGGCAGAATTCGCTCGGCAAAGTTGCCGGGGCGTAACTGTCCTCGCGCCCGGTCACGGGCATCTCAACAAACTTCTGAAACGCGGTCATCACCACGGTACCCGCGACGCCGGCCACGACGCCCCGCCCGATCGTTGCAGCCACACTTGCCTGCTTGGTCGACTGCATACGACCTCTCTCTGGAGCGTGTGAAGAAGGCGAGCGCTCCAGCCTAGCTGGGACTCGCGGAGCTCGTGACGGCTCGATTCAGCTCATCGCACCGGCGACTCCCAGCCAGAGCGCGGCCAGGATGGCGGCGACCCAGGTCGTGAAGGGAATGACCGTCATGAAGACCCATGCAGCGGCGATCCTGCGCAAGCTCTCGCTGAGAGACCGGACGCAAGCTGCTGTGGCCGCATATGAGCTCGGCCTCGTCCGCCCCGGTGACCACGGTTCGGTGGGTCGGTCGTGCCGGTAGACCCCACTCGCTGCTCGCTTTAGGCTGGTCTGGGCTGCGCTGGTTGGGTGTTGCCGCGGTGTTGAGGCTCTTAGCGCCGGCAATGGAGGTTTCGGTGTCTGGGAGTGACCGTGGACCGGGCGCAGCTAAACGAGCCGACGTCTACCTTCACATTGGACTGAAGAAGACGGGAACCTCCTACCTGCAGCGGGTGCTCTGGCTCAGTCGTGAACGGTTGGCAGCCACCGGCGTACTCGTGCCTGGACATACCCGGAAATCACAGACGCAGGCAGTTTGGGATCTTGTGGGCCGCCGGCTCCGCGCCCCGGATCAGGCTGGCGATGTCGGATCGTGGCGGGGTCTTGTCGATGCGGCCAGTGGTTGGTCCGGGTCACACGTGGTGATCTCCGAAGAGACCTTGTCGACGATGCGACCACAGCAAGTGCGCAGGGCTGTCCGGGCGTTTGCTCCAGCCGACGTGCATGTCGTGATAACCGCACGAGACTTGGCTGAGGTCATCTCCTCCACCTGGCAGCAGCAGCTGAGCAAGGGTCGCACGTGGTCGTGGGATGAGTATGTGGGCGCCGTCCGCGACCCTGTGAACGGTCCCGCCACCGCGGGGGTCGCCTTCTGGCTCGGCCAGGACCTCCTGCGAGTGCTCGACACGTGGGAGAAGGTGGTGCCGCGCAACCGCATCCATTTGGTCACGGTGCCGCCTGCCGAGGCGCCGCCCTCCGTGCTGTTGGAACGGTTCGCTGTTGCGACCAACCTCGATCCAGCCGCGCTTGTCTCGGACCAGCCAGCGGTCAACGTTTCCGTCGGGGTAACGGAGGCTGAGGTACTTCGTCGACTGAATCTGGGACTGGGCGGTCGGCTCGACGAAGAGCAGTACATCCAGGCGGTTCACAAGGTCGTAAAGCCGGCGCTTCGAACCCGAGCATCGTCACCGCGGATCCAGCTGCCAGCGGAAGAGGTTGGCTGGGTCACCGAGCGAGCCACCTCCACGGTGCACGAGCTGCAGTCGCGCGGCTACCAGGTCACGGGAGACCTGAACGACCTGATCCCCCCTGCCACAGCCTCCGGTGGCAGCCGCCGGCCTGACCAGGTCGACGACGCAGAGTTGGTAGAGGCCACGTCGGTGGCGCTGGTGGCTGCCACCGAACGGTTCGCCGACTTGTGGAAGCGGACGCGAAAACAGCAAAATCCTGTGGACGCCGCGGTCGCTGAGCGACTCGTGAGTGGTGCCAGAGCCCGCGGCTACCGGGCTCGTTTCGCAACGCTCGATATCGCCGACCGCAACCGATTGGTCAGACGTGCAATCCACGCCTACCTGCGCCGCTCTTCCCGAGCCGACTCCACGCGAGAGCTGTGAAACTGTTTCGCCACGGGTTGCCGATCGGCGGGGGCAGCGGAACGCGTCAGCGCCGACGGGGTTCTCGTGACGTCGGGTCAGCGGGGCGGCGGGAGCATATCACCGTGTCCGACGGTGTGTAGGTCACCTGGTCGGTCTCCGTCCTCACAAGCCTGTCGGAGCCGGGTCTGCGGAAGTACCGGTAGACGTCGACGTCGAAACCGCGATAGCCGCCGTTCGCGACGCAGGTCTTCGTGGGGTCGTACCTGGTCTTGGGCTTGGTGAAGTTGTAGGGGTCGGAAACGCCCGCGGTGATGTCCCAATACTTGGTGCTGTACATCTGGACGTGCATCTCACCCTGCCGAGTCGCGTCCCCCGGCACGACCCAGGCGCGGATCAAGACGCCGTACGGCGTGTCGTTACGGAACTTCATGTCAACTGTCGGCCACGCCACTGTCGCCTCCCGCCCGAGCGGGTAGCGGTCGATGTAGAAGCTGTGCGGGGTGTGTTCGACGTCTTCGAGGCCGGCGAAGAAGGCAGCGTTGTACGTCGTGGTGACGACCTGCGAGACCCCCCCGCCAAGTTCCTTGGCGAAGACGCCGTCGGAGATGATGAAGCCAACGACAAACCCGTTGTCCCTGGTGCGCTCTCCGACCGTGCCGTTGAAGGAGAACGTCTCACCGGGCTTGAGCACCGTGCCGTTGATCAGCTCGGCCGCCCTGCTCTGGTTGATGTTGCGATACTCGGCATACGGGTAGTACGTGACGAAGTCGCTGACCACCTCCCTGATCCCGAGCGCTCGAGCATCTGCCGTGGTGAAGTCGGCCCGGACGATCGTGGTGCCAACCGAAGCTGTCCGCGCCTTTCCCGACTTGGTGAGAACTCGCGGGATCGCGTCGGCTACTCGCTGGGGATCCAGCCGCCGTCCCGGTTGGTCCGGTATCACCGCGGGAGAGCCGCGCCTGAGCACGACCTTGGCCTCCTGAGGTGGCGTCCTGAACTGGTCGGTGATCGGCACCAGCCTGGACGCCAAGACGTCGGCGTCGATCGACGCGACGAGTTCGCCGTCCGTGGCGGCGAAGGACAGCGCGGGGGCGAACATCGCGACCGGTACCTGGACGGAGCGACCGGGAAGCTGGAGCTTGATCGGTGCAGAGACGGCGGGCTCAAGCAGTTCGCGGCGCATCTTGTCGAGCTCGGCCGCAGTCACGCTTGGCTGCGTCTCGTCAACTGGCAGGTCGAGCGGCCGCCGACCGCTGAAGTACGCCTTCCTGGCGGCGCTCACGGCCGCCGGCTCGCCGACGTCGACCCCGACCACCGGCTCTGTGATCTGCAGGCTGCCTCGTTGGCTGAAGGTGACCGACGGCTCCGCCGGACCGGACTCGACCCGAGCGGAGATGTCGCGGACCGCGGACCGCAGCTCCTCCCGGTCGACGGCTATCACGGGTTCGAGGTCGCTGCCTGACCCGAACAGCAGGTCCACCATGCGGACGGGGTCCCACGTGCGGTCGCCGCCGACGTCCTGCAGCGTCTGCACCACGTCGAACCTGAGGCCGGCGGCCGTCGGCTTGAGCGCATACGTCTTACCGTCGTACGAGAAGGTCACCGGGGTGGTGGCCCGGTCAGCCAGCGCCGACTTGAGCTCGTCTCGGGCGGCTTCAGTGCGTAGGCCACCGATGTCGACCCCTGCCACGGTGGTGCCGTTGGGGACACGGTCGCCTGTCATGTACCAGCCGGCCACGTACACCGCGAGCAGCACCGTCGCAAGTCCCGCCAGCACCCACCACCCTCGGCGCCGTCGAGAGGACCCGCTCGAAGACGTCCGGCCGTTAGGCTCGTCGGACGTGCTGTCTGCCACTGAAGCTGCTCCTCCAGCCGGCCGCGGGGACCGGCGCTGCTCGTTGGCGGCCAAGAATAGTCGGGTGCTGGCTCTCGGACTGACAAGCAGCAACGGCTCCGCGCGCGAGATCAGCGAGTCGGGACCGTTGGATCTTCTCACCTGGCCGGTCGCTCCACCCCCCACCAATCTTCGTCCGCGAATGGGTAATGGGTGGCGTCACCGCGCCGCCATGCGTCGAGGAACGCCGCAAAGTCATAGCGCGGCCGGTAGCCCAGCTGGGTTTTCGCCTCGTCGACCGAGAACAGCAGCCGGCCCCAAACCAGCTCACCAGGGTCGAGCCCATGTTCGCGCACGAGCTCACTTGTTCCGACCCAGCGCCGATCAAGGGTGTCGAGGACATCCGCGTCAAGGCCGGAGAGATCCTCGGTGGTCAAACCGCTGTCGGCCATGATGTTGAAGGCGCGAAAGCCGCCGATCGGTTCATGCGCGAGCGCGAGCGCCACCGCCTGACCGACGTCGCGATCGTCCACCCCGCCGAAGAGCAATCGGAAGCCGTAGCGCTCGAAGGTCTCCGGCACGAACATCCCAAGCCGCAAAGCCACCGTGCTAACGGCGTCTACGTCGGCGTAGAACCGCGCGACGTCCTCGGCGACGACCTTCGTCAAGCCGTAAACGTCGTTCGGTCGGAATGGGGACTGCTCGGTTACCACGGCCCAGCGGTCGCCGTCGCCGCCGACCGGGCCGTACACGACCATCGAGGAGGCCAACACGATGCGCCGCACCCCCGCTGCCCGCGCGGCCTCGTAAACAACGAACGTTCCGGTGGCGTTCGTCGACCAGAAGTCGCTGGGCGGCCAGGTAGCCAGGTGCACACCGTGCAGTGCGGCTCCGTGTACGACGGCGTCAACACCGGCCACGGCGCGTGCCACCGCGACGGGGTCACGGACGTCGCCCTGCACGAACTCGTGCTCCGTTGGCAGCGAGCGAAAGTCGAACAGGCGAAGCTCGTGTCCATCCCGCTCAAGAGCGGGGACCGCTGCCCGGCCGAGGTTTCCTCCGGCTCCGGTGATGAGAATGCGCATGCTGGTGAGTTACCCATGAGCAACGTGCCCCATGCCGCCCTGACGCCGGAAGGCAGATCGGATGCTCGCAGCAATCCCGGACTTACCTGCGGAAACATCAGTGGGCCCCGTGGGACTCGAACCCACAACCCGCGGATTAAAAGTCCGCTGCTCTGCCAATTGAGCTAGAGGCCCGGGACGTGCGGACTTGATTGTGGAAAACCTGGTCGCGCGCGTTTGTCCAGCGTTGGTTGGGTTGCTGGGTGAGCAAGAGTCTAGGCCCCGGCCGGATGGGCGATGGCCTGGCTGGTTCCTGGATGCGTATGGACCTGTTCGGGGGCGATTCGAGGTCGCGGGGACGCTTGGGATGCGATTCGTGTGCTCGAGTTAGGGACTATGTGGGGCTCTGTTGCGTTGTTTGGTCGGGGGACATACCAAGCCGAGACTCGGGGACTGTTCTGGTCAGATCGCCAGTCTGAGTCCGCCGATTGCGGTGGCCAGGCGGAATGAGGGCGTGGCGTCGACTGCCACGGCGAGGAGACCCGGCCATCAGCCCAGCTCGTCGTCGAGACCCATCTCGATCGCGTAGCGCACGAGCTGGACACGGTTGTGCAGCTGTAGCTTGCGCAGCGTGTTCTGTACGTGGTTCTGCACGGTGCGGTGTGAGAGCACGAGACGTTCGGCGATCTGCCGGTAGGACAACCCCTTCGCCACCAGCTGGAGCACCTGGGTTTCCCGCTCGCTGAGCCGGGGCAGCTTTGCGTCCACGGAGGCGTCGGTCCCTTCCGCGAGCCGGCGATACTCTCCCAGCACCAGTCCGGCCAGTCCCGGCGTGAAGACGGTGTCCCCGACCCCCACGCGGCGTACGGCGTTCAGGAGCTCGGCACTGGACGCCGACTTGACCAGGTAGCCGGTGGCGCCGGCCTTGACGGCCTCGAGTACGTCGGAATGCTCACCGGAGGCCGACAGAATCAATACCCGCACGCTAGGATCCTCGGCCACGAGCGTGGCGGTCACCTCCACCCCGTTCGGCTCCGGGATCTGCAGGTCGAGGACGACCACCTGCGGCCGCGTCGCACGCGCGCGGGTCAGGGCCTGCGTGCCGGTGGCCGCCGTCGCGACCACCTCAACCCCAGCGGACTCCAGGTCACGGGTCACGGCGTCCCGCCACATCGGGTGGTCGTCGACGACCATGACTCGCAGTGTCCGGTCGCGCTCGATCACCGCACGCTCCCCCCGTCGCGTCGGCGCGGGAGCGTGAGCTCCCACTCCGTCCCGAGACCACGACGGGTGAGGAGCGACGCGCGGCCACCCAGGTCGGTCATCCGGCCACAGATCGACTCCCGCACCCCCAGCCGTCCCTCCCGGGCCGCCTGGTGGAGGCGGTTCTCGGGGATGCCAGGCCCCTCGTCGCGGACGCTCACCACGACGGCGTCCCCGACGTCCTCGACGAGTACCCAGGCTGGCGCCTCCTCGCCCACATGGCAGGCCACGTTGTCCAGGCAGGCGGACACGACCGCGGTCAGCTCCCGTGCCTGGTCCCGGTGGACCTCGACCCGCCCACCCGGTCCGGTGACCGTCACCCGAGCGGTGCCGAACGGCTCCAACGCCGCCATCAGGTCCGTCATCTCGTCTCCACGGTCGCCCCCACCGGTCAGGGAGCCGGCGGCGAGCGACCGGGCGTCGGCCCGGACCAACCGGCGCAGGGCGGCCTCCTGCTCGCCGGCGAGCCGGGCTAGCTCGTGCAGCTCACCACCGGCTTCCACGCCATGTCGCTGCACCATGGCCAGCACCTGCAGCACGCCGTCGTGGACGGCCCTGGCGAGCCGGGCCCGCTCTGTGTGCATGGCCGCCGCCCGCTCCGCCGCGGCGCGCATCACCGCGGCCGTGCGCAGGATGGACGCCGCGTATCCCACGATCACCGCTGCCAGGAGGAGCAGGAAGATATTGCCCCACGTGCTCCCGGCTACCTCTCTACGAACGGAAATCTCCGCGACGGAGACGACCACCGCGGCGCCCACCGCCTCCCACCAGCGCCGCCCGGCCGCCCACGCGAGCACCGGGGTCATCACCCAGAACGTCGGCATCGTGGCAGCGTTGCGGTCGAGCATCGCCTCGCTCTGCACGAAAGGCGTGCTCAGCATCAGGACGACCGCGACGAGGAGGTCGGCTGCATACAACCGCAGGCGGCGGCGGCGCCGCGCGTCGTATGCCCACGAGACGAATGCCGTCCACCCGAGCAGAAGCACCAGGTCAGCGACGGCGAGGGCGGGCCTGGCAAACTCGTCGAACCGCGCCACGGTGAGCGCCACGGCGTACGCGGCGACGACAAGTCTCAGGACGGCAAGCGCCCTGAAGAGGGTGGTCTCGACCTGCTCCGCGGGTGAGGCCGGTGTCGGCACGACCGGCTCATGAAGCCTTCCCGTCGACGGCCGGTCGACGAGCACTCGCGACCGCTGCTCAGCCGCGAGACGCATTGCATTCATCACGCGCATCCCGCCCCGCGACATGCGCGCCACTCTACTGCCGAAGCACCGAACGCCCGAGCATCTAAAACTATTCCAGCAATCGTCGAAGTAATCGGATATCGCATCCCATACCCGAGTCGCCACCGTGTGACCCGGCGGTGGGTGGTCACGTGCAGGGCGTAGCGGGTGCAGTATCCCCCACCCCGTCGTGGCTTTCTCGGGCTCTGTGTGTGAAAGGGAGCAAGGGAGCGAGGTCGCCAGATCGAGCGGCCCGGGGATAGTTCTCGGTCCTATGACCGCGGAGGCCTGCTCCCCATTGCAGCTCTTTCCCGAACGGCCTGTGGAACCGATCCGCCGCTTTCCCGAGCCTTGGAGTCAGTGGGGAAACGGCCCGACACGGGCCGCGCGGGCCATTCCTTGGCCGTGGGGTCGGAAACGGCGCTGTGGAGCCAGGTCGCCGCTTGCCTCGACGATCCGCATGTCAGCCACCTGGGCGGGACACCAGGGGACCCATGAGTCGATCACGGGCATCCGACACAGGGTGTCCGCCGCACGTACTGCGACATACAACAACACTCAATATCTGGGGTCCTCGCGTCGGCGCGCGTGAGTCGGTGTGCGTGCGGATTGAGTACGCGCGCTCATGACCCGGCCCACTGCGCAGATGCATCATGAACGCATGGCAAACGCACGCACGATCATTGGCGCCGAAGTCCTCGTGCTCGAGGCGGGCATCGGGGGGCTTGGGGTGAAGATGACGCGCAGCACCTCCGGGCGGAGCGTGGGCATGGCTTTCGAGCTGGTCATGTGCGGTCGGGGTGGTGTCGTGGGCCGGGACGGATGCTGTCCGCGGCGGGGCGCGGTGCGACCAGGGTGACAAAGTCGCACAGGCGATGCCGGCTGAGTGTTGGGGGGTATCTGTGGTTTCAGATGGACAGCCAGTACTCCACCAACAGAACTTCGTCTACCGCGACAACCCGCACAACACGAAGGACGTACCCCGGGTCAGCCTGGACCGACAAGGTCCGTCGCGATGGATGCACGCGTCCCGTTGTTGAGCGAACCGGAATGGAGTTCCGATGAGTGATAAGCAGGCCCAGATCCGGTGACCTCTGAGGACGCCCCTCGTGGAGGTCGTGCCCGTCGAGGTTATGGGGCGCGTCGTGGTGGCGCTGGTGGTAGTGGCGGCGGTGTTCTTGCTGGGTGGGGGGCTGGTATTTCTCCGATCAGATCCGCTCTGATGCACTCGACGTGGATCCGGCAACCGATCAGATGACGTTGCAGGTGGTGTCGGCGTCCGCGACGTCGGTGACCGTGACGGACTCCGGAAGATGACCTGTTGCGCGGCGACGACGCGTACGGTCTGGCATGGCCAACTGGGTACGGGCAGGTGTCTGGGCCCCGCCGAAGTAACAGGTGTCGAGGTGACTCGCCAGTTCCGGTTGCTGTCTGGATCCGCGCCGACACCGGGGCAGCCGGCGGCGTTGACCGGGACGCTTCGATCATCCGGCCGGCGCTGCAGGTACCGGTCCGACAGGTCACCTACACCTCACCCGTCGGCAGGTTTCCCGCCTGGCTCGCCCCCGGTGAGGGCAACACTTGGGCCATCCTGATCCACGGGCAACGCGCCTCTCGCGATGAGGTGTTGCGGGCGATGAGGATGACAACCTCGGTCGGGATGCCGTCGTTGGCGATCACCTACCGCAACGACGACGGAGCCCGCGCTGACCCCAGCGACATGTACGGGTTCGGCAGCACAGAGTGGCGTGACCTGCAAGGGAGCTTCGGTATGCCACCGCTCACGGCGCCGACAGGTCGTCCTGGTCGGCTACAGCATGGGCGGTGCTATCGCCGCGTCCTTCCTCGAGAACTCTTCGCTCGCCGATGTAGCGGCGGTGGTCTTCGACGCACCCATGCTGGACTTCGGAGCCACCATCAACCACAAGGCTGACGACCGAGAACTTCCCATGGTGGGGCTACCGTTGCCGCCTCCCTGACCTGGACGGCGAAACAGATCGCCGGTGTGCGGTTCGACGTGGGACTGGGACGAGGTGAACTACCTCGATGACAGCGACTGGCTCACCATGCCGACCCTTGTCTTCCATGGAGATGACGACGCCACCGTGCCACTGTCAACCAGTCAGCAACTTGCTGACGCTCACACCCAACTCGTGTCACTGGTCATAGTTCCCGGTGCCGGGCACGTGGCCTCGTGGAACTCTGCGACGAGCACATACGACCGCACCCTGCGGAACTTCCTGAAACAATACCGATGAGAGCAAAACGAGACCGGAAAGCTGGTCCTACCTCGACAAGATTCCGCGTCTCTGCGCCTGATCGCGCCGTAGATCGCCAAGCGGTTGGACTCAGGCATCGAGGTCTACCACGTCAGGCTCTATCGGTGGGTGCAGCGGTTCACGCCGTTGTTGATCGACGCGACCCGGCGACGCGTCGGCACCTGGCCGGGGACCGCTGGTTCGTCGACGAGACCTACGTCAAGGTCTGCGGGGTCTGCTCCTACGTCTACCGGGCCGTCGACCAGCATGGCCAGGTGATCGACGTGTACGTCTGCCAGCGTCGCGACATCGCCTCCGCACGCATCTTCTTCATCGCCGCCAGAGGCCCAGAGGCCCGGCTGAGGTGCGTGCAGAGGTCGCCGAAAGGCCGGCTCTGCGCAGGAGTCCGCAGCGTCGATCAGCGTAGTGGTCCGAGGGCTTAACCGGCAGCCAGCCAGCGTCAAACGGCATCGATCCCCTGAACCCAGGGGCCTGCCCACCTGCATAGTCGCCAAAGCGAGGCGGCGTCCAACAGCACAACGGTACGGCGACCGGTCTGGCAGACGTTGGGAGCGTTGCGCCGGGTGCGCAGCGGACCATCGGTGGCTGCGTGCAACGCAGGTGCGGGTCAACCCCTAGCATGTGCCCTGAACTTTTCGCACTCGACGGGAGCCCGCCGTGCCCTTGCGTTTTCGACCGGTCGACGCGACGTTCTACGACCTCTTCACCGAGTCGGCCAAGAACTTGTGCTTAGGCGCTGACCTGCTTGCCCAGATGCTTTCCAAAGGCGCCGACCGCCGCGACGTCGCCAGCGCGATGAGGGACGCTGAGCACCAAGCCGATGAGACGACACACGCCATCGTGCGAAGGGTCAACACGACGTTCGTGACGCCGTTTGACCGAGAAGACATCTACCGCCTCGCCGCCGGGCTCGACGACGTGATGGATTTCATGGAGGAAGCGGTCGACCTGGTGAACCTCTATGACGTGGGGGAGTTGCCCCCCGAGTGCGCCGACCAGGTGCAGGTGCTGCAACGCTCCGCCGAGCTCACTGCTGACGCCATGCCTCGACTACGCACCATGCGCGACCTTGAGGAGTACTGGATCGAGATCAATCGGCTGGAAAACGCCGGTGACAAGGCCTACCGCCGCATCCTCGCGAACTTGTTCAGCGGCTCGTACGACGCGCTGACGGTGCTCAAGCTGAAGGACGTCGTCGACTCCCTCGAGAGCGCCATGGACGCCTTTGAGTCGGTCGCCAACACGGTCGAGCAGATCGCCGTCAAGGAGTCCTGAGCGTGGAGCTCGCCCTTGTGGTGGCGGTCGTCGTCATCGCCTTGACCTTCGACTACACCAACGGCTTCCACGACGCGGCCAATGCCATCGCCACCTCCGTGTCGACTCGGGCGCTGACGCCGCGCGTCGCCCTCCTCTTGGCGGCCGTGATGAACTTTGTGGGAGCCTTCCTGGGGCAGGAGGTCGCCACCACCGTCAGCGACGTCATCACCCCGCCGAGCGGCAGCGAGGGTCTCGTCGTCGTTGGCGCCGGGCTGGTCGGCGCCATCGTGTGGAACCTCGCCACTTGGTACTTCGGGCTGCCGTCGTCGTCGTCGCACGCCCTGATCGGCGGGCTCGTCGGCGCAGCTTTGGCCTCTGGGAGCGTGGTGGCTTGGTCAGCAATCAGAGAGAAAGTGCTGATCCCAATGGTGGTTTCACCACTCGTCGGGTTCACCGTCGCCTTCCTCTTGATGTTGGCGATCATGTGGCTCTTCCGCCGCAAGCACCCCGGCAGGACCAACCGAGGCTTCCGGCTGGCTCAGACAATCTCGGCGGCCGCGATGGCCCTCGGTCATGGCCTGCAAGACGCGCAAAAAACGATGGGGGTGATCTTCTTGGCGCTGCTGACGGCCGGCTATGCGAGCGCCGACGACGGGCTGCCGTGGTGGGTCATCGCCAGCGCGGCGACCGCGATCTCGCTGGGCACATACGCAGGCGGTTGGCGCATCATGCGCACGCTCGGCCGGCGCATCATCCACCTCGACCCACCCCGTGGGTTCGCCGCCGAGACCACGGCAGCATCCATCCTCTACGTCACCGCCTACGTCTTCGAAGCACCCGTCTCCACGACCCACATCATCACCTCGGCGGTAATGGGCTCGGGGGCCACCAAACGCCTGTCTGCGGTGCGATGGGGCGTCGCCAGGACAATCGTGACGGCGTGGATCCTGACGTTCCCCGGCGCGGGACTGGTCGCGGCAGGGGTGTACGGCGTCTCGCACTTCGCCCTGCCCTGACCCCAGGGGGCCGGTGGATGAGCTGGGTCTCCGGCCCCGGGTTGCACCAAGCCGCCAGACGACGCAGCCGGCCTGCGCGCACCGGCGGAGGAGAGGTGTCGCGGCTCAGCGCGACCTCGCGTTCGGCGCTACGCGCAGTGCTAGCGGGCTGAACCGCCGTTCGCCAAGCCGCGACGTTCATACATCACGTCGCTGGACACGTGGCGGAAGCCGAGCCGTTGGTACAGCGACAGGGCGGCGGCGTTGTCACTCTCGACGTACAACATGACCTCGCCCAGCCCGCGGTTTTGCAGATGGCGCAGGCCGATCATTGTCAGCGTCTTGCCCAGCCCCGATCCCTGCGCGTTGGGATGCACCCCCAAGACATGGATCTCGCCGAGGGCGTCGCGGCTGGTCGTGTGAGCGGGGTGCACCTTGGTCCAGTGGAATCCCACCAGCTCTCCGCCTCTCTGCGCCAGAAAGAACCCCGCCGGGTCGAACCACGGCTGCGCCATCCGCTGCGCCAGGTCTGCTGCCGTCATCGCGCCTTGCTCGAGGTGTTCACGGAAGGCGGCCGCGTTGACGGCCAGCCAGGCGTCCTCGTCCTGCCCGACGCGAAACGTCCGCAGCGTGACGCCTGGCTGTGGTGTTGGGGGGGCGATGGGCCCGTCCAGGGCCGCGCGGAGCTGGCGGAGCTCGCGCACCCGCACAAAGCCGAGTCGATCGGCCAACCGGCGCGCCGCTGGATGGTCACCGTGCGCCCACACTCGCAAGCTTCCGGAGTCGACCGCCGCGATCAGCGCCCGAAGCAGGTCCGTTCCGAGCCCGTTGCCTCGGTGGCGTGGGTCAACGACGAGCTGGCCCACAGTCAGGTGGATCCCTGACCCCCGCCGCAACGCGGCGTAACCGATGAGGGCGTCGTCCCCGGGCGGCCGCACGACAAAGTGCCGCACCGTCCCCGCGCCGTCGTACTGCAGATCCAGCCGCGCTTGGTCGTCGAGCGCGGAGACACCGTCGACAACTGTCGCGGCGCGATCGACGGCCTCCACCTGGGCGCGCTCTGCGGCTGTGAGGCGGTCGCTGCTCGTGACCGCATCGCGTTGCGGTTGGCTCACTGCGGACGTCTCACGAGCGACGAGCGGCTGGGCGTGCCTCGATTGCGGCCGGTTCGGAGGACCGCGCTCTGCCGGTTGAACCGACCGAGTCGGCGACGGGACTTGTTGGCGACGTAGCCGGTTTCTCGGTGCTCGGCAGCACGAAGCGGTAGCCGACGTTGCGGACGGTGCCGATCAGCGCCTCGTGCTCCGGCCTGAGCTTGGCGCGCAGCCGGCGTACGTGCACGTCGACCGTGCGGGTGCCACCGAAGTAGTCATACCCCCACACCTCCTGCAGCAACTGCTGGCGGCTGAAGACCCGGCCGGGGTGCTGGGCGAGGTACTTCAGCAGCTCGAACTCCTTAAACGTCAGGTCAAGACTGCGACCGTCGAGCCGGGCCGAGTACGACGCCTCGTCGATCTCCAGGTCGCCACCGCGGATCACATGTGCCTGTGACCCGTCTTCGGAGCGGGCCAACGTGAGTCGGCCGGTGGCCAGTCGCAGTCTGGCCTCGACCTCGGCTGGTCCGGCGCCGGCCAGCAGTACCTCGTCGACTCCCCAGTCAGCGGTGACCACGATCCACCCTCCTTCTNCTGAAGACGCGGGCGCTCCATTCGGTGTGCGCGACCGCGCCAGGGCGTCGAGAACGGTTCTCGACCGCGTTCGGGAACGGTGATACGGCGCACCCGGCAGACACCGCGCCCGACGTAGGGGGCAGGCCCATAAGCCCGACGCAGCGCCGAGACGCTCGCTGCCCGGTCCTTGCGGAGATCTCGGTGCAGGTAGGGGTGTGCGTGCGCTGCCAGGACGTCGGGATCGTGCGGCAGGAGTGTCGCTCCGAGCGCGCGGGTCTGTTCGAACCGCGGTTCGTACTCGCCGTAGGCGACCTCGGCACCGAGCGTGCGTTCGGGTCGGGGTCTGGCCTGGATGCCGTCGAGAGCGTCGCCTTCTCGGCCGGTGCTGTCTCGGAAGATGAGACGCCGTCGGGAGTGGGACGGGTCGTGATCCGCAGGCAGTGGCCTGCCGGGACGACCCAGACGGGCTTGCGGCTGCCGGAGCGGGGCAACCCTCGAATGAACCGCCTGGCCTCCGACGCGACGACCTCGAACACGGGCGCCACGGTCGCGGACGCGAGCTGCACTTCGGCGAAGCCCTTGAGCCAGCGTTCGGGCAGTGGGACCTTCTTTTCGGTCACATCGGCGTCGAGAGTGCGAACCACGACGTCCTCGCCGACCTGGAGGTGGAGGGGTTCCAGACCACCGATGCGCGCGAGCGCATCGCGCATCGGCGGGTTGAAGTCGACGTTGGTCGTGCCGGTGTCGATCACGTTCCCATCGAGGCTCCCCGGCAGGGCGTCGTACCGGGCGTACACCCCGCAGCAGGCGGAGAAGCTCTCGAACCGCAGCCGGTCCCCGTTGCTGGTGACGACGGGATCGGCGGCGCGAAGGATCGCCGCGACCATGCCAGGAGGGGTGTAGAAGCGGGTGCGCGCGACCTTGGCGACAGAAAGCAACGACGCCGCGGCCTGCTCGGGGTGGCCGAGGAAGCCGTCGAAGAACACCGGGTGTGTGGCGGGACCGGCCGTCGTGCGTCCGCCGCTGGTGGCGAGCGTCAGGTCGGCCTGACCGTCGGCGAAGGTCAGCGTCGAGGGCCTGACGTAGGTGTACGTCTGCTCCTCCGTCATTGCTGCCATGTTCTAGAACCTATCCAAGAAGAAGGCGGCCTTGGCTGCGGCAGAGCTGCCCGTGAACTGACCCAGCCAGGTGGCCAGGGCTGGATCGGTGACCCGACGGCCAAGGCGGATCGACTGGTCGCGCAGCAGGTCCAGCAGCCTGTTGAGCCCGCGATGATTGGCGGGCAGCTGTGGCAGCAGTGCGGTCAACATGTCCACTACGGTGTCGGCCACCAGGCCCCTCGGATGCTGACGCGAGGGTTTCGGCCCTGTTCGACCTCGGTCAGCGGCGGTGGCAATGGTGGCTCACGACTCGGTGCCACTTCTCCACCACCGAGGCGGCGGAACCGCCCCACCTCGCCTACCCTGCACGCTGGCCAGGGTTCCGTGCACAGGCTTCGCAGGAGGCGCTAGACGGGCCGCAAGGCAATCCGATGAGATTGCCTCTGCGTGGCCGAGCACCCGGTTGACCCCATCACGCTCGAGGAGGTCGCGCACATCCTGGGCTGCACCACCTCCACGGTGCGACGGCACATTCTTGGTGGGTGTCGCGCTCAGGAACTCCTGGTCAACACCCGACTCTTTCCCGCGCTGAGGTAGAAGAGTTGGCACTCAAGACCTACCGCCACCGCAGGCACGTCAACGAGGCCGACTCCTACTGGATCACCGGAAGACGCGCTGCCGACGTGCTGGGCGTGAACGTCGCCCGCCTGAACCAACTGGTGACCAGGGGGGTCTGTTGTGTTGTTCGATTGCTGGCCATGCTGGAGGCGGGACCTGGGGCCTGTCTCATCAGATGGCTGGCCTGAGTTCGTCGAATGCGGTGGCCAACCGGGACATGCGCTGGCGTGGACTGCAAGCTCGTAATGGCCACGTCGCAGGTTCTGGATGAAGGTGTGACCTCGGATCAGCACGCTCGCCGTTGGCTCAGTCCTCAGTGGCCGCATCGGCCTGAGCCTGGCCTTCAGGCGGTCGTGGTCGCATTCCACCTGGTTGTTCTCGTACTGGCCGGTGTTATGCCATGCGGCAGGAACCAGGTCCTCAGTCACGTTCGCCAAAGCCGGTGCCCGGTCGGTGATGACCTCGGCCGGGTCCAGGGCGGCGATGACGAACATGCGTGCGGAGGCGATGTCGCGACGCTGGCAGACGTACACGTCGATCACCTGGCCATGCTGGTCGACGGCCCGGTAGACGTAGGACCAGACCCCGGAGGCGAGCAGCTGCAGCTGCCCTGAGCCAGTCGGAGCAGTTGTCTGCTGCGATGCCAAGGTAGAGGCCCGGACGGTCGACCCGACCGTCCGGGCTGCGGCGTTCACCGAAGCGGTCGCAGTCGCTACTCGACGTGGATGCGGTGGTCGACGAGTTACTCGGCCACCGACTCGCCAGCACCTCCGAGCCGTCCCGGTATGACCGCCTCGGCGGAATGAGACGGTCAAACGCCGCCTGAAAATCGGCGGGTCGCACGAAGTCCGATAAGGCTCCGGAGGTTCCCGTGTAGCGGTCGCGCGACCTGGGCGACTACCGGCTCTCGCGAGCTGGCGGACTTGGGACGGCGTAGACAACGAGGTTGTCCTGGTATCCACCGGCCCCACGGTCGTAGCGCCCAGCACAGGTGATGAGGACAAGCCGTTCGCCGACATCTTGCGAGAAGACCTTCTCGGCAGGGAGCTCCGCCTTGGGGTATTGCCGAAGTCCGGTGACTCGATAGGTCATGAAGCGCCCGGCGGCAGTAGCGAGATGTACGGGGTCGCCGGGATCCAGCTCGCGCAAGCGTACGAACGTGCCCAAGCCCAGCCGGGCACTGTCCAGGTGCCCGTCGAGCACCACGCTGCCCCGGCCCTCACCCGGGCGAGCGCCATGTCGCCACCACCCGACGCGCGCCGGGTCGTTGGGCACGAGCAGCTGCCCGTCGGGTGCTACCGAGACCGGCACCACACGAGCAGTGACGTCCAGGCTCGGGAACTCCAGCCGGACAGGCGGGGCGGCCCGCCTGCCGTTGGTAGGGCCCTTCGCCCCCCCGGGCACACCCACCTCTGCGGCGGCAACCGGGGTCGGGGGCGCGGTGTACGGCACCGTGCCGCGGTCGCGGGCGGGCCCGGCGAACAGCAGGGCCGCGCCTAGCCCGCAGAGAGCTAAGCCGGACACCGCCAAGCCGGCCCCCGCCCAGATCGGGCGGGGGCCGGACGGCGTTTGTCGCGACACTATGGTGGTCAGCCGGGTCTAGCCGCGCGCCTTAGCCAGGCGGTAGGCACCAGCGGTGGCCAGCCCGGCTCCGACCAGCACCAGGGTCACCGGAACCACGGGACTTGGCAAGCCGTCCCCAGCCTGTCCACCGGTCCCGGCGTTGCTGCCTTCTGGGCTGTGCGCCATGAGCTGTCCGCGGACTGCGCCTTCGGGGTAGGTCGCGGTATGCAGGTTGAGGTAGTAGTGCTCGGGACTCTCCACGATGTCGGCTACCAGCGAGCGGTCGGCCTGCGTGCAGGCGCGGCCGTCGTCGACCTTGGTCGGGTCGAGCTCGACCACGATATCGCCGTCCTTGCCGGCCGGTGCCTCGTGGATGTGCATCCCGGCGACGTCCTCCAGTGCGTCAGCGGTCACCCGGTAGCAGATCTCGCCGGATGCGGTGTCAAGGGTGAATGTGCCGTGGGCGGAGCCGTCCTCGTCGCCGCCCATGGTTTCGTTCTCTCCCGACGCCGTGGCGGTAAGGCTGACCTCGTCAGCCCATGCAGCCGTCGTCGGCAGCAAGGCGAGCCCGAATGCGGCCGGCACGGCCAGCACCGGCACAAGTAGTCTCTTCATGGTGGTCTCCTTATCGGGGGCGTCGGGGGGGACAACTCCCTCCCGACGGGATATCCATGCTCATACTTTCGGCGCCGCGGTGTCAACGGCTTGCCCGGCATCGCTCGGCCTTGACAGCGGTGGTGATCCGGGCGTCGCCTGAGACCCCTGCCCCAGATGACGTCGGTGCGGACCAGGCACACATGCGCAGTACGTCGCGAAGGACACCCCGACGCACCTTCGGCGGGCACCGGGATAGGCAGGCCCGGATAGCGACACTGTCGCACGACCCTACGATGAGCCGCATGAGGGCGGTCGAGTTCACCGCGTACGGCGAAACTCCGACGCTCGTCAGGTAATCGGACTGGAGGATGCGGGCGCCGCATTGGCCGCCATCAGTCGGGCGTAGTTCACCGCATTAATGGTGGCGCCGTCCCGCGTGACTTGCCTAGCCACGACGTCCCAACCTGCTTCCTACTTCGCCAGAGCCAGTAGCGCTGACGCATCCAGAACCATCAACGAGCGGGGCCCCCAGCGGTCCTCCGCGTCAGCCTCGGCTCGTCGGGCGACGGCTGGGCTCCGATTTGATCGGACTCACTGCTACCACACCGCGGCGCTGCCTCACCGCTCGGAAGCGAGTCGCCCCAGAAACCGGGCGATCTCTACGGGAGCGCTTTTCTCGGCCTGCGCGTCGACATCTGGGTTGTAGTTGGTGTTCGTGTTGACGTCGTAGGTGACGACTCGACCGTCAGCGCTCTCGATGTACTCGATCCCGGCAACCTCGATACCGTTTAGACCCCAAGAACCGCTGAAGGGCCTGGAGATGCGGCGGCTGATAATCCTTGCGGAGCTCGAAGAGCGGGCCACCGCCGGACACATCGCAGGCATCCGCCGGGCAGAGCTCAAAGCCCTGTGTCGTCGCCACCCGAACGGCGTACACGAAGCGCCCGCCGACGAACTCTGCACGCGTAATGAAGGGCTGGGCCGGCGCCACGTACTCCTGGAGCAATGTCAACCCGTCCGGTCCCGGCTCGACCCGTCCGGCGCGCAGCGCCTCGTCGAATGAGACGTGATCGTCAAACCTCTGCACGCCAAGTCCCTTGCCACCTTGGTTTGGCTTGACGATAAAGGGGTGGGTAGGCGACGGGCGGCCTCCCTCAACCGCTCCTTGCCCATCACGGCGACCGTTCGGGGCACCTCGAGCCCGGCGGCAGCGAGCGCCGAGTGCTGCTCCACCTTGCTCATCTCGAGCTCAAGCACACGTCTGCCGTTGACCACCCGGCGTCGATACCCCTCGAGCCACGCGAGCACTGCGCGGGTGTGTTCCTTGGCTAGGACGTGACCGCGTGTGTGGCTCGACGCCGACATCCGAGACCAGAAGACCCCAGCCGGCGGCTCTTGGTCGAGGTCGATCTGTCCGGTCCCGGTCAATATCCACTGCTCGACCGTGAGCCCTCTCGTTCGAACGCCTCGGCGAACGGAGGCCACCAGTCGGGGTTCTCGTGGATTGCGTAGATCTTCGTTGACATATCGAAGGGAGCGCCACATGGCTCAGCGGTATTCCCGTTGGGTTCACCACCGGCACCGTGTTGGCGCGCTATGCACCCCCGAGCCGCCCTCCGCACCTGCACACTGCGCCAAACCGCGTGGTGCTGCCGAAACGACACCGACCGTGTGGTCAGCCCCATGGCGCGCAACGACACCGACGGTACGGCGTGCGGTCGGGCAGGTCATGACGCCGTACGGCGGTGGGCCTGTGTGCAGCGGGGGAGCGCGCGTACCCCCTAGCATGTGCCGTGATCTTTTCGCACTCGACGGGAGTCCGCCGTGCCCTTGCGATTTCGACCGGTCGACGCGACGTTCTATGACCTCTTCGCGGAGTCGGCCAAAAACCTCTGCTTAGGCGCTGACCTGCTTGCTCAGATGCTCCCCAAGAGCGCCGACCGCCGTGACGTGGCCGCGAAGATGCGGGACGCTGAGCACCAAGCCGACGAGACCACCCACGCCATCGTGCGACGGGTGAACTCGACGTTCGTGACGCCGTTCGACCGAGAAGACATCTATCGCCTGGCCGCTGGGCTCGACGACGTCATGGACTACATGGAGGAAGCCGTCGACATGGTGAACCTCTACGGCGTGGACGAACTACCCCGGAGTGCGCCGACCAGGTGCAGGTGCTGCAGCGCTCGGCGGAGCTCACCGCCGAAGCCATGCCCCGGCTGCGCACCATGCGCGACCTCGAGGAGTACTGGATCGAGATCAACCGGCTGGAGAACGCCGGCGACAAGGCGTACCGCCGTATCCTCGCGTCGTTGTTCAGCGGAACCTACGACGCCCTGACGGTACTCAAGCTCAAAGACGTCGTCGACTCCCTCGAGCGGGCGATGGACGCATTCGAGTCGGTTGCGAACACGGTCGAACAGATCGCCGTCAAGGAGTCCTGAGCGTGGAGCTCGCCCTCGTGGTGGCGGTCGTCGTCATCGCCTTGACGTTCGACTACACCAACGGCTTCCACGACGCGGCCAACGCCATCGCCACTTCGGTGTCGACGCGGGCGCTGACCCCCGCGTCGCGTTGATCCTGGCGGCGGTCATGAACTTCGTCGGCGCCTTCCTGGGTCAGGAGGTGGCCACCACCGTCAGCGATGTCATCTCCCCACCCGAGGGCAGCCACGGCCTCGTCGTCGTCGCCGCCGGCCTGATCGGCGCCATCGTCTGGAACATCGCCACCTGGTACTTCGGACTGCCCTCGTCGTCGTCGCATGCTCTGATCGGTGGGTTGGTCGGTGCCGCCCTCGCCTCCGGAAGTGTCGTGGCCTGGTCGGCGATCAGGGAGAAGGTGCTGATCCCGATGGTGGTCTCGCCGCTCGTTGGGTTCACCGTCGCCTTCCTGCTGATGTTGAGCATCATGTGGCTCTTCCGCCGCGGCCACCCCGGCAAGATCAACCGCGGCTTCCGGCTGGCCCAGACAATCTCCGCCGCCGCGATGGCCCTCGGTCATGGCCTTCAAGACGCCCAGAAGACGATGGGGGTCATCTTCTTGGCGCTGCTAACGGCCGGCTACGCAAGTGCCGACGACGGGTTGCCCTGGTGGGTCATCGCGAGCGCTGCGACCGCGATCTCGCTCGGCACGTACGCCGGTGGCTGGCGGATCATGCGCACGCTCGGCCGACGCATCATCCACCTCGACCCGCCCCGCGGGTTCGCCGCCGAGACAACGGCCGCGTCGATCCTCTACGTCACCGCCTACGTCTTCGAAGCCCCCGTCTCCACGACCCACATCATCACCTCAGCCGTCATGGGCTCCGGGGCGACCAAACGCCTGTCGGCGGTGCGGTGGGGAGTCGCCAGGACGATCGTGACGGCGTGGGTCTTGACGTTCCCCGGCGCCGGGTTGGTGGCGGCAGCGGTGTACGGCGTGTCGCACTTCGCCCTGCCCTAAGCCCTAGGCGGCGTGCTGTTCGCAGTCGACCACTCGACCGTCACGGTGGTGCAGGACCACCGTCTCGGCCGGCATCAAGCCGACCAGGTCGGCACCGGCCGCCTCGAACACTGCGGCAAGCAACGGTCGATGCGTGCAGAGCGCCGTTGGCTCCGCCCGGCGCAGCAGGTCGGCCACCCGCTCCTTGAGCGCACCGGGCTCGGCCGTCTCCTGCGCAAGCGCCTGGTCGAGCACAAGCTCGGCGCCGCTCGCATCGACGTACGGCTCCACCGTGTCGACACACCGGGTCGCGTCACTCGAGACGACCCGCGAGACGCCGTACGCCGACAACAGCGGCACGAGCCGGGCGGCCTGTCGCTGACCCTCACGTTTCAGCGGCCGCGTCCGCTCGGCCCCGTCCCACGTCGCGCGCTTGACCGCCTCGGCGTGGCGCACGACGAGCAGCGGCGTGCTGTCGTAGCCGGAGGACTCGAACGCGTCGAGCAGTTCGACGTCGCGGGGATAGCTAAGTGTCTGCCGGGCAGCCGGCAGAGCGCGACCCAACGCAGCTCGTCGACCTCGTCATTGGTCTCGAAGACCGCCAGGTCAGCGCCGTACGCCGGCCGGGCTGTCCAGTAATGCACCACCTTGGGCTCGCCGCCCACCTCGTAGTGCCGGTCGGGCAGGCGCGGGCCGAGGCGCACCCGCAGCCCGGTCTCTTCTTGCACCTCACGCGTTGCCGCAGCGATCTCCGTCTCGCCGGGGTCCAGCTTGCCTTTCGGAAACGACCAGTCGAGGCGACGGGGTCGGTGGACGAGCAGGATCTCCGGGCCATGCTCACCGGGTCGCCAGACGACGCAGCCCGCCGCGCGCACCGCGGGAGGCGTCTCAAGCCGGGTCAACGGCGTACCGTCGGGGTCACCTGGCGGCGACCCGTGGACCGCTGGCCGCGACGTACGGTCGTGGTCGCCTCGCGGCGACGGCGGTGGGCGGCGATCAAGGTCGCCTGCAGGTCAACCAAGGCGGTGCTGTCAGCGGCGCGGGAGCGACGCTGCCAGCTGCCGTCGGCGGCCAGCACCCAGCCAGCCGTGCGGTCGTCGAACCCGCGGTCGAGCAGCTCACCCAAGTCGCGGACGTGGCTTTGGCTGGGGATCTCGACGAGCACCTCGACGCGCCGGTCGAGGTTGCGGTGCATCAGGTCAGCCGAACCGATCCAGGCCTGCGGCTCGCCGCCGTTCTCGAACCAGAAGACGCGGCTGTGTTCGAGGAAGCGGCCCAGGATGCTGCGGACCGTGATGTTGTCCGACAGCCCCGGCACCCCCGGCCGCAACGCGCAGATGCCCCGAATCCACAGGTCGACGGGCACGCCCGCCTGGGAGGCGCGGTACAGCGCGTCGATCGTCGCCTCGTCGACGATGGAGTTGGCCTTGATGCGGATCCGGGCGGGTCGCCCCGCCTGGGCGTGCCCGATCTCCCGACCGATCCGGTCGAGCAGCCCGGTGCGCACCGACTCCGGCGCCACCAGCAGATGTGAGTAGTTGCGCTGGCGGGCGAACCCCGACAGGTTGTTGAAGAGGCTGCCGATGTCGCTGGTGATGCCCTCGTCGGCGGTGAGCAGGCCGAGGTCCTCATAGGCCCGGGCCGTCTTGGGGTTGTAGTTGCCGGTGCCGATGTGCGCGTAGCGTCGGATCCCGACACCCTCGTCGCGAATGACCAGCGCCAGCTTGCAGTGCGTCTTCAGGCCCACCAGCCCGTAGACGACGTGGCAGCCGGACTGCTCGAGCTTTCGGGCCCAGCGGATGTTGGCCTGCTCGTCGAACCGCGCCTTCAGCTCGACCAGCACCAGTACCTGCTTGCCGGACTCGGCGGCGTCGACGAGGGCGTCGATGACCGGGGAGTCACCCGACGTGCGGTACAGCGTCTGCTTGATCGCCAGCACGTTCGGGTCTGCCGCGGCTTGTTCGATGAACCGCTGCACGCTGGTGGCGAACGAGTCGTACGGGTGATGCACGAGTACGTCGCGGCGCGCGATGGCCGCGAACATGTCCACCGGGCTCGCCGACTCCACCTCGGCGAGGTGGTTGTGGGTGTGTGGCACGAACGCGGGGTACTTCAGCTCCGGACGGTCGAGATCGGCGACCCCGTTCAGCCCAGTGAGGTCGAGCGGACCGGGCAGGTGGAACACCTCGCTCGCTGACACGTCGAGCTCGGAGACGAGCAGCTCGAGGATGTGCGGGTCCATCGACTCCTCGACCTCCAGCCGCACCGGCGAACCGAAGCGGCGGCGCTGCAACTCCTTCTCCAGGGCCGTGAGCAGGTTCTCGGCGTCGTCCTCCTCGACCTCGAGGTCCTCGTTGCGGGTCACGCGGAAACGTGTGGTGCTGCAGCACCTCCATCCCGGGGAACAGCTGGTCCAGGTGCGCCGCGATGACGTCCTCGAGCGGTACGAACCGTTGCTCGCCGAGGGTGACGAAGCGCGGGAAGATCGGCGGGACCTTGACCCGGGCGAAGTGCTCCTCCCCGGTGTCAGGGTTGCGGATGGTCACCGCCAGATTGAGCGAAAGACCGGAGATGTAGGGGAACGGGTGGGCGGGGTCGACCGCGAGCGGTGTGAGCACCGGGAACACCCGGTCGGTGAAGAGCTCCTGCATGCGCTTCATCTCGTCGGTGTCGAGCTGGTGCCACCGCAGCAGGAGAATGCCGCTGTCGGCCAAGGCGGTGAGCACGTCGTCGCTGAACACCTGTCCGTGCCGGCTCATCAGCTCCCGCGACTCGGCCCAGATGCCTTCCAGCACTTCTCGCGGCATCATCCCGCTCGCTGACTGCACCGCCATCCCCGCCGCCAGCCTGCGCTTGAGGCCGGCGACGCGCACCATGAAGAACTCGTCGAGGTTGCTGGCGCAGATCGCGAGGAAGCGGGTCCGCTCCAGCAGCGGCATGTCGTTGTCTTCGGCGAGCGCCAGCACCCGGCTGTTGAACCGCAGCCACGACAGCTCCCGGTCGAGGAACCGGTCAGCGGGCAGGTCGTCGCGGGTTGGCTCGTACGGCGGCTCGACGTCGTACGGCTCATGCGTCGGGCTTGGCAGCGCCGGGTCCACCGAACTGGGGCCTGTCTCTTGCGGCTCGGGCAGGGACACGGGGAGGGCATCGACGGCGCTACTCGCTGCGCGACTGGTGGGCGGGCTAGCCGACTGGGATGTCATGCCCTCATGGTGTCACCGTTAGGTTAACGAGTCTGCTGGGCTGCGGCGCTCGTACATGACATCGCTGGACACGTGGCTGAAACCGAGGCGCTGGTACAGCGCCAGCGCAGCGGCGTTGTCGCTCTCGACGTACAACATGACCGTGCTCAGCCCGCGGCGCTGCAGGGAGTGCAGGCCGACCATCGTCAGCGTCTTGCCGAGTCCCAGGCCCTGAGCGTCCGGGTGTACGCCCAACACGTACACCTCGCCGACGGCGTCGCTGTCGGTGGAGTTAGCCGGGTGCACCTTGGTCCAGTGGAACCCGACCAGCCGTGCGCCTCGCTCCGCGAGGAAGAAACCCGCTGGGTCGAACCACGGCTGCACCATCCGCTGCGCGAGGTCGGCGGCGGTCAGGGCGCCCTGCTCGGGGTGGTCGCGGAAGGCGGCCGCGTTGACGGCCAGCCAGGCGTCCTCGTCTTGTCCGACGCGGAACGTCCGAAGGGTGAGGTCCGGTGTCGGCGTCGGCGCCGGGACGGGGGCGTCCAGAGTTGCCCGCAGCTGGCGCAGCTCGCGCATCCGCACGAAGCCGAGCCGCTCGGCCAGCCGGCGCGCCGCCGGGTGGTCGCCGTGCGCCCACACTCTGAGCCGGCGTGAGCCAGCTTCCTGGATCAGCGACCGCACCAGCTGCGTGCCGAGCCCGTTGCCGCGGTACCGCGGGTCGACGACCAGCTGCCCCACCGCCGGGCCGGTCTCAGCACCCAGCCGAAGGGCGGCGTAGCCCACCACCGCGTCGTCCCCGGGCGCCCGCGCGACGAGGTGTCGCACCGGCGCCGTCCCGTCGTACTGCAGGTCGAGGCGGGCCTGGTCGTCGAGCGCAGCGACGCCGTCGGCGAGCAGAGCGGCGCGGTCAACGGCCTCGACCTGGGTGCGCTCCGCAGCGGTCAGCCGCTCGCCGCCGGTCACCAGAACCGCCGCAGGGGGTTCACGGCGGACGGCTCACGCATGCTGGGAGCGGGCGGGCGCCTTGCCTGAAGCTGGTTTCTCCGCGCTCGGCAGCACGAACCGGTAGCCAACGTTGCGGACGGTGCCGATCAGCGCCTCGTGCTCCGGCCCGAGCTTGGCGCGCAGCCGGCGCACGTGCACGTCGACCGTGCGGGTGCCGCCGAAGTAGTCATACCCCCACACGTCCTGCAGCAGCTGCTGGCGACTGAAGACGCGGCCGGGGTGCTGGGCGAGGTACTTCAGCAGCTCGAACTCCTTGAACGTCAGGTCGAGGCCGCGGCCGTCGATCCGCGCGGAGTACGACGCCTCGTCGATCTCGACGTCGCCACTGCGGATCAGCTGCGTCTGCGCATCCTCCTCGGAGTGGGCCAGCGCAATCCGGCCGATCGCCAGCCGCAGCCGCGCCTCGAACTCGGCCGGTCCAACGTCGGGGAGCAGCACCTCGTCGACTCCCCAGTCGGCGGTGACCACGGTCAGGCCGCCTTCGGTCACCACCAGCACCACCGGTACGTCGACACCGGTGGTGCGCATGAGCCGGCACAGGCTCCGCACCGACGCCAGGTCATGTCGACCGTCGACGATCAGGGCGTCGCATTCGGGTGCCTCCAGCAGCACCGTCGCCTCGGCGGGCAGCACGCGTACGTCGTGGGGCAGCAGGGCGAGGGCCGGCAGGATGTGGGTGGACGGCTGCAGCGTGTTGGTCAACAGCAGCAGGTTGCTCATTGCGGCTGCGACAATACCTGACATGGAACGACCGGGGACAGCCGCAACGCGGCGCGAGGTCGCCGCACCACCGGTGGTAACCGTGCGCTACTGGGCGGCGGCGCGGGCAGCCGCGGGGGTGGCCGAGGAGCGCCTGCCCGGCGCGACCCTGGCCGAGGTGCTCGCCGCGGCGCGCACGGCGCATGCCAGCCAGCCGAGGTTCGCGGATGTGGTGGGCGTCTGCTCGTTCCTGGTGGGTGATGTGCCAGTGGGCGCCCGCGACCCGGCGGCTGTCGCGCTCCATGCGGACGACGTGGTGGAGGTGCTCCCGCCCTTCGCCGGGGGCTGACCAACCGCCCGGTTTGGGACGCGTGGACGGCCGGCGTAGCCTGGGGCCGTGGAGTCGACGTACCTCACCAAACGCCGCGCGGTTGACAACTGTCACACCGCGACGGCCATGTGTCCGACGTCCTGACCGGGCAACGCCTCGACTCCTCTTGTCCACCGCCGTCGGCGGTTCGCTGCACATAGTCAGCCCAAGAGCGCGTTGCTCCCGCGGTCCCCGTCGACCGCCCTTTCTTGCCACTCAGCTCGCCTGGGCCGCGCTGCGCGCCCGGCATTCCCACCGGAGGTAAATGCACATGAGCCGCGACGCCGTACTCGTTGACGCCGACTGGGTCGAGAGCCATCTCGACGATCCCGGCATCGTCCTGGTCGAGGTCGACGAAGACACCACCGCCTACGACAAGGGCCACATCCGCGGAGCCATCAAGCTGCACTGGAAGGACGACCTGCAAGACCCCGTCCGCCGTGACTTCGTCAACCAGCAGCAGTTCAGCGACCTGCTGTCCAGCCGGGGCATCAGCAACGACGACACCGTCGTGCTGTACGGCGGCAACAACAACTGGTTCGCGGCCTACGCGTACTGGTACTTCACGCTGTACGGGCATGACCGGGTGCTGCTGCTCGACGGCGGCCGCAAGCGCTGGGAGCTGGACTCCCGCGAGCTGACCGAGGAGGTGCCATCGCGCGAGGCCACGTCGTACACCGCCTCGGCCCCTGACCTGAGCATCCGCGCGTTCCGCGACGAGGTCGTCGAGGCGATCGGCTCGAAGAACCTCATCGACGTGCGTTCTCCCGACGAGTACGCCGGCCGGTTGCTCGCGCCGGCGCACCTGCCCCAGGAGTCGGCGCAACGCGGCGGTCACGTGCCGACGGCGGTCAACATCCCCTGGAGCAAGGCCGCGAACGACGACGGCACGTTCAAGTCCGACGAGGAGCTCAAGCGGCTCTACGCCGACGCGGGTGTCGCCCTCGACGGTGAGGGCGGCGGCAAGGACACGATCGCCTACTGCCGCATCGGCGAGCGCAGCGCGCACACGTGGTTCGTCCTGCACGAGATCCTCGACCAGCCGAACGTGAAGAACTACGACGGCTCGTGGACCGAGTACGGCTCACTGGTCGGCGTACCGGTCGCTGTTGGCGACGAGCCCGGGGAGGTTGTCCCGTGAGCTGCGGCGCTGCCGTCGGTGGAATGAGCGTTCCCGGCGTCGACCTAGCCAACCAGGCAGTGATCGAGGGTGTCGTCGTGAGATACGGGCAGCCGGTGCGCGGGGCGTACGTACGGTTGCTCGACCGCACCGGCGAGTTCACCGCGGAGGTACCCACCGACGAGAGTGGGCAGTTCCGGTTCTTCGCCGCCCCGGGAAACTGGACGCTGCGCACGCTGGCACCTCGGATCGCTCCGGTCGACACCGCGGTGGCCGCCGCTCGCGGCGACATCGCCGAGGTGCGTATCGCCGTCTGAGTCCGACGGCCGGGTCGTCAGCGCCGGTGGGCCTAGACTGCGGCTGCGCACTGGTTTCGGGCGCCGCGTGCGTCGAGACCGCCGACGAGAGGGTTGACCCGTGCCGATCGAGCGCGATGAGCGCCCCTGGGGCTACTACGAGGTCGTCGACGAGGGTGACGGTTTTCGCGTCAAGCGGATCTGCGTGACCCCTGGCAAGCGGCTGAGCTACCAGCGGCATTTCCGGCGCACGGAGCACTGGTACGTCGTGTCCGGCTCTGGTCTGGTGACCCTCGACGACGAGGAGCAGCCGGTGAGCCAGGGGTCGAGTCTCGACGTGCCGGTCCAGTGCGCGCACCGGATCGCCAACGTCGGGACGGCCGACCTCGTCTTCATCGAGGTGCAGACGGGCGGCTACTTCGGCGAGGACGACATCGAGCGGCTTTCCGACGACTTCGGTCGCCACCCAGACTGACGGTGAAGGGGCTCTAGTTGATCGAGGTCTTGCCCGGGAGCTCGGCGCGCGGGTACTTCTTGAGGTAGCTCTCGATCTCGTCGTTCTTGACGGCCCGGAACAACGCCGCGCTCTTCTTCGGTGCCAGCCGAACGATGCTTTCGCCCTCCGGGGTGAAGTCGTAGCGGCCCAGCGGAGCCGTGACGAAGTGCACGTCTCCGGTACCGAGATCGCGCAGGCTAAAGGCCAGGTTCCGGATCTCGTCGTTGTCCCACGAGTCGTCGACAGTGAGGTTGCTGGTGATGGCCTTAACAACCTTGCCAAACTTGACGACATCACGGGTCGTCCCCTTGGACAGCAGCTCGCTCATCGTTGAGCGCATGAAGTTCTGCTGTCGGTGGATGCGGTCGAAGTCGCCCTCGTCGAGGCCGTACCGGGTGCGCACGTATTGCAACGCCCGTTCCCCTCCAACGTCTGCCACCCCTGCACCCAGGTTGTTCGCTGGGACTCGTCGTAGAAGGTCCGGGGAACAAAGACGCGCACGCCGCCAAGCGCAGTGGTGAGGTCCTTGAACCCAACCCAGTCGATGATCGCCAGGTGGTCGATGGTGATTCCCGTCAGATCCTGGACGGTCTTGACTGCCAGTGACGGCCCGCCGTAGGCAAACGCTGCGTTGATCTTGGCGTGGTGGTTGTCGGACGGGTAACCGTCGATCTTGGTCCAGGTGTCGCGGGGAATCGAGACCAGTTGAACGGTGTTCCGGTCGGCCGGGATGTGCACGAGCATGATCGTGTCGCTGCGGTGCTCGAACGGGGTCCACTTGCCGTCCTCGAGATCCTCTGCCACCGACTGGCCGACATCGCCGTGATCGGCGCCGAGCAGCAAGATGTTGAGCGGGTAGCTCTTCTCCTTACTGCCTTCCTTCTCCGGGGGTCTCGATGTCCGCGTCCACGCGGGGGACGTTCGTGAGTTGGTTATTGAGCCACCAGACATAACCGCCCGCTGCGCCAGCGAGCAGCACCAAGATCACCGCCAATGACGTGAGCGCTATATGACGGCGGAAGAAGCCCTTCTTAGCGCCGGGTGTGCCTTCCGCCGCATCCGCAGAAGAAGAGCCGCTCCCGAATACCGGGTGGTCGTCGGAAGAATTCTCCGCGTCGGGGGTTTCGTGAGTGGGGCCGTCGGTCGGACCGGTGCGGTCACTCATGAGTCATCCCTTGTCGCCGGCGGCTGGTTCAGCAGGTCTCAGTGTGCCAACAAAGCGGCGACAACCGAAACCGTGCCCTTTTTAGCATCACGACTATTCTCGGGGCGGTGCATCGCAAACTCCTGTTTCAGGTTGGCCCAGCAGCCCCCGTGCCGTGAGTGTCGCATGAGTAACGCCGCCCGCTCCGGCGTCCTACTGGGCGCGCCGTCCCTGAGTGAGACCCGCCGGATCCTCGACATCCTCCGCCAGGAGACGATCGGTGGTGCACTGCTACTTGTCGGCGCCGTCGTAGCACTTGTCTGGGCGAACTCGCCCTGGTCAGCCAGCTACCACGCGCTGGTGGGCTATCGCGTCGGACCGAGCGCGTTACATCTTGACCTCACTCTGGCGGTGTGGGCAGCCGATGGGCTGTTGGCCATCTTCTTCTTCGTCGCCGGGCTGGAGCTCAAGCGCGAGTTCGTCGCGGGTGATCTGCGCGAGCCGCGGCGCGCCTTGGTGCCCGTCACAGCTGCGCTGGGTGGCGTCGTCGTCCCTGCTGCGCTGTACACGGTTGTCAACCTGGGCGCAGAAGGGGGAGCGCTTAGGGGCTGGGCGGTGCCAACTGCAACTGACATCGCGTTCGCGCTGGCTGTGCTGGCAGTCGTCGGCCGTCACCTGCCCGATGCCTTGCGGACATTTCTGCTCACCTTGGCGGTCGTGGATGACCTGCTGGCCATCCTTATCATTGCCGTCTTCTACACCGACGAGTTCTCCGCACTCCCGCTGCTTGCAGCCGTGGTGCCGCTGGCGCTGTTTACGCTGCTGGTGCAGCGCCGGGTGCGCTCGTGGTGGGTGCTGATGCCGTTGGCCGCCGTCGCGTGGGCGCTGGTGCACGAGTCGGGCGTGCACGCCACGGTCGCGGGGATCCTGTTGGGGTTCGCCGTGCCGGTCATCCGCAGTCGTCGGGCCGGTGGCCCGGAAGCAGGCCCGGGGTTGGCCGAGCACTTCGAGCACCGCTGGCGGCCCGTGTCAGCGGGTCTGGCGGTTCCGGCATTCGCCTTCCTGTCGGCGGGGGTGAGCATCGGTGGACTGAGCGGGTTGGCCACGTCGTTGACTGATCCCGTGGCGGTGGGCATCGTGCTTGGCCTGGTGGTGGGCAAGGCTATTGGCGTCTTCGCCGCGACGTATATCGTTGCCCGCTTCACCAGGGCCCATCTGGATGAGGGCCTGGCTTGGATCGACGTCTTAGGGTTGTCGATCCTCTCCGGTATCGGGTTCACTGTCTCGTTGCTCATAGGGGAGCTGGCGTTCGGCATCGGCAGCGAGAAGGACCAACACGCCAAAGTCGCGGTCCTCACCGGATCGCTGCTTGCCGCCCTGCTCGCAGCTGTGATCCTGCGGCTGCGGAACCACGCCTACCGACGCCTAGAGGCGGCCGAGACCGCGCGGTGACCATGTCTTTCCGAGGTGCCCGACCCGGGATTCCCCTCTTAGGGCTTCGGCTAGAGTGTGAGCCGGTGTGCCGGGAAGCCTGGTCGGCGTCGTCACTTGTCGTCTGACGTGGAGGAGACCCGTGCGCGCCGCCGACCTTGCCTCGCCATATCCGGTTGTCGAGCTGTCCACCCCGGCCGTCGAAGCCGCCCGGCTGCTGGCTGAGGAGAACCTTCCAGGGCTGATCGTCGTGGACGACCGGGGCCGACCTCGGACGATCCTGCCCGGTACCCAGGTGCTGCGGATGGGGGTGCCTGCCTACTGCCAGGACGACCCGGCGCTTGCTCGAGTCATCGACGAACCGGCGGCCGATATCTTCTTGCGGGGGCTCGCTCAGCGCACTGTCGCGGAGGCCCTGCCCCGTGAGCGCCGCGAGCTGCCAGTCGTCGACCTCAAGGCGACGGCTCTTGAGATAGCCGCACTGATGGCCCGCACCCGAAGCCCGCTGGTGGCTGTCACTGACAAAGACGGCCAGCTTGTCGGTGCTATCACTCTCGACGCGCTGCTCGAGCGGATCCTGCCGCAGTGACCACCACCGGGTGGTTGGCGCTGGCAATCTTTGCCGGCGCCTACGTGTTGATCGCCACTGAGCGGATTCACCGGGTCGCCGCCGCCCTCGGCGGTGCGGTGCTGATGCTGCTGATCGGTGCCACCGACGCCGAGCACGCGTTCTACTCCGAAGAGTCCGGGATCGACTGGAACGTCATCTTCCTGCTGCTCGGCATGATGCTCATCGTCGCCGTGCTGGAGCGCACCGGTGTGTTCGAGTACGTCGCGATCTGGGCGGCTAAACGAGCCCGCGGCCGGCCCTTTCGGGTGATGGTGATTCTCGTCTTGGTGACTGCTGCTGCCTCAGCGATTCTCGACAACGTCACCACTGTGCTTCTCATCGCCCCCGTCACGTTCCTCGTGTGCGAGCGGTTGGACGTGCCGGTCGCGCCCTTCCTGATCGCCGAAGTCCTGTCCTCCAACATCGGCGGGACGGCAACCCTCGTCGGAGACCCCCCGAACATCATCATCGCGAGCCGAGCGGGACTCACCTACAACGACTTCCTGGTTCATCTGGCTCCCTGGGTGCTGGTGCTGATGGTGGTGTTCATCGCACTGTGCCGGTGGCTCTTCCGGGCCGCCTTCATCTCCAATCCCGACCGCGCCGAAGCAGTGATGGACCTTCGAGAGCGGGACGCAATCCGCGACGGACGTCTTCTCGTGGTCAGCCTGGCGGTGCTCGTCGCGGTGACCGTGGCGTTCGCGTTGCACAGTGTCCTACACCTCGAGCCATCGGTGGTGGCGCTCGTTGGCGGCCTTTTCCTGCTGGTCGCGTCGCGGCTCAACACCGAGGACGTTGTCAAGGATGTGGAGTGGCCCACGTTGGCCTTCTTCGCCGGCCTGTTCATCATGGTCGGTGCGCTTGTCAACACCGGGGTCATTGAGACGGTCGCCACCGCTGCGGCCGACGCGACCGAAGGGCGCTTGCTGCTGGCGTCCATGGGGTTGCTCTGGGTGTCCGCAGTGTTGTCGGCAATCGTCGACAACATCCCGTACGTCGCCGCGATGAGCCCCATCGTCGCCCAGCTCGTCGATGGCGCCGGCAACACAGAGCAATCCAACGTCTTGTGGTGGTCGCTTGCCCTGGGCGCCGACCTTGGCGGCAACGCCACCGCCGTCGGGGCGTCGGCCAATGTCGTGATGCTGGGCATTGCCGAACGCTCCGGTCGACGCATCTCGTTCTGGGAGTTCACCAAGTACGGTCTGGTCGTCGCCGCGGTCACGGTTGGTGCGTCCATGCCCTACCTGTGGCTGCGCTATTTCGTCTTCGCCGGCTAATCGCCAAGCGCGGTCAGTTCTCCAAGAGCACAGTGAACGGGCCGTCGTTCGTCAGCGTCACCTGCATGCTGGCGCCGAAGACGCCAGTCTCGACGTGTGCGCCCAGTCCCCGTAGCGCAGCGCAGAACTCCAGGTAGAGCGCCTCGGCGATGGGACCAGGCGCCGCCGCCGACCAGGAGGGGCGCCGGCCCTTGCGCGTGTCGGCGTACAAGGTGAACTGGCTGACGACGAGCACCGGAGCTCCGACGTCGCTGGCCGACCGCTCGCCGCGCAGGATGCGCAGCTGCCACACCTTCGCGGCCAGGGCAGCCGCCGA
>JAUJOE010000005.1:10330-29516 GCA_030447805.1 Nocardioidaceae bacterium | reverse complement strand
TCGCCGCGCAGGATGCGCAGCTGCCACACCTTCGCGGCCAGGGCAGCCGCCGACTTGGCGGTGTCGGTATGGGTGACGCCTACCAGCACGAGCAGCCCCGGGGAGTCGACCGCGCCGACAACCTCGCCATCGACTCGGACGGCGGCATCAGTCACGCGCTGTACGACGGCTCGCATGCGGAGTCCTCTTTGTCGGCGGACAGGCTACAGGCGAGCGCCGTCTGGCACGATGGCTGCCATGGCCGCCGCCCACCCCAAGACTCTCATCACTGTCGCACCCACCGGTGCTGAGACGACCAAGGACGCCTTCCCGGCCCTCCCTACGACGCTCGACGAGCTGGTCGAGACGGCGGTGCGGTGCGAGACGGCGGGGGCCGCGATGATCCACCTGCACATCCGCGACGCCGAGCACCGGCCAACGCTGGAACCCAGCCGGCTCGCCGAGGCGGTGGCAGCTGTCCGTGCGGCGACGTCGCTGGTCGTGCAGCTGTCGACGGGCGGGTCGGTGCACGACCCGCTGGAGGACCGACTGAAGGTGCTGGACGCCGACCCAGACTCCTGCTCGCTGACGACGGGCACCACCAACTTCGGCGACGACGTCTTCCTGAACCCGTGGCCGTTCGTCTGCGAGCTCTACCAGTTGTCGCAGGAGCGCTCGGTGGTGCCGGAGTTCGAGCTGTTCGACCTCGGCCACGTGGCTGCGCTGCACCGCCTGCTCGACACCTACGGGCTGCCCTTCGGCGGGCGGGTGCACTGCGACTTCGTGCTGGGTGTCCCCGGCGGTATGCCGGGCACGCCCGACGCGCTGCTGGCGGGCGTGGCCGCGCTTCCCGACGCGGTCACCTCCTGGTCGGCGACGGGGATCGGCCGTACGGCGCTGCCCGTCGCGTTCACCGCACTCGGCAAGGGCGGCCATCTGCGGGTCGGCATGGAGGACACCTTGACGCTGGCCAAGGGGGTCCCGGTCAGCCACAACGAAGAGCTGGTACGCCGGGCGGCGCAGCTGGCCGAACTCGCTCAACGTCCCGCGATGACACCCGACGAGTCGCGGGAGCTGCTGCAGGTCAAGGCTCGCTAGACTCAGCGGTCGTGGAGGCCTTCTATGTCAGCCTGCTGGTGGCGGCCGGGCTGTTCATCACCGGGTTGTCGGCCTACGCCGTGTTCCGGCTCTACCGCGGCCCGTCCTGACCGCCGTAGGTCTTAGCTGACTCGCCATGCCCTTCCATATCCCTGATGACCTGCACGCCGACCTGATGCCGATCGCGTTCCTGCTGGGTCACTGGCAGGGCAACGGGCACGGCGACTACCCGACCATCGAGAAGTTCCAGTTCGGGCAGGAGGTCGCGTTCACCCACGACGGCCGGCCGTTCCTGCACTACTTCAGCCGCACCTGGCTGGTCGATGACGACGGTGCGCAGTCCCGCCCGCTCGCCCTGGAGACCGGGTTTTTCCGGCCGCAGGCAGACGGCGAGCTCGAGGTGCTGCTGACCCACCCCAGCGGGGTGGCGGAGATCTACTACGGCAAGGTCGACGGCGCGAAGATCGAGCTGCGCACCGACGCGGTTGCGCGCACCTCCTCGGCGACGGAGTACACCGCCGGGCACCGGCTCTATGGGCTGGTCGAGGGTCACCTGCTGTGGACGTTCGACATGGCGGCCGTCGGCCAGCCGCTGCAGCCACACCTGTGGGCCCGGTTGCAGCGCGCATAGTTTCGCCCCGACGGCGATTGGTGCACCGCCACTAGGCTGGAGCCGTGGACCTGCACCAGCGCCTGCGCTCACGTGGGTACCGATTGACCCCCCAGCGTGAGCTCGTGCTCGAGGCCGTCAGCTCGTTGGGCCACGCGACCCCTGAGGATGCCTTGGGCTGGATCCGGGAACGCTCGGGCGGTGTGAACATCTCCACCGTCTACCGCACCCTTGAGCTGCTCGAAGAGCTGGGACTGGTCAAGCACACCCACCTCAGCCACGGGGCCCCGACCTACCATGCCGCGGCCGCGCCCGAGCATGTGCACCTCGTCTGCCGCCCATGCGGCAAGATCATCGAGCTCGAGCCGCGGGTCGTCTCGCCGCTCGTCGACACGTTGCAGCACGACGTCGGGTTCGCTGCCGACGTAGGGCACCTGACGGTGTTCGGGCAGTGCGCGGAGTGCGCCCAGTGACGCAGCACAGCCTGACGCAGCACAGCTGGGCGTTGAGCAGCCCGCTGCTGACTCTCGCCGGGGCGGTCGAGGCAGCGGGTGTCGACGCCGGCGTAGCGGCGCACTACGGCGACCCGTTGCGCGAGCAGAAAACGCTGCTCGCCGGTGCCGGCTTCGTCGACCTGTCCCACCGGGGCGTCGTACGCGTCACCGGGCCTGATCGGCTCAACTGGTTGCATTCGCTGACGACCCAGCACCTCACGTCGTTGGCGCCGAACACCGCTGTCACCACGCTGGTCCTGTCGCCGCTCGGCCACGTCGAGCATGCGCTGACGGGCTATGACGACGGCGAGTCGTTCTGGGCGCACGTTGAGCCTGGCGAGGCGGCACCGCTTGTCGCCTGGCTTGACTCGATGCGCTTCATGATGCGGGTCGAGGTGGCTGACGTGAGCGCTGAGTGGGCGGCGGTGGCCAGGTCGGAGTCGGCGGTCGAGCTGGTACGCCGTACCGACCTCGCTGCTGCTGCAAAGTGGGGTACGCCGTGCGGCAGCTGGGCGTTCGAGGCGCTACGGATCGCCCGGGGTGAGCCGAGGCTCGGGCTCGACACCGACCACCGGACGATCCCGAACGAGGTCGGCTGGATCGGTCGGGCGGTGCATCTGGACAAGGGCTGCTATCGGGGTCAGGAGACGGTCGCGCGCATCCACAACCTCGGCCGTCCACCGCGACGGCTGGCGCTGCTGCACCTCGACGGGTCGGTCGACACGCTGCCGGACTCAGGTGCGGCCGTGGAGCTCGACGGCCGCTCGGTGGGGTTCGTCGGCTCGGCTGCCCGCCACTTCGAGCTTGGACCGATCGCGCTGGCACTGGTCAAGCGCAACGTCGACACCGACGCCACCCTGCTCGCCGGGGGCGTAGCCGCCACCCAAGAGGTCGTCGTCGACCCCGACGTCGGACTCCACGTCCGCGCTCGCCTCGCTGGTGGTGGAGGAGCCTCCTCTTGGCCAGCTCGGGTGAGGAGCTCCGAGTTGACTCACTCGCAGCTGGCGCGAGAGAAAGCCGAAGGCTTCGAGCGTGTGGTCGTTCCAGAAGAACCGCGTGTGCTGGCGTACGTTTCGACTCGCGGTGGCACGGGCAGCACCCTTGTACTTCTTCGTAGAAGGCGTCCGATCCACACCATATTCCGAGCGCGGCGTAGCGTCCACGCCACCGGAAAGGATGGCTGGACTGAAGGCGGCGACAGCCCGTGGAGTTGGCTGGGACTCCGCCAACCGCGCGGCGTATCGCCCCATCGACCAACCCCATGGCGCCAGCCGTCGGAATCCGCCACAAATCTCCTCCAGGACCATCGCGTCCGCTGGCGTGCTGACCTGCTCTTCCGGCGGATGCGCATCGGCGGCCGGGCGTTCTGCCAAGACTCCGCAGCGCCGTCGCCGTACCAGTGAACAGGTCAACGTCTCGCGCGGCCGGACGGTTTCCACCGGACCTGACCCTCGGGCGCGTCGGGGATGAAGGGGTCGGCCAAGGGCGTGGCGGTCAGGCGCGAGCAGGTCGCGCGGGTCAGCGCTAACCGGATCGCGCGCGGCCGCCGCTGCCGACGGTGACGCCACGTGACGCCGGTGGCTTCGTCGATCAGGATGAACGATCCCGTCGTGCGGTTCTTCTCGTAGGGGTCGCAGAGCAATGGCAAGGTGGTGCGCAATTGCACCCTGCCGATCTCGTTGAGGCCGAGCTCCTTGGTGTCGAGGTCGCGGTGCAGGGAGTTCACGTCGAGCCGGTACTGCACGTCCTTGATCAACGCCCGTGCGCTGCGGGTGGTGTGCTTGATCGCGAGCTTCTGCCAGGGCCGCAACGGCGCGGTTGCCATCCAGCACACCATCGCGTCGATGTCCTGGCTGGGCTGCGGCGCGTTCTGCGGGCGGCAGATCATGTCTCCGCGCGAGACGTCGACGTCGTCGTCGAGCCGCACCGTCACCGACATCGGCGGGAACGCTTCGGCCAGCTCGGTCTGGAACATGTCGATGCCGGAGATCGTCGACGTCATGCCCGACGGCAGCACCAGCACCTCATCACCCGGTTTCAGTACGCCGCCGGCGACCCGCCCGGCGTACCCCCGGTAGTCGTGGAACTCGTCGGACTTCGGCCGCACGACGTACTGCACCGGGAACCGGGTGTCGGAGGTCACGGTCGGACGCAACATGCACGTGCTCGAGGTGGTGCAGCAGCGACGGCCCTTCGTACCACGGCGTGTTGTCGGAGCGGGTGACCACGTTGTCGCCGTTCAGCGCCGAGATCGGGATGATCGTCAGGTCGGGGAATGGTCAGCTTGGTGGCGAACGACGTGAACTCTTCGTAGATCTGGTTGTACTTGTCGACGGAGTAGTCGACGAGGTCCATCTTGTTGACGCAGAGCACAAGGTGAGGAACCCGGAGCAGCGACAAGATCACCGCGTGCCGCCGGGACTGCTCGGTGAGACCCTGCCGGGCGTCGACCAGCACCAGGCCGAGGTCGGCGGTCGAGGCGCCGGTGACCATGTTGCGGGTGTACTGCACATGGCCGGGCGTGTCGGCGATGATGAACTTGCGGGACGGCGTGGCGAAGTACCGGTAGGCGACATCGATCGTGATGCCCTGCTCCCGCTCCGAACGCAGCCCGTCGGTGAGCAGCGCCAGGTCGGTGTAGTCGTAGCCGCGGGCGTTGGAGGTGGCCTCGACCGCTTCGAGCTGGTCTTCGAAGATCGACTTCGAGTCGAGCAGCAACCGCCCGATCAGCGTCGACTTGCCGTCGTCGACCGAACCGGCCGGCGAACCGGAGCAGGTCCATCGAGGGCCTGCCGGAGGTGGACTCAGGTGACCCAGCCATCTGCGGACCGACCCGAGGTGGACTCAGCGGACACCGTCATCAGAAGTAGCCCTCTCGCTTGCGGTCTTCCATTGCCGCCTCGCTGAAGCGGTCGTCGCCCCAGGTCGCCCCGCGCTCGGTCACGCGGGCAACGGCGATCTCGTCGATGATGTCGGGGATGGTCGCGGCCTCGGACTCCACGCAGCCCGTCAGGGTCAGGTCGCCGACGGTGCGGAACCGCACGGTGCGTTCCTGCACAGTCTCGCCGGGGCGCAGCGGGTTGAAGTCGCTCTCGGTGAGCAGCATGCCGTCGCGCTCAAAGACCCGGCGACGGTGCGCGAAGTAGATCTCAGGAAGCTCGATCCGCTCCTGGCCGAGGTAGTGCCAGATGTCGAGCTCGGTCCAATTCGAGAGCGGGAAGATCCGCATGTGCTCACCAGCGTGGATGCGCCCGTTGTACAGCGACCACAGCTCTGGGCGCTGGTTCTTCGGGTCCCACTGGCCGAACTCGTCTCGGTGGGAGTAGACGCGCTCCTTCGCCCGCGCCTTCTCCTCGTCACGGCGTCCGCCGCCGAAAAGGGCGGTGAACCCTTCCTCCTCGATCGCATTGAGCAAGGTGCCGGTCTGGAGCCGGTTGCGGCTGGTCTTCCCGTCGTCGACCACGACGCCGTTGGCCATGGCTTCCTCGACCGAGGCGACGACGAGCCGGACGCCAAGCCTGTTCACCCAGCGGTCACGGCACGCGAGCACCTCGGGGAAGTCGTAGCCCGTGTCGATCTGCAGCACAGGAAAGGGGATCTTCGCCGGGAAGAACGCCTTCTCCGCAAGCCGAAGCATCACGATCGAGTCCTTGCCGCCGGAGAACATCAGCGCCGGTTTCTCGAACTCCGCTGCCACCTCACGGAAGACGTGGATCGACTCCGCTTCCAGCTCATCGAGCTGGCTGAGGCGGTAGTCGGCGTGGACTGTCATGGATCAAGAACTCCCTCGGGCGGCAACTGTCGCGCTCATCCTAGTGGTCGGCCGGCCGCCGGCCAGCCGCCACGGGCTCCTCGATCTGGGAAACGGTGGGCGTTCCGAACATCGGCAGGCCGCGAGTTCGGCGCACGATCCCCCACAGCACCGGCACCAGCACGAGCAACGCGAGGCCGATGAAGCCGATCAGCACCGGGTGGGTGTCGTCTTCCCCGGCGCCGAGTGGCGCCCACCCCGCCTTGTCGAGCAGTGCGATTCCCGACACGATCAGCACGATGACGATGCCGCGCCGGATCACCGAGGCCGGCACCCGGGGGCGATCTTCGCACCGAGGATCGTGCCAGGGACCGAGCCGATGACGAGCGGGATGAGGATCCCCCAATCGAGCCCGTGGGCGATGATGTTGGAGATAGCGGCCGCCAGCACGAGCGGCACTGCCTGCACCAGGTCGGTCCCGACAAGCTTCACCGCCGACAGCGTCGGGTACAGCATCAGCAAGGCGATCATGATCACCGAGCCCGACCCCACCGACGTAATGCCGACCAGCAGACCGCCGAGCGCGCCAACCAACACCGTCGGCACCGGCCGGATGACCGGATCGCTCTCACCCGGGTTGCGGCCGGAGGTGACTCTGCGCAGCTGGATATACAGGCGCAAGGCGTACGTCGTCGCGGCGAACAGCAGCGCGAAACCGATGGCCAGCTTGAGGAACGGAGTCGAGGTCGGCGCCCGGCGCCAGCCACGTCGCCAGGTGGGGACCGAGGAAGGCCATCGGCACCGACCCCACCATCAGCCAGCCCGCCAGCCGCAGGTTCGGCGAACCTCGCGCCAGTGCACCGCGGCGCCGCCGGTCTTGTAGACAGCGGCGGCGGTGAGGTCGGCTGTCACGACGGTCGCGGCGTCACCGACGCCCAGGAAGATCAGCGCAGGCGTCATCAACGCGCCGCCGCCCATTCCGGTGATGCCCACCACGATGCCGACGAGGAACCCTGCGATCGCTGTCTTGACCCCAAGCCCGGTGATCTCGAATCCGCCGGCTGCCAGCAGCAGCTGCGCAGTGTCATGCATGGGTCCTCCGCATGGTCGTCAGGAGTGCAGCCAGCCCTCTGCGGCCAGTGCGTCGAGCAACTCAGCGAGGCATTCTGCTATATCTCTATCGGTTGTGTCGACTTTCACCGCATCAGTCGGCGGTTCGTACGGCGACGAGATGCCGGTGAAGTCCACGATCTCCCCGGCCCGCGCCCGGGCATAAAGACCCTTGCGGTCGCGCCGCTCGCACTCCTCCAGTGGTGTGGCGACGTGGACAAGCACGAACCCACCACCGGCTCGCTCGACCATGCGGCGTACCTGTTGCCGGGTGGAGTCGAACGGCGCGATCGGAGCAGATCGCAACACCGCCGTGGCGGGCGATCTCTGCTGCAACGAAGCCGATGCGGAGGATGTTGGTCTCGCGGTCCTCCCGGCTGAAGCCGAGCCCCTTCGAGAGGTGGTGGCGGACGACGTCGCCGTCCAGCGAGGTGACCGTGCGCTCGCCGCGCTCGAGGATGGTGTCGATGAGCGCGCGGGCGAGGGTGGACTTGCCCGAGCCCGACAGTCCGGTGAAGAAGATGACCACGCCTGCTGGCTGCGTGGCGGACGGTCGCGGGCGACGATGGCCTCGATCGCCGCGGGAAGCGGCCCGGCCAGGTCGCCCGCCTCGAGGTGGAGCGTGGTGTCGGCGTAGGCGCGTACAACGGAATCCAGCAGCCACTGGTTGGGCGACGGGCCACCATCGACGCCCGCATCCCCGTGGTCAGCGACCGAGACGGCGACAACCTGCGCCCCTGGCTCGATGAGTGCGGCCGCCGCCAGAGCGGTCCGGACCAGCGCTGGACCCGACACACCCCTCGGCATGCCGTCGCCAACGCAGACCAGCAGCACCGGGGTGAGCGCCCGATCCTCGGCTTCGGTGGCGACTGCCTCGACGGCGCGTGAACTGAGCGGCGCGGTGACGGGTACGGCGAGCAGCGTGTGTCGCGGATGAACCTGGTGTACGTCGGCCGGCGAGCGGTGCAGCCGCCGGAACGGCCCGAACTCGTTGTGCGCCAGTCGCTCAACCGGACCCACCAGCCCAGTCCGGCCGCTGCCGGCGTCCCACCTGCCGGTGACCGCGAGGCTCGCGAGCGGCGCGCCCTCGGGATCGACGAGATCGAGGCGGCCGACGGCCGTGGCCACCTCGGCGGTCTCCTCGGTCACCACCAACGTGATGGGTGCGCCATCCGGAGCGGACGAAGGGTCGACGAACCCGTCGAGGGGCGGTGCGAAGCAGCCCTTGAGGAGCAGGTCGAGGTCGTCGAGCGCGGGCGGTCGGGGTCCACTGGGGCACCGGGACCTGGCCGTCAGACACGAGGCGATTGTGCCACCCCCGCGTTCGCGCAGCCGCTTCCAACCGGGTCGAGCCGCCATATTCTCACGGGCAGCCGCCGCGTCATTCCCGCTGAAGTACGCTCCGAGTCGTGGACGGTGCCGAGATCCTTGTCGACATCGTCCGCTCGCGATTCGTCGAGGGCCGTCACCGGGGGTCGGTAGTCGCGCTCGCTGCGGACGGATCGGTCGATTGGGCGCTGGGCGATGTGGACTCCCAGATCTACCCGCGGTCGTGCAACAAGCCGATGCAGGCCGTCGGGATGCTGCGGCTCGGTCTGTCGCTCGACGGTGAGTTGCTCGCGCTGGCCGCGGCCAGCCATTCAGGTGAGCCGTTCCACATTGCGGGGTACGCCGCATCCTCGCGGAGGTCGGCCTCGACGAGACAGCCCTGCAGACACCGCCTGACTACCCGTTGGACGAGGAGGCCAAGGCAGCGTTCTTGCGAGCCGGGGCTGAGAAGTCGCGCATCGCGATGAACTGCTCAGGTAAGCACGCAGCCATGCTGGCGACCGCCGCCGTCAACGGTTGGCCGATCGAGACCTATCGCGATGCCGACCACCCACTGCAGCGGGTTATCACTACGACGTTCGCCGAGCTCACCGGAGAGGTCGTCAACTCCGTCGGGGTGGACGGCGTGGAGCACCGCTACTCTCCACCTCGCTCACCGGCTTGGCTCAGGCATTCCGCAACCTGGTGATCGGGGGCGCCGGTAGCCCGGAGCGACGAGTCACCGACGCATTCGTGGGCTACCCCGAGTACGCATCGGGCACCAACCGAGACGAGGCTGCGCTGCTGCGGGCCATCCCCGGCGCGATCGCCAAGGGCGGCGCGGAGGCGTCGTACGCCCTGGCCTTGCCCGACGGGCGAGCGGTTGCGCTGAAGATAGACGACGGGCATTCCCGGGCTCGGCCTGTCGTGATGGCGGCGGCGCTACGCCGGATGGGCGTCGACCGCGAGGCTGGTGTGGACGCCGACGCGCTGAACGCCACCGGGTTCGTGCCCGTGTACGGCGGCGGTGAGCCTGTCGGGGAACTGCGCCCCACCTTCTAGCCTTACCAGCCACGATTTGGCGCAGTGTGCACCGCGTGAGGCAGGTAAGACCTGCATACCGCGCCAACGCGGCACCTCCACCAACGGGCTGGCCGCTCTGGCGTGGCCAGGCCATGCTGGAGCCGGTTACCCTTGCCGGGTGAGCACTGCACTCATCGACCCGCTGGTGGCGCTGACGATCGAGGACTGGGTGCACGACGCGATCTGGTGGGTGCTGCTGGGGGTGAAGGTGTTCGCGCTGTCTGACGCGGTGATACGCAAGGACGCGTTCTATGTCGCCGCCGACAAGCAGAACAAGGCGTTCTGGTTGCTGCTGCTCGTGGTGTTCCTCACCCTGCACATCTTTTTGCCGAACCCGCTGAACGTCCTGAACCTGATCGGGACTGTCGCGGCCTTCGTGTACCTCGCTGACGTGCGCCCGTTGCTGCGCTCCATGCACTCACGCTGAGTTGTCCGTGGACGTCATCGTCGTCCGGGGTGACATCACAACACAGGAAGTCGACGCTATCGTCAACGCCGCCAGCTCCCGGATGCGCGGGGGCGGGGGCGTCGACGGGGCGATCCACCGAGCCGGCGGCCCGGCAATCCTCGCCGACTGCGTGCAAAGGTTCCCCTCCGGGCTGCCAACCGGCCAGGCCGGCTGGACCACCGCCGGCCGGTTGCCCGCCCGCTGGGTGATCCATGTCGTCGGCCCGGTCTTCACCGGTGACACCGCCGCGAGACGTCCGTTGCTGGCCGCCTGCTACACCAACGCTCTGCGGGTCGCCGACGAGCTCGGTGCTCGCTCGGTGGCGTTCCCGCTGGTCTCGGCGGGTGTCTACGGCTGGCCCATCGACGACGCCGCCCGCACCGCCATCGAGTCCCTGCGCGCCGCTACCACACGGTGCCGCGAGCGCGGATGGTGGCGTTCAACACCGCGGCGTACGACGCGCTCGAGCACGCAGTGAAGTCTCGCAGTCGAGCGAACACCTAGCCTCGCCCACCGAGCCTTCTGATAGTTGCGCGTTAGCTGCGGCGGGCGCGAGCCGTGGCCCTAGCGCGTTCGTTCTGGTCGAGGACCACCTTGCGCAGCCGGATCGCGTCGGGCGTCACCTCGACACACTCGTCCTCGCGGCAGAACTCCAGCGACTGCTCCAGCGACAACCGGCGCGGCGGCACCAGCCGCTCAAGCTCCTCGGCCGTCGACGCGCGCACGTTGGTGAGCTTCTTCTCCTTGGTGATATTGACGTCCATGTCGTCGGCGCGGCTGTTCTCACCGACCAGCATCCCCTCGTACACCTCGGTGCCCGGCTCGACGAAGAGGCTGCCGCGCTCCTGCAGGTTGAACATGGCGTACGACGTGGCGACGCCACTGCGGTCGGCCACCAAGGAACCCGAGGGACGGGTGCGCAGCTCACCGAACCACGGCTCGTACCCCTCGAACACGTGATGGGCGATGCCGGTGCCCCGGGTGTCGGTCATGAACTCGGTGCGGAAGCCGATCAGACCCCGGGCGGGCACCAAGAACTCCATCCTGACCCAGCCGGTGCCGTGGTTGACCATCTGCTCCATGCGGCCCTTGCGAACTGCGAGCAGTTGCGTCACCGTGCCGAGGTAGTCCTCCGGGGCGCAGTCGATGGTCAGCCGCTCGACCGGCTCATGGAGCCGACCGTCGATGTGCCGGGTGACGACCTGCGGCTTGCCGACGGTCAACTCATAGCCCTCCCGCCGCATCTGTTCGACCAGGATGGCCAGCGCCAGCTCGCCACGACCCTGCACCTCCCACGCATCCGGACGCTCCGTCGGCAGCACCCGGATCGAGACGTTGCCAACCAGCTCGCGGTCGAGCCGGTCCTTCACGAGCCGAGCAGTGACCTTGGTGCCCTTCGCACGGCCGCGCAGCGGCGACGTGTTGGTGCCGACCGTCATCGAGATTGCCGGCTCGTCGACGGTGATCAGCGGCAGGGCAACCGGGTTCTCCGGGTCGGCCAGGGTCTCGCCGATGGTGATGTCCGGAATTCCGGCGACGGCGATGATGTCGCCGGGCCCCGCCGACTCGCCCGGCACTCGATCGAGGGCCTCGGTGACGAGCAACTCGGTGATCTTCACGTTTCGGCGAGAGCCGTCGCGCTTCAACCAGGCGACGTTCTGCCCCTTGCGCAGGGTGCCCTCGCGCACCCGGCACAGGGCGAGCCGGCCGAGGAACGGTGAAGCGTCAAGGTTCGTGACGTGCGCCTGCAGTGGCGCGCCTTGCGTGTACGTCGGTGGGGGAACCGTCTCGATGATCGTCCGGAACAGCGGCCCCAGGTCAGGGCAATCGGGCTGCTCGCCGTCCTTCGGCTGCTCAAGCGAGGCACGCCCGGCCTTGGCGCAGGCGTACACGACGGGGAAGTCCAACGCGTCCTGGGCGGCGTCGGAGTCGATGAGATCGAGGAACAACTCGTACGTCTCGTCGACCACCTCGGCGATGCGCGCATCGGGCCGGTCGACCTTGTTGACGACCAGGACGACGGGCAGCCGTTTTGCCAGCGCCTTGCGCAGCACGAACCGGGTCTGCGGCAGCGGTCCCTCCGAGGCGTCGACGAGCAACACCACCGCGTCGACCATCGACAGGCCGCGTTCGACCTCGCCGCCGAAGTCGGCGTGGCCAGGCGTGTCGATGATGTTGATCGTGACCGGACCGTCGATGGCGGCCGGACCGGCGTACCTCACCGCGGTGTTCTTGGCGAGGATCGTGATGCCCTTCTCGCGCTCCAGGTCACCGGAGTCCATGGCCCGCTCGTCGACGTGCTGATGTGCACCGAAGGCCCCGGACTGCCAGAGCATCGCGTCCACCAGCGTGGTCTTGCCGTGGTCGACGTGCGCAACGATCGCGACGTTGCGCAGGTCAGTCCGCGCTGTAGCGGTGGCGCGGGGCGGGGCAGGCATGAGGAAGCGGAGTCCTTGTCGGGCGGAAAAAGAGGGGTCCAGCGGCGGTATACAGGCGCGCGAACAGTGCCCAGTCTATCCGGGCAGGTGATGGCAACCGAATCTTCGGCTCGCCTCAGCTCGACCGCCGGCCAGACTATGGTCATTGCTGGCATCGACGGGCTTGCACCGAGGCAATGGAACTTTAGAGAGACGGAACCGCCAGGCTCGTGAACCGCTTCGCGGAGCCTACCGAGTGGCAGGTGAGTCTTTCCGGGTTACAAGCGAGCATCTCACCGCTCTTGGCCGCAGGCTCACCTGCAGCCGGCGCAGTGATGTCAGGGCTGATTAGCATCACCGTGTTGCCGTAAGCCCAGCCGCCGCTGAAGCCGAATCGACCGTCCAAGTCGACGACATTTGCCTCTCCTGTCGCGGTGTCAGCAACGACGATTCCGCCTGCTCCGAAACCAAGGAAGAGGCGGCCGTCAGAGCTAAGCCAGCCATCGGCTTCCATCGTGATCGTGGGCCTGACCACTGAGCCGTCAGGCTGACGGAACTCCACGGTGCCCGAATTTCCGGAAACCGCGAGAACGTCGTTGTCAGCGTCGACGATGGCGTCGGAATCCAGCGGGCTCGGCTTCGGCTCGCTGTCCTCCACGTAGTCGTAGGTCCACAGGTGACCGTTCGCGATGTAGTAGACGGTGTCTGCATCGACAGAGACGATCGGTGGTGGTTCGGACACCATGCTCTCCTGGATGGTGACGCTGACCGGTCCTAGATCGACTCGCCGGAGTTCGTCGCCGGTTGATACGTCCATTACGACAAGTTCTGGGTTGGTGCTCTGTTCGTCGATCCAGGCCGCGCTGACGCCCTGCGGATCACCGACCGCCCCGGTAAATGCCCCCTCGGCCAACTCCGTCGCGGGCTGCGCAGAGGACTGCCGGTAAACGACGCCAGTGGTGTCCGTGTAGACGACATACTCGGCCGTCAAGCTAAAGCTTCCGATCGAGCTACTCGGCTCGATGACGGTGCTACCCACGTAGATGCTTTGTCCGTCGGACCATACCGGCAGCCCGTCGTCGTACGAAGGCTTCGGCCCTGGGTCAGCCGCCGAGTTGTCGCGGCCCAGGTCAGCTAGTCCCCCGGTCGCCACCGCAGCAGCCGCAACGGCGGCGACTGTGAGACCCGCCGCGACGGTGGCCCGGCGGCGCTGCCTGACCCGTTGGCCCCGGCGGCGGATCGATGCAGTGTCTGGGCTGGGTGGCTCAACCGCACGGGCCACTTCGTCGATCCTTGATTGGAGGAGGTCGTCAAGGTTCATGTCAGTTCTCCCTTCCGGAGGGCGTTGGGTGCCTCAGTGCCGAGGCTCCGAGCCAGCGCCCGAACGGCATGGTGGGCGTGGGTCTTGACGCTCCCGGTGCTGATGTCGAGTGCCTTGGCGATCTCGGCCTCACTGAGGTCCTCGTAGTAGCGCAACACCATGACCGCTCGCTGGCGAGGCGGAAGCTGCTGCAACGCCTGCCACATCACATGGGCCTGGGTCACCGAGTCCTCGTGGCCCGCGACGGCGGTGTCCGGCCAGAACGACGTCGTGACCTCGGTCGCGGAGCGCCTCCGCCACCACGACATGGCCGAATTGGTCACGACGGTACGGGCATAGGCGCGGGGGTCTTCGACCTTGGACACCCGGGACCAGGCGACGTACACCTTGACGAGGCTGGTCTGGAGTAGGCCCTCAGCGAGCTGGTGGTCGCCCATCAGCAAGAAAGACGTGCGGAACAGCGACGGCCACGAGGCATTCACGAACTCGTCGAAGTCGGCGTCGGAGACTTGGCTCACGCGACCTCCCAGAACCGGGGCGCGGATGACCCGCACCTGCACTTAGTAGAACGCGCTCAGCGGCCCCGCAGGTTGAACGTCAGTCGAAACCGTCCCAAACCCCGTGTCCACACCGTGCGCATAGCGCGACGCGCTCCACACATCCGCCAAAGAGACCGGAATGCAGCAGACTTGCGGGCGGTTGAGCCGAGGGAGATGACGGTGAAGGTTCGGTCGGATGGCGACGCGGTAGGGCGTGTTCTCCGGCGTCCGCGTCGACCTTCCCGCGTCGCCATGCTGAGCGTGCACACCTCGCCGCTCGACCAGCCTGGCACCGGTGACGCGGGCGGCATGAACGTCTACATCGTCGAGCTGGCGAGACAGTTGGCCGACCGGGGTGTGGTCGACATCTTCACCCGAGCCACGTCGGGACTCCTGCCATCCGTGGTCGAGATGGCCCCGGGGATCGTGGTGAGGCACGTCTTCGCCGGCCCGCTCGAAGGTTTGACAAAGGCCGAGTTGCCGGCCCAACTTTGCACCTTCGCCCGTGGTGTGTTGCGCGCCGAAGCGGCGTACGAGCCGGGCTACTACGACCTGATCCACTCCCACTACTGGCTGTCCGGGCAAGTGGGGGCACTGGCGCGGGACCGCTGGGGGTGCCGCTCGTGCACACGATGCACACGATGGCGAAGGTGAAGAACGCCGCGCTGGCGGCCGGTGACCAGCCCGAGCCGCTGACCCGGGTGATCGGTGAGGAGCAGGTCGTGGAGGCCGCCGACCTGGTGATTGCCAACACCGGCGCAGAGGGGCGACAGCTTGTCGAGCTGTACGGCGCCGACCCCGAGCGGGTTCAGGTCATCACTCCGGGTGTCGATCTCGCGGTCTTTCAGCCGGGTGACGCCGCCGAGGCCCGGGTGCGCCTCGGGATGCGACCGGACGCGCTGGTGGTGATGTTCGTCGGCCGGATCCAGCCGTTGAAGGCGCCTGACGTCGTGATCAAAGCGGCGGCTCACCTAGTCAAGCGGCGGCCCGACCTACGTGAGCGGCTGGTCGTGCCGGTCATCGGGGGAGCGTCGGGGTCGGGCCTGGAGACGCCGAACGAACTAGTCCGACTCGCTGCGGCCTGCGATGTCGCAGACGTAGTCCGATTCGTGCCGCCGGTGTCGCAGGCGCGCCTGGTCGACTACTACCAGGCCGCTACCGTCGTGTGCGTCCCGTCGTACAACGAGTCCTTCGGGCTGGTGGCGATTGAGGCGCAGGCCTGCGCGAGGCCGGTGGTGGCCGCTCGGGTCGGAGGTCTCGCGACCGCCGTCGTCGACGGAACGACTGGTGTGCTCATCGACGGGCACGATGAGGTCGACTACGCCCGCGTATTGGAGCGGCTGCTGCTGGACCCGGTTGAGGCGGCCCGGTTGGGCGCCGCCGCCGCCACTCACGCCCAGACCTTCGGCTGGGACCGGACCGCGGACCAGACCCTGCACGCCTACGCGTCGGCGACCGCACTGCTGCGGGCTGACGCCATGGCCATCGCCACATGAGCGAAGCCGCGATCGCGGTCGTCCGTCAGGCGTTGCAGTCGGCTGAGCTGTCCGCACAGGAGCCGGCACCAGGCACCTTCCTCTTCGACCTTCCAGGCGAGCAAAAGCTCGCCACGCCATGCCGGCTCGTGGTCGGCGACCACAGCCTCGCCGTGCACGCGTTCGTCTGCCGCAACCCCGACGAGAATCACGAAGCGGTCTACCGGTGGCTGCTCAACCGGAACCTGCGCTTGTACGGCGTCGCGTTCGGCATTGACCACACCGGCGACATCTACCTCGGCGGGCGGCTTTCGCTGTCAGCAGTGACAGCTGAGGAGATTGACCGGTTGCTGGGCGCTGTCTTGACGTACGCCGACGAGTCCTTCAACACGATCTTGGAGCTGGGGTTCGCTACCTCGATCCGCCGCGAGTGGGAGTGGCGGATCAGTCGTGGAGAGTCGACCCGCAACCTCGAGGCGTTTCGTGGGTGGCTGGAGCGCTGAGGGTGTCGACGATCACCCTGACCCAGCTTGGGTAGGCCGCCAGCCATGGCCTAAGATGTAAGAAGTAAAGAGTCAACCTGGCATTACACACGAGAGCGGTCACCCGCCCATCTGGCGGTCAAGACTGACCAGTTCACCTGGCGCCGTAACTGGCGCAGAAAGTAGAGGCACAACATGTTCACCGCACCGGACGTCGCCCGCGAAATCGGCGTGGCAAGGCGAGCCGAGGCACGGGAGTCAGTTCTGCTTGCGGCAGCCCGCCTTGCGAGGCGTGAGCGCCGGTTGCACCGGCGTATGCAGCGAGTGGACGAGCAGATCGCCGGGCAGCCGTTCACTGGCTGAGCCCGGCCGCCCGCTGCACGCGACCTCGCCGGGGTTGACCCGACCCGTCAGCGGCCCTGGTTGGCGACAGCCGCGATGGCGGCGGTCGCTGCCGCCGGGTCGAGGTACTCCCCGCCCGACTGAGTTGGCCGCAGGTCAGCGTCGAGCTCGTACAGCAGGGGGATCCCCGTCGGGATGTTCAGCCCGACGACGTCGTCGCCCGACATGCCATCCAAGTGCTTCACCAGGGCGCGCAGCGAGTTTCCGTGCGCCGCTACCAGCACGGTGGCGCCGGTGCGCAGGTCGGGGACGATCGCGTCGTACCAGTACGGAAGCAGCCGGTCGACGACATCGGCCAGGCACTCAGTGCGCGGAACGATCTCGTCCGGCAAGCCGGCGTAGCGGGGGTCTGCCCGCTGGCTGAACTCGTCGTCGTCATCGATGGGTGGAGGCGGAGTGTCGTAGGACCGGCGCCAGCGCATGAACTGCGCCTCGCCGTACTGCTCCAGCGTTGCCTTCTTGTCCTTGCCCTGCAGTGCCCCGTAGTGCCGCTCGTTCAGCCGCCACGACCGGCGCACCGGCACCCATGACCGCTCGGCGACGTCAAGGCACAGTTCGGCCGTCTGGATGGCCCGCCGCAGCACTGAGGTGTGGAGTACGTCGGGCAGCAGCCCGCGCTGCCGAGCAACTCACCACCCTGCGCCGCCTCCCGGCGACCCTTCTCGGTGAGACCGACGTCGACCCAGCCGGTGAACAGGTTCTTGGCGTTCCACTCACTCTCGCCATGACGCAGCAACACGAGTCGATGTGAGGACGCGGCCATGAGCCCGCACGCAACGCGAGACCCGACCGGCCAATCAAAGGCCGCGGTCGTTCAGACAGTAACCGGATGCTGACCGGTCACGAGGAAGATGATGCGGCGTCCCATCGACACCGCGTGGTCGCCGATCCGCTCGTAGTAACGACCGAGCAGCGCGACGTCGACAGCGGGCTCGACACCCCACCCCCACTCGTCGCTGAGCAGGATGCGGAACATTGACCGGCGCAACTCGTCCATGGCGTCGTCGGCCTCCTCGAGCAGCGCTGCGGCCCTGATGTCTTGGGTGGCGAGGATCTCAGCGGCTGAGGCGATCATCTCGTCGGCAGTTTCCGCCATCGACTTCACCGTCGGGACCATCACCTCGGGCACGGCGCGGATGGGGTAGCGCAGCCGCGCCACCTTCGCGATGTGCACCGACAGGTCGCCCATCCGCTCGAGGTCGGCGACCATGCGCAATGACGCCAACAGCGTCCTGAGGTCACCGGCCACTGGCGCTTGGCGGGCCAGGATCTCGTAGCTCTCTTCCTCGATGCGGGTGCGGGCGTCGTCGATCGACAGGTCGCCGCTGATGACCAGCTCTGCTGCTGAGGCGTCGGCGTCGAGCAGGGCTCGGGTGGCGTGGTTGAGCGCCTCGCGCACGCAGCCCGTCATGTCGACGAGCTCGCTGAGGACGCGGTGAAGCTGTTGCTCGTATTGGTTGCGCATCACTCGAAGCCTACGACCGCCGAGTTACGACGGAGGCGCGTCGGGTGAACGACACGTGAACTCTGGCCGAACCTGCATGCCGGGCCTCAGGTGACGGGCCGGTCAGTTCCGCCTGCGCGCGTACGATTTGGCATATGGATGTGTCGGCTGCCGCCGTGCTGGGGGGCGCAGTTGGTACGGCGCTCGGTGCGGTCACGGTGTTGGCCTGGCGGGTCAGTGAGCGCGACCAGACCCGGCTGCCGGCGGTGCCGGAGCCCGTGGTGCCGGCCGGGGTGGCTGCTGTCTTGTCAGTGCTGCGGTCCTCGGCGCTGGTGGTGGGCTTTGCAGACGAGGTCCTCAAAGCCAGCGCGCCCGCGTACGCCATGGGACTGGTGCGGCACTCCCGGGTCGGCGTCGGCGAACTGCTCGAGCTGGTCCGGCAGGTGCGTCGGGACGGGCAGATCCGGGAGGCCGAGCTGGTGCTCCGCCAGTCCCGCGGAGGCCCGCGTCATGTCGTCGCCCGGGTTGCCCCGCTGGGCAGCCGCCTGGTCCTGGTCTTGGTCGACGACCGCACCCGGGAGCGGCGGGTCGAGACGATCCGCCAGGACTTCGTCGCCAACGTCAGCCACGAGCTGAAGACGCCGGTGGGGGCGCTACAGCTCCTCGCGGAGGCGGTTGCCGAGGCAGCGGACGACCCGGAAGCCGTGCAACGTTTCTCCGCCCGCATGCGCACCGAGAGCGAGCGGCTGTCTCGGCTGGTGCAGCAGATCATCGAGCTGTCGCGGCTGCAGGGCGACGACCCGCTGGAGGCGGTGAACTCCGTACCCGTCGACACGGTCATCGAACGTGCCATCGACAGGGTGCGCGTTGACGCCGCCGACAAGGGCGTGAAGCTGATCTCCAGTGGGGTCCGGGGCTACTCGGTCCTCGGAGACGGGGACCAGCTCGTCGTAGCGTTGGGGAACTTGGTCGAGAACGCCGTCGTCTACAGCGCCGCTGGGACGACGGTGACCGTCGTGGCGAAGGCGACCGGGGGCAGTGTCGACATCAGCGTTTCTGACCAGGGCGTCGGCATCCCCGCCTCTGAGCTCGACCGCATCTTCGAACGGTTCTATCGGGTCGACCCAGCGCGGGCTCGCACCACCGGAGGCACCGGACTGGGGCTGTCGATCGTCAAACATGTCGCGGCAACCCATGGGGGCGAGGTGCGGGTGTGGAGTGTCGA
>JAUJOE010000005.1:0-10230 GCA_030447805.1 Nocardioidaceae bacterium | reverse complement strand
TGCCCACCAGGAGGCCTTGTGACGCTGGTGCTCGTGGTCGAAGACGAGGAGAGCTACCGAGACGCGCTGGCTTACGTGCTGCGCAAAGAGGGGTTCGATGTGGCGCTTGCTGCCACCGGCCCGGAGGCTCTCGAGGAGTTCGAACGGACGGGGGCCGACATCGTGCTGCTCGACCTGATGCTCCCTGGGCTGCCGGGCACCGAGGTGTGCCGTCGGCTGCGGCAGGTCTCGTCGGTGCCGGTGATCATGGTGAGCGCGAAGGACGCCGAGGTCGACAAGGTCGTGGGGCTGGAGCTCGGCGCTGATGACTACGTCACCAAGCCGTACAGCCCTCGGGAACTGGTCGCCCGGATACGCGCGGTGCTGCGCCGTGGTGTCGAGCCGGAGCTGGCGCCGCCGACCCTCGAGGTGGGTGGCGTCCGAATGGACACCGAGCGACACGTCGTCACGATCGACGGTGAAGAGGTACGGCTGCCGCTGCGGGAGTTCGAGCTGTTGGAGATGTTCTTGCGCAACGCGGGTCGGGTGTTGACGCGGGGCCAGCTGATCGACCGGGTGTGGGGCGCCGACTACGTCGGAGACACCAAGACCCTCGACGTACACGTCAAGCGGCTACGGATGAAGATCGAACCTGACCCCGCGCATCCACGTCATCTCGTGACGATCCGGGGGCTCGGCTACAAGTTCGAGGCGCTGGGCCCAGCACGGGCCTAGGGTCCGACGGGCACGTCGGCGTACGGCGAGTCCGCATCGACGACCTCAACCACCGGCACGTCGAGCTCCAATGGCGCCGCGTTGGCGAAGCTGAACGTCAGCGTCACGAAGTACCCGGCCCGCAGATTGTCGCTGCGGATGCGCACGGCGCCGGTAGTTTCCAACTGGACAAGTCGGCTCGGCGGCAACGCGATTCCGCCCTCGGGTAGCGGCAACACCCGCAGTTGGGTGGCTCCGTCAGTTGCAGTGACCGACAGCAGCCTGTCCTCGGTCGCTGCCTGGTTGATCAGTGCCGACACCACGGTGCCGTTGCCCTCGCCGTCGGTCACCACCAAGGTGTTGAGCGCGTAGACGGTGCCCTCGCGGTTGCTGATGCCGACAGCTGGCTGGTACGGCTGCTGGGTCTGGGCCTCGAAGTTCGATCCGCACCCCACGACACCCACCAGCGCCGCCACGCCGCACACCACATCCAGGCAGCGCCGGGCTCGCCAACGCCGCATCGATGCGGTGGGTGAGGGTGTTGCCACCGTCTGTCATCCTCCTGCTGGGTGGGTGCTGGGTACGGCGCAGCGCCTAAGCGGCATCAGCGTAACGAAGCCGCATCTTCAGCGACCAGCGCATCGCCGCAAGGCACGTCTCGGTCCTTTTGTCAAGCCCCGATTAGTGCCCTGACCTGCACAAATGTGACATCGAGCCGAATCCGACCGTGGTATCCTGGACACCTGGAAAGGGGTAGCTGACATATGACTTTCACGGTCGGCGAGACGGTGGTGTATCCGAACCACGGTGCCGCGGTTATCGAAGATATTGAGACTCGCCAAATCAAGGGTGAGGACAGGCTCTATCTGGTGCTGCGCATCGTTGCCCAAAACGACCTCGTCGTCCGGGTGCCGGCGTGCAACCTCGACCTGGTCGGGGTGCGCGACGTGGTCGACGCGGCGGGGCTTGAGCGGGTGTTCGACGTGCTGCGCGCTGAGCACACTGAAGAGCCGACCAACTGGTCGCGTCGCTACAAGGCGAACCTCGAGAAGCTGCACTCCGGCGACGTGATGAAGGTCGCCGAGGTGGTCCGCGACCTGTGGCGGCGCGAGCGTGAGCGCGGACTCTCGGCCGGTGAGAAGCGGATGCTCGCCAAGGCCCGGCAGATCCTCGTCTCCGAACTCGCGCTCGCCGAGCGCACCAACGAAGACAAGGCCGAGACCATCCTTGACGAGGTCTTGGCCTCCTAACCCGCCTCCGGCGGTCGTGACGTCCGGGGTTGCTGCCGTCATCCCAGCAGCGGGCCTAGGTCGTCGGCTGGGAGACCAGAGCGGTACACCGATCCCCAAGGCGCTACGCCAACTCGGCGGGCGGTCACTGTTGGTTCGCTCGGTGGACGCGCTGTCCGGTGCCGTCGACCAGGTCGTTGTCGCCGCCGCGGCCGACCAGCTCGACCTCGTCCGCGAAGAACTGGCCGACTGCGCCGTGCCCGTTCAGGTGGTGACAGGCGGCGACACCCGCCAGAGTTCGGTTCGGCTGGCTCTTGCGGCAGTGGCTCGCCCCATCCAGTTCGTCGTGGTACACGACGCGGCCCGTCCGCTGGTGCCACCGGAGGTGGTGGCGCGAGTCATCGCCGCCTTGCGCGGCGGCGCGGCGGTCGTCGTACCGGCGATCCCGGTAGTTGACTCGCTGCGGCAGTTCGATGCCGACGGACGCAGCACACCGATCGACCGGTCCACGCTACGAGCCGTGCAGACGCCGCAGGGGTTCCGCAAAGATGTCCTTGTCGAGGCGCACCGGCGCGCACCGGACGGTGACGCCACCGATGACGCCAGCTTGGTCGAACGCGCCGGCGTTCCCGTCACGCTTGTCGAGGGTGCTCACCTGGCGTTCAAGATCACCACGCCGGTCGACCTCTTGGTGGCGCAGCTGCTGCTTCGGGACGAGTCCCGGCGCATGAGCGGTAGCGTTCCGACGGTGGAGCCTCAGCGGTAGACCAGCGCCGTCGCGATGGCGGCCAGGCCTTCACCTCGGCCCGTCAGTCCGAGCCCGTCGGTGGTCGTCGCCGACAGGCTCACCTCCGCGCCACACGCCTCGGTCATAACCAGGGCCGCCTCGTCCCGCCGCGCGCCGAGGCGGGGAGTCGCGCCGATCAGCTGCACCGCGACGTTGCCGATGACCACCCCCGCGGCTTCCAGGCGGCGAGCTGTCTCGCCGAGGAGGGTGGTGCCGCTCGCCCCAGCCCACCGCGGGTCCGACGTACCGAACTGGCTGCCCAGGTCGCCAAGGCCGCCCGCCGACAGCAGCGCGTCGCACGCCGCGTGCGCGACGACATCACCGTCCGAGTGACCTGCCAGGCCGCAGGGTTCGTCGGGCCAGCAGATGCCGGCAACCCACAGCGGCCGCCCCGGCACCAGCGGGTGTACGTCGACCCCGATGCCGACGCGGGCAGAGCCGGGGCCAGTCACCTCAGTCGACGTCGTCCGTCGGGACGGCGAACGTGTTGCAGGTCGCTATGTCGTTGTTGTTGAAGCCCTGCAGGATCCAGGCGCGGTTGGACTCACCCGAGCCGTGGTCGCGCTCGTCGTCGTCGGCGTTGGGTTCGTCGCCGAAGGCACCGGCCACCTGCTGGAGCTGGGTGTAACGGGTCTCGTCGACCGGGAACGTGTCGGCGACGGCTCCGAGGAACAGCCCGCCCATGCAGCTGGCCTGCAGCTCGAGGCGACGGCTGAGTTCGGCCCGGTCAGCGAAGTCGTTGTAGACGACGTCGTCGAACGCCGTGAGCAGGCCGGTCTCGGACTGCACGTGGTGGCCGAACTCGTGTCCGATCACGACCGCGTAGGCCACCTCGATGTCGCTGAAGAAGCGGCGCATCTGCGGCACGTCGGCGTACATCACCTCATCGCCTGGACAGTAGAACGCCAACGTCCGCCCGGACTCCGGGGATGCATTGCCGCAGGGCGTCGACACCGGCGAGTCGAAGACCACCAGCCCGGGCTCGGTGTAGGAGTAGCCGGCTCTCTCGACCGGTCCCCGCCACTCCGCGTTGAGGCAGCCCATCAGCGACTGGTAGAACCGCGTCTGCTCAGCCGTTGACGCGGCTCCCAGATCCTGAGCGGGGCAGCTCCCGTTGCGCAAGCCGCCCTGGTCGTACAACGTGTTGCGGTCCAGCACCGCGGCGGCGTCTTGGGGGCTCACCGGTTCAGCGTTGGGGTCCGACGCGGGCGCGGGGGCCCGTGAGGCGATGTCACCGCTCGCCGGGGCGGACGGCGCCACCAGCGCGCCCAGCACGATCAGCGCGAAGAACATGGCGGCCCCGGTGCCGACAAGCCCGAGCAGCAGCCGGGCGAGGGTGCTGGAGCGGCGGGGTGGCGGCGTGGGATCCCAGCCGCCGTACGACCACTGCGCCGGGGGTGGCCAACCCAGTGGGCTGTATTGCGCGTTGCTGCCCGGGGGATACCACTGGTCGGAGGTGCTGCCCTGACGCTGGTACTGCGGGTAGCGCTGGTAGGCATGCGGCGGGTAGGTCGGCGCGAGCCTGGGATGCGCCGGCTGGCCGGGCGCGTACTGCGGCAGCTGACCAGGGAACGACCTCGGTCGGGCCTGCACCCGGGGGACGGTACGCCGTGTCCGGCGACTGCGGCGGCGGCAGCACCGGCGCAGCGCCCAGCCGTCGGCGTGCTGACTCGGGCAAGTGGGTTCCCTTCGCGGCGTTTGCAGGCCGATCGCGAGTGCCCGCAGTGGCGCACATTACCCTTTCGGAATGTCTAGCAGCGGGGACGGCAACGCTGGCCGCCGCCGGTGGCCACGACTGGGCACCTCCGCTGGGATGGCAGCCGCCCCAGCCCTGCTGACTGCCACGGCGCTGCTCCTCACAGCACCTCCTGCCGGCGCCGAAGGCCCCGACACCCAAATTGCGCAGTACTCGGCCACAGTGCAGGTCAACACCGATGGAAGCCTCCACGTTGCTGAGGCGGTGACCTACGAATACGACGGTCTCGCCGTCGCCGGCCTCGGGGCAGTGCAGCGGACCATCACTACCCGGGAGCACTACGACGCGGAGAACGACCGGCTCTACGAGCTGAGCAACGTGGTGGTCGACGCCGTGCAGACTGACACGACCGCCAGCGTCACGTCCGACGGCGGGACCGACACGATCGCGGTGCGGTTCGCACAGCCACAGCAAGAGCAGGTCACTCTCACGTTCGACTACGACGTGCAAGGAGCCGTCCGGCAGACCGTCGACGGGCTCGAGGTGCGGTGGCCGGTCGTCCAAGGCTTCGACGCACGGATCGCACAAGCCACTGTGCAGTGGAACGCCCCCGACGTGATCTGGTTGTCGTGCCTCGCTGGGGCGGCTGGTTCGAGCAAGCCGTGCACGACTGCGCAGCTGATGGAGGTTCCCAGTCCTACGATGACCGAGCTGGACCTTGAGGCCGGCGAGCAAATGGTCGGCATCTTGGGGCTGCGCGCGGACTCCGGCATCGCGCCGAACGCTGACCTGCAGCCGCGGTGGAGCCTGGCTCGCGGTTTCACCGCCACGGGCACACCGCTGTGGGTGGCGTTGGGGGTGCTGCTGCTGGGGCTCCTCGCCGCGCTGGGCTTGTGGTGGACCCGCGGCCGCGACAGCCGCTCCGACCGGCCAGAAACCGGGCGACCACTGGTTGAGGCGGCAGACGGCGGTGTGGCGTTCGCCCCGCCCAGCGGAATCCGGCCAGGGCAGATGGGCACGCTGGCGGATGAGCGAGCCGACATCGTCGACGTGACGGCAACGATCATCGATCTGGCGGTCCGCAACTACCTGTTCATCGAGGAGCTGCCACGCGGTGGCTACGGGCACAGCGACTGGCTGCTGCGCCGCCGCAACGGCCCAGGCGACGAGCTGCTGGCCTACGAGCGGGAGGTGTTCGACGCGCTCTTCTCGACCGAAGACGAGGTGACCGTGAGCGAGCTCGGCGACGCGCTGCGGGACCGGCTCCCCGGCATCCAGGCGCTGATGTACGACGACATGGTCGACCAGGGCTGGTTCGGCGAGCGCCCGGACTCGGTGCGGGGTCGATGGACGACTGCCGGGTGGGTGCTCCTCGCCGCGGGGGCAGTGCTGACGGTGGTGCTGGCGTTGGTCAGCACGTTCGGACTCGTCGGGGTTGCACTGCTGCTGGCGGGTGTGGCACTGGCAGCGTCGGGTCAGCTGGCCCCGGCACGCACGTCGCGTGGCGGCCGTGTGCTGAGCGAGCTGCGCGGCTTTCGCGCGTACTTGGAGTCGGCGGGTGTCGACGACATCCCGATTCCACAGCGCGAGGAGCTGATCTCGCGGTTCTACCCGTATGCGCTGGTGTTCGGGCTGGGTGAGCGGTGGGCTGCCGCGTTGGCCGCCACCGACACCGACGTCGAGCCCGACGACCCGATCTACTGGTACGGCGCCCCATCGGACTGGCACCTGTCCGACATCGCCCCGTCCCTGCTCCGCCTCTCGACGGCGCTCAGCGCCGCACTGGCTAGCCGGCGACTGCTCGGCGTCTAGCCCTTTCCCCGCGACTTGTCAGGACGACTCACGCCTGAACTTGGTCCACACACCCTGACAAGTCCGCCGGGGTGAGGCGCTCCACGCCACCGCCGGGGTGAGGCGCTCCACGCCACGCGGGAGGGAGGTTACCAGTTGCGTTCGGCGGGCGTCAGCGAGGCCGGCAGCGGCTGGCTCGCTGGGTGGATCACGTAGACGATGCCGCCGGAGTGCGGCACCCACACGCTCTCGAACTCGGCGCGGTCGTAGACGACTCTGACCTCGTCGTTGCTCTGGATCAGGTGCGACGCCGGGTCGTTGACGACGACGTCACCGTCGGGGGTGAAGCCGACGATGACCAGCAGGTGCCCGTTCGTGCCGTAACCAGCACCGGTCAGCTCCCCCTTCTTGAACGACACCGACGCAACCAGCGGGATGCCCGCCTTGATGAACTGCTCCGCCTCGGTCAGCGACCGCAGCCGGGTAACGAAGCTCTCCAGGCCGTAGCTGCCGGAGTACGCCGTGTTGAACGGCCAGTTGCCGGTGCCGTCGTAGTTCCAGTCGTACGTCTGCGCCGCCGCGTAGTCGACCTGCGGGTCGGGGTGACCGGCAGGTTCGATCGTCGCCAGCTCGTCCGCAGCCGGTCCGTAGGAGTCGTTGCCCGTGCTCTGCTGCCAGTACGCCATCACCATCGCTGTCGAGGTGGGGCTGCACCAGGCTTCGCCGCCGCCGTTGTACTGCGGGTAGTCGCCGATGTGGGTTTCTTGCGAGTACGTCGGCACGTCGAGCGTGATGCCTTGGGCACCACCGAGCGGGCTGACCGGGGGCTTCTTGGTGGCCGCAGGCAGTCGGGAGGCCATCGCGCCGACCAAGCCCACCGACGGGGTGGCGGCGCTGCCAGCCTCGCGGTACAGCGACACCGTGAGCTGCCACGTCTTGAGCGAACGGTCGGTGCGGGCCACGAGCGTGTCGATCGCCACGTACGCCAGTTCGTCGCCTTGAGCCGGAACCGACGTGCGGTGAATGTCGGTGCTGCCTTCCGCCCAGCGGCCGAGGATGTACTCCTTCGAACGAACTCCGTCATCGCCGACGCCTGAGACGCTCACCTGCACCCACGTGCCGGCGGGGGCGGAGGCGTTCCACGAGGCGACCAGCTCGGTGTAGTTGAAGCCGGGGGTCACCTCTGGGGAGCGCCAGGTCGCGACGTCGTACGTCGTCGTCGAGCCGTCGCCGAACGGGTCGGTGTAGTCGGACCTGCCGGTCGGGGTGGCGATGGTCAGCGCGCCGTCGGTCAACGCCGTACCGGAGAAGCTGCCCGCAGCGAAGTCGGAGGAGTCCCACTGCTGGTACGCGATGTGTCGCTCTACCGGAGCGGGTGGATTCTTGGTGCCGGACTGGCAGTAGCGCCCTCGGAGTCGATCCGTCACCAGTTGCTGTGTGAGGCGGGGTCGGGGAGCCGCTTGCTCGGCGGGTGGATGACGTAGACGACGCCACCTGCCGCGTCGACCCAGGCGTCCTCGAACTGCCAGCGCTGGTAGACCCGGCGCACCGTCTTGGCGGTGTCGGCGGCGGGGTCGTTGACGATGACGTCGCCGCGCGGGGTGAACCCGCGGATCACCAGCACGTGACCGCTGGTCGAGCTGATCGGTGCGCCGTCGAGCTCTCCCGGACCGAACGACACGGTGGCGATCAACGGGATGCCGGCGGCGATGAACTGCTCGGCTTCGCGCAGCGACCGCAGCCGGGTGACGAAGGCGTCGAGCCCGAACCGAGCGGCGTACGCCGTGTTGAACGGCCAGTCGCCGGTGCCGTCATAGCCCCAGGCGAAGGTGTAGCGGGCGGCGTAGTCGACCCAGGGCTGGCGGTAGGAGTCGTTGACCCAGGCGTACTGCTGCGGCGTCGGCAGCCGATCCCAGTAGCCCATCACCATCGACGTCGAGGTGGGGCTGCACCACGCCTCACCACCACCGTCCCATTGCGGGTACTCGCCGAGGTGGATCATCTGGGAGTACTTCGGTACGGCGAGGGACTGCCCGACAGCCGGACCTAAGGGGCTGGTCGAGGAAGTCTCCGGTAGCAACGACGCGACACCGGCGACTCGGGTCACCGTCGGCGTGGTGGCTGTGCCTGCACGCCGGAACAGGCTGATCCGCAGCTGCCAGGACCCGTACGCTACGCCGGAGTTGGTGATCAGCGTGTCGACGGCGACCCGGCTCAGGTCGTCGGTCTGCGAGCCGAGCGACATCCGGTGGAACTTGACGTCGTGGCTCGCCCAGCGGCCGAGGCTGTCCCAGCTCGACGTGATTCCAGCGATCGTGCGGCCGCGGGCTGAGATCTCGATGAACGTGCCAGCCGGCGTCGTGGCGTTGTACGAGGCGATGAGCTCGGTGAGCCCGAAACCCGGCTTGACCCACGGCGAGAACCAGCGACCACGGGCGTAGTCGAGCCGTCCGGTCGCGCCGTACGGGTCGTCGTAGGACACCTTGACCGGTCGTGGGCCGATCTGGATGCCGCCGTCGAAGTGGGTGCGGGAGAAGGTGCCGTTGCGCAACCCTTGAGTGCCCCAACGGGTGGTGGCTATGTGTTTGCTGACAGCTCCGGACGTGGTGCTCGCCTGTACACGAGCGGCCGAACTGCTGGGTCCGGGCGCCGCCTGCGCCGGAGCTGCCAAGACCGCCGCGCCCACGCTCATCACAACGGCGCTGACGAGGGCTCTGCGACGCCGAGACGTCGGCAGCTTCCCTGCCTGTCCGTAGTGGTGCATGTAGTCACTGTGACTGACGGGACCAAATGTCGCAAACCGGAGGTCCTGGGTTGGGGCCGTGTCAGCCAGGGGGAGCCGACCAGCGCCCCGTGCCTCGCTAGCCTGTGACGGTGACGCTGCGCCTGTACGACACCGCCACTCGCGAGGGCCGTGACTTCGTGCCGCTGGTGCCTGGCCGGGTCGGCATCTACCACTGCGGGCTCACCGTGCAGGGCCCGCCGCACGTGGGACACATCCGCAAGGAGGTCGTCTTCGACGTGCTGCGCCGCTGGTTCGAGCGCACCGGGTACGACGTCACGCTCGTCGCCAACCTCACCGACATCGACGACAAGATGCTGGCCAAGGAAGCTGAGCAGGGCCGACCCTGGTGGGCGATCGCCTACGCCAACGAGCGAGCCCTGCACGAGGCCTACCACGTCCTCGGCTGCCTGCCGCCGACGTACGAGCCGCGGGCAACCGGGCACATCCCCGAGATGGTGGAGCTGACCAGCCAGCTGATCGTGACAGGGCACGCCTACGTCGCGCCGGACGGCTCCGGCGACGTCTACTTCGACGTGCGGTCCTGGCCGTCGTACGGCGAGCTGTCGAACCAGCGCATCGACGACATGGAGCCGGCCATCGACGCCGACCCGCGAGGCAAGCGCGACCCACGTGACTTCGCGCTGTGGAAGGGGTTCAAGAAGGAGGTGGAGCCGGCGACCGCGGCCTGGCCCGCGCCGTGGGGGCTGGGCCGGCCGGGCTGGCATCTGGAGTGCTCGGCGATGGCGGGCAAGTACCTGGGCGAGGAGTTCGACATCCACGGCGGCGGCCTCGACCTGCGGTTCCCCCACCACGAGAACGAGCTGGCCCAATCCCGAGCAGCGGGACGCGGTTTTGCCCGCACCTGGATGCACAACGCGATGGTCAACCTGGCCGGCGAGAAGATGAGCAAGTCCGTCGGCGACCCGATGCTGGTCAGCGAGGTGGTCAAGCGGGTGCGCCCGATCGAGCTTCGCTACTACCTGGTGGCGGCGCACTACCGCTCGGTCATCGAGTTCGGCTTCGAGTCGCTCGCGGAGGCCGGGGCGGGGTTTCGCCGGATCGAGGGTTTCGTCGATCGGGCCGTCGAGCTGGTCGGGGCGCTCGAGCCCGCCGAGGAGCTTCCGGCCGACTTCGCCGCCGCCATGAACGATGACCTTTCCGTGCCGGCTGCGCTTGCGGTCGTCCACGAGACCGTACGCCGGGGCAACGTGGCGCTGACCGCCGTTGACCGGGACGCCGTAGCGGCCGA
>JAUJOE010000012.1:25584-39135 GCA_030447805.1 Nocardioidaceae bacterium | reverse complement strand
TAGACCCTGGATACGCGCAGCGCGGGATGCGCGGTTGCGATCTCGTCGAAGTCGCCGTCTTGAGTCACGACCGGCAGCCCATGAACCACTGCGGTCGCCGCGATCAATGCGTCCGTGAGCTTCACGGTCCGGTGCACTCCGGCGCGCCGGCAGTCGATGACGAGCCGCACCCAGGCGCCCATCACTCGGTAACCGGAATAGGGTCCGCCTCGCGGGCAAGGGCGAGGGTGTCGGCGCGCCGGGCTAGTGTCTCTGCGTCGCCAGCGGCGAGGACACCGAGCTCCAACTCGCCGATCGTGACAACCGAGATTGCCACCCGCTCAGGCAGCGCCCCGAGGGGTCGGGCCGTCTCCCGCCCGATGAATACCGACGTATCGAGCAGTCCCGAGCTCACAGGTCAGCCAAAGTCTGCCCGGCCAGGTCGTCGAGGTCGTCCGGCAACCGCGGGTCTGCGGTTCGTCGCTCGAGTTGCGCGGCCAGTGCCCGTCCCCCCAGCCAACGAGTGCGACCGTGGTGCGGGACGATATCGGCGACCGGTTCCCCACGAACGGTCAGCACAACCCGCTCCCCCGCCCGGACGGCGTCCACGACCCGAGCTGTCTCATTGCGAAGCTCCCTAACGCCGATCTCCATGTGCGACACAGTAGGACCAGGGAACGGTCCACTGCCACCGTCCGGGTCGATTGTCGTGAGATCCCGGGTAGAAGGCGAATCACACAGGTTGAGAAAAGTGGTCTCACCCGCAAGGTCCGGCGTCAGTCCAGGCAGAACTCGTTGCCCTCGGGATCGGTCATCACGATGAAGCCGGCGCTCATCGGCGGATCGGGCTCGTAGCGACGCACTCGCGTCGCTCCCAGCGCGAGAAGCCGTTCGCATTCGACTTCCAACGCCGCCATCCGTTCCTCTCCCTCCAGTCCGGGAGCCGAACGAACGTCGAGGTGGACGCGGTTCTTGGCGACCTTGTCCTCCGGCACCTGCTGGAAGAACAGCCGCGGGCCATGCCCATCCGGGTCCTCGATGGCCGATGCCCTGTTGCGCTGCTCCTCCGGCATTCCGACCCGTGCGAGGAAGTCGTCCCACGCGGTTAGCGGGTCAGCGTCCTTTGGCAGGTCGACGCCGGGCGGTGCGGGGTGGACGTAGCCCAGTACGTCCCGCCAGAAGGACGACAGCGCCCGCGGGTCGGAGGCGTCGAAGGTGACCTGGATGTGGCGGCTCATCGGGTTGCTCCGTTCGCAGCGGGTCTCGTATGCAGATAGAGGTCTCGCAGCAGGCAGACCTCGGACAGGTGGTGAATCAACTCGCGATGGATGTGCAGCACCAGATCTGCCATGGGCGCCTCGGGAAAGGGTTCCTTCGCGCCGACCGGGACTCGGAGCCCGGCCTCGCCGAGGCCGCGCACACCGGCCAGCCAGACGTCGAGCTGGGCCTCGAGCTGGGCGAGCGCGGTGGCCGCGCTGCCCGCATACGTCCAGGTCTCGTACGACGCCGCCGGTGCGCCGAAGTGAGCCGCGTTGCGCGCGGCAAGCACGCCGACGATCACGTGGCCAGGCGCCAGGCGATGGTAGTGAAAGGCGCCGGGACCGGCTCGGGAAAGGCGTAGTCAACCGTGAAGTCCCCGACACCGACCTGTACCGGCGCCACGGAGCTGCTTCGCGGACGCACGCTCCAGGCGTCCGGCACCGGCGACCAGAAGTACTCGTCGTCGGTGAGGCCGTCGAGCCGGGCACGGAGGTGCTGGTTCCAGTTGAACTCCCACTGCTCGCGCAGGGTTGGATTCCAGTCGAGTTCGCTTGTAGTCATGGACCCACCGTTTCATCCCTAACGCACAGGACCGGTCCGCTATCGCGGGGAGCCTGAGCGACATGGGCGTTACACGGGGAACGAGCGGGGCACGACCGAGCGGGTGCTCACCCTGCTCGGGCTGCTGCAGCAGCGCCCGGCCTGGACAGGCCCCGACCTCGCCGACCGACTAGGGGTCACGCGTCGACGTAGGTCGCGAGGTGCTCACCGGTGAGGGTCGACTGAGCCGCGACGAGGTCGGCTGGTGTGCCCTCAAAGACGATGCGGCCCCCGTCGTGGCCGGCGCCGGGACCGAGATCGATGATCCAGTCGGCGTGCGCCATGACCGCCTGGTGGTGCTCAATGACGATGACCGCCTTGCCGGAGTCGACGAGCCGGTCGAGCAGGCCGAGCAGGTGCTCGACGTCGGCGAGGTGCAGGCCGGTGGTCGGCTCGTCGAGGACGTAGACCCCACCCTTCTCCCCCATGCGGGTGGCCAGCTTCAGCCGCTGCCGTTCGCCGCCGGACAGCGTAGTGAGCGGTTGGCCCAGGGTGAGGTAGCCGAGCCCGACGTCGTCGAGCCGGCCGAGGATCTTGTGCGCGGCCGGAGTGTGAGCCTCATCCGCGCCGAAGAACTCCACGGCCTCGGCGACCGGCATCGCCAAGACCTCGCTGATGTCCTTGCCGCCAAGCTCGTACTCCAGCACCGACGCCTCGAACCGCTTCCCCTCGCAGACCTCGCAGGGTGCGGCCACCCCAGCCATCATGGCCAGGTCGGTGTAGATGAATCCGGCGCCGTTGCAGTTGGGGCAGGCACCTTCGGAGTTTGCGCTGAACAGCGCGGGCTTCACGCCGTTTGCCTTCGCGAACGCTTTGCGGATCGGATCGAGCAGTCCGGTGTACGTCGCCGGGTTGCTCCGGCGCGAGCCGCGGATCGCCCCCTGGTCGACAGTCACCACGCCGTCCCGATCCGACACCGAGCCGTGGATCAGCGAGCTCTTGCCCGAGCCCGCCACCCCAGTGACGACGACGAGCACGCCGAGCGGGATGTCGACGTCGACGTCCCGCAGGTTGTTCGCCGCCGCGCCGCGGACCTCCAGCGTGCCCGTGCGCGTCCGGACCGTCTCCTTGAGTGCTGCGCGGTCGTCCAAGTGCCGCCCGGTAATCGTGTCGCTGCTCCGCAGCCCGACCAGGTGGCCCTCGTAGCACACCGTGCCGCCTTCGGTACCCGCACCCGGGCCGAGGTCGACGACGTGGTCGGCGATGGCGATCGTCTCGGGCTTGTGCTCGACGACGAGCACTGTGTTGCCCTTGTCTCGGAGCTGGAGCAGCAGGTTGTTCATCCGCTCGATGTCGTGCGGGTGGAGGCCGATCGTGGGCTCGTCGAAGACGTAGGTGACGTCGGTCAGCGACGAACCGAGATGCCGGATCATCTTCGTGCGCTGCGCCTCGCCGCCCGACAGCGTGCTCGCCGGACGGTCGAGTGAGAGGTAGCCCAACCCGATCTCGGCGAAGGAGTCGAGGAGATGTTGTAGCCCGGTGAGCAACGGCGCCACCGACGGCTCGTCGAGGTCGCGGGCCCAGTCGGCCAGGTCGCTGATCTGCATCGAGCACAGGTCGGCGATGTTCTTGCCGTTGATCTTCGACGACAGCGCCTCCTTGGTCAGGCGGGTGCCGGCGCACTCGGGGCAGGTCTGAAAGGTCACCGCCCGCTCGACGAAGCGCCGTACGTGCGGCTGCATGGCCTCGGGGTCCTTCGACAGCATCGACTTCTGGATCTTGGGGATGATCCCGTCGAAGGTGAGGTTGATGCCCTCGACCTTGATCTTGGTCGGCTCGGCGTACAACATCGTCTCGAGCTGCTTCTTGGTGAACTTCGCGATCGGCTTGTCCATGGGCAGGCCGACGCCCTCGAACAGCCGGCCGTACCACCCGTCCATCGAGTATCCGGGGATCGTCAGCGCGCTCTCGCTGAGCGACTTGGTTTCGTCGTACAACGCCGTGAGGTCGATGTCGCTGACATTGCCCATGCCCTCGCACCGCGGGCACATACCACCGAGGTAGACGGCGTCCCTGACCACGCTCTTCTCGACGCGGCCACCCTTATCCGTGGACATGACGCCGCTCGCCCTCCGCGTGGGGACGTTGAAGGAGAAGGCCGTCTGCGGCCCGATGTACGGTTCACCGAGCCGGCTGAACAGGATCCTCAGCATCGCGTTGGCGTCGGTGGCGGTGCCGACCGTGGAGCGAGGGTTGGCGCCCAGCCGCTCTTGGTCGACGATGATCGCCGTCGTCAGGCCCTCGAGGAGGTCAACCTCTGGTCGGGCCAGGTTCGGCATGAAGCCCTGCACGAAGGCGCTGTAGGTCTCGTTGATCAGCCGCTGCGACTCGGCGGCGATCGTGTCGAACACGAGGGAGCTCTTCCCCGAACCGGAGACGCCGGTGAACACCGTGAGCCGGCGCTTCGGGATCTCGATGCTGACGTCCTTGAGATTGTTCACACGTGCGCCCCGCACCCGGATCAGATCGTGGCTGTCCGGAACGTTCAGGACCGGCGACCGCGTGCTCGTCTTCGTGGCCGTGCTCATCGGATCTCTCCCTCTCTGGGGCGGGAACGTGCTTGTGGAAAACAGGGGTACAGGGGCGTCTGATACCGGGTCCGGCCGGACCGACGGCGGCGAGTTTGCGGCTGGAGGCGGCGTTCATGGTAGCGCCGTCGGCGACACGCATTAGCCGGTAGAGGTGGTGTGTGCCACGGGCGTCAGGCCAACCAGCTGCCGTCGCGCATCAGCTCGCGGTCGGGCAGCTCGTTCACCTCGCGCCAAGCCTGAATGCGGCGCGGGGAGACGCGGAACCAGCGGTACGGCGTAGCCAACGCACGCGGGTCGAAGCCGGTGCGAGCGGCGAACCGGTCACCCCGGTCCCGCGGCAGCGCGTTGATCTCGAGGACGTCGACTTCCCCGTCGATCATGGACACGTCGCGGGTGTCACCCAGCCCCAGCCGAACGGCCCTGCTGGCGGCCAGGTTCCTGCCGGTGGGGCTGTCCGTCGGCGTGGCCATGAGCAGCGCCTCGCCGTCCCAGTCGAAGGAAAGCGGCACCAGGTACGGCGCACCGTCCGCTGAGGCAGTCGCCACCCAGACATCGACGTCGGAGCTGAGCCGATGCTCGGTGTCGCGACGACGCTGGGCGAGGGAACGGGGGTCGGCACTCAACGGCTCAGCGCAACTCCTGGACGCGGATCATGTTGCCGGCGGGATCGCGGAAGGCGCAGTCGCGGACGCCGTACGGCTGCTCGGTAGGCTCCTGGACGACCTCGGCGCCGCTGGCCTGCAGCTTCTCGAAGGTGCCGTCGAGATCGCCGGTGGCCAGCAGGATCCAGCCGTAGGTGCCCTTGGCCATCATCTCGACGATGGTGCGGCGCTCTTCGTCGGTGACCCCAGGGTCGGCGGCCGGCGGCGCCAGCAGGATTGAGGTGCCGGGCTGGCTGGCGGGGCCGACCGTGATCCAGCGCATCTTGCCGTTCCCGACGTCGTTGCGGACCTCGAAGCCGAGGATGTCGCGGTAGAAGGCCACGGAAGCGTCCGGGTCGTCGTGCGGGAGGAAGGTTGTGTGAATGGTGATGTCCATGGCAGTCACGTTAAGTGCGGCTTGGCGGCCGGCGCTTCTTGATTCCTGATCGGTCTGGTCACTTGCTTGGCCACGCACGGCGGCATCCCCGCCGTCGCCCGCGCCGCCTGGTCGCGATAGACGCTGGGCGGCACGCCCACCAACTCGGTGAAGCGCGTGCTGAAGGTGCCCAGCGACGCGCAGCCGACCGCGAAACAGACCTCGGTCACGCTGAGGTCGCCGCAACGCAGCAGCGCCATCGCGCGCTCGATGCGCCGCGTCATCAGATAGGAGTACGGCGACTCGCCGTACGCGAGCCGGAACTGGCGGCTGAGGTGCCCGGCGGACACGTTCACACCGCGGGCGAGCGCCTCGACGTCCAGCGGCTGCGCGTACTCGCGGTCGATCCGGTCGCGAACGCGGCGCAACAACGCGAGGTCGCGCAAGCGCTGCTCTGCGGCGGGTCTGCTGGTCACCTGCGCGATCGTGCCACGACGCGTCGGAGTTGCCTATCGCCACTCGCGGCGTCGCCGGTAAACACCTAGACGCCCTCGCCACTTGTGGCGGAGTCGATCGACGCCTCAGCCCGCCGAGCGATGATCTCGTCCACTGTCTGCTGCGGTGTTTGGCCGGAGGTGTCGAGCCACAGGCCCATGCGTGGCGTTGTTCCGACAGCTGCGTCGAGTTGCTCGATGGTGTGCTCGCCAGGCCGGTACGCAATCTTCCCCACTGCTCTCTGCCGCTCGGCGTCCCGAGATGTGACGACCGCGATCGACGGCCGCAGTACGACGAGGTGACGCGGGCGGGTTTTGACCTGGTCAAGCCAGCCGGCCACATCGTTGCCGAAGATGTTGTCCTGCACGACCGTGGTGAACCCTTCGGCGCAGTACTGGTCGGCCGTCATCGCAGACAGTCGATAGCGAAGGTCCAGCAGCCGGCGGGCCTCCGGCTCGTGCACGTCCCCGAGCGGATGAACCCAGCCGCTCACCGCCCAGCGGTAGAACTGACCGCCACGGACATGAACGCCCCGGTCGAACTGCCGCGCCAGCAGGTCGGCGACCGTGGACTTGCCGGCCGCCTGGGCGCCGGTTACCAACCACACTGCCCCCGCGCTCATGGTCGCCAGTCAACCACCTTGAGTTAGCGCTACTTGAGCTGACGCAGTTCCGCGAGCGTATCCAAGTCAGGCACGACTGGTGCTCCGGAGCCTGGCTCTGACAGAACTGGCCAAGGAACTCGCTCACCCTCCACAGGTGTCAAAAACGCACCGTCCCAAAGAACAGGGATAATTGTGGGGTCATACGGCACGACGAAGTCGCCGGTGGCGGTAAATACCACAACCTCTCCCATGCTCGCGAACCCCTCGGACACGACCGTCAACTCCGTTTGGGCATTGAACGTCAAGCCGAGAGTTAGTTCCGTCCCAGCCGTTACGTCGCCCCAATAGACCTCTGCCACCTTCACTCGGACTTCAAAACTGCGCCAGTCCGCACGGGGATCATCAAACGGAACCTCCTGGAGGGGCGTTCTCTCAAAGTTCTCGTCGAAGTTGTTGAAGGCTCCCCCGCGTCCACGCCCACGACGTCCGCGCGGAACGCGTCCGCAACAACTTTGCTCTGGCCGACGCCGGGGTACATTTCCGCCAAGGTCAACGTGGGGCGGAGCGCTCCCTCCTCCTTTCCGACCATGGCCTGGATGAGCTCAGCTTCAAACGCTGCTGCCGACTCTGACGTCGAACCGTCGCCTGAGCCGGACTTTACCTGACCGCAGGCCCCCACAAGGCAGACGAGTAGGAGCCCTAAAATTGAGGGAAAACGATAAGACATGCATGCTCTCCACCGGGGTCAGTAGTGGCTGTTTATCAGGTATCTGCCGTGGTTCGTCGTAAAAGGGCCACCATCTCGCCACATCGTTGCCGGACTGTTGTGCTGTACGACCATGGCGAGCGGTTCTCCAGCTCCGCGCGCCGGCGCAGCGCCGCAGCCTCGGCGTCGCTCAGCCGCAAAGTCATAGCCATGGATCTACGGTGTCGCGGCTGATAGCAATCACGCCGTTGCGAGGAGCGTGACCGGGCGACCGTGGTCGCCGACGCGGGCGAGTGTCACGAGAGCGTCGCCTGGTAGTCCGCTCAGCGTCAGCATCGCGGTGGGATCGTCGTCGGCCGGGTACTCCATCGCGACGTGTGCGACCAGGCGGTCGGGGCGCGCCGCGTGGATCGCTGCTCGGACTCGTTCGGTTTCCCCGGTGGCCAGTACTGTCGGGTGATCGACTGCCACACCACCGTCAGCGTGTCGTCGTCCGTCGGCTTGGTCAGCTCGCGTTCCAGCCACTCTCCCGCTGGCGCCTGGTCGACGACGACGCGATGAGCGGATGCGACCGAGAGCGCAGCGGTCAGCCGCTGGTGCCGCTCGACGTGGAACGGCCAGATGAACGACCGCAGCCGCAGCTGGCCCGCTGGCGTCGACGGATCGACCGGTGCGAGGTCGCATCCCCGCCGGTCCACGATCGCGAACTGCTGCGGCTCGATCTCGCCGACGACTCCGTCGCGGAGCACCAGGGGTGAATCGGCCGGACCGAACTGCCACGTCCGCTCCACGAAGCGGAACTTGTCTACCAGCAGGTTCAGCCCGGCGCTGGCACCAGGTTCGCAACCGGACCCGGCGCCGACCCGAGCGACGTACGGCCTCGAACAGCCCCACCAGCAGCGCCGTCGACCTGCCGACCTCGTTGGTCTGCGGTGCGGTCTCGCAGCGCCTCGTGCAGCTCGTCGACATGCGCCTCGAGGACGCCGCGCACAACCGGCCAGGCGGCGTCCGGCGGCGCCGTTCCGCCGAGGCACACGGGTAGAACGGCTCGAGGTCAGGAGCTCGGCCCGTCAGCACGATGCGGAACAGTCCCGCCAACAGCCGCAGCTGCACCACAGCGCCCTGCGGCGCGTCCTCCCACCCGGCGCAGATGCGACGGACCGGCCCGCCGTTCTCCCAGTCGTCGGCCATTGCCCGGATCAGCTCGCCGTACAGGTGCCGCGCGTCGCCGGCATGTGCCCGCATCCGATCGGCCAAGGTGGAGCCAGTGTCGAATCCCGGCATGGGCGCTCAGCCGTCCCTGGGCTCACGGACGCGGAACGCGATGCCGGCCCGCTGTAACCGGTTGGTCAGCGCAGCGCCCATCGCCTGAACGGTGGTCAGCTGACCAGCCGCAGCCGGGACGTCGTCGAGCACGAGACACATGGCCGACTCGGCCAGCATCTTCGCCGTCTCGTCATAGCCGGGGTCACCGCCGCTGACCTCGGTGACAACGGTCCGCTCCCCCGCCGTTGCCACAAAGCGCACCCTGAACCACGACGCCGCGCGCCGTCCTTCCGTCGGGCCCTCCCCTGGTCTCTTCAGCCGCAACAACCCCGCGCGGGCCGGTGGCAACTGCGACAGCGCCCGCAGACCGGTGATGCCAGCGACGGTTGCGGCGGCGGCCGGCAGGCCACCGACCACCGCGAAGTGACCGTAGCGGAAGTCCGGGCCGTACTCGGCGAGTGCTCTCGCCGATCGGCGTACGACGACCGGATCGATGGTCGGCAGCGGCACGCTCCACCGCCCGGACACCGGCTCGCGGTGCGGCCGCAGCGGCAGCGCCGCCGTCAGGCGACCCGGCTCCGCAGGCTTCAACGCGCGCCGCCGGGCAGCCATCCGGCGGGTATGCCGAGCTCGGCCGACGGCCCGCAGTGCCGAGTGGTAGGCCGCCGCCCGAAATCACCCCTGGGCCTGCACGTACGCCCGCATTTCGATCGATACGTCGGTGGGCAGGTGTTGCAGCGTCCACCACGCGCCCAGGTCGGACGGCACCGATTCGAAACCGCAGCAGTGCACCAGCCGCGCCCCGGTCTGCTGTGCTCGCTGGTGGTGCTCGAGCCACATGCGGTCGACGAACTCCGGCTCACCGGTGATGTCGACGTAATCGGTCCCGCGGTCGGCGCAGGCCGCCACCAGCGGACCGCCGTACTCGGTGAACGGACCAACCGTGCTGGCCACCAACCGGGTCCTCGCCGCCAGCTCCGACAGCGAACCAACGTCGTTGACGTCGGCCCGCATGATCGGCACATCCCGTGCCGACGGCGCGACCTGTGTGAGGATCTGGCGCAGCGCCTGCAGCTTCGGCAGGTCGCGGCCGGCGATCGCCCAGCGCAGCTCTGGCGGGGCATGTTCAGCCAGGTAGCCAGCCACCAGCTGCCCGGTGAAACCGGTCGCTCCGAAGAGTGCGACGTCGAGCTCGCGGTCGTGTGCTGGCATTGCGCCAGCCTGCCAGCCGGACCGGGCAACCGCACGGCGCTGTGTGGCGTCTGGAGGGCATGCAACTGCGGCGCGGCATGCTCGCGGATATACCAGATATGAGATACGGTATGCCGGTGCTAACCACAGATGAGTACCTCAGCCGCATCGGCCGCCTCATTCGCGATGCCCGCCAGCACCGCGGTTACACCCAGGTCCAGCTCGCCGATCTGTTGGGCACCAGCCAGAGCGCCGTCAACCGCATCGAGCGCGGCCACCAGAACCTGACCCTGGAGATGCTGGCCCGCATCGGTGAGGCGCTGGACTCCGAGATCGTCTCACTCGGTGCGCCCGGCCCCTGCACCTTCGCGTGGCCGGCGGGACGACCCTGTCGGGGTCGATCGAGGTGAAGACCAGCAAGAACGCCGGTGTGGCGTTGCTCTGCGCCTCGCTGCTCAACAAGGGCCGCACCACGCTGCGCAAGGTGGCGCGCATCGAGGAGGTCAACCGCATTCTGGAGGTCCTCAACAGCATCGGGGTGAAGTCGACCTGGCTGAACGCCGACAACGACCTCGAGCTGATCGTGCCCGACTCCTCGACCTCTCCTCGATCGACGAGGACGCCGCTCGACGTACCCGCAGCATCATCAACTTCCTCGGCCCGCTGCTGCATGACCAGAGCTCGTTCCAGCTCCCGTACGCCGGCGGCTGCGACCTGGGAACCCGCACCGTCGAGCCGCACCTGTCAGCGCTGCGGCCGTTCGGGCTCGAGGTCAGGGCGACCGAGGGCAGCTACCACGCGCGGATCAGCGAGCGGGTCTCCCCTGCGCGCCCCATCGTGCTGACCGAACGCGGAGACACCGTCACCGAGAACGCCCTGCTGGCGGCGGCCCGCAACGACGGAGTGACGGTGATCCGCAACGCCAGCCCCAACTACATGGTCCAGGACCTTTGCTTCTTCTTGACCAAGCTCGGGGTCGACATCGACGGTATCGGCACCACCACTTTGGTCGTGCGCGGCGTCCAAGACATCAACGTCGATGTCGACTACGCGCCCTCCGAAGACCCGATCGAGGCGATGAGCCTGCTGGCGGCGGCGATCGTGACGTCGTCGCAGATCACCATCCGGCGGGTGCCCATCGAGTTCCTCGAGATCGAGCTGGCGCTGCTCGAGGAGATGGGCTTCTCCTACGACCTGACTCCCGAGTATCTCGCCGGCAACGGCCGCACCCGGCTGGTCGATCTGACGACGCACCCGTCGGCGCTGCACGCGCCGATCGACAAGATCCACCCGATGCCCTTCCCCGGCCTCAACATCGACAACCTGCCGTTCTTCGCCGTGATCGCGGCGGCAGCGGAGGGTCAGACGATGATCCACGACTGGGTCTATGAGAACCGCGCCATCTACCTGACCGAGCTCACCAAGCTGGGCGCGTCGGTGACGCTGCTCGACCCCCACCGCGTGCTGGTCGAGGGTCCCACCCGCTGGCGGGCCGCCGAGCTGATGTGCCCCCCTGCACTGCGGCCCGCGGTGGTGATCTTGCTGGCGATGATGGCCAGCAAGGGCACCTCGGTGCTGCGGAACGTCTACGTGATCAACCGCGGCTACGAAGACCTCGCGGAGCGGCTGAACGCCCTTGGAGCGCACATCGAGACGTTCCGCGACATCTGAGCCAGCCAGCGGAGTGGGTGAGGAGCAGCTGGACACCGGCCTCTCCGTCGTCGCGCGGCACAAGGAACAGCGGTCCTGGTACTTCTACGACTGGGCCAACTCGGCCTATGTGACGACGATCGCCACGGTGCTGTTCGCGCCGTACCTCACCGCGGTGGCAGAGACGGCTGCCTGTGGCGCCGCCGGCACCGTCGCCGACCCGTGCACCAGCAACCTCAGCGTGCTGGGTCTCAGCGTCTCTCCGGGGTCGCTGGTCTTCTACGTGGTCACCGCGGCGACCATCTTCTCTGCGCTGGTACTGCCGATCGTTGGGGCTTTCGCCGACCGGTCCTCCCGCAAGAAGCACGTGCTGGCGACGTTCGCCTGGGCCGGAAGCGTCGCGGCGGGGGGCATGTTCTTCGTCCAAGGCGCTAACTGGCAGCTCGGCGCCGCCCTGCTGTTCGTCGCGAACCTCTGCCTCGGGTCGAGCCTGGTGGTGTACGACGCGATCCTGTGCCAGATCGCCGCACCCGACGAGCGGGATCGCGTCTCGTCGCGAGGCTGGGCGTTGGGCTACCTCGGCGGAGGCGTGCTGCTGACCGTCAACCTCGGGGTGGTGACGCTGCACGACTCGCTCGGGCTCAGCACCGCCATGGCGGTGCGGCTGTGCCTGCTCAGCGCGGCTGCGTGGTGGGCCGCCTTCACCGTCATCCCCTTCCTCGGCCTGCGGAACCGTCCGTCGGTCGCCGTCGCCGCTCCGGCCACGCAGGCGGGCGGCATGGTCAGGCAGAGCTTCGGGCAGCTGTGGGAAACGCTGAAGGATCTGCGCGCCTTTCCGATGACCCTGCTCTTCCTGGTCGCCTACCTGTTCTTCAACGACGGGATCCAGACCGTGATCGTGGCCTCGTCGACGTACGGCGAGAAGGAGCTCGGCTTCAGCACCCAGATCCTGATTGCCACGATCTTGCTGGTCCAGTTCGTGGCGTTCGGCGGTGCGCTGCTGTTCGGTCGCGTCGCCAACGCTGTGGGCGCCAAGTCCACCATCATGTTCGGGCTCGGCGTGTGGATGGTCGTGGTTGTCATCGCCTACTTCTTGCCGCGCGAGCAGATCGTGCTGTTCTTGTCGCTCGCGGTGCTCATCGGCTTGGTGCTCGGGGGGACCCAGGCGCTGTCGCGGTCGTTCTTCAGCCAGCTGGTCCCGGCGGGCCGGGAGGCGGAGTACTTCAGCCTGTACCAGGCCGGGGAGCGCGGCACGAGCTGGCTGGGGACGCTGACGTTCGGTCTGGTGCACCAGTGGACCGACTCTTACCGGCCCGCCATCGTGGCGCTGATCGTGTTCTTCGCCATCGGGCTGGTTCTGCTCAGCCGGGTCGATGCCCGGCGCGGGATCGCCGACGCGGGCAACACTGCCCCAGCGGTCGTGTAGAACTCGACGCTCTTAGCCCGCTCACGACAGCGTCTCAGCGTCATCTCAGGTGGCCTGGGAATGCTGTGCAGGGGTACGGCGTTGACACCTGACGTCGGACCGGCCACCACCTCTTCTCAGCCAGCACTCCTCGGGAGACCCACCATGTCAGAACGAGCCACCCTGCGAGGCTCCCGCCTTGGCGGCACAAGTTTCGAAGACGAGAGCGGCATCGAGTTCGCCCCGCGGCAGCGGGTCAACTATGACTGCGCCAACGGCCACCAGTTCGAGATCCCGATGGCGGCTGAGGCCGACGTACCCTTCATCTGGGAGTGTCCCCGCTGCGGCGCCGAGTCACGGCAGCGTGACGCCGAGGCGCCGGAGGCAAAGCTCGACAAGCCAGCCCGCACCCACTGGGACATGCTGCTGGAACGCCGTTCGATCGCCGAGCTCGAGGACATCCTGTCCGAGCGGCTCGAACTGCTGCGCGCGGGCGCCATCGGTCCCGCCCACCTGCACCGTGGTCGCACCGGCGGATCCCGCAACGGGTCCAAGAGCAAGACTGCCTGACCCGTCCCGTTCCCCGGCTAGTTCTTGGGCACGCCGGCGTACGTCGACCGGAGTTGTCTGTCTCATGTCGTAGGATCGAACACATGAGCGATACAGCAGATTCCAGCGCTGCCAACTCCAGCGCTGCCAAGCCGACGGACCAGTGGGCAACCGGCGATGAGCCGATGACGGGTCCTCAACGCAGCTACCTCGAGACGCTGGGGCAAGACACCGGTGAAGACATCCCCGATGATCTGACCAAGGCGCAAGCCTCCGAGCTGATCGACAGGTTGCAGGC
>JAUJOE010000012.1:0-25484 GCA_030447805.1 Nocardioidaceae bacterium | reverse complement strand
GATCAGGGCAGCGTCCGTGAGTTCCCTGCCGGGCATCCGGCCGGTCGACAAGGCGGTCCGCAGCGCCAGCCAGGCCCGCTTGCCCTCGCGCTTGACCAGCCAGCCACCGATGAGAGACTCCACGACGAGCAACAGCACCGTGGGCAGCACGCCGATCTGGGAACCCACCTGGATGATCACGTAGATCTCCAGGATCGGAAACAGCACGAACAGGCCGATCAGGACGACGGTGAGCACGTCAGCCTCCTCGGCGTCGGGCCGAGCTCAGGGCAGAGCGCAGCTGGTCGCCGCGGTGTCGCAAACCCCATGTGGTCACCATGACCAGTGACTCCCGCACGATCTCGCCGCTCATCTTCGACTCGCCGTACTCCCTTTCGACGAATGTGATCGGCACCTCGACGACGCGGTAACCGGCGTCGATCACCCGGCGGGCGAGGTCGATCTGAAAGCAGTAACCGTGCGAAGCGACCGACTCCAGGTTGATGCCCTCCAAGGTGGTACGCCGAAACGCCCGGAAGCCGCCCGTCGCGTCGTGCAGCGGCAAGCCGAGCGTGATGCGGGCGTAGAGGTTGCCACCGCGCGACAGCAGCTTGCGCCGCCTCGGCCAGTTGACGACGCGGCCGCCCTTGACCCACCGAGACCCGAGCACCAGGTCGGCGGCAGGCAAGGCGTCGAGCAGGCGGGGCAGCTGCTCCGGCAGGTGTGAGCCATCGGCGTCCATCTCGATCAGCACGTCGTAGTCGCGCGCCATCCCCCAGGCAAACCCCGCCAGGTAGGCCACGCCGAGACCCTGCTTGGCCTCCCGGTGCAGCACGTGCACCTGCGAATCGGTGCGGGCTGCCTTGTCCGCGAGGTCACCGGTGCCGTCTGGTGAGTTGTCGTCGACGACGAGGATGTCAAGTGCCGGCACTGAAGCGCGCACCCGGTCGATCACCAGCTCGATGTTGTGCGCCTCGTTGTACGTCGGCACGACGACGAGGTGCTTGGCTGCTGTCACGACGCCATAGTGCCAACGCGCCGACGCGCACCCAAACGGGCCGCGGCTGCCATCAGGACACCGGCGCCAGCGAGCACCAGCTCGAGCCAGAACCCGACAATGACACCGGGCGTCCGGGCGGTTGCGAGCGACACCTCTGCCTGGAGCACGTCGCGGGTCATCGGCTGGCTCACGGCCCGTACGGTGCCGTCGGGCGCGACCACGCCGCTGATGCCGTTGGTGGCCGCGACCACCACTGTGCGGCCGGTCTCGATCGCCCGGTAGCGGGAGATGGCGAACTGCTGCTCCAGCTGTCCGGTCCCCGTGTACGTCGCGTTGTTGGTCTGGACGACGAGCAACTGGGCGCCACCATCGACCACATCTCGGATGAGACCGTCGTAGGCGACCTCAAAGCAGATGACGTCCCCGATCCGGACTGCCCCGAGGTCGAGAGTCCCAGCGGACTCCCCGTGCGCGAAGTCGAGCGGGATCTGGTCGAGCCGGTCGACGAACTTCGTTGCGAAGCCTCGAAACGGGATGTACTCACCGAACGGGACGGGGTGTCGCTTCACATAACGCTGCGTCGGTCCACGCCGTGGGTCCCAGACGATGCCTGTGTTCTGCACATGGTCCTGGTCAGGCCCAGCAACGACTGCCCCGACCAGAGTGGGGACTCCCACCGCGCGCACCGCCTGGTCGATGTCGGCGTACGCCGACTGGTCCTGGAAGGGGTCGATGTCGGAGGAGTTCTCGGGCCAGAAGACCACGTCGGGCTGCACGCGCCTGCCGGCGGCCACCTCGTCGGCAAGCTGCTCGGTGGCGTCGACATGGTTCTCCAGCACGGCCCGGCGCTCGTCGAACGCGTCCAAACCCGTGCCGGGGACATTGCCTTGGACAGCCGCGACAACCACCCGCTCCCCCGGCTCAGCCGTACCAATGGGGATCGCCGCGCCGCCAACCGCCAGCGCTGTCGCCACGCCCAGCCGCGCCAGCCCGGAAACATCGGCCCTGCGTCGGCTGACTGCGTCGACGACCAAGGCGACCGCCACGACGGTGACGAACGACACCAGGGCACTGCCGCCGAGCCACCCGTAGCTCACCAGCGGGGTGTCCAGCAAGCCGAACGCGAGCCGCCCCCATGGCAGCCCCCCGAACGGAACCAGGGCCCGCAGCAGCTCAGCGGCCACCCACGTGGCAGCGACCCCAACCGGCCACCACGGGTAGGCACGCAGCCATGACCAGGCTGACCCCATCAGGCCGTAGAACAGTGCTTCCAGCACCGACAGCGCAATCCACGCATCCGGTCCGATCACCGACATCCACCGAAGCAGCGGCAGCATGAAACCGAGACCGAAGAGGAAGCCGGTCAGGAACCCGACCTTGCCGGAACGCGGCGGCACGGCGGCCATCAGCCCGGCAAGGGCGACCGGCAGCAGGACGCGGACGTCGTACGGCGGGAAAGCGAGCGCCGCTCCCCCGCCGCATCCCAGCGAAACTGCCGCCCGCCACAGCAACGCCACGCGCGGAGCTGACAGCATGCGGCGAGAGTACCCGCGGCCGGTGAAACGTAGGAGCGACGGTAAGAGCTCGATCCCCTTCGGACCGAACGCCGTGCCACCGGATGCGGCATCGCGCGCACGTTGTCTACTGGGGACCGAGCTCCGTCCGGGTCCGCCCGTCCGGGAGACCAGTGGTCGGCGAAATCCCGCAGCTGGCTGGCTGGCTGGGCAGCCTGCTGGCGCGATCCCGCAACGACGGGCCTTTCGAGACGGCCTGCTATGCGGACGTTTTCCGGCACGATGGCAACTGCGCAGTGCCCTTGTCAACCACGCTGTGAGCAGGGCTTTTGCCACAAATGAGCAGGTCAGGGGGACCGTGGAAAGGAGCCAAGAAGAAGCGTCTTAGCGCCGGGGTCGGCGTGTTCGCAGCCAACACGCGCTGTCAGGACGCGGGCGGCGGCACCACGACGACCCCACTCGCTGTCGTGGCGACGATCGGCTGGGCCAACACCTCCGCAGCGGACGCCGTCCGGTCTGGGCGTCCCCGGCAGATCACCCGGACGGTGAAATCCATCGCCCGAGAGCGCGCGCCGATACGGGTGAGCACCGCCTCGACCTCGACGACGTCCCCGCCGCGCACCGCGGCGCGAAACTGTACGTCGGTGTAGGAGGCGAACAGGCCCTCGTCGCCGTCGGTGCGGATGCACATCTCCGTCGCGACGTCGCCGAACAGGCCGAGGCTGTAGGCGCCGTCGACGAGGTTGCCGGCGTAGTGCGCGTGTGACGACGGCACATAGCGACGGTGGGTGACGGTGAGACCGACCCGCAGGTCATCGCTCATGTTGGCTCCTCGTGTGCGCTCGGTTGCCGACCACCTCGTGCACGAGGTAGCTGGCCACCTCTGCCGGGGTTGTGCCGCGGCTGAAGATCCTGTCGACGCCAAGCTCAGCTGTCTGCTTCTCCTCGAAGCGCGGCCCTCCGACGATGAGCAGCGGACGCTCGGCCTCGGGGTACGCCTCTCGGAAAGCCGCCGACATCTCCTTGGTGTTGAGCAGATGCGCGTCGCGCTGGGTGACCACCTGTGACACGAGTACGGCGTCCGCCCGCTCCTCGCGAGCCCGCGCCACCAGGTCGGGGACCGACACCTGCGCTCCGAGGTTCACCACGCGCAGCTCCCGGTAGTACTCCAGACCCTTCTCGCCCGCGAAGCCCTTGATGTTGAGGATCGCGTCGATGCCGACGGTGTGCGCGTCGGTGCCGATGCAGCCTCCGACGACCACGAGCCGGCGACGGAGCCCCTTCTTCACCGCCAGGTTTGCCTCTTTCGCCGACAGCAGTGGGTAGTGCCGTTCGACCACCTCAACGGCGCTGAGGTCGACCAGGTGGTTGCTGCGCCCGTACACCACGAAGAACGTGAAGGCCGGTCCCATCGCCTTGGCGTGCACGACCATGGCGGGATCGATGCCCATTTTGTGCGCGAGCTGCACCGCCGCGCCCTCGGCGCGCTTGTCGTGGGGCACCGGCAACGTGAACGACAGCTGGACCATGCCGTCGCCGGTCGTGTCGCCGTACGGTCGAACGATCGGGCCGCCCTGCGTCGGCACGGAGGCGGAGGTCACCGGGCCGCCAGGATCTCGGTCGCAGGGTTGAAGTAGTCGTCTGCCTTGCGGGCGACCCCTTCCAGGCCCTTCCCGCCGTCGGCTGGGCGCTTCATCAGACCGAAGGTACCGTCGGCGATGGCGTCGAGCAGGCCGTTGTCGTGCTCAAGGATCAGCTGCAACAGGCCGATCGACTCGGCCAGCACCTGGGCGGCCCGGGTGGCGATAAAGCCGCCAGGTGCTGGCACGAAGTCCTCGGCGAGCCGTCCGGCGGCGTTGACGACGTACCGAACGTTCTGCAGCGCCAGGTCTCGGTCGGACAGCCAGGGGGTGACCACCGCCTCGGTCATCATGCCGACCAGCAGGATGTCTTGGCCGGTCATCGCGCCGGCGAGGTTGAAGAAGCCGTCGAGGAGGTAGCCGCGGAAGACGTCGCCGGTCATGTGCCGGGTGGGCGGCATCCACTTGAGCGGGGCGTTCGGGAACAGCTCGCGCGCCAGCAGGGCGTGCGCCAGCTCCAGTCGGAAGCTGTCGGGCACAGCCGGGTCGATCTCGAACGCGTGGCCGAGCCCGAGCTGCCAGTCCTCGAGCCCGGCCTCCTTCGCGAAGTACTCGTTGAGCAGCTGGCTGACGGTGACGGTGTGCGCTGCGTCGACGGCGTCACTGGTGGTGAGGTAGTTGTCCTCGCCGGTGTTGATGATGATGCCCGCGCGGGCGTGGACCTGCCGGCTGAACCGCTGGTCGACGAAGGTCCGGATCGGGTTGATGTCGCGGAACAAGATGCCGTACATCGAGTCGTTGAGCATCATGTCGAGCCGCTCCAGCCCGGCGAGGGTGGCGATCTCCGGCATGCACAGGCCGGAGGCGTAGTTCGTGAGCCGCACGTAACGACCGAGCTCCCGGCTCGTGTCATCGAGCGCCGCCCGCATGAGCCGGAAGTTCTCCTGGGTCGCATACGTGCCGGCGAAACCGTCTCGGGTCGCGCCTTCGGGCACGAAGTCGAGCAGGGACTGGCCGGTGGACCGGATGACCGCGATGATGTCGGCGCCTTCGCGCGCGGCCGCCTGCGCCTGCGGGATGTCCTCGTAGATGTCCCCCGTTGCGACGATCAGGTAGATCCAGGGCTTGCCCGGCGGGTTGCCCCAGCGCTTGATCAGCCGGTCCCGCTCTCGCCGCCGCGAGTCCACTCGACGTACGCCGGCCCGGACCGCTGTGCGCGCGGCGCTGCGCGCCCGGGTGGCGTCGCGCCCGGTTGGCACGCGGAACCGCAGCTGCCCGACGGCGGCCTGCTGGGCCACTGTGGCGAGGTCCGGCGCGTCGCTGCTGAGCAAGGCGTCCCACACCGGGGCGGCAACCCCGGGGGCGAGCCCGACGTCGCCGCGCACCGCGTCGAGCAGCCGATTGACCCACGGGGTCCCATCCGGATCGGCGCCGGATAGGCCGGCGAGCCGCAACGTGGCGCGCTCGACGGAGACGGTCGTGTGCTGGCTGGCGAGCTGGACGATCGGTTGGCCGGCGCGCTTCGCCAACCGACGGGCCTCCCGGACCGCGGCTGGGTCGAGGCCGAGCTTGGGCTGAACTCGAGCTGTCACCAGTCGCCTTGGGTGGAGAAGACCGGCGCTCCGGCGACAACCGTGTGCACGCATCGGGGCAAGGGCTGGTCGGGGGCGAGGTCGGGGAGACCCGGCGCGGCTCCCTCCGGGACGTCCCAGACCGCGTACGTCGCCGCAGCGCCCGGGGCGAGCACGCCGGCGTCATCGCGGCGGCAGGCTCGGTGGCCGCCTCGGGTGGCCGCGTCGAACGCCGCCTCGACACTCAGCCGCTCCTCGGGGTTGAAGTGGAACGCGGCCGCCCGGACCCCAGCCCAGGGGTCCATCGGCGTGACCGGGCTGTCGGAGCCGAAGGCGAGCACAACGCCGGCGTCTCGCATGCTGGCGAACGGGTTCATGGCAGCGGCCCTGGTGCGGCCGAGCCGGCGCTCGTATAGACCGCCGGGGCCGCCCCACGCTGCGTCGAAAGCCGGCTGGACGCTGGCGACCACGCCAAGCTCCGCCAGGGTGTCGATCGCCGCCTGTGTCGGCATCTCGACGTGCTCCAACCGGTGCCGTGCGGAGGTCATCGCCCCCGCACCGACGACCGCCGCGGCACGGCGCAACCCGGTGACCACCTCCGCGAGCGCTCGGTCGCCGATCACGTGGAAGCCCGCCTGCAGGCCAAGCTGCGTGCAGTGCACGACATGTTCGGCGACCTCGGTGTTGTCGAGGTAGAGGTGGCCCGCTGCGTCGGCGTCGGCGTACGGCTCGTGCAGGCAGGCGGTGCGCGACCCGATCGCGCCGTCGGCGCAGAGGTCGCCGGCAAAGCCCAGCAGCGTGGCGTCCTCGACGTCGCCGCCGCGGAACTCTCCCCAGTAGGGGACGACCTCGGGCAGCGGCTCGGTGTCGGCCAGCCGCCGTAGGACGGCGAAGTCCTCGACGGCGGAGATGTGTGGCGCGTTCAGCTCGTGCACCGACGTAATGCCCCGACTGGCGGCGTGGCGCAGCGCCCGCAGTAATGCGGCAGAGCGTTCTTCCCGGCTCCACAGTCGGGCCGTCACGGTGCGGGCGGCATGATGCGCGCCGCGCTCGACGACCCCGTCACCGCGCCACCCGTCGAGCTCGGCGATCGACCGGTCCACGGCGAGCAGGGCGGAGGAGACGACGGCGGAGTGACCGTCGACGCGGGAGACGTAGGCCACCCGGTCGCCCACCGCTGCGTCCAGCTCGGCGATCGTCGGGGTACGGGCCTCCGGCCACCCGGTTTCGTCCCAGCCGTGGGCGAACAGCACAGCGTCGCGGTGCGACCCGGCGTAAGCCTCGAGCTGTTGTAGAGCCTCAGCCAAGCTCGCGGCGCTGGAGAGGTCGAGAGTCACCAGCCCTCTCCCGGTCATTGCCAGGTGCGTGTGGGCGTCGACGAAGCCGGGCGTCACCAGCCGGCCGCCGAGGTCGATGACCCGGTCAGCGGTGTCGACGTACGGTTCGGCTGCGTCTTCCGAGCCGACCCATTCGACGTGCTCGCCGACAGTGAGCAGCGCTGTCGCGGCAGGTGCGAACGGGCTGTAGACGCTGCCGTGGCGCAACAGCACTCGCTGGGGTCGATCCATGTCTCTCATCTTGCCGCTTCAGAGTGCAGGCGCGCCTCGAACAGCTGCCGAACTCCGGGGGTCGTCCGCAGCAGGTCGACGGCGTAGTCGGCGTGGTCGGTGACGAAGCCGTTCCCGATCAGCATCGTGACATCGGCCGCCAGGCCCTCTGCGCCGAGGGCCGCGGCGGTGAACGAGGTCGCCATCGAGAAGAAGATGACAGTGCCTCGGTGCGCGGTCGACAAGATCGCGCCACCCTCGCAGCCCGGCACGTCGACGCAGACGACGGTGACGTCGGCGGGTCCACCGGCTGCTGAGACCGCCTGTGACAATGCGACCGGGTCGCGGGCGTCGGTCAGCACTGTGACGTCGGCCAGATCGTTGGCTGCCAGCAGATCCACTTCGGATTGGATGGGTACGACGGCGATCGTGCGGCTGGCGCCGGCTTGCCGGGCAGCCGCCAGCGACAGCGAGCCGCTCTTGCCCGCCCCACCGACGACGCAGACGGTCGGCGGGCGGCCGCGCTCGACGTACGACGACACGACCCGCGCGGTCAGCGCCGGCGCCCCGCACACGTCCATCACCGCCAAAGCGAGCGGCGTCGGCAGGTCAGTGGGCAGCCGCGCGGCGATGGATCGGCCGAACAAGATCGCGTACCCCTCGCACGGCACCTGCTCGCTGCGACCGTCCCAGCCGGCGAGGCCGTCGGTGACCACGAGCGGGGTGAGGGTCAGTGATACCAGCGTGGCGATCTGGTCGCCGACGTGAAGACCCAGCGGTGACTCCGGCCCGACCTCCTCGACGGTGCCGACGAGCATGCCTCCCGAGCCGGTGACCGGGTTGTGCATCTTGCCTCGGGTGCCGATGATCTCCACCACCTCGGCGCGCACCGCCTCCCCGTCGCCGCCGTGCTTGGTCGTCAGCTGCCGAAACGATGCGGCGTCCAGGTTCAGCCGGGACACCCGCACCCGCACCTCGTCGGGCCACAGCTCGGCGCGCACGTCGAGCCGGTCGGCGGCCTGCGGGAGGACTCCGGCGGGGCTCACCACCCGATGCAGGCCCGTCGGATCGCTGTGCACCACTGTCTCCTCGATCCTGTGTGCCGCGCCGTAACATTTGTGGCGCGGCGTTGCTGCCGCCGGACGTTCTCCCGTACTCTGGCACGAGTATTCGTCGGCAACCAAACGACTCGCACGCCTGCGAGCCGAAGGGACCACCGTGACCGAAGAGCGCTCACTGGAGCAGCCCTACCCCTACTCGCGGGTGGAGCTGGTCGAGCCGGACTGGACCCGGTTCCCCGGCTGGCGCGAGGTCACCGCTGCGGAGTGGGAGTCTGCTCAATGGCAGCGGGCGCACTGCGTGAAGAACACCAAGCAGTTGCGCTCGGTGCTGGGCGACCTTGTCGACGAAGCCTTCTACGCCGACCTCGAGCGCGACCAGGCGCAGCGCGCCACGATGTCGATGCTGGTGCCGCCGCAGATGGTCAACACCATGATGCCGCAGGTCACTCCGTCGACCGACGCCATGTACGCCGATCCGGTGCGCCGCTACATGCTGCCGGTCTTCTCCGACCGCCGTACGGACTGGCCGAGCCACCCGCACGCGACCCGCGACAGCCTGCACGAGCACGACATGTGGGTGGCCGAGGGACTGACGCACCGCTACCCCACCAAGGTGCTCGCGGAGATGCTGCCGACGTGCCCGCAGTACTGCGGCCACTGCACCCGCATGGATCTGGTCGGGAACTCCACACCGGTGATCGACAAGCTGAAGTTCGCCCTCAAGCCGGTGGACCGGGTCGAAAGGATGCTGGAGTACCTGCGCACCAACCCCGGTGTGCGCGACGTGGTCGTCTCCGGTGGCGATGTGGCGAACATGCCGTGGCCGCGGTTGGAGGCGTTCGTCGACGCGCTGCTCGACATCGACAACATCCGCGACATCCGGCTGGCGACCAAGGCGCTGATGGGGCTGCCGCAGCACTGGCTGCAGGACGAGGTGCGGGCCGGCATGGAGCGGCTCGCCGGCAAGGCGACGCAGCGCGGCGTCTCGATAGCGATCCACACCCACGTCAACCACGCCAACTCGGTGACCCCGCTGGTGGCCCAGGCCACCCGGGCGATGCTCGACACCGGCATCAGGGACGTCCGCAACCAGGGCGTGCTGATGGGTGGGATCAACGACGACGCCCACGCGTTGCTCGACCTGTGCTTCAACCTGCTCGACGGCGCCCAGATCATGCCGTACTACTTCTACATGTGCGACATGATCCCGTTCAGCGAGCACTGGCGGGTCTCAGTCGGCCAGGCTCAGGCGCTGCAGCACTCGATCATGGGCTACTTGCCGGGGTTTGCCACGCCGCGGATCGTGTGCGACGTACCCTTCGTCGGGAAGAGGTGGGTGCACCAACTCGAGTCGTACGACCGCGATCGCGGCATCTCGTACTGGACGAAGAACTACCGTACGTCGATCGAGCGGGCAGACGCCGACGCGCTCACCCGCACCTACGAGTACTACGACCCGATCCACACCCTGCCTGAGGCGGGGCAGGAGTGGTGGCGTCAGCATGCTGGTGACCACCTCGCGGCGGCCGAGGTCGCCGCGAAGGTTTCTCGGGAGGCCGCCGAGGCGCAGAAGTCGCTCCCGGTGCACTGACCCTCCCTCGGCGTGCGCCTTGCCTCGAACTGAACAAGCCAGCCCGCCGCCCACTTGGTTCAGCAGCTGGTTACGGCGGGCGGCGAGGGCGGCATGTCGGCCTGCTGGGCATCCAGCGCCGACGCGAGCGCATCAGTACCGTCGCCGAGGAGCTGGCGTTCCAGGCTCCCCGGTGTGGTGTGGTCAACATCGCCAGCCACAATCCGCCCCTCGGATTCTCCGAATCCGAGCACCCCGTCGTCCGCCGGAATCACGGCGCCAGAGCCGAGTGTGCTCCACGATGCAGCCCTCGTCGTATCGGTCCGGCAGACCCGTGCGGACAACGCCACGACGTAGGTGTGGCCGGGTTCCAAACGCGGCTGCCCGTTGAGGGCCAGCGGTGCCATCGATCCGTCGGCCCTGGCCACCCACCCGGGTGCGCTGACCTCGACCGTGGAGCCCGAAGTGAGAGCAGGCCCGCCAGCCCTCTTCCAGACTTGACGTTCCACGGCGAGTATGACCCAGCGTCCGACGAACTTGTCGCCCGTTCCGTCCCCGGTGCCGGAGGCCGTCCCCCGACGCTCGCCGGTCACCTCAGCCACTACGACCACATTCGCGCCCTCGACCCAGTCCCGCGCTGTCGTGCTCGCCCGGGTCTCGAACGCACCGCCAGACCCGATCACGACCGGCGCCGCAACCGTTCGGGTGCCCCAGTCGTCGGGCTGCCGCAGCTGCGGCAACACCACGCCGCCGAGGGCCGCGACGACCACCGCGCCAGTTATGGCGACTGTTCTCCGAGACCAGCGCCGTCGAGCTGCAACGGCGCGCTTCACCTCATCAGCGTCAACCTCGAACTGCTGAGGCATTGCGGCATACGCCGAAGCAAGCTGCCGAACCATCTCTTCCGACTCGTTCATCGACATGACGCGTCACCTCCTTCGGCAGGCTGTCTTAGCACTGCTCGGAGCCCACGCAACCCGTCGTAAGCAGAGCGCTTCACCGAGCCCTCACTGCACGACAGGATCGAGGCAACCTCCGCGACGGACATGTCCACCAGATAGCGGAGGACGACCACCTCCCGCTGCCTGCGTGGGAGACGAGACAAGGCAGACAGCAGGACGAGCGCCTGGTCGCTGGACGCCGTGGAGTCGTCAACCGGCAAGTCAGGAGTCGCCGCTTGCAGCCGCTCGAAGTTCCAGCGCACGCGTCGGCGCACCGTGGCAAACTCTCGTGCGACGACCGTCCGAGCGTAAGCCCGCGGCTCCTCGATCCTCAGACGGTCCCAGCGCGCCCAGATGCGTTCCAAGGACGACTGCACTAGGTCCTTGGCCTCGTGCACGTGACCACCAGTGAGCGCCAGGGCAAGGTTGTGCATGTCCTGCTGGACCTCCTTCACGAACCATTCGAAGTCAGCTGTCATGTACATCCCCGGGTGATGGCCTCGTGAGTAAAGACGATGTCACACCGCCACCGGGTTGAGTCGGCCATGAAGTTCGAGGAGACGACTGGCACGAGGGGAGCTGTCCATTCCGACCGCCCGTCGGTAGCCGTGATGACTTGGCTCGAGCCGTGGGCGCGTACCGTCCCGCTTTGCCTTCTGGATAACCTCCGGCAGCCAAAGAATGTCGGTGGTCTGCTCTATTGTCGTATGCATGTTCGACGCAGACCTCAGTGGGCTGGACCCGGTTGCCACCCTGGCGTTCGCGGCCCGGTCGCGCGCCGAGGCCGACCGGCTTGAGGCCGGGATTCTGGCCGCGGCGGCGCATTGGGCTGATCTGCACGGCGTCCTCGACGTCGACCCCGACGGCCCCGACGGCCACGCGTTGCCGGGGATGGAGCAACTGGTCCAGCTCGGCGGTGACGGCACCCCGGCGGTTGCCGAGTTTGCCCCCGCTGAGCTGGGTGCTGAGCTGGCGATGTCGCCGTACGCTGCCCGTCAGCTCATCGGCGACGCGTTGGATCTGCGGCACCGCCTCCCGCTTCTGTGGGGCCGAGTGCTGGCCGGTGAGGTCAAGCCGTGGATCGGCCGCAAGACCGCCGACGCCACCCGCGCCGTCTCGGCGGAGGTCGCCGCCGTGGTGGACCGGCGGGTGACCAAATGGGCGCACTCACTGTCCTGGGGCCGGTTGGAGAACATCATCGCCGCCGCCATCATCGCCGCCGACCCAACCGCCGCGCAGCAGCTGGCACGCCAAGCTGAACAGCAGCAAGGTGTATGGGCTGGCCAGTCCAGCGACCACGGCATCAAAGACATCTACATCCGCACCGAAGCACCGAACGCGATCTGGTTCGACGCCACCATCGACCGAGTCGCCGACAGCCTCGCCGCACTCGGCGACACCGACAACAAAGACATCCGCCGGGCCCGCGCGGTCGGGGTGCTCGCGCAACCACAACAAGCACTCGACCTGTTCGCCACCACCGCCCGCCTCGCCGCCGATGGTGCTGGCGCTGGGGGCGACGCCGGCCAGACCACGACCCCCGTCGGTGGCGGCCAGCCGGTGCCCGGCCCGAACGTTGACGCGCGGCCACCGGCGACCCTGTACATCCACCTCAGCGAAGACTCCTTCACCCGCGACGGTGCGGGGGTGGCCAGATTCGAAGGGGTCGGGCCGGTCACCATCGAGGCGGTCAAGAAATGGCTCGGGCACTGCCACGTCACCGTCAAACCAGTGATCGACCTCGCCAACCAGGCACCCGTCGAGACGGCTACGAGGTCCCGACCGGCTCCGCGAGCGCTGCACCTCCGCAGCCCGGTCGACGTGTTTCCCTACGCCACCAACACCACCCGCCGCAAACAAGCCGACCACTCCGACCCCTACATCGATCCCGGCCGAGGCGGCCCACCCCGTCGGGCCGGGCCGCCGGGCCAGACCCGGCTGGACAACCTCGCGCCGATGGTCACTTTCCATCACCGGATCAAGACCCACAGCCGATGGCAAGTCAAACAAGTGTTCAACGGCGTCTTCGTCTGGCGATCACCCCACGGCCGCTGCTACCTCGTCGACCACAACGGCACCCACCGCATCAACAACACCGCTGCCTGACCTGGCGTAATGGTGGCGTCAGCCGGTGGTCAAAGGCGCGGCGGCCGGTGCTCGTACGGCGTCGAAAGCACGATCGTCGTACGCGTTGACACGTTCGCGCTCGTGCGGATCCGCGCCAACAGCGCCTCCAGATCGCTCGGCTCTGCGACCCGCACCTTAAGGATGTAGGACTCCTCCCCCGCCACCGAGTGACAGGCCTCGATCTCGTCGATGCCCGCGAGCCGCTCCGGCGAGTCGTCGGGCTGGGATGGGTCGATCGGTCGAATCGAGATGAACGCGGTGAGCGGCAGCCCTACCGCCCGGAAGTCCATGCTGGCGCCGTAACCGCGGATTACGCCCCGCTGCTCGAGCCGCCTGACCCGTTGGTGGACCGCCGAGGTGGACAGTCCGGTCCGCTTGCCGAGGTCGGTGTACGACATGCGGCCGTCGCTGGCGAGCAGCTGGCAGATCTGCCGGTCGACATCCTCGAGCATCAGCCCTCCACGACGCTCAGTTCGCGGCTGGTCGTGTTGAGCCGTTCTACCCCTTCGGCGGTGACGACGACGATGTCCTCGATGCGCGCGCCGTGCCGACCGGGAACATAGATCCCCGGTTCGATCGAGAACGCCATGCCGGGTTCCAGAGTCTGCGCGTTTCCCTCGACGATGTAGGGCTCCTCGTGGGTCTCCAAGCCGATGCCGTGGCCGGTCCGGTGAATGAAGTATTCGCCGTAACCCTCCTCGGCGATGATGCGCCGGCCTACTCGGTCCACTGCCTCCGCCGTTACCCCAGCGCCGGCGAAGTCGCACTGCGCGCGCTGGGCTTGCAGCAGCACGTCGTAGAACTCCAGGAACTCTTGCGGGGGGTCGTAGCCGACGGCGTAGGTGCGCGTGCTGTCGGAGCAGTAGCCGGCGGCAGTGGTGCCTCCGATGTCGACAACCACGCAGTCGCCGCTTTGGACCACCCGATCGGAGACGGAGTGATGTGGCGAGGCGCTGTGGGGGCCCGATCCGACGATGACGAAGTCCACTCGCGCATGCCCCTCGTCGAGGATCGCCTCGCCGATGGCAGCCGCTGTCGCGCGTTCGGAGCGGCCGACCTTCAGCAGTTCCCCCATCCGCGCGTGCACCCTGTCGATGGCGGCGGCGGCGCGGCGCAGGGCCGCCACCTCGTCCGGCCCTTTGCGCATCCGCAGGCTCGAAAGCAGCGCCCCGGCGGGCAGAAACGTCGAGGTGGGGAGCACCCGCTGGAACCCGAACAGCTGACGAGCTGGCATCGAGTCGTTGACCGCAATGCGTTGGGCGCCCTTGATCGACGCGGCGGCGGCGGTGTGCGCGTCGTCGGTTTCGGCGTGGCTGGCGATCTGCATGCCGGCGAGCGCCGCTGGCGAGCGCTCAGCCTCCGCCCGCTCGAGCTTGGGTACGACGAGCACCGGGTCGTCACCCGCAGGCATCACCAGCGCGGTCAGCCGCTCCAGTGCGGGCGCGTCATAGCCGGTGAGGTAGCGCAGGTCGGCGCTTGGGGTGACGATCAGCGCGTCGAGACCGGCTGTCTCCATCGTCGTACGCACTCGCCGGATGCGTGCTGCGACGTCTGCGGTCATGGGTGCCACCCTAATGTGAGCGAGCACCCCGGTCCGTTTTCCGACGCACGGCGGCTGACAGTCGGCTAGGCGGCGGTCCGGCGTACGGCACCGAAAACCGCGGGACGGCTTAGCGCGCCTCTACAACGACGGGAAGTTGGGCTGAGTCGGCGACCAGTACGGCCCGTCCGGGTTCCAGGCCAGCCGGCATCGTAACGTCCCAAGAGATGTGACCGAGCTTGTTGTCCGCCGCCGTGCCGGCGTCCTCGGACGCCAGTTCCCAGTCGCGAGAACCCTGGCGGATCACGAGGGTGACGTCCTGCATGGGGGCTGACGTCTCGCCCTCGTCCGGTGTCGAGCAGCCCCATGCCGGCTGGCTCTCCATATCGCCGCAGCCTCGGGCGAAGGCCCTGCCCTCGACGCTGATGTGCGAGCCTGCTCGAACGATGGGTCGATCCACGGAGTCACCGACCCGCAGGTATGGAGCCGCGCAACTAGTTGCTGCAGCACCCGCAGGCCAGAAGGCCCCGGCGACCAGCAGCGCAAGCAGGTACACGGGCCGACGTCCACGTGAGCCGAGCAATGGCCAGCAGTTCATGCTTCCTCCTTGAGCACCTTAGCTAAGACGCGCCAAGCCACTAATCGGTTCCGCGTGGGCCGTTCGTAGTCATCAGTTCCGATGGCATGCTGCCGGGGTGGACGACAGACCTCACCGGCTGATGCTGCTCGACACGGCGTCGCTGTACTTCCGCGCGTACTTCGGGGTGCCGGATTCAGTCCGAGCGCCAGACGGTACGCCGGTGAACGCCGTACGCGGTCTGCTGGACTTCGTCTCCCGCCTCGTCTCGACGTACCGACCGACCGACCTGGTGTGCTGCTGGGACAACGACTGGCGGCCGCAGTGGCGCGTCGACCTGATCCCCAGCTACAAGGCGCACCGAGTGGTGGCCGAGGTGGACGGCGGCGTGGACGTCGAGGAGACGCCCGACCCGCTGGAGACGCAGGTGCCGATCATCCGCGAGGTGTTGGGGGCGCTCGGCATCGCGGTGATGGGTGCTGACGGCTACGAAGCCGACGACGTCATCGGTACGCTCGCCACTCGAGCGCAGTGTCCGGTCGACGTTGTGACAGGAGACCGCGACCTGTTCCAGCTCGTCAGCGACGAGCGGTCGGTGCGGGTCCTCTACACCGCACGCGGTGTCGGCAACCTCGAGATCCTCGACGACGCGGCTGTGGTGACCAAGTACGGCGTGCTGCCCGAGCAGTACGCCGACTTCGCCGTGCTTCGCGGCGACGCATCCGATGGGCTGCCCGGCGTCAAGGGAATCGGCGCCAAGACGGCGGCTGACCTGCTCCGGCAGTACGGCGACCTGGCCAGCATCGTGGGCGCCGCCAGCGATGGCGCAAGCCCCATGGGGGCGACACTGCGCGGGAAGATCCGCGACTGCGCGCAGTACCTGATCGTCGCCCCGACCGTCGTCGAGGTCGCCAAAGACGTCACGCTGCCCGACGTACAGACCGCGCTCCGGCCGCCCACCCCAGCGGCCACGACACGGCTAGAAGCGCTCGCTCAACGGTGGGGGCTGACATCACCGGTGCAACGAGTGCTCTCCACGCTCGCGGATCAGGAGTCGACCTCCGCGGAGTAGGCGACCACGCCGCGACGCATGGACCGCACCGCCTCGCGCGCGGTCGAGCGCAGGGTCGAGTCACCAGCGGCATCGGCGATCTGCTCGGCCAGGTCGAGCAGCTGCTTGACCCAGCGGACGAAGTCGCCGGGCGCGAGGTCGACCTCGTCGAGCACGTCCTCGAGGCTGGCTCCCCCGGCCCACAGGTACGCCGCCTGGGCGAACCCGAGGTCCGGCTCGCGCAGGAAGCTGAGCCGGTGCTCGCGCTCGAGGGCGTCGAGCCGGCTCCAGATGCGGGTCATCTCAGCGAGCACCCGGCTCACTGCTCCACCAGGCACCCGCGGCCGGGCCGCCTCGTCGGGGTTGCGCGACTCGAACACCAGCGCGGACAGCACAGCAGCGAGCGCGGGCGCCTCCAGCCCGTCCCAGACCGACTGGCGCAGGCACTCCGCCGCTACCAGGTCGAGCTCGCTGTAGATCCGCGCCAGCGACGCTCCGGCCGGTGTCACCTGCTCGCCCTGCAGGTAGCCCAGCTCGGTCAGCACCTCGTACACCCGGTCGAACTGCCTGGCGATCGTGTTCGTGCGCTGCTCGATTCGGCGCCGCAGCGTCTCGGTCTCCCGCTGCAGCTTGAGGTGCCGCTCGGCCCAGCGGGCGTGGTCCTCCCGGTCGGGGCAGTCATGGCACGGGTGCTCGCGCAGTGCGGCCCGAAGCCGCGAGACGCCAGGGTCGTCGGCGGCGCTGCCGTCCCGACGGCTCGACCGAGGGCCCCTGCTGTCGACAGGCTCGACCAGCGACCGGGTCCGGTCTCGCAGCAACGCGGCCAGGTCACGTCGCTGCCCAGGGTTGCGGGGGTTGAACGTCTTGGCGATGCGCATCCGGGTCAGCGGTTCCACCGGCGTGGGAAAGTCGACCACCGACAACCGGCGCGCCTGCCGGTCGAGGGTGACGACCAACGGTCGAGGGCCCTCTCGTGGCGACCGCATTCCTGGGTCGATCACGACGGCGACGCCCGACGAACGGCCAGCCGGTACGTCGATGACGTCGCCGACCCGGAGCCGCTCCAGTGAGGCGACCGCCTCGTCGCGGCGGTCGGAGCGCCGCCGCTTCGACAGTGACGCCTCTCGGTCCGACAGCGTTCGGCGAAGCTGGGCGTATTCCATGAAGTCGCCCCGGTCGCACGCGATCGCATCGGCGTACCCCTCCAGCGCCTCCTCGGCCTTGCGTACCTGCCGCGCCAGCCCGACAACCGCCCGATCGGCCTGAAACTGGGCAAACGAGGACTCCAGCAGCTCCCGAGCCCGCTCCCGACCAACTTGGCGCACCAGGTTGACCGCCATGTTGTACGACGGCCGGAACGAGGACCGCAACGGATACGTACGGGTCGACGCCAGCCCCGCCACGCTCTTGGGCTCGAAGCCGGGCGCCCACAGCACCACGGCGTGCCCCTCGACGTCGATGCCGCGTCGCCCTGCCCTTCCGGTCAGCTGGGTGTACTCCCCCGGAGTGATGTCGGCGTGGGTCTCGCCGTTCCACTTCGACAGCTTGTCGATGACCACCGACCGCGCCGGCATGTTGATGCCCAACGCCAGCGTCTCGGTGGCGAAGACGACCTTCACCAGCCCCGCCGAGAACAGCTCCTCGACGCACTCCTTGAAGACCGGCAGCATCCCGGCATGGTGAGCGGAGACGCCACGCGTCAGCGCCTCCACCCACTGCGGGTAGCCCAGCACCTCCAGGTCGCTGTCGGCGAGCACGGAGGCCCGCTCCTCGGCGTACGCGCGGATCCGCTGCCGTTCGGCCGGCGTCGTCAGCCGCAGGTTCGCATGCAGGCACTGCTGGACAGCGGCGTCGCAGCCGGCCCGGCTGAAGATGAACATGATCGCCGGCAGCAGCCCCTCCGCGTCGAGCCGGTCCACCACGTCGATACGGCTCGGTACCAGTCCTCGTCCGCTGGGCGCGCGGTGGTAGCCGCGGGAGTTCCGCGAGTCCCGGGTACGCCGCCGCCGCCAGTCGTCCCTCGCCACCTGGGCCAGTTGCGGGTTCACCACGACCCGCCCCTCCCCCTGCGTGACCGGCTCGGCGAACAGGTCGTACAACCGCTGACCCACCATCACGTGCTGGAACAGCGGCACCGGCCGGCGCTCCTCGACGACGGTGTCGTTCTCGCCCCGCACGGTGGCGAGCCACTCGCCGAACTCCTCGGCGTTGGAGACCGTCGCCGACAGCGAGACCACCGACACCGACTCCGGCAGGTGGATGATGACCTCCTCCCACACCGCACCCCGCGAGCGGTCGGCCAGGTAGTGCACCTCGTCCATGACGACGAACCGCAGACCGGTCAGGGTGCCCGAGCCGGCGTACAGCATGTTCCGCAGCACCTCGGTGGTCATCACCACGACCGGGGCGTCGCCGTTGATCGAGTTGTCCCCCGTCAGCAGCCCGACCCGTTGCGCGCCGTACCGCACCGTGAAGTCAGCGAACTTCTGGTTCGACAGCGCCTTGATCGGCGTCGTGTAGAAGCACTTGGCGCCCTGCTCAAGCGCCAGGTGTACGGCGAACTCGCCCACCAGCGTCTTACCCGAACCGGTCGGGGCGGCGACCAGCACACCGCGGCCGGCAGCCAGCGACTCGCACGCCCGCTTCTGGAAGTCGTCGAGGGAGAAGTCGTAGAGCGCCGCGAAGCGGTCGAACGTGCTCATGTGGCCACTTAGAGCGTGACTGCCACGGTGAAGTTGCTCGCGGGTGCCCCAACCGACTTGGCCACCCGCCGCAACGCCTCGCACATCACGTTGGCGTCGAAGCGGGTACCCGGCACGGCAGCCGCCAGGCGTGAGTCGATCCGCACGAGCACCACTTCTCCGTAGTGCCACGCCTGGTGCACAAGGGTCCGCTCGCGCTCTGGGCAGATCGGCTTGGGAAAGGCGGCGTCCACCGCCAGCAGGTCCAGCTGGTACGTGAGGTCTGGACCGCTGGTGAGCTGGCCGGGCACATGCGCGGCGTCGATGAGCGACGTTGTCGCCTGCCAGACGACCTGCTCGGTGCCCAGCCAGTCGGGCAGGTCGAAAGCATCCGCGATGGCGATGGTCATGGCTCTCGATCTGGGCTGGCGGGCTACAGCGGTGATGCTTCGTCGTCCTCCAGGTCAGCGTAGTCAGGCTCACCGGCCGCCGCCCGGCGACGGTCGACCAGGACGGCGATACCTTCGGAGATCAGGAACAGCGCCACCATCGGCACCGCCAGGAACAGCATCGTGATCGGGTCGGTCGACGGCGTCGCAACGGCGGCGAACACGAACGTCGCGAACATGATCCACGCCCGCCACTTCTTCAGATGGGTGGCACGCACCACTCCGGCCAGGTTCAGCAGGATGACGAAGAGCGGGATCTCGAAGGAGACACCGAACACCAACAGGATGCGCAGCATGAAGTTGAGGTAGTGCTGGGAGTCGATCAGGTTGGAGACGCCCTCGGGTGTGAAACCGAGCAGCACCTCCAGGCCCTTCGGCATCACGGCGTACCCAAGCGCCACCCCGGCTCCGAACAGCGGGCCGGCGATGGCGACGAAGACCAGCGTCCACTTCTTCTCGGTGCGGTGCAGACCGGGCATGATGAACGCCCAGAGCTGGTAGAGCCACACCGGGCTGGCGAGCACGATGCCTGCAACCAACGAGATCTTCGTCTGCAGCAGGAAGCTGCCAGCCACGTTGTTGATGACCAGCCGGATGTCCTGGTCGGTCTTCTCGTTGAGCCGGTCCACCGCAACTTGCAGTGGATGCCTCAACAGGTCGTAGATCGGTTGGTAGAAGGCCCAGGCAACGATGAACCCCACCACCACCGAGCACACCGAGACGAACAGCCGGCTCCGGAGCTCGCGCAGGTGCTCCGTCAGCGTCATCTGACCGTCGGGGCTGGGAGCCGGTCGTCCCTTACCCTTGCCCGGTCGTGCGGTGATGGCCATTCAAGAGCGCCGGAGCGCTTACTTCTCGGTGTGCGTAGGCGGCACTGACTGCGGAGATGTGTAGTCGGTGCTCGTCGGTGGCGGCGCTGCGGTGGCGCCACCGGCGGGGAGCTCGCCACGCGCCTTGGCCGCGGTGGTGGCCTCGTCGTCGTCGTCGTCCATTATTCCCTTGGTCTCTGACTTGAAGATGCGCAGGGCGCGGCCGGTACCGCGAGCCATCTCGGGCAGCTTCTTACCGCCGAAAAGCAGCAGCAACACCAGCAAGATGAGGATGAGTTCGGTGGGGCCGAGGCTGGCGAAACCTGGGGCAGCTACATACATGAGGGGCCTCTTCGCGAGTGGAGACGGTGCTGGCATCTTCCATCGTACGCCGGCTGGCCGCGCCCGGACGGGCGTGAGGGCCTCGAGAGCGTATCGAACGGCGGGAAGGGTCACGTCCTTGGGGGCGTAGTGTGCCCCTGAGCACGGAAAGGTGCGGACATGGAGTGGTTACTCATTGTCCTCGCCGGCGGTGGTGGTGCGGTGGTGATGGGGCGGCGACTGATCGAGCGGCGCGCGTCGCGTACCGAGTCGTCCAGGGAACTGGAGAGCATCCGCCAGCTTGCCGACGAGGACGTGACGTTGCTGGGTGAGGAGCTTCACCGCCTTGACGCGGAGGTCTCCGACCACCGTCTGGACGAGGCCGGTCGGCTGGACTATCAACGCGCGTTGGACGCATACGAGGCGGCGCAGCGGGCAGTCCCGAAGATGACCGATCCAAGCGAGGTCAGCAAGATCACAGACATCTTGTCGGCTGGGCGCTACGCGCTGGCGTGCGTACAAGCCAGGGTGGCCGGCCTTCCGATTCCTGAGCTGCGCGTTCCCTGCTTCTTCAACCCCCAGCACGGACCGTCAGTCACCGATGTGCGTTGGACGCAACCGGGCCGAGGCACCCGCACGATCCCTGCGTGCGCCCAAGACGCCGCCCGGGTCACCTCGGGTGAAGCGCCTGAGGTTCGTAAGGTGAAGATCGGATCCCGGTTGGTGCCCTACTGGCAAGCAGGTTCGGCGTACCTGCCCTATGGGCAGGGTTACTTCGTTTCGTCGACGATAGTGCCCCTGGCTACCCTCGACTGGGCCTTCACGGCCCCGGTTGGCGATTCCGGATTTGCCGGTGACCACACCGGCGAGTTCACCGGCTCCGGCTATGGCGGCGGCTACTCAGGCGGTGGCGGCGACGGAGGTGGCAGTGGCGGGGGTGGCGACGGGGGTGGCGACGGCGGTGGCGGACGGTGACTGAGCGTCAGTGCCCGCTGTCCGCATAATTGGCCAACGCCTCTTGCGCCCGAGCCCGGACGGCGTCGGCCACTTCGGTCGGCTCCACGACGGTCGCGGTGCCGCCGAGCCGGAGCACCAGGCGCTGTAACCACTGCTCGTCCCGGAAGCGCAATGCCACCCGGAGCCGGCCATCGGGGAGGTCGACCCGCTCCTCGATCGGGTAGTACTCGGCCACCCAGCTGGCCGCCGGGTCGAGTTCGAGCACCGCGAGCGGGTCATCGGCGGCCGGTTGGAACAGCCCCCCGGAGAGGTCCTTGCGGCGGGCGTCGGCAGGTGGGGAGGCTGACTCGTCGAGCACCTCGGCGGCTGTCATGCGGTCGAGCCGGAAGAACCTGCCCTCCTGCACCCGGTTGCACCAGGCCTCCAGGTAGGCGTGGCCCTCGGAGAACACCAGCCGCATCGGGTCGACGTCCCGCTCGGTCGTCTCGTCGCGTCCCGGTACGTAGTACCGCAGATGCATCCGACGGTTTTCGCGCAGCGCGAGGTCAACCGCCGCCCGGATCTGGGGGTCCACCGGGTCGATGTGGACGTCGATCACCGCCGCCGAGGCGACGGGCTCACCGGCTGCCTGCTCGAGCTTGGCGAGCGTCCGGTCGACTGCCTCCCGCTCCTGCTCTCCGCTGGCCTCGCGCAGCGCCCGAAGCGCGACGGCCAGCGCCAGCGCCTCGTGCGGCGCCAGCCGCAGTGGACGGTTGAGGTAGTCGGCGTTGCTCAGCCGTACGACGCCGTCGCCGTCCAGGGCGTCCATGTCGATGTCGATCATGTCGCCGGGCATGGCGTCGGGGAGCCCGCAGAACCACAAGACGTTGAGGTCCTTCACGATCTGGGCCGGCTTCACCTTGAAGTCCTTGGCCACCTGGTCGAGCGGGATGCCCTCGCGGTCGCGCAGGTACGGGACAAGCGCGAGCATCCGCTCGACCTGGGTCTGCGCATTGGCGGTCACGGGGCCACCTCTCCTGCGACCGCGGCCAACCGGCGTACGACGCCGGCGCGGACCTCCTCCGGCGCCGTCACGACGACGTCGGAGCCGAACGACGCCAGCTCGTCGGCCAGCGCGGCTTCGTCGCCGTAGGGAAGCGTTATCTCGGTCCATCCGTCGGCTGACTCGCGGCTGGCAGTGGCTCGCCGGCGCAGCAGGTCACCGGCTCCGGAGCGGACCCGGACCGTGGCCGAGCTGTGCGGTTGCGGCGGGGCCAGCGACGAGGCGAGCGCGCGGAGATCGAGGTCGCTGGGAGGTTCGAAGCCGCCCGGCTCACCGGCAGAAACGGTCCCTTCGATGCGCGACAGCCGGAACATGCGGGCGGCCCCTCGGTCGCGGTCGTGGCCGATGAGGTACCAGTGGCCGTGCCAGGAGACGATGCCCCACGGCTCGACGTGTCGCCGGGCAGGCTCGCCGCCTCCCCTGGTTCGGTAGTCGAACTCGATCGGCCGCCGCTGCGTCACAGCGTCGAAGACCGGGTCGAAGGCTGGCTCGTTGGCGGCTAGCTGCGGCTCCAGGATGGTCAGCGCCGACTCGTCGACGGGTACGCCGGCGGCCCGGAGCTTGCGCAGACCCTGGGAGGTGGCGGCGGCCAGGCTGGCGTGCTGCCAGACCCGGGCGGCCAACCCCACCACAGCGGCCTCGTCGGCCTCCAACCTGATCTCCGGGAGCTCGAACTTGTCGCGCCGCACCCGGTAGCCGGGCTCGTCCTCGAAGGCCTTGTTGATCGCGCCCACCTCGATCGGGACACCAAGCAGGCGCAGCTCCTCCTTGTCCCGGTCGAACATGCGGTCGAACGCGTCGTCCGACAGGTCGTGGTAGCCCTCGACTGCCTGCCGGATGCGGTGCTTTGGTACGAAGTGGCGCGCCACCAGCAGACAGATCGTCAGGTTCATCAGACGCTCGGACTTGCGGGCGATCACGAGAGGTGCTCCTCAGGAAGCCTGCAGGATGTCGACGACGAAGATGAGGTCGGCGTTAGGAGGAATGGTGTCACCACTGCCGGTCGCGCCGTACCCCAGCTCCGACGGGATGACCAAGATCACCCGGGAGCCGACCGGCTGACCCACCAGCCCCTGGTCCCAGCCCCCGATCACCTGGCCGACGCCGATGGAGAACGCGACCGGTTGGTCGTTCGACCAAGACTCGTCGAACACCTCGCCGTCAGGGTAGAGCTGGCCGACGTACTCGACGGTGATCGTCTGCCCGGACTCCACCTTCGCGCCCTCGCCCTTGATGAGCGGGTAGACGCCGAGTTCCGTCGGGGCCTCGGCGGTCTGCGGCGTGGCCACGAACTTCTCCGGGTTGCCCTGCTTGTCGTAGGTAAGCTCGGGGACGGTCGGCGGCGGTTCTACCTTGGTGCCGGACGCCGCGGTCGGCGGCGGTTCGGTCGGCGGCGGTTCGGCCTTGGGTGGATTGACGACCTTGTGTACGTCGACGACGAAGATGAGGCTATCGCCGGGGCGGATTGCCGCCCCGTTGCCGGTGGGGTCGTAGCCGTCCTCGGAGGCGACGCCGATCAGCACGCGGTCACCGGCGTGGGCGCCTTGCAGCCCGGTGGCGAAACCTGTGATCACTTGGTCCAGCGAGAACGTCGCTGGTTCGCCGCCGCCCTGGTAGCTGCTGTCGAACTGGGCTCCGTCACTGGCGTTGATGCCGACGTAGTCGACGGTCACCGTGGATGTGGGAGTGATCGCATCCCCTTTGCCGTCGCCTTCCTGCACCACCTCGCGCTGCGTCTCGGCGAACGACAGCGGCGCCTTGAACTCGATCACCGGCCGGCTACCCACCGGACCGGACACGGTCACTTCGGCCAGCGCGCCAGCCTTTGGCTGCTCATCGGTGGCCGCAGGGTCACCGCAAGCGCTCACCGCGAGCAGGACCGGAAGAACAGCGGTGAAAACTCGACGCACGAAAGAACCTCACGGAGGGCTGCGGGTGGTGCTGGCCACGGACGGACCAGCCTAACAATCACATCGAGTCGATGAGCCGCTCGACCCGTTCGTCGTGGGACCGGAAGGGGTCCTTGCACAACACGGTGCGCTGCGCCTGGTCGTTGAGCTTCAGGTGCACCCAGTCGACGGTGAAGTCACGCCGGCGTTCTTGCGCCTTGCGGATGAACTCACCGCGCAGCCGGGCGCGGGTGGTCTGCGGGGGCACGGACTTGGCCTCGAAGATGCTGAGGTCGCTGGCGACCCGGGCAACCGCGCCGCGCTTTTGCAGCAGGTAGTACAACCCCCGGTCGCGGTGGATGTCGTGGTAGGCGAGGTCAAGCTGCGCCACTCGCGCCGACGTCAGCCCAAGACCGTGCTGAGCGCGGTAGCGCTCGATGAGCCGGTACTTGATCACCCAGTCGAGCTCTCGTTCGACCAGGCTCAGGTCGTCGGATTCCACCGCCTTGAGCCCGCGCTCCCACAGGTCGAGCGCCGCGTCGATCAGCGGTGTCTGCAGCTCGCGCCGGTCGACGAAGTCGCGAGCCTTGGAGAGATACTCCCCCTGGATGTCCAGCGCCGACGCGTCGCGGCCGTTGGCCAGCCGGACCTTGCGCCTGCCGGTCATGTCGTGGGAGATCTCCCGGATCGCCCGGATCGGGTTCTCCATCGTCATGTCGCGCATGACGACGCCTGCCTCGATCATGCGCAGTACGAGATCGGTGCTGGCGATCTTGAGCATCGTGGTGGTCTCGCTCATGTTCGAGTCACCGACGATGACGTGCAGCCGCCGGAACCGCTCGGCGTCGGCGTGCGGCTCGTCGCGGGTGTTGATGATCGGCCGCGACCGGGTGGTGGCGCTGGAGACGCCCTCCCAGATGTGCTCGGCCCGCTGGCTGACGGAGAACATCGCCCCGCGCGGCGTCTGCAGCACCTTCCCGGCACCGCAGACGATCTGCCGGCTCACCAGGAACGGGATGAGGACGTCGGCCAGCCGCGAGAACTCACCATGGCGACCGACCAGGTAGTTCTCATGGCAGCCATAGGAGTTGCCGGCGGAGTCCGTGTTGTTCTTGAAGAGGTAGACATCTCCGGCGATGCCTTCGTCGCGCAGCCGCCGCTCTGCGTCGACGAGCAACCCCTCCAGCACCCGCTCCCCGGCCTTGTCGTGGGCGACGAGGTCAGTGACCGAGTCGCATTCGGGGGTGGCGTACTCCGGGTGGCTGCCGACGTCGAGAT
>JAUJOE010000004.1:269366-320785 GCA_030447805.1 Nocardioidaceae bacterium | reverse complement strand
TTGACGCGGGCGCTCGGCGAGCTGACGAGGTGCCCGTGGCTGACGAATCTGGCGTAGACAACCACCAGACAGCCAGCAACCACACCCTCGCCTGCTACCGGGAGTAGACGCTGATGTGGCGTTCGCTCGCGGCGGTGAATAGCTCTCGATTCCAGCCGCCCCAGCGGTCGACGAGGCGCAACCCGGCGATCCGGGCCATCAGGTCAAGCTCGCTCGGCCAGCTGATCCGTTGCGAGATCGGCCCGAGCCGCACGCCGGCGTTGGTCAGCGTGACGTGGTTCTCGTCGAGGATTTGTGTGACTGGGTCGTACCGGTTCACGTCGAGGACTACCTCACCGTTCGCGACGTACTCAACGTCAACAAATTGGTTCCCCCGCAACCAGGCCCACGGCACGCCAGCCTCGACGACGAATACGCCGTCGTCAGTGAGGTGGCGAGCAGCGTTCTCGAAGCAACGGACCTGGTCATCCTGGGTCAGCAGGTTGTAGATGGTGTTGAAGACGAGATAGACGAGCGAGTACTTCAGGGGCGCAGTCGCCCGCGCCATGTCGCCCATCGTCACGTCAAGCGCGGCGCCGCCCGGTTTCTCTCGCAGCCGGCCGATCATGTCTGGCGACAGCTCGATCCCGTCGACGGTGATGCCGCGCGCGGACAGTCGGAGCGCGATCCGGCCAGTGCCGATCGCAAGTTCCAGCGCGGGGCCACTGCCCGCAAGGCCGGCAAGAAAGTCAACGGTCTCGGCTTCGTCTCCGCGCAGGTGGTCGTCGTAACGCTGGGCGACCTCAGGGCCGAAGCTCTGCGCCGGATCGAATCCGTCCATGCCGACAGCCTCACCGCGGGGTCGGGCAGCCGCAACCGAATTCCGTGCCGCCAGCTACCGCCTTGTAGTGGGCAGCATGTACAGTATGTACACACAAGGAGATCAAGTGACCGCAACGCATTACCAGAACGTTTCCCAGGGGCGCGCCCACTTCAAGGATCTACTTGACGCCGCCGAGGCAGGTCGTCCGGCGAGCGTGCGCCGACTCAAGAACCGTGCTGCCGTGGTCGACGCCGAGAAGCTTCGACTTGCGCTCGCCACGTTACGTCCCGCGCGGGCTGAGGTCGTCCGCGAGGCCGGCGGCTGGAGCATCTTCATTCGTGGACTTCCAGTGGCCGCAGACGGCTCGGACTTCGACGAGGCGTTGGACGAGATGTGCCAAGCCCTGCGCGAGTACGCAGAGGACTGGTCGGCACGTCTCCTGACAGCACCCAACCACGCGGAGAACTGGGCAGTCGTTCAGATCATCGAGCTGTCCACCGATCAGCAGCTTAAGGACTGGTTGGTTGGCCGGTGAGTCGTCCCGCGGCGACTCGCTCTGACCATGAGAAGTTCTGCACGATCGAGGGTTGGACCCGCGTTCGAGACGCTCGGGGGCGAACGGGGACTCACCACTCCACCTACGAACTGTCGTTACCGGACGGGCGCGTACTGCGCACGCGAATCTCGCATCTAGCTGACCGGACCGCCTATGGAGCGGCGCTGTGGAGCCACATTCTCCGAGACCAACTGGATGTCAGCGAGAACGACTTCTGGCAGTGCGTACAGACGGGGGCCAAGCCGAGCCGAGGCGAACCAGAGCAGCCACGAGACGCACTCCCGGCCGATCTGACCTATCAGTTGATCGTCAAGTTCGGTGTCCCTGAGCAAGAGGTAGCCACAATGTCCAAGGCTGAGGCCATCGAACGGCTCCAGGCACTGTGGGGTCAAGAGAAATGAACCAACCGTCCAAGGACAGGCCGCGCCCCCGGCCAGCACCTGGACTCGCCTGCTCAGCTCGTAGGGAGGCGTCCGTAGGAAGAGAGGCTGCGAAGCGCCTGAAGGGTGATCACGCCCCGCCATTCCAGTACGGCGGTCTCGCCGGGTGGCTCCCACGAGACGGACCAGCCGCCGTCGGGCTGCTGGGAGCGTTGGAGATGATCGAGGTCAGCTTCGATCTGGGCGTCGGTGAAGAGCTGGCGCCAGCGGGCGTCCGCCGTCGGGGCGAAGTGGAGCGGGGAGAGACCGTACCCGGGGTCTCCGGGTCGAGATGGACGTCGGCCATCTCTTCGAACCGCTTGGCGAGGGCGACCGCGGCCGCCTCAGCGCGGGCGCGTTCGGGGACGTGCTCGAGGAAGACGAGGACTTCCGAAAGGGTGTGCGCGCCGGCGGGAACGCCCGCGTCGATGGCTTGCCAGCACCACGCCTGCGCCTCGTCCCTCCAGGGGTGGTCGAAGTCCAGCCGGTGAAGCAACCCAACCAGGCCGGCGGTCGGGTTGAGCGCTGGGGCATAGGTCCACTCCGTCCAGTGCGCGGCCCTGGGGAAGGACTCGATAACCGGGAAGGCGAGGGGCACCGCTCCACCCGCGTCAGCGTCGGTCGCTACCCGCGCCAGGAAGTCGCAGGCTGCCCTCACCATGCGTTCGTCGCTGGTACCGACGGTCGCGAGCGCCTGGAGCGCCGCCTCGACATAGATGGGCAGGCTCGCCGGACAGCGGGTGTCCGGCTCCAGGGCATGTCCGAACCCGCCGTCCTCGTTCTGGTAGCCCCGCAGCGCATCGACGACCTTGCCCGCGGACTGGCCGAGGAACAACGCGGCGAAGAGCCGCCGCTCGAGGAGCCGGGCGTTGGTCAAGAGAAAGCGGTCTGCTCCGGCGAAGGCGTCACTCATACCCTCACGCTACGGGCGGGAAGGTGAGGCGGTCTCAGCGATCGCCCGAAGTTCGCCTCGCGATCACATGGCGGTCCATTGGGTTACCGTGGCAGCGAGTCCGCCAGGAAGGGGCGAGTCCACCAGGAAGGTTAGATGAGCAAACGCGTCTTCCTCCACGTTGCCACCCCCAAGTCGGGGACCTCCTACCTCCAAGGCGTCCTGTGGCACAACCGCGACAGCCTCCGCGAGGCCGGCCTCCTGCTGCCAGGAACCTTTGATGCCCACTATGTCGCGGCGAAGGCTGTCACTGAACGAACCACCATGCGCCATACCGAAGTCGACCCGGGGACGGTATGGGCGACTCTCACCGCAGGCTGCAACGAGTGGGCTGGTGACGCGCTCATCAGCCATGAGCTGATGGCACCCGCCACGACGGAACAAGCACGAAGGGCAGTGGACCAACTCCGCCCGGCAGAGGTGCACCTCATCATCACCGCACGAGCGTTGCACAGACAGATCCCGGCGGCCTGGCAACAAGGAGTACGCGGTGGACGGGGCCTTACCTTGGAGACGTTCGTCAATCAGGTGCGGACCCGAACCCGCAGGGGCGTGTGGTTTTGGACGGTCCAGGATGTCGCCGCAGTCGCCAACCGGTGGTCGCATGCCGGCATCCCACTGGAGAACGTACACATCGTGACGGTTCCTAGGGACGCAACAGAGCCGACCGAACTTTGGCGGCGTTATGCCTCGGTGCTGGGGCTCGACGCAGAGAGCTACGACGCCGACATCCCGAAGAAGAATGCGTCCCTGGGTCGAGCGGAGACAGAGATGGTACGGCGACTGCACCGGCTGCGAGACGATCGCTTTCCCGACCCCAGGGCGAAGTGGACTCAGAGCTCCTGGTCGACGAACTCCTCGCGCAACGTCGAGGCGACCCCATCTGGCTGCCTGACGAGACCCAGGAATGGTTGACCCCCTGCGTCAGCGCGATGGTCGCCGAAATCAACGCCCGAGAGTATGGCGCGGCGACCTCGCTTTGATCTGAGCTGGCGGCACCGTCACATGTCCAGACCGGATCTGTGGTGCCAGCCGAGCAGGTGGACGAGGTTGTCACCTGGACGGTCGAGCAGTTGCAGGCGCGTCTGCACCGGCTGGCACCAGCAGCTACCGTCGCGCGCAGATCGAGCGGCGTTGCGGTGATACTTGACCTGCTCGACCAGATCCGCGCCGAGGAAGCTGACCAAGGTGCGCCATGAGGGCTCATAAACCATGGGGGGCGGAAGCGAACTGAGCGTAGCAGTGGTCATCCGGTCAGCGGACGGGTCGGGAGGTTCGTCCGCCAGGGCGCAAGCCAAGACCTCGCAGCTCGAGCGCCGCGAGCGCCTCGATCGTCTCCGGGTCCCGGTTGCGCCAACCCGCGGCCGGATCGGTGCGCAGTCGAGCCAACTCGGCGATCGGCTGCCGGCGAGGGCCCGAAAGGCGAAGACGTCGAGACCGGCGCCACCGTGCATCAGTCGCCGGGCGTACGCCGCTCGGCGGGCGAAGCGCAGCCGTCTCGGCAGCCATAGGGCGAGCACCACGAGAGCGGGGACGCCGCCGGTCACCCATCCCAGGGCGAGGGCCAAGGTCTGCACCACTTCCTGCTGCCTGACCCCGGCGTCTTCGATCGAACGGCCACTTGGCTGGCTTGGTCGAACGGCTCCTGCAGGCTGTCGCCAACCAGCGGCACCTCACTGGCCGCAGCGCCTGCCTCGGTCATCCGTTCGGCAAGCGCGGCGCCTCCCGACTCAAGCGACCGGCCGGGCGCCGCGAGTTCGGCGGTCAGATCGTGGACTCCAGTGCCGATCCAGTAGCAAACCAGCAGGGCCAAGACGGCGATGGCGTCAGCGGCGATCTGCCGAGTGCGGTGGACGGGCGTTTCGGCGTACCACATCAAGGACATGCCGCAGGTGTACCAGAACGGCAGCTCCCGACGCCCGTGCGGCAATCACCTCGGCGTACGTCTACCGCGATACCGCGGTAAACGGTGGGCGCAACCCCGCACGCCCGCCTACGTGTACGCCGACGCTTGCGCCCCTCAGCTAGCGCGAACCGCGGGCACCTCGAAAACGTCGTTGGCACTGCCTTCGCCGGCCGGGGAACTGCCAGCAGTGACGGCGGCCGTTTCGGCTGGAGCGTCGGGTGCACCGAGCTGGCTGCGCAGCTGCTTCAAGATCCGCGTCAGCAACCGCGACACCTGCATCTGCGTCACGCCGAACTCCTCGGCGATGCGCGCTTGGGTCCACTCGTGGAAGAAACGCAGGTAGACGATGCGACGGTCCCGCTCGGACAGCTGCTGGCACAGCGGCCGCAGCGCCACCACGGCCTCGGCCCGCTCGAACCCGGGTCGCGCTCGCCCAACACGTCCGACAAGGTGGCAGTCTCGTCGTCGCCGCTGGGCCGGTCGAGCGAGCTGGGGAGAAGCAGCCGTCGGCGGTGAGCGCCTCGCTCACCACGTCGACCTCGAGGTTGAGGTCGTCGGCGATGTCGCGAGGCGTCGGTGGCCGGCCCGTCTCGTGCATCAGCCGAGCCGATGCCGCGGAGATCTCGGCCTGCAGCTCCTGAATGCGGCGAGGGGGCGGACCACCCAGGCGTTGTCACGGAAGAAGCGCTTCACCTCACCGAGAATTGTGGGCACGGCGTAACTGAGAAAGTTGTCGCTCTTGGCCGCGTCGAACCCGTGGACGGCCTTGACGAGTCCGAGGCAGGCGACTTGGACAAGATCTTCCACCGGTACGCCGCGGTTGCGGTAGCGCATGACGATGGACTCAGCCACCTCGACGTTGAGCAGCACGACTTCCTCGTGCAGCCGCTCGCGCTCGGCCTCGTCGGCGTCAACTGCCCGCAGCAGGAGTTCATGGGTGCGCTCGGCCCGGTCACAGCCGGAGTGGTCGGTGGAATCTACGCAGTACAGGTGTTGGGACAGATCAGCAGCGGAAAAAACGGGAGACATTCAGTTGGGGCCTTTCAGGCGAAGGGCCGCGTGGCAGCTGTCTCAACCACGGTTCAACTGAAGCATGTCTCACCGGCAAGAGCAAGCCCGCCCCACGTGGAAACGATCCGACGCTGAACACGCTCCAGCGATCACCAGGTCGGATCTCTTCGGCCGCAGATGTCGGATGCCGCGTCAGCCGCGCCGCCACGACAGTCGGCCGGCGCGCAGCCGCCGGGTGGTCGAGGTCTGCTTCGGCGGAGCGGGACGCGGCTGAGTGCCGGTGTCGGCTGCTCGAATGTGCTCGAGCAGCTCAAGGATCCCGTCGACGCCGTCGTCAGGACCAACCGCGGGTGGTACGGCGGCGGGCTGACGCCTCACCAGCTCCTCCTGCAGCCGGGTGATCGTCCACGCGCACACATCGTCGACCTCCTCCTCGGTGACCGACGACACCAGCCGGGTCTCCGGTGCCGGCGGCCGCCAGGCGAGGTCTGCCAGGTCACCGACCACGTGGTAGCCCCGGCCATGGATCTCGCGGACCATGGCCGCCGTACGCTCTGAGACCCAGTGGCGGGCGTCGGCTGGCAGGCCGAACGGCGCGCTGTGCCGCTGACCAAGGATCTGGACGGCGAGCAGCTTGCGCGTCCACGGCACGTAGCTGCGCCCCGGCCTTTTTCGAAACCGGGGGTCCTGGCGGCTGTGCACGCGCCGGAGCACCTCGGCCTCGACGCACCCCAACGACACGTTCCGCTTGGGGACGTCGACATCGCACGTGGCTGGGTCGATGCCCAGCACGGAGGCGTAGCGCCGCCACAGCAAGGTGGGGTCTGAAGAGTCGGGCGGCACCGTGACGACGTGGACGCGGTCGGCAGGGATGCCGGCCCCCAACGTCGGGCGACGTCACCGAGGTCCTGAACGCTCCAGAACCACCGTCCCTTGCCGCTGTTGTCGCGCACGTTGCCGACGAACGTGTCGAACGCCACCATGCCGCCGCCCTTCAACCCCTCCTGCCAGGAGGCCGGCACCTGCTTGTGCAGCGCCCGTGCCGTAAGGATCAGGTGAGTCTCGGGTGCATCTAGGGCGGACTTGGCAGCCTCGGCCTGCTCGGCGCTGGCCGGAGCGAACAGCTCGTGGCAGATCAGCGCGGCGCCGGGCCACCGGTTGGTCTGCTTGGCTAGCCGCGACCAGGCGGTGGCGATGTCGATGTTCACCTCGCGCATGCGCCGACGCTTCGTGACGCCCTTGGCCGCGGTGTAGTGGGCCTGGAACGTGCCCGGCAGGAGCAGGTCGGCCTCGCGGAGCACGTCGGCGTTCTGCCACAACACCGCTTGCAGATAGGTGGTGCCCGACTTGGGGGTGGCCACGTGCAGGAAGACTCGCCTCGCCATGTGAGCCTCGACTGGCTGATCGGCACACGCTATCACCGGCGGCGGCGAGCTCTCGACGACTACGGCAACGGCTGGCGCAACACCCTGCGCTTGACCAGCCCGGCGCGGCGGCGCAGGTGCACCTTGAGAGGCTGAGCCCGTTCCTCCCGGAAAGCCTGGCGGGCTGCGGCCAGCTGCTGCTCGAGGGTCTTGACGCGTTGTTCCAGCTTCTGCACCCGCTCGGTCCTGGTCTTGAGCTGCTGCTGGGCGGAAGCCAACCGCTCCTGCATCGAAGTCGATCGCTGCTGCACCGAAGCCAACCGCTCCTGCACCGAAGCCAACCGCTCCTGCACCGAAGCCAACCGCTCCTGCACCGAAGCCAGCTGCGTGGTCAGCCGCTGGTTCTCAAGCTCATGGGTGCGGTACAAGACGGCGCTCACGGTTTCGACGGCGACCCGCGCCACTGCCTCGTCGTCCACCTTGTCCGGATCCGGTCCGCGCGGCGGCTCTGGCGGCGGCAGCAGCTCGTCGAGGTCGCCGACGACGTCGTACGCCGACTGCCGCAGCTCGTCCACCATCTGCGTGCCACGCTCGACGACCCAGGGGTGCTCCCGCGCTGGTGGCGCGAACCTCTGCGCTCCCGAGCGGGCCGCCAGGATCCCATCAGCCAGCACCTGACGGACGAGCAGCTGCTGTCGCGGTTTCTCTTCGTCCGGCGGAGCATAGGCGTTGATACGGCGCAACGTCTCCACCTCTTCGACGCCCAGCGACTCGTTCGGCGCGTCGACCGAGAGGTCGACGCTGTTGGGATCGACACCGACCAGCGCGGCGAACCGGTTCCACAGCAGGTCGCGCGAGCGCCGGTCGGTGGAACGGTGACGATGTGAACGCGCGTCGGCGGAGACGCCGCTCGACCACCGCCCGAGCACGTCCGGCAAGTCCTGCACCCGCCAGAACACCACCGTTGGGTTCCTCAGCGCGCAGGTCCTCGTAGAACTCGCCCAGCCGGTGCGAGCGGCCGTGCTTGATCGTCTGCTGCCACTCCGCCGGGACCTGGCGAGCCAGATCGCGGGCGGTAACGATGATGTGCACCTCGGCCGCAACTGTCCCGAGAGACTCAGTGGCCCAGCGGACGCGCTCGGCGGAGCAGATGGTGAACAGCTCGTGGCTGATCAGCGCGTCGCGGTCCCAGTCGCCGACCTCGCGCAGCATCCGCTCCCACGCGGTGTGCCCGTGCGGCGGCATCGTCTCAAGGGGCCGCTCGTCGTCGCGGGCGATGTTGGACAGGTAATAGTGCTCGCGCACCCGGCTCAACGGCAGCAGCAGCCCCTGCTCCTTGAGCGCCTGCTTGTTGGCCCACAAGATGCTCTGCAGGTACGTCGTGCCGGTCTTGGGCGTGCCGACGTGCAGGAAGACGCGGTTCGCCACAACACCACCCCCTTCCGACGCAGATGTGCGGCGTCGGCTCCGACGGTGCAGCCTACGGCATGCCGTCCGCTGGTCCAGTGCCGCGGCGCTAACCTAGGACGCCAACGGCTAACCGTCGCAGGCAGAAGCGGGTACGCCGGCAGGTGGTTGGCTACCCGCTGTCTGGAGGCGCATGAGCGACGCACGTGGCGAGGCCACCGGCGTCGTCACCGAACCCAGAGCGCCGGATGCCTCGCTGCGTCCGAGCGTGGCCGAGCTGCGGCAGCGGCTCGAGGCGGTGCGCCGCGGCGGGTCCGACGCTGCCAGGGCCCGGCACCAAAGCCGCGGCAAGCTGCTCGTGCGCGACCGCGTCGACAGGTTGCTCGACGCCGGGTCACCGTTCCTCGAGATTGCCCCCCTCGCTGCCTACGGCATGTACGACGACGCCGTGCCGAGCGCGGGAATCGTGACCGGCATCGGCACCGTCAGCGGCCGAGAGTGCGTCGTCGTGGCCAACGACGCGACAGTCAAGGGCGGCACCTACTACCCGATGACGGTCAAGAAGCACCTGCGGGCCCAAGAGGTCGCCGCCGCCAACCGGCTGCCGTGCATCTACCTCGTCGACTCCGGCGGCGCCTTCTTGCCGCTGCAGGACGAGGTGTTCCCCGACCGCGACCACTTCGGCCGGATCTTCTTCAACCAGGCCAACCTGTCGGCTCGCGGCATCGCCCAGATCGCTGCGGTGCTCGGCTCGTGCACGGCCGGCGGGGCGTACGTGCCGGCGATGTCGGACGAGACGATCATCGTCCGCAACCAGGGCACGATCTTCCTGGGGGGTCCCCGCTGGTGAAGGCCGCGACCGGTGAGGTGGTCACCGCCGAGGACCTCGGTGGCGGCGACGTCCACGCGCGCACCTCCGGCGTCGTCGACCACCTGGCCGACGACGACGCCGAGGCGCTGGCGATCGTGCGCTCGATCGTCGGCACGCTGGAGCGGCGTACCCCTGCATCAGTGGTCGCCGCGGAGCCGGAGGACCCGCTCGAAGACCCCGAGGGGCTCTACGACGTCGTGCCGAGCGACACCCGCACGGCGTACGACGTGCGCGAGGTGATCAGGCGCATCGTCGACGGCTCGCGGTTGCACGAGTTCAAGGCGTTGTACGGCGAGACGCTGGTGTGCGGGTTCGCCCGCATCTGGGGCTACCCGGTGGGCATCGTCGCCAACAACGGCATCCTGTTCAGCGAGTCGAGCCTGAAGGGCGCCCACTTCATCGAGCTGTGCAACCAGCGCGGTGTGCCGCTCGTCTTCCTGCAGAACATCACCGGGTTCATGGTCGGTCGCCAGTACGAGGCCGGCGGCATCGCCAAGGACGGCGCCAAGCTGGTCACGGCTGTCGCCTGCTCGGTGGTGCCGAAGTTCACCGTCGTGATCGGCGGGTCGTTCGGCGCAGGAACTACGGGATGTGCGGCCGCGCCTACGACCCCGCTTCCTCTGGATGTGGCCCAACGCGCGCATCTCCGTGATGGGCGGCGAGCAGGCTGCGTCGGTGCTGGCCACGGTCCGCCGCGACGGTTTGGAGGCGCGTGGCGAGGCGTGGTCCGGCGCCGACGAGGAGGCGTTCAAGGCGCCGATCCGGGATCAGTACGAGCACCAGGGCTCGCCCTACTACTCAACCGCCCGGCTGTGGGACGACGGGGTGATCGACCCTGTCGACACCCGCCGCGTGCTCGGCATGGGGCTGGCCGTTGCGGCCAATGCCCCCGTGACCGAGCCCCGCTACGGCGTCTTCCGGATGTGAGCCGCACGTGACGCGTCACGGCACGCGTTTCGGCACTGTCTTGGTGGCCAACCGGGGCGAGATCGCCCGGCGGGTCATCCGCGCTGCGTCGTCGGCGGGGCTGCGGAGCGTCGCCGTCTACAGCGACGCCGACCGCGACGCCTTGCACGTCAGCGAGGCCGACACGGCCGTCCGCATCGGGCCTGCCTCCGCGGCGGAGTCCTACCTTTCGATCCCTGCGCTGCTCAGCGCCGCCGAGCGCGCGGGCGCTGACGCGGTCCACCCCGGCTACGGCTTCTTGTCGGAGCGCGCGGCGTTCGCGCGGGCCGTCACCGACGCTGGCCTGGTCTTCGTCGGGCCACCCGCTGCGGTGATGGAGGCGATGGGCAGCAAGGACAAGGCCCGCCAGATCGCCATCGCGGCGGGCGTGCCCGTCGTACCCGCTGCTGACCCGGCCAGTGGCGACGACCTCGACGCCGTGCTCGAGCAGGTCGGGCTGCCGCTGCTGGTGAAGGCGGCGGCGGGAGGCGGCGGCAAGGGCATGCGGGTCGTCCGGGATGCGGCGGCCCTGCCCGAGGCCGTCGCGGCGGCTCGGCGAGAGGCGGCTGCTGCGTTCGGTGACGACACCGTGCTGTTCGAGCGGTACGTCGAGCACGGCCGCCACATCGAGGTGCAGGTGTTCGGCGACGAACACGGCCACGTGGTGCACCTGTTCGAGCGGGACTGCTCGGTGCAGCGCCGCCACCAGAAGGTGATCGAGGAGGCGCCAGCAACGGTCATCTCCGACGACGTACGCCGGGTGGTGACGTCGTCGGCCGTGGCGCTGGCGCGCGCGGTCGGCTACGTCAACGCTGGCACCGTGGAGTTCCTGGTCTCCGGGGCGACGCCTACTTCCTGGAGATGAACACCCGGCTGCAGGTCGAGCACCCGGTCACCGAGATCGTCACCGGCCTCGACCTCGTCGACCTCCAGTTCGCCGTCGCTCAGGGGAGCCGCTGCCCTTCACCCAGGAGGCCGTCACACTGCGCGGCCACGCGATCGAGGCGCGGGTGTACGCCGAGGACCCCTACGCCGGCTTCCTGCCGCAAGCGGGCGTTGCCAGCCTGGTCACCTGGCCGGCTCGGGCCAGGGTCGACGCTGCGCTGGTCTCCGGGCAACGGGTCAGCACCCACTACGACCCGCTGTTGGGCAAGATCATCGCCACCGGCGCCACCCGAGAGGCGGCTCGTCAGGCCCTGGTGACCGCTCTGGACGAGACGGCCATCCTCGGCCTGACCACCAACCTCGGCTTCCTGCGGACGCTAGCCGCATCGCCCTTCTACCGCGACAGCGCCATCGACACCGGCTGGCTCGACTCTCACCCTGACGAACTGCAGCTGGAAACGCCGGTGCAGGCCTGGTGCCTGGCCGCCTGGGGCCTCGCCACCTCGGGTGCTGCCGGCGCGACGAACAGAGACAGCAGGCACCCCTTCGCCGTCGCCGACGGCTGGCGAGCCGGGGCGGCACCGGCCGCCGTACCCCTGGAGCTGTCCAATGCTGCAGTCGCGGGCGACAGCCGGCTGTTGACCGTCGATGTCGCCGCGGGGTCGGTCAGCGGGCCGTCCGGACGCCTCCAGGTGCGTCCGGTGGGCGGCTCCGGCCGGTGGCTGCGGCTGGAGATCGACGGGCAGGTGCACGAAGGGCAGGTGCTGGTGGAGCCGCACCACGTGCTCGTCGCCTTCCGCGGGCAGACGTACGTCTTCGACCGGCCCGACGCCTTCGGCCCCGGCGGGCGCACGGTGGTCGGCGACGGGTCGGTAACCGCCCCGATGCCGGGCACCGTGCTGTCGGTGCAGGCCACGGTTGGGGCGCCGGTGGAGGCGGGCGCCACACTGGGTGTCATGGAGGCGATGAAGATGGAGCTGGTGCTGACGGCACCGTTCGAGGGGTGGTGGCCGAGGTGAACACCAAAGCGGGCGAGCAGGTGGACCTGGGTGCCCGGCTGTTCGTCGTCCACGCCGGGAACGACCAGTGACCCGACTGCCGCAGGTCGAGCCTGCGCCGGGTATGCCGGCGAAGGTCACCGTCTACGAGGTCGGCCCGCGCGACGGGCTGCAGAACGAGTCGGCGATCGTTCCGGTCGAGGTCAAGGCGCAGTTCGTCAACCGGCTGGTCGCGGCGGGGCTGCCGGCGGTCGAGGTGACGAGCTTCGTGCACCCCCGCTGGGTGCCCCAGCTCGCCGACGCCGAGCAGCTTATCGACGCGCTCGACCTCGACGCCGCCGACCGGATGCCGGTGCTGGTGCCGAACGAGCGGGGGCTCGAGCGGGCACTCGCCAAGGGTGTGCGCGAGATCGCGATCTTCGCCAGCGCCACCGAGTCGTTCGCCGCGCGCAACCTCAACCGGAGCATGGACGAGCAGTACGCCATGTTCGAACCGGTCGTACGGCGGGCGCTGCAGGAGGGGCTGCGCGTGCGCGGCTACCTGTCGATGTGCTTCGGCGACCCGTGGGAGGGCGACGTGCCCGTCAGCCAGGTCGTCGAGGCCGGCCGCCGGCTGATCGAGCTCGGCTGCTCGGAGCTGTCGTTGGGCGACACCATCGGGGTCGGCACGCCAGGTCAGGTGGAGCGGCTGCTCGCCGGGCTGGCCGAGGCCGGCGTCGGCGCGGAGCAGGTCGCCGTCCACTTCCACGACACCTACGGCCAGGCGCTGGCCAACGCGCTGACCGCGATGCGCTGCGGGGTGACCGTCATCGACGCGGCCGCCGGCGGGCTCGGCGGGTGCCCGTACGCCGAGAGCGCGACGGGCAACCTCGCCACCGAGGACCTGGTCTGGCAGCTGCACGGCATGGGCGTCGAGACCGGCGTCGACCTGCCGGCGTTGATCGAGACGAGTGCCTGGATGGCCGCGCAGATCGGGAAACCACCCGCCCGCCTCCCGCGTGGTCACCGCCCTCGCGCCAAACCTCACCTGATCGCCCTACCCCGGATCTCGGCTGATCCAATCACGCACACTCGGCCTAGCCGCCTGGGCGGCATCTCCCGGATCTTGACTAGGCAGAAGGTCGCGCAGACGCCCGAAATGCCCGGCTTGTGGAGCCGTTCACCTAGTGAAGATGGTTTCACCTAGTGAAGGTGCCCCGGGTACGTCGTTAGCTGGCGCCTAAGCACACCACCCGCTGGATGCGGGTGCGCTACTTGAGACCGCTATGGGCGGGTGCGCTGCTTGAGCTCCTTGGCGGCGTACCGGCCCACTCGATAGGTGTCCCACCCGTCGGTGACCGCGCCGACGCCGCCACCGATCACCGGCATCCGGCGGCCCACCATGGCCGCGGTGCGCTTGCCGGCAACTTGCGCGATCAGCGCCGTCGCAACCTCGGTGGCGATCCGCTGGTCCAGCTCTGGGTCGTGCTGCGGCGCTGTGGCGATCACCATCGGAGCGCCCGGCAGGCGGTGATCTTTCACGAGCTCCTTGACCCCGTCGGCGCCGAGGATGCAGGCGAGTACGGCGTTGCGCACCCGTGGATCGGACAAGGTGTAGCCGCGCAGGTGCGCGATGCCCGCAACCAGGTGGCACTGCAGCAGGGCGAGGCCGGAGATGTTCGCGGGGATCGTCATCGCCATCGTCACCGCCCCGCCGAGGTTCGTGACGAAGCCTTGGGCACCGGCAAGTCGCACGTGGGAGTCGACGAGCTTGTCGATCGCCTCGTCGACATCGCCGTTGCAGTCGGCCAGCTTGTGGTCGGCGGCCTCGGCGGCACCCTTCAGCGGACCCGCACCGTCGACAGCCCGGTCGAACGCCTGGCGGATGAGGTTCGCCGCCATATCAGGGGCACGCTTGGTTGCTGACGAGCCGATGACCCGCCCCACGATGCTGCCTGCACCCATAACCGCACTCCTCGCCCGATCCGGCTTGTCGCTCTCCTACCCTACGCAGAGGCGGCGGACGGTCGGGAGGAGGCGGCATGCCCAGCGAGCCCCTGGCAACGAACTGGGTCTTCCCTGACCCCCTCGAGGCCGACGACGACCTGGTCGCCATCGGCGCCGATCTGGAGCCGGGCACCGTTCCTCGGTGCCTACCGACAGGGTCTCTTCCCGATGCCGCTGGGAGACGGCGGAAACGTCGCCTGGTGGAGCCCGGTGGAGCGGGCGGTCCTGCCGTTGACCGGGCTGCGCGTGACCAGGTCGCTGCGCCAGTCGGTCAAGAGGTTCACCACGACTGTCGACGTCGCCTTCGACGATGTGGTCGCCAACTGTGCCGACCCCGCCCGCGAGGGCGGGTGGATCGATGACGACATCGTGGCGGCGTACTCGAGGCTGCACCAGCTCGGGTGGGCGCACTCGGTCGAGGTATGGCGCGGCAGCGACCTCGTCGGCGGGCTGTACGGCGTCGCGGTCGGCGGGTTGTTCGCCGGTGAGTCGATGTTCCACCATGCCAGCGACGCGTCGAAGGTGGCGCTTGTCGCGTTGGTCGAGCTGCTCAGCGACGGCGAGCCGCACCGGCTGCTCGACGTACAGTGGGCGACCCCGCACCTACGCACGCTCGGCGTCGTCGAAGTGCCGCGCCGGGACTACCTGCGCCTGCTGCGGCGCGCGTTGGCCGTGCCCCTGCCGGCGCCCTGGCGGTAAGCCACGGAGAGCGCGACCTAATCTCCGGCCTCGGCCGTGATGGCGCCTGGGTCCAGCACGGTGACTTTGCCGCGGCCGAGCCGGAGCAGCCCGCGTTCGGCGTACTCGCCGAGCACCTTCGTAGCGGTCTCGCGGGAGGTGCCCGTCAGGGCGGCGATCTGCTCATGAGTGAGCGCCACTTGAACGCCGCGGCCCAGCGACCGCTTCTGCTGTTCGCGTGCGAGTAGGGCCAAGGTGGCCGCGATCCGCTGCGGCACGCTCTTGAACACGGCATCGGAGAGTCGGCGCTCGAGCTCGGCCAGCCTGCGGCCGAGAATTTCCGAGATCCTCATCGCAATGCGCGGGTCCGACAGCAGGAACCGGTGCACGTCGGCGCGACTCATCACGCAGACCACGACCGCGTCGAGCGCTTCGGCAAAGTGGTCGTGCATCTGCTGGCCAAGGAGCACCATCTCGCCGAAGACCGTGCCAGGCGCGATCAGGGCCGTGGTGAGTGCTCGACCCTCAGGGGAGACACGGAAGATGCGGACCCGCCCCTTCTTCAAGATGAACAGCGTCTCGACCGGCTGGTGCGGCGAGTACAGCAGTTCACCGGCCGAGTAGGCCTTCATCGGCGCGGCGGCGGCGATTGCCTCCATCTCGGCTTCGGAGAGGTCGGCGAAGATGTCGACCTCTGCCATGCACCAGATGTCATCGCCGGTCGCGGCTGCTCGTTCCACGTCGGCAATCTCCTCGCGTTGGCCGGGTGCCCATGGTGGGGGGTTGATCCGCTCCAAGTCATCCAGCGTTCCCGCTGAACAGTACGCTCCTGAGGGACGGTGAACAGGAGCTGGCGCGGTTAGCTGCCCTGCCGCGTCCTGATGGACAGGATCGTTCTCACGCGGCATCCCGCGCGCTCTAGCGGTTATTGCCGTGCCGACGTGTCAGGGCCGCGAACACCAGCCCCAGGGCGAGACCGTAGATCAAGTGACCGACGAGGCTTTGCCAGGCCATCGTGTTCACCACAAAAACGTCCATGCCCAGCCGCGCTGGCATGAGCAGCAGCGCGCCCAGCACCCACCACACCACGCCGTACCCCATACCTAGCGCGGCCGCCTTGCCCCAGCCGGTGGCCAGGCCGCCCAAGAGTACGGCGAAGCTGGCCCCGATGAGGGCCGAGATGGTCAGGTGGACGAGCCACCCAACGACGGGCGATGTGCTGTCGACCAGCATCGCCACCATTGCGATCATGTCCATCATCTGCATGAGGATGCCGAACAGCACCCCGCCGACCAGACCCCCGACGACGCCGTTGACCACTCTGCCCACTGAGATCGAGCTGGTTGTCGAAGGCGCGCTTACGTTAGCCATCACAGGCTCCTTTGCTTCGTGCCACCCAACGACAGTTGGTGGCTCTGCCGTTGACGCTAGGGCGCTGCGCTCGGGCGGTTCAGTAAGCGCGGTCACAGTTGGAAGGCTGCGACGTCAGGCCGGTCGCTAGGCGGGTTTCTCCGCGACCAGGAGGGCGTAGCCGAGTACGCCGTCGGCCACCGCCGCCCTGGCCGCCGCCAGCACCGGCGCGGCGCGGCCGAGGTCGACGCCGTACGACTCGATCGTCGCTCGTGATGTCAGCCGCAGGAACTGCAGCCGCGCCTCGATCTGGTCGATCATCCGACCGATGGCCGCGTCATGGCGCTCGATGGAGGTGACGCGCAGACCGGCGCCGGCGAGGATGTCGGCGTACTCGGCGGCTGGGCGGGCATCGGCGACGCAGGCGACCCAGGCGCTGAGCGTGGTGAGCTCGGCCGGTAACCGATCCGGATCGACGGTGACGTCGGTGATGCCGACCCGGCCACCGGGTCGCAGGACCCGGGCGAACTCTCCGGCGGCCGCCGGCTTGTCCGGGAAGGTGCACAGCGCGCACTCGCACACCACTGCGTCGACGCTTCCGTCCGGCACCGGCAGCTGCTCGGCGTCACCGGTGCGGAAGTGAACGCGGTCGCCAAGTCCGGCGGCCTTGGCCGACCCGTCGGCCATCGCGACGTTCGGCGCGGACAGGTCAACGCCGACCACCGTCGCGCCGTAATCGCCGGCAAGCGTCAGCGCCGACGTGCCGCGACCGGAGGCCACGTCCAGCACCGACTGCCCGGTGCGCAGCCCCATGACGGCCGCCAGGCGGCGGGTGAGTGCCTGGCCGCCGGGGTGGTAGGAGTCGCCCAGCAGCAGGGCCACCACGTCGGAGGAGTACGCCGCCGCGCAGCAGGCCTTCACCTCACCCGCGCTGGTCATTGCGGTCTGCGGGCGGCGGTCGTGGCGGCGTCGCCCGCCGCACGCTGTCCGCTGCCGTTGGCGGAGGAGACGACCTTGGAGCCGTACGGCGAGTCGGTGAGCATCTGCTGCAGCGGCGCCGCGTTGGGAACCACGTCGGCGACCGGTACGCCGGACATCTGCGCGCGGACCTGCTCGCGGTAACCGACGGAGTTGTAGGCACAGAACGGGATCAGCCGCCCGTCGGGGGTGATCTCCTCCACGCAGCACTTCATCAGCTGTCGGACGTTGAGCGTGTAGGGGTCCTGGAAGTCTTGGACCACGATCATGAAGACCTTGTCGGCGATGTCGTTCACGGCCTCGGGCAGGTTCACTCCGCAGGCGTCGGCGCAGTCCAATGCGGCGGCGACATGGCGCAGCCGGTCGTTGGAGGTGTCGGTGCCGACGAACGCCGAGGCGCTCCAGAGCTTCTCGAGCGCCTCGCGGACACCGTCGTCGGGCAGCACCCGGTTGGAGACGTAGTCGAGGTAGTCCTCGACGTTCAACAGCCGAGGAATCGGGATCAGGCCGAAGTCGGGTTCGCCGGGTACGCCGTCGGTGATCAGGTAGGTGATGGACCGGCAGGTGGGAAAGCAGCACGGCACGGGGAAGAAGTCCTGCGCAGTCAACCACTGCGGAACTTGGGCGGCGATGAGGTGCAGCACGTCGGAGTTGGTCAACCGGGTCAACGGGTCGAACTCCACATGCCGCCCGGAGTGGGTCACGGGCTGGAAAGCGATCGAGCGGACCGCTGGATGGCCAAGCCCATGCTCGATGATCGGGCCGATCTCGTGCTCGTTGACGCCGCGCTCGATGGCGGCGACCAGCGTCACCGTCAAGCCGGCGGCGGCACAGTTGTCCAAGGCCCGCTGCTTGATGTGGCGCAGGTCGCGGCCGCGGATCGCGCGATGGGTCCGCTCGTCCAGACCGTCGAACTGCAGGTAGACGTTGACTGCGCGGCCCGGCTGGTTGCGCCGACCGAGTTCGGCGACGAACCGCTTGTCGGAGGCGAGCCGGATTCCGTTGGTGTTGAGGTTGACCGCCTTGATCGGGCGCTGCTGCGCCAGGTCGATCATGGCCAGGATTTCCTTGTGGATGGTCGGCTCGCCGCCGGAGAACATCACCACCTCCGCCTCGCCCTCGCTGGCCACGAACACGTCGAGCATGGCCGCACACTGCTCGAGGGTGATCGAGTAGCCGTCGGGCTGGTGACCAGAGTCGGCGAAGCAGATCGGACAGTCCAGGTTGCAGCCGGTGTTCACCTCGATGATTCCCAGGCACGCGTGCTGCTTGTGGTCGGGACACAGTCCGCAGTCGAGCGGACAGCCCTCGCGGACCTCGGTCTGGAACTCCAACGGGATCGTGCCCGGCTTGTTGAACCGGGCGGAGTCCAGGTACATCTGGGCGTCGCCGTAGACCAGCGCCTCGAACTCGCCGTGCTCCCGGCACCGCTTGCGCAGGTACACCTTGTCATCGCGGATGTTCACCTGGGCGTCGACGACGACCTTGCAGACCGGGCAGATCGACCGGGTGAACTCGAGGAACACCTCGTTGCGGTCCTGCTTCGTCCTTGCCGGTTCGCTCTTCGACCGGGTCGCCTTCTCAAGCTCTGTCATCGGCGGCCCGCTCCTCGTCGCTCGCATCGGGTACGTCGACCACCTCGACGCCGTTCCAGAACGCCGTCCAGTCCTTGATCTTGCGTGCCAACGGCGAGGGGTGCGGGTAGTACCACGCTGCGTCAGAATTGGTGTCGCCGTTCACGGTGATCGAGTAGTACGACGCGATGCCCTTCCACGGGCACACCGTCTTCTTGGAGCTCGGCGCGAAGTACTCCTGATTCAACGAATCAGGCGGGAAGTAGTGATTGCCTTCCACGACGTGGGTGTCGTCGCTCTCGGCAAGGACAGCGCCGTTCCAAACCGCTTGCACAGACATCGAACCGATCCTTCCGCACGGGAACTCAAGCCTTACGCCGTCGATGCTAGGCGTCCCGAGTTACGGCTTCGGTGACGAGGCTCACCGAACTCGAGCACCGGGTCAGTGCCTGGCCCCCCCAGGGCAAAGGCGCAGAACCAGGCACACTGAGACAGTGCCGGAACTTCCCGAGGTGCAAGCCCTGGCGACCGACCTCGCGGCCCGCCTCGACGGTCGGGCGGTCGCCCGGCTCGACGTGGTGGCGTTCTCGGCGCTGAAGACCTTCGACCCAGCGCCAAGCGCTCTGCAGGGCCTGTTCATCGGGGGTGTCGCTCGGCACGGCAAGTTCCTCGACATCTGCGTCGACGACCTGCACCTGGTCGTACACCTCGCCAGAGGCGGCTGGATCAGGTGGCGCGACGAGGTGCCGACGGCTCCACCACGACCCGGCAAGAGCCCGCTGGCCGCCCGGTTGGTGCTCGACGACAACTCAGGACTGGACTTCACCGAGGCCGGCACGCAGAAGCGGTTGGCGGTGTACGTCGTGCGCGAGCCGACCGACGTACCTGGGATCACCCGCCTCGGCCCCGACCCGCTCAGCGCGGACTTCACCGTCGATGTGCTGGACGGCGCGGAGGAGTGCAGCGGCTGTACGACGCGATCGGCGCCAAACGCGATCGAGCGTTCATCTTGGCGGCGGCTGGGCGCTCCCAGGTGAAGGGGTGCTTCGCGACCAGGCGGTGATCGCGGGCATCGGCAACGCCTACTCCGACGAGATCCTCCATGTCGCCAGGATGTCGCCGTACAAGCCGGCTGCGATGCCGGCTGAGGACGTACAGCGTCGAGCTGTACGACGCGATCGGCGCCACGCTGCGCGACGCGATCGAGCGTTCCGAGGGCTTGGCGGCGGCGGAGCTGAAGAAGGAGAAGAAGTCGGGCCTTCGGGTGCATGGGCGGGCGGGCAGCCCATGCCCGGTCTGCGGTGACACGGTGCGCGAGGTCTCCTTCGCCGACTCAGCGCTGCAGTACTGCCCCACCTGCCAGACAGGCGGCAAGCCGCTCGCCGACCGCCGCCTGTCGCGGCTGCTCAAGTAGTGGCCGCGCTGGTTACGGGGTCGTGGAGAACCGGAAGAGGATCGGCTGTTGACCTCATCGGCCGTGACCGCGCTCGACGCTGCCTCGATGTTGCCGTCGAGATCCAGCCGGAGGATGTGCCCGCCGTTGGAGGCGCCGTCCTCGTACACGGTCGTCAATGCGTGCGAGTCGTCCTCCCAGACCATGTCCCTGACGAGAAGCGCACTGTTCCCAGGATCGGCCGCTCGTAGGACACGACCGTCGTCGGTCGACACCTCGTTGCGCTTCCACGCGCGCCGCCACAGCGAGTTGTTCTCGTTGACCATGATCCGGCGCACGTAGCCGTCGAGGAGATCTCGGCGCTGCACCTTGTCCCAGGACAGGTACAGCTTGGCGAGCGCGTTCTGCACCAAGTCTTCGGCCGCGTGCCGGTCGCCGGTGAGGAGGTACGCCGTGCGCAGCAGGCTCGGCTGGCGAGCAGCCATGTACTCCGCGAACTCGGCGTCCTTGGCGGCAGTGCTCGACCGTTTCATGCCATCGACCGCTCCCGTCCCGACTAAGAGATGCACTGCGCCACCATCCTTCCGCACCGTTGGCGACTGCTGCTCTCGCTACTCACGCGACCAAGACGCGAATGAATCGGCAGAGGTTGCATTGTCCGGCGCGGCCAGTGGCACAGTGGGGGCATGCACTCCCTCCCCGAAGTCGACGTCACCGCCGTCCCGATCGAACCGTCTCCGGGCGTCACCTTGCTCGACGTACGAGAGGACGATGAATGGCAGGCAGGGCACATTGCAGGTGCGCTGCACATCCCGCTGATGCAGGTGCCGCAACGGCTCGCTGAGCTCGACGCCGAGCATCGCATCCTCGTCGTCTGCAAAGTCGGCGGCCGCTCCGCGCAGGCGACCCAGTTTCTCTGTGCTCAGGGTCGGGATGCAGTCAACCTCGCTGGCGGGATGGTCGCCTGGGAGGCGGCTGGCCGACCGATGGTCCGAGACGACGAAGGCACCGCCTTCGTGGCTTAGCCGCCAGCCGACCCCGCCAGGAGCCAGCGAGCGACGCGCTAGCACTCCATACGCCAATCTAGGGAAAACACTAGAGCGGTTCATAGAGTGCTAGTCGTGGACCCGATTCGTAACCCGTATGCCCCCGGGGCCGGCCAGCGGCCGCCTGAGCTTGCTGGGCGAGACAGTGAACTCCGCCAGTTCGCGATCACGCTGGAGCGGGTGGCACACGGGCGGCCCGAGCGCTCTCTGGTGCTGTCCGGCCTGCGCGGCGTCGGCAAGACGGTGCTGCTCAACGCGTTGCGCAGCCTGGCCATCCAGCGTGCGTGGGGCACCGGCAAGCTCGAGGCGCGCCCCGACCACAGCCTGCGCATCCCCGTGGCCCAGGCCATCCACGGCGCCGTCCGCGACCTGGGCCATCGGCATCGAGACCACGACCGGGTCGGCGAGGTGACTGGTGTACTCAAGGCGTTCGCACTGCGGACACAGCTGGCTGACCGCACGGGCCATCGCTGGCAGCCACCCACCGACGTACCAGCGGCTCGCGGGCGGGCCGACTCCGGCGACCTTGAGGTCGACCTGCTCGAGCTGTTCACCGAGGTGGCTAGCCTCGCCGGTGACCTCGGTGTCGGCGTGGCGGTGTTCGTCGACGAGATGCAAGACGTCGCATCCGCGGAGCTGTCGGCGCTGTGCGCGGCCTGCCACGAGCTCAGCCAGCAAGGCGCGCCGCTGATCGTCGTCGGTGCCGGCCTGCCGCACCTGCCCGTTGCGTTGTCGGCGGCGAGGTCCTACGCCGAACGGCTCTTCCACTACCGCGAGGTCGACAGGCTGCCGCGACCGGAGGTCGATCGCGCGCTGCTGATCCCCGCCGGGACCGAAGGTGTCGGGTACGACGACGACGCGCTCGACGCGCTTTACCGCCTCACCGACGGCTACCCGTACTTCGTCCAGGCGTACGGCAAGGTGACGTGGGACGCGGCCCCGGCCAGCCCGATCACCGCCACCGACGTGAAGGAGGCGGCCCCCACGGCGGAGGGCGAGCTCGCTGTCGGCTTCTTCGGCGCCCGGTTCGAGCGGGCGACGCCGGCTGAGCGCGAGTACATGCGCACCATGGCCGACCTCGGTCTAAGCAACCAGGACGGACCGGTGCTCACCGCCGAGGTGGCGGCGGCACTCGGGCGCAAGCCGCAGTCGTTGTCGCCGGCACGCGACGGGTTGATCAAGAAGGGTCTCGTGTACGCCGAGGAGCGCGGGGTCGTGCGCTTCACCGTTCCCCACTTCGGCAAGTTCCTGCGCACGCAGCGGGTGTGAGTCTGCGCCACATCGGATTCGTCCGACTGAGTGCGGAGGGTCTGAGCGTGGCCGGCCCGGACGAATCACGGAGTGGTGGGTGGTGGTCGCTCCAACCCCAAAGGGTGGCTCACGGGAACCCTCGCTTCGGTACGCTCGGCTAAGCGCCGACGTATCCGGTCAAGATTGGGGTTCTCATGCAATGTCCTCGCTGTGGGCTGCAGAACCAGCCCGGCATCAGTGCGTGCGCGCGGTGCGGCCTCCCGGTCCAGTCGCCGCCCCCCGCAGGAGCCCCCTACCAGCCCGCCCAGCCTGGCAGCGCCGGTCCGCGGCCGCCGTACCAGTCCATGCCGCCGCCAGCAGGGCCGCCCGCCGGCAGGGCCGCCGCCGGGAGGCCGACCGTCAGGAGGACCGCCGCCAGGCAGACCGCCAGGAGGGCCACCGTCAACTGGCCAACCGTCGACTGGCCAGCAGCACCCGCCGGCCCATCCCCAGCGACCGGCGTGGCCGCCGCAGCCACCTGCGCAGGCCGGTTGGCCACCCGCCGCCGGGCCGACCGCCCCCATGGGCCGCTCGGGGAACGAACACACCGCCGTCCTCCCCGCTGGGGCGACAGCGGCGGGACCCACCGGCGGTGGCTACCCGCCGGGTCCGGCCGCATTTGATCCGCACCGGACGACGTACCCGGGCGGGGCGTCAGCAGCCGGGACCGGCTGGCCAACGACCACCTCCGCGGGTACGACGGCCACCTCGGACGGGGCCTCCAAGCTGCTGCCGGCGCTGCTCGGACTCGCCTCCGTGCTGTCGCTGGCATACGCCGTGTGGGCGTTCACCGCCCGACGCGGCATCTTCCAGGACTTCGCCGACGGTCAGTCGGTGAGTGTCGACGATGCCAAGTCCAGCGACCTGCTGGACACCATCTTCCTCGTCGTCGTCGGTCTGGTGGCGCTGATCGCCCTCGGGCTGTGGCTGTCGCGGCTGCTCGGCAAGAAGACGGGGGAGGGGGCTCGAGAAGACTGGCCTGGCGGTGGCGGCGCTGGGCGCCATCGTCGTACTCGTCGGCTTGTTCTTGGCCAACGGGGTGACCGACGCTGGCGACCAAGCGGCCCAGGGCGAGGAGGGGGTGACCGCCACAATGGTGGTTGGCGGTGGTTTCGCCCTGCTGGCGATCGGCTTGCTGATCGGCCTGTTCGCCGCGCTGCGAAGGCGAGCTGATGCCGACTACGGAGGTCCAGCGGGGGCGCCGGCGAGCAGTTATGCGGGCTGGCCGGACCAGCGGTACTGAGCGCCTCGCGCAGGAACCTGATGGCCAAGAAGACACGGTCGAAGCGCGACCGCTCCCCAACCGACGGCATCGGTCCGCGGCAGCCGTGCCCGTGCGGCTCGGGCCGCCGCTACAAGGCCTGCCACGGCAGTGGTGACGACACGGTGCCGTACGTCGTGCGCACGTTCGCCGGGTTGCCGGGCGAGTGCGACTGGGTGGCGATGCGGGAGTTCGTCCCCGCAGCGACAGCTCCGGTGCGGCTGCTCGACGACGCGTACGACGGGGCCGCGGCGGGGCGTGTCGTCAAGGTGGCCACAGTCCTTCCCGGGATTGCGCCCGCCCAGGTCCGCGACGACGGTGCGGTCTGGGTCGCGCTCCAGGTCGCCCACCAGTCGGGTGACCCGAGCCGGGACCTCGCCGAGGCGCTGCGGCTGGCACTGTCGGGTGAACCTGGAACCACCGTGATGATGCCCGCCTTGGCTGGCCCCGGTCCACGGTTGCAGGACGTGGTGGACCCCGACTCGGCGTTCGATGTCACGGTGCTGTCGGGCTTTGACTTCTGGTTCGACGACGTCGATGAGTCCGACGCCTCGGTGGCGGCCACCCTCGAGCGGTTGAACTCCTCAATCGACCCGACCAGCAGACTGACCTCCGTGGAGGCGGCCTACTGGACCTCGGTCGGCACGAAGGAGCACTTGCGATGGGTGCTGCCGTACGACGAGGACGCCGCACTCGACGCGTTGGCCCGGCTGCACGCCGCCGGGGCTGACTCACTCGGGCCGCAGAGCCGGTTGGTTGGGTCGTTTCGCGCCCACGGGTTGTTGGTGCCTGTCTGGGACCTGCCCGTCGGGACCGGAGCCGACGCCCTCGAGGCGCCCGCAGCGGCGTTCGCTGAGCGTCTTGGCCAGGCGCTAGACACGATCGGGCCGCTCACCCCCGAGGAGCGGGCAGCCCGGTCGGGTCTCGCGAACCGCCAGGTCACGATCCGCTGAGGCACAGTTTGCTTAGGGGTGACTTGTGTCGGGTCCCCAATGCGCTTTACTGTTCTACTAACCCGGTCGTTGCTGTATCCCCGTCAGTAACGGCCGGGTCCACTATGTCCCGCGGTGGTACCGCCCGAAGCCACGGCGACAGCCGGCTCCCAGTTCGTCGCTCACCTGGGCTCAGGGACTGCACGGGTCTCGCGGGAGCCAGGAACCACTTCACCATCGATGAGGAGTTCGACGGTGTACTGTGCGCTGTCTGCTGGCACCTCGAAGATCGCGTAGCCGGCCCCATTCAGGGAGTGAACCTCGATCCTCTGCGTGGATCCGTCGATCGTCACCCGGAGCGCTGTGACGGCGGGGTGAACGGCGTAGCGCAGCAAGAACGTATCGTCTACGAAGGATCCCCCCGAATCCGAGCGCGCGGGATCTGCCAGGGCGTCTGAGACGTCATACCCACACCAGCCCATTATTTGTCCGCCTCGGCGCACGATTCGTGGGTCGCCGTAGGTGATTCCGAGCGTGTTCCACTCCCGTCCCAGGATGTTTCTGTCCTCGACGACGAGCTCCGCCCCCGGCTCCGGGTTGCCGCAATCGTCCGTGCTGGAGGACTCGACCAGCCAGTAGCGGTTCTCATCGATGCTGCCAGCGACGATCACGTTGTCCGGCGGGATCTTGTCGACGTACTCGGACCCAACGCCATAGAAGGCTCCGGCGGCCATCGGAACGGCGATGGTCACTGCCCCTAGGCCGACCATGGTGCGGCGTCCCAGACGACGCCTCTTGGGCGCGGCGGTGGGCTCACCGTCGATGGTGGCGGCAACTGCTTGCAGGGTCCGCCGAAGGTGCTGGTCGAGTTCGGGCTCGGTTAGATGCTTGGTTGTCATGCGAGTGCCTTTCGAAGCCGATCGAGGGCTCGGTGGAGGTCTGAGCGAACCGTGCTCGCCGGGCGGTCAAGGGCTTCGCTACCTCGACGAGAGCAGGTCTTCGTAGTAGTGGAGGACGACGACAGCGCGCTGCGCCGACGGGAGGCGCAGGATCAGCGCCCAGGTCTCATCGAGTTCAGGCATCGAGGTGACCGGCGCTGGCTGCAGCGGCGGTGCCAGACGCAGCCGCCGGAAGTGCTGGCGCTGACCGTCCTTGGCGAGGTTCACCACGGACCGTCGCAGGTACGCCACGTGGTTGTCGATCTCGTGCCAGCGTGGATGAGCAGACGTGAAGACGCTCTGCACAAGGTCTTCGCTGAAGTCTCGGGAGCCACACATGAGGAACGCCAACCGGACGAGAGCCAGCCGATGTTCGGTGTAGGTCTCCTCGAAGCCGGGCGGCGCCGTGTCGGTATCAGTCACAACCAGTACGTCGTCTGGGTGGCGGTAAACGTTGCACCCGTAGGCAGAACGGGCTGGCTGCTGAACCGGGTCGCGGGACACGGGGCACGACATGCAGCGCGGGCCGCCCCGCCCCGAGCCGAGCTCCGAACCGGCGATCGCGACGACCTCGATACCGGCCTGTTCGAGCCGCTCGTTGGTTTCGACGTTACGTTCGTACGCGACGGTCAGCCGCGGCGCGATCGCGAGCGTGTTGTTGCCGTCGTCCCACTGCTCGCGCTCTGCCGTCACCGGGTCCAGGCCGGTGTCGATCTGGCGCAACGTGTCGATGCCCATCGCTTTGGCGGCGGCGACCAGGAACGGCTCCGGCCCAGCCACCTCCAGCTCGCACAACCCCTCGTCGCCATTCGGCTGGTGGCACGTGACGGCGTACGCCATCAGCGTGTCGGCGACGTTGGGATACATGACGATGGCGTCGACGTCCACCATCGTGCAGACCGTGTCGAGGTGCATGGTGGCTCGTTGCTGCGTGATGGGTACGGCGAGGACCGTCGCCGCGAGCCCCTCGGCAAAGGCGCGGCGGGCGAACCGCTCAGCGCCCGCGGGCGTCGTACGCTCACCTACCCCTACGGCGATCACGCCGGGCGCCAGCAGCAGCACGTCACCGCCCTCGAGGTGTTCCCGGTGCCATCCGTGGATCCGCTCTGTGCCGGCGAAGCGAGGGTGGAAGCTGTAGACCAGCTCGGTCAGCTGTGTCTCTCGCGCCCGGCCGGCATGGCCAGGCTGGTCACCGCAACCCGGTCCTTCACCCACACCGACGAGTCCCGCGTGAACAGCAGATTGGGCAGTGGGTCGAGGACGAAGTCGTCCTGCCGCAGCAGGCTCGTCACCAGCCCGTGGCCGCCGCGCACCTCGTCGTTGCGGATGCCGGCGGTGATCGCCGTCGCGAGGTCGTCGGGAGACTGCGACTCAAGCCAGCCCGAGAGGTACCGCCGCAGCGTCTCGCCCATCTGCAAGCTCGACGTCGCCTGGTCGATGGCCTGCTCTCGGGCAGCGGGCTGAGCGAGCGTCTCGGCGAGGAGTTCGACGAGGTAGAGCACCTCGACACCGCGGTCGCGCAGCGCCGCGGCGAACGCGTCGTGCTCTTCCTGAGCGCGCCCCACCCACGGAATCCCGTCGAAGAGCATGCTGTCGTTGTTGCGCGGGGTGAGCCGTTTGAGCTCAGCACCCGGACGGTGCAGCAGCACGGTGCGCAAGCGCCCGACCTCGCTCTCGACGCCGAGATGGCTGCTCATGGCGCGAAGCCTAATCGGTGCGGTCCTACGCCGTCGCCAGCGAGACGATGCCCAGGCCCGCGAACAGCAGGCACACCCCACCGGCGATGTAGTGCAGCAGCGAGAGCCGCAGGTACCGGAGCAGCACGCGACCACCGATGACCGCCAGACCGGACACGGTGAGCAGCGCAGCCCACGATCCGATGAAGACCGAGACCGGTGAGCCGTAGTTTGCGACCAGGTTGAGCGTCAACAGCTGCGACAAGTCGCCCCACTCGGCCGCGAAGATCACGAGGAAGGACGCGATGACGGCGTGCCAGCCCTTCCGCGGAGCGCCGGCCTTGGCAGCGAACGCCTCCTCCTGCTCATTCTCCTCCTCGTCGGCTGACGGTGCGGCCCGGATCAAGATGACAGCGCCGATGAGGAACAGCACCGTGCTGAGCGCCTGGATTATCCAACCGGGCAGGAACGAGACCGCGTGCCCAGCCGTTACGGCGACCAGGCACTGCACCCCGAACGCCAGACCGACCCCGATCCATACCGCGAGTGGCGAGTACCTGGTCGACAGCACCAGGGCGGCGACGAAGGTCTTGTCGGGCAGCTCGACGGGGAAGATCAACCCGAAGCTCAGCAGGATCAGGTGCCAGTCGGCACCCGTCACGTCGACCAAGCCCGCTGCGCCTCGGCGATCGCCGCGGCGAGCACCGCTTTGACCGGCCGGTTGAGCGCGACCGCGGCGGCAACGACGTCGTCGTACTCCGGCTGCACGTTCACCACCGCACCGCCGGAGCGGGCGATCTTGATGCTGATCGGCTGCCCCTGGACCTGCACGGAGCCGAAGTCACGGTCAAGTGCGTGCTTGCCGACAAGGAGTTCACGCAGGCCGATCGCCGAGGTCTCTGTGAAGATCGTCTCCCGCACCGCTGCTGCCCGGTCGGGTCGTGTCAGCACCGACAGGGTGTGCGCCGGCCTGCCCTTCTTCATCACGATCGGCACGAGCCAGGCGTCGGAGGCGCCGGCGTCGAGCAGCCGTTGCAGCACCAGCGGCCACAGCCGCGGGTCGAGGTCGTCGACGTTGGTCTCGTAGACGACCGCCGTGTCGGTGTGTCGGCTCTCTGGCCTGCTTGTCGATCGGGCGGCCTGGTGCTCGGGACGTCGGCAGGCGTGCCGACGAACAGCCGTACGACGTTGGGGTGGTCAGGAAGTCCCGGCTGCCAGCACCGGTGCCGACCGCCTGCACCGCCATCAGCGGCTGCGGCCCCCAGTCGGTCACCCAGTGCCGGAGCAGCGCCGCGCCCGTCGGCGTACAGTTCATCTCGGCCGCCGCCGGTCCGACCCCACCGTGACCGGCCCGCAGTGTCGGCACGCCGCGCAACCCCCACGATGTCGGCGATGCAGGGCGACCGCTGGCGCCGGCACGCTGAGCCAGCCATGCCTCGTGGAGACGCGTCCCGACCCCACCGTGACCGGCCCGCAGTGCACGGCGTCGAGCCCGAGCGCCACGAATCCCGCGCAACACCCCCACGATGTCGGCGATGGCGTCCAGGGCCCCGACCTCGTGGAAAGACACGGCGTCCGGGCTGATGCCGTGCACACCCGCCTCGGCCCGCGCCAGCAGCGTGAACACCTCGCGAGCGTGTCCGGCGACCACTTCGTCGAGATCGGCAGCATCGATCAGCGAAAGCACCTCACCCAGCCCCCGGTGGGTCGCGGAGTCGGCCACCTCGACGTAGGTGCGGCGGGCCGCCAGGCCACCGCGCCGCACCTGTTCCGACCGCAGCGAGACCGGCTCGGGAGCGACAGCCGCGACAGCCTCGACCAGGAGAGCCTCGTCGGCGCCCGCGTCAAGCAACGCCGCCAGCAGCATGTCACCGCTGGCCCCGGAGGCGGCGTCGATCCAGCCGATCACGGTGCCGCTGCTTGGCGAACGACTGCTTCTCGGGGCGCGGCGTTGCGGGCCACCCGGGCCGAACACGCCCGCGCCGAACCCGTTGTCGATGTTGACCACTGTCACGCCGGGAGCGCAGGAGTTGAGCATTGCCAACAGGGCGGCGATGCCACCGAACGACGCGCCATAGCCGACGCTCGTAGGCACCGCCACCAGCGGGACTCCGGTCAGTCCGCCGACGACCGACGGCAGCGCCCCCTCCATCCCTGCCACCACCACCAGGCAGTCGGCTGCGGCCAGCTCGTCCCGCACCGACAGCAACCGGTGCAGGCCCGCCACGCCAACGTCGGTGATGACCCGGGAGGCGGCTCCGAACACCTTGGCGGTCAGGGCTGCCTCGGCGGCCACCGCCGCGTCGGAGGTACCCGCCGTCACGACGACCACCAGGCCCCGAGGCCTCCCGAGCGCCCCCAAGGTGGCGGCCCGGGCTACGTCGTCGACAGCGGCAGCCGGCACGTGTTCCCGTACGGCGTCCAGCGCGTCCGTGCTGAGACGCGTCGCCAGCACCGTGCGGTCGGGGTGGGCGGCGTGCAGCGAACTGAGCAGCTCGACAACGTGCGCAGGCGACTTACCAGCGCCGTACACCACTTCGGCGTCGCCCGTGCGCGTGGCCCGGTCGATGTCGAGCCGCGCGTAGCCGAGGTCGATGGAGCCCGCTGCTGCCCTTGATACCGCCGATGCGGCTGGAGGCACATCGGGGGAGTCGGTCATGGCCGAAATCTAGCGTCTCTACGCTTGGTGAGATGCCCGGAGTCCCGCCCGCCCGCTACGCCTACCTGGGGCCGGAGGGCACGTTCACCGAGGCGGCGCTCCGGTCGCTGCCCGCGGCGGCGCGGGCCGAGCTGCAGCCGTGCGGGTCGGTGGGGCTGGCGCTCGACGCGGTGCGCACGGGCGCCGTCGACGGAGCTGTCGTGCCGCTGGAGAACTCGGTCGAGGGAGCGGTTGCGGCGACGTTGGACGAGCTGTCGACGGGCGAACCGCTGATGATCACCCGCGAGGTGCACGTCGAGGTCCAGTTCGCCCTGCTGGCCAAGCCCGGCACGTCTATAGCGACGATCCGGCGCGTCGCCACCCACCCGCACGCCGCCGCGCAGTGCCGGCGCTGGCTGGCGGCCCACCTTCCCGACGCCGAGGTGCTGCTCGAGTCCTCCACCGCACATGCGGCAGCACGTGTCGCCGTACCGGACTCGCCGTACGACGCGGCGATCGCCGCCCCGATCGCCGCCACGACGTATCGGCTGGCGACGCTGGCCTCGGCCATCGCCGACCAGGCGGGCGCGGTGACCCGCTTCGTGCTGGTATCGCGACCTGGTCCGCCGCCGCCGCCGACCGGGGCCGACAAGACCTCGCTCGTCGCGTTCATCCGGGACAACCACCCCGGTGCGCTGCTGGAGCTGCTCGAGCAGTTCGCGGTGCGCGGCGTCGACCTCACCCGCATCGAGTCCCGTCCGGCGGGGTCGGAGCTCGGCAGGTACTGCTTCTCGATCGACGCCGAGGGCCACGTCGGCGACGCGCGGGTCGGCGAGGCGTTGATGGGACTGCGGCGCACCTGCGCCGACGTGCGGTTCCTCGGCTCTTACCCTCGCGCTGACCAGGTCGTTACGTCGGTCGCTCCCGGCACCGCGGACGCCGATTTCGCCGACGCAGCAGCCTGGCTCAACCGCCTCCGCCAGACCTGAGGTCGCCGGGTCGGTGCTGCCTGGGCTCTTGGCCTTCGCTCCGCTCTTTTACGGCCTGCGAGTCCCAGGCAGCCCCCAAGACCACGGCCGGCTTACGTGAGTTCCGGCGGGCTCAGCCGATCCCGCCAACGTGCCGAGTGCTCGACGGGCTTGGCCGGTGCGGGCGAACCGGATGGCCTCCTCCTCTTCCGGCGACAGCTGTTGGTTCGCGGTCCACGACGCCACGTTCTTGGCGTAGGTGCGGGCGTCGCTGCGGCCATGGATCGACGTCAGTACGACGCCGTCCCCCGCGTCGTCGAGCAGCGCCATCGACCACGAGAGATGACCACCCATGTCGCCGAAGGCGTCGTACCTGACGACGGCGAGGTGCCGCAGCGAGCTCGACACGTCAGCGCGCAGCGCATCGATCTCCGCAACCACCTGGTCGGCCGCAAGCGGCGTCCCCTTCGCTGCACCGCGGTGGGCACGCGGACGGTGAGGCATGCTGGCCCGGCCCGCCGGGCGGCTGGCGACGAGAGATGACCGGCGCGACGCCAGGCAGCGGCCGCCACGACAAGCGCCAGGAACGCCAGCAGCACCGAACCCAGCGTCAGCCAGCTGAGCAGCGTCCTGTCGAGGGGCACCACAGGAGCCTAATCGCCGGGCTCGCCGCGGCCACAACTCGCGTGACCACGAAGGAGTCCAACGGTGCCGACGACGGCAGACCAGCAACTCAACACGGGACCCGGACGAGCAGCACGCCGGGCTCGATTTCCGCTCGCAGCTCGGTGCCAGCCCCGACCGTGTCGCCGTCGAGCTGCCGCGGAGTCGCATGTGCCGCCTTGACCACGACCGATCGGCCGGTGTAGCGGTCGAGGCGCTCGTCGACGCGAGGGTGCTTGGTCAGCACCCGCCACGCCAGCCCGACCCAGCCGAACAGGCGCCGGGGAGCGATGACGACCACGTCGAGCACGCCGTCGTCGATCCGGGCGTCCGGCAGCAGCGGGATGCCGGCTTGCAGGCTACCGACGTTGCCGATGACCACGGTGCGCGCCCGGCGGCGTACCGGCTCGGCGCCGTCGACGCTGATGTCGACCCGTACCGCGGGGTAGCGCAGGTGCTTCGCCCCGGCAAACAGGTACGCCGGCCAGCCGAACCTTGCCTTCAGCGCATCGGGGGCGCCGTCCATGATCGCGGCGTCCAGGCCGAGCCCCGCCATCACCACGAACCGGGTGGTCGCCAGGCCGTCGCCTTCCAGCCGGACGACGTCGACGGCGCGGTCCTGGCCGCTCAGCACCGTCTCCACGGCCAGCTCCGGCACGAGCGGGATGCCGAGGTTGCGGGCCAGCAGGTTCCCCGTGCCTGACGGGATCACGCCGACCGGCACGCCCGACCCGGCCATCTCGCCGCACACCACCCGCACCGTCCCGTCACCACCGGCCACCACGACAACGTCAGCCCCGGCGGCCACCGCCGCCCGCGCCATCGAGCTGCCGGCGTCGTCGACCGTGGTCTCGAACCACAACGGCTCGTCCCAGCCGGCCGAGCGGGCGGCCCGGGCGACGCGAGCCTTGAAGGCGTCGGCGTCGGGCACCTTGATCGGGTTGAGCACGACGCCGAGCGTGCGGTGCCGCTCGGGCGGCGCCGAAACCGGTCGATGGGAGGCGATAGCCCTGGTGGCAGCCGGTACGCCGTAGGCAGCACAGGCAGCCAAGACGACGGCCGACCCCAGTAGCCAGCCGCCGACGACGTCGCTGGGGTAATGTGCGCCGACGAAAACCCGGTCGCAGCCGACCAGCAGAGCCACAGCCACCCCAAGCCCGATCAGCGCCCACCGAAGCGGAGGCCGGGTGACTCGGGACATCATGAGTACGACGAGCACGCCTATCGCCGCCGCGATCTCGGCGGCGTGCCCGGACGGGAACGACCAGCCCGCGACCTGGTCCAGCGCGTCGGGGCGTGGACGGCGTACCGCCAGCTTGAGCAGTCCCCACGCAGCCCCGTTGACGACTACGACGGTCAAGATCCACGCCGCTGTCAGCGGTGCCTTGCGTATCACGAAGATCGCAGCCAGCACCACCATGAAGGCACGCACGACCCACGGCTGGGTCACCGCGGCGACAACCACGAAGAACCGGCGCCACGGTGTGCCTTCGACTGCGCCGCTCCAGGCAGCAACGACATCGCGATCGAACGCCATCAGCGGTGAGTAGCGGGCCGCCACCAGCACCGCGACCGCACCAAACAGCGCCGCGAGCACGACGGCTGCCAGCGCCGTGCGCCGCCGAGTGGCTGAGATCGAATCGTGGCCGGTCACGACCGCCTACTTTGTCACGCGGCCGAAGAATTCGAGTCGAACCGCCGCCACCTGGCTGGATACCCTTACCGGGTGATTGATCTGCGCGTCCTCCGCGACGACCCCGAGCTGGCCCGCGAGGCGCAACGCCGGCGCGGCGCCTCGCCGGACCTGATCGACGAGATCCTCGCGGCGGATGAGACAAGGCGCTCGGCTATCACGGCGTTCGAGCAACTGCGGGCGGAGCAGAAGACGCTCGGTAAACAGGTCGCGCAGGCGCAGGGCGAGGAGAAGCAAGAGCTGCTGCGGCGTACTCGTGAGCTGGCGACCCAGGTGAAGCGCGCCGAGAATGCTCAGGCCGACGCCGAAGCCCACTTCGGCTCGGTGCTGCGCCAACTCCCCAACCTCGCGTCACCGCAGGCACCAGCGGGCGGGGAAGACGACTACGTCGTCTTGGAGCACGTCGGCACCCCCCGCGACTTCGCGGCCGAGGGCTTCGAGCCTCTCGACCATGTGGAGCTGGGCAAGCGGCTGCAGGCGATCGACATCGAGCGGGGCGCCAAGGTGTCGGGTGCCCGGTTCTACTACCTGACCGGCGTCGGCGCGCTGCTCGAGCTGGCGCTGATCCAGCTGGCGATGGAGCGTGCCCAGGCCGCCGGTTTCACCCCGATGATCCCGCCGGCGCTGGTGAGGCCCCGCGCGATGGAGGGAACGGGTTTCTTGGGCCAAGCCGCAGCCGACGTCTACCACCTTCTTGACGATGACCTCTACCTGGTTGGTACGTCGGAGGTGCCGCTCGCGGCGTACCACAGCGACGAAATCCTCGACGCCAGCTCGCTGCCACGCCGGTACGCCGCCGTCAGCCCCTGCTACCGCAGGGAGGCAGGGTCCTACGGCAAGGACACCCGCGGCATCTTCCGGGTGCACTGGTTCGACAAGGTCGAGATGTTCACCTACACCACTGTCGAGGAGTCCTACGCCGAGCACGAGCGGCTGCTGCAGTGGGAGAAGGACTGGCTGACCATGCTGGAACTGCCGTTCCGGGTCATCGACACCGCGGCCGGCGACCTCGGTTTGTCCGCGGTCCGCAAGTTCGACTGCGAGGCCTGGATCCCGACCCAGGGCAAGTACCGCGAGCTCACGTCAACGTCTAACTGCACCGACTTCCAGGCCCGGCGGCTCAACATCCGGAGCCGGTTCGCCGACGGCGCCAAGCACGTCGCGACGCTCAACGGCACGTTGATGGCCACCGCACGCACGATCGTGGCGCTGCTGGAGAACCACCAGCAGGCTGACGGGACCGTCGCGGTGCCCGAGCCGCTCCAGCCCTACCTGCACGGCCGAAAGACGTTAGACCCGGTGGAGTGAGGTTCCCCCTCGTCGCGCTCGACATCGACGGCACCCTCGTCGACGCCGAGGAGCGCGCGACACCGGCCGTGGTGGCGGCGGTCGCCTCCGCTCGGGCTGCCGGGGCTGAGGTGGTGCTGTCGACCGGCCGCTCCGTCTACGGCATCGGGAACATCATCGACCTGCTCCGACTGCCTGAGGGACGCTGCGTCGCCAGCAACGGTGCCGTCACGTTCACCTACCAACCCGTCCAGGTGAGGTCCGCGGTCACCTTCGACGCGGCGCCGGCGGTACGGGTGGTACTCGAGCAGGTGCCCGACGCGCTGGTGGCGGTGGAGGTGGTTGGTCTCGGCTTCCGGGCCAACCGGCACTTCCCGGCCGGGGAGATCGGCGGCCAGATATGGATAGAGCCGCTCGACGAGCTGGTCAAGGAGCCGGTCACCCGAGTCATCATCCGCGACCCACACTCCTCCGCGGAGGACTTCCTTGCCCTCGCCGACCAGATCGGACTGCATGGCACGAACTACTTCGTCGGCTACACCGCCTGGTTGGACCTCGCTCCGGAGAGGGTGACCAAGGCCGCTGCGCTTGCCGACGTGGCGGCTGAGCTGGGACTGGGGCCAGCCGACGTACTGGCGATCGGCGACGGCCGCAACGACCTGGAGATGCTGGCATGGGCGGGCCGGGGAGTCGCCATGGGCCAGTCACCCCAGGAAGTCAAGGCGGTCGCTGACGACGTGACCGGCACGATCTACGACGACGGGGTCGTGACGGAGCTGGCGCGGTGGTTTGACCTCGACAGCTTGCCAGGCTGACATTCGACGCGGAGCCGTACCTGCCCTCGGACTGGCACAATGTCTGCTGCAGCGGCCGAAGCAACCGCCCATGGACATGGGCGGTTGTCTCGGAACCAGTCGGAGTCGGCCACATCGGCGACGGGGGGCACGAATGACGGAGCGCAGCCTCGGGCGTAGACCGCCTGAGGACAGCTTCGCTGCCACGCCGTGCTCGACGAACGTCGACCTCTACCTGCATCCATTGCTGGAAGAGCCGCCGGTTCGGTCGTCGGTGTCGACAGAGACTTGGCAGGGCTACGAGGAGCTCGCGGCTGCCGCCCGGGCGTCGTGCGCTGCCTGCCCGATCTTGGCCGACTGCATGTACAAGGCGGTTGCCCAGACGGACGTGTCGGGCTACGTCGGCTGCACCAGCGCCCGTGAGCGGGCGGCCATCCGCCGGGTGTTAGGGTGCAGGTCGAGGCGGAGGATGTCGACGCCTTGGCGGGCACCCGCGGTGCCCGACAGCCGGTCGACCATGACGACGTACTCCGCATGCGCGCCGCCCACCCCGACGACTCGCTGGAGATGCTGGCCGCTCGGCTGGAGTGCTCGTTGTCGACGGTCAAGCGCCACCTGCGACGGGCGCGGAACCCGTCGTCCCCCGACGAGCGGCGGTCCGTGGAGCGGCGGCGGCTTCCGAGCATGGACGAGGTCTTCGACGCCTTCGAGCAGGTGGTCGAACCGCAGCTTGGTCGGCCTGGCTGAGCGCCTGGTCAGGCCCGCGGCACTCGCACCGTGAAGATCGGCTTGCTCGTGGGGGTTGGCGACCCACCGGCAGGCTCCACGGTGACCGCGACACTTTGGGCGTCGATGGCGGCGGCAGGCAGGCCCACCGCAGTTTTGGCTTCGACGGCTGAGAAGATCCCCGCGGGGACCGGCTCGCGGCCCTTGGTGGTCCACGCCTCGTAGGTCTTCCCCTCTGGTAGCTCTGGCAGCGCGGTGGAGACGAACACCGCCTGCTTGCGGCTGGGAGACATGACGACGGTGCCGGTGCCGCCGCTGGTAGTGACCCGGCCAGAGACGACCCTGACGTCGGAGGTGCTCAGCAGCTCAGTGAGCCGCTGGGTGTTGGCTGTCACCTCCTGCGCGGTCTGCTGGGCTTCCTGCCTGGCCTGGAAGGCCCACCCACCCAGGGCCAGCGCGGCCAGCACAGCCGCAGCGGCCAACAGTGCCGGCAGTCGACCGGATCGTGAACGATGCAGGGATACGACGGTCGCGGCGGTCGGCTCGGCTGTGACCGCACGGTTGCGGCCGGGCGGACTCGCGGTGGACACGTCGTCGGATCTCGACTGTGGGGTGGTCAGAGGCGGCTGAGGCGTCCGTGCAATTGCTGCCAGCACGGCGCCGCGCAATGCTGGCGGCGGCTCGGTCGCAACTGACTGCGAAAGCTGAGCGGTGACCTCGCGCAGCTCTTTGACTTCGGCACGACACTGGGCGCACTCTGCGAGGTGAATCTGAAAATCGGCGGCCTCGTCGGGGGCAGAGCGGCAACGACGTAGGGGTAGACCTGCGCGTCAAGATCGTTCATCGCGCTGCCCCCTAACTGATTCTTAAGTCGTTGCAGGGCGTCTCGGATACGGGTCTTGACGGTTCCCAACGGCACTTCGAGGAACTCTGCGACCTCTCGGTAGGAGCGCCCCTCGAAGTAGGCGAGGCGCAGCGCGGTCCGCTGGGCTTCCGGTAGGCCCTCAATCGCCTCGCGGACGCGCTGGCCTTCGTCCGCTGCCACCACGAGGTCTGCGGTGTCAGCCCCGTGCAGTGTCTCGGCAGCCTCGAAGTGCCGCTGGTCACGGCCACGCTGCGCTCTGCGGACCGCACGCGGTCGACCGCCCTGCGGTGGGCGATCGTGTTGAGCCAGGCCGAAGGGGAGCCGAGGTGTGGGTCGAAACTGCCCGCAGCCCGCCACGCCTCGACGTACACCTCTTGGGTGACCTCTTCTGCCTGCGCCCGGTCGCGCAACACGCGAAGGACGATGCCGAACACGCTGCGCGACGTGGCGTCGTAGAAGTGCGCGAATGCGGCGTGCTCGCCTGCGGCGACGCGTGCCATCACGTCGGCCAGCTCGTTTGGTGTGGCGCGCTGGCGCATGCCGCCAACTGTGCCATGCGCCTCGGGCTGCCTCGGAAGCGACCACGACAGTCGCGGGTGGTAGTGGCGAACGGGCACGGTGGTCATGGTCGCCATCAGGTGACCGTCACTTCGACGCTGTGCCAGCCGGTGGCCCCGTCGGGTGCAGGCGGCGCCTGACGGCCCGTTTGGGTGTAACCGGTGGTGTCAGTAGCTCTGACCTGGAGGGTGTGTGGGCCTGGCGTGGCGTCCCACGCGTAGACCCACTGCCGCCAGGTGTCGACGGTGTCCTCGGTGGCCAGTCGAGCGGGCTGCCAGTCGCCGTCGTCGAGGCGCACGTCGACGGCCTTGATGCCGGTGTGCTGCGCCCAGGCCACCCCGGCCACGGCCACCTTGCCGGCCTTGACCTCGGCGAACCCCGCGGGTACGTCGATCCGGCTCATGGTCTTGATCGGCGCCTCGGCGGCCCAGCCCCGGTCGGTCCAGTAGGCGGTGAAGTCCTCGAATCGGGTGACCTCCATGTCGACGAGCCACTTGGTCGCCGACACGTAGCCGTAGAGACCGGGCACCACCATCCGGGCCGGGAAGCCGTGGTCGAGGGGGAGCGGCTCACCGTTCATGCCGATCGCGATCATGGCGTCTCGGCCGTCGGTGAGGGCAGCGAGCGGCGTACCAATGGTGAAGCCGTCGACAGCAGTGGACTTGACGGCGTCGGCGTCAGCGCTGACTCCCACCTGCTCCAGCAGGTCAGCGATCCGCACACCTAGCCAGGTGGCGTTACCGACGTACTCGCCACCGACCTCGTTGGACACGCACGTCAGCGTGACGCGGCGCTCGATCAGCGGCATGTCGAGCAGGTCTGCGAAGGTCAGTTCGATCTCGTTGTCGACGAGTCCGTGGATCTTCAGCGTCCACTTGGCGGCCGGTACCTGCGGCACCATCAGCGCGGTGTCGATCCGGTAGAAGTCCTTGTTGGCGGTGAGGTACGGCGTGATGCCGGCCACCGACAGTGACGCACCCGCGGCGAGGGGAGCCGCTGCGCTGGTGGGCGGGGGCAGCTTGGTCGCGCTCCGCGAGCGGGTGCCGGCGTTGTCGAACAGCCGCGCGGCGCCGAAGCCGGTGGTCGCCACCGCGCCGCTGACCACCGCAGCGGCGAGGAAGGCGCGGCGGTCGAACCCGGCTGGGGCGGGGTTCTCGGCCCGCGCGCCGGACTTGGCCATGGGGTGATCGGCCATGGGGTGGTTGGCCAGTTCGGCCGGACGGGTCAGATCGTCATCGCCGGTGAGTGCCGGCGCCCCGCTCCAGCCGGCGGTGAACCAGGCGAGCATGCCGACGCTGACGACCAGCGCTGCGAGAGCGGGAGCCAGCCTGCCGAGACCAGCAAGCTCGGTGCGGTCGGCGTACGCCGCTGCCAGCCCGACCAGTCCGAGTGCTGCGGTGATGCCGAGCGCCAGGGGGCGGCTGCGCCAGGCAACGATGCCAGTAGCGCAGGCCAGCAGGGCCAGCACGGTGAAGATGCCACTCAGCAGGAAGAGCTTGTCGTACACGCCGAGCGTGCGGATCGCCCAGTCCTTGACGGCGGCGGGGGTGGCATCGATGACTCGAGACCCGACGGCTGTGATGGGGGTTGGTGCGCCACGAACGAAGGCGGACACCACCAGTGACGCGCCGACTCCTGCAGCAGCCGAAAGCAGGCCGGCTGCTGCCCCGAGCAGGGTGCGCGTCCGGCTGGTGGTGGTCACACTAGGGATTCTCCGCCGACCCCTGCACCGGATTGCCTTTCTGGGCGTCCGCGGGTGTCAGGTCACAGGTACATGCCGTTGCTGGAGTCTTCGGGCCGGCCAGCTGCGCCAGGCGGTCCGCCGGGACTAGGCATGGCGCCGGGTGGGAGGGCCTTTCGCATTTGCTCGAGCTGGGCCCGGGCCGCCATCTGCTGGGCGTAGACGACTGTCTGGATGCCATGGAACAGCCCCTCGAGCCAGCCGACGAGCTGCGCTTGCGCGATCCGCAGCTCCGCCTCGGTTGGCGTCTCCTCGGCGAAAGGCAGGCTGAGCCGCTCCAGCTCGTCGACGAGCTCCGGTGCAAGCCCCTGTTCGAGCTCCTTGATCGACGCCTGGTGGATCTCCGCGAGCCGCGATCGGCTTGCCTCGTCGAGTGGCGCCGACTTCACCTCCTCGAGCAGCTGGCGGATCATGCTGCCGATTCGCATCACCTTCGCCGGCTGCTCGACGAGCTCGGTGATGGACCGGTCGGGGCCGTCGGCGTTCCTCTGCGGCTCGGCCGGCGTACCGGCTGGATCGACGACCACCACCTGGGACTCCTCGGTGGGTTGCGGTTGCGGCGCGATAGGGGTGGTCATCTGTCAACCCTACGTCGTGAGCACCACCTTGCCGATGTGCCCGCTGGACTCGAGCAGCTCGTGCGCGGAGCGTACGTCGTCGATTGCGACGGTGGAGTGCACGATCGGGCGCACCCGACGGTCAGCGATGAGTGGCCAGACGTGCTCCTCCACGCTCGCCACGATGGCGGCCTTCTCAGCGGCGGGACGTGACCGTAGCGACGTGGCGATGACAGCGCCGCGCTTGCCGAGCAGTTTCCGCAGGTCGAGCTCGCCGGTGGCACCGCCCTGCAGCCCGATGACGACGAGCCGCCCTTCGGTGGCCAACGCTTCGACGTTGCGGCCCAGGTAGGAGGCGCCCATGTTGTCGAGGATCACGTCGGCACCGGCCGGTTCCAGCCGGCGTACCTCTTCGACGAAGTCCTGCTCGCGGTAGTTGACGGCCAGGTCAGCGCCTAGCCGCAGGCACGCCTCAGCCTTGTCCGCCGAGCCAACCGTGCAGGCGACGCGGGCGCCGAGGGCCGTGGCAAGCTGGATCGCCATCGTGCCGATGCCGCCGGCACCGCCGTGGACGAGGAAGAACTCGTCAGGCTGCAGAGCGGCGATCATGAAGACGTTGGACCACACGGTGGCGGTGACCTCGGGAAGCGCGGCCGCTTCGGTCAGGTCGAGGCCGGGCGGCACGGGGAGCACCTGCCCGGCGGGCACCGCCACCTGCTCGGCGTAGCCACCAGCCGTGAGCAGAGCGCACACCTGATCGCCCACCTGCCAGCGGGTGACCCCTGCGCCGGTCGCCGCGACGGTTCCTGCGCACTCCAGCCCCAGCACGTCGGACTCCCCGGCTGGCGGTGGGTAGACGCCACGTCGCTGCATCAGGTCGGCTCGGTTGACGCCCGCAGCGGCGACGGCAATCACAACCTCACCGGCGCCTGGAGTCGGGTCAGGGACTTCTCGCACTTCGAGTACGTCGGGTCCGCCCGCTTCCCGGCACAGCACGGCACGCATGCCGTGCAGCGTAACCGGGCGCAACGGCTGGTTTGTTGAGTTGCTCCGGCGCCAGGAGCCGGGAATACTCCACGAACCGAAGGCTTCCCAGTGCGGCCACACGGGTAAAGGGCCGGGCCGAGTCCCGTGGCACTCGGTCGCGTCATCGACTGATGTGTTGCTCTAATCGGTTGAGACGGTCCACGAGCGGGCTCAGCTCTTCGCGGATGGCGTTGGTCACTGCGGCCATCGCGTCGGTCACTGCGGTCGGCGTACTCGCGGCGTGGTCATTCGGTGCCACCCACCCGGCCACTGCGGCCGAGACCGCGCGACGGGTCAGCCGCAGCTCGGCCCACCCTGCGCAACGGCGCCCGTGTGCCTTCTGGCTCGGCGATCGGCCCAGCAGCAGGTGCTCGGTGCCGATGTAGTTCTGTCCGAGGACAACCGGCCTCGGACGCGGTGAGCCGGAGTGCCTCCTTCGCGGCCGGTGCGAAGCCGCTGCGCGAGTCAGTGACGACTGCGCTGGGACGCCGTCCGGCCAGCGCGGTGGCCAGGTCTTGCGGCTCGATCTCTAACGCGCGCAGCACCCGCAGGCCGAGGCCGTCGCCTTCGCGACGAGCGCGGCGAGGAGGTGTTCGGTGCCGACTGGGCGCGCGTCTGCGCTGGCCGCCTCGACCGCAATCGAGAGCACCACCTGCATCCGCCCGGTGAATCTGCTGAACTGCTGAATCTGGCTCGCGATGTCGACGCTGCTCGAGTCGGTGCTGCCGCGTATCGACTCGTGCATGGCGGTCACTCGTCGCACGGCCTGCTCGAGGGCCCGCTGGCAGATTGAGGAGACGGGCAGATTGGCCTGCTTGACTGCCTCGGCCAAGTCGTCAGATAGGTACACGTTGCTTCGGCATGAGCACCCTCCTAGGGGCTGCTGTGGGGGTCGCCTAGTTATAGCCCCCACTCTACCCCATGCCCAGGTACGCGCGTGCCTGAGAGCTCAGCTGTCGGAAGCGGCGGCGGGACAGGACCGTGCGAGGCGGCGAGCCGGGTGCCGATGTCGACGCAGTCGGAGATTGCTGCAGCGGACCCCGCGCAGCCCGCGGCGTACCCCACCAGGAACGTGGTGAGTGGCGCCGCCGGTCGCTCGACCTGGTGCGCTGCGTCGCGCGCCAGGTCGAGGATCGCGTCGATGTCGACCTCGAGCTCCAGCCCCAACGCGTCGCACAGCTCCGCCGACCAGCTCGTCAAACTCATGCTTCCTCCAACAGGTCACGGGAGCGGGCCACCATCTCCCAGGTGTCGCAGTCCAGGGTGGTGGTCAGGCCTCGCTGGTAGCTCGACAAGGAACAGGTGCCGGATGAGGCGGCGCATAGCGACGTCGCGGGTGGTGTCGAGACCGGCGATGGCGCGCCGCATTGCGTTGGTGCGGTAAACAGCTGCAAGCGGCTGTCGGTGCCCTCGCTCGTCCACCAGCAGTACGCCGTCGCAACGGCCCGAATGAGACGTCGCCGTTGCGATTCCCTGGCCGTCGCGGCGCTCAGACCCACCGGATCAGACGCAGCCGCCACGATCTCAGCAATTACATCGCGGTTGATCAGCGGCATGTCACACGCCAACACCACGACGAGCGGCTCGACCACCTCGGCCAGGCCGGCCTCGATCGCGGCGACCGGCCCACCTCCCGGTGGCTCCTCCGACGCTCTCAGCACTCCTGGGGGAGCGCCCGAGGGCGCCCAACCACAACACGCTTGGTGGCCTCGGCGACCGCATCGAGGGCCCGGTCCAACAGCGTCTGCTCGCCGACCCGGATATCCGCCTTGTCGACTCCACCCAGTCGGCGTCCACTGCCCCCGGCGAGCACGATCGCGTCGTAGGACGGCATGCACGACATCGTGCCACCGTCTTACCGAACCGCCGTCGGGCCACTGGCAGACTGAGCGGGGTGCGCGCCTGTGTCGTCCAGTTCGCCGCCTCGACCGACGTCGAGGCGAACCTCGAGCGGATCAAGGACCTGGTTGGCGAAGCCGCCTCAGTTGGCGCGGACCTGATCGTCGTACCCGAGGCTGCCATGTGCGATTTCGGCGCCCCTGACCTGCCGTTGGGCGCGGTAGCGCAACCCCTGGACGGCGAGTTCGTCAGCGAGATCCGCCGCCTTGCAGGCGAGTGCCGCGCGACGATCGTTGCGGGCATGTTCGAGCGCTCCGACGACGCCACCCGCCCCTTCAACACGCTGGTCGTCGCCGGGCCGGACGGTGAGCTCGCTGGCGCCTATCGCAAGGCGCACCTGTACGACTCCTTCGGCTACCGGGAGTCGGACCGGCTGAGTCGGGCTGACGTCGAGCCGACCGTCGTACCGGTCGGCGACTTCCGGGTGGGTCTGATGACGTGCTACGACCTGCGCTTCCCGGAGTTCTCTCGGGCGCTGGTCGACCGCGGCGCTGACGTCCTCGCGGTGCCCGCCGCGTGGGTGCGCGGGCCACTGAAGGAGGACCACTGGACGACCCTGCTGCGGGCGCGGGCGATCGAGAACACGACGTACGTCGTGGCGGCGGGTCAGACGGGGTCCAACTACGTGGGCTCGAGCATGATCATCGATCCGATGGGAGTGACCGTGTGCGCGCTGGGTGACGAGGAGGCGGTGGCCACCGGCGACCTCGACCCGGCGCGACTCGAGGCGGTGCGCTCACGTAATCCGTCGCTGGCCAACCGGCGTAGGACGCCTTGCCGTAAGCGACGGGCACGCCCGGCTCGGCTCGCAAGGACCACGCGCTTGTCGGTCTGTGGAGTCCCACGTCATGCCTGCAGCGCCGGGGATACGCCCAAACTCAAGCGAAGCGAGGCACTGACCGCGCTCGGTCGGTCGCGCGGCATACCTGACGCGTCGGACTACCGACCACGATGGGACAATCGAGGAGTGGCGGCCCGCGCGGCGCGTCGCTGGAGGGGTGCCGGAGCGGCCTATCGGAACCGCCTTGAAAGCGGTCGCTGGCAGTGATGTCAGCCGCGGGTTCAAATCCCGCCTCCTCCGCCAGCCGGACGACGCGGACGCTGAATCGAGAGTGCGGACGACAGGGAAATGGTGATGAGTCCAGCAGCGACCGACGTCACGACGTACCGCTGGTCGCGCGCGCAGGTACTCCGTGCGGTCGGCCTGCTCGCGGCCCTGCTGGGCCTGCTGTGGCTCCTTGTCGGAGCCGTGGGTGCGTGGGGCGGTCAAGGGGTTGTGACAGTGCTGAGCCTGGTCGCGGCCGGATTGACTGCTCTCGGCCTTGCCGCGGCGATCTGGTTGGTGGTTCGGCCCCGCGCGTCCTTGAGCTGTCGGCCACGGGTTACCGCGTCGTGAACCTGCGCGGAGGCGGCGTACCCACTGCTGAGTGGTCCGATGTGGAGTCGGTGCACATGCAGGCGTCGACAGTCCGGTCCAGCGATCGTGGTGGAGCTGGCAGGAGGGGGTACGTCGCTCGTGCCGCTGTCGTTGTTGGGGCTGCGGGCGACAGAGGCGCAGCGGGAGATGCACGAGCGCCTCAACACGGCTTTCGGTTACCGCCGGCTGGGCGAGCAGCCCTAACGGCTCTCTGCGCGAGGTGTGGCGATAAGGTGTGGGGTCGTCGTCTCGGCGATGTGGAGGTGTCGCCTAGCCCGGTTTATGGCGCCCGCCTGCTAAGCGGGTTGAGGGTAACGCCCTCTCGCGGGTTCAAATCCCGCCACCTCCGCCACCTCATCGGTGAACACCCGGCCCGTGTCGCGATTCGTCCGACTGCGCCAGGCGCGGACCCTCGCACTGGGTCGGACGAATGGGCAGGGGAAGAGTAGTCCACTAGGTTGGGAACCTCGACGATCGATACGACGCAAGGAGAAACCATGGGGAAGCTGTCGATGCTGGCTGGCGGAGCGATCGGGTACGTCCTCGGCGCTCGGTCCGGCCGTGAGCGGTACGACCAGATCAAGGGCCAGGCGCAGCGAGTGTGGACCGACCCGCGGGTGCAGCGCAAGGCAGAGGCGGCCAAGGAAAAGGCAGCCAGTGCGGTCGATTCGGCCACGGGCGAATCCTCGGGTTCACAAGGCGAAACGGTCTACGTGGCGAAGCGCGTGGCTGGCGCCGAGCCGACCAACAACGAAGGACCGGAGAACCGCCAACCAGCCCCACCGATGGGCATCTGACCGACCCTACTGCGATTTGTCCGACCCAGTGCGGAGCTTTTCCGCCTGGTCCAATCGGACGAATCGGGAGGGAGGTCAGCTGAGACGGGCCTTGAGCCCGTCGAGCTCGGTCCACAGCACGGTCGGTAGTTTGTCGCCGAACTGCTCGAACCACTCGGTGATCGAGGGGATCTCGGCCCGCCACTCCTCAGGGTCGACGGCGAGCGCCGCCTCGACCTCCTCGCGAGTGACCGCGATGCCGTCAAGGTCGAGAGCGTCGGAAGTCGGCACGTAACCGATCGGCGTTTCAGCGGCCTTACCGGTGCCCTCGATGCGCTCGACAATCCACTTGAGGACCCGGCTGTTCTCGCCGAATCCTGGCCAGAGGAATCCGCCTTCTGAGTTGCGGCGGAACCAGTTGACGTAGAAGATGCGCGGCAGCTTCGCCGCGTCGTGCTCCTTGCCGACGGTGATCCAGTGGTTGAAGTAGTCGGCGGCGTTGTAGCCGATGAAGGGCAGCATCGCCATCGGGTCGCGACGTACGACGCCCACAGCGCCGGTGGCTGCGGCGGTTGTTTCGCTCGACAGCGTCGCCCCCATGAACGTGCCGTGCACCCAGTCGCGGGCCTCGGTCACCAGCGGGATCGTCGTCTTGCGCCGGCCACCGAAGAGGATGGCGTCGATCGGTACGCCGTTCGGGTCGTCGTACTCCGGAGCGAGGATCGGGCACTGCTTGATCGGGGTGCAGTAGCGGCTGTTGGGGTGGGAGCTGAGCTCGCCGGTGGCGGGTGTCCAGTGCTGTTTCTTCCAGGAGGTCAAGTGCTGGGGGTCGCCCTCCAGGCCCTCCCACCAGATGTCGCCGTCGTCGGTGAGGGCGACGTTGGTGAAGATGGAGTTGCCGCGCTCGATCGTGCGCATCGCATTGGGGTTGGTGCGCTCGTTGGTGCCGGGCGCGACGCCGAAGAAGCCGAACTCCGGGTTGACGGCGTAGAGGCGGCCGTCCTCGCCGAAGCGCATCCAGGCGATGTCGTCGCCGAGCGTCTCGACCTTCCAGCCGGGGATGGTCGGCTCGAGCATGGCGAGGTTGGTCTTGCCGCAGGCGCTGGGGAACGCCGCTGCGACGTACTTGACCAGGCCGTACGGCGACGTGAGTTTCAGGATCAGCATGTGCTCAGCGAGCCAGCCCTCGTCGCGGGCCTTGGCTGAGGCGATGCGCAGCGCGTAGCACTTCTTGCCGAGCAGCGCGTTGCCGCCGTAGCCGGAGCCGTAACTCCAGATCGTGCGCTCCTCGGGGAAGTGGGTGATGTACTTCGTGTCGCTGCACGGCCACGGCACGTCGGCCTGCCCCGGCTCGAGCGGCGCGCCGACCGAGTGCAGGCAGGGGACGAAGTCTGCGTCGAGGTCCTCCATCCGGGCGAGGACCTCGGTGCCCATGCGGGCCATCACCCGCATCGAGACCACGACGTACGCCGAGTCGGTGACCTCCACACCGAACATCGGCGACTCGGCGTTGAGGTGGCCCATGACGAACGGGATCACGTACATCGGTCGACCGCGCATGCAGCCGCGGTACAGCTCGGTCATGTGCGCCTTCATCTCATCGGGCGCCATCCAGTTGTTGGTGGGTCCGGCGTCGGCCTCGTCGACCGAGCAGATGAAGGTGCGGTCTTCGACGCGCGCCACGTCGGTGGGGTCAGAGGCGCACCAGAACGAGTTGGGTTTCTTGTCGGGGTCCAGCCGCACGAACGTTCCTGCTTTGACCAGCTCGTCGGTCAGCCGGTCCCACTCCGTTTCGGAGCCATCGCACCAATGCACCTCGGCTGGCTGGGTCAGCGCCGCCACCTCGTCGACCCAGGCACGCAGCCTGGCGTGGGTGGTCGGGGCGGTGTCAGCTGGCGTACCGGCTGAGTCGGTTGCAGTGTCGGCTGTCATGCCTGGCGTCATCCCTCTCACGCACCGCGGTAGCGTCGAGGCCACCGGCCGCTGCAACCCCGCAGCGGACTGATGTGGATACGGGCGACCATCCCTTTTTTGGTGGTCGGTGACTGACACCGTACCGCCCGAGGGGTTATCATGCGCGACTCGGGTGGAGCCGGAGCCACTCCTTCGCGGACTGCGCCGCAGTTGCCACGGGTGCCCTCGGGTTGCTCAGGTTTCCGCGCTCGCTGACGTCCGGGCTAGACTGCCTGGGCGTTCCAGCGGCCGGGTATGGCTCTGGTACGACGCATCGCAGCCGGCGCTCGTAGCTCAACGGATAGAGCATCTGACTACGGATCAGAAGGTTGGGGGTTCGAATCCCTCCGAGCGCGCCACCCCTGATGCTGCGAGCCGGTTAGCCGCGAACCACCCCTGACGCTGCGAGCCCGGTTAGCCGCGAACCGCGAGCAGCCGTCGCCCTGAGTAGCCTGACCAGGTGCCGTACACCTTCCAAGTGACGATCGACTCAGCCGATCCGCACGCGCTCGCCGACTGGTGGGCCGACGCTCTCAAGTGGGAGGTCGAGTCCAGCGATGAGGACTTCATCAGGCAGATGGTGGCGCAGGGTTATGCCACCGAGGAGGAAACGACCACCCATCGCGGTGTGCTCGTTTGGAAGACGGGCGCGGCCATTCGCCATCCCAACGGGCTAGCCGCCGCCCCCAGAGTGCTCTTTCAGCGGGTGCCTGAGACGAAGACGGTCAAGAACCGAGTCCACCTCGACCTTCGGGTCGGCGACGACGACGCCGAGTCCGTCGCCGACGCAATGGTCGCCAACGGCGCGGTCATGTCGCACCGCGGCCAGCAGGGACATACCTGGGTCACGCTCACCGACCCCGAGGGCAACGAGTTCTGCGTCTCCCAGTAAGGAGCCGTCGACCGCACCGCGGGTAAAGAAAGTGTCATCAGGTGGCATTTTCTTTACCCGCCAGACCGGGCAAGTTGTTTATCCGCCAGACCAGGCAAGCATCGCGTGCGCTCCTGTCGTGGCACTGACGCGGCTGCGACCAGCGCGGCCTTCTCTGGGGACGAGGGCTCGACTAAGGTAAGGCGAACCTAACTTCGAGGGGAACCGTGGGACCAAAGAGGCGCGCATGGGCGACTGCGCCGATCGCGGCGGCGGCGTTGGTGCTGAGCGCGTGCAGCGGGGAGACTCCGGTCCCTACATCACCGTCTACAACGCGCAGCACGAGGAGCTCATCGAGGAGATTGCTCCTGGCTTCACCGAGGAGACCGGCATCGACGTGAAGCTGCGCAACGGTGACGACTTCGAGTTGGCCAACCAGCTCGTCCAAGAGGGCGACGCGTCACCCGCGGACGTCTTTTTGACGGAGAACTCTCCGGCCATGTCGCTGGTCGACAGCAGAGGCCTGTTTGAACCCCTTGACCAGCGGACGCTGGCACAGGTGCCTGAGCAGTTCTCTCCGAGGAACGGGCACTGGATGGGTTTCGCGGCCCGCTCGACCGTCCTGATCTACAACACCGCGAACGTCAGCGAGGATGAACTGCCGGAGTCGATTCTGGACCTGGCGGAGCCGCAGTGGGCAGGCAGAGTCGCCTTCTCGCCGTCAGGGGCCGACTTCCAGGCGATCGTGAGTGCCGTCCTCGACCTCGAGGGCGAGGCTGCAACAGCCGCCTGGCTCGAAGGCCTCGCAGCAAACGGCGAGGTGTATGACGGCAACAACGTCGTGATGGAGGCGGTGGACGCCGGCGAGGTCGACGTCGGCGTGATCTACCACTACTACTGGTACCGGGACCAGCAAGAGGCTGGTGAGAACAGCTCGAACTCGGCCCTTTACTTCTTCGACGACCAAGACCCGGGGGCGTTCGTCAGCGTCTCGGGCGCCGGTGTGCTCGCGTCGAGTCAGAAGCAGGACGACGCGGAGAGGTTCGTGCGCTACCTCAGCGGCGTCGAAGGGCAGCAGGCGCTTGCCGACAGCTACGCGCTGGAGTACCCGCTCAACCCACAGGTCGCACTGGACCCGCCGGTCAAGCCGTTCAACGAGCTGGAGCCACCTCGGGTAGAGATCTCCGGACTGAACGGGCCCAAGGTGATCGAGCTCATGCAGGACGTCGGCCTACTTTGACCGTAGACGAGGCGACACCAGCGAGAACGGTCGGCAACCCACGCACGGGCCGTCCACCGCTGCTGCTGGCCGCTGGAGCGACGGTCGCTGCTCTCGCGCTGATCCCGTTGGGCTTCGTGGTCGTCTACACGGTCACCGTCGGCCCGGACGAGGCGTGGCGGCTGATCGTCCGGCCGCGGGTCGGCGAGCTCCTCTTCAACACTGGCCGGCTCGTTGTGGGCGGTGTCGCGCTCAGCATTGTGATCGGTACGGCGTGCGCCTGGCTCGTCGAACGCACCGACCTGCCGCTGCGTCGCGGCTGGCACGTGCTGCTGGCAGCTCCGCTCGCAGTGCCCGCCTTCGTCAACGGCTTTGGGTGGGTGTCACTCACCCACCGAGTGGAAGGCTTCGGCGGGGCCGTGCTGATCGTCACCCTGTCGTACTACCCGCTGGTCTACCTGCCCGTGGCAGCCGCGTTGCGCGGCCTCGACCCTGCGCTGGAGGAGGCGGCGTACACGCTGAACCACAGCGCTTGGGGCACCTTCCTGCGCGTCGTCGTTCCCCAGCTTCGACCCGCGATCCTCGGCGGCGCGCTGCTGGTTGGCCTGCACCTGCTCGCTGAGTTCGGTGCCTTGCAACTGCTGCGGTTCCCGACGTTCACCACCGCGATCTACGACCAGTACCGCTCCTCGTTCAACGGGCCGGCCGCCAACATGCTCGCCAGCGTCCTCGTGCTGTGCTGTCTGGTGCTGTTGCTGGGCGAGCTGCGGCTCCGCGGACACCGGCGATATGCCCGAACGGGTCGTGGAGTCGCGCGTACGGCGCCCCGGCACCGGCTCCGCGCACTGACCGGCGTCGCGCTAGCGGGGCTGAGCACCTTGGTCGTTCTGGCACTGGGGGTGCCGATCGGCAGCCTGATCCACTGGCTCGTCGTCGGCTCCTCGACCGAGTTCCCGCTGGGCGAGCTCGCCACTGCCGCGGCGACCTCCGTGGGAGTCGGAGTCGCAGCTGCGCTCCTGACCACACTGCTCGCCGTACCGGTCGCCTGGCTCGCCGTCCGTCATCGCAGCCGCGCCAGCACCCTCGTGGAGCGCAGCACGTACGTCGCGAACTCGCTGCCCGGCATCGTCGTCGCGCTCGCGCTGATAACCGTCTCCATCCGCATCGTGCGGCCGGCGTACCAGACGTTCGCACTGCTCCTGTTGGCCTACGCCATCATGTTTCTGCCGCGGGCGGTGGTGAGCGTGCGGGCTGCCCTCGAGCAGGCGCCACCGCGGCTCGACGAAGTCTCGCGCAGCCTTGGTGCCGGACCGTTGACGACGGCTCGCCGGGTCACCTTGCCTTTGATCCTGCCTGGGATGGGCACCGGCGCGGCGTTGGTGTTCCTCGCCGTGGTGACCGAGCTGACGGCCACGTTGTTGCTCGCCCCGATCGAGACGAGCACACTGGCGACGGAGTTCTGGTCGGCGTCGGCAGCATTGGCGTATGGGGCAGCGGCTCCGTACGCGCTGCTGATGGTGCTGCTCTCGATGCCGGCGACGTTCCTGCTCGCCAGACACCCGAGGAGGTTGATGACGCCGTGAGCGCGCTCGCGACCCATGGCCTCGTCAAGAGTTTCGGCGACAAACTCGTCTTGTCGGGGTTGGACCTGCAGGTCAACCACGGCAGCATCACCGCAATCCTCGGGCCGTCGGGCTGCGGAAAGACGACGCTGCTGCGCATCGTCGCCGGCTTCGTCGAGCCAGATGCCGGGGTGGTCCGGCTGGGCGACCGGAGGGTCGTCGGCAACGGGCGCTCGGTCGCGCCGCAACGGCGCCGGGTCGGTTACGTTCCTCAAGAAGGTGCGCTGTTTCCGCATCTCGACGTCGCCGCCAACATCACCTTCGGCTTGCCGCGAGCGCTGCGAGGCGGACCACGCATCGGTGAGATGCTCGAAATCGTCGAGCTTCCCCGCAGCATCGCGGGTCGATACCCCCACGAACTGTCGGGCGGTCAGCAGCAGCGGGTGGCGCTCGCCCGTGCCCTGGCCCCCGAGCCGGCGATGGTGCTGCTGGACGAGCCGTTCTCGTCGCTCGATGCGTCGTTGCGCGAAGGGACCGGGCGCAGCGTCGTACGCGCCCTGCGAGCTGCCGGGGCAACAGCGGTGCTCGTCACGCATGACCAGAACGAAGCGCTGTCGCTGGCCGACCAGGTCGGCGTCATGCGCGAAGGACGCCTGGCGCAGGTCGGTTCCCCGACTGAGGTGTACCGGGCCCCCGTCGATCCGGAGATCGCCGTGTTCGTCGGCGGCGCGACGGTGCTGCCTGCCCACGTCTACGACGGCCTGGCCAGGTGCGCCCTGGGTGTCCTGAGCGTGCCGCATGCCCAGGCGCGAGGCGACGCCCAGGTCCTCATCCGCCCGGAGCAGATTCAGGTCGACGACGGCGGCGAGGACGGAGTCGCGGCCCGGGTAACGGAGGTCAGCTTCTATGGGCACGACGCCGCGCTGCGGTTGGACCTGCTGCCGTCCGGGCCGCATGTCGTTGCCCGCACCATCGGCTCTGCAGTGCC
>JAUJOE010000004.1:267126-269266 GCA_030447805.1 Nocardioidaceae bacterium | reverse complement strand
TGCTGCTGAGCACATCGGGCTCGACCGGCTCCCCGAAACTGGTCCGGCTTTCGCATGAGAACCTGCGCAGCAACGCCGAGAGCATCGCCGACTACCTGTCGATCGCGACCACCGACCGGGCGGCCACCAGCCTGCCCATGCATTACTGCTACGGGTTGTCGGTCATCAACAGCCACCTCCTCAGCGGGGCGGGGCTCGTGCTGACCGACGCGTCGGTCGTCGACCCCTGCTTCTGGGAGCTGTTCAGATCTGCCGAGGCGACAACGTTCGCCGGTGTCCCCTACACCTTCGACCTGCTCGACCAGTGCGGTTTCGCCGATCTCGACCTCCCGCGGCTGCGCTACATCACCCAGGCCGGTGGGCGGCTGGCCCCCGGCAAAGTCGCGCGGTACGCCGAACTGGGGCGTGCGCGTGGCTGGGACTTCTACGTGATGTACGGCCAGACCGAGGCAACTGCCCGGATGGCCTATCTGCCGCCTGATCTCGCGGTCAGCCGCCCGGCGGCGATCGGCGTACCCATCCCTGGCGGCAGCTTCCGGCTGGAACCGACTCCCGAGTGCGCAGACCCTGACTCCGGCGAGCTGGTCTACAGCGGCCCGAACGTGATGATGGGGTACGCAGAGACCCCAGCTGACCTGCGCCTCGGCCCCACGCTGACTGAGCTGCCCACCGGTGACGTCGCCCGGCGGCACCCCGACGGGGTCTTCGAGATCATCGGGCGCAAGAGCCGGTTTGCCAAGGTGTTCGGGCTCAGGATCGACCTCGACGAGGTGGAGCGCCTCCTCGAAGCCAAGGGGCTGACTGCGCGTTGCGTGACGGCTCATGACCGGCTGCACGTCTTTGTCACCCGGCATGCGCACGCCAAACCGGCGCAGACCGCCGTTGCCGAGCACTGCTCGCTTCCCCTCGGGGCGGTGCACAGCGCACAGGTCGAGGAGCTGCCGACGACGACCAGCGGCAAGACCGACTACGGCGCACTTGAGCGGCATGCCCAGGTGCTCGGGCGCCGATCCACGGAGGAGAGGAAGAGGGGCAGCGGTAGGGGCCCGTCAGTCGAGGACATCCGCGACCTGTACGCAGAGCTTCTCGGCCGACCCGACGCCACCGCCGACAGCAGTTTTGTCAGCCTCGGCGGCGACTCGCTGTCCTTCGTGGAGCTGTCCGTGCGGCTGGGCGACGTACTCGAGCACCTGCCTCGCGACTGGCACACTCGGCCGATTCGAGAGCTTGCCGAAGTGGGCGGCCGGCGGCGTTGGCGCGGAGCGCGGCTAGAAACCTCCGTGCTCGTCCGCGCGGTGGCCATCATCTTGATCGTGGCCAACCACGCAAACCTCTTCACCGTGTACGGCGGTGCGCACTGCCTGCTGGGAGTCGCCGGGTACAACTTCGCACGGTTCCAGCTAAGCGCCGGTTCCCGCCTCTCCCGAGCTCGCCATAACCTGACCGCCCTCGCTCAGATCGCGGTGCCGAGCATTGCCTGGATAGGCCTGATGGCTCTGCTTACCGGCACCTACACGATCGAGACCGTGCTGTTCCTCAACGGCTTGCTCGGCAGCGACACCTGGACTGTGCAATGGCAGTTCTGGTTCCTCGAAGCGTTGGTCTGGACGCTCCTGCTCCTGACCGCTCTCATGCTGCTCCCCGCCCCGGACCGGGCCGAACGCAGGTGGCCGTTCGGCGTTGCCGTCGGCGTCCTCGCCGCCGGGTTGGCGCTTCGCTACCTTCTCGTCGGCGTCGAGGCCGGGCCGACTGAGCGATACGCCCCCGCCGCCGTCTTCTGGTGCTTCGCTCTGGGCTGGGCGGCGGCGAAGGCGGACAAGCTCTGGCAGCGCAACACGGTCAGCCTCGCCATCGCGGTGTCGGTGCTCGGCTTCTTCGGCGACCTCCAGCGGGAGGCTGTCGTTGCGGTGGGCATCCTGCTGCTGTTGTGGCTGCCGGGCGTGCGGGCGCCGAGGCCGCTGGTCATCGCGTTAGGCGTCGTCGCCAGCAGTTCGCTCTACATCTACCTGACGCACTGGCAGGTCTACCCCTACCTCGAGAACGACTACCCGCTGCTGGCCGTCGTCTGCTCGCTCGCTGTGGGCATCGGGTACTGGAAGCTCTCGAGGCCGGTCACGCGGGAACTCGGCCGCCTGTTGGC
>JAUJOE010000004.1:252157-267026 GCA_030447805.1 Nocardioidaceae bacterium | reverse complement strand
TCGCGGCATGCGTGTAACGACGATCCATGGCACCCGCGACATCCGGCTCGAGGAACGCGACGCTCCGACGATCGACGAGCCGACCGAGGCGATCGTCAAGGTCGTCGCCAGCTGCGTCTGCGGCTCCGACCTGTGGCCGTACCGCGGTGAGAACGAGATCACGCCCGGCAACCCGATCGGCCACGAGGTGGTCGGCGTCGTGGAGGAGGTTGGCGCCGACGTCCGGTCGGTCAGACCAGGTGAGTTCGTCATCGTGCCGTTCTGCCACTGCGACAACACCTGCCCGCACTGCCGCGCCGGGATGACGGCGGTCTGCGACAACCTCGGATTCACCGTCGGTGGACAGGCGGAGTACACCAAGGTGTACGAGGCCGACGGCAGCCTGGTAGCGACCGACGGCATGCCCGACGCCGCCCTCATCCCGTCACTGCTCGCCCTGACCGACGTCATGGCCACCGGCTGGCACGCAGCCGTCTCGGCCCGGGTACGCCCCGGCTGCACGGCCGTCGTCGTCGGCGACGGTGCGGTGGGGCTGTGCGGCGTGCTGGCCGCCGTACAACTGGGAGCCGAGCGGGTCGTCGCCATGTCACGGCACGAGCCCCGTCAGCAGATCGCGAGACGGTTCGGGGCAACCGACATCGTTGTCGAACGCGGCGAGGAGGGCGAGCAGCGCATCCTCGATCTGACCGACGGGGTGGGCGCCGATGCCGTGCTTGAGTGCGTGGGGACAGACCAGGCGATGCGTACGGCGTTCGCCATCGCTCGACCTGGCTCGACCGTCGGGTTCGTCGGTGTGCCGCACGGTGTCGAGGTGCCGGTGCGGGAGATGTTCTCGCGAAACGTCGGCCTGGCGGGCGGCATGGCACCCGTACGCACGTACCTTCCAGACCTCCTCGACCTCGTCGGGCAGGGAACCATCGACCCGGGACTCGTCTTCGACCTCACCCTGCCCCTTGACGAGGTCGCTGAGGGCTACCGCGCCATGGACGAGCGGCGGGCCATCAAGGTGCTGCTGCAGCCCTGAGTCGACGGCGGGTCAGGAGGCTTGGTTGTTCACCGTCATCGGCGAGGCGCTGCTCGACCTGGTGCAGCCGACGCCCGGTGGCTCGTACGAGCCTCGCCCCGGTGGCGGACCACTGAACATCGCCGTCGGCCTGCAGCGGCTGGGCCATCCCACCGAGTTGATGGCCAGGCTCTCACGCGGCTCGCTCGGCCAACTGGTTCGCCGGTACGCCGAGCAGAACGGCCTCGGGCTGGCGCACGCCGCCGAGGCCGACGAGTTGGCGACACTGGCGTTCGCCACCCTCGACGAGCAGGGCGCGCGGCGTACGAGTTCTACGTCGAGGGCACCGCCGACTGGGGTTGGACCGCTGCTGAGCTGGCTGCGCTTCCGGCTGGTGCCCGGGCGGTGCACTGCGGCTCGTTGGCTTCGGCCATCGCACCGGGCGCAGACGCGATCCTGCAGGCCGTGGAGCGAGTGCATGCGGACGGGAGCGCCTTGGTCAGCTTCGACCCGAACGTCCGGCCCGGTCTCGCCGGCCCCCGCGACGTGGCCGTGGCCCGGGTCGAGCGGTTCGTTGCAGCGGCACACGTGGTGAAGGCGAGCGACGAGGATTTCGACTGGCTCTACCCCACACGGCTGCGCTCGACGTGCTGGCCAGGTGGAGTCGGTCCGGGCCTGGGCTCGCGGTGCTGACGCGAGGACCAGCAGGGTGCGCCGCCGTCACCGCCGACGGCGCCACTGCTTACGTGTCGGGGATCGAAGTGAGACTCGCGGACACCATCGGAGCGGGTGACGCGTTCATGGCCGGGTTGCTATCCGGTTTGGCTGATGCCGACTGCCTACAGCTGAGTGCGGTGGCCGCGTTGTCGTCAGGTGACCTGCGCGATGTGCTCCAGCGGGCGACGGTGGTTTCCGCGATGACCTGCGAGCGCGTCGGCGCCGATCCGCCGACGAGGGCCGAGTACTCGGCGTACACCTCGAACACCTCCGGGACTTGTCAGTCCCCATTGCCGCAATAGGGTCACTACGTTCTGACAACTCCGCGTGGGGAGGATGTGTAGGTGCGTGCAGCTGTGGGGCGCCGAGCAGGCACAGGCGCATGCCGAGGAGGTCTTCGCCGTGTACGGCGCGGTGTTCGGCGACCAGCCCGACGAGCGGAAGTGGCGTGCAGAGCTGTTCGACCGGCACTGCGCCCGCGACGGCTTCCGGTTGAGCGCAGCGCTCGACGACGACCGGCTGGTGGGGTTCGCCTGGGGTACGTCGGCCAGCGCGGCCAGTACTGGCCCGACCGGGTCGTCGAGTCGCTGCCGAGGGAGGTGACCGACGCCTGGGTCGGCGGCCACTTCGAGTTCGTGGAGCTGGCTGTGCTGCCCGAGGCGCGAGGGCACGGGCTCGGCGGTCGGCTGCACGACGTACTGCTCGAGGGTGTCCCGAAAGAGCGCGCGATGCTCAGCACCGACAATGGCGACTCACCCGCCGTCCGGTTGTACTCCGCGCGCGGCTGGCGCAAGCTCGGCGAGCTCGACGCCACACCCAGGTCATGGGTCTTCTCCGCATCTCGGCCGACGACGGCCGAGTGCTCGGCGTACACCGCGAACACCTCCGAGACTTGTCAGTCCCCATTGCCGCAATAGGGTCACTACGTTCTGACAAGTCGCGGAGGGAAGGGATGGCATGACGGCGCCGACGGTTTCCGAGCTTTTCGACGCCGCCGCGTGGCGGGGCGTGCCGGGATTCCACAACCTCACCGACGTGACGTACCACCGCGCGGTGAGCTCGGGCACCGTGCGAATCGCGTTCGACCGCCCGGAGGTGCGGAACGCGTTTCGCCCCCACACCATCGATGAGCTCTACCGCTGTCTGGACCACGCGCGCACGTCGCCCGATGTCGGGTGCGTGCTGCTCACCGGCAACGGCCCGTCGCCGCGAGACGGCGGTTGGGCGTTCTGTTCGGGCGGCGACCAGCGGATCCGGGGCAAGGCGGGGTACCAGTACGAAGCCGCGGAATCGGGTCAGCGCAAGCCGGGCGCGGCGCCGTCGGTTGACTCGGCCCGGCTGGGGCGGCTGCACATCTTGGAGTGCCAGCGGCTGATCCGGTTCATGCCGAAGGTGGTGATCTGCGTCGTCCCGGGATGGGCCGTCGGCGGCGGCCACAGCCTGCACGTCGTCTGTGACCTCACGATTGCCTCGGCCGAGCATGCGCGTTTCAAGCAGACCGACGCCGACGTGGCGTCGTTCGACGGCGGGTTCGGGTCGGCGTACCTGGCCCGACAGGTCGGACAGAAGTTCGCGCGTGAGATCTTCTTCCTCGGCGACGAGTACGACGCCGCGACCGCCCACCGGATGGGCATGGTCAACGCCGTGGTGCCGCATGCCGAGCTCGAGGCGGTGGCACTGGAGTGGGCCGCGAAGGTCAACGCCAAGTCGCCGACGGCCCAGCGGATGCTGAAGTACGCGTTCAACCTGATCGACGACGGTCTGGTGGGCCAGCAGCTGTTCGCCGGTGAGGCGACGCGGCTCGCCTACGGCACCGACGAGGCCGCCGAGGGCCGCGACGCCTTCCTCGAGAAGCGCGCCCCCGACTGGTCCGGCTACCCGTACTATTACTGAATCAGGACAAGTAGCCGCGTTCAGAGAACGGTCAGGCATTGACCCCTCTCGATGACGGAAATCGAGCGCAATCCGACCGAGGAGCCATTGAGTGAGCCGCAATAGGTCGGGCCGCGGACCGAAGGTTCGCAACTTCAGCACCGAGACGAAAGAAGCAACGAAGACGACGGAACTGATCGCGTACGTCGCGGCGGTCGCGGGCGTCGCGATCATCACCGCTTTGGTGGTCGATGACGACCCTGACTTCGGAAGCGGAACGCGCCCTGCTCTACATCACTATCCTGACCGTTGGCTACATGATCAGCCGAGGTGTTCCTCTCGGCCAAGAGCGCGACGAGTCTACATGAGCCCTACGAGGATTCGAACAACTAGTCGAGCTTTGACCCAGGGGCGCCAAGTCGGCGGCGGGGTCGGTTGGCGTCCCAGGCGCCGTGATGCTCTAGGTTTCACGCGTGAAGATCGCAGTCGTCAAGGAGAGCCGCGACGGCGAGTGCCCGTGATGCTCTAGGTTTCACGCGTGAAGATCGCAGTCGTCAAGGAGAGCCGCGACGGCGAGGCCCGCGTCGCCTTGGTGCCTGAGCTCGTTGCCAAGTTGACCGGGCTGGGGTACGACGTGGCGCTCGAGCCCGGCGCTGGGTGGTCCGCGCAGTATGCCGACGACGCCTACGTCGCCGCGGGCGCGTCCGTCGCCGGCGACGCCCTCAGCGGCGCCGACGTCGTCTTGTCGGTGCAGCCCCTGACCAGTCAGCAGGTGCGAACGCTTCGACCGGGAACCGCCACCGTCTCCTTCCTGCCGCCCGCTCAGTCCCTCGAGACGGTGGCGGAGCGGCGCGACCTCCAGATCACGTCGTTCGCGATGGAACTGGTGCCCCGCATCTCCCGCGCCCAGTCGATGGACGCCCTCAGCTCCCAGGCCCTGGTGGCCGGCTACCGGTGCGCGATCGTCGCGGCGTCGCGGTTGCGCCGGTTCTTTCCGCTCAACATGACCGCCGCCGGGACAGTTCCGCCCGCCGAGGTCGTCGTGCTGGGCGCCGGTGTGGCGGGGCTGCAGGCGATCGCGACGTCGAAGCGGCTCGGTGCCGTCGTTCGGGCGTACGACGTCCGGGCGGCCGCCGCGGAAGAGATCCGCTCGATGGGTGCCGTGGCGATCGAGCTCGACCTGGAGACCTTGGAGGGGGCGGGCGGGTACGCCCGGGAGATGACCGAGGACCGGGCGGCTCGGCAGCGCGACCTGCTGACACCGTACATCGCCGCGGCCGACGCGCTGATCACCACCGCGGCGGTGCCAGGGCGCCGGGCCCCGGTTCTGGTCACCGCCGGCATGGTTGGGCAGATGAAGCCAGGGTCGGTGGTCGTCGACCTGGCTGCGGAGACCGGTGGGAACGTCGAGGGTGCCGTCGCGGGTAGCGTCGTACAGGTTGGTGGGGCGCAGATCTGGGAGCGGCCAACGTGCCGAGCCAGATGCCGGGACCGGCGAGCAAGCTGTACGCGCAGAACCTCGTCAACATCGTGACGCTGATGACGAGAGACGGTGCCTTCGCGCCGGACTTCGCCGACGAGATCGTGGCCGGCACCTGTGTGACCCACGCCGGTGAAGTGACCCACCAAGCCACCCGAGAGACGTTGGAGGGGCCCCGTGAGTGAACCCATCGTCTGGTTGACGATCTTCGTGCTCAGCGTCTTCGTTGGCATCGAGGTGATCTCCAAGGTCTCCTCTACCCTGCACACCCCGCTGATGTCCGGTGCCAACGCCATCCACGGCGTGATCCTGCTGGGCGCCATCCTCGTCACCGGCTTCACCGACTCCACGGGGGCGCTGGCCGTAGGTCTTGTCGCGATCGTGCTGGCCACTGTCAACATGGTGGGCGGCTTCGTGGTGACCGACCGGATGCTGCAGATGTTCGGCGCCCGAAGGCGACCGGACACCAGCGCCCGGCCGACCACGAACACCCAGTCGGATGCCCGCCGGTGACGCCGACGCCCACCTGGGCCCAGATCGCCTACCTGGTCGCCGCCGTGTGCTTCATCCTGGCGCTCAAGGGTCTCTCGTCGCCGAAGACGGCCCGCACCGGCAACCTCATCGGCGCGGTCGGTGCGGTACTGGCATGCGTGACTGTCTTCTTCGCCGCCGACCTCGACCACGAGGTCCCCATCCTGGCCGCCATCGCGGTCGGCTCGGTGGCAGGCGTGGCGGGCGCCCAGCGGGTGCAGATGACCCAGATGCCGCAGCTTGTGGCGCTGTTCAACGGCGTCGGGGCGGCGCCGCGGCGTTGGTGGCGCTGTTGGAGTTGCACGAGGTGGTCGCGCTCAGCGGCTTCGGCGACGTACCGAAGTTCGACCTGGCAGCTATCGCGTTCACGATCCTCGTCGGCTCGGTGAGCTTCGCCGGGTCGCTCGTCACCTTCGCCAAGCTGCAGGAGCTGATGACCACTCGACCGGTGATCTTTCCCGGCCTGCCGGTCGCCTTCGGCGGTTCGCTGCTTGCGGCCGTCGGGCTGAGCGTGCTGCTCGTCATCGAACCCTCCCTCTGGGTCGGCGTGGTGCTGGCCCTGCTCGGTCTGGGGTTGGGAGTGCTGCTGGTGCTGCCGGTGGGCGGGGCCGACGTACCCATCGTCATCTCGTTGCTCAACGCGTTCACCGGCCTGACTGTCGCCGCCGGCGGCTACGTGCTGGGCAACACGCTGCTGCTCGTCGCCGGGACTCTGGTCGGGGCGGCCGGCACGCTGCTGACCAAGCTGATGGCGACGGCGATGGGGCGGTCGCTGCTGAACACGCTGTTCGGCGCGCTGAAGGGCGGCTCGACGCTCGGCGCCGGCGAGGCGTCGGATCGGCCCGTCCGCTCGGCCGGGGCGGAAGATGTCGCGATCCTGCTCGGCTACGCCTCCCGGGTCATCGTCATCCCCGGTTACGGGCTCGCGGTCGCCCAGGCGCAGCACACGTTGCGCGAGCTGGTCGACGTGCTGGGAGAGAAGGGCATCTCCGTGGAGTACGCGATTCATCCGGTCGCCGGCCGGATGCCGGGGCACATGAACGTGTTGCTGGCTGAGGCGCAGGTGCCGTACGAGCAGCTCAAGGAGATGGACGACATCAACGGCGAGTTCAAGCAGACCGACGTCGTGCTCGTCGTCGGCGCCAACGACGTCGTCAACCCCGCCGCCAAGACGACTCCCGGCGCGCCGATCTACGGCATGCCGATCCTCAACGCCGACGAGGCCAGGCAGATCGTGTTCATGAAGCGGTCGATGCGACCGGGATTCGCCGGCATCGAGAACGAGCTCCTCTTCGACCCGAAGACGACGCTGCTGTTCGGTGACGCGAAGGAGACGATGGGCAAGCTGCTGGCGGCGGTCAAGGCCATGTGACATGTACGGCGGCCAGGCAGGTCTGCCTCGGCGGTCGCTCGGCGATGGACCCGTCGACGTACCGACGGCAGACAGCATGCGATTACGCTGCCGACCATGGGCGACGACACCTACTCGCGGTGGCGCGTCAGCCGGTGACGCCGTACAGCCGGTCTCCGGCGTCGCCGAGCCCCGGGACGATGTAGCCCTTCTCGTTGAGCCGCTCGTCCATTGCCGCGGTCACCACCGAGACCGAGATGTCGACGTCAGCGAGGTCGGATTCCAGCCGGGCGCACCCCTCAGGTGCCGCCAGCAGGCAGATGGCTCGGATCGAGCCGGCGCCGCGGTTGACGAGGAAGCGTACGGCGGCCGACAACGTGCCGCCGGTGGCCAACATCGGGTCGAGCACGTAGCACTGCCGTCCGGACAGGTCCTCCGGCAGCCTCTCGGCGTACGTCGAGGCCAGCAGCGTCGACTCGTCGCGGATCATGCCGAGGAAGCCCACCTCTGCGGTCGGAAGCAGTCGGACCATGCCGTCCAGCATGCCGAGACCGGCACGCAGGATCGGGACGATCAGGGGCTTGGGTGCGGCGAGCCGGACGCCGTCAGCGTCGGCTACGGGGGTGGTGATGCGGACCGGGGAGACACGGACGTCACGGGTTGCTTCGTACGCCAGCAGCGTCACCAACTCGTCGGCGAGGCGACGGAACGTCGGTGAATCCGTGTTCTGGTCGCGCAGCGCGGTGAGCTTGTGGTCGACGAGCGGATGTTCGATCACGTGGGTCTGCATGGTGCTCCAACCTAGGGGATGAGCGGCGCACCGGGGTAGGCGCTGGGCGCCGCCATTGGGGTCGCCAGGCCCGTTCTCTTCTGTCACCATCGGGGGATGAGTGCGATGGACGCGGAGTCGGCGGCTGCTATCGACTTCGCCGTCGCCGCTTACCGCGAGGACGGCGTCTGGACGCTGTCGGCGCTGCCGCCTCGCGCGGCCACCGAGCTAGACGTACTCGTCCGAGCGCTGGGTCAGCTGCCGTCAGAGGTGGGGACGCTGGGCATGGTGAGCGTGGACGAGGACTTCTTCGTGTTGGCGCGTGTCTCGGGCCGACACGTCCGGCTGCTGCTGTCCGATGTGGGAGCAGCCACCGAGTCCCCGCTGGCGCGCGCTGTGGTGCAGCGCCTCGAGCTTCCGCTCCCGGACGACGACGATGACCAGATCCAGCCCGCAGGTGACCTGGGCATCGTGGCTGACCTTGGCCTGAGCGCCACCCAGCTGGGGGCTCTGTGTGACGACTCCGAGCTCTACCCCGACGAGATGCTTTCCGACATCGCGGCCCGGCTCGGGTTCGGCCGCCAGTTCGACGAGATGCTCGATACGGCCCTCGCCTAGATTGCGGTGGTGACCGGTTCCGCGCACCGCTTCGACGACGCGATGCGGCAGGCGCTGGAGGTCGCCCGGCGTGCGGCCCCGGCCGACGTACCGATCGGCGCGGTGGTCCTCGACGCCGCTGCTGAGGTGGTCGGCACCGGTTACAACGCCCGTGAGGCCGACACGGACGCGACCGCGCACGCGGAGATCCTCGCGATCCGAGCTGCGGCGGGCCGGGTCGGCTCGTGGCGGCTGGACGGGTGCACGCTCGTGGTGACTCTGGAACCCTGCACGATGTGTGCCGGTGCGGTCGTGCTCGCCCGCCTGAGCCGGCTGGTGTTCGGCGCGTACGACGCCAAGGCCGGCGCTGTCGGATCGCTCTGGGACGTCGTCCGCGACCGGCGGCTCAACCATCGGCCTGAGGTGATCGGCGGTGTGCTGGCCGACGAGGCCGGCGCGTTGATCCGGGAGTTCTTTGGAGACCATCGCTGAGGCTCAGCGGTCGGACTTTCGGCTGTGGCCGCCTCACTCAGGTACCCTTCTGCGCGGTGGCGTGTCCGAGCGGCCTAAGGAGCACGCCTCGAAAGCGTGTGTGGGTGCAAGCCCACCGTGGGTTCAAATCCCACCGCCACCGCCGATGTAATCTCTCAAGACTGCGCGACAGCCGGACGTGCGTTGTGCAGGTTCGGTTTTGCCGCGTGGCAATTTTTGGCTGCATGCCATATTCTTAGCGAATGGCAGCCCCCCTTGACGTTGACACCAAGATCAGCCCAGAAGGACGAGTCGTCGTTCCGGCTGCCATCCGTGCAGCCCTAGGCGTCCACCCCGGTGACCGGGTCCGGTTCACTCTCCATGAAGGGGAGGTCCGGCTCGTGAGTGCTCAATCCCTGCTCAACGCTGTGTGGGCCAACAACCACGGCGCAGACGGTGGTGACTCGGTGAAGAACGTGCGCCGCGCCCGCCACGCTGACCGTGCACGCGCTGCCGCGAAGTGGGACCGCGTGGAGGCCCGCAAGTCCCGTGACACTCGCACTGAGGAAGAGAAGGAAGCCGGTCTCCTCGCGGCCCTGGGCTTGACCCAGTGACCGCAGCCGTCTTCGACTCCTCAGTCATTGTGACCCTCGTCCTTCAGGAGTCGGGATGGCAGCCCATCCAACGAGTGCTCGCCAACCCAGACGTTGACGCGATCCTGCCGGGGCCGGTCCTGACCGAAGCCATCTCCGTGGCTCGCCGTAAGGGGAACCAGAGCACAGGCGAACAGATCTGGGAAGCACTCAGCGCCTTCGGTGCCCGTGTCGAGCACCCCACCGAAGAAGACCTCATTCGGGCAGCCGAGTTGATCGAGATGTCGGAGGACAACCCTGGTCCGCCGAACCCGCGCAACGGCAAAGAAGCAACCCTCTCCCTCGGCGATGCACTCATCATTGCCATCGCCGAACGTCTAGGGCACCTCGTCCTCACCCGCGACGAGTATTGGAAGTGGATGGTCGACGAAGACCTCCTCGACCTGAACGTGCACATCCCCTGAACAGCCCGTGGAGAACCGCGTATCGCGACCGGTCATCGTCTGACCCCGGCAGCGTTGAAGAAGATCGAGGTCGCCCCGGGGCCCGGGTGCGTCGCCACGTCTGGGCGCAGCTGCCTGATGGGCTGCCGGCCAGCAAGGTCGCCGGCACCGACCTGGGTGACGTTGTGGTCACCGCCAAGTTGCGGACCGGGAGCGCCGGCTCGAACACCGGCGCTGACCACATCGAGGTCCTCACCGCGGCGGTCACCATCACCGAGAAGCTCCGCGAAGCCATCGCACGCGTCCCCGCGAAGGTGTGGACGCCCGCGACCGACGCTGATGGCGGGATCCGAGACGGCGCCCAGGTGGCAGAGTTGACCGGGCTGCTCGACCTGGCCGGTTGGCCCGAAGGGATGCGGATCATCGTGCGCCGCGAACGCCCTCACCCCGGCGCCCAACTCCCTGTTCGAAGAGCGCGACGGCTGGCGCTACCAAGCCATCGCCACCAACACCGCAACCGGACAGTTGGCGTTCCTCGAGGCCCGGCACCGCCCCACGCCCGCGTCGAGGACCGGATCCGACACGCCAAAGACACCGGCCTGGGCCGATTCCCGTCCCGGGAGTTCGCCATCAACCGAGCCTGGCTGACGACCCACCGCGATCGCTGCCGACCTCGTCGCCTGGCTGCGGCTCCTCGGCCTGTCCGGTGAACTGACGAAAGCCGAGCCGAAGGCGCTGCGCTACCGGCTGCTGCACGTGCCCGCCGACTGATCCACAGCGCCCGACGGCGAAGACTCCGCATCCCGGTCACTGGCCCTGGGCCGATGCAATCGTCGCGACCTTCGCGAGGATCGCAGATCAGTTCACGTTGCAGCACCATCAACACGGCCCTCATGAAAGACCGGGGCTAACCAGACGTTTTCTGCTTGCTAAGTGGTCTTCGAGCCATCCGCTCCGCTGCCGGGCCACTGTCACCTGACCCATCGGTGCCGAGACCGTTCCCAACGCCCGGTGGGAGTGGGTCCTCGGGGCGATCGATGTGCTTAAGGGAAAGGTCGTCGGCTTCCGCGACGCGGTCAACCACCGTTCGAGATACCGGCGGCGAACTGCGAGCGGTAGACGCCCTCAGCAGCCATCGACTGTATGACCTTGCAACCTGCGTGCGGCCAGTCGCGGTGGAAGTGCAACGTTGACACGAGGCGAGCAGGTATCCCCGTGGCCGCGCTCGCTAGCCGCACGGCCACGGTGGGCGAAGCGCGGGTCCATAGGCGGATCCCAGAAACTGGCTCGGACATGCACGTCCCTACATGTCCGCAACGGCGACACTCACACGAAAGCGAGTCGAGCGACCTCCTCGTCAAGCACCGACAGATCAGCCAGAGCGCCGCCGTCCCACCACGTGACCTTCTCGACCTCGTCGTTGGCCTCGAACGGATTGCGACCAGTCAGGTCTGCCGTGTACACAGCGGCGTATTCGGTCCGACGGTTCGGCATCAACCGGAACGTCACCACGCCCGCGTACTGCACCTGCGGCTCCGGTTGTCCGGTCTCCTCGACGAACTCGCGAACTGCGGCCCCGCGGGGTCTCGCCATCGTCGATCATGCCGCCGGGAAGTTCCCATTCCTTCCGCCACCGGTTGAACACAAGCAGCGTGTCACCGTCATGCCGAGCGACCACTAAAGCAAGAGGTAGCGGAATGCTCGGGTCAAGCCGGTCGAGGTCCGACTCTTCCCCGTGCACGAACGCAAGGAGTTCGTTGCCTTTGCCGTCGACAGCCAAGGGCGGGGTCATGCATCCAACGTTTGCACGCCAAGCAGACAGGTCGCAGACGACCGACGGATGAGCCGACGTTCCTCTGGATGCGGCGACCCCGCCTGCCGATCCTGCGTAGAAGCCGTCGGACGCTTGGTCCGACCTCGCGCGGTCGACTTAGCGCCCGCTGACCTGCGGATACGTGAACTCACGGGGAATGGGCTTCATGGGTCCAGCCGAACCTGTCGATGACCTGCACGAACACACAACGTCTGTGCCAGCCGAGCGGGAGAGGCGCTGCGAGGCCAACTTCGGCGACTGAAGGTGACCACCGTGCGGACGCGATGAAGACCCTCGGCGCTGTTGCCGAGGGTCTTCATGTCGCCGTCGAGCCAGTTGCCGAGGTGTTGTCAGTCGCGGGTCGGTGAGATGGCGATGAACTGGTCGAGCGTGGTGCCTTGACCTGCGTGCTGGCGGTTGACGAACAGGGTCTGGTCGGTCACCAGGTCGGCCCAGGCGGTTCCCTCAGTCCACTCACTGGTGCCGCGCATGGCGAAGTAGATGCCAGTCGGCTCCGCAGCGCAGTCCTTCAACGAGGCGAACCGCTGCACGGTGGCCGCGGGCTGGTGACGACCGGAGCGAGGCGGTGCCGCGATCCAGATGTCGTCGCCCACCGGCACCGTCGAGGGGTCCTCGGTGATCGCGAGGTTCCCCTGCCGGTCCAGGGCCAGGTTGTCCGGGGAGTCGAACTCGGCGGTGGCGTTCGGGGCGCCGCCGGTCGAGCCGTGGGTTGTGGTGTTGTAGACGTAGTGGTAGGCGTAGGGCTGCTTCTTCGACGACAGGTCGACGGCGAGCACTTCATCGGTGCCGGTGATCGCGACGTACAGCGTGTTGCCGCCGTTGTTGGAGTCTCGACCGGTGCTCTGCCCGGTCTCCACGTCCTCGGGTCGGCTGTACCCGTTTGCTCCGGCGCGCTTGGCCGCCGCCTGGGAGTCCACCCTGGCTTCAGCGTCGGAGATCTCGATCCACCGGCCTTCGCCGTCGTGCCCGTTGGCTGTCCTCAGGGCAGACAGCGTTCCCGATGAGAGGTCGCCCTTGCGGTCAGGAACGAACCGGAAGATGCTTCCTGGGTCGACCTCGGAGATGCCGTAGAGGTTGCCTTGCTTGTCGAACCGCATGCCCTCGTGGGACCGGGCGCCGACTGCCGGCCTGACCGCGATGCCGTCGTTGTACGGCGCCACTGTGTCGCGCGGGTCGTCGGTGCGTAGCTCAGAAGGATCGTCGGGGTTCACGAAGAACTCGTAGACGAGACCGCCAACGGCCTCCGGGACCGCCGGGTCCTTGATCGCCGCCGTGTTGGTCTCCTCAGCAGCGAGCAAGGTGCCGTGCGGGGTCCAGACGATGCCGTCGAACCGCTCCCAGTCCGCGCGCTGCGCAAGCACCTCGGTTTGGCCAGTTGTGAGGTCGGTGACCGAGACCTGCGAGCCAGTCGTCGTCTCGTGAGTTCGGTACACGTACCGCCCGGCGTCCTGGCCGGACTCGTTCTGGGTGTTCATGTCCCAAAGGTCGATCGTGCCGCCGTCACCTTCTTGGGCGATGACGCCCTGCTCGTAACCGGCTGGCAGGACGAACGGTTTGGTTGTCGCGCCGGTACAGGGCGCAGAGGTTCGCAGCGGAGCGAAGCGCTCGAACGGCGTGTAGTCGGCGGCGGTGTCTCGGGTGTTCTGGTTGTGTCCGCCGGACTGGGCAACTGCCGGCCCGGCGCTGCCGAGCAATCCCAGCAGGACGACGCAGGTCGCTCCTTGTCGGTGGTTCATGGAAATCCTTCCGCGGGGCTGAGGAGTAGGTCAGCTGCGAAGCTAGGCACGCGACGTGAACTGGACGTGACACCCCAATGGCCCGGCAGAGAACTCGTCGTAGCCGCGAAGCCCGGTGCTTCGGTCGGCGTCGTCTTGAGGTCACTTCCGCGGGTAAACGTCCCAACAAAGACGCAATCTACATAGGATCCTTTCCGGTTAGTATGTTTCCAGCGGATGGCTGGGAGGCGCCAGTGTTGTCGTTTGTGGATCTTGACCGGAGCCTAGGCTTGGTCCCCGGCCGGGTTGTGACCCTGCTCAGCCGTGTCGACACCGGCCGCGGCCGCGAGGAGCTGTTTCGGAACCAGTTGCCCGGGCTGCTGACCGACCTGGCGCTCCGCGCCCGGATCGCGAGCATCACGGCGTCGTCCGCGCTCGAGGGCGTGGTCGTCACGGACGAGGTGCGCGCGGCTGCCATCATCGAAGGCAAGGCTCCCGTTCTGCGAACGCGGAGCGAGCAGGAGCTCGCCGGGTACCGGTCAGCTCTGGACTACCTGTTCGCCGAGCACTGGCGCCCGCTGAACGTCGGCTTGCTGCTGCATCTGCACCGAGAGTTGTTCGCGCAGACGAAGCTGCCCGGTGGCACGTTCAAGGAGAGCGACAACCTCGTGGTGGACCGCTCACCCGACGGCTCAGTTGAAGTCCGCTTCGTTCCCGTTCCCGCAGCCAACACTGAGTACTTCACCGCCGAGCTCATTGACCGGTACGGCGAAGCAGGCGCCGAAGGTCGGCACCACCCGGTGCTGCTCGTTGGCCTGTTCGTATTGGACCTGCTGACCATTCACCCCTTTACGGACGGAAACGGGCGGGTGGTGCGGGCCCTGACGAACGCCCTCCTGGACGATGCCGGCTACAAGGTGGGCAGGTACGTGTCGTTGGAGCAGCTCATCGCCGAGTCCGCTGACGACTACTACGCTGCGCTGCTGGCCTCGACGCACGGCTGGCACGAACAGGAGCACGACGTCTGGCCGTGGCTGTCGTACTTCGCGGGGATCCTGGCGCAGGCATACCAGACGTTCGAACAGCGAGCCGCCTCTCACCGGTCGACCGCGACAAAGCAGGACCGGGTCCGAGACTACGTAGTGGAGCACGCACCGCAGATCTTCAAGATCGCAGACGTGCGGCTCGCACTACCCGGGATCAGCGATCCCACGATCCGGTTGGCGCTCGAGCAGCTGAAGAAGGAGGGGGTCGTGAACTCTGGCGGTCGTGGCCGCTCCGCGGTCTGGGTGAAGGCATCCGCAGCCCCTGACCCGAGATGAGGCAGAGCGACAGCGCCAACCTCCCAAGGGAGTCAGGTGCCTCTCAGAAGTCGAAGCCTCCACCAATGTCGCCGAAGCCGCCGCCGTCGAAACCGTCCCCGCCGCCCGAGTAGTCGCCAGAGTCCTGACCGGCGTCGAACCCCTCGTCGTACCCCTCGCCGTAGCTGCCGT
>JAUJOE010000004.1:227135-252057 GCA_030447805.1 Nocardioidaceae bacterium | reverse complement strand
GCTCCCATCATCGTGCCCATGAACATCATGGGCATCAGCCCGAAGGCGCCGAAGTAGCCCGCCGTCCACGGCGCGAACGCGGGGCCGGCCTCGTAGTAGGGCACCCGGCGAGAACCCACCATGACCTTGCGAGTGTCGGGGTCGGCACCCACCTCCACCCGCTCGGCGTCGAGAGCGCAGGCGGGCACCTGGCGGACCGCTCCGCCGTCGGGGCGCCAGGTCACGTCGCGGACCGACGGCCCGTGCTGCGGGTTGAAGAAGCACGGTGACCGCCGCTGGGGCAGCGGCTCACCGGCAACGCGAGCCCGCACGCAGGCGATCGCATAGCGACCGTCCTCGAGGATCTCGGTGACGTGCCGGATGTGGTCGGGGTGCGTGACAGCATCCGCCGACTCCTTGGCCGCGTCGTACGCGTCGAGCGCCCGCTCGTAGTCGCTGCGGGTGGCCGCGTCGAGCGAGCGGCCGGCGAGCTCCAGGTCGAGCTGCTGCAACTCCTCGCCAAGCACCGTCACGTCCTCGTCGACGGTGCGCTTGACCGACGCCATCTGGCCGGGGTCGATCTGCGGCGCCGGAGGCTGCCGCTGCCACTCGACCTGCCGCCGGCTGGCCGAGCTGATGATCGAGATGAGGATGAACATCGCGAGCATGAAGAAGAGAAACGTCATGTCAGCTGCCTCCACGTGTGGGGCAGGGAGTGCCCCCTTTCATCCAGCGTACGCCGAGTGCTCGGCGTCTAGGGTGACGGCGTGGACGCCAGCAGCTTGGACACCGCTCTGCTGGCCGGTTCGGCGATCTTGCTCCTCGCCGTGGTCGCCGTGCGGGCGTCGGTCCACATTGGCCTGCCGAGCCTGCTGCTCTACCTGGCGATGGGCGTTCTGCTCGGCGAATCAGTGCTCGGGGTGGAGTTCGACGACGCGAAGACCGCCCATGCGCTGGGGTTCGCCGCGTTGGTCGTGATCTTGACCGAGGGCGGCTTGACGACCCGCTGGAGCGAGGTGCGCCCGTCGCTGGCAATCGGCGTGGCGCTGGCCACCGTTGGCATAGCGATCAGCGTGGGCATCGTTGCCGTCGCCGCCCGCTACCTGCTGGGCCTGCCCTGGGAGCTGGCCCTGTTGGTAGGCGCGGTGACGTCGCCGACCGACGCCGCCGCCGTGTTCGCCGTACTGCGGAAGGTGCCGCTGCGCCCCTCCCTGCTCGGAGCTTTGGAGGCCGAGTCCGGTCTCAACGACGCGCCGACGGTGCTGCTCGTCGTACTGCTGTCTTCGTCGTCAGTTGCTCATCACAGCGCGCTGGAGTTTCTGGGCATTGTCGTCGTCGAACTCCTCGCTGGCGCGCTGATCGGCGCAGCCGTCGGCGTCGCGGGTGCCTGGATGCTGCGGCGGGTGGCGTTGCCAGCCGTCGGCCTCTACCCGATCAGTGTCATGGCCATCGCCGTGCTCTCGTACGCCGGCGCGGCAGCCCTGCACACCAGCGGCTTCGCTGCCGTCTACATCACCGCCTTGTGGCTCGGGAACTCCGAGCTGCCACACCGCGTCTCGACCCGGTCGTTCGCGGAAGGCATGGCCTGGCTTGCGCAGATCGGCTTGTTCATCATGCTCGGTCTGCTCGCGTCGCCGTCGACCTTTGCACTCACCCACGTGGTTGGCGGGCTGATCGTCGGAGCCGTCCTCACCTTGATCGCCCGGCCGGTCAGCGTCGTCGTGTGCGGTACGGCGTTGCGCGTGCCGTGGCGGGAGCAGGCGTTCCTTGCGGGCGCCGGTCTGCGGGGAGCGGTGCCGATCGTACTTGCCACGATCCCGTTGGCGGAGCGGCTGCCCCGCTCGGAGGACGTGTTCAACCTGGTCTTCGTGCTCGTCGTGGTGCTAACGCTGCTCATCGCTCCGGCGCTGCCCAAGCTAGGTGCCGCGCTGGGAGTCACCGTGGAGCAGGCCCGTGACCTCGAGGTGGAGGCGGCGCCGTTGGAGCGGATCGCCGCCGACATGCTGCAGGTGCACGTCACCGACCAGTCCCGTCTGCATGGTGTCGAGGTGAGCGAGCTCCGCCTTCCGGCCGGCACCAGCGTCTCGTTGGTCGTGCGGGGCGAGACGAGCTTCACGCCTGACCAGCAGACGGCGCTACGGCGCGGCGACGACCTGCTGATCGTCACCCCGCGGGCCGACCGCGAAAGCATCGAACGACGGCTGCAGGCGGTGAGCCGAGGCGGTCGGCTGGCTGGCTGGGTCGACGACCGGTAGGAGGACTCGCCGTCACGGCGTCGCGGTCGTCTTGTTCTTGCAGGTCGTGCTGACGGCTCTCTCTCTGAGCACCAGGAAATTGTCGGCCTCGACGTCGACGGACTGAAACTCATCTCCGACGACAACGTCGATGCCAGGTCTGTCGTCAGCGACGGCGTCGGCGTAGGCGACCTTGCCGCCGAACTGCTGGGCGAGAAGCCGCACCGCGGGTTTTTGCCGGGACGCGGTCAGGATCGTCACGTTGGTCGCGGTGGCACCCGCAGGGGCGTTGTCCGCCACTCCGGCGCGGAAGCCCTCGCCTTCCAAGGCGGCGAGGGTGGTGGTAGCCAGACCAGGGATGGTGCCGGCGTTGTAGACGTTGACAAGTACGTCTTCGGCGTCGATGCGCTTCTCCTTACGGACCTCCGTGACCTTCTTGCAGGTGGGCGGTGTTGGGCGTCCCTTGAGCGGTGTTGTCGACGCTGTCGTCCGGAGGGGCCACGACCGACTGCCAGCCGTAGTAGGCGGCGCCGATCAAGATGACCACCAGCACCGACAAGGTGATCGGAGTCCTCCAGTTCAACTGCCACCGCCTTCGGTCCGGGTGCCCGCCTCCGGGCCCGCCAGCCGGATCGGGAACGAGAGCGACACGATCTGGATGCTTGCAGGGAGGACCTGGCGGAGGATAGGGGATTCGAACCCCTGAGAGCTTTCACTCAACACGCTTTCCAAGCGTGCGCACTAGGCCACTATGCGAATCCTCCGTCGCAGAGGTTATCCCCTGTCCGCCGCCCCCACCGAACGCGGGCGACCGCGTAGACTGCCTTCCAGCCCCTCGTGTGGCGGCATCTCGCCCAACTCCCCCAGGGCCGGAAGGCAGCAAGGGTAAGTGAGCTCTGCTGGGTGCGCGAGGGGTCTCTTGCTGCGTACGTCGCCGCTGCCGCCGCGCCGCCGTCGCCCGGCCCGTGCGGGGCTGACCGCTCGACACAAGAGGTGTCTGGTCTGCGCCCGGCGCTAAGGTCATGTCTCGTGGACGCACCTCTCGCGCTGTACCGGCGGTACCGCCCCGACACGTTCGCCGACGTCATCGGGCAGGCCCAGGTGACCGGCCCGCTGTCGGCGGCGCTGGAGAACAACCGCGTCCACCACGCCTACCTGTTCTCCGGTCCGCGTGGGTGCGGCAAGACGACCAGCGCGCCGCATCTTGGCCAGGGCGCTCAACTGCGAGACCGGTCCCACCCCGACCCCGTGTGGCACCTGCGAGTCGTGTCTCGAACTGGCCCGCGGCGGGCCAGGGTCGGTCGACGTCATCGAGATCGACGCCGCCAGCCACGGCGGCGTCGACGACGCCCGGGAGCTGCGCGAGCGTGCGTTCTTCACACCGATGAAGGCGCGTTACAAGGTCTACATCATCGACGAGGCCCACATGGTGACGACGCAGGGCTTCAACGCCCTGCTCAAGCTCGTCGAGGAGCCGCCGCCGCACCTGCGCTTCATCTTCGCCACGACAGAGCCCGACAAGGTCATCGGAACGATCCGGTCGCGCACCCACCACTACCCGTTCCGGCTGGTGCCGCCGAAGCTGCTGGGCGACTATCTGCTCGACCTCTGCGCGCGGGAGGGTGTGACGATCGAGCCGACCGCCGTACCTCTCGTGGTGCGCGCAGGAGCGGGCTCGGTGCGCGACAGCCTCTCCGTGCTCGACCAGCTGATCGGCGGGTCCGGGCCGGAAGGCGTCACGTACTCGCTGGCGACGGCGCTGCTCGGCTACACCCCCGACAGCCTCATCGACCAGACAATCGACGCGCTGGCGGCTGATGACGGCGGCACTCTGTTCGCTGTGATCGACAAGGTCATCGACACCGGACAGGACCCGCGGCGCTTCGCCGAAGACCTGCTGCACCGGCTGCGAGACCTCGTGGTTCTGTCCGTCGTTCCACCGGCCGCGAGCCAGGGACTGCTGGAGCTGTCCGGCGACCAGGCTGAGCGGTTGAGCGGCCAGGCGGCGCGCTTCGGGCGTCCAGAGCTCACCCGGGCCGCCGACATCGTCAGCCAGGGTCTCACCGACATGCGAGGAGCGACCGCGCCCCGCCTACTGCTCGAGCTCATGTGCGCCCGCATCCTGCTGCCGGGGATCGACTCGTCGGCTGAAGGGTTGGGTGCTCGCCTCGCCCGGCTCGAGCGGCGGCTCTCCGTCGTCGGCGACGCGGACGCGGCCGCGCACCCATCCCGTACGGCGGCGCCTGCGGTTGCGGCAGCCGGGGTAACGGCGGCGCCTACCGAAGCGACGCTACCTGCGGATGCCCCAGTGGTTGCCACCGCGACCGGGCGGTCGACAACGGCTCCGGCACCGGCTGACGGTGCCGCGGCGGCCACCACACCGAGCGAAGCAGCGGCCGATGGGACGCCCGGCGAACGGGTCTCGACAAGCCCGACCATTAGCTCGACCAGCACGGCGACGGCAGACGTCGCCGGGCTCAGCCTGATCGACGTACGCCAGTTGTGGCCCGGAGTGCTCGAGCGGGTCAAGAACATGCGCCGCTTCGCCTGGATGCTGCTGAGCGATAACGCTCACGTCAAAGGCGTCGCCGACCGCGTCATCACGATCGGGTTTGTCAACTCCGGCGCCCGCGACAGCTTCGTGCGTAGGGGCGCCGACGAGATCCTCCGGCAGGCGCTGATCGATGAGCTGGGTGTCGACTGGACGGTCGAGGCCATCATCGACGCTCCCCAGCACGGTGCGGCGCCGAGCCGAACGGCACGCGAAACCGCGCCACCGCCTCCCGCTCCCGGCGCCGGCGCAGCCGACGAGACGGCTGGTGAGCGCAGGGCCGAGGTCGAGGCAGCCAAGGAGGCCATCCGGCCGACGCGCAACGGCGGGCCGGCACAGGCCGCCGTACGACCCGACGACATGTCCGAGGTGCGCGACGACGACGCGATCGTCGACGACCCGGCGCTGTCCTCACACGAACTGTTGGCCCGCGAGCTCGGGGCGCAGATCATCGACGACATCCACCACGACTCCACCTGACGGCTACCGGCCACCCAGTCCAGCCCACCACCCGGAAAGAGATGCCGATGTTCCCCGAAGGATCACCCGACATGCAGTCGCTGCTGCAGCAGGCCACCGCCATGCAAGAGCAGCTGCTTGCCGCCCAAGAAGAGCTGAGCAACGCCCGGGTCGAGGGCAGCGCGGGCGGTGGGCTCGTCAAGGCCACGGTGTCGGGCACCGGCGACCTCGTCGACCTCACCATCGACGCCGAAGTCTGCGACCCCGACGACCCCGAGACCCTCGCCGACCTGGTGCTGGCCGCCGTACGCGACGCCGCCGACAACGCCCAGCGCAAGGCGGCGGAGCAGATGTCCGAGCTGACCGGCGGGTTCGGCGGCGAGCCCCTGACCTCGGCAAGCTCGGGTTCTAAGCGGCGGCTCGGCGTTGTACGAAGGCGTGGTCCAAGACCTCATCGATGAGCTGGGGCCGGCTCCCCGGGGTGGGGCCCAAGAGCGCGCAGCGCATCGCGTTCCATCTCCTCAGCACCGACCCCACCGACGTACGCCGCCTGGCTGGGGTGCTGATGGAGGTCAAGGACAGGGTCAGGTTCTGCGTCACCTGTGGCAACGTCGCCGAGGAGGAGCAGTGCAAGATCTGCCGTGACCCGCGCCGAGACCTGACCGTCCTGTGCGTGGTCGAGGAGTCCAAGGACGTCATCGCGATCGAACGCACCCGGGAGTTCCGGGGCCGCTACCACGTGCTCGGGGGAGCGATCAGTCCGATCGAAGGAATCGGCCCCGACGAGCTGCGCATCCGGGAGCTCATGCAGCGGCTGGCCGACGACACCGTCACCGAAGTGATCCTCGCCACCGACCCCAATCTCGAGGGTGAGGCGACCGCCACCTACCTCACCCGTATGCTGCGGCCACTTGGTCTGCGGGTAACTCGACTTGCGAGCGGGCTACCGGTCGGGGGAGATTTGGAGTACGCCGACGAGGTGACCCTCGGGCGAGCCTTCGAGGGGAGACGCTCCGTTGACGACTAGTGCCGACCACCCGGGCCTGACCAGCGACGTCGAGGACCTCGCGCAGGCCATCGCCGACCAGAGTGAGAGCTTCCTGCTCGCGGTGCGCGAGATCGCTCGCACAGGCGAGCGCTCGACCGTCGTACCGCTGCTGTTGCTGTCGGTGAGCCAACTGCTGCTTGCTGGGGCGCGGCTCGGCGTGCAGCGCGACTTCGTGCCGCGTGAGCAGTTCGAGCCCGACGTCGGCCCCGACCCTGACCTCGACGTCATGCGCGACCGGCTGGCGCGGCTGCTGGAGGGCGTCGACGACTTCACCGTGGTGTTCGACCCCTATGTCGACCCGCCGGAACTGGTGTCGTCGCGGATCTCCGACGACCTTGCCGACATCGCCGCCAGCGTGGCGCACGGGCTGCGGCACCACCGGGCCGGGTCAACCGAGGAGGCGCTGTGGTGGTGGCAGTTCTCCTACGTGTCGAGCTGGGGCGCGGAAGCAAGCGCGACCTTGCGGGCGCTGCAGTCGGTCATCGCGCACGACCGGCTCGACGCCGCCGAGATAGGCGAGGCCGAAGCCGCCCGGGTCGCGGCGGCCCAGGATCTGGAGCTCCGGCCGATAGACTGACGGCCGATCGAGCAGCCGGTCGCACCGGTCTCCGAAGGAGGGCGCCTGTGAGCGTCGTCGTGCAGAAGTACGGAGGATCGTCGGTTGCCGACGCGGCGGCCATCAAGCGGGTAGCGCAGCGCATCGTCGCGACGCGAAAGGCAGGCCACGACGTCTGCGTGGTCGTGTCAGCGATGGGTGACAGCACCGACGAGCTCGTCGACCTCGCCGAACAGGTCACCCCGCTGCCGCCGGGCCGCGAGCTCGACATGCTGCTGACTGCGGGGGAGCGCATCTCGATGGCGCTGCTCGCGATGGCCATCGCCAACCTGGGTCAGACCGCCCGATCGTTCACCGGCAGCCAGGCCGGTGTCATCACCGACTCCTCCCACGGCCGCGCCAAGATCATCGACGTGACCCCCGGCCGGATCGAGAACGCGCTGGCCGACGGCGACATCGCCATCGTGGCTGGTTTCCAAGGAGTGTCGATGGACACCAAGGACATCACCACTCTCGGTCGCGGCGGCTCAGACACCACAGCCGTCGCGCTGGCGGCCGCGCTGGATGCGGAGGTGTGCGAGATCTACACCGACGTCGACGGCATCTTCACCGCCGACCCCCGCATCGTGCCCGCCGCCCGCCGAATCCCCCGCGTCTCCTACGAGGAGATGCTGGAGATGTGCGCGTCGGGTGCGAAAGTCTTGCACCTGCGCTGCGTCGAGTACGCCCGGCGCTACGACATGCCCATCCACGTGCGTTCGTCGTTCTCACAGAAGACGGGCACGTGGGTCATCGAGTCCGACGAGGGAGACCCCGTGGAGCAAGCGATCATCTCCGGTGTTGCCCATGACCGCAGCGAGGCGAAGATCACCGTGGTCGGAGTGCCCGACAAGGTGGGCGAGGCGGCGACGATCTTCGAAGCGCTCGCCGACTCCGGCATCAACATCGACATGATCGTGCAGAACATCTCCGCCGCCGCGACGGGTCGCACCGACATCTCGTTCACGCTTCCGCGCGACGACGGGCAGGCGGCGATGACCGCGCTGGCGCGGCTGAAGGACCAGGTCGGCTACGAGAGCCTGCTGTACGACGACCGCATCGGCAAGGTCTCTCTCGTCGGGGCCGGCATGCGCACCCATCCCGGGGTGACGGCCCGCTTCTTCGCAGCACTTGCGTCGGTGGGCGTCAACATCGAGCTGATCTCCACGTCGGAGATCAGGATCTCGGTCCTCGTCGACCAGGACCAGGTCGACGTCGCGGTGGCCGCCACCCACCGGGCGTTCGACCTCGACAGCGACGAGGTCGAGGCGGTCGTCTACGGCGGGACGGGCCGATGAGGGGCGAGAACAAGCCGACGTTGGCCGTGGTGGGCGCCACCGGCGCGGTCGGCACCGTGATGCTCGAGATCCTCTCGACCCGCCGCGACGTGTGGGGCGAGATCCGCCTGCTCGCGTCGGCCCGCTCGGTCGGCCGGGTGCTGCGCTGCCGGGGCGAGGAGATCGCCGTACAAGAGCTCACCGAGGACGCCTTCGACGGCGTCGACGTCGCGATGTTTGACGTGCCCGACTCGGTGTCGGCGCAGTGGGCGCCGGTGGCTGCTGCGAAGGGCGCAGTGGTCATCGACAACTCGGGGGCGTTCCGGCTCGACCCCGAGGTGCCGCTCGTAGTGCCGGAGGTCAACCCCGCGCAGGTGCGCAACCGGCCCAAGGGCATCATCGCGAACCCGAACTGCACGACGCTGACGATGATGGACGCGCTCGGGGCGCTGAACTCGCGCTGGGGGCTGCGTGAGCTCGTCGTCGCGTCGTACCAGGCGGCGTCTGGTGCCGGGCAGGCCGGCGTCGACCGCCTGTACGACGAGCTGGAGATCGTTGCCGGCGATCGCTCGCTCGGCCAAGCTACCGGCGATGTACGCCGCACGATCGCCAACAAGCTGGGCGAGGACTCGCCGTTCGCCGCTCCGTTGGCGTTGAACGTGGTGCCCTGGGTGGGGTCGATGCGCGACGAGGGCTGGACGAGTGAAGAGATGAAGGTGCGCGACGAGTCGCGCAAGGTCCTTGGTGTGCCCAACCTCAAGGTGTCGGCGACCTGTGTGCGGGTGCCGGTGGTGACGACGCACTCGTTGGCGGTGCACGCGACGTTCGAGCAGCCGGTGCCGGTCGACGAAGCACGCCGGGCGCTGATCGAGGCGCCCAGTGTGGTGCTGATCGACGAGCCCGAGCGGGCGGAGTTCCCGACCCCGTCGACACAGTCGGCTCCGACCCCACCTTCGTTGGCCGCATCCGGCAGGCGCTCGACTTCCCCAACACCCTGGAGCTGTTCATCTGCGGTGACAACCTGCGCAAGGGTGCAGCGCTCAACACCGCCCAGATCGCTGAGCTCGTCGCAGCCGAGCTGAACCCCGAGCCCACTGCCTGACCCGCTCGATGCCGCGGATGGCCGGGCGTGCTATCGGGCGACGCCCGGGACGACCCAGGAGACATCGCCATCGAGGGATTGCAGCCGCGTCCGCTGGCCGTTGCGATCGATGGCGTACAGCTCGGAGCGACCCTCGTGCCGCCTCGCCACGGCCAGAGTTTCGTCACGAACGGGGCCGATCATCGTCCACTGGTCTCCGTCGGAGGAGGGAGGTACGTCGATCCGCCAAGGCTTGGTGACGTTGCCTTCCTCTCGAGGGCAACCACCCCGACCGGCTCCAGGTCGTCGTCGACGGGCCGGAAGATCGTGGCCAGCGGCCAGGCATAGACGTCACCTGGGGAGGTCGGGGGTGCGGATCATCGGCACCCCGTCCATCCCGGCGAGAGTTTCATCCGATTTCAACACACTCGATGCGTCATCTGGTTGGATCGGATGGACCGACCCCACCCGCCACCCCGAGCCCGGGGTCATGATGAAATCCTGCGTGCTGATCTCGGTAACACGCTCACGGCGGTTTGGAGGTACATCGGTCGCTACCGGCTCGGCAAGTATCGGTCCAGACCCGGAACTTCCAGCCGGCAGCGTCGTCGTCCCACTAGGAGCGGCCATCGTCTGGACCTCGTACGTCATCAGATCCACCCGTGCATACCGAGTGACCGTGTCGTTGCTGTATTCCGCCAACAAGACCGCAAACGACCCGGAGCCCCACTCCACGACCTGCCAGGACCGGTCGGGCGCTGCGGCGGAGATGGTGATCGGCTGGGGGCTCCCGATGATCGGGGCTAGGGCGTAGAGCACCACGTCGCCGCCCGTAGGCACGGCCAGCCAGCGGCCGTTGTACGCCAGTGAGACCTGCGAAGAATCCACCTCGGCTAGCACTCGCATCAGGTCCGGGCTTAGATCCGACATCCGCTGCGACGCTCCGCCTGGCTCGATCAGCAGCACGTCGCAACCTTCACCGCCGCAGGGGAATGCCATTGCGGTCCCAAGTGGCGCCTGCAAGTCCAAGTTTATTGTGCGGGGGAGCCAGTCGTTGATCTTCGGACTCGATATCGGGGCCGGCCGACTGTGTCGTTGGCGTACTCCGGCCCGAAGTCGTGGCAGTCGGGCCGGGACCGACTGCCGGGCGTGATGGATCGTCCCCACTGATCCACACGCTCGCACCAACCACCAGCCCAGCTGCCAGGGCGACGGAACTGATCGCCATGGCGGCCCGAGCGAGCTGGCGGGACCGGGCACGTTGCAGCGCGGTCTCTACGTCGCCGAGGGTGCGCATGGTTTCTGCCTGCCGGCGCAGGAGGTTCTTGAGCTCTGCGGTCATCCCGGTTCCTCCTCCATCACGTTGAGTCCCGGATTCAGTTGCTGTAACCGGACGAGGGCGTGTTGGGTCTGTGATTTCACGGTTCCGATCGAGCAGCCGAGGTCGTCGGCGACCTGCGCTACCGACCTGTCCTCGTAGAACCTGAGATAAAGCACGGCGCGCTGTCGGGGTGTCAGCCTCCACAACGCCGACGCCAGGGTCACCCGGTCAGCGACCGCCGACTCGTGAGAACTGTGCGAACCCCCCGAGGCTCACTGACGGCAGACTCCCGGCCTGAGGTACGCCGACGGGCTAGCGAACGCGCTTGGTTCACCATGATGCGGCGGGCGTAGGCCCCAGGGTCGCGGGCGGTGCGCACGCGGCGCCAGTTCACGGCGACCCGAACCATGGTCTCCTGCACCAGGTCCTCGGCCGCATGCTCATCGTCAGCGAGGAAGTACGCGAGCCGACTGAGCCGATGCTGGTTCGAGCGCAGGAAGTCGGCAATGTCCGACTCCTCACCAGCACCCAAGACGCGCCTCCCTTGTCACCCATACAGACTCCGCCCCTACCAGTTTGGTTGGAACCGAGTTGAGGCTGTCGGTGTGCCGCTGAAGCTGATTGGCCCTTCTAATAGGCCACCTGGTCGATGTCTGGTTTCGCTTCTCCTGCACTAGCTGGCGTGGCGTCGCGGACGACGTGTCCGACATTGAAATGCTGGTCGTGACCAAGGAGCAACTGGGGTTGTCGGTGTGCTTTGAGTTGGCCGGTGGCGCGGGACTATGCCATGCACCGAACACGATGTGTCGGGCTGACAGGATTTGAACCTGCGGCCTCGTCGTCCCGAACGACGCGCGCTACCAAACTGCGCCACAGCCCGTGGGCGCCGCGAGTCTACCCGAGCGCCGTCGCTGCGTTCACCGGAGTTGGCTGCTCGTCCGAGGGAGCCGCGGTGAGCGTGACGAGGGTCGCCTCGGGGTAGCAGCAGAAGCGGAACGGCGCGTACGGCGACGTGCCGAGGCCGGCAGAAACGTGCAGCCAGGCGGTCCGGCCGGCCGCTGTGTGCTCGTGCAGTCCCCGGGCCCGCGCGGTGTCGAGGTCGCAGTTGGTGACCAGCGCACCGTAGCCAGGAACCCGCAGCTGGCCGCCGTGCGTGTGCCCGGCGAAGATCGCGTCGTAACCATCGCGGGTGAAGGCGTCGAGAACCCGTCGGTACGGCGCGTGCGTAACGCCGATCCGCAGGTCGGCCGAGGCGTCGGCGGACCCGGCCACCTGGTCGAGCCGGTCGTAGCCGAGGTGCGGGTCATCGACTCCGGCGAAGGCCAGCCGGGTGGAGCCGATGGTCAAGGCGCTTGTCGTGTTGGTCAGGTCGACCCAGCCGGAACTGGTGAGCCCGTCTCGCAGATCCTGCGACGGCAGCCGGGGGCCGTGGATCCGCCGTCCGCCGCCGTTGGGCAGCAGGTAGCGCGCGGGGTTCTTGCGCACCGGCCCCCAGTAGTCGTTGGAGCCGAGTACGAAGACGCCCGGCACGTCCCGCAGGTCACCCAACGCGGTGAGGACGTAAGGCACCGAGTCGTGGTGGCTGAGGTTGTCGCCGGTGTTGACCACCAGATCGGGCTGAAGCGCCGCGAGTCCCTGCACCCAGTCGTGCTTCTTGCGCTGCGACGGCGTCAGATGGATGTCGGAGATGTGCAGCACCTTCAGCGGCTCATGACCCGCGGGCAGGCAGGCGATCTCCAGCGTGCGGAGCCGGAACGCCCGCACCTCATAACCCGCTGAGTACGCCGCCGTACCCCCCGCCAGCGCCGTCAGACCCAGCGCCGCCTTGGTCAGCAAATGCATTGCGCAAGGCTGCCACACGGCTGTCACACTGGGGCCATGGCAGCCCTGAAGGACCGCTTGCGTCAGGAGCTGACCGCGTCGATGAAGGCGCGCGACGAGCTGCGTTCGTCGACGCTCCGCATGGTCCTCACCGCCATCACCAACGCCGAGGTGGCCGGCAAGCAGGCGCGTGAGCTCACCGACGACGACGTCACGACGGTGTTGGCCAGCGAGGGCAAGAAGCGCCGAGAGGCAGCCACCGCCTTCGCTGACGCCAACCGTCCGGAGCTCGCGGCCAAGGAACAGGCCGAGGCGGCGGTGATCGCTGAGTTCCTCCCCGAGCCGTTGACCGAGAGCCAGATCGCCGATCTCGTGTCCACTACCATCGCCGACCTCGGCGCGCAGGACGAGGGGATGCGGGCGATGGGCGAGGTGATGGGCGCACTGGGGCCGCGCGTCAGAGGCAGGGCAGACGGTGGTGCCGTCGCGGCAGAGGTACGTCGCCAGCTCGGCTGAACTTGCCGAGGCCAGGCCCTACCGGGACGGGCTGGGCAGCGTCGGCGTGGGAGTCGGGAAGAGCGTCGGCGCGGGAGTCGGGAACAGCGTCGGCGCGGGAGTCGGGGACGGCGTCGGCGTTGGCGTCGGGAACAGGGGCGTCGTCGACGTGGGCGTGGGCGTCGTCGGCGTGAGGCCGTTGGAGGTGTAGATCAGCACCGGCTCACCGCTCACCCCCTCGTACGCCGGCTTGGTGGAGTCCACCGTGCCGAAAGGCGCAGTGGAGTTGACGCTGTCGGCGATCTGCGGGCGGAAGCCGAGCTTCGTCAGCGCCTTGGCCGCGGTCTGTGGATCGTAGCCGTAGAACGACGGGATCGGGATGGTCTGGCCCTCAACCACTCTCGGGTCGGGTGGGACGAACTTCTGGTTGGGCAGCCACCGCTGGACGATCTTCATCGCGTCGAACCACATCGGGCCGGCTGTCGAGGACCCAGCCACATCGCCGACGTTGACCCCGCCGATAATTTGTTTGTCGAGATTTCGGGGCTTGCCGCTGTACCTGACGCCGGCGATCATCGACGCAGCGGTCAACGTCGGCGTGTAGCCCACGAACCAGACCGACTTCGCCGGGGCCACCGTGCCTGTCTTGCCGGCCGACGGTTGCTTCAGCGCGATACCAGCCCCGAAGCCGAACCCGCCTTCCTCCTGCACTCCGGCAAGGATGTCGTTGACCGCGTCGGCCTCAGCAGGCTTCATCACCCGGTTGCAGTCGGGCTTCGGCGTCGGGATGATCTCGCCGTTGCGGGCTCGTACCTGCAGCACGGGGATCGAGGCGCAGTGCAGGCCCCGGGCTGGGAAGGTCGCATACGCCTCGGCCATCTCCAGCGGGCTCACGTCGGAGACACCAAGCGGGAAGGACGGAACCCTGGATCCGGCCGGGGTCTCGAAATCGATACCCATCGCTTCGGCCAGCCGCCAGGGCCCGCACAGTCCGGTGATCAGCTCGAGCTTGATGAAGAAGGTGTTCACCGACTGCTGAGTGCCGGTGTACAGATCATGGAAGCCGCTGGAGGTCGAGTTCTCAACGGTGTAAGGCTCGTCGATCGGATAGGGCTTACCACCGCACGTCGTGAACTCGCTCTGGTTCACCTTCAACTTTGGTGGCGCATAGATCTTCTTGTTGAGCGGTACGCCCATCTTGATCGCCTGAGCCAGCACGAAAAGCTTGAACGTCGAACCGGGCAGGAACCCGCGCGAGTCGCCGTACCGCTCGGGCACGGCGAAGTTGAGGAACGTCTCACCCGCTTTCCTGTCCCGTCCCATGGGCCGCGACTGCGCGAGCGCGCGTACGTATCCGGTGCCGGGCTCGACCATCGCCAGGGCGCCGATCGCTTTGTCCTCGGGGTAGACATGATCGGTCACGGAGTCCTCGGCCGCCTGCTGGAAGCGCAGGTCGAGAGTGCTGCGAATCGTGAGCCCTCCGCCGAAGATGCGGTCACGTCGCTCCTCGATCGTGCTGCCCATCGAGGGGCTGGCCTTCAGGTACTCCAGCAGGTAGTCGCAGAAGAACGGCGCGACGGAGTCGACGCAGCCGTTGGCGTTGATGGTGACGTCGAGGTCGAGCGGGCTCTTGAGTGCCTTTCGGGCCGCCCGGTTGCTGATGAGGTTCAGCTCGTTCATCCGCTCTAGCACGACATTGCGGCGCTCCAGAGCGGCCTCTTCGTTGTTTGTCGGGTCGTAGCTCGTCGGGTTCTTCACCAGCCCGGCCAGCAAAGCCGCTTGGGCCAGCGTCAGGTCGGACGCTTTGGTGGAGAAGTAGTGATGGGCGGCTGCTTCCACGCCGTACGCGCCGTCACCGAAGTAGGCGGCGTTCAAGTAGTGCTCGAGGATCTCGCGCTTGGTCAGGTGCTTCTCGACCCAGACGGCGTAGCGCAGCTCGGCGATCTTGCGGGTGTAGCTACGTTCGGTGGCCTCGGCTCGCTCCTGCGGGGTGTCGGCGTTCTCGAGCAGGGTCAGCTTGACGAGTTGCTGGGTGATCGACGAGCCGCCTTGCACAACACCCGAGCTCGCCTGATTGACGAACAGCGCGCGAAGGGTTCCCTTGAGGTCCAAGGCCCCGTGCTCGTAGAAGCGGGAGTCCTCGATCGCGATGATCGCCTCTTGCATCTTCGGGTCGATCTTCTCCAGCGGGACGTACAGCCGGTTCTCGTCGTAGAACACCGCGATCTTGGTGCCGTCAGCGGCGAGCACCCGGGTCCGCTCGTTGAGCGCGCTGAACTTCAGCTCGAGCGGGAAGTTCTTCATCGCCTCGGCGCTGTTCTCCGCGGCCTTGCTCACCAACCCGACCCACGGCAGCGCCATACCAGCGATGAGGAGGCCAGACAGCACGCTGACCACCGCGAACATCACCAGCTGGGAGAACCACCCACCCTCGTTTCGGGCGGGTCGAGCAAGACGAAGCATGCCATCAGGGTACGGGATCGCCTGGCCCTCGCCCGTCAACCGGCTGAGCAGCTGCTCAGGCAGCCATCGCTGCGCTGACCCGTCGCAGCGACTCCAGGTCGTGCACATCGGAAGCGAGCGCCGGGACTGTCGCGGTCGGCACCTCTGGGTGCGCTGTGGCGAACCGGCGACACAGGGTCTGCTCACGGCTGGTGCGGCTGAGCCGGTCGGCATGCAGCCGGAGCAGTCCGGCCGTCACTGGCTCGGTGTCGCCGAGCCGCTCGGCCGCCGCAAGCGCCGCTCGGGCAGAGATACCAGGGGCCGCACTGGTTGTCACCCGGTTGAGCACCAGGCCGGCGAGCGGCATGCCCTCCTCGCCCAGCCGTTCGACGAAGAACGCCGCCTCGCGCAGCGCGTCAGCCTCTGGTGAGGCGACGACCACGAAGGCCGTCTGGTTGTCCTTGAGGATGCGGTAGGTCGCCTCGGCTCGGGCCCGGAACCCTCCGAACAGGGTGTCGAAGGCCGCCACGAACGTCTGTACGTCGCGCAGCACCTGACCGCCGACCACCTTCGTGACGGCGTTGGTGACCGCCGCCATGCTCGCGGACAGGAACCGTGCCGGTCCTTTGGCGGGCGCCAGCAGGATCCGGATGAGCCGCCCGTCAAGGAACGACGACAGCCGCTCGGGGGCGTCGAGGAAGTCCAAGGCCGACCGCGACGGGGGGGTGTCGACGACGATGAGGTCCCACCGCCCGGTGCCGAGCGCCTCAGCGTGCAGCTGCCCCAGCTTCTCCATCGCCATGTATTCCTGGGTGCCGGCGAACGAGCTCGACAGGGCCTGGTAGAAGGGGTTGGCGAAGATCTGCCTGGCCTTCTCCGGAGTCGCGTGTGCCTCCACGACGTCGTCGAAGGTGCGCTTCATGTCGAGCATCATCGCGTCGAGGCTGCCACCCGCCGTCGGATCCACCTCGGGCACCGGACGGGGAGTGTTGTCGAGCTCCGTCAGCCCCATCGACTGCGCGAGGCGGCGCGCGGGGTCGATCGTCAGCACCACCACACGGCGACCCTGCTCGGCCGCCCGCAAGCCAAGAGCCGCCGAGGTCGTCGTCTTCCCGACCCCACCTGAGCCGCAGCACACGATGATCCGCACGCCCCGGTCGGCGATCAGCGCATCGATGTCGAGAGCTGGTACGTCGGCCAACCGGCCGGTCAGCGGGCCGACCCGGGGGTGACTGCCTCGGGTCGGTTGGGTCTTGCGTCGTGGAGCGGGTCTGGTCTTCGGCGCCATGTCAGATCCTCCCGCTGCGGCACAGCTCGTCGGCCAGTTCGTACAGCGCGCCCAGGTCGATGCCGTCGGGCAGGTAGGGAATCTCGACGACCGGCGCGCCGCACTCCTCGAGGCGTTGACGCTGCGCTACCTCCAGCTGCACGCGCTCGGCGTGCTGCTGGCCCTCCTCGACCAGGCTGGCGATCGCGTCCGGATCGGCACTGACACCGGCCTCTTTCAGGGCCGCCTCGATCCGAGCCGTGTCGAGATTTCTGCTGGCAGCGAGCTCGAGATCGTCGGCGCCGAGTTCCGGGTCACGCACCAGGTTGACCAGAACGCTCCCGACGGGCAGGCCCATGCGTCGTAACTCGGTGACGCTGTCGAGCGCCTCCTGCACCGGCATCTCCTCCAAGGACGTCACGAGGTGCACTCGGGTCTGCCGGGACGTGAGCAGTTGCATGATCGAGCTGGCCTGCTTGCGGATCGGCCCCACCTTGGCCACGCCCACCACCTCGGTGTTGACGTTGAGGAAGCGCCCGATCCGGCCGGTCGGCGGAGCGTCGAGGACGACAGCGTCGTACACCGGTCTGCCGCGCTCCACGCGGCGGGTGGCCTCGAACACCTTGCCGGTCAGCAGCACGTCGCGGACGCCGGGTGCGATCGTCGTCGCGAAGTCGACCACCCCGAACCGGTCGAGCAGCCGGCCGGCACGGCCGAGCCGGTAGAACATGTCGAGGTACTCCAGCAGCGCCGCCTCGGCATCGACAGCCAGCGCGAAGACCTCGCCGCGATCGGGCCCTACGGCGATGCGGCGCTCCTCGTAGGGCAGCGGTGCGACGTCGAACAGCGAGGCGATGCCCTGGCGGCCTTCGACCTCGCACAGCAAGACGCGCTTGCCGCCCGAGGCGAGCGCGAGGGCGAGCCCGGCTGCGACGGTCGTCTTGCCGGTGCCGCCCTTGCCGGTGACGATGTGGAGCCGCACACCGCCAGGCTTTTGGTCCGGTGCGCGACCGTGCTTGCTGGCCGACGTCGTAGCGGTCTTTCCGGAGGATGTCATCGGCGTCGAGCCTAGCGACGCGCGAACTCGGACTTGCCAGTCTCCAGTCGGTCTATAGGTCGACTACGTTCTGACAGGTAGGTGGCTCTTCGGCGTTCTAGTAGCCGCCGCCTCCGCCGCCGTTGCCTCCGCCGCCCCCGCCGCTCAGGAGGCTCACAGCAAGAACCAGAACGATGGCGACGACGACTACCACGGCGACGATCGCGACGGTTCTGCGTTGCACGGTCACACTTCCCTTCCAGGGCTAGGGGGAGCCTACTCTCAACGGTCGCCAGCAGAGTTGTCAGACCCCACTGCACCCATAGGTCCACTACGTTCTGACAAGTCGGCGCCCGCCGGAAGTTGTCAGTCTCCAGTGCCGCTATGGGTGCACTACGTTCTGACAAGTACGTTAAGAGGTTGGAGAGGAGGAGTCGTGGACAAGGTGGTGCAGGCTGCTGCAGAGGCAGTCGCTGACATTGCGGACGGGTCCTCGTTGGCCGTGGGTGGCTTCGGATTGTGCGGCATCCCGAGCGTGCTGATCCAGGCGCTGCTCGACGCAGGAGTCACTGATCTGGAGGCGGTGTCGAACAACTGCGGCGTCGACGACTGGGGGCTTGGCCTGTTGCTTCGCGACAAGCGGATCCGGCGGATGGTCGCGTCGTACGTCGGCGAGAACAAGGAGTTCGAGCGCCGGAGTACCTCGGTGAGCTCGAGGTGGAACTCACACCGCAGGGCACGCTCGCGGAGCGGCTGCGAGCGGGGGAGCCGGCGTCCCCGCGTTCTTCACCGCCACCGGGGTCGGCACCCAGGTGGCCGACGGCGGTCTGCCGTGGCGGTACGACGAGGCGGGCAACGTCACGGTCGCCAGCCCGGCCAAAGAGGTCCGGGAGTTCGACACCGCCGAGGGGCCGCGGGCGTTTGTCCTGGAGCGGGCCATCATCGCCGACTTCGGGTTGATCAGGGCGTGGCGGGGCGACCGACACGGGAACCTGGTCTTCAAGGACTCAGCCCGCAACTTCAACCCGTTGTGCGCCATGGCCGGCCGGGTGACGATCGCTGAGGTAGAGGAGCTGGTGGAGCCCGGCGAGCTGCCACCCATCGACGTACACCTGCCTGGGGTGTATGTGCAGCGGGTGCTGCCGCTGACGCCCGAGCAGGCGGCGATGAAACGGATAGAGAAGCGCACGGTACGGGCGCGAGGAGGTCAGGGCTGATGGCGTGGTCGCGCGACCAGATGGCGGCGCGGGCCGCGGCGGAACTGCAGGACGGCGACTACGTCAACTTGGGGATCGGGCTGCCGACGCTGGTGCCGAACTATGTGCCGGACGACGTCGAGATCGTGCTGCAGTCGGAGAACGGCATCCTCGGTGTTGGCGCCTACCCGTGGGAGGGCGAGGAGGACCCCGACCTCATCAATGCGGGCAAGGAGACAGTGACACTGCGTCCGGGCGCGGCCTTCTTCGACTCGGCGACGTCCTTCGGCATGATTCGCGGCGGCAAGATCGACGCCGCGATCCTCGGGGCGATGCAGGTGTCGGCCACGGGCGACATCGCCAACTGGATGATCCCCGGCAAGATGGTCAAGGGTATGGGCGGCGCCATGGACCTCGTGCACGGCGCCAAGCGGGTCATCGTCCTCATGGAGCACGTCGCCCGCGACGGCTCGTACAAGGTGGTCGACGGCTGCTCGCTTCCCTACACCGGGCTCGGTGTGGTGCAGCGGATCATCACCGACCTCGCGGTGCTCGACGTTACCGACGACGGGCTGGTGCTGCGTGAGCTGGCGCCGGACGTCACCGAGGACGAGGTGCGCGACAAGACCGAAGACTTGACGAGGTCAGTCCCACCGCTGCCGTCGGCCTGAGCTTCCCGCAGAAGGCCGGTAACGAAACCACCTCCCAACGCGTCTACTGAGTACGCATGGGAATGGGGACCGATGAGAGCAACCCGCGAGAGCCAGCAGCGCGCCTTCACCGAGTTCGCGACTGCGCTGACGCCCCGGTTGTTCCGGAAGGCACTCTGATGTGCGGCGACTGGCACCTCGCCGAGGATCTTGTCCAGACGACGTTGGCCAAGTTGTACACGCACTGGTCGAAGGTCGAGCGCTCCACGACTCCTGAGGCGTATGCCCAGCGGGCATTGACCAACGCTTTCCTCTCCCACAAGCGTGTTCGCAGAAACTCGGAGCTGCCCTCGATCGATCTGGGCGGCGACCACTATTCCGCCGCCGGATCGGTCGATGATCGGCTGGAGCTGTTCGAAGCCCTTCGCACGCTCGACGCTCTGGACCGAGCGGTTGTCGTCTTGCGGTACTGGGAGGACCGCTCGGTCGCTGAGACGGCGGCCGAGGTTGGCCTGAGCGACGGTGCCGTTCGCACGCGCGCGTCGCGTGCTCTCGCCCTGCTGCGCACCGAGCTGTCGGGGCCGGCAGCGGCGCGAGTGCCTGGCCGGCTTTCGAAGGAAGGGACCTGATGGACTTCAACGAAGCAGCCCTCAAGGAGCGGCTTGAGACCGCCGTAAGGGGGGCTTCACCCGATGTGGGTGCGCTCATGGACGGCGGTCTCGAGCGAGGTGCGCGGCTGCGCCGGCGTCGCCGCGCGCTGACGGTCGGTATGCCGGGCTGACAGCAACCGCAGTCGCTGCTGTCGCGTACGCAGGAATCGGTCAGGGGCTGTTCGACTCTGACGCAACCGGCCCGGCAAATACGCCGAACCGTGTCGTACAGGAGATCAGCGAGCCTGCCACGGCGCGGAGCCTCGTCGCCGCTGCTCTTGAGCACCTGCCTGCCGACCAGGTGGTCGGCGCCGGCGATTTCGGTAACTCGTCGCAGGACTCCACGGTATTCGCTTCCATTGGCCTCGACACCGACCAGGGCAAGGTCTCGATCTATTCGCATCGCGGAAGGTGAAGCAGTGGGACAGCCAGCCTTCATGCGTCGCGAGCTCTCCGGACATTGAGGTTGTCGAGTCCGGACACCAGGTCTGTCACCGGCGCGAGTTCGCATCGCGGCTGACGAAGCGTTGGGAGGTTGTCGAGTGCCGGACGTCGACGGAGCCGAGTTGGTTCTTATGGCTGCGAAGTTCGCGACGGTCAAGCTATATCGTGTCGGTCGGCGTGCGGCGCGCCGACCAGGTCGTGGCGGTACAGGAGTACCTCAGGACGCGAAGCGCGCAGCCGCAGGACGAGAGTCTGCCGGTTGCCGACTGGGACCTGCCAGTCAGCGTTGCGACGATGCGTGACATCGTCACCGATCCCCGCTTCGGCATAGTCACGAGTCCGGAGATGATCGCCAAAGGGGAGGCGCTGGACAACTTCACTGAGGGTGGTGGTATCCAGTCCGGCACGAGTGGCGCGGTGCGGGTCTCTCCGAAAGCGAAAGTGCCGGGCACAGGTGGTGCTCGGGAGCCTCCCCTGCTGGTGTGGCGACAACCTCAGCCACCGAGCGACCCGGCGGCAGTGGGTCGAGCTCCGGCCCGTGATCGCGTCGACTTGTCAGCCTGTATGGACCACCTCCAGGCTCGCCGCACCCTGACAAGTCAGCGGGTGAGGGCGGGGAGGACGGTCGACTCGAAGGCCGCCGATAGGGGGTCGATCAGGGCGAAGTGCTCGACGCCGTCAAGCTCGAGGTACCTGACGGCGGGATGGTCGACAGCCACCTGCCGGTTCATCTCAACTGTCACCTGCTTGTCGTCGGTGCCCTGGATGATGGTTACGCCACGCCGCCGGTGCGCAGAAGCGGCAGCACGTCGGCCTCCGCATAGTTGTCCGGTGCGTCGTCCGGCTCGCCACCGAGCAGCGCTTGCACCGCGCCGTCACCCATGCGGCGATCGGCGGCGTACCGGAGGTCTGACACAGGCGCCAGCGCCACGATCGAGCTCACGGTCCCGGCAGGCGCTCGTAGGCCAGCCCACAGCGCCAGCTGTCCACCGGCCGAGTGCCCGGTGAGCACGCACCTTGCGGTCCGACCCGTCCCGGCGCAGCGGCATCGATCATCCCTGGAGCAGCGGCCAGAGCGGCGGCGACGTCGGCACCCGTCAGCGGCCAACCTCCGGAGCCGCCCACCCGTCGGTACTCAGGAACCGCCACCACCAAGCCATGAGCAGCGAGCGCATGGGCCAGCGGACGCAGGTGCAAGCGATCGAACTCCTGGCGCCAGAACCCACCGTGGACCGCCACGACGAAGTGGACGCGGTTCAGCAGGCCGCCCGAGACTCGGGGGCGCGTCGATGACGCCGTCCGCGTGCTCGGCATATCGCAGTACGACGTCGGGACCCTCAGCCGGTCCGCGTACGTCGGCCACCCGCGGCGAGTCGCCCTCAGGTCGGCGTCGCGCGGATCCAGAGTCGCGGCGAGACAGCGGCCGGCGATAGAGTCGCGGCCATGACCAAGTGGGAATACATCACCGTGCCGGTGCTCGTGCACGCCACCAAGGCGATCCTCGACAACATGGGAGAGGACGGCTGGGAGCTGGTGCAGGTCGTTCCTGGCCTCAACCCGAGAACCTCGTCGCGTACTTCAAGCGCGAGAAGGCCTCCTGAGGTGCCGACCCGGAGCAGCGGCTGCAAGAACTCGGCTTCGCTGTGCCTGAGGTGGCCAAGCCGGTGGCGGCGTACGTGCCGGCCGTCCAAACCGGTAACTACGTCTACACGTCAGGTCAGCTGCCCATGCGCGACGGCGAGCTGATCACCACGGGCAAGGTTGGTGCAGAGGTGAGCATCGACCAGGCGGTCGTCTGCGCGCAGCAGTGTGCGCTGAACACCCTCGCCGCGGTTCAGTCGGTGGTCGGCGACCTGTCGCGGGTCGTGCGGGTCGTCAAGGTGGTCGCCTTCGTCGCCAGCACGCCCGACTTCACCGGGCAACCCACTGTCGCTAACGGCGCCAGCGAGTTGTTTGGCGCGGCTTTCGGGGAGGCCGGTCAACACGCCCGTTCTGCGGTGGGGGTGCCGGTTCTTCCCCTCGACGCGCCGGTCGAGGTCGAGCTCGTGGTCGAGGTTTCTTGACCCGCCACGCCACCCGGAAGCTGCCGCCGCAACTGGTCGAGCACGCTCAGGAGTTCCTCAACGGCGACCGACCGCCGGCCATGCCGAAGAGCGCCGCAACCGTGGTGCTGCTGCGCCCGGGCGACGCCGGCCTTGAGGTGTACCTGCTGCGGCGCCATCTCGGTATGGCGTTCGCCGCAGGCATGTACGCGTTCCCCGGCGGCACCGTCGACCGCCGCGACTTCGACTCGGCTGTCGCCTGGGCCGGGCCGACGCCGCAGGAATGGGGGCAGCGGCTCGGCTGCGAGGCGGCCGAGGCGCGAGGGCTGGTGTGCGCGGCGGTACGGGAGACGTTCGAGGAGTCAGGAGTTTTGCTGGCGGGCCCCAGCCCAGGGGCCGTTGTCGCCGACACCACGGCGGCCGACTGGGAGGTCGACCGGGCGGCGCTGGTCGACAAGGCCCTCGGCTTCGCCGACTTCCTGCAACGGCGTCGGCTGGTGCTCAGGAGCGACCTGCTGGCCGCGTGGGCGCACTGGATCACGCCGGAGTTCGAGCCCCGGCGCTACGACACCCGCTTCTTCCTTGCGGCGCTGCCTGCTGGGCAGGTCACCCGCGACGTCTCCGGCGAGGCCGACCGGGTGGCCTGGATGCGCCCCGGCGAAGCGACCGCCGCCGTCGACAAGGGCACGATGACGATGCTGCCCCCGACGTACATCACGCTCCAGGAGATGGCTGCCCACCCAACCGTCGGCGCGGCGCTCGCCGCCGCCACAGCGCGCGAGATCACCACGGTGACACCGCACGTGCAGGTCATCGACGGCGAAGGCTTCCTCACCTGGCCGGACAACCCGACGCCATGACGTGGCGGGGCGGCGAGTTCGGCGAACGCGCCAGGTGCGTGCTCGCGCCCAATGCCTCGCCGATGACGCTCGACGGCACGAACACCTGGGTACTGCGTGAACCCGGCGCGCGGCGCACCGTCGTCATCGACCCGGGCCCGCTCGATCACGCACACCTGCAGGCGGTCGCCGAGGTCGCGGGCCACGTTGCGCAGGTGCTGCTCACCCATGGCCACGCCGACCACAGCGAGGGCGCGCGCGAGTTCGCCGACCGAGCAGGTTGCGGCGTGCGCGCGCTCGACCCGACCTTCGTGTACGGCGACGAGGGCTGCACGACGGCGATGTCGTCGCCGTCGACGGGCTGGAGATCCAGGTGGTTGGCACGCCTGGGCACACCGGCGACTCGTTGAGCTTCGTCGTACCGGCCGAGCGGGCCGTGCTCACCGGCGACACCGTGCTCGGCCGCGGCACCACGGTCGTCGCCCATCCCGACGGGGAGCTGGGCGCCTACCTCGGGTCACTACGCCGTCTCCGCAACCTTGCGGAGGAGCAGAATGTGGAGGCCATCTGGCCAGGGCATGGGCCGGTGCTCGACCAGGCGCTCCCCGTCCTGGACTACTACCTGACGCACCGCGCCGAGCGTCTCGAACAGGTGCGGGAGGCCGTGGCGGCCGGAGCACGTGAGCCGATCGACGTCGTACGCCGGGTCTACGCCGACGTCGACGAGCAGCTGTGGCCGGCGGCTGAGCTCAGCGTGCGGGCGCAATTGGAGTACCTGAAGCAGGAGGCCGCGAGCGAGCTCAGCGGGCGCGGCGCTTGAGGCGGTCGACGTCCATCAAGACCACCGAGCGGGCCTCCAGCCGCAGCCAGCCACGCGACGCAAAGTCGGCCAGCGCCTTGTTGACCGTCTCGCGGGAGGCGCCCACCAGCTGCGCGAGCTCCTCCTGGGTCAGGTCGTGGTACACGTGCACACCGTCGTCGGCCACCCTCCCGAACCGCGACGACAGGTCAAGCAACGCCTTGGCGACCCGTCCTGGTACGTCGGAGAACACCAGGTCGGCCACCACGTCATTGGCCCGGCGCAACCGCCCGGCCAGCTGGTTGAGCAGGCCGCGGGCCACCTCCGGTCGGCCGGTGAGCCAGCCGCCGAGCTCCTCGTGGCTCAAGCTCTTCATCGTGCTGTCGGTCACGGCCGTGGCGGTCGCCGAGCGCGGTCCGGGGTCGAACAGCGACAGCTCCCCGAACAGCTGACCGGGACCGAGGATCGCCAGCAGGTTCTCCCGGCCGTCCGCCGAGGTGCGGCCGAGCTTCATCTTCCCGTCCGTCACGACGTACAGCCGGTCTCCCGCATCGCCCTGGCGGAAGAGCACCTCGCCGCGCCGCAGGCGGTGCTCGATCATCGCAGCGCTCAACGCCTCAGCCGCCTCGTCGTCGAGACCGGTAAAAAGCGGCGCCTGTCGGAGCACCTCGGCGTTCACGCGATCTCCTTCTCGTC
>JAUJOE010000004.1:141174-227035 GCA_030447805.1 Nocardioidaceae bacterium | reverse complement strand
GGGCATGTCCGCCGTCGTCGAATCTGCGGGCGCGCGCAGTCGTACGGCGCTGGTGCGCCGGGCCCGTCGGATCAACCGGGTTCTTGGGCAGACCTACCCCGACGCCCGCTGTGAGCTGGACTTCACGACCCCCTGGGAGCTGCTGATCGCGACCGTGCTGTCGGCCCAGACCACCGACAAGCGGGTCAACGCGGTGACGCCGGCGCTGTTCGCGCGTTACCCCGGGCCAGCTGAGCTCGCCGCCGCCGACCGCGACGATGTCGAGCAGATCATCGCCCCAACCGGCTTCTTCCGCGCCAAGACCGAGGCGATCCGCAAGCTCGCAGCGGCGGTCCTCGACCGGTACGGCGGGCAGGTCCCGAGTCGTCTCGACGACCTCGTCACGCTGCCGGGGGTCGGCCGCAAGACCGCCAACGTCGTGCTCGGCGACGCGTTCGGCGTGCCTGGCATCACCGTCGACACCCACGTCGGCCGGCTCGCCCGCCGGTTCGGTTGGACAGCGGAGGTAGACCCGGTCAAGGTCGAGCACGAGATCGGTTCGCTGTTCCCGCGCCGCGACTGGACCCTGCTCAACCACCGGTTGATCTGGCACGGCCGGCGCTGCTGCCACGCCCGCAGGCCCGCCTGCGGCGCCTGCCCGCTCGCCCGGCTCTGCCCGTCGTACGGCGAGGGGCCGACGTCTCCGGCCGAGGCCGCGAAACTGCTGCGCACCGAGGGCCGGGCGTGACCCGAACCGCACTGGCCGGCGCCGTGCTGGCGACCACCGTCCTGCTCACGGCTGCCTGCACCAGCGGCTCGGAGTCGGCACCGCAGCCGTACCGGTTCGACTCCGCTGACGCCGCCGTGCAGGTCGACACCGCCCAGCTGAGGGAGATGAAGGCCGAGGCGGGGATAGCTGACTGTCCCGTCAGCGACGCCGACGCCTCGGCCGTGCAGGACGGCCTGCCGGACGTGACGCTGCCCTGCCTCGGCGGTGGTCGCGATGTCAACCTCGCCGGGCTGCGGGGGGTCCCGTTGGTGCTGAACTTCTGGTCGCAGACGTGCGGCCCCTGCCGGACTGAGTCGCCGATCCTGCAACGGGTCCACGAGGCGGCGGGTGACCGGGTCAGGATGGTGGGCGTCGACTGGCAGGACCCGCGGCCCAGCTACGCGATCGGGTTCGCCGCCGAGCTCGGTCTGACCTACCCCCAGGTCGCCGACCCCGAGGGGGCCACCCGAGCGCCGCTGCGCATCACCGCCCTGCCCGTCACCGTGCTCGTCGACGCGCGGGGGCAGATCGTGCACACCGAGACCGGCCCGGTCGAGTCGGTTCAGGACCTGACCACGCTGATCTCAGACCACCTGGGTGTCACCGTCTCGCCACAAGAGAAGTGATCGACGTGTCCGCGGATGCGCATAACGACCGAGCGCTGCCCGCCTGGCTGCGGCCGGTTGCCCTGCTCTGCGAATCCGTCGAGGCGGCCCAGCTGAGCCGGTTCGTCGCACCCGCCGACCGCACACCCCGGCCGGCTTCGGTTCTGGTGTTGTTCGGCGAGGGCGCTGCCGGGCCGCACGTGCTGCTGCTCGAGCGGGCCCGCGACATGCGCTCGCACGCCGGCCAGGTGGCGTTTCCGGGCGGCGCCCAAGACCCCGACGACGCCGATGAGGTGGCCGCCGCACTACGCGAGGCGCACGAGGAGACCGGTCTCGACCCGGCTGGCGTGGCGGTGATCGGCGTACTGCCCTCCCTGTGGCTGCCCCCGAGCAACTTCGCTGTCACCCCGGTGGTCGGGTGGTGGCGCACGCCGAGCGACGTACACGCCGTCGACCCTGCCGAGACGGCCTCGGTGCACACCGTTCGTCTCGACGAGTTGCTCGACCCCACCAACCGGGTGACGGTGCGACACCCGTCGGGTTTCCGTGGCCCTGCCTTCTTGGTGCGCGACCTGGTCGTCTGGGGCTTCACGGCTGGGCTGTTGTCTCGGCTGTTCGCCCTCGTCGGCTGGGAGATCGCCTGGGACGACTCGCGGGTGGTCGACCTGCCCGGTGACAGGCCCAGCGACCTGTCCAGCGACCCGGTCACCGGCTCGCTTGGTGACCGGCAGCGCCACCCGGTCAACCGATGAACCTCCTCGACGGCGTGCTGCTCGTCTGCGCGGTCGTCTACGCGCTCAGCGGTTACCAGCAGGGCTTCGTCGTCGGGTCGGCGTCGACGGCCGGCCTGCTGATCGGCGGCTTCGTCGGGGTGCAGGCGACCCCGGCGCTTCTCGACGGCTTCGACCAGGGCATCAGCCTGTCGTTCGCGGCGCTGGTGATCGTGCTGGTCGCTGCGTTCGTCGGGCAAGGTCTCGGTGCGTTCGTCGGCGGCCGTCTGCGCAGTGGGCTCACCTGGCGGCCCGCCCGGGTGGTCGACGCGTTGAGCGGCTCGGCGCTGAGTGTGAGCGCGATGCTGCTGATCGCTTGGGTGCTGGGGGTGGCGGTCAGTGGGATGCAGGTGCGGCAGCTCAACCAAGAGGTCCGTACGTCGGTCGTGCTGCGCACCGTCGACAGTGCGCTGCCGGGAAACTCCGAGGGGGTGCTGTCGGCGTTCACCTCCCTGGTCGACTCCTCACGCTTCCCGCGCTACCTCGAGCCGTTCGCGCCGGAGCGCATCAAGGACGTGCCGCCGCCGTCTCGGGGGATCGCGGCCCGTCCGGCGGTGACCGCCGGGCAGGACAGCGTGGTGAAGGTGCTCGGCGTCGCGACGGAGTGCGGCCGCAACGTCGTGGGCAGCGGGTTTGTGTATGAGACCGGCCGCGTCATGACCAACGCTCACGTTGTCGCGGGCGTCGCCGATCCCGTCGTTCGGCTTGCCGACGTCGACTACCAGGCCCGAGTGGTCTACTACGACCCCGATGTCGACGTGGCCGTCCTCGCCGTCCCCGATCTGCGCGCGCCCGAGCTGCAGTTCGGCGCCCCGGCTGAGTCGCGCGACCCCGCAGCGGTGCTGGGGTTCCCCGAGAACGGACCGTACGACGTACAACCGGCTCGAGTCCGCGACACCGCAACGCTGCGCAGCTCCAACATCTACGGCGACGACACCGTCTACCGCGACACCTACTCGATCTACGCGCTGGTGCGCCAGGGCAACTCCGGCGGACCGTTGGTCGACCGTCGTGGCGACGTGATCGGGGTGATCTTCGCCGCCTCGGTGACCGACGCTCGCACCGGCTACGCGCTCACCGTCGAGGAGGTCTCGGCAGCCGCGACCGGTGGGGCGTCGTCAACCGTCTCCGTCGACACGGGGGACTGCACGCCGTGACAGCCAACCCAGCAGAGCCTCGTTGAACTCCTCAGGCACCTCCTCGTGCGGGAAGTGCCCGGCTGCTGCCAGCTCGCGGTGCTCCGCGGGGCCCGCGACCCGGCGCGCTGATCTCTCGACGAGCGACCGCGGAACCGCCTTGTCGTGTGCCCCGGTCAGCTGCAGCACCGGTACGTCGACCGGCCGGCGCAGCCTCGCCGCGAACTCCCGCCCGTCGGACCGGAAGCGGGATCGAACTAGCCACCGGTGGTACTCCAGCGCACAGTGCGGGGACGGCCACGACGCCAGCGCCTGCCGGTAGCGCTCGACCACCTCGGGCGTGGGGAAGCCCGAGGCGGGGGCGGCCCAGGCCGCGAGGTGCCGGGCGATGTAGTCCCCGCGCATGATGCGTCGCTCGGGCAGCCAGGGGACTTGCATGGCGGCGATGTGGCCCAGCGCTGCCGGCGCCGAGAGGCGATACGACCAGCGCAGCAGCTCCAGCGGATGCGGCGCGGCCACGGCGCACAGCGCCCGCAGACAGTCGGAACGTACGGCGGCGGCGGCCCAGGCGACGTACCCGCCCCAGCCGTGTCCGACCAGGACGGCGTCTTTGCAGCCCAGGGTGCGGACCACTCCGGCGACGTCACCGGCAAGGGTGAGCGCGTCGTAACCGCGCGGGGTCTTGTCGCTGTCGCCGTACCCACGCAGGTCCATGGCGACCGCCCGATAGCCCGCGGCGGCTAGGCAGGGCAGCTGCGAGCGCCACGCCCACCAGAACTCGGGGAAACCGTGCAGCAGCAGGACGAGCGGCCCAGCGCCCATGTCGACGACGTGGAACCGCGCGCCGTTGGCCGCAACGTGGCGATGCTGCCAGGGCCCGTCGACCGGAGGTGGCATGAGTGGGATGGCGCAGCACGGGAGGCGTTACCCGCGCTTGAGCACCTGCTTGTTGCTCTTCACCGCAGCGATCGTCTTCTCAGGAGCGCGCACCCGCTTGAGCTTCTTCAGCCCGATGAGCGCGAACACGCTGGCGAGGATGGCGTAAAGAACGAAGACGATGAGGAAACCGAGGAACAGCCCGACGACAGGCAGCTTGGCCAGCAGGAAGCCAGCGCCACCGACAGCATGATGAGAGCCAGTACGCCGAGGAACGCGGCAACGGCCAGGAGCGCGGCGCCCAGGCCGCCGACCTTGATGCTGATGCGAATCTCGGACTTCGCCAGCTCGATCTCGCTGCGGACAAGGTCGGAGAGATCGCTGGTGGCGTCGGCGATCAACCGACCGATGGTCGGCTCGTCGTCGATATCTGGACCGGTGACCCGGTGCGCCATGGGGAGTCCTCTCATCGTGCGGCCTGGCGGCTGGCGGTCGGTGCGGTCAAACCCTATGGCCTCAACCGAGCGCCGACGAGACACCTGCGCGGCGCGGTCAGCGATTTCCGCGCGCGGTCAGGACGAGCAAAGGGAAGCCTGAGGGTTCTGCTCTGGCGGCGCAGGGAGAGACACCTCTTCGACCAGATACTGCTGACCATCTGCGCGGCGCGTGCTGCGGTGGACCCCGGGTTCCTCCGTCACCATCGGCTCTGTATGTGATGCCGCTATCTCGGAGAGGGAGATGGTTACTTCACGCCCGTTTGAATCCAACCGCACGTTCCCATGCCTGTCGAGGACAGGGATTGGATCATCATCGCTCCAAGTTGGCGGCGGCGGTTGCGTTGGATCTCCGATTGATTGTTCCATTTCAATGTCAGCCATCCTCCGCGCTGGCGCTGGCTCCTGCCAGCTTGGCCTCGATCTGGTCCATCACCGACGAGTCGGCCAGTGTGGTGACGTCACCGGTCTTGCGGTGTTCAGCCACGTCGCGCAGCAGCCGGCGCATGATCTTGCCCGAGCGGGTCTTCGGCAGCTCGGGCACCACCATGATCGACCGGGGCTTTGCGATCGCACCGATCTCCTTGCCGACGTGGCTCCGCAACTCGGCGACGACGCCGGGGCCGCCGTCGCCGGCTCTCGCGCAAGATGACGAACGCGACGACAGCCTGCCCGGTGGTCTCGTCGGCCGCCCCGACGACGGCCGCCTCGGCGACCTTCGGATGCGACACGAGAGCGGACTCGATCTCGGTGGTCGACAACCGGTGGCCCGACACGTTCATCACGTCGTCGACGCGGCCGAGCAGCCAGACGTCGCCGTCCTCGTCGAGCTTTGCCCCGTCGCCCGCGAAGTAGCGGCCGGGGAAACGGGACCAGTAGGTGTCCTTGTACCGCTCGTCGTCGCCCCACAGCGTGCGGAGCATCGCCGGCCACGGTTCGGTCAGCACCAGGTAGCCGCCCGCTCCGTGCTTGACCGGCTCACCGGCATCATTGACCACGGCGGCCGAGACACCCGGGATGGCCTTCATCGCCGAGCCGGGCTTGGCCGACGTAACACCCGGCAGCGGGCTGATCATGATCATGCCGGTCTCGGTCTGCCACCAGGTGTCGGCGACCGGGCACCGGTCGCCGCCGATCTCCTTGCGGTACCACATGTACGCCTCGGGGTTGATCGGCTCTCCCACCGACCCCATCAGCCGCAGCGACGACAGGTCGTACTCGGCGGGGATCTCCGCGCCCCACTTCATGAAGGTCCGGATCGCCGTCGGAGCCGTGTAGAGGATCGTCGCCTTGTAGTCCTGGGCGATCTGCCACCACCGCCCTTTCTTGGGGTGGTCGGGCGTGCCCTCGTACATCAGCGAGGTGGTGCCGTTCGCGAGTGGCCCGTAGACCATGTAGGAGTGCCCGGTCACCCAGCCGATGTCGGCGGAGCACCAGTAGACGTCGGTCTCGGGCTTGAGGTCGAAGATCGCCCAGTGCGTGTAGGCGACCCCGGTCAGGTAGCCGCCGGTCGTGTGCAGGATCCCCTTCGGCTTGCCCGTCGTACCGGAGGTGTACATCACGTACAGCGGGTGCTCGGCGTCGAACGCCTCGGCGGTGTGCTCAGTGGAGGCGTTGTCGACCACATCGTGCCACCAGACGTCGCGGCCGTCGGTCCAGTCGACGTCCTGGCCGGTACGCCGTACGACGAGCACCGAACGCACGTCGGGGCACACCGTCAGCGCCTCGTCGACGGCTTGAGGATGACGCCTCTCCGCGCCGGTAACCACCGTCGGCCGTGATGACGACCCGGGCGTCGCAGTCACGGATGCGCCCCGACAGCGCGTCGGCGGAGAACCCGCCGAACACGACGGTGTGCGGCGCCCCGAGCCGGGCGCAGGCCAGCATCGCGATCACCGTCTCGGGAATCATCGGCATGTAGATCGCCACTCGGTCGCCGGTCCGGACACCCAGCTCGACGAGCGCGTTCGCCGTCTTGCACACCTCGTCGAGCAGGTCGGCATAGGTGAGGGTGCGGGTGTCGCCGGGTTCGCCGACCCAGTGGTAGGCGACCTTGTCGCCCCTACCCTGCTCGACGTGGCGGTCGACGCAGTTGTACGCCGCGTTGAGCTTCCCGCCGACGTACCACTTGGCGAAGGGCGGGTTGCTCCAGTCGAGCACGTCGGTGAAGGGTTCCGCCCAGGTGATCCGCCGCGCTTGCTCGGCCCAGAACGCCAGCCGGTCGCGGTCGGCCACGGCGTATGTTTCCGCTGTCACGTTGGCGCGCGCGGCGAAATCCTCCGGCGGGTCGAAGTGACGGGTCTCGTGCAGGAGGTTGGAGAGTCCTCACTACCGTCCGTCGTGGTGGTGACGGCAGAGTCGTGGTTGGTGGTCACGGGTTCACCTCAACATGTGAGCGGGCGCGGGGACAACAGCTGATGGGGGTTGCTGGTCGGTCATCGTTATCAAGGGGACCTGCCTTTGCGCTCGGCGGCTCAGTGCATGACCGCCTTCTCCGACCCAGCCCCGGTGAGCGCCCGGACCTCCAGTTCGTTGAAGCGTTCCTCAGACGCCGTCTCCTTTGAGGTGACCGTGCCCAGGTAACCCAGCAGGAAGCCGATCGGAATCGAGACAAGGCCAGGGTTCTCAAGGGGGAACCAGTGGAAGTCGGTGCCGAGCCCGAACAACGACAGGCTCTCGCCCGTGGTCGGGTCGACCTTGCCGGACACGACAGGGAGAAGATCACCAGGCCAACCGACGAGATCAGCCCGCCGTAAATGCTCCACACTGCCCCGCGGGTGTTGAAACGCCGCCAGAACAGGTTGTAGAGCAGCGACGGGAGGTTGGCCGACGCCGCGACGGCGAAGGCTAGCGCCACCAAGAAGGCGATGTTCAGCTTCTGGGACGGGATGGCCAGCATGATCGCCACGAAGCCGATGCCGAACGCCGCGCCGCGCGCGACGTTGACCTCCTGCTTCTCGGTCGCTTGTCCCTTCTTGATGACATTGGCGTAGATGTCGTGGGCCACTGACGACGCGGAAGCCAGGGTCAGACCAGCCACGACGGCCAGGATCGTCGCGAAGGCCACCGCCGATATGAGTGCGAGCAGTACCGCTCCTCCGAGCGAGCCGGCCCCGCCGCCTACCTGCTCGGCCAGCAGCGGCGATGCCAGGTTTCCGGCGCTGGCGGCAACCGCGCTCTCGCCGGTGGTGTCGAGCAGCGCCGCCGCGCCGAAGCCCAGAACCAGCGTCATCAGGTAGAAGGTGCCGATGAGGGCGATCGCCCACAGCACCGACGTCCGCGCCGTCTTGGCGGTCGGGACGGTGTAGAACCGGATCAGGATGTGCGGTAGTCCCGCCGTGCCCAGGACCAGGGCGAGGCTCAGCGAGAGGAAGTCGAGCTTGGTGGTCGTGGAGGCGCCGTACCTGAGGCCGGGATCGAGAAAGTCGGGCTTGCCCGTCTTCTCCACGGCAGCGCCCAGCATCTCGGAGATGTTGAAGTTGAAGTGCAACAGCACCAAGAACGTGATGAGGATGGTGCCACCCATCAGCATGACGGCCTTGACGATCTGCACCCACGTGGTGCCCTTCATGCCGCCGACGGTGACGTAGAAGATCATCAGCAGTCCGACGCCGACGATGACCCAGTTTTTCGCGGACTCGTCGGTGACACCGAGCAGCAGGGTCACGAGGGCTCCGGCTCCCACCATCTGGGCGAGCAGGTAGAAGATCGAGACCACGACGGTGGACGTGGCCGCGGCGGTGCGGACGGGAGTCTGCTTCATCCGGTACGCGAGCTGGTCGGCCATGGTGTACCGGCCGGAGTTGCGCAACAGCTCGGCGACCAGAAGCAGGGCGATCAGCCACGCCACGAGGAAGCCGATCGAGTACAGGAACCCGTCGTAGCCGTACAAGGCGATGGCGCCGGAGATGCCGAGGAACGACGCTGCAGACATGTAGTCGCCGGAGACCGCGAGCCCGTTCTGGGCGCCGCTGAAGTTGCGGCCACCCGCGTAGTAGTCGGTGGCGGTGCGCGTCTGTCGGCTCGCCCAGAACGTGATCCCGACGGTGACCAGCACGACGGCGACGAACAGGGTGGCAGTGAGCGCCTGGTGCGTTTGACCTTGGGCGAGGTAACTGGACGCGCTCATCGGGCGGCCTCCTCGTACCGCTCGTCCAGCCGGGCCGCGAGCGGGTCGAGTTCACGGTTGGCGTGTCGCGAGTAGAGCCAGGCGATGAGGAAGGTCGAGACGAACTGCAACAGACCGAAGATCAGGGCCACGTTGATGTTGCCGACGATGTCGGTGCCCATGAAGCCGGGCGCCCAGTTGCTGCAGACGACGTACAGCATGTACCAGCAGAAGAAGGCGATGGTCCACGGGATCGCGAAGCTGCGGTACCGGGAACGCAGGTCGCGGAAGTCATCGCTCCTGTGCAGGTCGTCGTAGGTCGCACGTTTGGTTGCTGCGTCATGACGTCACCTCATCGGTCGCGGGCGAATGTCGCTACGGTCGATCACTCGGCTCGAAGCACCCGTTTACCTCAGCACGTCTCGCGGCCCATGACAACGGGTAGCCCGGTACTTCTCGGCGCGCCTCGGCCCGGCGCTGACCCGTCAGGAGAAGTCGATCAGCAGGGCGTCGTCGTACCCTTCGTCGTCTTCGTCGTCGGACGTCTTGGCGGCGCTCGCCAGCCCACTGACCCGAGCGCGGTAGCAGTGGGCTCGCCACGGCATCAGCATGCCGTCGTGCCCGCGGCCGTAGCTGTCGTACAGCCTGCCCACCTCGGCGAGTAGCGCGGCGCGGTCATCGGAGCTCATCGTGGCAACCTTCGACGTCGAGGCGACGAACCCGGTCAGGCTGTCCTTGCGGAACCGCTGCCAGTGCCGGAACACCCGGGCGTCGCTCGTGGCGAACAGGTCCGATCCCTCGACCGGGTCTCCGAGAGAGTCAGCGTCTGGGGTGTCGGTGAGCTGGAAGACCCGTTTCACCCAGGGCACCTTGAAGTCCCCGGAGTTCCAGACCAGGGCGAGCACTCCGCCCGGTCGCAACACCCTGGCTATCTCGGGAAGCGCGCGCTCGGGCTCGAACCAGTGAAACGCCTGGGCGGCCACCACAACGTCGACAGCCGACGACCGGAGCGGGATTCCTTCGGCGTTGGCCACGACGGCCCGCGCTTGCGGTGCCGCCTTCTTCAGAGCCCTGAGCATGTCGGCGGAATGGTCGGTGGCGATGACCTGGTGGCCGAGGGCGCACAGGCTCTTGGTGAGCGCGCCGGTGCCGGCGCCGAGCTCGAGGACGGTCCCGGGGCTCGTCCCGACCAGCCACTGCACCGCCTCGTCCGGATACCCCGGGCGGTACTTGGCGTATGCCTCGGCGACGCTGCCGAAGCTCGCGGCACGGTCGCGCATCTCCCAGGTCTCCATACCAGGCGAGCGCGCCTGCGTGCCGGGCGCAGCTCACTTCCGCCGCACCGAAATCTAGGGTGTGCTGGTGCCGGACCTGGACGACTTCGCGGTGTGCGCCGCGCTGGAGGGTGTGCCCAGCGCCCTGGCGGCGACCCGCGACGGGATCGACGCGCTGCTGCGCGACCGTGGCCTGCGGCGTACGACGCCCGACCTGACCGCCGAGTCGCTGCTGCGCGAGGCCGTCGCGTCCGCAACCCTCGACGGCAGCGCCGCCAGCGAGCCGGAGGTGCGCGCCGGTACTGGCGACCCGGTGGCCGTGGCGGCGGCGCGGCTGTACGGCGAGCTGCTGTCGCTCGTGCCGGTCATCGGCCGGTCACCGCTGCAGGCCTTGGCCCGCCTGCACACGCTCGCGGCCCCGCCGCAGACCGCGCGCGAAGAGGTGGGGCGGCCGCGCGCCGACCCCCGCGTAACCGCCCGGCTGCAGGCCCTCTCGCGGCAGCTCGTGGCACCGACGCGGGCCCTGCGCTCGCCGTCGCGGCCCTTGCCCACGCGGAGGTCGCCGCGCTGGAGCCGTTCGGGTCAGCCAACGGGCTGGTCGCCAGGGCCGTGGAACGCCTGCTGCTGGTTGCCCGTGGCGTCGATCCCACCGCGCTGACCGTCCCGGAGGGCGGCCACCCGTCGATGGACGAGGCCTACCGGGAGGCGCTCGCGGCGTACGCGGACGGAACCCTCGAGGGCAGGCGACGCTGGCTGCTCTACGCCGCGTCCGCGTTGGCGACGCTCAGCCCGTTGCTGGCGCGCTGAGTGGTGACCGCCCCGGTCACTCGGGGAAGGCGACCGGTTCGGGGAACGTGACCTGGGGGTCGGTGGCGACCGCGCGCAGCTCGTCGAAGCAACGAGGATCGCGAGTTGTCCGGCACCGTGTCGGCCACCAGCACCCGGGTCCGTCGAGCCGGGTATGCACGACCCGCCGCTCCCAGGTGCCGTTGCCGTTGACGTCACCTTCGATGGTCAGCAGGTAGCTACCGTCGCTGAGGGTTTCGATGCCGGCAGATGGGTGTCTGGCTGTTCGGTCCGTTGCCCAAACAAAGACCCATGTTGCCCGGGTCGGTCACCTTCCCCTCGTACCACTCGGTCACCACCCAGACCGTCTCCCCGGGGGCAGACGTGACGTCGTAGTCGAGCTGCCAGTGCAGCACGTACGGCAGGTCGCTCTGCTCGGCGGCTCATCGGTCCCATCGTCGGCGTCGTCGTTCTTCCACGAGAAGCCGCTCACCGACGTGGCGTCGATCGGCGCCACCGGGTCGAGCAGCCGCTGAACGCGGGCGTCCAGCCGCTGACCGGCCTGCGCCCGGTCCTCGCGGTCGGCGCTGGCGAGCACCACGGTGCCTCCGTCGCCGCCGATGAAATCCTCGGTCAGCAGCGGGACGGAGACTCCGGCAGCAGCGACCGTCGCCAAGGTCACGCACGCAGCACTGACGCCGACCTGGCGACGCCGATGGATGCGGCTGCCGCCACGCATGATCGCGTCCAGGTCTGGCGCGGACGGGTGCTGTTCGTACGCGAGGGCGTCGCGTAGCTGCTCGATCGTGCTCATCGGGTCTCCTCCGGTTCGAGGTGGTGGCGGCCGACAGCGCTGACGCGCAGTTTCGCCAGGGCGCGAGACGCTGTGCTCTTGACGGTGCCGACCGACAGCGACAAGTCCCGTGCGACGTCCGCCTCAGACGCGTCGAAGTAGTAGCGCATCACGACGATGGCACGCTCGCGTGGGCTGAGGGTGGCCAGCAGGCGCAGCACCTCGTCCCGGTCGTGCACGACCTGGCGCGCGTCGCGCTGGGCCGTGGCGGCGTCGCCGAGGCCGATGGTGGGTGGTTTCCGGCGACGCCAGCCGTCGACGTACGCGTTGACCAGCGCCCTGCGCGTGTAGGCCTCCGGCTCGTCGAGACGCAGCTTCGGCCAGGACGCGTACACGCGCATCAGCACCGTCTGGAGGAGGTCCTCCGCCTCGTGACCGTGGTGCGTCAGCAGCTTCGCGGCGTGCAGGAGCCGCGCCAGGAGGCGGCCACGAACTCCTCGAACTCCCGGTCCGTCTGTGCCGTGCGCTGTCGCACCTCGCCCCCTGACGTTGGCCGTGCGCGGATGGTCTGTGCTGTCACCCGGTATGACGAAGCGGGCGCCGGAAAGGTTGAGTGGCTGTAAACGGCGTCAGGCGCGGCGGGATTTCCGCGAAGCGACGACCACGGCCCCCGCAGCGGCAGCTCCGGCGCCCAAGGCGACGGCCGCCACGGTGCGCCGCCGGGACTCAAACGGCACCCGCTTGCGCAGCTGGACGGGCTTGGTGAAGTCGAGGATCGGCCAGCCGCGGGCGGTGGCAACCTTGCGCAGCGCCTTGTCGGGGTTGACCGCATGCGGGTGGCCGACGGCCTCGAGCATCGGCAGGTCGGTGATCGAGTCGCTGTAGGCGGCCGAGGCCGGCAGGTCGTAGCCCTCCTGCTCGGCCAGTTCCGTGAGCGCGAGCGCCTTGTTCTCGGCGTAGGCGTAGAACTCGATGTCGCCGGTGTAGCGGCCGTCGTGCTGCACCATCACCGTCGCGATCACCCGGTCGACGCCGAGCATCTCACCGATCGGCGTCACCACCTCCGCGCCTGACGAGGAGACGATGACGACGTCGTGGCCGGAGGCGCGGTGGTCCTCGATCAGGCTCACCGCCTCGTCGTACACCAGGGGGTCGGCGATGTGGTGCAGGGTCTCGGCGACGATGTCGCGCACGGTCTGCACGTGCCAGCCGGCGGCCTGGTCGGACAGGTACCGGCGCATCCGCTCCATCTGGTCGTGGTCGGCGCCACCGGCGAGGAAGACGAACTGCGCGTACCCGCTGCGGAGCACCGAGCGGCGGCTGATCAGGCCGCCCTGGTAGAAGGACCGACTGAACGCCAGCGTGCTGGACTTGGCGATGACGGTCTTGTCGAGGTCAAAGAACGCGGCCGGTCGCCGAGGAGTCGGCGGCAAGGAAGGTCACCTCCGGGTGAGTTCGCCGGTGTCGAGGATACGCGTGTCGCCGGGATGGTTGCGGTACTGCGGGGCCTCGGGGGTAGAGTTGTTCCCAGAACTCCAGCGGCACTCCCCCCTCGTCGCTGGACTACGGGCCACATCCCCTCCCCCCCGGGATGCGCGGCCCCAGGCGGCCTCCGGTACCCCCACCGGAGGCCGCCACCTTTTTGTCCACACGTCGACGGCTGGCAGCGAGCCGTCCACAGTTTGCGCCGGCGGCTACGAAGGCACCCGTCGTGCGCCCATGCTCGACCGCGTGGAACGAGCCGTCGCCCTCACCGGTCCTCCGCTCGTCGTGACAAGCGACCCGCTCCTGATCGAACAGCTGCAGCGGCTCTGCGCGGCCACCGCAACGACACCCGACGTAGTGACCGAGGCGGGCGACGCGCGGGGCGGCTGGCGACGGGCAGCCTGCGTCCTGGTCGGGGACGACCTCGCCGGCGAGGTGGCGGCACTCGCTTTGCCGCGGCGGGGTGACGTCGTCCTGGTCACACCGGGGCCGGAAACGGCCGCTACCTGGCAGCGCGGCGTCGCCCTGCGAGCTGATCACGTGGCGGTGCTTCCCGAGGCTGAGCGCTGGTTGATCGACCGGCTCAGCGACTGCCTCGACGCTGGGGTGGCCAGCTGCCTGACCGTGGGTGTCATTGGGGCGAGAGGCGGAGCCGGGGCTTCGACGTTGGCGGTTGCCGTCGCGATGGCGGCCTCCCGGCGGAGCGTCCCCACGCTGCTGGTCGACGCTGACCCGCTAGCCGGGGGTGTGGAACTGGTCCTCGGCTGCGAGGACGCCGACGGCCTGCGTTGGCCGCAGGTGGCTTCCACCCAGGGCCGGGTGGGCTCGGCGGCACTGCGCTCGGCGCTACCGAGGGCGGGGAACGTGGCAGTGCTGTCCTGGGATCGCAGCGGGGCTCTGGGCGTCGACGCCGCGACCATGCGGTCCATCCTCGCGGCAGGGCGACGCGGTTCAGATCTGCTTGTTATCGACCTACCGCGCGGCCTCGACGACGCCGGAAGCGCAGCAGTGACGACCTGCGACGTGCTTGTCGTGGTCGTCACGGGTGACGTCCGAGCCGCGGCGAGTGCTCACCGGCTGGTGGCGCTGCTGCGCACCCAGTGTCCCGACATCCGGTTGGTCGTCCGCACCCGGGCGGCGGTGGACCTCAGCGCCGAGACACTGAGCGAGACCCTGCAGGTGCCGCTGCTTGCGACGATCCGCACCGAGCGGTCAGTCGAGCGCTCGATCGACGCAGGCCTCGGCCCGCCGAGCCGGGGCCGGCTGCACCGGCAATGCGAGTCGATCCTTGCGCAGCTCGGCGTCACCGGCGCCTCCCGATGAGCGTGGACGCCAACCTGCTTGACCGCATCCGGGGTCGGCTTGCCGAACACGGTGGCGCGGCTAATCCCGCCATGGTCGCCGACGCCTTGCGGTCGGAGGGCCGGCTGGTCGGCGACTCTGCCGTGCTCGAGGTCCTCGACGCATTGCGCCGCGACACCATCGGCGCGGGGCCGCTCGATGAGCTGCTGCACCGCGACGGCGTCACTGACGTGCTGGTCAACGGCCCAGGCGAGGTCTACGTTGACGCCGGTCGCGGTCTCGAGCTGACCGCCGTACGGTTCCCTGACGACGCAGCCGTACGCCGGCTGGCGCAACGGCTCGCGTCCACCGCCGGCCGTCGGCTCGACGACGCGTCGCCGTGCGTCGACGTGCGGTTGGCCGGCGGCACCCGGTTCCACGCGGTGCTCGCTCCCGTCGCCCGTCCGGGCACCTGCTTGTCGCTGCGGGTGCCCGCGAGAACCGTCATGACGGTTGAGGACCTCGTATCTGCGGGGTCGATGACGCGGGCCGCAGCTGAGCTGCTGCTTGCCATGGTGGCGGCGAGGATCGCCTTTGCGGTATCCGGCGGAACGGGTTCAGGCAAGACGACCTTGTTGGCCGCGCTGCTGTCGCAGGTCGCGCCGCGTGAACGCATCGTCATCGTCGAGGACGCGACTGAGCTTCGCCCAGCTCACCCGCATGTGGTGTCGTTGGAGGCGAGGCAGCCCAACATCGAAGGGGCGGGCGAGATCCCCCTGCGGCAGCTTGTGCGCGAGGCGTTGCGGATGCGTCCTGACCGGTTGGTCGTCGGGGAGGTCCGCGGTGCCGAGGTGGTCGACCTGTTGGCCGCGCTCAACACCGGCCACGAGGGCGGATGCGGCACTGTGCACGCGAACGCTGCTGCTGATGTACCGGCTCGCTTCGAGGCGCTCGGTGGAGCCGCCGGCCTCGGCAGGGAGGCGGTGCACGCCCAGCTTTCAGCGGCGCTGCATGCGATTGTGCACCTTCGCCGTGGTTCTGACGGGGTACGTCGGTTGGTCGAGGTGGCAGTCCTGGAGAGGCAGCGAGACGGCCTGGTGTTCGCCGAGACGGCGGTCAGCTTCGCAGCTGACCAGGGCGCGCGAGCGGGACCGGGTGCGGCCAGGCTGGAGTCGCTGCTCGAGTCGAGGTCGCGGTGAGCGCGGGTGTGCAGGTTGCGGTCCTGGCCGCGGCGCTTACCTTCGTCTCTGCCTGGCTGTTGGTCCCCGGGGGCACTGGCTCGCTGGCGAGACTTCGCTCCACCGCGGGGGTCGACGCGAGGATGCCGTGGAAGCGAGCGCTGTTGGCGTCCGCGGCTGCGCTCGCGGCGTGGCAGCTGCTGCGCTCGGAAGGGCTGGCCGTTGTTGTGCTCGGGCTCGGCGGCGCTGCGGTCGCCGCCGTCACTCAGCGGCTGCTCGCGGCTTGGCATCGCCGGCAGACTCGCAGCCGCCGGCAGGCCGCCTGTGTGGAACTGTGCGATGCCCTTGCCGCGGAGCTCGACGGTGGCTTACCGGCAGTCACCGCGCTGGAGCGGGCGTGCGCACCCTGGCCCGAGCTGGCAGGTGTGGTGTCCGCCGCTCGCCTTGGCGACGACGTCAGCGCTGCGCTGCGTCGTAGCGCTCAACTCCCCGGCGCAGAAGGCTTGCGTGCCGTTGCGGCAGCATGGGATGTCGCTTCGCGGTCCGGCGCCGCACTTGCGCTGGTGCTTACTCGGGTCGCAGCCGGCCTGCGTAACGACCAGGAGGCTCGAGCCGAGGTCGTGGCCGCGTTGGGCCCACCGCGCGCCACCGCCAAGATGCTCGCCGTGCTGCCACTGTTTGGAATCGGCCTCGGGTTCTCCATGGGAGCCGACCCGCTGCGGTTCCTCCTGCACACCGGTGCTGGTGCCGGGTGCCTTTCCGCTGGCGCGGCACTGGCGCTCCTCGGCGTGTGGTGGGTGGAGCGGCTGGCGACGGCTGCCGAGATCTAGCGCATGGTCACGATCGCTGCTCTGCTGACGTTCGGGAGCGTGTGGTTGGGGCTGAGCCGACCTGGCCGGCGCAGCCTGGCGAGAGTCGCCGCGCGGGACGCCAGTCGGCCAGTTGGCCGGCGCCTGGGTGTCGCTGTGATCGACGACGCACGCCTGCGGGGGCTGGCCTGCGGCGGGTCGGCAGCTGTGGCTGGTTGGGCGCTGGGCGGCGCCGTCGTCGCCGTTACCGGTCTGCTGGTCGGGGTGGCCATCGCGCGATGGGTTGGCCGGTTGGAATCGCCGGGTACTGCCCATGAGCGGGAGGCTGTGGCTCGCGACCTGCCGTTGGCGGTGGACCTGCTCGCGGCTTGCGTAGCGGTGGGGCAGCCGGTTGATCGAGCCCTCGCTGTGGTGGCGCAAGCCGTCGGCGGACCGCTGGCGCAGCGCTTCGAGGCGTTACTCGCCCGACTGAGCCTCGGCGCTGACCCCCTCACCGAGTGGGGCGCTTTGGGCGGCGATGCGCAGCTAGGTGCGTTGGCACGCACGATGATGCGCTGCCTTCAGTCCGGAGCGCCGTTGGCGAGCGGCTTGTCCCGGCTCGCCGAGGACAGCCGGCGCGAGCGTCGCACCTCCAGCCTTGCCCGGGCTCGCAGCGTCGGCGTCAAGGCAGCTGGTCCGCTGGCTGCCTGCTTCCTGCCTGCGTTCATGCTGGTCGGCGTCGTTCCGACGGTCGCCGGAGCGTTTTCGTCGCTGGTGCTGTAGCGGAATCCCCAGGTCAGCACAGCAGCAGAAGTTCTCAACAGAGCGCCCCACGCGGCTGGCTGCCGGTGGCGCCCGACCCCACGCTGAAGGCACAAGAACCAACAACGCCTCGGCCAGCAGAGGCCGGGGCGACCCGAAAGGACAACTCCCATGACACACAAGATCACCGCTCAGCTGTCGACAGCACTCGACTCGCGCACCGACGACGGCATGAGCACCGCTGAGTACGCGGTTGGCACCGTGTCGGCGTGCGGCTTCGCTGGGGTCCTCTACCAGATCCTCACCTCCGAGTGGGCTGAGGGTCTGCTGCAGTCGGTCCTCGACAAGGTCATCGGCCTGCTGCCGTTCTGACCAGTCGGGTGGGGCGGGCCGCGGCCCGCCCCACCGTCCTCTTGAAAGGGCAAACAAGATGTCCCGACAAACGCAACGAGGCCACGATGAACACGGCCGAGTACGCCGTAGGGACGGTGGCTGCCTGCGGATTCGCCTGCTTGCTGTACCTGCTGCGCCACTGCTACGACGATCTGCTCCGAACCGTGTTCGGCGCGGCCCTGCAGCAGGTGAAGTTCCGCTGGCTGCGGCTGTGGTGAACAGTCGAGCTGTCCGCGGTCGGGCGGCAGGTGAACGTGGCACCGTCACGGCGGAGGCAGCCGTCGTACTGCCGATCATGGCAGCGTTCGCGTTGACCCTGGTCTGGATGCTCACGGTCGGTATCGCGAAGGTAGAGACAGTTGATGCCGCTCGAGACGCCGCCCGCGCAATCGCTCGAGGAGACGACCCAGACCAAGCCATAGCGATTGCCGCTCGGACCGCCCCTCCGAACGCCGACATAGACATCGGCGAAACAGACAGCGGGGTGGTGACGGTGACCGTCTCTGTGCAGGCCGAACCGCCAGGTTGGTTGCTGGTGCCCCTGCCTGCCGTCAGCGTCGGGTCGCAGGCGACCACGCTGGTGGAAGGCGACGCCGGTGACTCGCCGTAGGTCAGACAGCGGCGTCGCTACGGTCTGGGGGCTCGGCTGGCTCGTCGTCTGCCTGAGCATCAGCTGGATCTGCCTGCTGGCCTCGGCGGTCGTTGCCAGTCAGCATCACCTCGACGCAGCTGCCGACCTTGCCTCGGTTGGCGGAGCCGGTCGCCTGCAGGCCGGCGGTGACGGCTGTGCGGCCGCCCTGCACGCTGCGGACAGCAACGGAGTGCGCATGACGGCGTGCCGTCGTGACGGCGATGACATCGTCGTCACGGTCGAGGACACGGTGGCCCTACCGTTCGGCCTCGACGGCCGCCTCGTATCGACTGCCCGGGCGGGGCCGTCATAGTCACACCGGCAGTAGGCATCGGCCCCGCGTCTGCGTGCGGCTCAGCTGGGCGCTATGGCGTGCGGCTCAGCTGGGCGCGATGGCGTGAAACCACGCCTACCGGTCTCGGGGCGTCGTCTCGAAGTACTCGTCGGTCCCGTCGTCGTCCTCGCCGTCGTTGCGTCGCCGCTGTTCAACTGCGGTCGGCGGCCCGGCAGCGGTGGATCCCGACTGACCGGTAGGAGCAGGGCGCGCGGTTTCGGGGCTGGGCTTGGCGGTCTTCGACGCTGCTTTCGCCTTCAAGGCCTTGACCTCGGCCCGCTTGCGGCGGCTGCGCTTGAGGCCGCTCATCAGCAATGACGCACCGAAGACGCCGACAAGGACCGTTGCTGCGCCGGCCACGAAGATGCCCCTGACGTCGGTGTCGATCGTGAATGCCTGCAAGTCCAGCAGGGCTGGGTCACCACCGCCCTCGAGCATCACCGCTGCGACGACGACGGCGACGAGCAGTAGCAGCAACAACCCCAAGACGATCATCGGGCTTCTCTCCTCAGCAGTGCGCGGTGCTCTCGCCGACCGCGGTTGGCTTGAGTTGTCACGGTAGCCGCATCACGAAGCGGCGGCGAGCAAGACCTCGAGCAGGGTCACCGCTCCCGCCTTGTCGAGCGGGGAGTTGCCGTTGCCGCACTTCGGTGACTGCACGCACGACGGGCACCCGTCCTCGCAGGCGCACGACGCGATGGCCTCTCTCGTCGCGGTGAGCCAGGCCCGCGCGGTGGTGAAGCCCCGCTCCGCGAAGCCCGCGCCGCCGGGGTGGCCGTCGTACACGAACACGGTCAGCGTCCCGGTGTCGGCGTGCAGCGCCGTCGACACTCCGCCGATGTCCCACCGGTCGCAGGTGGCGAACAGCGGAAGCAGGCCGATCGCGGCGTGCTCGGCGGCGTGCGCAGCACCCGGTACGTCGCGCGGGTCCACCGCGGTCGCGACAAGCTGGTCGCCGCTGAGCGTCCACCAGACCGCCTTGGTGTGCAGCTGACGGACGGGCAGGTCGAGCGGTTCCTCCCCCAGCACCTCACCGGTGCCGACGCGCCGTTTCAGAAAGGCCACGATCTGCGACGACACCTCGACTGAGCCGAAGCTCAACGACGCGGCTCCCCAGCGCTGTGTGCGTTCGGGTTCGGCGATGCTTATGTCGGTCACCTCTCGGGCGTTGGTCGAGTACTCGGGCCGGGCCGGCTGCACGACCGCGACGCCCTCGGCCGGGTCGAACTGCTCCACCAGGTAGGTCTCGCCGAGGTGCACGTAGACGGCCCCGCGGTGCACCGTCGCGTGCGCCGACGCCGCGTCAACGGTGCCGACGAGCCGGCCGGTCGAACCTTCGACGATGCGCACCGGTGAGCCGCCGCTCGAGCGGATATCGGCCAGCTCCGCAGCCCGCTCCCGCCGGGTCCAGAACCAGCCCCGCGACCGCCGGCGAAGGTAACCGGCCTCGGTCAACGAGGCGACCACGCCGGCGACGTCGCCGTCGAAGAGGCCGAAGTCCGCCTCGGTCAGCGGCAGCTCCTGGGCGGCCGCGCACAGGTGCGGGGCCAGCACGTAGGGGTTGCCGGGGTCGAACACCGCCGCCTCGACCGGCTTGCCGAGCAGCGCGCCGGGGTGCGTCACCAGGTAGGTGTCGAGCGGGTCGTCGCGCGCGACGAGGACGCCCAGGCCGCCTTGGCCGCTGCGCCCCGAGCGGCCGATCTGCTGCCACAGCGACGCTCGGGTGCCGGGGAAGCCGGCCATCAGCACCGCGTCGAGGCCGGCGATGTCGATGCCGAGCTCCAACGCGTTGGTCGCCGCCACCGCGAGCAGGTCACCGGACTTCAGCTGCCGCTCGACCTCCCGCCGGTCCTCCGGCAGGTAGCCACCGCGGTACGACGCCACCCGCTCGGCCAGCTCCGGGGCGGCCGAGGCCAGCAGCGAGCGCGCGTGCAGCGCGACAGTCTCCGCACCTCGGCGGCTCCGTACGAACGCCAGTGTGCGCACACCGTCGGCTACCAGGTCGGCGACGAGCTCGGCGGTCTCGGCGGTGGCCGACCGGCGTACCGGCGCCCCGTGCTCCCCGACCAGCGAGGTCAGCGGCGGCTCCCACAGGGCGACCGCCGTGCGGCCACGCGGTGAGCCGTCGGCGTCGACGGCCCCGACCGGTTCCCCGACGAGCCGGCTCGCTGTCACGTCGGGGTTGGCTGCGGTCGCCGACGCGAGCACGAACGTCGGGGCGGCGCCGTAGTGCGCCGCGACCCGGCGCAGCCGCCGGAGGATCTGGGCGACGTGGGCGCCGAACACGCCGCGGTAGTGGTGGCACTCGTCGACGACGACGAATCGCAGCGACCCCCAGAACTCGGCCCAGCGGGCATGGCCCGGCAGCAGGGTCCGGTGCACCATGTCGGGGTTGGTCAGCACGTAGTTGGCGTGCCGCCTGGCCCAGTCGCGCTCCTCTCGGGAGGAGTCGCCGTCGTACGTCGTGACCCGCAGCCCGGGCACGTCGAAAGCCGCCAGCGACCGCAGCTGGTCGTGCGCCAGTGCCTTGGTCGGCGAGAGGTACACCACCGTGTCGCCGCGGCCACCAGGCCCGTCGACGCTCGCCGCGATGGCCGACAACGTGGGCAGCAGGTAGGCCAACGACTTGCCCGACGCCGTACCCGTCGCCACGACGGTGTGCTGGGAGTCCCAGCCCCGTTGCGCGGCTGCCGCCTGGTGGCTCCACAGCGCGTCGACGCCGCTCGCCTGGCAGGCCCCGACTACCGACGGATGGACCCACGTCGGCCAGGGCGCCGACCTCTCCGCGCGCTCGGGGAGCACCTCCAGGTGCAGCAGCCGACCCGAGCGCGACTCCGGCGCTGCCAGGCGCATCGCGGCCGCGTACGCGTCGAACGACCGCAGGGCAGGGCTCACCCGGCAATCCTTCCATCAGGGTGCATTCGGCACCGCCGCCGCAGGCCGCTAGACTCCCGCGAGCCCGCTTGCGCTGAGCAGAGCCGTTCGTGGCGCGCCAGCCGGGTCTCATCGGGCATAGCGTCATACCGTTGTGCAGACAACCAAAGGGGCCGAGCGGCTCAGTGGAGGTATTACAGATGTCACGGGTCAGCCTCGCCTACACAGGTGGTGACGTGTCCCTGTCGGTTGGGAACTTCACGCTCGTCTCCTCGTCTTGCTGATCGCCTTTGTGGCGCTGGCGATGGGCTGGATGTTCCGCAAGGAGGTGCTCGCCGCCCCCACCGGCACCCAGAAGATGCAGGAAATTGGCCAGGCGGTCGAGGAGGGCGCCCAGGCGTACCTGACCCGGCAGTTCAAGACGCTTGCGGTGTTCGCCGCGATCGCCTTCGCGTTGCTGTTCGTGCTGCCGGGCGAGACCGAGGTGCGGGTGGGGCGGTCGGTGTTCTTCATGTTCGGCGCGGGGTTCTCGGCGTTCATCGGCTACATGGGGATGTCGCTCGCGGTGAAGGCCAACGTCCGGATGGCAGCCGCCGCTCAGAACGAGGGCCGCGACCCCGCCATGCGGGTGGCGTTCCGCACCGGCGGCGCTGTCGGCATGTGGACGGTTGGCCTCGGTCTGCTGGGAGCTGCCGCGGTGGTGCTCATCTACAAGGGCGACGCACCGTTGGTGCTCGAGGGCTTCGGGTTCGGCGCAGCGCTGCTCGCGATGTTCATGCGGGTCGGCGGCGGCATCTTCACCAAGGCCGCCGATGTGGGTGCTGACCTGGTCGGCAAGGTGGAGCAGAACATCCCCGAGGACGACCCGCGCAACGCCGCCACCATCGCCGACAACGTGGGCGACAACGTCGGCGACTGCGCCGGCATGGCCGCCGACTTGTTCGAGTCGTACGCCGTCACGCTGGTCGCCGCGCTGATCCTCGGCAGGGTCGCATTCGGCGAGGAAGGTCTCGTGTTTCCCTTGATCGTGCCGGCGATCGGCGCGCTCACCGCGATCGTCGGCGTCTACATCACCCGGCCGCGGGAGGGCGAAGGCGGCCTCACCACGATCAACCGGGCGTTCTACCTCTCCGCCGCCATGTCGGCGGTGCTGTGCGCGATCGCGGCGTTCGCCTACCTACCCAGCACCTTCGCCGGCCTGAGCGACGTCCTCTGCGAGCACGGGCCTCATTGGCCAAGCGCTCGGCCTCGGCAGCGGTGGCGGGGAGGGCGACCCGCGCGTCATCGCGCTGGTGGCGGTGCTGATCGGCATCGCGTTGGCCGCGCTGATCTTGGCGCTGACCGGCTACTTCACCGGCACCGAGCACCGGCCGGTGAAGGATGTCGGGACGACCTCGCTCACCGGCGCGGCGACGGTGATCCTGTCGGGCCTCGCTGTCGGGTTCGAGTCGGCGGTCTACACGGCGCTCGTCATCGGCTCAGCGGTGTACGGCGCCTTCCTGCTCGGTGGTGGCTCGGTGGTGGTCTCGCTGTTCGCGGTGGCGCTCGCGGGCACCGGCCTGCTGACCACCGTTGGCGTTATCGTCGCGATGGACACCTTCGGCCCCGTCTCCGACAACGCGCAGGGGATCGCTGAGATGTCGGGCGACGTCGACCAGCGCGGCGCGGCGATCCTCACCGAGCTCGACGCGGTCGGCAACACCACCAAGGCCATCACCAAAGGCATCGCGATCGCGACCGCGGTGCTGGCTGCGACGGCCCTGTTCGGCGCCTACACAGACGCCGTCACCTCCGCAGCACGTGAGGCGATCCCCACCATGACGGGCGACCCTTCGGTCCACGACGCGCTCGGTCTGCTTGGCGTGCTCAACGTCGCCGACCCGGCCAACCTGATGGGCCTGCTTATCGGGGTCTCGGTCGTCTTCCTGTTCTCCGGCCTGGCGATCAACGCCGTCGGGCGGGCTGCCGGCGCGGTCGTCTTCGAGGTGCGCCGGCAGTTCCGCGAGATCCCCGGCATCATGGACGGCACCGGCCGCCCGGAGTACGGCAAGGTCGTCGACATCTGCACCCGCGACTCGCTGCGCGAGCTCGCCACCCCAGGGTTGCTGGCGATTCTCACACCGGTCGCCGTCGGCTTCGGCCTCGGCGTCGGCCCGCTCGGCTGCTTCCTGGCCGGCGCGATCGGGGCTGGCACGCTGATGGCGGTCTTCCTCGCCAACTCCGGCGGCGCCTGGGACAACGCCAAGAAGCTCGTCGAGGACGGCGTGCACGGCGGCAAGGGGTCGCCGGCGCACGAGGCCACGATCATCGGTGACACCGTCGGCGACCCGTTCAAGGACACCGCCGGCCCCGCGATCAACCCGCTGCTGAAGGTGATGAACCTCGTGTCGCTGCTGATCGCCGCGGCCGTGGTCAAGATGACGTACGGCGAGGACGCCAACACGACGTTGCGCCTGATCATCGCGATCAGCGCCGCGCTCATCGTCGTCGCCGCCGTCTACATCTCCAAGCGTCGGACCGTCGCCATCGGCGAGACCGACACCCAACGGGTGAGCGCCAGCGCCCGCTGACGAGGCGTCAACCGGAAGGAGCCGCCGCGTGGCGCACAGGGTGCACATGCATGTGGGGGTGGCGAAGACAGGCACGACGTACCTCCAGCGGATCCTCCACGGACATCGCGACGCGCTGCGTGCCGGCGGCCTGCTGTACCCAGGGAAGAGGTCCGGCGACCAGTTCATGGCGTCCATCGACCTGCGCGCGCTGGAGGCGGAGAAGTACGACCACCTCGACACCGCCGGCATGTGGGACCGCATCGCAACGGAGGTCAACGGCTACGACGGCGACGCGATCATCTCCCACGAGACGTTCGCCCGATGCTCCAACGCCGAGGTGCGCCGGGTGCAGGAGTCCTTCGTCGACGCCGAGATCCGCGTCGTACTGACGGTGCGCGACTTGGGCCGCCAGGTCCCGGCGGTCTGGCAGGAGACGCTGAAGAACCGGGCGACCGGCAGCTACGGGGAGTTCCTCCACGACGTCTTCCTCGACGCCGAGGCCGGCGAGCACAAGTTCTTCTGGCGGGCCCAAGACGTCAGCAAGGTCGTACGGCGGTGGGGCCGGGCCGTGGGAATGGCCAACGTCACCGTGGTGACCGTGCCGGCGCCCGGTGGTGCCCGCGACGAGCTGTGGAACCGCTTCTCCCGCGCGATCGAGCTGCCGGACGTGCCGATCGAGCTTCCCGAGGCCGCCGGCAACGTCTCGCTCGGTCCCGCCGAGGCGGAGCTGCTGAGGCACGTCAACTCGGTGCTTCCCGAGGACTTCCCGTGGCCGCGCTACGCCCGCGCCGTGAAGCGTCAGTTCGCCGAGCACAAGCTCGCCTCCCGGGAGTCGACGAGGATCCTCGTTCCGCCGGATTGGCACGACGCCGTCAACGAAAGAGCCACGGCGATGGTCAGGTACCTGGAGAGATCGGGATGCCGAGTGGTCGGCGACCTGGCCGAGCTCACTCCCCAGCTTCCCGTCGCCGAGGTGTTCGGACCTGGCGATCTCACCCCCGACCAGCTGCTGCGGGTCGCCGCTGAGGTGATCAGGGACGAGGTGATCTTGCGGCCGAGGAGGGGCCCGAAGCCGCTGGCTGCTGCCGATGAAGGCCTCGGCGCTCGAGCCCGAGGGCTGGCAGCGCGGCTGCGGGACAAGGTCCGCCGTGGCGCCTGAGCGGGTCTTCCTGCACATCGGCGCCCCCAAGACCGGCACCACCTATCTGCAGGCGCTGCTGGCTGCCAACCGGCGGGCGCTGAAGGACGACGGCATCTTGTACCCGCGGTTCGCCGGCGGCGGCCACCACACCGCTGCGTGGGACCTTCGCGGCACTCCGGCGCAGCGAAAGGACGTGCCCGGCATCGCGGGCGCCTGGCGCAAGCTGGTCGACAAGGCGAACTCGTGGGACGGTAAGGCCGTCGTGATCTCCAGCGAGCTGTTCGTCTACTGCAACCAGGCGCAGATCCGCACGGCGCTGTCGGCGTTCGCGGGGGAGGTGTACGTCGTGTACACCGCCCGTGACCTGCTGCGGCAGGTGCCGGCGGTGTGGCAGGAGCGGGTGAAGAACCAGCAGACGATCAGCTACCGGGACTTCGTGCAGGCGGTACTGCGCTCCAAGGCCGGCGGCGACCACGCGTTCTGGCGGGCCCAAGATGCTGCGGCGGTGGCGCAGCGGTGGTCCCGCGGCCTCGACCCGTCTCGGGTCATCATCGTGACCGCGCCTCCGCCCGGTGAACCGCCCACCGTGCTGTGGGACCGCTTCCTGAGCGGGCTGGGAAGGCGCGGGGACTCCTACCGCGCCGAGAACGCTGGCTCGACCAACCCGTCGCTCGGCATCCTGCAGACCGAACTGCTGCGCCGCTACAACGCCCGGCATGGCAGCCAGCTGCCGTGGCCGACGTACCGGCGCACGATCAGGGGCGAGGTCGACACGTCGTTCGTCGAGGCGATCAGCGACCCGAGGAAGCCGACGCTCTCAGCACCCGAGCGGGACTTCTTCGCGACCGCTGCGCGCGAGCTCACCGAGCGGGTCCGAGCGGCCGGCTACTCGGTCGTGGGGGATCTCGACGACCTGCTTCCCGCCGCCGAGCCGACGGCGCGCGCTGGGCCATGGGGCGAGCCGGCCGACCTGACCGACACAGAGCTGCTGGACGCCGCACTCGACGTACTGCATGTCGTGCTCACCCGCCAGCAAGAACAGCGGGCGGAGTCGCGCGAGCGCCGCCGACGCGGCAACCGGTCACCCGAGCGGCGGCGAAGCGCCGAGGGGAACTGAGTGCCGGGCGGCTACGGCGACCGTTGGACGTGCACCAGGCGCCCGGCTCGACGGCGCGCCCGACCGAGCAATGATCTGGCCCGGGTGCCAACACCCGGGGCGCGGCCACGCTCGCCGCTGACCGCCGCCCGGGTGCCAACACCCGGGGCGCGGCCACGCTCGCCGCTGACCGCCGCCCGGGTGCCAACACCCGGGGCGCGGCCACGCTCGCCGCTGACCGCCGCCTGCAGCTCAGCGATGCGGCGACGCTGACGGGCGCTGTGTCGAAGCAGCCCGGTCGCGGCTCTGATGGCCGCCGGGGCGAGGTCTGCGTCATCGAGTTCGCTGGGCGAGATGTACGCCGCATGGTCCTCGGGCCGAGGCCGCAGCTCCGCCAGGTCGCCTTCGATCTGGTAACCGGAGCTGGCGAGCTCGGCGATGAGCTGCTGGGACCGCGCATCGACCCAGTCGAGTCGGCCGGTGGGCAACATCAGCCGCGGTGACTGGCCACCGAGGATGTCCTCGGCCAGCAACTTGCGGACGAGCGGGTCATAGTGCTGGTGGGGCATCCTCTGGACGTCGAGGTTCATCCGCCGGACCAGCTCGGTCTCGGCGACCCCCATCGAGGTGTTGGCGCGTTCGGTGTCGGAGTCGTAGAGCTCCGGCTCCAGCCCGGTGACAGCGCAAAAGCGCCGCCACAGCGTGTCGCGAGGAGCGCCGGACTGCGGAACCGTGACGACGTGAATGCGCTCGGCCGGGACCACCGTCACCCAGCGGTTCAGCACGTAGGTGGCGTCGTGCATACCCCAAAACAGCTCACCGAACGGTTTGGGGGCGTCGAGTCCGAACTCGATCAGGTCGTCGACGAACTGCTCGAGGGTCAGCGTGTGCTTGTGCTTGATCTGCTCCTGCCAGTCAGAAACGAGCTGGCGGGCGAGGTCGCGCGCGGTGAAGACAACGTGCACCTCAGCTGGTTGGACGGTGGCGAGGCCCCGCGCGATCCGGTCCGGTTGTGACCCGCCGAGCAGCTCGTTGGAAACGATCACCGTCGGCCCGTCCCACTCCCGGGCTCGCCGGGCGACGGTCTCCCACTCACCCTTGAACTCAGCGGCCCGGCCGCCAGCCCAGCCTGCTCCTCGGAAGTCCTGCATCGACCGGAACGACTGGCCCTGGTCGGTGTAGGGGTAGAGGACTCCGTTGGCCGCGAGCAGCTCCCGGTTCTGGAACAGCACGTTCTGCAGGTACGTCGTGCCGGTCTTCGGGGCGCCGACGTGGAAGAACACCCGCTTGCCGCCGACGCCGGGGGCGGTCGTCATGCGGTGCCTCCTCGCCCTCGTCGCAGCCGTCCCAGCAGCGCCTTCGCCGTGTCCTTGCCACCACCACCACCACCACCGTCGCCGTCACTACCGCCGCGCCGGCCGCGCCGGTCCGGCTCGGCCAGTACGGCGGCCAACATGTCGACGGCGGCATCGGTAACCCTATCGGCTGGGACCTCGGTCGGCGTACCGAAGGACGACGCAGCCGGGAACAGGTCGTCGAGGTCACCGACGACGTTGTATCCGGCGGCTGCCAGGCCGTCCCGCAGTTCGACCGCCCGCTCTTCGACGACCTCCCGGTAGCGGTCGGGAACGGTCAGCCGGTTACCGGAGACTGCGGCGCTCGCTCGGGCGTTTGCGCGGGCGTTGAAGCGCCGCTTCACCTGCCGCTCGTACGCCGGCCAGGACAGGTTGTCGGGCAGCGCCCGGTTGAGCCGGCGCAGCACCTCGGCGTCCTCGACGCTGAGCGACCCGTTGACCCGGGCAACACTCACGTCGACTCCACCAGGGTCGACACCAAGGGCCGTGCAAAACCGTTCCCACAGCGTGGTGGCCGGGGCACCCGGCTGGGGCAGCGTGACGACGTGGATGTGCTCAGGCGACAGAACGGCCGCCCACCGGCGAAGCGTCGCCACCGGGTCCTGCGCCCGCCAGAAGCCGGTGGGCTCATCGTCGGACAGCCGGGGCCGCAGCGCCGTGGACAAGAAGGCGTCGAAGCCGCGGCTGCGCCGGTTCTTCAGCGACTCCTGCCACACCGCGGGCAGCTGGCGCGCGAGATCGCGGGCGCCGTACACCACCTGCACCGTCGCCGGACGTAGCGACGCGACCGCCCGCTCGATCTCGTCCGGTGTCGCCCCGGCGAGGATCTCGTGCGAGATGAGCGCCTTGCCGGTCGGGCTGGCCAGCGCCTTGCCGGTCGGGCTGGCCAGCGCCTTGGCGGCCAGGCGGGACCAGGCGCCCGCGACGGTGGGGTTGTCGTACCCGCCGAACGCAATCCCGCGCAGGTCCAACGCGGCATGGAAGTGCTCACCGGGGCGACCGGGGAACGCGAGGTCGCGTTGCCGCATGCTGTCACGGTTTCGCCAGACGATGTCCTGGAGATATGTCGTGCCGGTCTTCGGCGGACCGATGTGCAGGTAAATCGTCAGGGCACGCCGGGGCACTTGCTCATCGTAGGGCCGGCAGTGTCGCCGCAGCGGCCAGCGAGGCCCCGGCTGGTACCGTGAGGATGCCGCCACACCCCCTTCTTGAGGACCAACCTTGACTCACACCGCCGAGCCCACGACCGAGACCGGCACTGTCCCCACCTCCGGTCACCAAGAGCTCGCCGACGGCTCACAACAGCCTCACCCTCAGCTTCCGCTGCGGATCGTTCAGCGCACGATCATGCGCGCTGACCAGGAGCTCGACATCCGCCCGCTGTACATCGGCGGAGTGTCGAGTTTCAGCGCCGGCGAGAGCACCTCACGACAGTCGGGGGCAGAGCAGGACGACGCTGAGGCCACCGAGGGCTCGGCGTCGACGACCTCAGCCGACGGCAGCGACACCGTTGAGGCCATGGGTGGCTTCGGCTCGATCACCGGCAACACCGGCGCCACTGTCAAGTCCGAGCGGCGGCTCACTTTCGGCACCTACTTCAACGCCTTTCCCGCCAGCTATTGGCGCCGGTGGACCACGATGGAGTCGGTACGACTGGTGATGAGGGTGTCGGGGCAGGGGACCATCATCGTCTACCGGTCGACAGCCAAGGGGCACGTGCAGCGCGCCGACTCCGCTGTCGTCGACTCCCGCGGACTCAGCACCATCGAGTTCGACCTGCCGCTGAAGCCCTTCATCGACGGCGGCTGGTACTGGTTCGACGTCGAGGCCGGTGACAAGTCGATGACGCTGCAGGACGCGGTCTGGGTTTTCGAGACCGACAAGGCCACCTCAGGAACGCTGTCGATTGGCATTACGACGTTCAACCGACCGGAGTTCTGCGTCGACCAGCTGATCAAACTGGCCGAGCAGCCGGCCGTACTCGACATCATCGACCAGATCCTCGTCGTCGACCAAGGCACCCAGCGGGTCAGTGACCACGAGCTGTATCCGCAAGCGGCTGCATCGCTCGGAGCGAAGCTGCGGGTCATCGAGCAGGGAAACCTCGGCGGCTCGGGCGGGTTCTCCCGGTCGATGGACGAGGTCACCGCCAAGGGCGACGCCGACTACGTGCTGCTGCTCGACGACGATGTCGTGTGCGAGCCCGAGGGCATCTTGCGTGCGGTGGCGTTCGCCGACCTCGCGAAGCGACCCACGCTTGTCGGTGGCCAGATGTTCAGCCTGTACGACCGGTCGGTGCTGCACGCCTTCGGTGAGACCGTCGCGAAGTACCGGTGGTTCTGGGGCGCTGCCCCCCACACGGTCCACGGTCACAACTTCGCCCGCCACTCGCTTCGATCGACCCACTGGCTGCACCGCCGCATCGACGTCGACTACAACGGCTGGTGGATGTGCCTGATCCCGACCCAGGTGGTCCGCGAGCTCGGCCTGTCGCTGCCGATGTTCATCAAGTGGGACGACGCCGAGTTCGGTCTGCGGGCCGCCGAGGCGGGCTACCCCACCGTCACCCTTCCTGGCGTCGCCGTCTGGCACGTGCCGTGGCACGAGAAGGACGACACCATCGACTGGCAGGCGTACTTCCACCGGCGTAACCGCATCATCGCGGCGCTGCTCCACTCGCCGTACGAGCGCGGCGGTCGGCTCATCCGCGAGAGCTTCGAGACCCAGGTCAAGCACCTGTTGTCGATGCAGTACGGACCCGCCGAGATGGGCCTGATGGCGATCGAGGACATCCTCGAGGGCCCGCAGCGCATGCATCGCGATGTGCTGAAGCGGCTGCCCGAGCTGCGCGAGCTTCGCAAGCAGTACGACGACTCGACGTCGGAGTCCGACCTCGACAAGTTCCCGAAGGCACGCCGGCGCAAGCCGCCGCGTAAGGGCAAGGAGCCGACGGCGCCCAGAGGCAGACTGGGCCGGGCCAAGACGATGGCCGTCGGCGCGGCGCGCCAGGTGCTGCCCGTGCGTGAGCTGGCCAAGCGCAACCCCGAGGCGAGCGTCGCCCACGTCGACCTCAAATGGTGGCTGCTGTCGCAGTTCGACTCGGCGCTCGTCTCGTCAGCCGACGGTACGGCGGCGTCGTGGTACAAGCGGCACCCTGAGCAGTTCCGCGACCTGCTCCGCCGGTCCATCGCCATCCACACCAGGCTGGCGAAGGAGTGGCCCGACCTGGTCGAGCAGTACAAGGCCGCCCTGCCAGAACTCGCCGCGCCGAAGACGTGGCACCAGACGTTCGAGGAGTCGATGAAGAAGGACGCCTCCTCTAGCGAGGGCGGCGCCGTCGCCGGTAAAGAAAGTGTCACCAGCTGACCTTTTGTTTACCTGCCGCGACGTCAGCGTGGGTGTATGCGCGCGTGCGGCTGTGGAGCGCTGCGTGGCCCGGAGGCGCTGACCGCGTTACCGTGTGCTGCCGACACCGTTGGGAAACAACGGACGTACCCAGGAGTGGAGCACATCGGACGTGGCCAAAGCCGGACACAAGCTCGTCATCGTCGAGTCGCCCGCGAAGGCGCGGACGATATCGGGCTTCTTGGGCCCGCGGGTACGTCGTGGAGTCCTCGGTCGGCCACATCCGCGACCTGCCCAACAACGCCAGCGAGGTGCCGGCCAAGTACAAGGGTGAGCCATGGGGTCGGCTCGGGGTGAACGTCGACGCCGGCTTCGCCCCGGTCTACGTCGTACCGAAGGACAAGAAGCCACAGATCACCAAGCTGAAGTCCCTGCTCAAGGACGCCGGTGAGCTCTACCTGGCGACCGACGAGGACCGCGAGGGCGAAGCGATCGCCTGGCACCTGCTCGACGAGCTCAAGCCCAAGGTGCCGGTACGCCGGATGGTGTTCCACGAGATCACCCCGCAGGCCATCGCCGACGCGGTAGCCCACCCCCGCGACATCGACAGCGACCTGGTGGAGGCTCAGGAGACCCGCCGGATCCTCGACCGGCTCTACGGCTACGAGGTGTCGCCCGTGCTGTGGAAGAAGGTGATGAGCGGCCTGTCGGCCGGCCGGGTGCAGTCGGTGGCCACCCGGTTGGTCGTCGACCGGGAGCGGGAGCGGCTCGCCTTCCGGGCCGCGGCCTACTGGGACATCGACGCGGTCTTCGACGCCGGTGAGGGCAAGACTCCGCAAACCTTCCCCGCCAAGCTGACTGGGGTGGGTGGCCAGCGGGTCGCCCAGGGTCGCGACTTCACCGCCCAAGGTCAGCTGCGGGCAGGTGCGGACGTCGTACAGCTTGACGAGCAGCGAGCGACAGAGCTCACCGCCGCCGTGCGCGGCAGCCGGTTCGAGGTCAGGTCGGTGGACAGCAAGCCGTACCGCCGGTCGCCGTACGCCCCCTTCCGCACCACGACGCTGCAGCAGGAGGCGTCGCGCAAGCTCGGCTACGGCGCCGCCCGCACCATGCAGGTCGCGCAGCGGCTGTACGAGAACGGCTTCATCACGTATATGCGCACCGACTCGATCACGCTGTCGGAGGGCGCTATCGCCGCCGCCCGGGCGCAGGTGGCCGACCTGTTCGGCCGCGACTACCTGCCGTCGGCTCCGCGCACCTACCAGAGCAAGGTGAAGAACGCCCAGGAGGCGCACGAGGCGATCCGCCCGGCCGGCGAGCACTTCCGCACCCCCGGCCAGACCGGGCTGACCGGCGACGAGTTCCGGCTCTACGAGCTGATCTGGATGCGCACGGTGGCCTCGCAGATGAAGGACGCCGAGGGCCGCTCGGTGTCGGTGCGCATCGCCGCCACGGCCAGCTCCGGTGAGGAGTGCGAGTTCTCCGCCAGCGGCCGGGTGATCACCTTCCACGGCTTCTTGAAGGCGTACGTCGAGGGTGCCGACGACCCTGACAGCGAACGCGACGACCGCGAGACGCGGTTGCCCGAGCTGGCCGCCGGTGAGGTGGTCACCGTTGCTGAGCTCAGCCCGGCCGCGCACGAGACCCGCCCGCCGGCGCGCTACACCGAGGCCACGTTGATCCGCGAGCTCGAGGAGCGCGAGATCGGTCGCCCGTCGACGTACGCGTCGATCATCGGCACGATCCTGGGCCGCGGGTACGTCTACAAGAAGGGCAGTGCGCTCGTCCCTGCCTGGTTGGCGTTCGCCGTGGTGCGGCTGCTGGAGCGGCACTTCACCCGGCTGATCGACTACAACTTCACTGCCGGCATGGAGGACGTGCTCGACGACGTCGCCACCGGCCAGCGCAACGCAACCGACGAGCTCGCCGAGTTCTACTTCGGGTCCGGCGAGCTGCAAGGTCTCAAGACGATGGTGAGCGAGCTCGGCGAGATCGACGCCCGCGAACTCTCGACGTTCGAGATCGGCGACGGGGTCGTGGTGCGCGTCGGCCGCTACGGGCCGTACGTCGAGTCGGCTGCCGGCGAACGCGCCAACATCCCCGATGACCTGCCACCCGATGAGCTGACCCTAGCGGCGGCCAAGGAGCTGCTGGCCAACCCTGCCGGCGCCGAGAAGGTGCTCGGCACCGATCCCGCCACCGGTCACACCGTGGTCGCGAAGAACGGCCGCTACGGCCCCTATGTCACCGAGGTGCTCGACGACGCGCCGACCAGCGCGAAACCCCGCACCTCGTCGCTGTTCTCGTCGATGTCGCTCGACACTGTCACCCTCGACGACGCGGTACGGCTGCTGACGCTGCCAAGGGCCTTGGGCAGCGACCCCGAGACGGGCGAGACCATCGAGGCCACCAACGGCCGCTACGGGCCCTACATTCGCCGGGGCAAGGAGTCGCGCTCCCTCGAGACCGAAGAGCAGCTCTTCACGGTGACGCTCGACGAGGCTCTGGCGCTGCTGCGCCAGCCCAAGACGCGGGGTCGGCGCGCCGCCGCTGCTCCGCTGCGCGAGCTCGGCGAGGACCCCAACACCGCAAAGCCGGTCGTGGTGAAGAACGGTCGGTTCGGTCCGTACGTGACCGACGGGGAGTTGAACGCCACCCTGCGCCGGGGCGACGACGTGGAGTCGATAACGCTGGACCGGGCGGTTGAGCTGCTGGCCGAGAAGCGGGCCAAGGGACCGGCGCCGAGTCGCCGTACGACGAAGACGAGCGCGGCCAGGAAGCCCGCGGCGAAGAAGCGCGTGACCTCGCGCGGGGCCACGAAGAAGAGCGCGGCAAAGAGCCCGTGAGCGCCGCCTCCGCCCGACGCCCAGCGGGGGGAGTGCTGGGCATCAGGGCGTTTCGGTGGCTCTGGGTTGGGCTGGGGTTGTCGAGCCTGGGTGACTGGTTGGGCCTGCTGGCGCTGACCGCGATGGCCAGCGAGCTCGCTCCTGACAGCTACGCCAAGCAGAACTTTGCCATCGCCGGTGTGCTGTTCCTGCGCGTACTACCCGCTGCTCTGTTAGGACCGCTCGCGGGGTATGTGGCTGACCGGCTGGATCGGCGCTGGACCCTTGTCGTTGGCGACGTCGCCCGAGGAGCCGTGTTCGCGTCGATCCCCATCGTGCACACGCTGACGTGGGTCATGGTCGCCACGGTGCTCATCGAGGCGATCACCCTGCTGTGGCTGCCGGCAAAGGACGCCACCGTGCCCAACCTGGTGCCGCGGGATCGGCTGGAGGCCGCCAACCAGGTCGCGATCGCGACAACCTACGGCTCCGCTCTCCCCGCGGCTGGCATCTTCATCGTGCTGTCGCTGGGGTCGAAGGGGCTGCACTCATCGCTTGGCTGGCTGGACGACCCGGTCGATCTGGCGCTGTGGTTCAACGCGGCGTCGTTCGTGGTGTCCGGGCTGATCATCGCGACGCTGCGCGAGATACCCGCCGGGCCGGCCCTCGCTCCGGAGCAGCGGCAGGGGGTATGGCGGGTGATCCGGGAGGGCTGGACGTACGCCTTCCGCACGCCGGTGATCCGCGGCCTTGTCCTTGGCATCACTGGCGCGTTCGCCGCTGGTGGCGTCGTCGTCGGGCTGGCCCGGGGGTGTACGTCGCCGACCTGGGCGGCGGTGACCCCGGCTACGGGACTGCTGTTCGCCGCTGTTTTCGGCGGACTGGCGCTGGGCATGTGGCGTGGCCCGCGGTTGTTGCCCGCTGTGTCGAGGCGGCGGCTGTTCGGGTTGTGCCTGGTCAGCGTGGGAGTGGTGTTGGCCGGCATCGCGGTGATCGCCAACCTCGCCGTGGTGTCGGTACTCGCGGTGGTGCTCGGGTTCTTCTCCGGCACCGCGTGGATCACCGGCTACACCCTGCTTGGGCTGGAGGTCGAGGACGCGCTGCGCGGGCGCACCTTCGCGTTCGTGCAGACGATGATCCGGCTGGCCCTGGCCCTGTTCCTCGCGCTGGCACCGCTGCTCGCCGGGCTCATCGGTGAGCACAGGTGGCGGCTCAACGACGACGCGGTGCTCGACTACAACGGCGCCGCGATCACCATGCTCGGCTCTGCCGTGGCAATGGTCGCTGTCGGACTCGTTGCCTACCATGCGATGAACGACCTACCCGGCACCTCGATCCGCAGCGAGCTGAGGCACTCCGTGAACCGATCGCACGACGTCTACGCCGACCGGGGCGTCTTCGTCGCGTTCGAGGGTGGCGAGGGCGTGGGCAAGTCGACCCAGGCCCGGCTGCTCGGCACGGCGCTCACCCGCGAAGGGTACGACGTCGTACTGACCCACGAGCCGGGTGACTCCCCTGTCGGGCAGCGACTGCGGCAGATCCTGCTCGATCCCGGCACCGGCGCGCTGGACGCCCGCGCCGAGGCGCTGCTGTACGCCGCCGACAAGGCCGAGCACGTCGAGAAGGTCGTCAACCCGGCGTTGCGGCGCGGCGCCGTCGTCATCACCGACCGGTACGTCGACTCGTTCCTCGCCTACCAAGGGGCCGGGCGCGCTCTACGCAGCCGAGAGGTCGAGCAGCTCGCCCGGTGGGCGACCGGAGGCCTGCGGCCGCAACTGACCGTGCTGATCGACGTCGACCCGTTGGTTGCGCATGGCCGGTTCGGTGGCCGTGACCGGCTGGAGGCAGAGCCTGTCGACTTCCACCAGCGGATCCGCGCTGCGTTCCTCGCGCTGGCCCAGCGGCACCCGGAGCACTACCTGGTCGTCGACGGCAACCAGCCGCGCGACGAGATCGCCGTACTCGTGCGCGAACGGCTGCAGCCGTTCCTCGAGCAGGCAGAGCGGCACCAGGCGGCCGACGTATGACCGTCTGGGACGACCTCGTCGGTCAGGCCGACGTCATCGACAGCCTGCAGGCCTCGGTGACGGCTGCCGACGCGGCACTGCACGGTGAGCTGACCGCCGGCATGACGCACGCCTGGTTGTTCACCGGCCCTCCCGGGTCCGGGCGGTCCAACGCCGCCAGAGCGTTCGCCGCAGCGCTGCTGTGCGACCAGGGCGGCTGCGGTAGCTGTCTGGCCTGCCGAACTGCGCTCGCCGGCTCGCACGCCGACGTCACCCGAGTGGTCACCGACCAGCCGGTGATCAGGGTCGACGCCGTCCGCGAACTGGTCAGACATGCCGCCCTGGCGCCGGCCGGCAACCGGTGGCAGCTGATGATCGTCGAGGACGCCGACCGGCTGACCGACTCGGCGGCTGACGCGCTGCTCAAGAGCATCGAGGAACCACCTCCGCGCACCGTCTGGCTGCTGTGCGCGCCAACCGTCGAAGACGTCGCGCCGACGATCCGGTCCCGCTGCCGCTCACTGGTGCTGCGCACTCCGCCGACCGCGGCGGTTGCCGCCTACCTGACCGAACGCGACAAGGTGCCCGCGCCGGTCGCCGCCTTTGCAGCGCGCGCGTCGCAGGGCCACATCGGGCGGGCGCGGGCGTTGGCACTGAACGAGGCGAGTCGCAACCGCCGCCGTGAGGTGCTGCGCGTGCCTGGCCAGCTCAAGGACCTCGGGTCGTGCCTGACGTGCGCCGCCAACCTGATGGAGGCCGCGACCGAGGAAGCCCAGCCCAGGGTCGAGGCGCTCGACGCCGAGGAGCTGCGCGACCTGGAGACCGTGTACGGCGCCGGCACCCGGGGGGTCAAGAGCACCGGCTTCGCTGCGGCCGCCAAGGAACTGCAGAAGAACCAGAAGCAGCGGGCGAAGCGTTTCGTCCGTGAGCGCCATCGACCGTTCCCTTCTCGACCTCGCCTCCTACTACCGCGACGTGGTCGCGGTGCAGCTCGGCTCACGGGCGGAGCTGGTCAACGAAGAGCTGCGGCACGACGTCGCTACGATGGCGCGCAGCACGACGCCGGAGACGTCAACGCGCAGGTTGGCCGAGATCTTCGCCACCCGAGAGGCGCTTGAGGGCGAAATCTCTCCACTGCTGGCACTGGAGTCGCTGATGATCTCGTTGAGAGGGCTCGAACATGAGTGAGAACGCCGGCACCTCGGGCGGGAGCTCGGCATACCCCGGGTCAGGAGGTCCGCCCCAGCCTCCCGCCTACGGGCAGGACCCAGGTCAGCAGCCGCCCAGCTACCCCGGCCAATCGACGTACCCTGGCCAACCGACGTACCCCGGCCAGCATCCGCCGCCGTACGGCAGCACCGACCCCAACGCCTACCTGGGTCCGCCGAGCTACCCCGCCGGCGGCTACGGCATTCCGCCGCCGCCGGGCCAGCAGAGCGGCTGGAGCGGGCTGGCGATCGCGGCGTTCGTCACCGCACTGGTGCTGCCGCTGGTCGGTATCTTGGTCGCCGTCCCGCTGGCGATCGTCGCCCTGGTCAAGATCGCGAAGTCGCGCGAGAAGGGCAAGGGCCTCGCGATCGCCGCCATCGTGATCGCGGTGCTGTGGTGGATCGGCGCGATCATCCTCGGCGTCTGGGTTGCCCGGCAGCAGGTCGAGCGCAACGACGCCGGCGAGATCACCGAGGAGGGCATCGTCGAGTTCGGTGACATCCGTGCCGGCGACTGCGTCACCATCCCAGACCTCGACGGTGAGGGTGACGTCAACACCTTTGAGCTCAAGGGAGTGCCGTGCAGTGAGACGCACAACGCACAGGCGGTTGCCATCACGGCTATTGATGGCGAGAGTTATCCCGGCGAGTCGGCTCTGGGGAGACAGTCACTCGCGCCGTGTACGACCGCGCTGAGAACCGAGCTGCGGGGGGTCGAGCTTGGTCCCGGCGGCTATGTGCCCTATCGGTTGATCCCGACTGAAGGGATATGGGACGACGATGGTGGTCACCGCGTCATCTGCTTCGTGATCAGGGCCGACTTCGGCGACATGACCGGCTCGCTCACCACGCGGTGACGGGTGAGATGTGCCGAGCTGCGACGTATCGTGGCTGCATCGTGACCCACCGGCTGAGGCGAGGACTCCACCTGATGACAGCTGCTCTCTTGCGGCGCGCTGCTGCGACCACAGCCGCTGCCCTGATGGTGACCGGCTGCGCTACCGCTCAGGACGTCGCAAGCGATCCCGGCCCGACGTCTGCCCCCACGTCAGCACCGACCACGTCACCCTCGACGCCGCTGCCGACTGAGCCGACCACGGGCGATCCAACCGAGCCGACGACGGGTGCCCCCACCGGCGAGCTCCCGGCGGGCTTTGGCGACGGCCCACCTGGGGAGGGGCTGCAGCGCTTCTACGAGCAGGAGGTGGAGTGGGCTGACTGCGACGACGGACGGGAGTGCGCCGACATCTGGGTGCCGCTGGACTACGCCGACCCCGACGCCGAGGCGATCACGATCAAGGCCCAGCGCGTCCCTGCCAGTCTCCCCGACGAGCGCCGCGGTTCGCTGCTCATCAACCCCGGCGGACCGGGCGGCTCAGGCATCGACTACCTCGGCTTCATCGGGTTGGATCCGAGCGTCACCTCGATCTACGACGTCGTTGGTTTCGACCCCCGCGGGGTCGCGCGCAGCACCCCCGTCGAGTGCCTCTCCGACGAGGAGCTCGACGCGTACGTCGCGTCCGATCCCACCCCCGATGACCCCGGAGAGATCAAGGAGTTCCGGAGGACTTGGGCGGAGTACACATCCGGCTGCGTAGAGCACTCTGGGCCGCTGCTGGCGCACGTGTCTACTGTCGAGGTCGCGCGCGACATGGACATCATCCGGGAGGTCGTCGGCGACAAGCGGCTCAACTACTTCGGGGCGTCGTACGGCACCTACATAGGAGCGACGTACGCCGCGTTGTTCCCCGAGAACGTCGACCGCATGGTGCTCGACGGCGCCGTCGACCCGCTGGCAGATCCGCGGCTGACCGCGATCAACCAAGCCGCCGGTTTCGACACGGCGCTGACGGCGTACCTCGAGTACTGCGTTGACGAGGGCGACTGCCCCCTGGGCGACGACGTGGACTCTGCCCGGCAGCGGTTGATTCAGTTGTTCGAAGACATCGACGAGGAGCCGCTGCCGACATCGAGCGGCCGAGAGGTGACCGAGGGGCTGGCGTTTCTCGGCGTGATCGTCCCGCTCTACAACCGCGACAGCTGGTCCTACGAGACCATCGCGCTGCGTGAAGCGCTGGACGGCACCGGCGACACCTTGCTTGCGCTGGCTGACGCCTACACCGAACGTCAGTCCGACGGCACCTACCCCAACAACGGCATGGAGGTGCAGTCGGCCGTCAACTGTCTCGACCACCCCGAGGACGTGTCGTTGGCAGAGATCAAGGCGGGGGGTGAGGACTTCACCAAGCTGTCACCCACGTTCGGGCAGGCGGCGATGTGGTGGCCCTACGCGTGCTCGAACTGGCCAGTCACGGCTGCTGAGCCGCACCCTGACTACTCGGCCGAAGGTGCCGCACCGATCGTTGTCGTGGGTACGACGCGCGACCCGGCCACGCCGTACGAGCAGTCGGTGAAACTGGCCGAGGAGCTCGATTCCGGAGTGCTGCTGAGCCGCAACGGCGACGGCCACACGGCGTACGGCGCCGGCAACGCCTGCATCGACGACGCGATCAACACCTACCTCGTCACCGGCGATCCTCCAGCCGACAAGACGATGTGCTGACCGCTCCTCCCTGTGGTTTGGGAGGGTCCCGGCGGGCTTTGGTAACCTCTGCCGTCGGCTTCGCTGAGCCAAGCCGCGCCGCCTTAGCTCAGTCGGTAGAGCGTCTCACTCGTAATGAGAAGGTCGTCGGTTCGATTCCGACAGGCGGCTCCCTTGTGATTCGGCCTCTGGCCAGCAGAATCTGGTTGGGGGCCTTATGCGTTAGTGGGTCGAGACTGCCGCCGGCTGATCGGTCCGAGCGATTCGATGGGTCGAGGGAACTGCACCAACAGCGCCTGGTCGATGTCTGGCCGCCGATCCCGCCATGCCCGGACCGAGGTGGGCGAACAGTTCAGGCGCCCCTGGATCCGCTGGTGCAGGTGTCTAGGCCTCTTTACTTGATCTATCTAGCGCCTGGACCTAAGACCATGAAGCGCGCCGACCTGCTGAAGGTACTGAAGTCGCAGGCCAAGGCGCTCTCGATCCAACACCGCGAGGAAGCCACGGCAACTTGACCAAGGTGTGGGTCGGCGACAAGCAGACGGTGGTCGCCCGTCACACAGGATCAACAGAGATCACCGCCAGGGCAATTCTCAAACACATGGGAGTCATCAAATGAAGGTCACCGCCAAGGTCACCCATACCGGGGACTGGTGGGCCATCGAGGTCCCGAGGTACCGGGCGTGTTCACCCCAAGCGCCTCGACCAGGTCGAGGAGATGGTGCAGGACGCCGTCGCGATGATGACCGATAGCCAGCCGGACGCAATAGAGGTCGAAGTGCTGCCCGTCCTTCGGACGCAATCGAAGACGCCCGTCAAGCCCTTGATTTGGCGAAGCAGGCAGCGATCCTTCAGGCGAAGGCCCTGCGGCAACTCGCAAAGTTGTCGTTGAGCTCGAAGGTGAGCGCCTCAGCGTGCGTGACGTTGGTCGGCGCCTCGAATTGAGCCCTCAGCCCATCTCACAGTTGGCGGCATACGAGGCGGCCAAGGCCGACATGCCACCGACTTAGAAGGACCGAAAGACAGCGCGGTCGAGGCGCGTCAGGGCGGCGAGGACGTCAGATAATCGCCATCGCTCGGCAACGCAAACGCATTATGAACTTCGTCCAGACGTCCCGATGCCTGGTGGCAGGGCGCAACCGATCCAGCAACCACGATCCGGGAGGAGCCCGTTATGGCCTCGGCCAACCCCTATCTCAACTTCGCGGGCAATTGCATGGAGGCGTTCGACTTCTACAGGTCCGTCTTCGGCGGCGAGTACACCACCGTCAGCAACACCTCCGACATGCCTTCCGACGCGGCTACCGACGTGTCGCACGAGGCCTCGGCCGACGGCATCATGCACATCTCCCTGCCGATCGGTGACTCGATATTGATGGGCTCCGACGTGCCGCCAGGAGGGCTCGGTGATCCCCGGCAACACGTGCTACGTCGTGCGTGAGCCCTGACAGCCCCGAGGATGCCACGGGTCTTCGACGGCCTCAGCGCGTGAGGTCGAGATGCCGTTCGACCAGCAATTCTGTGGCGACTACTTCGGCAGCTTCACTGACAAGTACGGCATCAAGTGGATGGTCGACCGGCCGCCCCAGAGGCCGAGCAGCCGTCGGCTGACCCGCTGATCAGGTCGACGCGGGCTCTCTAGGTTCAGCGTGGGACTGATCGGTCGGAGCGATCCGCTGGGCGAGCCACCTGAGCGCCAGCAGGATATCGGTAGTCGATCCCGCCATGCCCGGCGTCGAACAGTTCAAAGTGGATCCGCTCCTCGGGCAGGCCGGCTCGCATCTCGCGCTGGAACGCCTGCGCGCCGATGTCGAGGTACCACTCGTCGAAGCCGCCGTCGATCCACACCGCACGCCACGACTTGACCGCGTCGGCATAGCGCTCGACCATCGCACCGGATCCCAGTCGAGCCACCGTTGCCATACCTCAGGGACGAGCGACCAGTCGTGGAGTCGAACGGCAGCAATGGTGTGCCATCGGGAGCTGCCGAGAAGCACGCGGCCACCCCAAGCGTCATCAACAGCGTCTGGTCCGCCTCCTTGGTGAACGACGTGCGCCCACGGAAGTCGGCCCACCACTGCTGGATGTCGCCGTCGTACTCACGCAGAAACCGAACAGCCTTTGCGAACTCCGGGATGTAGCAGAACTCGTACAGTGAGTCGCCGGCTTGTGCGTGGCCAGCGCGCCGAACAGGTCGGCCGGAGCATCGGAGTGACCATGGCACCAAAGCCGCCGCTGGATTTGCCGCTGATCGCCCTGTGGTCAGGGCTGACGATCGTCCGATACTGGCTGTCGACGAACGGAACGATCTCGTCGCAGACGTACGAGTGGTAGGCGCCGGTCCCTGCCGAGTCCACGAACTGGCTCCCGCCGTAGCCAGTCCAGGCGTCGACGTACACCACGATCGTTGGCGGCGCCTCACCGCGCGCGAACACATCGTCGGCCGTCTCGATGAACGGCTGCCGGAACGCCGTCCGGTTGCGCCACATGCTGACGTGCCCTGTGTAGCCCTGGATCACGTACATCGAGGCGTAGCGGCGCTGGGGCTCGTCGTCGTAGCCCGGCGGCACGTACACCCACAGCGGGCGCTCGTGCGGATCTCCCAACGGATTTCCCCGCAGGAGCGCACTCTCGAAGACGTGCTCATCAATTCGGCCGGCAAAGTCGGCGGACCACGGCAACATCTCCTCACCGTAGTCAGCGGGGGTGTGCAGGAACCGCCAGGGTCACCGCACGACTCGCAGCCGCAGTGTCCTTGCCGTGGGGCGTCTCCCTATTTGGGTCGTCCCCGCGGAACGTGCTGGTACCGACGAGCAGAGCCCCGGTCGGCGGTGGTGTGGAGCCACCATCTGCCCGTCATGGCGAGATCCGGACGGGAGTCGTCCGCAATGGCCCGTACCATCCCTGCATGGCTATCGCACGCTTCCCAAGCATCGTCATCGACTGCCCAGATCCAGGCGCTCTCGCGACGTTTTACGGCGCGATGTTGGATTGGAAGGTCGACGTCTCCTCTGATTGGGCGGAGGTCCGCGCGGAGTACGGTCAGTGCATCTGCTTCCAACAGGTGGAGTCCTACACCCCGCCTGAGTGGCCGAACCAGGATGTGCCCCAGCAGGTGCACCTCGATGTGATCGTCGACGACCTCGACGTCGGCGAGCTGCCGTGCTCGACCTCGGCGCGACCAAGCCCGACCACCAACCTGGTACGTCGTTCCGAGTGTTCCCGAGACCCGGCGGGGCACCCCTTCTGCCTCTGCGTGGAGTGACTCGGGCGGCGATACGCGCCACCCACGCGCCTCGTCAAAGGCCTCCGCAACGCTCCCAAACCACAGGGAGGAGCGGTCAGCCGGAAGACGAGCCTCACCGCCGCGGTGAGTCAGTCGATGCGCCTTCGACGCATCAAGAACAGCGAGAGCGCCCCGTGCAGCAGTACGTTGAGCAGGGCGCAGGTGACCAGGAACGACGTCTCCGCCGGTTGCCTCCAGTTGGGCAGTACTCCCATCAGGTCGAGCAGTGACCACGGAAGGCCGAGGCCGCCGATCAGCAGCAGCGCTAGGCCGGCACCGATGTTCGCGCCGACCACCGGACCGGACAAGGTCAACGTAAGGAACGCGGACGCGGCAGCGAGCAGCATCACGTGGAAGATAAGCGCCGAGACGTACGGTCGAGAATCTGCTCACCGGTGGCACGCACGTCTCCCCATAGCGTTGCCTAAGCTGCGGCCGATCTTCTTGCGAACCATGTCCCCCTCCTCACCCTCGCTCCAGCCTTGCACACTGCGACGGTTATGGCCTCGTCGCGGCGAGAATCCTTAGTACTCGTTACGTGCACGACTTTGTGTGGCGTCGGGCTCGGCAGTCCGGACCTTGCGAAGGACGATTCGGCCGGCCGCAGCGAAGTGCTCGGCGTCCACAGATGTCGAACAGTTGTTCGATGTTGTCGGTGGGTGGTTCTAGTCTTCTGGTATGGCGACAGCGACGGTGGAGCGGTCCGGCGGTGGTGGTGGCACCTCGTCGGTGGAGCCGTACGACGTCTGCCTGCGAACCATGTCCGCGGCGTTGGCGGCGGTGGTGGATACACCGGCCTGGTCGCTGACCGATGAGGCGCTGGTCGACCGGATCAGCGCTGCGCTGGCGGTCAGCGCCGGGGTGGATGAGTTGCTGGCTCGGCTGGTGGGGTCGGCGTTGGAGCGGGAGCTGGCCCGGTTGGCCGGTGCGTCCTCACCGACCGCCTGGCTTTCCGCCGCCCATGGTCTGTCGCGGGGTGCGGCGGCGGGGATCGTCGCCCGCGCCCGCGCGGTCAACGACACGGTGGAGACCACCCGGCGGGCGTGGGCGGCCGGGCAGCTGAGCACCGACCAGGCGGTGCTGATCGCCGAGACCGTCACCGGGCTGGCCGGCACCGTGGACCTGGTCGCCCGACAGCAGGCGGAGGTCTACCTGATCGAGCAGGCGCCCCGGTTCTCCTTCCCCGAGTTGCGGCACCTGGCCAACCATGTGATCGAGGTGGTCGACCCCGACGGCGCCGACATCCGACTCGCCGAACTCCTGGCGGCCGAGGAAGCCCGGGCGTTGCAGGAGACCACGTTTTCTGCCCGCAAGGGCTTTGACGGGATCGGCCGGTTCTCCGGGAAACTGCCCAACCTGGCCCTGGACATGCTCACCACCGCCCTCGACGCACTGGCCGCCCCCGCCGCACCCCGACCAACCCACCCGGCACCCCACTGGACCAGACCGTCCACGGGCCGGGCACGTCCGATGTGATCGACGCCGACGGTGTGCACTGCGACACCGAGATCGGGACCTTGACGTACGGGCAGCGGCGGGGGCGGGCGTTCCTCGAGCTGATCGAACACCTGCCCACAACCGAGCTCCCCAACACGGGGTCGCCAACGCCCAGATCGTGGTCACCATCGACGCCGCCACCCTGGCCACCGGCATCGGTGAGGCCACCCTCGACACCGGCGGTGTCATCTCCGCCGGACAAGCGCGCCGGCTTGGCCTGCAACGCCGGGCTGCTGCCGGTCGTCCTGGACGGGCCGTCGAAGATCCTCGACCTCGGCATGTCCCAACGGCTGTTCGACCGTTACCAACGCATCGCGCTGGCCGTCCGGGACAAAGGCTGCGTCTGGCCCGGCTGCGACCGCCCACCCGGCGTGGTGCGAAGCGCACCACATCAAGCCCTGGCACCTCGGCGGACCCACCGACCTGTCCAACGGGTGCCTGCTGTGCGCCTGGCACCACCGCCTCCTCGACACCGGCGAATGGGCGATCGCCATGGCCGCCGACGGCATCCCCGAACTCATCCCACCCACCCGCATCGACCCCAAACGAAGACCCATCCGACACGAACGCCTCAAACCCCGACCGGGGTAGGGGAGGCACGCCATGACGCGTGACCTGCGTGGCGCGCAGAGGTCGTGCGCCTGGCGCCTCGCGATTGGCCAGGCTGGCGCGCAGATTGGCTTGCCGTCCGCATCCGTAAAACGCGCGGCGTCGTCGAGCTTGCGCCAGCGCGCAGTGCCTTTAAGGCGCCGTGCCTCGAGTTGCGGGGTGCCTCGAGCTTGCGCAGCGCCCAGCTGGTCGCGGCGCTCGGACGCTCGCGGTGTCGCGCTGGCTATGGAAGGGCGCACGGCCATACGGTCGGCCAATGACCACGCGCGCGACGAACTGGGCCGGCTATGAACATCCGGTACCGCGCCGAGCAGGGGTAGGCCACGCACCGAGAGCTGGACGTCGGTCGAGCAAGCTGCAGGAGCCGTCGCCGCCGGCCGACGACCTGCGTGATGCCCGATCGGCACATCGGCCACCCCGAGATCGGCTTCAACCGCATCGCCGACAGCAGGTTCTGCGGCTTGATGTCCGATGAACGATGCCATGGGCATGCGTCGGCTGCCCCGGTGATCAGGTCGACCACCTCGGCACGTCGAGGAACCTCCCTTGTTGGATCAGGTCGCGACCCCTGGTCAGCGCTCGACAGTCGACCGTCGGCCGTCTCGGGATGCGTACACCCCGACCACGGCGGACATCGCGGCGCCACCTCCAGCAGCTCACGGCCGACGCGCTCGGCCCAGCGGCGATCGCGGTACGCCACACATCGCCGCCCGGCTGCGTGGATCGCAGACCGGCCGACGCACTGGGCCGGCAACATCCGGCACCGCGCCGAGCGGGTCCACGCCCCCACCTCGGTCGAGCAGCTGCAGCTCGTCGCGCGGGCACGGCCGGTCGTCACCGGCCACTCCTTCAACTGCATCGCCGACACCACGGGCGACCTCGTCTCCGTGGCTGCCTTGCCGCAGCGCTGCGTTCTCGACTCCAATCGGCGCACCGTGACCGTGAGCGCCGGAATGCGGTACGGCGACATCGCCGCCAGCCTGCACCAGTCGGCCACGCGCTGCCGGCCTCGCGTCGCTGCCGACATATCGGTTGCCGGCGCGATCGCGACCGGCACGCATGGTGCGTCGCGTCGGCAGCCTGGCGACAGCCGTCTCAGCGCTGCAGCTGGTCGCTGCCGACGGTGAGCTCGTCAACCTCAGCCGCGAGCTCGACGGCGACCTGTTCTGCGGAGCCGTCGTCGGGCTCGGTGCCCTGGGGGTGTGACGACGGTGACACTCGACGTCGTACCGGCGTTCGAGGTGAGCCAGTGGGTGTACGACGACCTGCCGCGCGCAGCGGTCAACGACCACCTCGAGGAGATCTTCGCCAGCGCCTACAGCGTCAGCCTGTTCACCGACTGGCGTCGCCCCGGCTTTCACCAGGTCTGGCTGAAGCGCCGCGACGGGCGCGACTTGGCAGCGCCACCAGCGCGCTGGCTGGGTGCCACGCTGGCCGACGGGCCGCGCCATCCGATCGCCGGCATGCCCGTCGAGAACTGCACCGAGCAGCTGGGCGCGCCGGGGCCGTGGCACGCCCGGCTACCGCACTTCCGGATGGAGTTCACGCCCAGCAGCGGGAAGGAGCTGCAGTCCGAGTACCTGCTGCCGCGCGAGCACGCCGTCGAAGCACTGGCAGCCATCGACAGCATCCGCGATCGCGTCGGCCCGCTCGTTCAGGTCTCGGAGATCCGCACGGTCGCCCGCGACGACCTGTGGCTGAGCCCGTGCTACCGGCGCGACACCGTCGGCATCCACTTCACCTGGGTGCCGGACACCACGGCGGTGATGAGGGTGCTCGGCCGGGTCGAGGAGCAGCTCGCGCCGTTCGAGCCCCGCCCGCACTGGGGCAAGCTGTTCACCCTCGACCCAGCGGCGCTGGCGAACCAGTACGAGCGGTACGGCGACTTCGCCGCGCTCATGGGGCGCTACGACCCCACGGGCAAGTTCCGCAACGACCTGCTCGACACCTGGTTCCCTACCGGCCGGTAGCCCGGCAGCGCCTAACCGGTGGCACCGCTCGGCTGGCCAGCCCGTAGCTGGCCAGCGCCTGCGGGATCAGCGGGGCTGTACTGCCCAGACCCGCACGTACTCGAACTCGGCCAGGTAGCGCTCGTCGGCATTGGGAGCACCCATCGACACCAGCCCGATGCGGGCGTCGCCGCCGAGGTTGTGCGTCCAGGTGCCGCCGCGCACCCAGCGGTCACCGTCCTGGCTGCTGTAACCGGTGTAGAACTCCACGATCTTGCCGTTCGGGCGCTCCGTGTGCCGCTTGACGATCCGCAGGTAGGTCCAGTCGGCGGGAGGGCCGATTACCGTGTTGCCGTACCGGGGGAATCCCTCGCGACCGGCGGGGGACCTCCTTGGCGAACTCGGTTTGCCGGGTCTCCCAGATCGACACGTGCGCGAGCTTGATGAACTTGTCGTCACCGTCGTAGATCACCAGGCCGGCTTGCGCGTAGTTGTGACAGCAGCCTTCCTCGGGAACAGGCAGCTTCACCTTCGTCTGCACCATGTAGTCCCGGTTCGGCGTGGGCTCGGTGAGCACCGACGCGTTATTGCTGTCGGTGAACAGGTCCTTTGGCTGCGTGAGGAACTTGAACCTCTCGTTGCCGAACTCGTACTCGGCAGGATCGGGCTGGCGCACCCATTCCCACAGCCTGCTCATCGTCCCCGACTTGAAGTTGTCGGAGAGTCGGAAGAGCGGGTGAGCCATCCGGTCCTTGCCCAGCACGTCCGGCTGGTACAGCGACTCCTCGCCGGGCTGCGCGGCCGGGGCGGGCATTCTCTTGTCCGACGCCCACCGGTTGCCTCGGACGGTCGGGAACCCGTTGACCCAGTCGATCGGGTCGAGCAGCGCCGGGCGCTTGGTGAAGCCTGGCTCGCTCTCGAAGTACGGGTCGTGCCGGTCGACGGCGTGGTAGATCGTCCACCACTGACCGTCGAAGTCACGGAAGACCGAGTTGTGTCCGGTGCCGACCCAGCGGTTGCCGTTCATGCTCAGCACCGGAGTTCCGCCGACGCGGCCCTGGAGGAACGAGTTTCCCTCTCGGTCGACGAACGGGCCAAGTGGCGACTTCGACCGTCCGGCGAACACGCTGTAGCCGGTCAGCGGGCCGTTGCAGCAGTTGCTGGCGGAGACGAACAGGTAGAACCAGTCGCCGCGGCGTACGACGTTCGCTCCCTCGTAGCGGTTGCCGATGGCGATGCGGGTTGCGTCTCCGGCGGGCGTCATGGTGCGGGGCGTGAGCGCGACACGTTGGGCGAAGATGCCGCCGTAGTAGCTGCCGTAGTAGAGCAGTGGAAGCGCATTGACGGTGTCGCCGAGGACGTCAGGGTCGTAGGTCCAGAAGAAGGCACACGGGTCGGTGCTATTCGGGTCGTGCCGAGGAGGAATGACGGGGATTTCGCTGACGCGCCAGGGGCCGAGCGGTGAACGGCTGGTTGCCACGCCGATCGCGCTGTCATTTTGGCAATCCACGCCGCTGACTGACTGATCCGTGTTGGTAACGACGAACGTGAGGTAGTAGCGGTCGTACGTCTTGGAGTACACGACGTCGGGTGCCCACAACCCCGCTCCCGTGTCCGCGTACTCCGGGGGATTTGGCAGCGCGTCGCCGACGTAGGTCCAGTTCACCAGGTCGCGGCTGCGCATCATCGGGATCGGGTGGAAGTTGATCGGACCGTCACCGGCGGTGTCGCCGTCGTTGAGCGGGTCGGTCGTGCAGTACATGTACCAGTTGCGATCACCTTCCCGCTGCCCACGCAGCACCGTCGGGTCCGCGCAGCTCGTCACCACGCCGTCGTTCGGTATCTGTGGCTTGAGGGGGTTGTGATAGAAGTCGGCGTCGGAGCCGGCCGAGGGCAGGGCCGTCAGCGGCACGAGCGCGGCAGCGAGGAGCAGAGGCATGAGACGGCGAAGGGTGTGCGTCATGGGCTAACTGTGCTCCCATCTACCCCGAACGGCAAGAGTTTGCGTGAAGTTCACGCGGAGGTTCCTCGACTGGCCGGCTCAGCGCGGACCCGCGGACATGATCACCACGTCCCCGTGGCCGCCGTACCCGAGGACATCCTCGGCGTACTGCGTCCCCTCGAACGTCACCATGAGCCACCCACCGTCGGGGCGCTCGACGATCTGCGGGTGGGGGATGTTGGTGCCGTACGGCGCGTCCAAGGCGCCAAGCCGCTTCATCGTGAGGTCGTAGACGGGATACTCCCGAGCCACGCCGTCACTTGCCAGCAGGTGCCACTCGCCGTCGACCCGCTGCAGGATCGGTCCCTCGCACTGGTGCAGCGACGGGTCGGCGCCGACCAGCTCCAACCCCTCGTCGTACGCCGCCCCCGCGGGCCCGGCTGCGAGCGCCGGGTGGAAGTCGAACGGGTCCTGCGAGGGGCTCTCGACGAACGAGACGTGCCATCGGCCGTCGATCTGCGTCGCCCCGGGGTCCCAGCTGCTGAGCTTCGTCGGCAGGTCAAGCCTCTTGGTCTCCAGCAGGTGAACCCCACTGAGCAAGTCGTCGCTGGTGGCGGTGTGCATGGCGTGGACTCCGCCATCGTCGAAGTCCCCCCACGAGGTGTTCAGCGCGATGAAGCGGCCACCCCGCTCGTCGATGACGAGCTGCCCGGCATGGTCGCCCAGCAGCAAGCCGTCGCGTCGTGCGTACAGCTGAGCCACCTGCCGTAGCTCGGTGGGGTCGGCGAGGTCCAGGGTGAACACCCCCCAGTGCGCCTGCTGGAAGAAGCCAAGACCGGCGCACGTGAACGTCAGGTAGGCCTTCCCGTCGCGGATGTACGCCGTCCCGTCCGGCCGCTGCACCAGGTGAGGGTCGCGCAGCCCGGCCATGCCGAACGGTCCCGCCGTAACCCGGCTGAACCGGGCCTCGCCGCCTGTCCCGCCGACGCCGTACCCGTAGGAGAACGTCGCCAGCGTTGCGGGGTCACGCAGGTCGATCAGGGCGGCGACGTCGTCCCGGTTCGTCACCACGGGTTGCCAGCCGTCGCCGGTGTCGACGAGCGCTGTCACCTGGTTCTCGCACACCGCGAAGGCTGCCTTGACGGGCGTTTGCAGCTCGACGGCTGTCTCGGCGACCACCCGGGTGTCGCCGTCTCGGCGCACCTCGATCCGCACCTGCCGCCGGGCCGGCGAGAACACCGCAGCGACGGAGTCGCCGCTGGCGCTGAACAGACCCGCCACCACCTCGGCGCCGTCGATGGCAGCCACCGACAGCTCGACCGCTGCGAACGGCGCTGCTGGCCCGGCGTCGAGGCGGACCAACGACCGCGCCGGGCCTGGCTGGATGCGGACCTGCTCGAACCCGGGCGCCACCAGTTCGAACGGCCGGTACTGCGTCTGGACGCGGAACGACAGATCGAGGATGCCAGGCTGCCCGCCTGCGGGTGTCGGGGCTCCGTCGACAGCTGACGGGGGCTTGGTCACACCCGAGCGGAAGCCCACTGAGGCCCAGCAAGGCCGTCAGGCCGACGCCTTTGAGCAGGGTACGGCGATCGACCTGACGGCCTTCGAGGCTCACCCCTTCAGACCGGAGCGGGAGACTCCCTCGATCACGAAGCGTTGCGCGAACACGAACAACAGCAGGACTGGCGCGCTGGCGATCACAGCGCCGGCCATCAGCAGGTCATAGCGCACGCTGTTCGCCGACTGCAGCGTCGAGAGACCAGCCTGGAGCGTCTGGTTCTCCGGGCTGAACAGCACGTACACCGGCCAGAGGAAGTCGTTCCAGTTCGTCAGGAACGCCAGCAGGGCAAGTGTTGCCAGCGCCGGCCTCGACAACGGCAGGATGACCTTGAAGAACACCTGCAACCGGTTGGCGCCGTCGAGGAACGCCGACTCCTCCAGCTCGCGCGGAAGCTGCAGGAAGAACTGCCGGAGGAAGAAGACGCCGAACGCGTTGGCGGCTGTCGGGACGATGATGGCAATCAGGCTGTCGAGCCACTGCAGCTGGTTGACGACCTCGTAGTTGGGGATCACCAAGATCACCGGTGGCACGAACAAGGTGGCAATGATCAGCGCCATGACGATCTTGCGCCCGCGGAACTCAAGCCGGGCCAGGGCGTAGGCGGCGAGAGCGGAGGTCGCCACCACCAGGATGGAGTTCAGGGTGGCGGCGATCATCGAGTTGCCGAACCACCGGAAGACCGGCGTCTCGGCAGCGTCGAGGATCAGCCGGTACGCCTGGAGCGTCGGCGCGTCCGGTATCCACGACGGCGGCGTCTGCACCGCCTCCGCCCGCGTCTTGAACGACGTCACCAGCATGAACACCAGCGGGCTGACGAAGAGCACTGTCAGCAAGCCGAGCACGCTGTAGCGCAGCGCCTTCATGATCGGCCACCCTCCTCCTTCTCGCGGAAGAACCAGAAGACCCCGAGCGAGGCGATGATGAGCAGTACCGTCAGGATCCAGCTCGCCGCCGCCGCCTCACCCATCGAGAACTCACGCAGGCCGGTGTTGGCGATCTCGAAGATGGCCGTGCGGGTCTCCGTCCCGGGCGCACCGTTGGTCATGATGAAGGACTGCCCGAACATGTTGGCCGACGCGATGATCGTGATCATCAAGACGAAGGCGGTCACCGGCCGCAGGTTCGGCAACGTCACGTTTCGGAAGCTCTGCCAGGCGCTGGCCCCGTCGAGTTCGGCCGCCTCGTACTGCTCGCGGGGGATGTCTTGCAGGCCGGCGAGGAAGATGACCGCGTTGAAGCCCAGCGTCCACCACACCGTCACACCGACAAGAGCCACCCACGCCTCGGGCAGCGAGCTCAACCAGGGGATGTTCCCGGATAGCCCGATGATGCCGAGGTAGTGGTTCACCAGTCCGATGTTGGCGTCGAGCAGGAACCGCCAGACGACACCTACCACCGCGACGCCCAAAACGTACGGCGCGAAGTAGACGGCACGGAACAGGTTTCGCCCGGGGAAGCGCTCGTTCATGACGACAGCGACAGCGAGCGGCACCACGATGAGCAGCGGCACGCTGAACAGCGTGAAGATGCCGGTGGCCTGCATGGAGTTCCAGAACGGGTCGAAGGACACCGAGCCGGGTCGATCAGGTCGGCGTAGTTCTCCAGCCCGACGAAGGGCTTGGCGGGCAGCCTCGGATCCCAGCTGTGCAGACTCATCCACAGCCCCAAGCCGATCGGCAGCAACACGAAACCGCCGAAGAGCAGCATGTAGGGGGCGAGGAAAAGCCAGGCGGTGAGCGGGTGATCCCGCATCGGGTTGGCCCCGGCGGTGGGTTCCCGCGTCGCTTCTTCGGTCGGCCTGACCTGCGTGGCGGTTGCCACCGCCATCAGCCTCGAACTTCTCTCGGTTCTTCTGCATGAGCTCGGTGGCGTTGCTCTGTGCCTCGCTCAGGGCGTCCTCCACCGGCTTCTGACCGAGGATCGCCGCGTTGACCGCCAACTCGAGCGTCTCGGCCTGCACCGTGCCCAACCCTGGGACGGCCGGCAGGAAGTGCAGGTTGTCGACCTGCTCCCCGAGCGCCGCCTGCGGCGAGTTCTTGTACTCGTCACTGTCGCGGGCCGCGTTCAGCGCCGGGATCATGCCGGCGTCGGACCACGCGGCCGACTGTTGGCTCATCCATCCGATGAAGACCTTGGAGGCGTTGGCGCTGTCGGTGTCCTGCGCCGCCTGGGCGGTCAAGAAGAAGTTGTGCGAGTTGGCCCACGACGCCAGTTGCTCACCGATCGTCGGCAGCGCCGCGATCCCCAGTTCATTTCCGGACTCTTCCAGGTCGTTGATCTGCCAGATGCCGTCCCAGGTGATCGAGTTCTCCTGGTTCTTGAAGGCGGTGTACTGGGCGTCGATGTCGACGTTGGCGGGGCTGTAGCCCTTGTCGACCTGCTCCTTCATCCAGGTGAGTGCCTCGACTCCCTCTTCGGAGGCGAAGGTTGCCTCGGTGCCATCTCCTCCGTACGGCTCGCCACCGAACTGCCACAGCAAGCTGAGGAACATCAGGTGTGCCGGCCACTGGTTCGGCATCCAGAACGGGTACTCGACGCCGCCCGCCTGCTGGAGCTTCTGACACGCTTCCTCGAGGCTCGCCGCGTCGGTGGGCGGGGAGTCGATGCCGGCCTTCTCGAAGTGGTCCTTGTTGTAGTACATGGCCAGGCAGTGCACGTCGAGCGGGATGCCGTAGCGCTTGTCCTGGTAGATACCCGGCTGCCACACCGACGCGGCGAAGTCGTCCTCGGTCAGCCCGAGCTCGGAGGCAACGTCGTCGACGGGCACGATGATCTTCGTGGCTGCTTGGGTGGCGATCTGATCAAGGTGCATCGCACCGACGTCTGGACCCTGGCCCGCGCCGGCAGCAGCCGGGAGACGAGTGTAGAAGTCGCCCCACTCGATCGTGTTCTGCTTGACCGTGATGTTCTTCTGGTCGGCGTTGAACCTTTTCACCAGGGCGTCCATGGCCGGGCCGTCGCCGCCGGTGAAGCCGTTCCAGTAGTCCAGGGTCAGCGCCGGGCCGTCGTAGGTGCCCTCGAAACCCCCAACGCCTTCTTCGCTGCCGTCGATGCTCGTACCACCGCCACAGCCGGTGACGAGCGCGGCCGTGGTGAGCGCGCTCAGGCTGAGGAAGCGACGGCGGGTGAAGACCGACGGGATGGGGGACTGCTCGGTTGAGCTGGGTGTGCGGTTCATGCTTGCTGCTCCTTGTGATCGGTTGAGGAGGCGGAAGGTTCAGTTGCGGTGGGGACGAGACGAAGCACGTTCCACGACAGCGGTGGAAGGACACCGGCGAGGTGCCCCTCGGTGAGGTTGGTCTGCTCCAACCGACGAGGGACGACCCGGTCGGGGTCTTCGACCACGTTACGGGTCGCGGGATCGTCATGGTGAAGGGTCGTAGCTTCGAGTCTCCACCCTTCGACGAATCCGCGCACGTCGAGGTCGATCTCGACTGGCTCGGCCCGGTCGCGGTTGACCGCGAAGATGGCCAGCTCGCCGGACTGGTCGTCGTACGTCGCCGTCGCCTCGACGAGCGCGACATCGCCGTACAGCGCCGTGTGGTGCGTCGGGGAGTGCATGTCGACGCGCAGCACTTCCCCGCGGGCGTGCCGCGCCATCTGGGCGAACGGGTGGAAGATCGTCTGCCGCCAGGCGGGTCCTCCGGGTTCGGTCAGGATGGGTGCGATCACGTTCACCAGCTGCGCTTGGCACGCGATGCCGACCCGGTCGGCGTGGCGCAGCAGCGTGATGAGCAGCGACCCGACCACGACGGCGTCGGTGACGTCGTACCTGTCCTCGATCAGCGACCGCGACTCGGCCCAGTCGACGTTGTCTTGGCCGGCGAAGTTCTGCTGGTACCAGACGTTCCACTCATCGACGGAGAGCCGGAGCTTCTTGGGTGAGCGCAGCCGAGCCCCGACGTGGTCGGCGGTGGCCACCAGTGCCTCGATGGCTCGCTCGAGGTCGACGGCGGAGGCGAGAAAGCTGTCGACGTCACCGTCGACGGGTTCGTAGTAGTTGTGCAGCGAGATGTAGTCCACCAGCTCGTAGCACTGCTCGAGCACCGTGGCTTCCCACGCCGCGAACGTCGGCATGTAGGTGTTGGAGCTACCGCAGGCCACTAGCTCGATCGTGGGGTCGACCATCCGCATGGCCCGCGCCGTCTCGGCGGCTAGCCGGCCGTACTCTGCTGCCTTCTTGTGGCCAACCTGCCACGGCCCGTCGAGCTCGTTGCCGAGGCACCAGACCTTGACGCCGTGCGGTTCCTTTTTGCCGTTGGACCGCCGCAGGTCCGACAGCGCCGTACCCTCGGGGTGATTGCAGTACTCGAGCAGGTCGATCGCCTCCTGGACGCCCCGAGTGCCGAGGTTCACCGCCATCATCGGCTCGACGCCCGCGGCTTTGCACCAGGTGGTGAACTCGTCAACCCCGACCTCGTTGGTCTCGATGGTGTTCCAGGCGAGGTCGAGACGCCGCGGTCGCTGGTCGACGGGGCCGATCCCGTCCTCCCACCGGTAGCCCGACACGAAGTTACCGCCGGGGTAGCGCACGATTGTGCAGCCGAGCTCGCGGGTGAGGTCGATGACGTCTTGACGGAAGTCGTTGGAGTCGGCGGTGGGATGGCCGGGCTCAAAGATGCCCGTATAGACACACCGCCCCATGTGCTCTACGAAGGAACCAAACAGGCGGGGATCAACGCGTCCCACCCGAAAGGCCGGATCGAGTGTCAGCGTCACCGACTTCATCACCTGCCGTTCTATCCGTTCGGTGCGGGCTTGTAAAGATCGCGACACCGAGTCGTAACCACTTCGTTGACTAAAAGCGGTGCGTTTGACGTAAACCGCCTGCGGGCAAGGGGCAGAGATGATGACTGCGACGTGGGCCGCGCCCGGCCGCATCAACCTCATCGGCGAGCACGTCGACTACAACGAGGGCCTCGTGCTGCCGTTCGCTCTGCCCATGACGACCACGGCGTCCGTGACCGCAAACGACAGCGGCGTCGTCACGGTTACCTCCGACACGGCGGACGAACCGGCGACGTTCTCGGTCGACGTACAGCCCGGTGACGTCACCGGCTGGGCGGCGTACGTCGCAGGCGTGGTCTGGGCGGTCCGCGAGACGATCGACCAGTCGGCCGAGGGGCGGCCGACGCGGCTGGCGGCATCAGCGGGCTCGAGGTGGCGATCCGCAGCGACGTGCCAGTGGGCGCGGGGCTGTCATCGTCGGCCGCGCTGGAGTGCTCCGTCGCCTGCGCGATCAACGCTGAGCTGGGGCTGGGGCTTGACCGGGTCACCATCGCCGCACTGGCCCGTCGAGCCGAGAACGACTTCGTGGGGGTGCCAACCGGGTCGATGGACCAGCTCGCCTCGATGCTGTGCGAGGAGGGGCATGCCCTGTTCCTCGACTGCCGGACGATGCACACGCGCGCGGTGCCCTTCGACCCCGACCGCGAGGACCTCACCCTCCTCGTCGTCGACACCCATGCCGAGCACGAGCTCGCGGGCAGCGAGTACGGCGACCGGCGCACGTCCTGCGAGGAGGCGGCCTCCACGCTCGGCCTCGACTCGCTCCGGGATGCCACCCTCGATCAGGTCACGTCGCTTTCCGACCCGGTCCTGCTACGGCGTGCGCGCCACGTCGTCACGGAGATCCACCGGGTGGGTGACGTGGTCCACCGGCTCGACGCCGGTCAGGCTGCGGAGATCGGCGGCCTGTTGACCGCCTCACACCAGTCGTTGCGCGACGACTTCGAGGTGTCGTGCGAGGAGCTCGACGTGGCGGTGTCGTCAGCGTTGCTCGCGGGGGCGCTGGGCGCCCGGATGACTGGGGGTGGGTTCGGTGGCTGTGCGATCGCGCTGTGCCCAAGCGCCGCCGCGGGCGCGGTGAAGGAGTCGGTTTGCGGGGCCTACGACGAGCACGGTTGGCGGGAGCCGACCATCTGGGCATCGGCCGCCTCGCCGGCTCGAACCGGTGCGGCCAGCGTCGGAGCAACCGGCCATCCACAGCCGTGCCAAAGTCCTGACCATCAACGAACCAGCCATTCGCCGACTTCGGTCAGTACTTTGGCAGGTACAACGTCAGGTGCGAACTGGCACTGTGCGACCCCAGAGCTGAAGGTGGAGTAGCGCATAACTGCGCGACTTGTTAGCGTCGTGAGGAGTCGTTTGTACCGTTCAGCCGTTGACAAGCGCTCGCACCCGGTCGGAATGCCGAATCCTGCCCCCGACCACACCACGGGTGCCCTCCCACCACATCGGGCAGGAGCGGGGGACCCAGGTCTTCCGGTCGGAGCAGCCGCTCCGGCCTCGGGGTGAAGCCGCACCAGCGTGACGCGGCCGGGCACCTTCCAAGCCCGAACCCGACAGTTAACCCCGCAGGCGTAGGAAGGGTTTTTCCCATGTCCGCTTCCCCTGGTCGACACCGTCGACCCCGCTCCCATCGCGGCGCCCACCGGGTCGCCGCTGCTCTCCTTGCTCTCTCCCTCGCCGGCACCGGCGCCACCAGCGCCATAGTCGGGCCTGCCGCCGCGCACTCCGTCGACAACAGTGGTGCCGTCTACATCCCCATCGGTGGCCTCACCTACGCAGATGGTGCGGGCACCGAGACCTGGGGGCTGCAGACGCACGCCACGTGGTCTTCCCGATTCGTCAAGCACAGGTACGCCGTCCGCACCGTCTACGGCTACCGATCGTCCGCCACGAGTGACCACGGCACGGGTCTCGCGGCTGACTTCATGGTGTACTCCCACCAAGGCAAGGGGCACCGCATCGCCGAGTTCGCCAGGAAGCACCACGAGCAGCTGAACATCACCTACATCATCTGGAACCAGCAGATCTGGTCGGTCGAGCGGGCCAGCGAGGGCTGGCGACTGATGGCGGACGCGGGTAGTGCTACCGCCAACCACAACGATCACGTCCACATCAGCTACCAGGTGACTCCAAGCAACCACACCTATCAGGGCTGAGGCCCTGGCGCAGCGTCTCAGAAGTTGATCATGTGGCCGGCGAGCCCGTGCACTGCTTCCTTGACCGCCTCGCTCAGCGTCGGGTGCGCGTGGATGTTGCGGGCAACCTCAGTTGCCGTGAGATCCCACTGCTGAGCGAGGGTGAGCTCCGGCAGGAGCTCCACCACGTCGGGGCCGATCAGGTGCCCGCCGAGCAGCTCGCCGTACTCAGCATCGGCGATGAGCTTGACGAACCCGTTCGGGTCGCCGAGGCCGTGCGCCTTGCCGTTCGCGGTGAAGGGGAACTTCGCGACGTTGATCTCCCGGCCGAGCTCGCGGGCCTGCGCCTCGGTGTAGCCGAAGCTCGCAATCTGCGGCTGGCAGTACGTCGCCCGCGGCACCATGACGTAGTCGATCTCCATCGTCTCGGCATCCGCGATCGTCTCCGCAGCCACGATCCCCATCGACTCCGCGTTGTGCGCGAGCATCAGCTTCGCTGTCACGTCACCTATCGCGTAGATGCCGGGCACGTTGGTGCGCATCCGACCGTCGACAGCGATGGCCCCCCGGTCGGTGAGCTCGACGCCGATGCCCTCCAGCCCGTAGCCCTCGACGCGGGGGACGAAGCCGATCGCCTGGAGCACCTTGTCTGCCGCAAGCACCTGTTGGCTGTCGCCCTTGGTGACCGTCACCTTGACGATGTCGCCGGTGTCGTCGATGGCGTCGACCCGCGTCGACGTGAGCACCTTCACCCCGAGCTTCTTGTACCGCCGGGCCAGCTCCGTCGAGACCTCCTCGTCCTCCAGCGGCACTACCCGGTCGAGGTACTCGACGATCGTGACGTCGACGCCGTAGTTGGCGAGTACGTAGGCGAACTCCACGCCGATGGCCCCCGCGCCGGCGATGATGATCGAGCCGGGCAGGTCGGCGGTCATGATCTGCTCTTCGTACGTCACGACCCGCTCGCTGAGCGACGTACCCGGCAGCAGCCGGGTGGTGGCTCCGGTGGCGATGATGGCGTTGTCGAAGGTGACCGTCTCCTCACCGCCAGCGCCTAGCGCTACCTGGAGGGTTGAGCTGTCGGCGAAGGTGCCGCGCCCCTCGAACTCGGTGATGGCGTTCTTCTTCATCAAGTAGTGCACGCCTTTGACCCGGCCGTCGGCGACCTTGCGGCTGCGGTCGTACGCCGCCGTGAAGTCAAAGGTCACGTCGCCGGAGATGCCGAACGTCTTGGCGTCGTCGCGGAACAGGTGCGCCAGCTCAGCGTTGCGCAGCAGCGCCTTGCTGGGGATGCAGCCGACGTTGAGGCAGACACCACCCCAGTACTTCTCCTCGATGATGGCCGTCTTCAGGCCCAGCTGAGCGGCGCGGATCGCCGCGACGTAACCGCCCGGGCCGGCACCCAGCACCACGACGTCGAAGTGAGAACTCATGTCGCCACCCTAGGAGACGGCCGCCGACTCGTGCTCCGCGGCGGCCTCGCGGCGGAACTTCACCGCGCTGTAGATCAGCAGGCCGAGCGCCACCAACCCCGACAAGACGATCCCCGAGCCGGTCGCCCGGCCGCCGAACGGCAGCTCCGGCCCGACCGGCCCGATCTGCGGGATGCGGGGGTTCACCCACCAGAAGACGCCCGTGGCGATGACGAGGCAGGCGCTGAGGGCGCTGAGCACGATCCGCGGCCACGTCGCGACGCCCATCCGGGCGGCAGCGATGGCCTTCTCCCTGACCGGGTCGGTACGGCGCTCGGCCCACTCGTACTCACCCGACAGCACCACCAGACCCGCGAGCAGCAACAGCAACCCAGGGCCTGGCAGCGCGAGCGCGGCGATCCCGGCGACGACGAGGACCCACCCCAGCACGGTGACTCCCACCTTGCGGATCCCTGCCACGGATGTCCTCCCGTCGAGGCGTGCGGCGCGCCTCGGTCGGCCTCATCGTACTGGCGGCGCCGCCGGAGTCAGCAGTGACAGCTGCTAGGAGGCCAAGGTGTTGCTCGCGCGGCGTTCACGGCAAGATGAGCTGCAGCCTCCAGGGATGAGGGGCACCCGGGACGAGGGGATCGCACCATGCCGAGGTACGTGTTCGACTTCCACGAGGGCAGCGCCGGGGAGAAGGACCTGCTGGGGGGCAAGGGCGCCAACCTCGCCGAGATGACGAACCTCGGGCTGCCGGTGCCGCCGGGTTTCACGATCACGACCGAGGCCTGCCGCGCTTTCCTGCGCACCGGTGAGGTGCCCCCACAGCTTGCCGAGGAGGTCGAGCAGCACCTGGCGGCGCTCGAGTCGCGGATGGGACGCACCCTCGGACAGGCCGACGACCCGCTGCTGGTGTCGGTGCGCTCGGGGGCGAAGTTCTCCATGCCGGGCATGATGGAGACGGTCTTGAACGTCGGCCTCAACGACGACTCCGTCGAGGGGCTGGTCAAGGTCTCCGACAACCCCCGGTTTGCCTGGGACTCCTACCGCCGGTTGCTGTCGATGTTCGGCGCCACCGTGCTCTCTATCGACAGGTCGGTCTTCGACGACGCGCTCGACCAGCTCAAGGCCGACCGAGGTGCGAAGACCGACCTGGACCTGGGTGCCGACGACTTCCGGGAGCTGGTGTCGACGTACAAGGACATCGTCAACACCCACACCGGCGAGCCGTTCCCCCAGGACCCCCGCCGGCAGCTCGAGCTCGCCGTGCGCGCAGTCTTCGCGTCCTGGAACACCGAGCGGGCGCAGGTGTACCGCCGGCGCGAGCGCATCCCCGACGACCTCGGCACAGCCGTCAACGTGTGCTCGATGGTCTTCGGCAACCTTGGCGACGACTCCGGCACGGGCGTGTGCTTCACCCGCGACCCGGCGACCGGCCATCGGGGCGTGTACGGCGACTACCTGCCGAACGCGCAGGGCGAGGACGTGGTCGCGGGCATCCGCAACACGCTGCCGCTGACGGCCCTCGGCGAGACCGACCCCGCGTCGTACGAGCAGCTGCTGTCGATCATGTCGACGCTGGAGTCGCACTACCGGGACCTGTGCGACATCGAGTTCACCGTCGAGCGGGGCACGCTGTGGATGCTGCAGACCAGGGTCGGGAAGCGGACCGCCGCTGCGGCGTTCCGGGTCGCTGTGCAGCTTGTCGACGAGGGCGTCATCGACCTCGACGAGGCGCTGCGGCGGGTGACCGGAGCCCAGCTCGCTCAGCTGATGTTTCCGCAGTTCGACGTGACCGACGACGAGCAGCTGATCGCGACCGGCATGGCGGCGAGCCCGGGGGCCGCTGTCGGCAAGGCTGCGTTCGACTCGGCCACCGCTGTCGCGTGGGCGGCGCAGGGTGAGGACGTGATCTTGGTACGTCGGGAGACCAACCCCGACGACCTCCGCGGCATGATCGCGGCGAGTGGTGTGCTGACCAGTCGTGGCGGCAAGACGTCACACGCGGCCGTGGTGGCCCGGGGGATGGGTCGCACGTGCGTGGTAGGGGTCGAGGCGCTGCGGGTCGACCCGCAGGCGCGGGAGTTCCGTGCGCCGGGCGGCGTGTGCGTCAAGGAGGGCGACCTGCTGTCGATCGACGGCACGACGGGCAAGGTGTTCACCGGCGCGGTGGCGGTGACCGCGAGTGCGGTGGTGGAGGCGTTGCTGGCGCCAGACCGGCGTGCCGCTGCTGACCAAGAGGCAGACACCGAGCGCGCGGAGCTGATCGACGCGGTGGTGCGGTTGATGGATCACGCCGACTCCGTCCGCCGGATGGGGGTGCGCGCGAACGCCGACACGCCCGAGGACGCTGGCCGGGCCCGAGTGTTTGGCGCCGAGGGGATCGGCCTGTGCCGCACCGAGCACATGTTCTTGGGGTCGCGGCGCAAGATCGTCGAGCAGGTGATCCTGGCTCGCAGCGACGAGCAGCGGGAGTCCGCGCTGGAGCGGCTGCTGCCTCCGCAGCGCCGCAGCGCGAGGACTTCATGGGCATCTTCGAGGCGATGGACGGGTTGCCCGTCGTGGTGCGGCTGCTCGACCCGCCGTTGCACGAGTTCCTGCCCGACCTGACCGACCTGTCGGTGAAGGTGGCTGTCGCTGAGGCGACCGGCCAGCCTGACCAGGAAGCGGCCGAGCTGCTGAAGGAGGTCCAGCGTCACCACGAGCAGAACCCGATGCTGGGTCTGCGCGGGGTGCGGCTCGGGCTCGTCGTACCCGGCTTGTTCTTGCTGCAGGTGCGGGCGATCGCGGAGGCTGCCGCCGAGCTGCGGAAGCGGGGGCTGGACCCGCAGCCGGAGATCATGGTGCCGCTGGTCGGCGACGTCAAGGAGCTGGCGATCATCCGGGAGCAGGCTGCTGCCACGGTGGCCGAGGTGGGTGCGGAGCTCGACGTCGACCTGCGCTTCCCGATCGGCACGATGATCGAGCTGCCGAGGGCCGCGATGACGGCGCACCAGATCGCCGAGGAGGCCGAGTTCTTCTCGTTCGGGACCAACGACCTGACGCAGACGACGTGGGGCTTCAGCCGAGACGACGTCGAGGCGAAGTTCTTCCCCCTCTACATCGAGTCAGGAATCTTCGGCGTCAGCCCGTTTGAGACGCTCGACGCGGCCGGGGTCGGCCGGCTGGTCAGCATCGCCGCCTGGGAGGGCAAGGAAACCCGGAGCGACCTCGTCGTCGGGGTGTGCGGCGAGCACGGCGGCGACCCCGACTCGATCCACTTCTTCGAGTCGATCCTGCTCGACTACGTGTCGTGCTCGCCGTTCCGCGTCCCGGTAGCGCGCCTCGAGGCAGCTCGCGGTTCCCTGCTGGCCACCGACGCTGAATCACCTAGGCATCCAGGTCAGGAGGACAAGTGAAGCGGATCGGGCACGTCATCGGTGGGGTGCGGGCTGGGACGTTCGCGCGCACGGCGCCGGTGTACGACCCCGCGGCCGGCCAGCAGACCGGCGAGGTGGCTCTGGCATCGGCGGGGGAGGTCGACGCCGCCATCGAGGTGGCCCAGCAGGCGTTCGGGGAGTGGCGGCACGCGAGCCTGGCCAAGCGCTCGACGGTGCTCTTCCGGTTCCGCGAGCTGATCGTCGAGCACCGCGACGAGCTGGCCGCAGCGATCACCGCCGAGCACGGCAAGGTGCTGTCCGATGCTGCTGGAGAGGTGGCCCGGGGCCTGGACTGCGTGGAGTACGCCTGTGGGATTCCGCAGCTGCTCAAGGGTGGGCACTCAGCGCTAGCGGCCACCGGTGTCGACGTACACGAGCTGAAGCAACCGCTCGGTGTCGTCGCGGGCATTACGCCGTTCAACTTCCCCGTCATGGTGCCGCTGTGGATGATCCCCAACGCGATCGCGTGCGGCAACGCGTTCATCCTGAAACCGAGCGAGAAGGACCCGTCGCCGTCACTGCTGCTGGCGGACCTGCTGCAGCGGGCCGGCCTGCCCGACGGGGTCTTCAACGTCGTCCAAGGCGACGCCGCAGCCGTCAACCGGCTGCTCGACTCCCAAGCCGTGCAGGCGGTGAGCTTCGTCGGGTCCACGCCGGTTGCCCGGCACGTGTACGAGCGCGGCACCCGGGCGGGCAAGCGGGTCCAGGCCCTCGGGGGCGCCAAGAACCACATGGTCGTGCTGCCCGACGCCGATGTCGACATGGCCGCCGACGCGGCGGTGTCGGCGGCGTACGGGTCGGCGGGGGAGCGCTGTATGGCCGTCTCGGTGGTGGTCACCGTCGGCGCCGTGGCCGACCCGCTCATCGAGGCCATCACCGAGCGGGTCGGTGACCTGCGCATCGGCCCCGGCACCGAGCCCGAGTCGCAGATGGGGCCGCTGATCACGGGCGACCACCGCGACCGGGTGGCGTCGTACCTCGACATCGCCGCCGGCGAGGGTGCGAAGGTGCTCGTCGACGGACGCGACCAGGCCTTCGACGGTGACGGGTTCTTCCTCGGCGTGAGTCTTGTCGACGCGGTCAACACCGACATGCAGGTCTACCGCGACGAGATCTTCGGACCGGTGCTGGCGGTCGTGCGGGTCGACACCGCAGCGGAGGCGCTGCGCATCATCAACACCAACCCGTACGGAAACGGGGCAGCGCTGTTCACCCGCGACGGCGGCGCCGCCAGGCGCTTCGAGCAGGAGGTCGAGGCCGGCATGGTCGGCATCAACGTGCCGATCCCGGTCCCGGTCGCCTACTACTCGTTCGGCGGCTGGAACGACAGCCTGTTCGGCGACTCGCACATGTACGGCGCGGAGGGTGTGCACTTCTACACCCGCACGAAGGTCGTCACCAGCCGGTGGCCGGACCCGTCGACAAGCGCGGTCGACCTGACCTGGGGTATCCCCCCGCTGACCTCGGTCAGTCCAGACCGAGCACAACCAGCAGCGCTGCGTCGACGGCCCGGAGCTCCGAGGCGTCCAGCCGCCCCGCGAACTCCCCAACCGGACCTGGGGGTCAACCACGGTCAGTTGCTCGACCATGACTCGGGTCTGCACGCCGTCGATCTCGATCTCGGGCCGGAAAGAGGCGCCGCGCCTTCCGGTAGAAGTCGGCGCGACTACCCACGTGGACAACGGAAGGTCATCGGACTGCACCACCACCGCGAACCGCACCCCGGCCTGTTCGTGACCCTGACATCTTTGGGCGCTTTGAGCCGGTAGAGGTCACCACGCACGGATGGCATCCATCTCTGCCGCCAGTTCACGCGAGGCGGCGACGTCCTCGGGATCATCCCGCAGCGACTCGGCCTCAGCCCGAAGCCGTGCCCGGCGGTGTGCCCGCTCAGCCTCAAGGATCGCCGTCCGGGCTGCCTCCGAGCGCGACAGGCCCTCAGGGTCAGCACCTCCAGCGCCCGCTCAACCTCCGGGCCAGTACGAATTGTGAGCGTATGCATACAACGAAGTGTAATCGCGATTGTACTGAGGTCGATCGCCATGACGATATGTCGGCGCCGTACCTCACGCTCTCGGATGGTGGCCACACGGCCCTCGATGCGGTCGGGTCAGCGCTGTCGCGCCGTCAACGCGGGCAGCGTGCCGTCGGTCGCGGTGACCCAGCAGTCGGCGGTGCGCTCGGCTCGCCCAGGCGTCGGCGGTCTCGGGGTAGAACGCCGTGACGATCCGGTCGGGCAGCAACTGCCCCTCGGCCGATGCCGTCGCGTTGCAGGCGCTGACCGCGCGCTGGGCGACGTCGTTGGGCAACGGCTCGTCAAGGGTCCCGATCGCCGGGGCGACGGCCAGCTCACGCGACACGTGCGGCTCCCGGCAGGAGACGTAGGTCTGGTCGACAGCCGGGTCGTACGCCGCGTTGAGGCACGCCTGCAGGTCGATCGACGTACCGTGCCGCAGCACCCCTTTCAACGATCCGGTGAGCGACTGGTATCCCTGCGTGGCGCGAGTGGAGTTCCTCAGCAGTACGTCGCACCGGTACCACGACGCGTCGCTGGCGACCCACAGCTCGACGGCAAGCCGGGTGTTGAAGTCCTGGCCGAGGAACTTCGCCTGCGCCTCACGACATGGCAGCAGCGCGACCGCCTGATCGCCCCAGGCGGGTTCTCGCTTACGAAGACCGTCTGCGCGATGTGTGGGGAGTTGCAGTGGACGGGCGCGGCCGAGACGTCGTCGTAGCAGTCGCCGACCGAGGCCTTGGCCAGGCTCGGGCGCCTCGGTGCGTTGTCGTTGGAGCAGGCGGTCAGGGAGCACAGCAAGACCAGGCACCACAGCCTGAAACAGCGCCGTAGGCAGCAGCTGGCTCAGCGACCTGCCCATCTGCGCTCCTCAGTCCACCGGCGCCCGGGAGAGCCTGGCTAGCCTCATCTTAGGAGCCAGGGCAGCATCGCCAGCCCGACCGCGAGCACGAGCACGAGCGTGTCAGCTGCTGCCCAGGGTGCGCCTTCGGCCCAGGTACGTCGAACGGCGCCCTCGAAGCCTCTCGCGTCCATCGCAACGGCCAGCAGTCCCGACCGCCGCAGCTCGACGACGAGAAGCGCGAAGGCGGAGCCCGCCGACGCCCTGACCCAGCGCAGCGGGCTGCCGTCGGCGCCGAGCCCGCGTGACCTGCGCGCCCGCTGCACCTGGCGCCAGGACTCACCGATCAGGTCCAACCGCTGCAGCGCCGCGCTGGCAGCCACGACCCCTCGCGCCGGCAGATGCAGCCGCTGCGCCAGGTGGTCGGCCAGCTTGCTGGGCCGGATCAGCGGCGCCAGCAGGGCGCTGGGGAGGACGAGGTAGAGGATGCGCAATGCGGCGGCGCCCGTCGTGTCCGGATCCTGTCCGCCGTACAGCCAGGTGGTGAGCGCAATCCCGGCGGCTGCGACGACACCGAAGGCCAGCCCGCGCAGGATACGACGCCAGTCGCGGGCCAACCAGCCGAAGGCCACCAGCTCGGCCGCGATCCCGACCAGCCCTGGCTCCGCAGCACGGATCGCGAACGCCCCAGCCACGGGCAGCAGGCAGCCCGCCAGCAGCGACAACGGGCCTGGTGGAGTCAGAGAGTTCATGCCGCTCTTCGTCCGCGCTCTAGGCGCACGGTCTCGTCCGCGACTGCCGCAACCGTCGCTTTGTCGTGCGTCGACACCGCCACGCCGCAGCCGGCGGTGCGAGCGGCGCTGACGGCTCCGAGGACCGCCGCCCAGGTGCTCCTGTCCTGGCCGACTGTCGGCTCGTCCAGCAAGACGCCGTACGGGCCGTGCGCGAGCGCCGCCGCGACCATCAGCCGGCGTTGCTCACCGCCGGACAGGTGGTAGGGGCTGGCGGCGGTGACGTGGGAGAGGCCGAAGGCCTCGAGCAACCCCAACGCTCGGTTGCGGGCGACCTCGGTGTCGCGGCCGCAGGCGCGCGCCGACGCCAGCGCCTCGTCGAGGACAGACGAGGTGACGATGCCGTGCTCTGGGGTCTGCGGCACCCACGACAGTCGAGCGGCGAGGTCGCGCGAGCGCCACCGCCACGGCTGGGTCCCGCGGCGCGTGCCCAGCGAGGGATGGGATCGCACCTCACCCGAGGTCGGCCGCAGCAGCCCGGCCAGCACTGAGACCAGAGTGGACTTCCCGGCGCCGCTGGCTCCGGTCACCGCGAGGGCGTGCCCGGCATGCAGCGCCGCAGCTACGCCGTCGAGGGCAACCCGGCGCGCTGCCTTGGGGTCAGTCAGACTCGCTGGCAACGTGACCACGATGTCGCTCGCCTGGAGCAGCTCGACTGGCCCGGGCTCGGACGGGCGCACCAACTCATCGCCGATCGGCACCAGCGTCGGCGGAGCAAACCCGGGCACCCAGACGCCGCGGGCGGCAAGGCCGGGGCCTTCTCTTTCCAGGACCTGCTTGACCGGGCCATCAGCAAGCACCTCGCCGCCGTGACCGAGCACGACCAGGCGGTCGGCGAAGTCGATCCACGGCTCGAAGTGGTGCTCGACCACGACAGTTGTGCACCCACGGGTCTGTACCGCGGCCTGCAGCGCCCGGCGTACCTCGCCGGCCGCCTGCGGGTCGAGCATCGACGTCGGCTCGTCGAGCAGCAGCACGGGCGTGTCAATCACGAGCATCCCGGCCAGCATGAGCCGCTGCGTCTCACCGCCCGACAGCGCCGAGGTGGGATGGCCGACGCCGTACGGGAAGCTGGTCGCCCGCAGGGCAGCGTCGACGCGCGGCCAGATGTGCTCACGCGGCACCTGCTGGTTCTCCAGCCCGAAGGCGACGTCGCGGCCGACTGTCTCTGCCACCACGCCAGCCAGCGGGTCCTGCAACAGCAGCCCGACGCCGCCCGGGACTTCGGCGACATCACGACCGCCGATTTGCACGCTGCCCGACAGGTCCCCGTGGTCCGCGGTCTGGAGCAGGCCGGCGATGGCGCGCAACAGTGTCGACTTCCCTGACCCGCTGGGACCCGCCACCAGCACCCGTTCACCGGCAGCGATCGACAGCTCGAGCTCGCGAAACACGGGTGTTCGGCGTCGTACCGGTCGCCAGGTCAGTCCCCTGACGCGGACGTCAGCCCCACCGATCGCTCCCTCGCCCGCGCCCGCGCCCTCGCCCGCGCCCGCGCCCTCGCCCGCGCCCGCGCCCTCGCGAAAGGATCCGACGCTGGACACGCTATGGCCGGCTAACCGTCGGATCTTGGCACGAAGTAAACGCGCTCACGGCCTAGACGGCGTTATCGTGCGCAGCTTCCCGGCCAGCCGGCAGGGCGTCGATTGCGCCAGTGCGAGCAAGCGCCGCAGTCAGCGCCCAGCCACCCAACCCAGCAACCACCGCCCCGGAAAGCGCGAACGAGCCGAGGTAGCCGAGCTTGTACTCGAGGTCAAGGCCAGGTAGCCAAGTGAACCACTCGTAACAAAAGCCGCCAACTGCCGCCAGCGTTCCGCTCAGGACAGCAACCGGCCAGGTGAAACGACGGAACAAGAAGATCGCGAAGGCCAGTTCAGCGCCCGCTCCCTGCACAATGCCGGAGATGACCGTCGTCCAGCCCCATTCGGTGCCGAGCAGCGTGGAGACCACGGCCGCGAGCACCTCGGCAAAGAATGCAGCGCCGATCCGGCGGATTACCAGGCCCGCCACCACGCCGGCGATCAGCCACGGGCCATTGACCAACCCGACGAAGGGGCCGGCGAGCGCCTTGAGGCCGGGGACAGCCGTGTAGCTGGAGCTCCAGCCCCAGTACGCGACCCCGAACACCACCCCGATGACGGCCGTGGTGAGCAGGTCGATGGTGCGCCAGGAACCGGTCTCCCGGTCAGGTGCCGCCGGCAGCGCGCGGGATGAAGCGGGCATGAGATACCTCCCAAAGATCGGGAGGGGAAGCAGGCGGTGCCTGCTCGAGACTCGACTCCCTTCGCCGGTGCTAACCGGATCAGGTTCGAGGGTCTGCGGATCGTCCGCACTCTCAGCGCCGAGGCGCTCCCCTGTCGTGTGCGTCCAAGCCTAGCCGGGGGCCGGCTGCGCGAGAACCGGGGCGGTGAAGGTGAACAGCAGGAAGCCAGCCGGGGTCTACGATGAGAAGCCCAAGCGACGCGGGACGCGGTTGTTGTACGACGAGTGGGAACTGGCCGTCCGGCGACGCCCCGTCGAGCACGACAAGGTGACCCATGACCCGACGAGCCTACGGATTCGCCGTCGGGCTGGCTGTCGCGGTGGGCATCTTGGCGTGGGTGGCGTCGTACCGCTACGACCTTCCGCTTCGCGACCCCGACGGCTTGGCTGGGCCGTCGTACATCAGGTTGCCGGCGATCGTGCTGCTGTTCTATCTCGCCGACGTGGTGCCACGGGTAGTGATGACCAACCGGGGTTTCTCGAACTTCGGTGAGTCGTTCAAGGCGTACTCGCGAGCCCGCTGGACGCGCAGCCGGCTGGTGTTGGTCTCGGTGGGTCTCGGCAGCTTCTACGTCGTGTACGTCGCCTACCGGAACCTTAAGGGGTTCTTGCCCTTTGTGCGGGAACGCGTTCTGTACGACGGAGTGCTGCTCAAGCTCGACAAGGCACTGATGTTCGGCCACGACCCAGCCGACGCGTTGCACACGGCCCTCGGCACCGGGCTCAGCGCACATCTGCTGTCGTACGCCTACGTCGCCTTCCTCGTCTTCGTGCCGCTCAGTCTCGGGGCAGCCCTGGTGTGGTCGAAGAACGTGTCGACCGGGTTCTGGTACGTCACCGCGCTGTGCGTGAACTGGGTCCTCGGCGCGGCGAGCTACTACTGGATGCCCTCGCTCGGCCCCTTCCTCGCCAAGCCGTCGATGTTCACCGACCTGCCCACCACCGGCGTCACCTTGCTGCAAAGCAACCTGGCGACAGACCGGGAGCTGTGCCGGCACGACCCGTTCGCCTGCGACTCGGTGCAAAGCGTGGCGGCGTTCGCGTCGCTGCACGTCTCGATCATCTTCACGGCTGCTCTGATCTGCCACTACGTCGTCCCGAACAAGTGGGTCCGCTGGTCGATGTGGGTTTACTTCGTGCTCACCGCGGTCTCGACGGTGTACTTCGGTTGGCACTACCTGCTTGACGACGCCGCCGGGGTCGCGATCGGGTTCATCGCCGTGTGGGCCGGTGCCAAGGCAACCGGGTATCCCATGAAGGTGCAACGCCACCAGCACCAGTCCGGTGACGGACTGATCGGCGTCTTCCCTCCAGCTGTGGCAGAAACCCCTAGCGGAGACGCAGCCCGGCGAGACCCTGCCACCACATGAGTTCCGCCAGCGAGCTCGTGCACCTCGAGGTGCGCGACCAGGTCGCCACCATCACCTTGGACTCGCCGTCGAACCGCAACGCACTGTCGGAGCGACTGGTGGCCGAGCTGCTGGAGCACTTGCGGGTTGCGGACGCGTCCAGCGACGTACGTGTTGTCGTCTTGACACACACCGGCCCAACTTTCTGCGCCGGCGCCGACCTGGCCGAGGCGGTCGAGGTTGGTATGGACCGCGGCACCCGGGCCCTGTTGGGGTTGCTGGTAACTGTCGTCGAGCTGTCGACCCCGGTGGTGGCGGTGGTACGAGGCTCGGTGCGCGCCGGTGGCATTGGGCTGGTCGGCGCCTGCGACGTTGCGCTCGTCACCGAAAACTCCACCTTCGCATTCACCGAGGCCAAGCTGGGCCTGGCGCCGGCGATCATCTCGTTGACGACGCGCAGCCGATTAGGCGATCGAGACGCGGCCCGCAAGTACCTGACGGGAGCCGTCTTCGACGGCGTCGAGGCGGCCCGCTCGGGTCTGGCGACGCGGGCGGTGCCTGCCCCACAGCTGGACGAGACCGTCGACGAACTGGTTCGAGAACTTGTTGCCGTGCCGATGCAAGGGTTGGCCGAGACCAAGCGGCTGCTCAACGCACCTGTGCGAGCTGCGATGGCCGCTGACGGGGAGGCGCTGGTCGAGCTATCCGCCCGGCTCTTCGCCTCCGAGATCGCACAGGAGGCGATGGCGGCGTTTCGGCAGCGTCGAGCGCCGCAGTCCACCAGCGAATAACGTCTGGCGGCGGTCTTCTTCAGTTACGGCAATTCCCATCCGCAAAGAATCACAATGATGTAGTTATCGTGTTACCAGAGTTATTTGTGTGAAAGATGTTCCAATTGGGGCTGAAGGTAGATAACGTCGCAGGGCAACCGGTTCGCGGCCGTCGTCGTTTACGGCGGTCTCGATCCGCCAGCGGGAACCGAGAGGACGCCACCTGTGTTGACGCGAGCCCCCCTGAGGTCGATTGCGGTCGGTGCGGCCGTCGTACTCACCCTCACGTTGAGCCCGACCGCGTCCGCGGACCCTGAGGCTCCCGTCATCCCGAGCCAGGACGACGTCGCCGCAGCGCAGCAGCGGGTCGTTGACGCAGAGCGTTCGGTGGGCGACATCCAGGCTGACCTTGCCGCAGCCGGCGCCGAGCTCGAGGGGTTGGCAGTCGCTGCAGAGCAGGCGTCTGAGGCCTACAACGGCGCGCTGCTGCACTGGCAGCAGGCCTCGGCGGCGGTCACCGATGCCCGCAGACGCGCTGACCGCGCCGTGACGCATGCCGCGAACGCCCGTGAGGAGCTCGCCGGGCTCGTGCTTGCGCAGCAATCCGCTGGCAGCGGACTGACGGCTTTCAACGCTGCCCTGACCGCGAATGGCCCGCACAACCTCATCACCCAGATGTCGCGGTATGAGGACTCCGAGCGTGCGCTCGATGCGAGGTTCCAGACCTGGGAGGCGGCAGCTCAGCTCGCGGAGGTCTACGAAGCGGCTGCTGAGCAGGCGCTCACCGAAGCCGCTGACGCCAAACAGGCCGCGGCGCAGGCCAAGCAAGCAGCGGCCGCAGCGGTCGCAGCTCAGCAGGCCGCGGTAGTGAGCCTGGGGGAGCGACGCGAGGTGTTGCTGCGCGAGCTCGCCGCAGCACAAGAGATCTCGGTGCAGCTTGCCACCCAGCGCCAAGAGGGCCTCGAGCAGCGTCGAGAGGAGCGGTTGGCCGAGCAACGTCGGCTCGCAATGCTGGCGCAGCAGCGCGAAGAGCAACGCCAGCTCGAGCGGCAGGCCCGGCAGGAGCGGCGCGAGCAGTTGGCGCTGCAAGCAACGCCGAACGCGACAACAACAGGTGGAGAGCGAGCCATCAACAACCCCAGTCCGGCCCCGCCCCCCCCGCACCGGCCGCTGACCCCGCCCCCGCACCGGCGTCCAGCCCCGCTCCTGCTCCGAGCCCGCTGCCTGCTCCCAGTCCGTCCCCGGCACCGGCGCCCAGCCCCGTTCCGGCTCCGAGTCCGTCGCCCGAGCCGGCTCCGAGCCCCGTGGCGGCTCCGAGCCCCGCGTGCCGGCTCCCCGCCCGACGCCTACGCCGGTGCCGAGCCCTCTCCGGTGCCGAGCCCCCTCCGGTGCCGAGCTCCCCGCCGTCGCCAAGCCCCCGCCGGTGCCGAGCCCCCCGTCCGCCTACGCCGACGCCGACTCCGACCCCGACCGCCCGCCGACCCCGACCCCGACCCCGACCCCGACCCCCCGACCCCGACTCCGACCCCGACGCCGACCCCGACCCCGACCCCGAGCCCCGACCCCGACCCCGACCCCGACCCCGACCCCGACCCCCGACCCGCCAACCCCGACCCCCCCGACCCCGACTCCGACCCCGACCCCGACCCCGAGCCCGAGCCCGGCGCCGCGCCCGCTCCGACTCCGACCTCGACGCCGACCCCGAGCCCGGCGCCCGCGCCGGCTCCGACTCCGACCCCGACCCGACCCCGAGCCCGACGCCCGCTCCGGCTCCAAGTCCTCCGCCGGCTCCGAGTCCCCCTCCGGCTCCGAGTCCTCCGCCCGCGCCAGCCCGACTCCGCCGCCCAGCTCGGGCAGCGCGTCCGCAGCGATCTCGTTTGCCTATGCGCAGATCGGCGACCCATATGTTTGGGGCGCTGCGGGACCGGACGCCTGGGACTGCTCAGGACTCACCATGGCCGCCTGGGGGAACTCCGGGGTGTACCTGCCGCATTACTCCGTGGCGCAGTACGCCGCGACGACTCCGATCTCGTCCAGCCAGCTGCAGCCTGGCGACCTGGTGTTCTGGTCGAGTGACCCGTCCGACCCGAGCACGATCTTCCACGTCGGGCTCTACATCGGCAATGGACAGATGATCCACGCGCCACGCACCGGGACGACCGTGCGCGTGGAGAGCATCTACTCCTGGGAGACACCGGACTTCTTCGGTCGCCCCTGACTCCGGCGGCCCTGAGAGTTGTCAGGCTCTACGGCCCCACTTCAGGCGTGAGTCGCGCTGACAAGTCGCGGGGGAGACCGGGGAGGGTCAATGAGTTTCGGGGGTGGCGGCTGAGGAGGACTCAGCGGCTGGCTTGGGGGAGGCGCCAGGGGGCGTGAAGAGCGTCCGGGCGTGCTCGCCGTACCTCTCCTGATGACGCTGCCGCGACTCCTCGATCTCCTGCTCGGCCGCGGCTCGACCCACCCAGGTGGCGCCCTCGACCGACTTGCCCGGCTCGAGAATCTTGTAGACCTCGAAGAAGTGCTGGATCTCCAGCCGGTCGAACTCGGGGAAGTGGTGGATGTCGCGGAGGTGCTCTTGCCGCGGGTCGTTCGCCGGCACGCACAGCACTTTGTCGTCGCCGCCCATCTCGTCGGTCATCCGGAACATGCCAATCGCCCGTGACCTGATCAGGCAACCGGGAAAGGTCGGCTCAGAGACCAGGACCAGCGCGTCGAGGGGGTCGCCGTCGAGGCCAAGGGTGTCGTCGATGAAGCCGTAGTCCGCCGGATACTGGGTGGCGGTGAAGAGCGTGCGGTCCAGCCGGATCCGTCCACTCTCGTGGTCGACCTCGTACTTGTTGCGCTGCCCCTTGGGGATCTCGATCGTGACGTCGAACTCCACGCTGCACATCCTTGCTCGTTGTCGCGGCTTGCTTGTTGCCGGGGGCTTGTTCGTTGACAGCGGGTTTCCAGCGCGCGCCGACATCGGCTTCACCGGTTAGTGTCGCGCAGGTGGGTCAGTACGTACACGTCAAGGCGTGCAGTGGCGCGCCGGGCTGATCGCCGTAAGGGCAAACGCCGCGGTGGTACCGCGGCACGCTGGCTGGGCACGGTCGTGGTCTGCCTTGTGCTGGTGGCGGCGGTGGCGGCTGAGTTCGGGGTCATTCCCTCGCTTTCGAAGGAGCGGGCGCAGCCGCCGCTGGTCGAACCGCCGCCGGTCGAACCGCGGCCGGTCGAACCGCGGCCGGTCGAACCGCCGCCGGTGGAACCGCCGCCGGCTGAACCGCCGCCGCCGGCCGAACCGCCCCCGGTGGAACCGCCGCCGCCGGCCGTGCAGCTGCCTGAGGTGTCACCGCCCGGTCCAGTGCTTCGCGAGGCGCGGGCGGCTGATCCGGTCTCGAGGCGGGAGCTTGCCCAGCTCCTCGAGAGGGTCGTCGACAGCCGCGCGCTGGCCGACCACTTCGCGATGGCGGTGGAGGAGCTCGGCGAGTCGAGACCGCTCACCCGGCTGGGCGGATCGCAGGTCGTGACTCCGGCGTCCCTGGCGAAGCTGCTGACAACTGTGGCGGCGCTGTCGGTGCTCGGACCGGGCCACCGGTTTGAGACGTCGGTCGTTACCGGGGCGACAAAGCACGACCTGGTGCTGGTCGGCGGGGGAGACCCGTTGCTGACCACAAGGTCAGCGCCGCCCAGGCACGTGTCGACCGGCTACCCGGAGGAGGCCAGCCTGGCCAAGCTGGCCCGGGCAACGGCTCGGCAGCTGATGAACGACGGGGTACGGCGGGTGCGGCTCAGCTATGACACCTCGGTGTTCTCGGGGCCCGCCGTCAACCCGGCCTGGCCCTCGACGTATATCCGGTACGACGTTGTCAGCCCGATCAGCGCACTATGGGTCGACGAGGGCAGGGCCGCGGGTGGGGATGCGCGGGTGGCCGACCCGGCGCAGACCGCCGCGTGGCGGTTCGCGGCGCTGTTGCGGTCAGCCGGCCTGCAGGTCGCTTCGGAGGTCGTGAACGGCCGTGCGCCGCGGTCGGCGAGCCAGCTGGCCGTCGTACAGTCGGCACCGCTGGACGAGATCGTCGAACACGTGATCGCCCTGAGCGACAACGAGGCGGCGGAGGTCCTGCTCCGGCACGTCGCGCTGGCGACTGACCGGCCCGGGTCTGCCGCCGCAGGCGTGAAAGCCGTACGACGGACGCTGACGGGACTGGGGATCGACCTGTCGCGCGTCACCTTGCGCGACGGCAGCGGGCTCGCCCGCGGCAACGCGCTACCAGTGCAGGTGCTGCTCGACGTACTGCAGCTGGCCGCCGATCCCGAGTATCCCCAGCTGCGTGCGGTGGTGTCGTCGCTGCCAGTGGCCGGCTTTCACCGGCAGCCTGAGCTACCGCTTCGGCCTCGCCGCACGCGGCCTTGGCGTGGTGCGAGCCAAGACCGGCACGCTGACCGGTGTGCACGGACTCGCCGGCCTCGTGGTCACCCGTGACGGTCATCCCTTGGTGTTCGCGGCGGTGGCTGACGAGGTGCCGGAACGACGTGCCCTCGCCGCGCGAGTCCGGCTCGACCGCATCGCCGCTCTCCTCTCCACCTACCGCTGAGTCGCTCTGCTGAGTCGCTCAGTCCTCGCGGTGTCGGCGGGGGCCGGGAGCCGTGGTGGCCGGGAAGGGGCGGGCCGGGTAAGGGGTGTCGCGACTCGTCAACCGAGTGCACTAGTTGCACCTGGTTTACGAGCTGCGCGGCAGAGACCCCCGCAGGGCGCTGCTCGTCGCCTGCTTGAGCGGCCAGTCTCCGCTCCACGACCGGCCCTCTCAGCCAGGCACGTACGGTGTACGGCATGGCAGATCGAGCGCACGGCGGGACCCCGGAGATGGTCGACTGGGACTTGGCGGTGCTCACCGCCAAGCGGCTCATGCGGCCGGGCCCCGACGTCAGCCGGGACGAGGCGCGCGAGACGGTGCGGGAGCTGAGGGAGTCCGCGGCACTTGCCGAGGGGCACGTTCGCGCGTACACCGGCCTGCACGCCGAGTCGGCTACCGCACCGGTGCTCATCGTCGACCGAGCCGGGTGGGTGCAGGCCAACGCTGACGGTTTCAAGGTCGTGCTGCGGCCCCTGATCGCCAAGATGGTCGAGAAGCGCGGAGATTCTGGCGGTATGACGGCGGCGGTCGGGTCGCGGGTCACCGGTGTGGAGGCTGGGGGTCTGCTCGCTTACCTGGCGAGCAAAGTGCTCGGACAGTTCGACCCGTTCGTCGATGTGGGCCAGCAGTGCCAACGCTGCCGGATGGAGACTGCCACTGCCGGTCGGCTGCTGCTTGTCGCGCCGAACGTCGTACACGTGGAGCGCGAGCTGGAAGTCGATCCCCATGACTTCCGGCTGTGGGTGTGCCTGCACGAGGAGACGCACCGGGTGCAGTTCACCGCGGTGCCGTGGTTGCGCGAGCACATGCTCGGTGAGATTGCGCACCTGCTGGAAAGCACCGAGCTCGACCCACAAAAGCTCGCCGGCATGCTGCGCGAGGCGCTGGAGCAGGTCGGTCGGATGGTGCGCGGTGACTCCGAGGCGTCGTTGCTCGACCCGCTGCAGACCCAGGAGCAAAGGGAGGTGCTCGAGCGGATCACCGCTGTCATGTCGCTTCTCGAGGGCCATGCCGATGTGGTCATGGACGGCGTGGGGCCCGAGGTCGTGCCGAGTGTGGAACAGATCCGCCGCAAGTTCACTGCGCGCCGCGCCGGCGCCGGCCCGCTCGACCAGCTGATCCGTCGGCTGCTGGGCTTCGACGCCAAGATGCGCCAGTACCGCGATGGTGCGGTGTTCGTGCGCGGCGTCATTGACAAGGTGGGGATGGAGGGGTTCAACGCGGTTTGGGCGGCACCCCGCAACCTCCCCGATCAGGCTGACATCGCGGATCCTGCGCGGTGGGTGGCGCGCGTGCACGGCTGACGACCGATGGGTGGTGCGCTCGACGCCGCCGTTGCCGACGTACGCCGCGCGGTCCGCGTCGCCCTGTCCGACGTGGCCCCAGGCAGCCGGGTGCTCGTTGCCTGTTCCGGTGGTGCTGACTCCCTCGCGCTGGCGGCTGCTGCCGCGTTCGAAGGCGCCGCGGCCGGCTGGCTGGTCGGCGGGGTAGTGGTCGATCACGGCCTCCAGGCCGAGTCGGCGGGCGTAGCAGCCGAGGTCGCGAGCCTGCTGCGGGAGATGGGCTGCGACCCGGTCGAGGTCATCGCCGTCACCGTGGCGGCCGGGGCGGGGCCCGAGGCGGCGGCTCGGGAGGCCCGCTACGCCGCCCTCAACAGCGTTGCGGATCAGCTCGACGCGGTGGTGCTGCTCGGCCACACCCTCGACGACCAGGCGGAGACGGTGCTGCTGGGCCTCGCCCGCGGCAGTGGCCTGCGCTCGCTCGCCGGGATGGCCCCGGTCACCGGTCGGTGCCGCCGGCCGCTGCTGGGGCTGACCCGCGACTGCACCGAGCGGGCCTGCCGGGCGTTAGACCTGAAGTACTGGCACGACCCACACAACCTCGACCCCCGTTTCCGGCGGGTGAGGGTACGCCGCACCGTGCTGCCGGTGCTCGAGGAGCAGCTAGGCCCGGGCGTCTCCCAGGCGCTCGCCCGCACAGCCGCACTGGCCCGGGCCGATGCCGACGCGCTCGACTCGTTGGCCGCGGAGCTGCTGCCCTCAGCCCGCCAGGAGGACGGGTCATTCGCCGTTGCTGTGTTGTCGGCGGCACCTGCGTCGCTACGTCGGCGCGTACTGCGGATCGCGGCACTGGCTGCTGGCTGCCCGGGGGGCGAGCTGTTCGCCGTACACATCGACGAAGTTGAGCGCCTCGTCACCGACTGGCACGGGCAAGCCGGCGTCGACCTCCCGGGGCATGTGCGGGCGACCCGCCGGCACGGCGCGTTGCGGTTCGAGGCACGTCGGCCCGCGGGCGGCGACGGGAGCCCATCGGCCCGCGGTTGACACGCCCACCCGCCCACCACGGCTGACCCGCCCGCGCTGTGACACGCTATGACCCCGTCGCACGCATGGAGGAGTCTGTGGACGTCGCCCACGTCGAGCATGACCTCGTCTCGACGCTGATCAGCGAGGAGCAGATTCAGCAGCGCCTGCAGGAGATAGCGCGGGAGATCGAACGGGACTACGAAGGCAAGGACCTGCTGCTCGTCGGCATCCTGCGTGGTGCCGTCATGGTGATGGCAGACCTCGCTCGAGCTTTGGTCCGGCACGTCGAGATGGACTGGATGGCGATCTCGTCGTACGGCTCAGGCACCGCCTCCTCCGGCGTGGTGCGGATCCTCAAGGACCTTGACACCGACATCACCGGCCGAAACGTGCTGGTCGTGGACGAGATCATCGACACCGGCCTGACCCTGTCGTGGCTCACCACCAGCCTCAGCTCGCGCAAACCGGCGTCGGTCAATATCTGCACCCTGCTGCGCAAGCCAGCGGCGCAGCGGATGATGGTCGACTTGAAGTACGTCGGCTTCGACATCCCCGACGAGTTCGTCGTTGGGTACGGGCTCGACTACGCCGAGCGCTACCGAAACCTGCGTTCGATCGGCACCCTCGCGCCGCACGTCTACTCCTGACTGGGCACGCATCGGCTCAGCTGTCGGTCCCACTGGACGTTGCCTGCTGCGCGCCGGTCGCGGATTTGGCTGCATAGGCGACAATGGAGCAAACCCCGATGACAAGTGGCAGGAGGAACGGAGCACCTAGCTCCGGTTGACGAGCGTGAAGCGTTGGTTCCGCGGACCCTGGCTATGGGTCTTCCTCTTCGCCATTGTGATCGTCGTCGTGCTCAACGAGGTGTCCTCTCGGGACGGCTATGAGGACGTCGACACCGCCGAGCTGGTCGAGACGATCAAGTCAGGCGACGTCAAGAGCGTCATCTTCATCGACGGCGACCAGGAGATCCAGGCAACCCTCGACAACGGCGACAAGGTGTCCGCGCAGTGGCTCGAGGGCCAGGGGATCCAGCTGGTCGAGCTCGTGCAGCAAGAGGTCAACCAAGGCACCATCGAAGAGGCCTACGACGTCGAGGTGCCCCAGACCAGCGCGATCTGGTCGTTCATCGTCGGCATCTTCCCGATTGTGCTGATCGTCTTGATCTTCCTGTTCATCATGAACAGCATGCAAGGCGGCGGGGGCCGCGTCATGCAGTTCGCCAAGTCCAAGGCGAAGCTGGTCAGCAAGGACCACCCGAAGACCACCTTCTCCGACGTGGCCGGATGTGACGAGGCGATCGAGGAGCTCGGGGAGATCAAGGAGTTCCTCCAGCAGCCGGCGAAGTTCCAGGCGGTGGGGGCGAAGATCCCGAAGGGCGTCTTGCTGTACGGCCCTCCCGGCACCGGTAAGACCTTGCTCGCCCGCGCGGTCGCCGGCGAGGCCAACGTCCCGTTCTACTCGATCTCCGGCTCTGACTTCGTCGAGATGTTCGTTGGAGTCGGCGCCTCCCGCGTGCGCGACCTCTTCGAGCAGGCCAAGGAGAACGCGCCGGCGATCGTGTTCATCGACGAGATCGACGCCGTCGGCCGCCACCGCGGTGCCGGACTCGGCGGTGGGCATCGACGAGCGGGAGCAGACGCTGAACCAGCTGCTCGTCGAGATGGACGGCTTCGACGTACGCGGCGGCGTGATCCTCATCGCCGCGACCAACCGGCCCGACGTGCTCGACCCGGCGCTGCTGCGGCCCGGCCGCTTCGACCGGATGATCGGCGTCGACGCTCCCAACATGGACGGGCGGCACAAGATCCTGCAGGTGCACTCACGGGGCAAGCCGATCGCGCCAGGTGTCGACCTGCTCGCGGTTGCCCGACGTACGCCCGGCTTCACCGGAGCCGACCTGGCGAACGTGCTCAACGAGGCGGCGCTGCTCACGGCCCGACAGGACCAGAAGCTGATCGACGACCGTGCCCTCGACGAGGCGATCGACCGGGTGAGCATGGGCCCGCAGCGCCGCTCGCACCTGATGAGCGAGCAGGAGAAGCTGATGACGGCCTACCACGAAGGCGGCCACGCGCTGGTCGCTGCGGCCCTGCCGGGAACCGACCCGGTCACCAAGATCACGATCCTGCCGAGAGGCCGCGCGCTCGGCTTCACCCAGGTGCTGCCGGAGGGCGACAAGTCGTCGGTCTCGCGCAACGAGCTGCTCAACCAGCTCGCCTACGCCCTCGGCGGGCTCGCCGCCGAACAGCTGATCTTTCACGACCCGACCACCGGCTCGTCCAGCGACATCGACAAGGCGACCAAGGTCGCCCGCGCGATGGTGATGAGCTACGGCATGAGCGAGCGGCTCGGCGCGGTGAAGCTCGGCGAGGACACCGGTGAGCCGTTCCTCGGCCGTGACATCGGCCACACCCGCAACTACTCCGAGGAGGTCGCGGCGATCGTCGACGAGGAGATCGGTCGCCTCATGACGAACGCCCACCAGGAGGCCTTCGACATCTTGGTCCAGAACCGTTCGGTCCTCGACGAGCTCGTCACCCAGCTGCTGGAGAAGGAGACCCTCGACCGCAAGGAGCTGAAGGAGATCTTCTCCGCTGTCGTCATGCGGCCCGAGCGGCCGCCGTGGACCGGGTCCGACACCCGGGTCCCGTCGCCGCTGCCACCGGTCGCCGTACCGGCAAGTGCCAACGGCCGGCCGGAGGCGAAACCCGAGATCACCGTCGGTCCGGGCACCGAGTCACCCGCCAGCCCGCTGCCAGGCGGGGCTCCACCCCTTGGGCCACCTGGCTCGCCGCCTGCTGGCCCGCCGCTCGGCCCGCCGCGGTAGACCACCCATGGGGATTGACCCGATCCGGCTGCCGACGGCGTGGACGGCGGGGAAGTTCGACGCCGAGCGGGCGGAAGCGGCGGTCCGAGAGCTGCTGGTGGCGATCGGCGAGGATCCCGAGCGCGACGGGCTGCGCGACACACCGGCGCGGGTGGCGCGCGTGTACGCCGAGACCTTCGCCGGGCTGCACCTGACGCCTGAAGAGGTGTTGACTACCACGTTCGACATCGGCCACGACGAGCTCGTCCTGGTCAAGGACATCCAGGTCTGGTCGACGTGTGAGCACCACCTGGTTCCCTTCCATGGGGTCGCTCACGTCGGCTACATCCCCAACGCGAAGGGCCAGATCACCGGCCTGTCGAAGCTCGCCCGGCTCGTCGACGTCTTCGCCCGCCGCCCGCAGGTGCAAGAACGGCTCACCACCCAGGTAGCTGATTCCCTCACGCGCATCCTCGAGCCCCGGGGCGTCATCACCGTGATCGAGTGCGAGCATCTGTGCATGACCATGCGCGGTGTCCGCAAACCTGGCTCGAAGACGGTGACGAGCGCTGTGCGCGGTCAGCTTCGCGACCCGGCGACGCGTGCCGAGGCGATGAGCCTCATCCTCGGTTAGCGGCGTGTTCGCCGCTCCGGCCCGGTACGTCGATGGGCTGCCCACGCCGGACCGGTGTCTGGTGATGGGCGTCGTCAACGTCACCCCCGACTCGTTCTCCGACGGCGGTCTGTGGTTCGACAGCTCAGCCGCGGTCGAGCACGGGCTGGAGCTGGTGGAGGCCGGGGCCGACCTCGTCGACGTGGGGGGTGAGTCGACCCGCCCCGGTGCTGACCGGCCGAGTCTCGACGAAGAGCTGGCGCGGGTGCTTCCCGTCGTGGCGGCGCTGGCAAAGGGTGACGCGGTGGTGAGCGTCGACACCATGCGGGCGGGCGTTGCCCGGTCGGCCGTCGAGGCGGGTGCCGTCGCGGTCAACGACGTCTCCGGCGGACTGGCCGACCCCGACATGCTGCCGACGGTGGTCGAGCTCGGCGTGCCCTACCTCGCGATGCACTGGCGCGGACACTCCACGTCGATGCAGGACCGGGCGACGTACGCCGATGTGGTGGCTGAGGTGCGCGCCGAGCTGCAGGCCCGCGTCGACGCGGCCAGCGCCGCTGGCCTGCCCAGGCGGCGGCTCGCGCTTGACCCCGGACTGGGCTTTGCCAAGACACCTGACCACAACTGGCAGCTGCTGACAGCGTTGCGATCCCTGCACGAGCTGGGTCAGCCGCTGCTGGTAGGGGCCTCGCGCAAGGCCTTCCTCGGGAAGCTGCTCGCGGCGGCCGACGGTGAGCCGCGCCCCGCTGGCGAGCGGGACGACGCCTCGGCGGCAGTGTCCGCGCTGTGCGCCGTTGCGGGCGTCTGGTGCGTGCGCGTGCACGACGTACGCCGATCGCTGGACGCGGTCAAGGTCGCGTCGCGATGGGCTCGCGAGGCGCGCGAATGACCACCAAAGGCCGTGAATGACCCGCAGGGCCGATCCACCCCGCCCCACCGGTACTGTCTGGCCCGGACGCCACACAGACGGAGACGCCATGACGCAGCAACCGGGCACTTCCCCTCCCGACCGGTTGGCGGTTCGCGGCTTGCGCGTCCACGGCCACCACGGGGTTCTTGAGACTGAGCGCCGGCGCGGCCAGCAGTTCGTCGTCGACGTTATGCTCGGGCTTGACACCCGACCGGCGGCAGCAAGCGACGACCTGACCGCCGCTGTCGACTACGCCGGCCTCACGCAGCGGCTGGCCGCAGCGGTCTCGGCCGACCCGGTAGACCTCATCGAGACGCTCGCGCAGCGGCTCGCTGACATCTGCCTGGACGAGGCGGCGGTGGCCGAGGTCGACGTCACCGTCCACAAGCCGCACGCGCCCTTGCCCGTAACCGTTGACGACGTCAGCGTGACCATCCACCGGAGTCGCGATGAGTGAGACGCCCAACCCGTACATGGTCGAGACCGACCCGTTGACGGGAGGCATGCGGCCGATCAGAACGGCGGTTCTGTCGCTTGGCAGCAACCTTGGCGACCGGTTCGCCGCCTTGCAGGGAGCGATCGGCGCCTTGGCAGACACCCCCGACGTACGACTGGTCGCCGTGTCGTCGGTGTATGAGACGACACCGGTTGACGCCCCCGACGGCTCACCCGACTTCCTCAACGCGGTGGTGCTGGCCGACACGACGCTCTCGGTGGCTGCCCTGCTCGACCGGCTGCAAGCGATCGAGACGACGTACGGGCGCGAACGCGAGGAGGCCAACGCGCCCCGGCCCCTCGACCTCGACCTCATCGTCCTCGGCGACCGGTTGTCCGACACCGACGAGCTGCGCCTGCCCCACCCCCGCGCGCATGAGCGGGCGTTCGTGCTAGTGCCCTGGCACGAGGTCGACTCGGGTGCGCAGATTCCCGGCCGGGGAGCAGTCGCCGACCTGATGGCGGCTGTCGGCACCGCCGGGGTGGTACGCCGCCAGGACCTCGCCCTCGACCTGGACTGAGGGTCCCCGGACGTGGCTGATTTCTCCAGCGCTCCGCGCGGCACCGTGGGCCCGACTCGGATCAGCACATTGGCCGTCGTTTTCACGGTGGGGGCGGTGCTTGGCTGGGCGCTCGTCCCGGTCGCGGAGCGCCTCAACAACGTGGCACCCCGGGTGCAGTGGACATCGGTGGTTGCCCTGCTGGCGATCGCGGCCGTGGTTGCGGTGCTGGCCTACACGACGTACCGCACAATGCATCGCGAGGGTCGCCTGATCGAGGCGCAGCGGGCGGTGAACCTGCTGCTGATCGCCAAGGCGAGCGCGCTCACAGGAGCCCTCGTGGCCGGCGGGTACGTCGGTTTTGCCCTGCAGTTCATCGATCAACTCGACATCGTGCTGCCTCGTGAACGCGTGATCCGCTCAGCCAGCGCAGCCGTGGCCGGCGTGCTCATCGTCGTCGCCGGGCTACTGCTGGAGCGGGCCTGCCGGGTGCCCAAGATCGAGGACGACGACCCGTTTTCAAGCGGTGGAAGCCGATGGACGGCCTCTAGCGGCGAACCCGAACCCGCGGTGATCGGGAGTGGCTACCCCGGCGGTCCCATCCGACAACATCGATGATGTGCCCAGCAATGTCGATGATCCGCCGATGGTCGGTGTTGACGCGCTGCACCCAGGGCGGAGCGAGCGACTCAAGTTTCCGAGCCGCCTGGCGACTTCGCTCCGAATGCCACGCCAACCCGCTGCCTACCTCCCGCTGGCTCAACCGCCGGTCTGCCTCGTCGTCGCTCGATGTCAACAAGATCGCGTGTACGGCAGGGTCGTCCCCCAGCGCAGCGACGAGGGAGTGGATCACGTCACCGCGAACCGCGGCGGTGTTGGTGTAGACCAGCCGCGTGTAGCCAACCGCCTTGTAGTTGCGCCACATCGCGGCCAAGTTCGCCTCTGCTAGGGCGTGACCCTGCTCCCAAGGTGTCGGGTACGCCATGTCGAGGTTGTCACCCTCGATCCAGCAATGTTGAACACCTAGGCCGATCAACTGGGCGTGCATCTCGGCGGCGACCGTCGTCTTACCGACCCCCTGAACGACCGCCAATGAAGACGACTTGCGAGCTGGCGGGCTTGGTGGGGGTCACGACACCGCAAGGCTAAGGCTAAGCGGTCGCCGCTCTCGACCCCTCATGCTCAGGAAAAAAGTCGCCGTCTTATCCACAGCGGCGTTGAAGCCGCGGAATTGTCGTCGAACAGGTGTACGATTGTATGTATGAATGAGAGTTACGCGAAGCTCGCTGACATCAAGGACCGGCTGGCTGATGCGTGTGTGCTCAACGTCGCGAACGCGCGGCTGGTGGAGTTGACGGCTGAGCTGATCGAGACAGAGCTGTGGCGCGGCTACGGGATCCGGTCGGTGGAGCACTACCTGACGTTGCAGACCGGGCTGTCCCCCGAACGCGCCCGCCAGGTCGCCGAGGTCGCCGCCGCTACCGTTGAGTTGCCGGTGACCACCGGAAAGCTCGCCGCTGGTGAGTTGTCGTTTGAGCAGGTGCACGCGGTGACCCGGCACCAGGGCAAGTTCAACGACGACGAGGCCGCGTCGTTCGCCACCATCGCCACCGTGCCGCAGATCCGCCGGACGCTGTCCCGCTACACCTTCACCGACCAAGGCGACGCCACCAGCGCCGCGGACCCCGACGGTCAGCAATCATCGGCGGAGGAGGCGGGTGACGGCTCCGCGACGAACGGGGCTGGCGGCTGAGGCGGTCGCGCCGGGTCGGGTGACCCAGTTCGCTGACTCCACCCGGTACCGGCTGGTGGTCGACGCCCCAGCCGACCAAGGCGCGCTGATCGCCGCCGCCATCAGCGAGGCCAAGGACGCGCTGTTCCAGGCCGGGCAGCCGCAGGTGAGTTCGTTTGACGCGCTGGTGGAGGTGTGCAACCGGTCCCTGTCGGGTGTGCAACCCACCTCCGGGTCGACAAGTACCGGGTGTATGTGCACCTGGACACCGACGGCGGCTGGGTGGGCGCCGGACCCGCGCTGCCACCGGGTCTGCTGGCGAAGCTCACCTGCGCCGGGTCGGTCGCCCCGGTGTGGGAGACCGACGGGCTACCGGTCAACGTTGGCCGCAGCATGCGGATCGTCCCGGACCGCACCCGCCGGCTGGTGGAAGACCGCGACCGCGGCTGCCGCTACCCCGGCTGCACCGCCCGCGCCTACCTGGAGGTCCATCACGGCATCCACTGGAAAGACGGTGGACCCACCGACACCTGGAACCTGATCGCTTGTGCTGTACCACCACGACGCCCACCACCGCGGACAGTTCCTCATCACCGGCGACGCCGATGTCCCCGACGGGCTGCGTTCACCGACAACCGCGGCGACCGCGATCACCATCGGGCGACCGCACCCACCCGATGATCCACTGCCCACCCCGCCCGACGGGCGCCACTACCAACACCCGATCGGTGAACCCGTCCAGCAGAAATGGGTCTACTTCACCCCACCCGGTGAAACCGCATAGAGCGGCAGCCACACCGGCAACGTCGTCGCGACGTCCTCAGTCGGGTGGCGCCAGTTCGGACGACGTCAACCAGGTTCGCAAGAGTCCCAGGAATTCGCTGGGGCGCTCCATCGACGGTAGGTGGGCGGTGTCAGGCCACTCGACGTGGCGTGCGTTGGGGATGCAGTCGGCTACCCGCCTTGCCGCGCCGCGAATGGCGTCAAGATCGAGCGCACCAAGCAGGACCAAGGTCGGGACCCGGATCTCCGCAAGTCGGTCAAGGGCGGGTGGGTCGAGTTCGCTCTCGTCGATGTCGTCCCAGTCGGCCGTCACCTCGAATGCCCGCCGCTGCATCTCACGGACCAGGTCGCGCACCGCTGGATCGACCTCGCCGGCGTTTCGCTTGGGACCGTCGACCCACCAGGTCAGGTTCGCCTCTACCGCACCATCAAGGTCATCATCGGCCAGCGCGGATCTTTCCGCGTCGATAAACGTACGCAGGTCGGGCGTGACTTCGGGGATGAGCGCTCCACCAGGCGCGCTGAGCAGCAGGGACGCCGCCAGCTCGGGTCGCCTCAGCGCGACCTCGATGGCCACGCCGGCACCGTAGGATCCGCCTACAAGGTGACTGCGGCCGATGCCGGTCTCGGCCAACGTGTCGAGCACGTCATCGACCGGGGAGAGGACGCCGCGCGGACGGGTCGCGGACTCGCCGAATCCACGAAGATCCAGCTTGACAACATCCCGTTCGGACGTGAGTTCCGACCATAGTGAGTCCCACATCCGGCGGTCGGCAACGCCAGCATGGATGAGGACGACCGGCAGATCACCACGGGGGCCAGCACGGTCATAGGCGATACCTGCAGACGTGTATGAGGTCGGAGTCAAGAGTCCTCGTTATGGTTGCGAGATCGTGGCCCAACAGAATCACCGAGCATGCATCTGGAACAACCTATTTGCCGGCGGCCGGACGCCGAGCCCCCCGCTGGCCCGACTCACGGGAAGCCTGCGTACACCCCAAGGATCACTTCGGCCACGTCCGTTGAGAACGTCGTGAACGCCCGGGGGCCGGACGTGACGTCGTCCGATTC
>JAUJOE010000004.1:99521-141074 GCA_030447805.1 Nocardioidaceae bacterium | reverse complement strand
GGTGTCCGGCGGCGCCGAGACAACCTGACAGCAGTGTTCTCATCCGATCTTGACCGAGCGATCCAGACGGCGTCGATCGCCTTCGCTGAGTCCTCCACACCCAGGTTCGTGGATTGGCGGCTACGCGAGTGCGACTACGGCGAAGCGAACGGAACGCCAGCGGCCAGCGTTCACGGCAGCCGGCAGCAGCACATCGACATGCCTTACCCGGGAGGCGAAAGCTGGCGCCAGGCGGTGCAGCGGGTCGGCGGCTCCCTCGAGGACCTGCGGATCCGCTGGGCCTCAGCCCGCATCCTTCTCATCGGGCATATCGCCACGCGCTGGGCGTTGGAACACATCATCAACGGTGTGCCCCTCGAGGACTTGGCTGCTGAACGCTTCATGTGGCGCCCGGGTTGGGAGTACCACCTCTCATCCAGCTGAGTTGCGGCTCAGGTGGTCTCGACGAGCACAGCCACCCAACCGGCGTTCACTGCGACATCGTTGACCCCGATCGCGCGCCGACGAAGTCAGGGAAGGGCGGCATACACCTCGGGGATGGCCGCGGCGACGTCGACGGAGAACGACGTGAACGGCGTACCAGCGACTTCCTGCTTGGCGCCGCGTCCGCGGCGTGCCCATGTACCGACGACTTGTCCCGCGCTGACGACAGTCGGCTTGAACACACCATTCCCACCGGGAACGATGCGGTCAGCGAACTCAGCAGGCAGCTGGGCACGGCGGTCCTGGTAACCCAAGATGAACTCGTCGAAGCCTGGAAGCAGCAAGACTTCGCCCGCGGTCCGGCCCCGGCTCCCCGCCGAACTGGCCGACTCCGACGCGACCCTCAGCACTTCGGGGGTCCCCGGGTCAAGGAAGTACTCGACGCCGTCAAGTTCGAAGTGAGCCAGCCGGGTGCGGGCGAGCGCTAGCCCCGTCCGGACATCAGCGGCCACGAGACCTGTCCAGCGAGTGAAGTCCTTGACTGTCGCGGGGCCGTGGCTGCGGAAGTACCGCAAGGCCAACTCACCGAGCGCCTCGTCCCACTGCAGGTGCCGCGGTTGCCGAATCCACTCCTCGACCAACACCAGCTGCTGCTGGCCGTCGCTGACCGGGCCGAAGCACAACGTTCCGGTCTGGGCCAGGAACCACAGCATGTGGTAGCCCCGCCCACCCTGCGTCTGCACACCCGCGTCGGACCAGACGGTGAGCAGGTCGTCGCGGCGCAGCCGACGGCCGCCTTCCAGCGAAGTCACTGCCAGCTCGCGGGCGCGCTCCAGAGTGCCCTCGTCGAGGCCGAGTTGCTTACGTCGGGTGGCCGCGCCCGCGACGAGTCGCGCGGCCGTGAGGCTCAAGATCCAGGGCAGATCCTCGGCCGCCACCAGGTGCAGCGTTCCGCGCATCGGCCACGATCGGACCACTTCGCCGGCGTCGAGTGCCGTCTCCACCTGCTGCCGCGCGCCGGACTTCATGCGCAAGGCGACCGAGGTCAGTGCCCCCGGGTAGTCCTGTGCCTGCAAGGCGGTCATCCAGCGGACGGCGTCGGCCGCCGTTTCGAAGCCCGGACCGATCAACCGTTGTGCCGCTAGTCGGAGAGGCGCGACCTCGGGCAGAGCGCGCACGTTGGGCATACCACACTCCCGCTGTCAGCGAAGCGGACCAGCTGAGGAGACGTTGACCTCTTCGGGCTCGACGCGCTCCTCGTCGGCGGCCACTGAGCGCCGCAGTGCCACGTGCAAGGTTGCCGGCGTCAGCACGCCGAGGTAACGGTCACCGTCGAGTACGGCGACCCATCCGGCGTCCCACTGCAGCATCGTCGACAGCGCATCTCTCAGGCTGGCGTCAGCGGGCACCCAAGCATCCATGCGCACCGCATGAGCGGAGACGTCCCCCTCACCGGCGGTGTCCCGCCCCACCCAGCCCCGAAGGTGGTCGTGCTCGTCGAGTACGACGGCCCAGCGCGCGTCCGCCTGCTGCATGACCGAGCGCGCCCGCTCCAGTGAGTCACTGACGTGTACGACGGGCGGTTGCTCGAGGTGGAGGGGCTGGACCGGCGTAACCGCGAGCCGGCGTACACCGCGGTCGGCGCCGACGAACTCGGCGACGAAGTCGTCGACAGCCGGCGCGCCCAGCACCCGCGCGGGGGTGTCGACCTGGGCGAGCCGACCGCCGCGCCATGGAAGCCGGCAACTCTGACCATGTCGGCGTCAGCGCGCGCGGACGTTCGAGGCTCGAAGACCGCCACCCGGTCGCCGAGCCGCACCGCTTCCTCGATGTCGTGCGTCACCAGCACGACGGTTTTCGCCAACGTCTCCTGGATCGCCAGGAACTGGTCCTGCAGCCGGGTTCGCACCACGGGGTCGACAGCACCGAACGGCTCGTCCATCAGCAACACGTCCGGATCGGCGGCGAGCGCCCGGGCGACTCCGACGCGCTGCCGCTGACCGCCGGACAGCTGGTGCGGGTACCGGTCGGCGTACTCGCTGGGCTCGAGGCCCATCGTGGTCAGCAGCTCGTCGACCCGCTCGTTCGTGCGTCGCTTGTCCCAGCCGAGCAGCTTGGGCAGCGTCGCGACATTTGCGCGAATGGTCTGGTGAGGGAACAGGCCGATCTGCTGGATGACGTAGCCGATCTTGCGGCGCAGCTGGACGGCGTCTGCCCGGGTGACATCCTCACCGTCGAGCTCGATGCGTCCGGTCGACGGCTCGATGAGCCGGTTGATCATCTTCAGCGTCGTGGACTTGCCGCACCCGGACGGCCCGACCAGCGTGACGAGCTGTCCGCGCGGCACATCCAGGTCGAGCTCCTGTACGGCGACGGTGCCCCCGGGGTAGGTCTTGCCGACACCCTGCAGCCGGATCATCAGATCTTCGCTACCGTCCATGCCGTGACTGTACTGGCGACCGCAGCACCGGACGCGTCCTGTTACAGCAGCGCGGTGAACAACTGGGTGTGCCCGTCGTACTTCCGCGACAAGGCCGACGACCTCATCAGCGCCACGACCGAGCATGTCACGATCACCGTCGCAGCTGTGCTGCTCGGGCTCGTACTGGCCGTGCCGCTCGCTGTGGTCGCCCGCCGGTACTCCCGGTTGGAAGGCTTGATCATGGGCGTCTCGACCGGCATCTACACGATTCCCTCGCTTGCGCTGTTTCCGCTGCTGACCCCGTTCACCGGCATCACCGCCACGACGGTGATCATCGGACTCGCGCTGTACTCGCTGACGATCCTGGTGCGCAACACCCTCGCCGGGCTGAGCGGCGTACCTGAGGAGGTCAGGGAGTCCGCGCTCGGCAGCGGCTACGGGCAGACCCGACTGCTGCTGCAGGTCGAGCTGCCGCTGGCGCTGCCGGTGGTGATGGCGGGTCTTCGGGTAGCCACCGTGTCGACTGTCGCCCTCACCACGGTTGGCTCCATCGTCGCCTCGGGCGGGCTCGGGAACCTGTTGGCGCACGGCGTGCAGAACACGTTCAAGGCGGAGATCTTCGCAGCGAGCCTGCTGTGCGTCGTCCTGGCGTTGGCGCTGGACCTGGTGCTGCTGCTCGTGCAACGGCTGCTCACTCCGTGGGCGCGGGCGGGGACGTGAGCAATGTTCGGTGATGCAGTCGCTTACCTGCTGGATGGGTCCAACTGGAACGGTCCGGACGGCATCGTGGCCCAGCTCGGCCAGCAGCTGCTGCTCACCGTCACCGCGTTGCTCATCGCGATGCTGGTTGGACTGCCCTTCGCCTTGTGGCTCGGTCACGTGGGCCGGGGCGGGTTCCTCGCGATCAACATCTCCAACGTCGGCCGGGCGGTGCCGACGTTCGCGGTGCTTGTGCTGCTGTCGACAGGGCCGGAGTGGGGCACCGACACGCTGGGACCGTACGGTCGGGCCGGCTTGGCGACTCTGATCGCGCTGGTGCTGTTCGCGCTGCCGCCCATCATCACCAACGCCTACGTCGGGGTCAGAGAGGTCGACCGTGACATCGTCGAAGCCTCCCGTGGCATGGGGATGGCCGAACGGCAGGTGTTCACCGAGGTCGAGCTGCCGCTCGCACTCCCGGTGGTCGCGACAGGTGTGCGACTGGCGCTGGTGCAGGTCTGGGCCACGGCCACCATTGCGGCGCTGGTGGCGGGTCCTGGTCTCGGCACGATCATCGTCGCCGGGTTCTACAACGGCAACTACGGCAAGGGCCTTGCCGGCGCAATCGTCGTGGCGATCTTCGCCTTGGTGCTCGAGGGGCTCGCCGCGCTGGCACAGCGGGCGCTTGAGCCGGGACGACATGCATCCTTCCGGTTGACCCCCAAACCGTTGAAAGCCGAAGCGTCACTGGTACCGTGAACCGACAAGACGGGTGCCGCGCGGGTGCGCCCACTGGACACGCGAGGGCAACGCCCTCGGGACACAAAAGGTGGTGTGGCATGGCTCTTCGTGGCATCGGGACGGTCAGTCTCCTGGTGGCAATCGCTGTCGTAGGTGCGGGGTGCGCGAACGACGCCGAGAATGGCGGCGGCACGGGAAGTGGCGACAAAGGCAGCGTCAGCCTTTCTGGTCAGAACTTCACCGAGATGGAGATCATGGCCGAGATGTACTCGCAGCTGCTGGAGAACGAGGGTTACTCGGTCTCGACGAAGCTGGTCGACACCCGCGACATCTACATTCAGGAACTGCAGTCCGGTGACGTCGACGTGGCGCCGGAGTACGTCGGTGCGCTGGCCGACTTCCTCAACATCACCCAAAACGGCGAGGACGCCGAGCCGGTGACGTCACCGGACCCGACAGAGACGCTGAACGCGCTCAAGCCGCTCGCTGACAAGGCGAACATCACGCTGCTCGAGCCGGCCGAGGCATCGGACCAGAACGCGTTCGCCGTAACCGAGGAGTTCGCTCAGCAAAACGACGTGGCAACACTGTCTGATCTCGCGGAACTGGGGCAGCCGATCGTGTTGGCGGCGGCCCCTGACTGCGAAGGGCGCACCGACTGCGAGGCGGGGCTCAGCGAGGAGTACGGCATCGACATCACCAAGGTGCTGCCACTCGGTTATGGGTCGCCGCAGGCAATCGACTCGGTGCAGAAGGGCGAGTCGCAGCTGGTCGAGGTGGCCACGACGCAGTCCAACGTGGCTGCCGAGGGCCTTGTCGTCCTAGAGGACGACAAGAACATCCAGCCGGCCCAAAACCTCATCCCCGCCGTGAACTCCGACTTCTTGGCCGACAACCCCGACGTCGCTGACGCGCTCAACAAGCTCGCCGACACCTTGACGACCGAAGACCTGACGGAGCTGAACACCAAGGTCGACCTCGAGCGCGCGGACCCCGCCGAGGTGGCCAAGCAGTACCTCGAGGACAACGACCTGCTCTGACCTGGCGAGGAGCCTAGGGTTGAACCGTGCTGTCCCGGGTGCTCGGTCATCGCCAGGCACCCACGGTGCGCCGCTGCTGAGCGTCGTTGTTCCCGTCTACAACGTCGAGCAGTACCTGGCGGAGTGCCTCAACAGCATCCTGGCTCAGGATTACGCCGACCTGGAGATCGTCGTCGTCGACGACGGCTCCACAGATGGCTCAGCGGCCGTGGCTCAGGGCTACGCCCGACGGCATGGGCGCGTGGCGCTGGTGAGCAGCGTCAACCAGGGCCCTGGCCCGGCTCGCAACCTGGGGGTCAAGCACTGCAGAGGCGAGTACCTCGCCTTTGCTGACGCCGACGACACAGTTCCCCCGCACGCCTACAGCCTCTTGGTCTCGACCGTGACGGACAGCGGATCCGATTTCGTTGTGGGGTCACTGCAGCGGCACATCGACGGCGAGCTCGTGGAACCGCCGTTCCTGCGCAGCCCCCACCGGCGGCGCCGCATCGGCATCCGCATCGACGACCTTCCAGCGATCATGCGCAATGTCTTTCCGGTCAACAAGGTGTTCCGGCGATCGTTTTGGGACAGTGCTCGACTGGAGTTCCCGGCGGGAATGATCGGCGAGGACCAGGTGGCGATGACCGAGGCGTATCTGCGTGCGGCCGCCTTCGACGTCGTACCAGAGCCGGTCTATCACTGGCACAACCGCGGTGCCGGCTCGTCGATCACCCAGCGCAGATACCAGCTGGGAGACCTGCGGGATCGGATTACCACCAAGCAGCTGACCACTGATCTGGTCTGTGAGCTGGGATCTCCGCAGGTGCGGGACTACTGGGCCCGGCACGGCCTCGGTGGTGATCTGCCACTGTACTTTCGGCACATTCCGGGCTGTGGCGACGACTATTGGCGCACTCTCGTCGCCGGGGTGCGGCAGCTCTATGCCGATCAGCCGCCGATTCACGAGTCCCACCTCCTCCGGGTCCAGCACAGGCTGGTCGGGTGGTTGGTGACGCACGATCGCCGGACGCAGGCCGAGGCGATTCTGCGGTGGCTCGAACAGCATCCCGGGCCGTTGCCCCTGCAGACGTCGGGTGGGCACGTCGTCGCCCTGCTGCCCTTCCACGACGACCCCAACTCAGACATCCCGCCCGAACTCTTCCGCCTTGCTGACCACGAGCTGACCTTTGACGCGAGGTTGTTCTCGGCACAATGCTCGGAGGGTGTCCTCGAACTGGTGGGCGCTGCGCTCATTCGGGGCGCACCGACGGACGGAGCCACGCCGCGCATCGAGGTTGCGCTGTGCTCCGATGCCGGGCAACGGGTGGGGCTAGATGTCGAGCAGCGGCCGTCGCCGGATGCTACCCGCTGGATCGACCGGCTGCCTCAGCGGTACGACGGCAGCGAATTTGTGGCGCGGGTCGACGTCGCGGCGCTGACGAAGTCCGGGGTATGTCGAGAAGGTGACCGCTGGCATGTTGAGTTGTCTGTCGAGGTCGCCGACATCCGACGAGAGGGTCTGTTTCGCACCAAGGCGCCAGGGGCCAACCTGCCGTTGGCGGCTGCCGGCGATGTCGCCGTACGAGCCACCTTCGAGCCCTCCTCCGGGCTGGTTATCACCGTGGCCGAAGAGCGAGCCAGTTTCAGTTGACGGCTCCCGGGTCAGTCGGCAGGTTTTACGGCGATTCGGCCACCGGACAAGGGCAGCAGCAGGAGCTTCGCACCGACCTTTTCGACGAACTCGTTGGTGGCCTTGCGGGCACCGTCCCAGTTGCCGTAGTCGTCTAAGATCAGCACCCCGCCGGCCGAGAGCCGGTCATAGAGGTGCTCGAGTTCGTGCTTGGTCGATTCGTACCAGTCGGTGTCGAGGCGCAAGATGGCGATCTGCTCGGGGGCCTCACGCGGAATGGTGTCCTCAACCCGACCGACGTGGTAGTGAATCCGCTCGGCGGGGTAGCCGGTCTCCCGCATACCCGCACGAACGTCCTCCAGGTCGGCGACCGCCCATATGTCGTCGTCGCGAGTCGCCCGGCTCAGCAGTTCCTCAGCGCTGACGCCGCCGCGGCTGTCAAGGTCGGTCGGCGGCGGCATCCCTTCGAAGGTGTCAAACAAGTGGAGGTCTCGGTCGCAGCCACCGGTTTCCAGCAGCGTGAGCGCGGCGGCCTGCATGCTGCCGCCCCGCCATACCCCGCACTAGATGATCTCCCCCGGTATGTCGTGGGCTTGGATGTAGCGGGTGGCGAGGATGAGCCCGAACAGTTTCCAGTGGCTAGTCATAGTCCTCGGTCGCACCTGCATGATGGTGCGGACCGCGGCCTCGTCATAGTGGCTGGGGAGCGATCGTGGCGGCCGGGTACGCCGCCCGCCCAGACTTCTGGCCGCCCGCGCCGGCATCCGAGCCGGCCGCTTCCACGGAGGCACTGTCAATTTCGGCTGGCGACTCGGGGGACTGAGTGACCGGGCTTAGCGCATAGCCTGCCCTGCCGAGAACCTTGTTTACTCGTCTCGTCCACATGGCGCTCAGTGTAGGTATTGCGGAGCGCAGGTTGAGAGCGAAGGCAACGGTGTGAGTCAGGCCACGAACGCGCGGTATCTTGAGGCGACGCCTCGACGGTAAAATGGAGTCGCGCCGTCTCGGCGCGTAGCGCAGCTTACGGCCCGTCTGGTTCGCGGACTGGAGCGGAAAGGCGAGGCACATGCTGAGTTTCGGCAGTCCGCTGGACACTCGGCCCGTCTGGGCACCGTGGGTGTGATCGGCGTGGGTGTGATCGGCCGCGTCGGCGCCGTCTTGGCTGTCGCCCTGCGCGATGCTGGCTATCCAATTGCCGCTGTCGCTGGGGAGTCTGCGGCTTCGCGCACCCGGATCGAGACGTTGCTCCCCGGGGTCCGCGTCGACAAGCCGACAGCGGTGGCCAAGGCATGTGACCTGCTCCTGCTGACGGTTCCTGACGACAGTCTCGACAACGTCGTGCGGATGCTTGCCGCCTCCGGCGCCCTTCGGTCTGGCCAGTACGTCGTGCACACCAGCGGTCGGCACGGATTGGCGGTTTTGCAGCCGGCTCTGGACCTCGGCGCACACGGCATCGCGTTGCACCCAGCGATGACGTTCACAGGAACTGACCTCGACGTCAGCCGACTGGCAGGGTGCGTGTACGGCGTCACCTGCGACCTGCCCGAGCGTCCAGCTGCCGAGCACCTGGTCGGCGTACTCGGTGGTCAGTTGACCTGGCTGGCTGAGGACCAGCGGGAGATCTACCACGCGGCTCTTGCGCACGGCGCCAACCATCTCGTCACACTGGTGTCACAGTCGATGGACGCCTTGCGGGCCGCGGGCTCGACCGATCCAGCCGCGATGCTGCGCCCGCTGCTCACCGCCGCGCTCGACAACGCCCTTGCGTACGGCGACGCGGCGTTGACGGGTCCGATCGTGCGCGGCGACCTGCAAACGGTGCAGGTTCATCTGCGCAGCCTCGCCGCCTCCTCTGCCGCCGCTCTTGAGTCGTACGTCGTCCTCGCGCGAGCGACCGCCAACCGAGCGGTCGCTGCCGGCCGGCTCGAGCCGCGCCGCGCAGCGGCCCTGATCGAGCTGCTCAACGACGCCCGGGACCAGTCATGGACCTAACCCCCCTCCTCCCTCGACCTGTCAGAACGTAGTGCCGCTATAAGGGCAATGGGGTCTGACAAGTCCTTGGTGTGGCGCCCCGTTCTTGACGCGGCGGTACGTTGGCGGGCATGAAGTTCGCGGTCAACATCCCGCCGTTCACCGACGCCGCGACGGTCGTGCAGATCGCGCGCGACGCCGAAGCCGCCGGCTGGGACGGGGTTTTCCTCTGGGACCACCTGCAGTGGGCGACGGACGTGCGTCCACCGGTGCACGATCCCTGGGTGCTGCTCGGTGCCATCGCGCACTCCACCGATCGCGTCCGGCTCGGCACGCTCGTCACGCCGTTGTCGCGCCGGCGGCCCTGGATCGTCGCCAGACAGCTGACCACGCTCGACCATCTCAGCGGTGGCAGAGCTGTGTTGAGCGTCGGCCTCGGCGAGCCGCCCGACCGCGACTTCGCTGACTTCGGTGACGAGTCCGACCCCAGGGCGCGCGCGGCGATGCTGGATGACGGGCTGGATCTCGTCGACCAGTTGCTGCGCGGGGGTCCGGTGGTTCACCACAGCGCGTCGTACGACGTGGAAGCCGACCTGCGGCCGCCACCCGTTCAGCAGCCCCGCCCGCCGATTTGGGTGGCGGGCGTCGTCCCCAACCAACGTCCCCTCAAGCGCGCCCGCCGCTGGGACGGCGTAGTCCCGACCGGCTCGCGCGAGCTGCTCACCCCCGACTCGCTAGCGGAGTACCTCGGCGACGTCAGACCCGGTTGGGACGTTGTGGCGCCATGGGCGCCTGGCGTCCCAGCTGATGAGTACGCCGATGCAGGCGCCACCTGGCTGATCGAGTCGACCCGGCCGGTCGGGGACTGGGTGCAGGAGTTCCACGACCGCATTCGCCGCAACCCCCACGATGGCTGACTTGTCAGAACCTAGTCGGTCCATAGGTCGAGTGGAGTCTGACAAGTTGCGAATCGCGTCGACCCGAGCGGAGCTGAGCACCGCCCTGGCCAGCCGATCCGCCACGGCAGCGACGGTGGCGCTGGTGCCGACGATGGGTGCGCTCCACGACGGTCATGCAGCACTGCTTGACGAAGCCCGGCGGCGGGCCGAGTTCGTGGTGGCTTCCATTTTCGTCAACCCGCTGCAGTTCGCTCCAACGGAGGACCTGAGCCGCTATCCGAGAGCGCTGGCTGACGACCTGGCGTTATGCGCGCAGCACGGAGTTGACCTCGTCTTCGCGCCTGTCGTCGAGGAGATGTACCCCGACGGTGCACCTGAGGTCACCGTCGAGCCGGGGCGAGTCGGTGCGATCCTCGAAGGCGCCAGCCGCCCTGGGCACTTCCGGGGAGTGCTGACCGTGGTGGCCAAGTTGCTGAACCTGGTGCGAGCTGACGTTGCGGTCTTCGGCGAGAAGGACTACCAGCAGCTGGTGTTGATCCGCCGCATGGTCCAAGACCTGTCTCTCCCCGTGGAGATCGTCGGTGCGCCAACCGTGCGCGATCCGGACGGGCTGGCCCTCAGCTCGCGAAACCGGTACCTGTCACCGGAGCAGCGGGTGGCGGCGCTGGCCTTGAGCCGAGCGCTGCTGCAGGGGCGAGCCGCTGGACCCGCAGGAGCAGCCGGCATTCTGGCCGCTGCGAACGACGTACTGGCGGCGGCGCAAGGGATTGACGTCGATTACCTCGCGCTGCGCTCAACCGACCTCACCACGGACGCCAGAGCCCCGGATGCTCCAGCCGGAGAAGCCCGCCTTCTCGTCGCCGCAAGGGTTGGCACCACTCGCCTCATCGACAACGTGGCCGTCACCGTCGGCTCAGGCAACGAGCTACCGGCCGTGTCGTAACCTGTCAGCCATGTCGGGATCTCCCGAAACCCCGCCGGGCTCGCAGGGTGACGACATTCCTGAGCAGGTTCGGGTCAGGCAGGAAAAGCGGAAGAGACTTTTGGATAGCGGCGTGCAACCGTATCCGTTGGCAGTGCCGCGCACTCACCAGCTGAGGGATATCAGGGCTGCGTACGACGCGACTGAGTTGGGCCCGGACTTCCGCACCGGCGATGAGGTGGCGGTAACCGGGCGAGTGGTATTTCTACGCAACACGGGCAAACTGTGCTTTGCGCGGCTGCGGGAAGGCGACGGCACTGAGGTGCAGGCAATGTTTTCGCTTGCCGAGCTGGGCGAAGAATCACTTGCGGACTTCAAAGCACTCGTCGACATCGGCGACCACTTGGCCGTCCAAGGTGAGATCGTGACCAGCCGCCGCGGTGAGCTGTCGATTCAAGCCTCCGCTTGGCAGATCGCCGCCAAGACCCTGCGCCCGCTTCCCAACGAGCACAAGCCGCTGTCTGAAGAAGCGCGGGTACGGCTGCGCTACGTGGACCTGATCCTGCGTCCGGAGGCTCGAGACATCGTCCGGGCGAGGGCGACGGTCTTGCGGTCGCTGCGATCCACCCTGGACGGACTCGGGTACGTCGAGGTGGACACCCCCGTACTGCAGCTGACCAACGGCGGGGCGGCCGCGCGGCCCTTCCGCACGCACCTCAACGCCTTCGACCAGGACATGCTGCTACGGATCGCGCTGGAGCTGCACCTCAAACGGGCCGTCGTCGGGGGAGTCGAGAAGGTCTACGAGATCGGGCGCACCTTCCGTAACGAGGGCCTGGACTCCACACATGCGGCTGAGTTCTCCATGCTCGAGGCCTACGAGGCGTACGGCGACTACAACTCGATGGCTGAGCTGACCCGGCAGTTGGTGGTTGAGGCTGCCCGTTCGGTCAGCCGCACCGTCGTACCGGCCAGAGACGGCTCCGCGATCGACCTCGAGGCGGACTGGCGATCCGCCTCGTTCCTCGAGCTCGTCTCCGAAGCGCTCGGCGAAGAGGTGACCCTGCAGACCCCCGAGCCGTCGCTTCGCGGGCACGCCGAGCGCCACGGCGTCAACCTGCAGCCGACCTGGGACGCCAGTGAGATTCTGTTGGAGCTTTACGAGAAGCTGGTCCAACACACGCTGATCGCGCCCACGTTCGTGCTCGACTATCCCGAGTCAGTGAAGCCGCTGGCTCGATCTCATCGGACCACGGCCGGGTTGGCGGAGTCCTTCGACCTCGTGGTCAACGGGGTGGAGCTCGCGATGGCCAATTCAGAGCTCAACGACCCCGTCGTACAGCGTGAACGGCTGCATGCGCAGTCGCTGATGGCTGCCCAGGGAGACCCAGAGGCCATGGAGTTCGACGAGGATTTCTTGCGGGCACTAGAGTTCGGAATGCCGCCGACCGGTGGCATGGGCATGGGAATCGACCGGCTGCTGATGCTTCTCATGGGAGTGGGAATTCGGGAGACCACTCTTTTCCCCTTGGTACGGCCGCAATAGGCGTGCCGACCCAACTCGCGGCCTTATGGGATCGCTGTTATCCTGTCCGAAACACCTCTAAGGAAAGGATTTTGTCAGTGGCGCAGCGTGTGCACATTGTGCTAGAAGACGATATTGATGGCGACACCGCCGAAGAAACGGTGCGATTCGGTCTGGATGGGTCGACGTACGAGATCGACCTTTCCGCCAAGAACGCAGCTAAGCTGCGCGACGCACTCGCCCCGTATGTCGCGGCAGCGCGACGATCATCCGGCGGTCGTGGGTCGCGCAAGTCTCAACGCAGCCGAAGCGGCTCTGGCAGCAACCCTTCCGACATCCGTGACTGGGCCCGGGCGAACGGTTACCAGGTTTCCGACCGGGGCCGGGTGCCTGCGGAGGTCAAAGCGGCGTACGACGCGGCCAACTGACGCTTCGCCGCTGCCGGCAGAAGCAGCTTCTCAACTTCGGTAGCAGCTGCCGGGAACATCCCCGGCCGCCCCCTGGTTGCTAGTACACAGCGCCGCTTTCTCATGGCTCGGGTCGTCGACGGCTCGGACTAGCATGGTGTTCAGCGCACAACCAAGGAGCAGTGAGTCGTATGTTCGAGAGGTTCACCGACCGCGCGAGGCGGGTGGTCGTCCTGGCCCAGGAAGAGGCCCGGATGCTCAGCCACAACTACATCGGCACTGAGCACATCCTCCTCGGCCTCATCCACGAAGGTGAGGGCGTGGCTGCCAAGGCCCTCGAGAGCCTCAACATCTCGCTCGAGGCGGTCCGGGCCCAGGTCGAGGAGATCATCGGCCAGGGGCAACAGGCGCCCAGCGGGCACATCCCGTTCACGCCGCGCGCCAAGAAGGTGCTTGAGCTGAGCCTGCGCGAGGCGCTGCAGCTCGGCCACAACTACATCGGCACCGAGCACATTCTGTTGGGCCTCATCCGCGAGGGTGAGGGCGTGGCCGCGCAGGTCCTGGTGAAGCTCGGTGCTGACCTCAACCGGGTGCGTCAACAGGTCATCCAGCTTCTCAGCGGCTACCAGGGCAAGGAGACCGCCACTGCCGGGGCAGCCACCGAAGGCGCGCCGTCGTCGTCGCTGGTGCTCGACCAGTTCGGCCGCAACCTCACCCAGGCTGCCCGGGAGGGCAAGCTCGACCCGGTCATCGGCCGCGAGAAAGAGATCGAGCGGGTCATGCAGATCCTGTCCCGCCGAACCAAGAACAACCCGGTGCTCATCGGTGAGCCCGGAGTCGGCAAGACCACCATCGTCGAGGGACTGGCTCAAGACATCGTCAAAGGTGACGTGCCCGAGACGCTCAAGGACAAGCAGATCTACACCCTCGACCTCGGAGCACTTGTCGCTGGTTCCCGCTACCGCGGCGACTTCGAAGAGCGGCTGAAGAAGGTGCTCAAGGAGATCCGCACCCGCGGCGACATCGTGCTGTTCATCGACGAGATCCACACGTTGGTCGGCGCCGGCGCCGCCGAGGGTGCGATCGATGCCGCCAGCATCCTCAAGCCGATGCTGGCCCGGGGTGAGCTGCAGACGATCGGCGCCACCACTCTCGACGAATACCGCAAGCACCTGGAGAAGGACGCCGCACTCGAGCGGCGGTTCCAGCCCATCCAGGTCGCCGAGCCCTCCATCGCCCACACGATCGAGATGCTCAAGGGCCTGCGCGACCGGTATGAAGCCCACCACCGCGTCACGATCACCGACGAGGCGCTGGTTTCATCGGCAACGCTGGCCGACCGCTACATCTCCGACCGCTTCCTGCCCGACAAGGCCATCGACCTCATCGACGAGGCCGGCTCCCGGTTGCGGATCCGGCGGATGACGGCCCCGCCGGACTTGCGGGAGTTCGACGAGAAGATCGCCGGAGTCCGCCGCAAGAAGGAGAGCGCCATCGACGCGCAGGACTTCGAGCTGGCAGCCTCGCTTCGCGACGAGGAGAAGAAGCTCATCCTCGCCAAGACCGAGCGGGAGAAGCAGTGGAAGGCCGGCGACATGGATGTCGTCGCCGAGGTCGACGAGGAGCTGATCGCCGAGGTCCTCGCCGCCGCAACCGGCATCCCGATCGTCAAGCTCAGCGAGGCTGAGTCGACCCGCCTGCTCAAGATGGAAGACGAGCTGCACAAGCGGGTCATCGGCCAAGACGAGGCAATCCGGGCGCTGTCGCGGGCCATCCGCCGTACCCGCGCCGGACTCAAGGACCCCAAGCGTCCCGGCGGTTCGTTCATCTTCGCCGGGCCCTCAGGTGTCGGAAAGACGTGGTTGTCCAAGACGTTGGCGGAGTTCTTGTTCGGTGACGCCGACGCGCTGATCCAGCTCGACATGAGCGAGTTCTCCGAGAAGCACACGATCTCGCGGCTGTTCGGTTCCCCGCCTGGCTACGTGGGCTACGAGGAGGGTGGTCAGCTGACCGAGAAGGTACGCCGCAAGCCGTTCTCGGTTGTGCTGTTCGACGAGGTCGAGAAGGCCCACCCCGACATCTTCAACTCGTTGTTGCAGATCCTCGAAGAGGGCCGGTTGACCGACTCCCAAGGTCGCGTCATCGACTTCAAGAACACCGTCATCATCATGACGACGAACCTCGGCACCAGAGACATCGCCAAGGGTGTCAACCTCGGCTTCCAGCAGGCCGGGGACGTCGCCGGCTCCTACGGCCGGATGAAGTCCAGGGTCACCGAGGAGCTCAAGCAGCACTTCCGGCCAGAGTTCCTCAACCGGGTCGACGAGATCATCGTGTTCCCGCCGCTGACCAAGGACGAGATCATCTCGATGGTCGACTTCATGATCACCGCTGTCGAGGTGCGGCTGAAGGACCGCGACATGGGTCTGGAGCTCACCCGCGCCGCCAAGGAGCTGCTCGCCACCCGCGGCTTCGACCCGGTCCTGGGCGCTCGACCACTTCGCCGTACCGTCCAGCGGGACCTCGAGGACACCCTTGCCGAGAAGATGCTGTACGGCGAGGTCGGGCCTGGTCAGATCGTGCTGGTCGATGTCGAGGGCGAGGGACCAGAGGCCCATTTCACGTTCTCCGGTACGGCCAAATCGGAGCTGCCCGACGCTCCGCCGATCGAGGAGGCGCTACCGCCGCCCGGCTGACCCATGCGGCTAGCTGGACGTGGCCTCGTCAGGTAACGCCAACGCGCCCTCGCTCGTCTCCACGACCAAGCCGTCGTCGAGAAGGGAGCGCAGGGCGCGTTCGCGTTGCGGTGCAGTGCTCCACACTGCGTCGACCACCTGCCGCGGCACCGGCACGTCGCTGCCGCGTAGCGATTCCAGGATTCGACCGCGGCACTGCCGGTCGGTGCCGGCGTAGCGCTGGCCGCCAGAGCGGTTGTTGTCGCCAGCCGGGTAGCCGCGCCGTCTCCAGGCGCAGAGCCCGCTGATCGGGCAGTCGGCGCAACGTGGGGCCCGCGCCGTGCACAGCACCGCGCCGAGCTCCATCGCCGCGACGCTCCATGCCGCGGCAGTTGGGCCGTCGTCTGGGAGGACCTGCTCAGCCAGTCGCCGCTCGGCGGCCGTGACGCCCCGGTTGGGGTGGGCCACCCCGGCGAACACGCGGCCGAGAACTCTGCGCACGTTCGTGTCGAGGACCACCGCCCGTCGCCGGTAGGCGAAGGCCGCGACCGCTGCGGCGGTGTAGTCGCCGACGCCGGGTAGGGCGCGCAACTCGGCGTACGTCTCGGGGACTATCCCGTTGTGCTGCCCGTCGATGAGCACGGCCGCCTCGTGCAAGCGCAACGCTCGGCGGGGATAGCCGAGACGTCCCCACATCCGCACCGCCTGGCCCGCGGAGTCGCTGGCGAGAGCGTGCGGCGCCGGCCAGCGCGCCACCCACGACTCGTAGACGGGGAGCACCCGGGACACCGGGGTCTGCTGCAGCATGACCTCGCTGACCAAGATTCGCCAAGCGTCGGTGCCCGGCTCGCGCCACGGCAACCGGCGGGCGTTAGCGCAGTACCAGGAGAGGAGCGGCTGGTGGACGGCTGATGCAGGCATGTCGAGGCGATGATGCCAAAGATGTCGGCTCCCCGGAGTTAGCGTTGCAACGTGAGCACGGTGATGCGGCCGGCGGGACCTCTCCCGCCGCGGGTGTACTGGGTCCGGCGGCTTCTGGCCGTGGCGCTGGCGGCGATCCTCGCGGTCGGGGTCTGGTGGCTGGTGGGCGGCGACAGCGCCGACGGATCCGGGCCGACGGCGGGCCCAGCCGGCAACGGGCCGGCTGGGGTGGAGCCAACCGGTGGCGGCCAGGCGATGCTGGAACCGCCGAGAGTTCCGGCAAGCGGGCAACGCTCCCCAGCCGCCGGCCCGACCTCGACAACTGGCCCGACCTCGACAACTGGCCCGCCCTCGACTGCTGGCCCGACCTCTCGCACCACCGACCCGGGGTCAGGTCCGACTTCAGCTCGCAACCCCCAGGGCACCACCGGCAGCCAGCCGAGCAGCACCCAGCAGACCCCGCTCGAGCGGCCTACCGGCAGCTGCGACCCCAGCCAGGTGGACATGTCGATAGACGTGGCCGACTCGGTCGAGGGGCGCAGCAACACCGCCACCTTCGTCTTGCGGCTGCCGCGCACCGCTTCGGCGTGCACCTTGGCGATCACGCCTGACACCACCGTGGTGAGGGTGACTTCGGGGCCAGACGTGGTCTGGTCCAGCAACGATTGTCCCGACGCGCTACTGGCCAAGCAGCTCGTGGTGCGAAGTGACCCCGCGACCGTCTACCAGTTCCAGTGGAATGGTCACCGGTCCACCGTCGAGTGCACGGCGCCCGGGCAAGTCGCTCCGCCGGGCGGGTACTGGGTGGAGGCTGCGTTCATCGGCGGGGAACCGCACAAGGCGTACTTCGACGTCACCGCGCCGCCCCGGTCCGCCAAGCGCTAGACGTAGCGCTCCAGGATGCTGGACTCGGCCAGCCGGGAAAGGCCCTCGCGCACGGACCGTGCCCTGGTGTCGCCCACACCGTCGACAGCCTGCAGGTCGTCGGTGCCCGCAGCCAGCAGCTTCTGCAAGGTGCCGAAGTGGTCGACCAGCCGCTCGACAACGGTCCCCGGGAGTCGCGGCACCTTGGCGAGCAGGCGGTAGCCGCGCGGGCTCACTGCGCTGTCGAGGCTTTCGGCGCCGCCGACCCCGAGCGGCCGGATGACGACGGCGATGTCAAGCAGGTCAGTCGCCGACAAGGCGTCGACGTCCGCGAGGACGGCTTCTGGAGTCCGGGCGCGGCGCCCTGCTGGCAGGTAGTCCCGCACGACGAGCTCGCGTTCTTGCTCAACGCCGGCGACGAGCTCGTCGAGCTGCAACGACAACAGCCGCCCATCGGTCCCTAGCTCCAGTACGTAGTCCTCAATCTCGGTGGCGATGCGCAGGACCATCTCCAAGCGTTGCAGGACAGCGGCTACGTCTCGCACGGTGACCAGATCTTCGATCTCCAATGCCGACAGCGTGCTGGTGACCTCGTCGAGTCGGAGCTTGTAACGCTCGAGCGTGGCCAGCGCCTGGTTCGCCCTGGACAGGATCGACGCCGTGTGCTCGAGGATGTAGCGGGACTCACCGACGTACAAGGCGATGGTGTTCATCGACTGCGACACCGATATCACGGGCAGCCCAGTCTGCCGCGCTACCCGTTCGGCCGTGCGGTGGCGGGTGCCGGCCTCGGTCGTGGCAATCGCGGAATCAGGCATGAGGTGCACGCCGGCCAACAAGATCCGGTCGCCGTCGCGGTCGCAGACGATCGCGCCGTCCATCTTCGCCAGCTCTCGCATCCCGGTCGCGCTGAACTCGACGTCAAGCACGAAGCCCCCGGTGCACAACGACTCGACTGTCTTGTCGTAGCCGAGTACGACGATGGCGCCCGTCCGTCCCCGCAGTACCCGCTCGAGTCCCTCACGCAGCTTGGTTCCGGGCGCGACCGCGGCGAGGGTAGCGCGCAGCCGCGCGTTCGCCGCAAGTTTCTCGCCGCTGACCACCGTTCCCCCTCGCCACTGTTGTTGGGCTAATTCTAGGGGCAGCAGATAACCGTCGCGGGCAAGCAACGCAGGGGGTGGTCAGCCCACGACGTGGAGTTCACGCGGTTGCCGGCCGGCTGGTCGCGCCACCAGGCGAAGGGCCACCAACGCGCTGAACAGGTCGGGGCACTCCATCACGGTGAGGCCCGCCACTGTCGGCACCGGGCCAGGCGCCGGTGCGTGCTCGGCCGGTATCACTGCATGGGTGAAGCCGAGCCGGGCTGCCTCAGCGAGGCGCTGGCGAACGTTGGGCACTCGGCGCAACTCCCCGGCGAGCCCGACCTCGCCGAATGCAACCGCCCGCTCGGGAACCACCGCGTTGACCGCTGCGCTGGTCAAGGCAATCGCCACGGCCAGGTCTGCCGCTGGGTTGCGCAAGGCTGCCCCGCCGACTGTCGCTGCGTAGATGTCGTGCAGAGCCAGCTTGAGGCCGACTCGGCGCTCGAGCACTGCTAGCAGCATGGCGAGCCTCGACGCGTCGAGCCCGCTGACGGCACGTCGAGGCTGTGGCGTCGTGTGCGGAGTCACCAGCGCCTGCACCTCGGCGAGCAGCGGACGTCTGCCTTCCAACGTGACAGTAAGACACGTGCCGGACATCGGTTCAGGGTGTCGGGACACGAAAAGCCCGGTCGGGTCTACCACCTCGACGATGCCAGCGTCGGAAAGGTCGAAGCAGCCGATCTCGTCGACCGGCCCGAAGCGGTTCTTGGTGGAGCGAAGAAGTCGAAGCCGGGAATGCCGTTCACCTTCGAACTGCAACACCACGTCGACGATGTGCTCGAGGGCTCGCGGACCGGCGATGGAGCCGTCCTTGGTGACGTGTCCGACGAGCAGGATCGGGAGGTGGCGTTCCTTTGCCAGCCGCACCAGCGCCGCCGTGACGGCCCGGACCTGGGTGACGCCCCCGGCTGCTCCGTCGACATCGCGGCTGGCGACTGTCTGGACGGAGTCGATGACGAGCAGGTCTGGCTGCACAGCGGCGACCTGTGACAGCACCGCCTCGAGGTCTACCTCTGCGGCGAGGAAGATGGCGTCCTCGACCGCGCTGGTGCGCTCGGCGCGCACCCTGACCTGGGACGCTGACTCCTCCCCGGTGACGTAGAGCGTCTTCGCGCCGCGCCGAGCCGCTGAGGCGGCTACCTCGAGCAACAGGGTTGACTTTCCTACGCCCGGCTCACCGGCGAGCAGCACCACAGCACCCGGCACCAGTCCCCCGCCGAGCACCCGGTCAAGCTCAGCCACCCCGCTTGGCGTGGCGGTCGCGGCTCGGGCGTGGACCTGGGAGAGGGGCAGCGCGGCTCGTCGCGCCACGTCTGCGGCGGTACCGCCCCGCAGCCCCGCGGCCTGCTCGACGACGCTGCCCCACGCCTGGCAGTCGCCGCACCGACCAACCCACTTCACCGAGTTCCAGCCGCAGTCGACGCAGCGGTACTCGGTCGGTTGTCGCTTGCTTGCTGTCTTGGCCATGGCCCCGACGCTAGGACCAGCAGCCGACATTTACGGATGGCGCGGGGCAGCCTTACTGAGGCCAAAGCCGGGCACCTGCCGTCCGCCGGCTCAGATCCGGACGATGCCGTCCGGGGTGCTGAAGCTGGCCGCCAGGATGCCGGGGGTGCCGTACGGCGCCACCCAGTCGACGTCCACATGGTCCAGCGGGTGCTGCGCTGGTTCCCCCAGCCACTCCGCCACCCGCTCGGGGTTCCCAGCGATCTCCAGCTTGGACAGCCCAACGTCACCTGTCGCCTCGGCCGAGGGGTGCAGGCGGTCGTCGATCTGCCACTGCACGAAGAACGGCAGCTGCGGATCGGACTGCAGACCCTTGACGCCGATCTGCTTCCAGCACAGCTCCACGCCGTCTGGTCGGTGGCGGCTCCCTGTCACGGCCTCTCGGTGCAGCCGTGCCTCGATGTCGCGGATGTCGCTCACCGCCACGACCCAGCCGAGCCATCCTCCGCCTGCCTCCGAGCGGGTCCGCACCGCCTGCCCGAACGGGGCCTTGTCCGACGCCGGGTGGTCCAGTGGCTCGACCACCTCCAGGAACTGGCCGTTGGTCAGCGGCAACACCATGTTGCGGGTGCCGAACCGGGGATGGACTCCACCGTCGTGGAACTTCTCGCCAAGCAGTTCCGAGAGCCGGGCGGTTGCGGCGGCGAGGCCTTGAGGTCCCGCCGCGTAGGAGAGATGGTCCAGCCGCATGCAGGTCATTGTTGCCCCCGGCCGGCAACGCGTTGACAGCGCCCTCCTCCCTTCGCCACCGGATAGCCTCAGCGGTGTGAGAGAGGCTGTCCTCGACGTAGGTTCGAACACCGCGCACCTGCTCGTCGTCGACGCGCATCGGGGTGCGGCTCCGCTGCCAGCGTCGTCGAAGAAGGAACCGTTGCGGTTGGCCGAGCACCTCACCCCAGGGGGCGCGCTGTCGGAGGCAGGTGTCGACGCACTGGTCGGCTTCATCGGTGCCGCGCTCATCGAGGCTGAGGAGCAGGGTTGTGAGTCGGTCACGGCGTTCGCGACATCGGCGATCAGGGAGGCCACCAACACCGACAAGGTGTTGTCGGTCGTGCGCAAGAAGACCGGCGTCAGGTTGGCGGTGTTGAGCGGTGAGGACGAGGCGCGGCTGACCTTTCTCGCTGTCCGACGCTGGTTCGGCTGGTCGTCGGGCCGCCTCGCGGTGTTCGACATCGGTGGTGGATCGCTCGAGATCGCCGTCGGTCCAGATGAGGCTCCCGACGTGGCACAGTCCCTTGAGCTCGGCGCTGGCCGGCTTACCCGCGACTGGCTGCCCGACGACGTACCCAGCAGTGCCGACGTCCGCGCGCTGCGCAAGTTCATTCGTACCACCATGGCGCGGGAGGCAGGCGCGGTGCTGCGCGCCGGCGTTGGGGACCACACCGTGGCCACGTCGAAGACGTTTCGCTCACTGGCCCGCATCTGCGGCGCGGCTCCGTCACCGGAGGGCCCGTTCGTACGCCGAGTGCTGCCGCGAGCGGATCTGCAGACGTGGCTGCCCAAGATCGCCGCGATGTCGACCCAGCAGCGCGCCGCGTTGCCGGGTGTCTCGGCCACGCGGGCGAATCAGCTCCTCGCCGGCGGGCTGGTGGCGGAGGCGGTGATGGACCTCTTCGGCATCGACGCCCTGCAGATGTGCCCGTGGGCCCTGCGCGAAGGTGTCATCTTGGAGAAGCTCGACTCGCTGTAACCGGCCGGCGCTGGAAAGCGCGCCTACCCTGGAAGCTGTGACCAGTGACGCGCCCCTGCGGCGTTCTAGCGCCGTCAGGGCCTCGGTGCGCGTCGGCCTGTCCACCGCCTCGGTCTACCCCGAGAACACCGCCACCGCCTTCGATCTCGCCGGGCGGCTGGGCTACGACGCTGTCGAGGTGATGGTCGGCCTCGACCCGACCAGCCAGGACGTCGACGACCTCAGGCATCTGTCGGAGTATCACGAGGTGCCCGTCTGCGCCGTACATGCGCCGTGCCTGTTGATCACCCAACGGGTGTGGGGCACTGATCCGTGGGCGAAGCTGGAGCGCAGCGCCGACATGGCCAGCGAGCTGGGCGCCGGTATCGTCGTCGTACACCCGCCCTTTCGGTGGCAACGCGACTACGCACGCGACTTCGTCGATGGCATCGCGCGGCTGGAGGCCGACACCGGCGTGGCGTTTGCTGTCGAGAACATGTATCCCTGGCGCGCCTCGAAGCGAGAGCTGCAGGCCTACGTTCCGAGCTGGAACCCGGTCGGCGATGGCTACGCCAACGTGGCCCTCGACCTGTCACACACCTCCACCGCCGGTAGCGACCCGCTCCACATGGCCGCTGAGCTGGGCGATCGGCTACGCCACGTCCACCTGGCTGACGGCAGCGGCTCGGCAAAGGACGAGCACCTGGTGCCGGGACACGGTGACCAGCCGTGCGCTGAACTGCTGGAGAGGCTGGCGTTCAACGGCTTCGCCGGCAGTGTGATCGTCGAGATCAGCACCAGGCGCGCGCCGACAAGAGCAGCCAGGCGAGCCGACCTGGTCGAGTCGTTGGCGTTTGCGCGACTGCACCTCGCCGCTGCTGACCCCAGCTTCGTCGTCTCCACTGCGGGTGAGGTGCAGCGGGTGGTTCGCCGCCATGCCGGCTGAGCCGCCGAGCCGGGTCGCGACCCGCGCCGGAAGGCGCTCCCAGCAGGTGGCCATCAGCATCGAGGGCCTGCGCGTGGTCCGTAGCGGCCGACCGGTCATTCCAGGTCTCACCGCGAGGATTGCTGCTGGTCGGGTGACCGGCCTGCTTGGTCCGTCGGGCTGCGGCAAGACGACGCTGATGCGCAGCATTGTCGGCGTGCAGAAGATCGCCGCTGGTTCACTGACGGTGCTTGGCGAAGCCGCTGGGTCCCCGCCGCTCCGGCGTCGAGTCGGGTACGTCACCCAGAGTCCAAGCGTGTACTCCGATCTCACCGTGCGCGAGAACCTCCGGTTCTTCGCGGCGGTGCTTGGAGCCGATGTCGCGGCGGTCGACGACGCCGTACACACGGTCGACCTCGCCGACTTTGCCGATCAGCGGGTGGACAAGCTGTCCGGCGGCCAGCGCTCGCGGGTTTCACTCGCCGTCGCGCTCCTCGGGGATCCGGCGGTGCTTGTCCTGGACGAGCCCACCGTCGGTCTCGACCCGGTGCTGCGCAGGCAGCTATGGGGAACGTTCGCCGAGTTGGCGGCCAACGGAAAGGCGATCGTGGTGTCCAGCCACGTCATGGACGAAGCAAGCCGGTGTGACTGGCTGCTGCTGATGCGCAACGGGGAGATCATCGCCGACGGCAGCCCGGAGGACCTGCTCACGTCAACCGGCGCCGCCGACATCGAGTCGGCCTTCTTGGCGCTAGTTGAGTCAACGGACGCGGCATGAGCGCCGTGATCACGTTGGCCGTTACCCGCCGGGTGCTGACCCAACTACTTCGCGACCACCGCACGCTGGCCTTGATGCTCGTCGTACCGTGCGTCTTGCTGACGCTGCTGTGGTGGATGTTCGACCGTAACTCCGCGACCTTCGACTCGCTGGGGCCGCCGCTGTTGGCGATGTTTCCCTTCATCGTGATGTTCCTGGTGACCTCGGTGACCACGCTGCGAGAGCGATCGTCTGGCACCCTCGAGCGGCTGCTCTCGATGCCGATGGCCAAGCTTGACCTGGTGGCTGGCTACGCGATCGCGTTCGCGGCTGTGGCGCTGGCGCAGGCGCTCCTCGCTGTCGGGTTGGCTGTCGGCCTGCTCGGTCTCGAGGTGGCCGGGCCGGTGGAGATGCTGGCGGTGGTGGCCGTACTCGACGCCGTTTTGGGTACGACGCTGGGGCTGTTCGTCTCGGCGTTTGCGCAGACGGAGTTCCAAGCCGTCCAGTTCATGCCGGCCTTTGTCATCCCGCAGATCCTGCTTTGCGGCTTGTTCGTGCCGCGTGAGGCCATGCCGGACGCGCTCGAGGCGCTCTCCAACCTGCTGCCGCTGAGCTATGCCGTCGACGCGATGCAACGTCTGCAGCAGTCGAGCGACCTGTCCAGCGCGCTGTGGGGCGACGTGGCCGTCATTTGCTGCTTCATCGCCGCTGCTGTCGTGCTAGGGGCTGCAACCTTGCGCCGCCGTACCAGCTAGCTGGCTCATACCGTCGAGAACCGCCAGATCGTCGTCGACTCGAACGCTTCACCTGGCCGCAAAACCACGCTCGGGAAGTCGGGTCGGTTGGGAGAGTCCGGCAGGTGCTGGGTTTCCAGACACAGCCCGGCGCGGTGCCGGTACGCCCGGTTTCCTTTGCCTCGCAGTGCGCCGTCGAGTTGGTTGCCAGAATAGAACTGGACAGCAGGCTGGTCAGTGACCACCTCCAACACCCTGCCGCTTTCGGGCTCGACCGCTCGTGCGGCCAGCGACGGAGGACCGGACGAGCGGTCCAGCACCCACGAGTGGTCGTAACCGAGGCCGTGCTCCAGTTGTTGGTCGGCAGAGCCGATGTCTTGGCCTACCCCCTTCGGTCGCCGAAAGTCGAACGGCGTCCCATCCACCGACGCGGGAGGGCCAGTCGGGATGGAGTCGGAGTCCACCGGCAGGTAGCGGCTGGCGAAGATCTCCAGCTGATGCGACTCGACGGAACCTCCGAGCGGACCGGCGAGGTTGAAGTAGCTGTGCTGAGTCAGATTCACAACGGTGACTCGGTCGGTGGTCGCGCGGTAGTCGATACGGACATCGGCGCCGTCGAGGGTGTAGGTGACTGTCGAGGTGAGCGTCCCAGGAAACCCCATGGAGCCGTGCGGGCTCAGATGGGAGAACTCCACAGCCAGTACGTCGTCGGACTCGCTCGGTCGCGCTGACCAGACCTGGCGATGGAACCCCTCCGGGCCGCCGTGCAGCGCGTTGCCTCGATCGTTGGGCGGGATCTGGAACTCCTGGCCCTCCAGAGCAAACCGACCTCGCGCGATCCGGTTGGCGTAGCGGCCAATGACGGCTCCGAAATAGGGATGCTCACCGAGGTATCCGGTGAGGTCATCGAAGCCGAGGACGACGTCGGAGCGCTCGGAGTTACGGTCGGGGACCAGCAGCGACTGCACGGTGGCACCCCAGGTCAGCAAGGACACCTCGATGTGGCCGTTGTCGAGAACGTAGCGCTCTACTGACTCGCCAGACTCTGTCGCCCCGAAGGCGTCGGATCGCACTCGCGTCATAGCCACCCGCTGTCAGCCGGGTTCGATCTCGGCGATGCGGTCGCCTTCGGTCACCACGTCGCCCTCACGTACGGCGATCTCTGTGATGGTGCCGCTCACCTCCGCCGGCACGGGGATCTCCATCTTCATCGACTCCAAGATCACCAGCGTGTCCTCCGGTGCCACTATGTCGCCCACCCTCGCCACGACCTTCCAGACGCTCGCGACGAGCTCGGCGTCGACGTAATGGCTCATGGGGTCCTCGGACGGGCGACGGCGGGCGGGTGAACCAGAGCCTAGTCGCGGCGCCCGCAACCACTGGCGGTACCGGCCGGGCTGCCGATGAGCTTGCCTGCCGGGCGCGTAGCCTGTCTGCCGCGGCGGCCAGCGCAAGCCAGCCGCAGAGGAGGACCAGTGCTTCGTCGTTCCCTGCTCATGCTGTCACGCAGCGGCGCCCTCAAGCACGCCGTGACGTCGATGCCCGTGTCGAGCGGAATCGTCGCCAGGTTCGTCGCTGGCGAAACTGTCGACGACGCGGTCCAGACCACGAGCCAGCTGGTGAGCAACGGCCTGCTGGTCAGCCTTGACCATCTCGGTGAGGACACCCACGACGTCGAGCAGGCACAGGTAACCGTGCAGGCGTACCTGCTGCTGCTGGATCGACTTGCGCAGGCCGGCCTCACCGAAGGCGCCGAGGTGTCGGTCAAGCTCTCGGCGGTGGGGCAGGCCCTGCCCGGCGACGGCGAGCGGATCGCCCTCGAGCATGCCCGAAAGATTGCTCAGGCCGCCAGCAACGCCGGCACCACCGTGACGCTCGACATGGAGGACCACACCACCACCGACTCCACGCTCGCCATTGTGGCGGAGCTGCGTCAAGACTTCCCATGGGTCGGTGCGGTGCTGCAGTCCTACCTTCGTCGTACCGAGCAGGATTGCCGCGACCTCGCCCATGAAGGCTCCCGGGTCCGGCTGTGCAAAGGGGCCTACAAGGAGCCTGAGTCGGTGGCGTACCAGGACAAGGCGGAGGTCGACTTGTCCTACGTCCGCTGCCTCAAGGTCCTGATGGCCGGCCAGGGACATCCGATGGTCGCCTCTCACGACCCGCGGCTGATCAAAATCGCTGGGGCGCTGGCGACCCGCAACGACCGAGAGCCGGGGTCGTATGAGTACCAGATGCTGTTCGGTGTGCGGCCAGAGGAGCAGAAGCGGTTGGCTGCGGCCGGTGAACGCGTGCGGGTCTATGTGCCGTACGGCGACGAGTGGTACGCCTACCTGATGCGCCGCCTCGCCGAGCGCCCCGCCAATGTGGCGTTCTTCGCCCGCTCCGTCGTCACCAAGAGCTGACGGCAAGCTGGACGCCGATACCGGCAAGGGCGCAGGCACCGAGGGTCCGCAGCACGCCCCAGCGACGCCAGAACACCAACGCCACCGCGAGGCCGGTGATCGCCAGTTCGGGCACTTGCAGCGTCCGCACCTGCGGTAGCTGGAGGTGCAGCGGTCCCTGGTCGACGGTCACGGTCTCAGCGAACAAGGTGTGCAGCCCGAAGTACACCGCAAGGCTCGCGATCACGCCGACAACGGCAGCGGTGATGCCGGTGAGCGCGGTCGTCAGGTGCCGGTTGTGCCGCAGCCGCTCGACGTACGGCGCTCCGAGCAGGATGAACAAGAAGCAGGGCACGAACGTCACCCACGAGGTGAGCAGCGCGGCAAGCACCGCCGCCAGCCAGGGATCAAGTGCGCCGGGATCTCGGTATGCGCCGACGAACGCCACGAACTGCACGACCATGATGAGCGGCCCCGGCGTGGTTTCGGCGAGGGCCAGGCCACGCACCATCTCACCAGGCGCCAGCCATCCGTACACGCTGACGGCCTGGGAGGCGACGTACGACAGCACGGCGTAGGCGCCGCCGAACGTCACCAGCGCCGCTCCAGAGAAGAACAACCCCTGGTCAACGAAGATGCTGTCCGGACTCACCAGCAGCGCCGCCCCGGCCACCGGCGCCCACCACAGCACCAGTCCGACCGACAGGATGAGCCCCGCCCGCCGAAGCGACGGTGGTTCGGCGTGCAACGCGTGGTCGCTGATCAGGGGCGCGGGCGCGTCGTCGCTCGGCCGAGTCTCGTACGGCGTCTCGGGTCGACGCCGCCGCCCCAGCACCCAGCCGATGCCCGCCGCGCCCAGCACGACTGCCGGAAACGGCACCGAGAACAAGCTGAGCGCCACAAAGGCCGCGACAGCGACGCCCACCAGGTCGGCGCTCGTCAGCGCCCGCTGGCTCACCCGCACAACCGCCTGCACGACGATGGCGATGACCGCGGGGCCTAGCCCTAAGAACACGGCCTCGACGGCTGAGGTGTCGCCGTAACCGACGTAGACAGCCGAGAGCACCAGCATCGTGATGACCCCTGGCAGCACGAACAGAGTGCCGGCCGCCAGGGCGCCGCGCAGCCCGTTGAGCAACCAGCCCGTGTAGGTGGCCAGCTGTTGCGCCTCCGGTCCGGGCAGCAGCATGCAGTAGTTCAGCGCGTGCAGGAAGCGTCGCTGGCTCAGCCAGCGCTTGTCGTCGACAAGCGTCCGTTGCATCACCGCTATCTGGCCGGCCGGCCCTCCGAACGTCTGCAGCGAGATCAGGAACCAGGTACGCACCGCCGCACCGAACGGCACGACGTCGTCGCTGCGCCGAGCGTGAGCGTTGCTGCGCTCCCGCTGGGGAGACGCGTCGTGGGGACGCCGTCGGGCTGGCACGGTGTCCAACTGTGCCAGCGCCTCGGCCAGGGCGGTCGACTGGGGAGTTTTGTCGGCGCGATCGGCTCTGTCACGCTCACCTGATGACGTCCTCGATCTCGCTCGGCGCCGCCGACAGCGCAGCGGACCAGGCACGTGCGAGAGGCTTGCGTCGCATGCGGGGCGTCGCCCTGGGCCTGCTGCTGTTCGCCGCCGTCGTCTTCGTCGCCACGCAGGGAGAGGGCGGCGCTTGGGGCTACGTCCATGCCACTGCGGAAGCCGCGATGGTGGGTGCCATCGCTGACTGGTTCGCGGTCACTGCCCTGTTTCGGCACCCGATGGGGCTGCCTATTCCCCACACGGCGATCATTCCGACCCGTAAGGCGGCGCTTGGGAAGAGCCTCGAGGAGTTCATCACCGAGAACTTCCTCGTCGAAAGCGTCGTCCGGGAGCGGGTCGCCGGTGCCGAGATCAGCCGGCGGCTCGGCACCTGGTTGAGCGACGAGGCCAACTCAAGGCGTGTCGTTGACGAGTTGGCTGCTGTGGCGCGAAACGGCCTTGTCAATGTCACCGACGCCGATGTGGCGAGCCTGCTCGAGGGGGAGATCATTCCGCGTTTGCTACACGAGCCGTTGAGTCCGATCTCGGGTCGGCTGCTGGCGGAGGTAGTGGACGAGAAGGCGCACCACGGGATGGTCGACCTGGCGTTGCTGGAGGCCGACCGGTGGCTGCGCGCCAACGAGGAGACAGTGACGCGGATCCTCAACACCCGAGCACCCTGGTGGACGCCGCAGTGGGTCGACGAAAAGGTGACCCAGCGCATCTACCTCGAGGTGGTTGCCTGGGTGGACGACATCAGAGGCGACGCCGAGCACGAGGCCCGCCGCGCATTCGACGACATGCTGCGCCAGCTCGCCCGGGACCTGCAGACCGACCCGACGACGATGGAACGCGCCGAACGGCTGAAGACTCGCATCCTCACCCAGCCGCAGGTCGTGGTCACCGCTACCTCCATCTGGAACGTCGTGCGCAGGGCGTTGGTGAGCACGTTGGCCGACCCAGGCAGCCCGTTGCGAGCCCGCGGCGTTGAGCGGCTCTGCCACCTGGGCGAGCAGATGGTGAGCGACCCCTCGATGCGGGAACGCGTTGACAGGTACGCCAGTGACGCCGCTGCCTTCGTGGTGACGAGGTACGGCGGCGAGATCACCACGGTGATCACCTCGACCATCGACCGGTGGGACGGCAAAGAGGCGTCCCGCCGCATCGAGCTGCATGTTGGCCGCGACCTGCAGTTCATCCGCATCAACGGCACCATCGTTGGCGGGCTGGCCGGGCTGTTGATCTACACGGTGGCCCGGCTCCTGTAGGAGGGTCAGCCTTGCTATGGCCCCAGGTGGCGGAAGCCGACCACACCCCGCGCCAGCGGCTAGAGTCACCAGCTCCGGCCCTGGCATCAGGCCGGGCATACCTAGGAGATCGCATGAGTGGCGCCGCGAGCGTGGTGTTCGACGACGAACTCACCCGCTACAACTTCGGTCCCGGTCACCCGCTGGCACCTGTCCGCATCGAGCTGACCATGCGGCTGGCGCGCGAGCTAGGGGTTCTCGACCTGCCCGAGCTGGAGCTGGTCGCCGTGCCGACCGCCGCTGACGATGAGTTGGAACTCGTGCACTCGGCGGCGTACATCCGCGCCGTGCGGGCTGCCAGTGAGCGGGCCGCCAGTGACTCCTCCGGCCGCCGGGACCTGGCGAACGGTCTGGGGACGGCTGATAACCCCATCTTCCCGGGGATGCACGAGGCGTGCGCCCACATTGTTGGCGCGTCGGTCGAGGCGGCTCGCCGGGTCTGGACCGGCCAAACCTTGCATGCGGTGAACATCGCCGGCGGGCTGCACCACGCCATGTCGGACTATGCCAGCGGCTTTTGCATCTACAACGACCCCGCGATCGCCATCGCCTGGTTGTTGCGACAAGGTGCCAGCCGGATCGCCTACGTCGACGTCGACGTGCACCATGGTGACGGCGTGCAGGCAGCCTTCTACAACGACCCCAGGGTGCTGACGGTGAGCTTGCACGAGAGCCCGTTGACACTGTTCCCCGGAACCGGTGACCCCACGGAGACCGGTGGGCCGCAAGCACCGGGGTGCTCGGTCAACGTCTGCCTTCCGCCGGGAACCGCTGACGCAGGCTGGCTGCGGGCGTTCCACGCCACTGTGCCGCCGCTGCTTCGAGAGTTCCAGCCGGAGGTGCTGGTCAGCCAACACGGCTGCGACTCGCACTTTCTCGACCCGCTCGCGCACCTGGACCTCAGCGTCGACGGGCAGCGCGCCGCCCAGCTGGCGCTGCACGATCTGGCCCACGAGCTGTGCGGAGGCCGATGGGTCGCTACGGGCGGCGGGGGCTATGCGGTGGTAGACGTGGTCCCGCGCGCGTGGTCACATCTGCTGGCTGTGGTGGGCGGTCGGCCGCTGCGCCCGGAGACGGAAGTACCGATCAGCTGGCGGCAGTACGTCGCCAGGTCCACTGGCCGCACAGCGCCCGCGGTGATGAGCGACGGTCTCGAGCCCCGCTACCAGGACTGGGGAAGTGGTTATGACCCTGGGTCGGCGCTCGATCGCTGCATCCAGCAGTGTCGCCAAGCCGTTTTTCCTCACCACGGGCTTGACGCCACCTACTGACGGCAGAGCATCGCAGGGCGCGAACTATAGACACAAAGATGCGCGTGTTCCAGGCGACACGCTGTCAGCCAGCACCTCTAGAGCGTCGAAAGCGCATCATTTTCGGCTGTCGAGTTCCCCAACCGCCACTTTTGCCACTACCCTCACCACTAGCATGGCGAATTGATGACCTCCGCGGGGAAGCAGAGGAGCGACCGTGCGGAAGTTGGTGCGCGCCATGGTCCCCACCCCGGCAGGAGATCCGCTCTCCGACGTCCGGTTCCTCACCGTGGCAGAAGTCGCCACAGCGATGCGGGTCTCGAAGATGACCGTCTACCGCCTCGTTCATGCCGGTGAACTTCCCGCCGTGCGCGTCGGCAGATCGTTCCGTGTCCCCGAGGACGCGGTGAACGACTACCTGCGCAAGTCGTACTTCCAAGCGGGCTGACGACAGCAGGTGTCCCCCACTTCAGGTACCGGTAGGCTGGGCCGGTCACGCTTCGGCGTGCCGCTCTTGCACCCGTCCGGGCAGTGTCTCGGGCTCCCAAGCACCGCCCGGAAGGTAGGCCGTGGGCTCAGTCATCAAGAAGCGTCGAAAGCGGATGGCGAAGAAGAAGCACCGCAAACTTCTGAAAAAAACGCGTATCCAACGTCGCCGGCAAGGCAAGTAAGAGGGCGTCAGTTTCGGCACGCAACAGGGCGATAGCGACTGAACAGTTCTGCGCCGCATGGCGCCGCTGTTTCCTGGTCGCCAGGCGCCCCGGGCTAGGGCAACTGCGGCGGTGTGAGCGCCGTGGGTGCACTAGGTACGTCGGGTGGATCGAGTGGATCCGGTGGTGGATCGAGGAGATCCGGTGGAGGGGCGGATTCACCGGGTCGACTATCGGCACTGCGTTGGACGGGTCCACCAAGCCGACCGTCGGCAGCGAGACGCCTGACTGGTCGCTGACGATCGGCGTTGACGGAACGCCGGTCACCGTCGGAACGGTGAACTCGGTAGCTGGTGCCTGCGCCGTCGGCTGTTGCACGGGCGGGGCGTTGGTCGGTGGGGGCTGCAGGGCCGGCGGCGGCGCAGGCGCCTGAATGGGACCGACGCCGTTGGCGGTCGGCAACGGTTGCTGCAACGGCGGCTGTTGCTGCTGCGGGTCAGCGGATGATCCGCCGGTCCGCAGAGCCAACGGCGGCTTGAGCCCTGGTGTGCTCCGATCCACCGGTAGTGACGGGTTGGCCGGGAGTGACGGGTTGCCGGTAGTGACGGGCCGGTAGTGACGGGTTGGCCGGTAGTGACGGGTTGGCCGGTAGTGACGGGTTGGCCGGTAGTGACGGGTTGGCCGGTAGTGACGGGTTGGCCGGTAGTGACGGGTTGGCCGGTAGTGACGGGTTGGCCGGTAGTGACGGGTTGGCCGGTAGTGACGGGTTGGCCGGTAGTGACGGGTTGGCCGGTAGCGCCAGGTTCGTCGGTAGGCCCGGGTTCGCCGGTAGTGATGGCAGGGCCGACAGCGATGGCAGCGCCGGTAGTGACGGGTTCGCCGGTTGGGACGGGTCCGCCGGTTGGGACGGGTCCGCCGGTTGGGACGGATTCGCTGGAAGGGACGGGTCCGCCGGTAGTGCCGGGATCGCGGGAGCCCCGCGGCGTTGTTGTGGGTGTCTTCGGTGCCGGGCACCAACACCGTGAAGTCCGCTGACAGGGTGAGTGGCGTCAATGTGCTGCAGGAAGGACACGCCGCACGAGCCGCCTCGTCGATGGTCGTGAGCGTCTCAGCTGCAGCCATCAACTCATCGCGCACGTCGGCGGGGACCGTCTCACCCAGCTCCTCGAGCTTGGCCGCGGATTCGTCCGTGAACTCCCTCAGGTCGACGATGCTCTGCTCACTGGACTCGCGCTCGTAGGCGCGGATCAGGTAAACGGCGCCGTCTTCGGCTTGAGTGGCGAAGTCACCGAGCGTCTCGGCGATCAGGGCAGGGGTTGCCGGATCGTCGGGACGGGTCAGCGCCAGACCCTGGATCTCGGTGAGCCGGTTGTCGGCAAACTCGATGTATTCCTGACCTCGCTCAGCAGCTGACCCAGCGACGGTCAACTCGACCTGCTCGATCCCCCGCTTAACCGGGTAGAGGGCGTCGCCGGGCAGCGCGGACTGACTCGCGGCCGCCACCCCCACGCCACTGCCCGCAACGATGCACGCTGAGGCGGCGACCGACATGGCGCGTCGACGGTGTGGCGCGGGTCGGCGACTGCCGCGGTCGCTGAAGGCACGGTCGACCGGCGGTGCCAGGAGTTCTATCCGAGCAGCATCAACCAGCCGCGACCGGAGGTCGGCCGTGAATCGGGGATCGGGCGTTGGGGTGTCGACGCTCCTCAGCTGCTCGACCAGCTCCACGAAGGCGCGGGTTTCGGGGTCCAGGACGGCGATCGAGCCCGGTCGGCCATCGGCGGCCGCCGCGAACTCCTCTGCGCGCTTGCGCGCAGACGCCATGGACATCATGTGGCTGGCCTTTTCGCTGGGAACCGCTCGAGACCGAACGGGTAGCTGTCGCTTGTCATAGTGCGAAACGACGCAGAAGGGAGCAAAGTTACGGGCTGGCGCCGGCTGTCGGGATGGCGCATCATCGCAGTCCCTCGGGCAGCAACTTGGCGAGGTTGCGGACGGCTCGGAGCTGCAACTGCTTGACGGCGCCCTCCGACCGGCCCAACACCTGCGCAGTCTCGGCGATGGAGCTCCCGTTGAGAAACCGCATGACGAGGCACTCTTGCTGTTCTGCGGGCAGCCGAGTCAGCGCCGTACGCAACAAGTCGTTGGTCAGACCTGCCATCACCTCGTCTTCGGGACCTTCGGTGACGCCTTCATGGCCGGCGAAGTCGTCGGTGCTGGTTTCCAGCCGGGTGCGCCCCGATTTGTAATGGTCGACGACCAGGTTTCGCGCAATCGTCATCAGCCAGGCGCCAAAGTCCTTGCCCTGCCACTGGAAGCTAGCCATCGACCGCAGCGCTCGGAAGAACGTTTCGCTGACCAGATCCTCGGCCAACGCCTGGCTGGTGACCCGGTAGGAGACGAAGCGGTACACCGGCGGGTGGTAATGGTCGTACAGGGCGCCGAAGGCCTCGGCGTCACCCCGCCGAGCAAGGTCGACGAGCGCGGTGATCCTGGTGACCTCGTCGTCGCCGGCCCGGGGCGGAGGTGAGCCCATCGGCGCTGGTCCGGTACTGGTCGACGCCGTGGTGGCAAGCAGGGGTCGCCCGGTCAAGACAGCCGCCACGGCGCACCGCAAGGCGTCTAGTCCAGCCATCGGTGTGCTGTTGACACCCGACATGACAACTCCCTCTCCGGCGAAAAGCTGCCGGTCCCGGTGCCCCGATGGTACGCCGCGGCCCTCTCGAAGCAAACTCATCGGCAACGCTCCGCGACCATCTCGCCACCGTGAGACCCAGATCAGCGGAGGGGCGGCACCTGTTCGTCCCAACGTCACGCCCGCCCCATTGCTTCCCTCGGCAGGCCAGGGCCGCCCTGCCGGCCCCCCTCTGGACGACCGGTGGTGTGTCAGACTCCGACAGATGAAGGTCGTCCTCGCGGCCACGAATGTCGCCGAGCTGCTGCGCCGTCAAGCCGTTCGCAACGAGACACGGACCGCGCTGATCGACGGGGACCGGCGGGTGACATGGTCACAGCTCGACCGCATGGTCGACGAGCTGGCGCGTGGGTTGTCCGAACTGGGTGCGGTGGCCGGGCACCGGGTGGCGATCTGCATGGTCAACCGGATCGAGTTCGTGGTCAGTTACCTCGCGGCGCTGCGTGGTGGCCGGGTCGCCGTACCAATTCACCCCACATCGACGCCCGGCGCGGTCGCGCGGGTGCTGGCCGACAGCGCCTCGCGGTTGTGCTTTACCGACGCTGCGTCTGTCGAGGTGGTTCGGGCAGCAGTGAGCTGGCGCGCCGCAGCACCCGCCGGGCCCCCAACGCTGATCGTGGTGGATGCACCGGCGCGGACCGGTGAACTCCGGTACGGCGACGTCACCGCGGTAGGCGCTGAAGTCATGTCGCCTCGAGACGCCGAGGCGGTGGGGCTGTTGTTGTACCCCTGCGGCACGCATGGCCCGCGGGCCGCCATGCTCAGCCATCGTGCCCTGCTCGCCAACATCGACCAGGCGTCTCGAATCCGCCCGGCCCCGATGCGCCCCGACGACATCGTCCTGGGGGCGGTTCCGCTGTCTCACAGCTACGGGCTGAACGCAGTCCTCGGTCAGGTGCTGTTGCAGGGGTCGACGCTGGTGCTGGGAAAGTGGTTCGACCCCGAAGAGATGGTGCAGCTGGTGTCGGCAGAGGGCGTCACCTGCGTGCCCGTTGCTCCGCCGGTGGTGGCCGCTTGGGCTCGACGCGACGACGTGGCAGCGAAGCTGGCCCCGGTTCGGACGCTGCTGTCTGGTGCGGCGTTGCTCGCTGCGGACGTGGTGCGCCAGTTCGAGCAACGCACAGGGGTGACGGTGCAGCAGGGGTACGGGGTCGCAGAAGCCGGTCCGGTCGTCACCTCGACGCTCGGATCACCCGAACACAAGCCGGGCTCGGTGGGACGACCCGTGCCCGGTGTGGAGCTGCGGATCGTCGACGACACTGGCTCAGATGTGCGCGGTGACGACCCCGGCGAGATCTGGGTTCGAGGGAGAAACCTGTTCAGCGGCTACTGGCCCGATGGTCAGGGGGCGCCAGGACCTGGCGGTTGGCTGGCCACTGGAGACGTTGGCGTCGTGGACGCCGACGGCGACCTATTCCTTGTCGAGGGCCTGACGTGAACAGGGTGCGCCTGCTCACCAAACCTGGGTGCCACCTGTGCGACGACGCCCGAAACGTCGTCGCCGCCGTCTGCGGCGAGTTCGGTGTCGGCTTCGATGACGTCGACATCAGCGGCGACGAGGAGCTGATGCAACGCTACGGCGAGCAGATACCGGTGACATTTGTCGACGGGGCCCAGCACGACTTCTGGCGGGTCGACGCTGCCCGCCTCAGGGCTGCCCTGCGGCGCTGACGACGCCTCCCGGTGACGTCGATCACGACCCCCGCCGAGGGGGGTCCGCGATTTTGTTCTCCCGTTCACAAACTCTTACAGTGTCAGTCAGTACCGGCTGCAGCACCGCCTCGATGGCCGAAGCCCTTCCTGCCGGCCGGCTCAGGAGCACCGTGACCTCTGCAGCAAGCCGCAAGGGCGGCCGAGCTCGCGACGAGCGGCTAGAACGAGATATCCCTGAGGCGACGATCGCCCGGCTCCCGGTTTACCTGCGAGCCCTGACGGCGTTGTCCGAGCGGGACGTGGTGACGGCGAGCAGCGAGGAACTCGCGAGCGCCGCCGGCGTCAACTCCGCGAAGCTGCGCAAGGACTTGTCGTATCTCGGTACCTACGGCACCCGCGGTGTCGGCTACGACGTGAACTACCTGCGCTACCAGATAGCCCGGGAGATCGGTCTCACCCAGGACTGGTCGGTGGTGATCGTCGGCATCGGCAACCTCGGTCATGCGCTGGCCAACTATGCGGGGTTCGCCTCGCGTGGCTTCCAGGTTGCCGGGCTCGTCGACAACGACCCGGCCCGGGTAGGTGAGAAAGTCGGGGATCTGACGATCTCTTCGTTCGACGACATCGACGCCATCGTCTCGAATGCGGCGGTCTCGATAGGGGTGATCGCCACCCCGGCCAGCGCCGCCCAGGACGTGTGCGACCGGTTGGTCGCGGCAGGCGTGAGCAGCGTGCTGAACTTCGCTCCGGCCGTGCTGACGGTCCCCGACTACGTCGATGTGCGCAAGGTCGACCTGTCGATCGAGTTGCAGATCCTCGCCTACCACGAACAGCGCAAGGCAAACGGGGCGGCGGAACTGCGAGCGAGCCTCGCATGAGCGTCCTGATTGTCGGTGCCTCACACCGCAGCGCGTCGGTCGAGCTGCTCGAGCAGCTCGCGCTGGGCGAGGAAGCGGCGGCAAAGCTGGCGCAGGCAGCGCTGGATACGCCGCACGTGTCGGAGTCTCTCGTGCTCGCCACCTGCAACCGGGTCGAGATCTATGCTGACGTCGACCGCTTCCACGGCGGGGTCGAGGACCTCACCAAGCTGCTCCTCGACAAGGCAGGCGCCGCTGCGGACGCTGTGTTGCCTGCGCTGTATGTGCACTACGACGAGGCCGCGGTGGCGCACATCTTCACCGTTGCGACGGGGCTTGACTCCATGGTGGTCGGCGAGGCGCAGATCCTCGGCCAGCTCAAGGATGCGCTGATCAGCGGGCAACGGGGCGAGACTATCGGCCCGACCCTGAACAGTCTGTTCCAACAAGCTCTCCGGGTCGGGAAGCGAGCCCACGCCGAGACAGCGATCGACAAGGCAGGTCAGTCGCTGGTTACCGTCGCCTTGCACGACGCGGCTGAGGTGATCGGACCGGTGGAGGGCGCGCGGGTCGTCATCGTCGGTGCCGGCTCGATCGCCGCGTTGTCGGCGGCGTCAGTACGCCGGGCGGGCGCAGCCAGCATCGTGGTGGTCTCGCGCACTCGCCTGCACGCCGAGCGGGTGGCCGCCAGCGTGAGCGGCCAAACAGCTGCCCTGACGGATCTGGTGGGCCAGATCGCCCAGGCAGACATCGTGATCTCCTGCACCGGAGCCACCGGCACCGTCATCGACGCCGAGACGGTCGCCGAGGCGCTCACCGTCCGGACCGCCGGAGCGCCGTTGGCACTGATCGACCTTGCGCTTCCGCATGACATCGAGCCGGGGGCAGCCGACCTGCCGGGGGTCGCCCTGATCAGTTTGCGAGGTCTCGCCGAGTCGGTGCACCACGGACCGGCCCAAGAAGACGTTTGCGCGGTGCGAGCGATCATCGCGGACGAGGTCACCGCTTTCCTGGCTGCCCGCGCTGCTGCCCGAGTCGCACCGACCGTGGTGGCGTTGCGCAGCATGGCAACCGGTGTGGTTGCCGATGAGCTCGACCGGCTGTGGGGGCGCCTCGACGACCTGACGCCAGGGCAGCGCGTCGAGATCGCCGCTGCCGTGCGGCGGGTCGCTGACAAGCTGCTGCACGAGCCGACCGTCCGGGTCAAGCAACTCGCCGACCGGGCACCGACATCGACGTACGCCGACGCGCTGGCGGAGCTCTTCGCGCTCGACCCAGCCACCGTGGACGCCGTGACCCGAGCTGGTGACGTCCCATGACGCTACTGCGGATCGGTACCCGCGCTAGCACGTTGGCGCGGACCCAGAGCGCCCTGGTGGCGAGCCGCCTGCATGCCGCGCTCGGTTCGGACGTGGAGCTGGTCGACGTGATCAGCGACGGCGACAAGACCATGGCGCCACTGGCGCAGATCGGTGGCCAGGGGGTGTTTGTCGGAGCGGTGCGGCAGGCACTTGTCGACGGTGCTGTCGACGTGGTCGTGCACTCGTTGAAGGACCTTCCGACCCTCCCCGATGACCGCGTGCTGCTCGCCGCCGTACCCCAGCGAGACGACCCACGCGATGCCCTGGTTGCGCGCGACGGCCTCACCCTCGGCCAGCTCCCAGCCGGCTCGACGGTCGGCACCGGCTCACCACGGCGAGCGGCTCAGCTCAACGCGCTCGGGCTCGGCCTGAGCGTCGTCGACCTGCGCGGCAACGTCGACACCCGGGTCGCGAAGGTCAGCAGCGGCCAGCTGGACGCCGTCGTACTGGCCCTGGCCGGGTTGGTGCGGCTGCAACGGCAGGCGGAGGTCACCGAGGTACTCGACCCGCTGCAGATGCTTCCTGCTCCTGGCCAAGGCGCCTTGGCGGTCGAGGTGGCTGCCCGTCACCCCGGCCTTGCCGCCGACGTTGAGGGCGCGTTGGACTGCGCGCCCAGCAGAGCGGCGGTCACGGCAGAGCGTTCGCTGCTGCGATCGCTGGGGGCTGGCTGCACAGCGCCGGTCGGCGCGCTCGCCGAGCATGCCGAAGGGGACGACGGCCCAGAGATTTGGCTGCGAGCCGTCGTCGCGGCTCCGGACGGGTCCTGGTCCATTCGCCTCTCGGCGACCGGGCGACCAGACGCCGCAGCGGACATCGGGTGCCGGCTGGCCCAGGAGATGCTCGCCGAGGGCGCCGCTGAGCTCATGTCGGAGCCGGTGGCATGACCGAAACGACAACGACCGACCGCCACTCACAACCGAAGCCCGTGAAGGACACAATGCCCAAGACCGCCGCCCAGACCTCCAGCAGTGCGGGGACTGCTGGTCGTGACCGACCGCTACCCTCGCGGCGACCTGCCGGGGTGGTGGCGTTCGTGGGCACCGGGCCGGGAGACCCCGGGTTGTTGACCGTGCGCGCCACCGACCTGATCCGGTCCGCCGACGTGGTGATCACCGAGACACCGGACCACACCGCCTTGTTGCAGACCCTGCTCGGCGATCGGTTGGCTTCGGTCACCGTCATCGACGGCGGGTACGGCGAGGACGGGCAGCCACTCACCCACGCCTCCCGCGCCAAGCTGGTGACCAAGTACGGCCGTGCCGAGGGCAAAGTGGTCCGGCTCCTCTCCGGCGACCCCTGGATCTACGCCACCGGAGCCGAGGAGGCTGCCGCCTGCGTCAAGGCGGGCATCTTGTTCGAGATCGTGCCCGGCATCAGCTCGGTCACCGCCGTGCCGGCGTACGCCGGGGTGCCGCTGACCACCCGGACGTCCCGTGAGATCACCGTCCTCAACGCGGCCGAGTCCAACATCGACTGGGCCAGGTACGCCAACTGCTCAACGCTGGTGCTCTTGTCGGCCGTGAAGTCGATCGGCTCGATCGCCGGCGCCCTGTGCCAGGCGGGCTGTTCGCCAGAGACGCCGGTGTCGATGACGTCGGTCGGGACGACCACCGAGCAGAAGACCGTGGTGTCGACGCTGGCCGACATCGCGGCGGAGGCCGAGGAGGCGGAGATCGAGGCGCCGGCGATCACCGTGGTCGGCGACGTCGTCGCGATGCGCGCCGCGCTGTCGTGGTTCGAGACCAAGCCGCTCTTCGGCTGGCGGGTGCTGGTGCCTCGCACCAAAGAGCAGGCCGGGGCGTTGTCGAGGAAGCTCCACTCGTACGGCGCCGTGCCCGAGGAGGTGCCCACGATCTCGGTCGAGCCGCCGCGCAACCCGTTGCAGATGGACAAAGCGGTGCGCGGCCTGGTCGAAGGACGCTACGAGTGGATCGTCTTCACCTCGGTCAACGCGGTCAAGGCGGTGCGCGAGAAGTTCGACGAGTACGGTCTCGACGCCAGGGCGTTCAGCGGGTTGAAGGTGGCCGCGGTGGGCGACAAGACAGCTGAGCGCATCGCCGACTGGGGCATCCGGGCCGACCTCGTGCCGACGGGGGAGCAGTCCGCGCAGGGGCTGCTGGAGGACTGGCCGCCGTACGACGATGTGCTTGACCCGATCAACCGGGTCTTCCTGCCGCGCGCTGACATCGCGACGGAGACGCTCGTCGCCGGTCTTGTCGAACTCGGCTGGGAGGTCGACGACGTGACCGCCTACCGGACGGTGCGCGCAGCGCCACCGCCCGCGCCAGTTCGCGACGCCATCAAGAGCGGCAAGTTCGACGCGGTCGTTTTCACGTCGTCGTCGACGGTGCGCAACCTGGTCGGCATCGCCGGCAAGCCGCACGCCAGCACGGTCATCGCCGCGATCGGACCGGCAACGGCCAAGACGTGTGAGGAGCACGGCCTGCGCGTCGACGTGCTCGCCGCTACTCCGTCGACCGAGGTGCTCGCCGACGCACTGGCCGAGTTCGGCACCCGCCGGCGACTGTCGATGACGGAGGCGGGCGAGCCGGTCACCAAGCCGTCGGAGCGCAAGCCACCCAGTCGGCGCAAGGCCACCTGACGGCATGGCCTTCCCGTCCTCCCGGCCGCGTCGGCTGCGCACAAGCGCGGCCATGCGCCGCCTGGTGGCGCAGACCTCGCTGTCACCCCGGCAGCTGGTGCTGCCGATGTTCGTGGCCGAAGGTCGGTCGGAGCCGGTGCCGATCGCCAGCATGCCCGGCGTTGTGCAGCACTCCCGCGAGTCGTTGCGGAAGGCGGCGGCCGACGCCGTCGCCGCCGGTGTCGGCGGCGTCATGCTGTTCGCCGTACCGCAGCACAAGGACGCCGTCGGCTCGCAGGCGCTCGACGAGCACGGCATCCTGAACCAGGCCATCGCCGACGTGGTCGCCGAGGTAGGCGACCAGACCGTGGTGATGGCCGACCTGTGCCTCGACGAGTTCACCGACCACGGCCATTGCGGTGTGCTGGCTGATGACGGGTCGGTCGACAACGACGCGACGCTCGCGCGCTACGCCGCGATGGCGGTGGCTCAGGCGGCAGCGGGTGTGCACGTGGTCGGCCCGAGCGGAATGATGGACGGCCAGGTTGGCGCTGTCAGGGCTGCGCTCGACTCAGCCGGGCACCCCGACGTCGCGATCTTGGCGTACACGGCGAAGTACGCGTCGGCCTTCTACGGGCCGTTCCGGGAGGCGGTCTCGTCGACGTTGCAGGGCGACCGCCGCGCGTACCAACAAGACCCGGCGAACGGGCTTGAGGCGCTGCGCGAGGCAGCTCTCGACCTGGCCGAGGGCGCCGACATGCTGCTGGTCAAGCCAGCCCTTGGGTATCTCGACGTGTTGCGGGCGGTGGCGGAGGTCTCCGACGTACCGGTGGCTGCCTACAACGTCAGCGGCGAGTACGCCATGGTGGAGGCGGCTGCTCGAGCCGGCTACCTGGAGCGGGAGGCGGCCATCCTCGAGGTGCTGACGTCGATCCGCCGCGCCGGCGCCGACTTCGTGCTGACTTACTGGGCCGCCGAAGCGGCTGGCTGGCTGCGCGCCTAGCCGCTACGGCGTTGGCACCCCGACCGACGGGGTCGGGCCGGAGAGCGTCGGGGCAGAGAGAGTCGGCACCGACGGCGTCCGGACCGAAGGCGTCCGGACCGAAGGCGTCGGGACCGAGGGCGTCGGGACCGAAGGCGTCGGAAGGCGTCGGGACTGAAGGCGTCGGAACCGTGGGGGTGCTCCCGCTCGGTACGGCGGTCAGTGCCGCGATCAGCGCGTTCACCGCAGCCATGCCGCCCTTCTGGTAGGCCGCCACGCACTGGTCCAGCTCATTGGCGGTGGGGTTGTCGTCAGCGTCGGCGAAGGCATCCTGACACGCCGCTGTCGCCTTTGCTAGGGGGTCGACAATCGGCTGCACCGGTTGAGTGAGCGTGGTTGTCGGAACCGGGGGAATCGGCCTGGGGTCTGGGTCTGGGTCTGGCTCCGGCTTAGGTGGCTCCGGCTTGGGCTTCGGCTC
>JAUJOE010000004.1:88052-99421 GCA_030447805.1 Nocardioidaceae bacterium | reverse complement strand
CTGTGGCGCCGGCTTGGGCTTCGGCTCCTGTGGCGCCGGCTTGGGCTTCGGCTCCTGTGGCGCCGGCTTGGGCTTCGGCTCCGGCACCGGCGACTCCTTGGGCGGTGACGGCTCGTTGGGCGGCGGGGACTCCTTGGGCGGGGTTGGGTCCTTGGGCCGCTGGGGCTCCTTGGGCGGCGAGGGCTCGTTGGGCGGCGGGGAGTCCTTGGGCGGGGTCGGGTCCTTGGGCGGGGTCGGGTCGTTGGGCCGGGTCGGGTCGTTCTGCCGCGTGGAGTCCTTGGGCGACGGCTCGTTGATCGAGGGCCGCTCGTTGGTCGAGGGCCGCGGCTTGTTCGACGGCGGTGGCTGGCTAGCTTGCGGTAGCTGGCCGCCAGGCCGCGGCGACTGCTCGTTGCCCGAGGCGGTGTTCTTTCCAGACTGCTGGCCTCCCGACGAGCCCGGCCGGATCGGCTTGTCCGGGTCGTTCTTGGCGTGCGGCCCGGTGAACTGCGTCGGCGCCAAGCTCGGCCGCAGGTAGCTGGTGATAGGCAGGCCGTCAGCGACCGTGGTGTAGTCGCCGTCGAGATAGGCCGCCATGATCGCCAGAACCAGGTCGACGTACTCCTGAGAATGGTTGTAGCTGAACACCGCGGCGCGCTGGCCGGCGGTGGTGGAGAGGTCCCCGTCGCCAGCGCACAGGTACACCCCCGCGGCGAGCGCGGCGTCGTCGATGTCTTGGGGGTCGCGGATCCCGTCGCTGTCGCCGTCGACGCCGACGATCGCCCAGGTGCCGGGGATGAACTGCATCGGACCAACGGCGCGGTCGTAGCGGCGGTCGTTGTCGTAAGCGCCGTTGTCGGTGTCTCGGATCAGCGCTGTGCCGTTGGAGCCGTCAAGCGCGGGTCCATAGATGGCGGGCCGGGACTTGCCGTTGCTGGTCAGCACGCTGCCGGCGTACCGCCCGTGGTCCGACTCGACCCGGCCGATCGCCGCGAGCAGCGCCCAAGAGAGGCGGCAGCTGGGATCGGCCTGGTCGAGCACCGCCTCGGCCCGCTGGTAGGCCGACATGGCCGCTGTGGGGATGCCGTTGACGGACTCGGTCGTGGCGTCGGCTGAGCTGTTGGCGTCGTGCGAGTTGGAGTCGAACGTGGACGGATCGAGTGAGGGGGCATCGGTGTAGCTGGCCGGTGAGTTGAAGGCCGTAGTCGGTACAGCTGGTAGTCCCGTGCCTACTGGCCCTGGGTCGGCATTAGCGGTGGTCGCCGAGCCCAGGCTGGCGGTCCACGCACCGGCGAGCAACGCCATCGGCAACAGGGCAGTTACCTTCTGCCACCGTGCCGTACCGTTGCGTGTCGTGCGGCTTGCCGCCATGGTCCCTCCGACGCATTCCCTCGCTGTCGCACCGGAGACCGGCTGGACAGTCCTTGCCCTCGCAGTGTTACAGCCGGCGCAAACTCGTGCAGACAACTGTGATAGGGGCAACGGCAAGTATGCCACAGTCCTGCGCTCGGTGTTCCGGCGTCGACGGTTGGCTCGAACCCCCCAGGGTCACGCCATGTCGATCTCCTCGGCGACAATGGGGCAGTGACCTCAACCGAAGCGGCCCCCATCCGGTCCGCGGTCAGCTCGGCGGCATGGTTCGACCGAGCTCTCGAGGTCACGCCGGGGGGCGTCAACAGCCCCGTACGGGCGTTCCGCGGAGTCGGCGGCACACCTCGCTTCATGGTTCGTGGACAGGGGCCGTACCTCTACGACGTCGACGGTGACGAGTACGTCGACCTGGTGTGCTCATGGGGTCCCCTGATCCTCGGCCACGCCCACCCGCACGTGCTCGACGCCGTCACCGCGGCCGTTCACAGGGGTACGTCGTTCGGCACGCCCGCTCCACCCGAGGTGGAGCTCGCCGCTGAGATCGTCGCCCGCACGCCGGTCGACCAGGTCCGGCTGGTCTCGTCCGGCACCGAGGCCACGATGTCGGCGATCCGGCTGGCCCGCGGCTGCACCGGCCGGGACCTCATTGTCAAGTTCGCCGGCTGCTACCACGGGCACGTTGACGCCCTGCTCGCCGCTGCCGGCTCCGGCATCGCCACCCTCGGACTTCCGGGCACCCCCGGCGTACCCGCGGCGTCGACAGCAGCCACGCTGGTCCTGCCCTACAACGACCTCGCCGCTGTGCAGCAGGCGTTCGCGACGTACGGCGACTCGATCGCTTGTCTCATCACCGAGGCAGCACCCGGCAACATGGGCGCGGTCGCCCCGCTCCCCGGTTTCAATGCCGCCCTGGCGCGCCTGTGCCACGACGCCGGCGCCTTGTTCATCTCCGATGAGGTGATGACCGGTTTCCGGGTGAGCCGCGCCGGCTACTGGGGTCTGGACGGGGCCAACGAAGGCTGGGTCCCCGACCTGATGACGTTCGGCAAGGTCATGGGCGGTGGGTTCCCCGCCGCCGCGTTCGGCGGTCGGCGCGACCTGATGGCCCAGCTGGCTCCCGAGGGTCCCGTCTACCAAGCCGGCACCTTGGCGGGCAACCCCGTGGCGGCCACCGCCGGGCTCACCACCCTGCGGCTGGCCACCGACGACGTCTACCGCCGGCTCGACGCGGTCGCAGCGACGGTCGCAGCGCTCGTCGACGACGCCTTGACCGATGCCGGTGTGCCGCACGTCGTCCAGCGGGCGGGGAACCTGTTCAGCGCGTTCTTCGTCGAGGCCGACGACATCACCACAGTCCTCGACCTCGGCACGGCCAGCCGACAGGTGCTGCCGCGGTTCGCTGCGTTCTTCCATGCGATGCTCGAACAAGGGGTTTACCTACCGCCCAGCGCCTTCGAGGCGTGGTTCGTCAGCGCCGCCCACGACGACCGGGCAGTCGACAGAATCGCCGCTGCCCTACCGCGCGCGGCCGCCGCGGCGGCCGCGATCTCCGCGGGGACGCCGTCCGCGACCAAGCCAGGGAGTGAGACTCGATGACCGCGACTGCCAAGGAAACGGTTGTGCACCTGCTCCGTCACGGCGAGGTGCACAACCCCGACGGCGTCCTCTACGGCCGGTTGCCGAACTTCCATCTCAGCGAGATCGGCAAGGCGATGGCCGAGCGCGTCGCCAAGACACTGGTGGGTCGCGACATCACCCACCTGGTCGCCTCGCCACTGGAGCGCACTCAAGAGACGGCGAGACCGTCGGCGGAGGCGTTCGGGCTCGACATCGTCACCGACGACCGCGTGATCGAGGCGGCGAATGCGTTCGAGGGTCAGCAGTTCGGGCCGGGCGACGGCTCCTTGCGCCGGCCCTCGACGTGGCGGTACCTCTACAACCCGTTTCGACCCTCGTGGGGGAGCCCTACCGCGACATCGTGGTGCGGATGCTGGCGGCGATGCACGACGCCAGGGAGGCAGCCGCCGGCCATGAGGCGCTGATCGTCTCGCACCAGCAGCCGGTGTGGATGGCGCGCTCGTACGTCGAGGGGCGCCGGCTGTGGCACGACCCCCGCCAGCGCCAGTGCAGCCTCGCGAGCCTGACCACCTTCACCTACGCCGACGACACCGTGGTGTCCGTCGCCTACTCCGAGCCGGCCGCCGACCTGGTGCCGGTCAGGGTCGACAAGAAGTTCAGCGCGGGAGCCTGACCTTGACCCGTCGCCGTACCCGTTCCCGAGCCGTGCCCGCCGCCGTGTTGGCCGCCGCTGGGTTGGCTGCGGCGCTGCTGTTGTCGGCATGTGGGGCGTCCGGTTCGGCCACCGGCACCAAGGGCTACATCGCAGGGGACGGTGTTGTCACCATCATCGACGAGGGCGACCGCCAGCCCGCCCCCGAGCTCGCCGGGGAGTCGCTCGACGGAGAGCAGATCGCCCTGAGCGACACCGCCGGGCAGGTCACCGTCGTCAACGTCTGGGCGCAGTGGTGTGCACCGTGCCGGGCCGAGGCAGACGACCTGGTCGAGGCTGCTAAGCAGCTACCCGACGTACCGTTCTTCGGCATCGACATCCGCGACAACCGGGCAGCGGCCCAGGCCTTCGTCCGGTCCAAGGGCCTCCCTTACGACAGCCTGTTCGATCCGAACGGGGAATCGCTGCTCGCTTTCCACGGCATCGTGACGATCCAGTCCCCGCCCACCACCCTCGTCATCGACAAGGCCGGCCGGGTGGCGGCCATCGTCTCTGGGGAGGTCACCGCGAGCACGCTGGTCGGGCTCGTGCGCGACGTCGCCCGCGACGGTTGACGGCGTTGCTGACCGTGGACACCAGTCTCGCCGCGGTGCAGGGGTTGCCGGCGTCGATTGGCTCCTGGTTCGCCAACACCGCCCTCGACGGCTCGCTGCTGCTCGCGATCCCCGTTGCGCTGGTGGCCGGCGGCGTCTCGTTCTTCTCCCCGTGCGTGCTGCCGCTGCTGCCGGGATACTTCTCCTACCTGACCGGCCTGTCCGCTGCCGACATCGTCGCCGGCGGTCGCAGCGGGTTGCGGAGCCGGATGGTCGTCGGCACATTGCTGTTCATCGCGGGGTTCTCTGTCGTGTTCGTGCTGGAGAGCGCAGCCATCGGCCAACTCGGCTACCTGTTGCTCGCCCACGACGACGCGATCACCCGAGTGCTCGCGGTGGTGACGATCGTCGTCGGCCTGGTGTTCGCGGGAGTGCTCCCGTGGCTGCAGCGCGATGTGCGGGTGCACTCGGTGCCGGCGGTCGGACTGGGCGCTGCCCCGCTGCTCGGGGTGCTGTTCGGGGTGGGCTGGACGCCGTGCATGGGGCCGACGCTGGCCGCCGTGCTCACGTTGGCCGCCAACGAGGCAAGCGCCAGCCGCGGTGCGCTCCTCGCCGGCGCCTACTGCCTCGGCCTGGGTGTGCCGTTCCTCCTTGCCGCGCTCGGCTACCGCCGGATGTCAACCGCGATCGGCTGGGTCCGCCGCCACCAGCTCGCGGTGATGCGCCTGGGCGGAGGGATGCTGGTGCTCGTCGGTGTGCTGCTCCTCACCGGTGCCTGGGACTACCTCATCGCCTGGACCCAGACCCGAGTGGTGGGCTTTGAGACAGCTGTCTGAGGCACCGGCGCCGAGCAAACCCGCGCCGCAACCTCCCGCTCTTGGGCCAGCTGAGTTCGCCCGGTGGGCGTGGCGGCAGCTCACCTCGATGCGCACCGCCCTGGTGCTGCTGTTCCTGCTGGCGGTCGCGGCGGTGCCGGGGTCGATCATCCCGCAAGAGCAGGTCGACCCGTCAGCGGTGGCCGCGTTCCGCAACCGGCACCCCGACCTCGCCCCGGTTTTCGACCGGCTCGGCATGTTCTCCGTCTACAGCTCGATCTGGTTCAGCGCGATCTACCTGCTGTTGATGCTGTCGCTGGTTGGCTGCTTCATCCCTCGACTTCGCGTCTACGCCCGGGCCCTGGCAGCCCGGCCACCGCGGGCGCCACGCAACCTCGCGAGGCTGCCGGCGTACGACACCTGGCAGACGCCCGAGCCCGTCGACACTGCCGCGGAGCGGGCCGCTCAGTTGCTGCGAGCCCAGCGCAGACGCGTGGAGGTCTACCGCGCCAGTGCCGACGGTGAGGGCGCCGAGGTCGTGGTCAGCGCAGAGAAGGGGTATGTGCGGGAGGCCGGGAACCTGCTGTTCCACTTCGCCCTGCTGGTGGTGCTCGTCGGTGTCGCGGTGACCAGCCTCTTCGGCTTCAGGGGCGGCGCGTCGGTCGTCGTGGGTGAGGGGTTCTCGAACACGCTGATCCAGTACGACGACTTCACGCCGAGGGCCCGCTTCGACCCCTCCTCGCTGGCGCCGTTCAGCTTCACCGTCGAGGACTTCGACGTCTCGTGGCAGCGCACCGGCCCGGGCGCGGGTACTCCGGTGGCGTTCAACGCCGCACTTTCGGTGCGTGAACGACCGGACTCGCCGCCGTACGACTATGACCTGCGGGTCAACTCGCCACTGGACGTCGATGGCACCTCTGTCTTCCTCGTCGGCCATGGGTATGCCCCCGACGTCACGGTTCGCGACGGGCACGGTGACGTGGCGTACTCGGGCCCGGTGATCTTTCTGCCGCAGGACAGCTCGTTCGTGTCGTTCGGCGTGATCAAGGTGCCCGACGCAGCCCCCACGCAGCTGGCCTTCGAGGGTTACTTCTTCCCCACGGCGGCGTTGTCGCCGCAGGGTCAGCCGTACTCCGCGTTCCCTGACGCCGACAACCCGGTGCTGTCGCTCATCGCGTACCGGGGTGATCTGGGGCTCGACTCGGGAGCCCCGCAGTCGGTCTACGTGCTCGACAAGGACCGGCTGCAGCGGTTCACCACCCCCGGCGGCAACCCACGGGCGCTGCTGCTCGAGGAAGGGGATACCGCCAAGCTCGCCGGTGGCGCGGGCTCGATCACCTTCAACGGCTACTCACGCTGGGTGAAGCTGCAGATCAGCGAGTCGCCCGGCACCGTGATTCCGCTGGCCGGGGTGGTACTGGCGATCGTGGGCCTGCTCGGCTCGCTGTTCGTGCGGCCACGGCGTACCTGGGTCCGCTGTCGGTCGACCGGCGGGCGTACGGTGGTCGAGGCGGCAGCCCTGGACCGGGTGTCCGGCGGCGACCCGGCTGCCCACGTGGCCGAGGTGGCGTCGGCCCTGCGACCGGCGGCACCGCGACCGGCGCACCAGCTGCCTGACATCCAGGAGGTACGGCGGTGACCGAGACGCTGGCTCAGGTCAGCAACAACGCGCTGTACTCGGCCACCGTCGTCTACGCGCTCGCCATGCTGGCCCACGTTGCGGAGTGGGCAATGGCGAGACAGCTCCCAGCAGATCCGGGTGCGGTGCCGGCGACCGCGCCAGCCTCGGCCGACGCTGCCAGGGGTCTGCTGGTGAGCGCGGCCGCGCTCGTCGGGCCTGGGCAGCACCGCCGTGCCGCCGACCGCCGTCGGACCAGCTGAGCGGGACGCCGAGCGCAGCGACAGGTTCGGCCGCATCGGCCTGTCGCTGACCGTGCTTGGCCTGCTGCTGCACACCGCAGGCGTCGTCTGCCGGGGGTTCGCTGCCTCGCGGGTTCCGTGGGGCAGCATGTACGAGTTCGCGATCACCGGCTCGCTCGCTGCCGCGGTGGCTTACATCGTCTTGGTGCGCCGCTACTCGGCCCGCTGGCTTGGACTGCTGGTGACCGTGGTCCTCGTCACCCTCCTCGGCGTCGCCATGATCGTGCTGTACCGGCCGGTGGCCCCGCTCACGGCCGCCCTGCACTCATACTGGCTGGTCATCCACGTCTCCGCTGCTGCCATCGCCGGCGGTGCGTTCACCCTCGGCGCCCTTGTATCGGTGCTGTTCTTGCTCCGCAGCCGGCTCGAGGCCAAAGCAGCGGCCAACCCCGAGCTGCCCCGACCCGGGTTCTTGTGGCGCACTCCGTCGGCCGAGGCGATCGACCGGGTCGCCTACCGGGTGCACGCCTTCGCGTTCCCGCTGTGGACGTTCGCCGTGCTGGCCGGCGCGATCTGGGCGCAGTACGCCTGGAGCCGGTTCTGGGGTTGGGACCCCAAGGAGGTGTGGGCGTTCATCACCTGGGTGGCGTACGCGGCGTACCTGCACGCGCGGGCGACGGCGGGCTGGCAGGGTCGAGCCGCTGCCTACGTGGCCCTGGTCGGCTTTGCGACGTTCCTATTCAACTTCGTCGGAATCAACCTGCTCGGGTCGGGCTTGCACGCCTACTCAGGGCTTTAGCGGTCCGTCATCGTCGGGCGGACGACGGCGCAGGCTGCGCAAGAAGTCAGGGTCGTCGTCGGGGGCGATCGGGCGCGGCTGAGGCCGCCGAGGGGTCGGTGTCACCGTGGTCCCGTTCGGGCGGCCCACGGTCAGCCAGGCCACCGCACCGAACAAGGGGATGGCCACGAACAGCGCCCACACTCCGCGCGACAACTGGCGCACCTCACGTGGGTCGGACTGCCAGATCTCGATCCAGCAGTACACATAGAGCACGATCACCAGCACCCAGGGCAGGAACCGCACGTGTCACCTCTTTCGTTCGTTCCCTTCCACCTTAGGTCGTAAGTTGTCCGGCCACAGGGTGAGGGGAGCCGCCCTGCCGCAGAGTCGGAGAAGCCACGTGACTAGCAAAAGACAGGCGGCTTGTCCTTTCGTGTCGTTACGTAGGAGCGCGGCTGAAGTACGGGACCACCCGGTTCGACGTTGAGAGACACGCCCGCTTGGCCACCGACGCACCACCCGACGTGAACTCGTTTTCGACATCGACCCGGCATAGCGACCGGCGGGACGGGGCTGCCAAGGCTTGTCGGCCGACGTAGGTGGCTGTCGGTTGACGGCCTAGGGTCGAGGGCGTGGGCACTGACGGGCTGGTCACCCTGGCAGACATCGAGGCTGCGGCAGAGCGGATCGCGCCAGCCGTACGCCGTACCCCGCTGCTCGCGACCTCGCTTGGCTCCGTCGACACACCGCTGTTCGTCAAGGCGGAGAGCCTGCAGCTCGGCGGGTCGTTCAAGCTGCGCGGCGCGACGAACGCCGTCGCCCAGCTCAGCGAGGAGGAGCGGGCCCGGGGTGTGATCACCCACTCCTCCGGCAACCACGCGCAGGCGTTGGCGCGGGCGGCGCGAGCCGCTGGCATCAGCGCCACCGTCGTGATGCCTGACTCTGCTCCGGCGGTCAAGCAGGCCGCCACGAAGGCGCTCGGCGCGCAGGTGGTGCTCGTCGACCTGGCCCAACGCGCGGCCGAGGTCGAGCGCATCCGCGCCGACACCGGGGCGGTGTTCATCCCTCCCTTCGACGACGCTGCCGTTATCGCCGGGCAGGGCACCGTCGGCCTGGAGATCGTGGCCGACCTTCCCGAGCTGGCGACGGTGGTGGTGCCGGTGAGCGGGGGTGGTCTGATCAGCGGGGTGGCCGCCGCCGTGCGGGCGCTGGCGCCGGCGGTGCGGGTCATCGGGGTCGAGCCCGAGCTTGCGGGCGACCTGGCTGACGGGCTCGCGCGGGGGCATCGGGTCACCTGGCCCAGCGAGGCGACCGGGCGGACGATCGCCGACGGCCTGCGGGTGCAAGCGGTCGGTGAGCTGAACTGGCGGCACGTCGAGGCCTTCGTCGATGCCGTGGTGACGGTCAGCGAGGACGCGATCCGATCGGCGATGCGCCGCATCGTCCTCGAGCAGAAGCTCGTGTGTGAGCCGAGCGGTGCGGTGGCAGTCGCCGGCTGCCTGGAGCACCCCGACGTGCTGGCGCCCGGACCGGTGGTGGCCATGGTGTCGGGAGGAAACGTCGAGCCTGCTCTCCTCGCCGAGATTGTGGCCGGGGTCGCGTGAAGACTTTCGTCGTCTACACGCTGGCGCGGCTCGGGCTGTTCGTGGCGGTGTACGGCGTGGTCTGGCTTGGTCTCTTCCGCACGGTCGGGTGGAACGCGGTCACCGCGCTCTACACCGCCTTGATCGCGGTGGTCGTGTCGTCGCTGCTCGCGCTTGTCGTCTTGCGCCGCCAGCGCGCCGCGTTGGCGGCGGAGCTCGCGGAACGCAGCCAGCGCTCGGCGGGCCCGCCCGGCGCACGCGGGCCGGACTCAGCCCAGCGTCAGCACGGGTCAGCCCAGCGTCAGCACGGGTCAGCCCAGCGTCAGCACGGGTCAGCGCAGCGTCGCCACGATCAAGCCGGCGAGGACGCCAGCGGCGTAGCCGAGCTCGGCAAGCCCGGTGTCTCGAAGGACGGCAATCAGCGCTGACCCGGTGGCTCCGCGGCGTACGACCTGGTGCGCCGCCCGGACCGACAGCGGCAATGCAAGCAACCCGAGCAGCGCCCACCACGTGACGCTGACCGCAAGACCGACAAGGCAGCCGTAGGCCGTCAGGTGCAGAGCGGCGAACAGCCACCGGGTGCGGTGGTCGCCGAGAGTCACCGCGAGCGTCCGCTTTCCGGCCACCTCGTCGGTGCCGATGTCGCGCAGGTTGTTGGCCACCAGGATCGCGCAGGCCACGGCCCCGATGCCGACGCCAAGCCAGCCGACTCCGTCAACCAGCGCTTGCGTCTGCACGTACGTCGTGCCGACGACCGCCACGAGCCCGAAGAAGACGAACACGCTGACCTCTCCGAGGCCCGCGTAACCGTAGGGGCGGGGGCCGCCGGTGTAGAACCAGGCGGCGCCGACCGCGAGGGCACCGATGGCCACCAGCCACCACGTCGTGGTGGCAGCCAGCACCAGCCCGGCCAGGCAGGCGACGAGGAACGCGATGCCGGCGGCGGTCTTGACCTGCGCGGGTGCAGCCACCCCCGATCCGACGAGCCGCAGCGGGCCGACCCGGTTGGCGTCGGTGCCGCGAACGCCGTCGGAGTAGTCGTTCGCGTAGTTCACGCCCACTTGCAGAGCCAGCGCCACGACGAGAGCGAGCAGCGCCTTCCACCACACGAACGCGTGCGCGTAGACCGCGAGACCGGTGCCCGCCAGAACCGGCGAGACGGCTGCCGGCAGGGTGCGCGGGCGGGCACCTTCCAGCCAGTGCGTGGGAGTAGCCATCGTGGCGCAAGTCTGGCAGCGCGGGCGGGCGGGCACCGGACGGGCAGCGCACGGCCCCGTTGGGGGACAGGCCCGGTCGTAGGCTGGCGTGCGTGTCGCAAGCACCCGCGTCGTTGCGCCCGGTGACGGGCAGCGCCGCTGACGTCTTCGCGTTGCTGCGCGACTGGCTGGACAGCGGCGACGCCCCGCCACTGCTCGTTCGCAGCTCCGGCTCGACGGGCGAACCCAAGGACGTGGCCCTGTCGGCCGACGCGGTGCGGTTCTCGGCCACCGCTTCCCTGGAGCGGCTCGGTGGGCCTGGGCAGTGGGTGCTGGCGTTGCCGGTCACCTATGTGGCCGGGCTGCAGGTGCTGGCCCGCTCCTGGCTGGCCGGCACCGTCCCCGTCGTACTCGACGAGCACCGCGACCTTCCCGCGGCGGTGGCCGCCTTGACCGAACGGCGACGCTACCTCGCGGCCGTGCCGACTCAGCTGCACAGGTGGCTGGCGTCGACCGCCGATGCTGCGGCGCTGCGGCAGTTGGACGCCGTACTGCTCGGTGGAGCCGCGGCGAGCGCGGAGCTGCTCGCCAGCGCGGGTGACTCCGGTGTCCGTGTGGTCACCAGCTACGGCATGACGGAGACGTGCGGGGGCTGCGTGTACGACGGCGTGCCGCTCGACGGGGTTCGAGTGGCCCTCGGTGCGGGAGGGGACGTGCGGCTCACCGGGCCGATGCTGTTCGACGGGTACGACGGGCGACCTGACCGCACAGCGGAAGTCCTTCGGGACGGGTGGCTGCACACCGCCGACGTCGGACGCTTCGACGCCGACGGCCGGCTCGAGGTGCTTGGACGGGTCGACGACGTGGTGATGTCCGGTGGCGTCTCGGTGCCGCTGGCGGCGGTCGAGCAACGGGTTGCCGCGCTGCCGGGGGTGGACGCGGCGGCCGTGGTCGCCGTACC
>JAUJOE010000004.1:0-87952 GCA_030447805.1 Nocardioidaceae bacterium | reverse complement strand
AGCAACGGGTTGCCGCGCTGCCGGGGGTGGACGCGGCGGCCGTGGTCGCCGTACCCGACGAGGAGTGGGGCGCACGGATCGTCGCGGTTGTCGCCGGACGGTTGACGCCGACCCTGGAGGAGGTACGGGACTTCGTCAGCGTCAGCTACCCGCGCAGCTGGGCGCCGCGCCAGGTGGTCGGTCGGGGTTCGCTGCCGCTGCTCGGCTCGGGCAAGGTCGACAAGCGGACGTTGGTTCGCGACCTCAGCACTCCTGCCGATTCGTCCAACTCGACGGCGCGTGGACTGTCCGCACCTGGTCGGACGAATCGGGGAAGAACCGCGGTGTTCTCGCTGCCGATGAAGGTGCGGTTCCGCGGGGTGTCCCACCGCGAAGGCGTGCTCGTGTACGGCGCGGCGGGCGTCGGCGAGTTCAGCCCGTTCTGGGACTACGGCGTCGAGGAGTCGGCCTCGTGGCTGGCGGCGGCGCTGGAGGCCGCTGACCAGGGCTTCCCTGCGCCGCTGCGCGACTTCGTGCCCGTCAACTGCACAGTTCCTGCCGTTTCCCCCGACCGGGCCGCAGCGATCGTTACCGGCTCGCACGGCTGCCGGACCGCCAAGGTGAAGGTGGCAGAGCCGGGCCAGCGCCTCGATGACGACCTGGCCCGGGTCGCCGCCGTACGCCAGGCGCTTGGCCCGGGCGGGCATGTGCGGGTGGACGCCAACGGCGGCTGGACGGTCAGCCAGGCCGTCGAGGCGATCGCGAAGCTTGCCGAGTTCGACCTCGAGTACGTCGAGCAGCCGGTCGCGAGCGTCGAGGAGCTGGCACTGGTGCGCCGGCAGGTCGACGTACCTATCGCCGCCGATGAGTCGATCCGCCGGGCTGCCGACCCCTACCGGGTCAAGGACCTGGCGGCGGCCGACATCGTGGTGCTGAAGGTGCAGCCGCTGGGTGGGGTGTCGGCGTGCCTGCGGCTGGCGGAGGAGATCGCGCTGCCGGTGGTGGTGTCGTCGGCGCTGGAGTCGTCGGTCGGCATTGCGGCGGGACTGGCGCTGGCGGCCGCGCTGCCCGAGCTGCCGTACGCGTGCGGTCTCGCGACGGCCCCGATGCTGACCCGCGACCTGACCAGCGACCCGCTTATGCCGGTCGACGGCCGGCTGGCGGTGCGTGCTGTGCAGCCAGCGGCCGAGCTTGTCGAGGCAGCGCGAGCCGACGCCGCCATGGCGCGGCGCTGGCGGGACCGGCTGGAGCAGTGCCAACGAGTCCTGGACGCCCGGATCTTGGACGCCCAGCGCCTATGAGCGGCTCCACCGACCTTGCCATCGCCGTGGTCGCGGCGCTGCGGCGCGGTGGGGTGACCGACGTGGTGCTGGCGCCGGGGTCGCGCTCTGCCCCGCTGGCGCTGGCGCTGCACTCCGCCGATGCCGCGGGGGCGCTGCGGCTGCACGTTCGGATCGATGAGCGCACCGCCGGCTTTCTCGCGCTGGGGCTGGCCAAAGGCTCCCGTCGCCCGGTGGCAGTGTTGACGACGTCGGGCTCGGCCGTGACCCATCTGCATCCGGCCGTGCTGGAGGCGGTGCATGTCGGTGAGCCGCTGATCGTGCTGTCGGCCGACCGCCCCGCGGCATTGCGCGGCACCGGCGCCAACCAGACGACTGATCAGGTGGGCATCTTCGGCGCTCGGGTGCCGTGCGTGGATGTGGCGGCGTCCGACGCCCCGGCCGCTGTCTCCGCCGTTCGGGCCGCCGTACGTCGTCGCGGCCCGACGCAGCTCAACCTGCAGTTCACCGAGCCGCTGGCCGAGTCGCCTGAGCTCAGCTCTGACCATGATGGGCAGCACCACACGACGTACCAACGGGCCGACCCAGAGCCGCAGGCTGCCGGAGAAACTGAGTGCCTCGCCTCCGGGCCGCGGACCGTGCTGGTCGCTGGAGACGGAGCTGGCCCGCGCGCGCGGTTGCTGGCCGAACGAGGGAACTGGCCGCTGCTGGCCGAGCCGACCTCCGGGTCCCGGACCGGCAGCCATGCGCTGCGGACGTACCGGCTGCTTCTCGACGGCCAACTCGGCCAGCACGTCGAGCGCGTGATCGTGACCGGGCATCCGACCCTGTCGCGGCCTGTCACCCGGCTCATCTCGCGCGGCGACATCGAGGTGATCAGCGTCCGTGGTCCGGGAGGCATCTGCACCGATCCGGGACGGGTCGCGCGGCACGTCGAGCACCTGCCCAGCGTGACGGCCGCTGACAGCGACGGTTGGTTCGAGGAGTGGCGAGCTGCCGACGACACGATGAGCAAGGCGGTGGACGACCTGGTCGCCGGCGACCCGGCTGGGCTGCCGCTGCAGGTGGCTGCCGCAGTGGCCGCGGCCGTCACTCCCGAGGCGCTGCTCGTGGTCGGGTCGTCGTCGCCGGTGCGCGACCTCGACGTGATGGCCGAGCCGTACCCCGCAGGTCAGCGCCGGCTGATCCTCGGCAACCGCGGCCTGTCGGGCATCGACGGCACCGTCTCGACGGCGATCGGCGCTGCACTAGGGCGCCGGTCCTCCCGGTCACTGGCGTACGTCGGCGACCTCACGTTCCTGCACGACTGCAACGGACTCGTCCTGGGCCCAGACGAGCCGCGGCCAGACCTGACCATCGTGGTGGCAAACGACGACGGCGGCGCCATCTTCGCCACCCTCGAGCAGGGCGGACCGGAGTTCGCCCGGTCCTTCGAGCGCGTCTTCGGCACCCCCCACGGCGTCTCGCTGCGGGCGCTGTGCGCCGCCACGCGCACGGCGTACGAGCGGGTGGACGACCCCGACGAGCTCCCCGCGCTGCTGACCGAGACACCGACCGGCATCAGGGTGCTCGAGGTGCCGATCAGCCGCGCCGACCGCCGTACCCTCGCTGACCGCCTGCACTCCCTCTACCGGTCGTAGTCGACGCGGAGCGCGGCGTCATGCCGTCCGTCTACTCGGGTATGTCCTCGCCGGCAGACAGGCGCCGGTAGCTCGAGCCGAATGGCTCGAGCATGTCGGTGAGCCGGGCGTCGATCATCGTCAGGCCGACGTCGCTGGCGAGCGTTTCGTGAATGGCCAGCGTCGTCGGCGCCGAGACCGCCCGAGCGAAGTCGATGGTCTCCGCTAGCTTCAACCACGGGCCGCTCACCGGAGCGCACAGTACGTCGACCTGTTGGTTGGGCAGCGTGAACGAGTCACCGGGGTGGTAGAGCGTCCCGTCGGCGCGCACGACGTACCCGGAGTTGAAGAACGCCGGAGCGTCTGGATGAATCACCGCGTGCAGCTCGCCAACCACGGTGATCTGCATTCCGGCGGCCTCGAACGTCTCCCCGGGTGCTACGACCGTCACCCGCTCGCGCACGGCCGGGTCGTCGGTGCCGATCTGCTCAGCGACGGCCGCGATCGTGAAGATCGGCGCGTCCGTCGCCTGTAGGTGCTCGATGGCGTAGTGGTCGAAGTGTTCGTGCGTGATGAGTACGGCGGCCACGCCGTCGACGGCTTCCGGCGCCGTGAAGCCGCCGGGGTCGATCGACACCGCCGCGTCGCCGATGGCGACTCGAACGCAGGCATGTTCGAACTTGGTGACGCGCATGGCGCCACCTAACCACGGCTCCCGTGGTCTAACCAGATCGGCGAGGCGCCGTGGCCAACTCAGCTCGCCAGCACTGCGCCCGGTAGGGCAACGAGACGCCGTTCTGGGTGACGGTTTCGTCGTACAGGGCGCCGACCTCGGCGAGCAACCGCCTGCGCTCGCCATCATCGAGCGCCATGACGTACGAACGCGAAGCGACGAGACCGAGTAGGCCGCCGCGGTCAACGCGCTGGGTGACCTCGAACTCGGCGTACTCCACCGGCTGGAAGAGTCCCGATCGCTCGACGCTGGCGACCGACCCGGTGCCCCAGTCGCCTTTGAGCGCCGCTGGCTGCACCGCTCGCAGCAGTTCCCCCAGCCGACGCACCCACTCGACCCGCTCGTCACGGGTCGTCCACGTCAGCGCCAGCCGCCCCTGGTCGCGCAGCACCTGGACGATCTCAGGCAGCGCCCTGTCTGGGTCGAACCAGTGGAACGCCGTCGCAACCGCCACCACGTCGACGCTCGCCGGCTGGAACGGCAGCGCCTCCGCCGCGCTCTGGACCGCGCAGGCAGCCGGCAAGGCAACGGTCAACTCACGCAGCATGGCGGCGCTGGGGTCGGCGGCGACGACGCGGTGACCAGCTGCCAGGGCTACGGCAGTCAGCGCACCCGCACCAGCACCCAGGTCGAGCACGTCGCACGGTTGCGTGCCCACCATCCACTCAACCGCCGCCGAGGGGTACGTCGGTCGGTGGGCGGCGTACCGACCTGCTTCGCGGCCGAAATTGGCGGCCAGCTGTTGCCGCGTCGCTGGGTCCATCTCGCTGGCGGGTCAGGAGGTGAGGGAGTCGCGGACCGGCACGAACTTGGCGGCTGCCTCCGCCAACTCGGCCGCGGGGTCGGAGTCGGCCACGATGCCGCACCCGGCGAACAGCCGCACCCGCGAGCCGTCGTACTCGGCGCAGCGCAAGGCGATGCCCCACTCCCCGTCACCCCGGGCGTCGATCCAGCCGACGGGGCCGGCGTAGCGGCCGCGGTCCAGCTGTTCGATCTCAGCGATGAGCGCGACCGCGGCCGCCGTCGGGGTGCCACCAACGGCTGCGCTCGGGTGTAACGCGGCGGCCAGCCCAAGCGACGTCGTGTCGTCGGCCAGCACACCGGTGACGTCGGTCGCCAGGTGCATCACGTTCGTCAGGTGCAGCACGAACGGGCTCTCCGGCACGTTCATGCTGAAGCAGTACGTCGTGAGTGCGTCGGCCACCGACCGCACCGCCAGCTCGTGCTCCTCGAGGTCCTTCGACGACCGCGCCAAAGTGGCGGCCAGGGCCAGGTCGGAGGCGTCGTCGCCGGTACGCCGGATGGTGCCGGCCAGCACGCGGCTGGTGACGAGCCCGCGCTCGCGGCGTACGAGCATCTCCGGAGTTGCCCCGAACAACCCGTCGACGTGGAAGCTCCAGCAGGAGGGGTAGCGCTCGGCGAGCTTCGCCAGCGGCGCGCGGACATCCAGCGGCGCGTCGAGATCGACGACGAGGTCACGGGCGAGCACGACCTTCTCGAGCGCTCCGGTCCGGATCCGCTCGACGGCCTCCGCGACCACCGTCTCCCAGGCAGCGCCGCTCATCGCGCCGTCGCTGAACACCGCCCCCTGGGCGCCAACCGGGGGCTCGCTCGCGTGGATCAGCGGGGCGGGCGGCAGCGCACCTCGGGAGATGGTGGTCACCCAGGCGACCTTGCCCCGACGTCCCACCACGATCTCCGGCACCACCAGCACCGAGCGTCCGGGGGAGTCGGCGTACGCGAACGAGCCGAAGGCGATCAGCCCGCTGCCCGGCACCTCCGCCTCGTCGCGGACAACGCAGTGTGCGGCGACGTCGCGCCACCATCGCTCGGCAGCGGCGAACCTTTCGGCGCCGGAGGCCTCGAAGCGGGTCGTCTCCCCCCAGGCGACCAGGCCGTCACCTCGGTGCAGCCAGGCGAGCGGGGCCTCCGGCGGCAACAGGGACACCAGCGGGCCGGGGTCGTCGACCACCACGGTGCGCGCAACCAATGCCGCTTCGTCGCGGGCTCGGGCGGCGGGCGTCGTCACGGCTCAAAGCCTAGGACCCGCCGGTGGCTTGCCGCGTGCAAGGCTGACGACATGTGCCGGGCAGGTCTGGACAAGCAGCCGCACGAGGTGGCCGCGATGTTCGACGAGGTGGCGGAGCGCTACGACGTAACGAACGACGTGTTGTCGCTCGGCCAGGATCGTCGCTGGCGCCGGGCCGTCGTCGCAGCGGTTGATCCACGACCGGGAGAGCTTGTGCTCGACCTGGCGTCTGGAACTGGCACGAGCAGCATTCCGTTCGTTTTGGCCGGTGCCACCGCGGTGCCGTGCGACTTCTCGATCGGCATGCTTCAGGTGGGCAAGCGGGCTCGGCCGCGGCTGCCGTTCGTCGGTGGCGATGCGCTGGGGGTGCCGTTCGCGAGCGAGACGTTCGACGCCGTGACGATCTCGTTCGGTCTGCGCAACGTGGCCGACACCTCAGCGGCGCTAATGGAGATGCTTCGCGTCACCAAGCCGGGCGGGCGGTTGGTGGTCTGCGAGTTCAGCTCACCGACGTACCCGCCGTTTCGCAAGGTGTACGCCGAGTACCTGATGAAGGCGTTACCCGCAGTCGCGCGGCGTGTCTCGTCGAGCCCCGAGTCCTACGTCTACCTCGCTGAGTCGATCAAGGCCTGGCCGGATCAGCAACAGCTTGCTTCGATCATCGCGGCGGCCGGCTGGCGGTCGGTGCAGTTCAGGAACTTGTCCGGCGGCATTGTCGCCCTCCACCGCGCCACCCGCTAGTCCCCTCGTCGGCGGCCAGGCGGCGTCAGGCTTGGGTCGGATCCGGTCGGTGCTGGTGTGGCTCTCGGGCCTTCGCTGCGCTCTTTGACGGCCCTTCGAGTCCCCACCAGCCCCTCCCTCCCAGCTTTCCCGTCAGGGGTCGATCTGATGGTTCGTCGGGCAGGGGTTTGTGGAGTGTTCCCGGCGCCTGGTGCCGGGGATACTCCACAAAGGTCAAGCCGCGAGCGCGCAGGGACTCATCTGAGCCATGGGTGAAACTGGAGGCAGCGGTGCTGGACAAGGCGCCGACGAAGCCAACGGATGTCGACGGCAGACAGACAGGATTGGACATGGCTATCTCAGCGGCGCTGCTGGAGTTGGCGAGTGGGCGAGACCTCGGTGTGCTCGCAACGATCAAGCGCGACGGCCGCCCGCAGCTGTCCAACGTCAACTACGCGTTGGACGTCGAGCGCCAAGCGGCGCGTATGTCAGTAACGGACGACCGGGCGAAGGTGCGCAATCTGCGCCGCGACCCGCGCGCTTCGCTGATGGTCTCCAGCCGGGATGGCTGGTCGTACGCCGTACTCGAAGGCACCGTCGAACTGTCGGCGGTGGCAATGTCGCCAGCCGACGATGCCGTCGAGGAGCTGATCGCGCTCTACCGCGAGATCCGCGGCGAGGACCACCCCGACTGGGACGAGTACCGGGAGGCGATGGTCAACGACCGGCGGCTGGTGGCGACGCTCCGCGTCGAGCACACCTACGGGATCGCAGCGCGCTGAGCGTTGCAGGACGCGGTGGTTGGGCCGTTCGTGCACGCCGTAGACTGTCCGGGAAGGCTGCTCGTGAAATCTTTCACTTTCACCGCCCGACCGCCTGACTGCGAGGATTCTCGACATGACGCAGACGCCGTCCGCCGATCGGCAGGCTGATGTCATCGTCGTCGGCGCCGGGCCGGGTGGTTCCACCGCGGCGGCCTACCTCGCCCAGGCCGGGCTCGACGTGCTGCTGTTGGAGAAGACCGCCTTCCCGCGCGAGAAGGTGTGCGGTGACGGGCTCACCCCACGCGCCGTACGTTCTCTCATCCAGCTCGGCATCGACCTCGACGAGCCAGAGTGGGTAAAGAACCAGGGTTTGCGGATCGTCGGCGGCGGGCACCGGCTGCAGCTGCGGTGGCCCGAGCTCGCGGACTACCCCGACTACGGGCTCGTGCGCACTCGGCTGGACTTCGACGACATCCTGGCCCGCCATGCGCAGAAGGCTGGAGCCCGGTTGCACGAGCGTACGGCGGTCACCGGGCCAGTGCTCGACGAGGCCACCGGCTCGATCGTCGGGGTGACGGCAAAGCCCGTCGATGACAATGGTCGCAAGGTCGGCGACGAGGTCACCTACCGAGCCCCGATCGTGGTCGCCGCCGACGGCAACTCGACAAGGCTCAGCCTGGCGATGGGCCTGCGTAAGCGCGACGACCGACCGATGGGCGTCGCGGTCCGCACCTACTACGCGAGCCCACGGCACGACGACGACTGGCTGGAGTCGTGGTTGGAGCTGTGGGACGGCGAACCCAACCACAGCAACCTGCTGCCCGGCTACGGCTGGATCTTCGGCGTCGGCGACGGCACCGCCAACGTCGGGCTCGGCATCCTCAACACCTCGGCGGCGTTCCAGCACGTCGACTACAAGGACCTGCTGCGCACCTGGCTCGACCACACCCCCGAGGAGTGGGGATTCCGCGAGCAGAATCGCACCGCACCGATCCGGGGCGCCGCCCTGCCGATGGGGTTCAACCGCAAACCGCACTACGCGAACGGCATGCTGCTCGTCGGCGACGCCGGCGGCATGGTCAACCCGTTCAACGGCGAGGGCATCGCCTACGCCATGGAGTCCGGCGAGATGGCGGCCGACGTGATCTCTCAGGCGCTCAGTCGTACGACGGCCGCCGCCCGCGAGCGGACCCTGCAGGGATACGTCACCGCCCTGAGTCCCGGTACGGCGGCTACTACACGCTCGGGCGCGTCTTCGTGAAGATCATCGGCAACCCCGACGTCATGCGGCTCGCCACCCGCTACGGGCTGCCGCGGCCGACGCTGATGCGCTTCACGCTGAAGCTGCTCGCCAATCTGACCGACCCTCGCGACGGTGACGCGATGGACCGCATCATCAACGGCCTGTCCAAGGTCACCCCAACGGCGTGATGGAGGGCGGCTCTAAGATGGCACGACGTGTTTCCGGCACCGGCTCCATCCGCAACGAGAGGGGCATGACGGCGTGAATCCCTACCTACCGATCATCGGTCTCGGTGTCCTGGCCGCCGGTTTCGCGATCTTCTCCGTCGCCGCCAGCTCCATGTTGGGACCCAAGCGCTACAACCGCGCCAAGCTCGACTCGTACGAGTGCGGCATCCAGCCGACGCCCCAGCCGATCGGCGGCGGGAAGTTCCCGGTCAAGTACTACATCACCGCGATGCTGTTCATCATCTTCGACATCGAGATCATCTTCTTGTTCCCGTGGGCTGTCTACTTCGACAGCATGAAGCTTTTCGGGCTCGTCGAGATGGTCCTGTTCATCGCCACGATTTTCGTCGCCTACGCCTACGTGTGGCGGCGCGGCGGTCTCGAGTGGGACTAGCGACGGGGAGAGGTGAGAACCCATGGGTCTTGAGGACAAGCTGCCGTCGGGAGTGCTGCTGACGACGGTCGAGGACCTCGCCGGCTACTTCCGCAAGGCGTCGCTGTGGCCGGCCACCTTCGGGTTGGCGTGCTGCGCGATCGAGATGATGACGTCGGGCGGGCCCCGCTACGACCTGGCCCGCTTCGGCATGGAGGTGTTTCGCGCCTCGCCCCGCCAGGCCGACCTGATGATCGTAGCCGGCCGGGTGAGCCAGAAGATGGCTCCGGTGCTCCGCCAGATCTATGACCAGATGGCCAACCCGAAGTACGTGCTGGCCATGGGGGTGTGCGCAAGCAGCGGGGGCATGTTCAACAACTACGCGATCGTGCAGGGCGTCGACCACGTCGTCCCGGTTGACATGTACCTCCCGGGCTGCCCGCCTCGCCCCGAGATGCTCATCGACTCGATCCTGAAGCTCCACGACGACATCCAGCACTCCAAGCTCGGCGCCGACCGCCGGGACGAGATCGAGGAGCGGGAGCAGGCTGCCTTGGTGGCGACGCCGACCGCTGAGATGAGGGGGCTGCTGCGGTGAGCGACAGCAGCTCCGAGAACAGGCCAGCCGAGCCGCCGCCGGCCGGCCAGCCGAGCGGCGTACCGGAGGAACCCGTCGGCGAGCGGTCGATGCGCGACAAGCCGGTTGCGGAGCGCTCCATCCAGGACAAGTCGCTCAACGACAAGTCGGTAATCCTCAGCGACGACCCAGGACCGCTGCCGCCGCGTCAGGACCTCGATGTCGTTGACGTGCGGCACGGCATGTTCGGTGCGGAAGGCACCGGCGACACCTCCGGCTTCGACGGGCTGGTCCGCCAGGTCGCCATCCCCGGTGCCACGGAGCGGCCGTACGGCGGGTGGTTCGACGCCGCGGCTGACCGACTCGAGGCGGTGCTGGAGTCGAACGGCCTCCCCGATGCGCTCGACAAGGTCGTCGTCCACCGTGGCGAGATCACCTTCCACGTCAAGCGGGAGCGGCTCGTCCAGGTGGTGCAGCAGCTGCGCGACGACCCCCAGCTGCGGTTCGAGTTCTGCTCCGGGGTCAGTGGCGTGCACTTCCCCAACGAGCTGGGCGCTGAGCTGCACGCGGTCTACCACCTGTTGTCGATGACCCACAACCGTCGGATCCGGGTCGAGGTCACCTGTCCTGAGGCCGACCCGCACATCCCGTCGGTGGTGTCGGTGTACCCGACCAACGACTGGCACGAGCGCGAGACGTTCGACTTCTTCGGCATCGTGTTCGACGGTCACCCTGCGCTCACCCGCATCGAGATGCCCGACGACTGGCCCGGCCATCCCCAACGCAAGGACTACCCCCTCGGTGGCGTCCCGGTGGAGTACAAGGGCGCGATGATCCCGCCACCCGACCAGCGGAGGTCCTACAGCTGATGACCGACACGACACACACCGACCCGTACGCCAGTGCGCAGGACACCACCGGCGGCAAGGTGTTCACCGTCACCGGGCACGACTGGGACTCCGTCGTGGCCGGCATCGACGGCGACGCCGAGGAGCGGGTCGTCGTCAACATGGGTCCGCAGCACCCGTCCACGCACGGTGTGCTTCGGCTGATCCTGGAGCTTGACGGCGAGACCGTGACGGAGTGCCGCTGCGGCATCGGCTACCTGCACACCGGCATCGAGAAGACCATGGAGTACCGGAACTGGACCCAAGGGGTCACGCTCTGCACCCGCATGGACTACCTGTCGAACTTCCACTACGAGGCGGCTTACTGCCTCGCCATCGAGCGGCTGCTCGGCATCGAGAACGACATCCCCGGCAAGGCAACGGTGATGCGGGTCCTGCTGATGGAGATCAACCGCATCTCCTCACACCTGGTGGCGATCGCGACAGGTGGCATGGAGATCGGCGCGCTCACGGTGATGACTATCGGGTTCCGCGAGCGCGAGCTGTGCCTTGACCTGTTCGAGCTGATCACCGGACTGCGGATGAACAACTCCTTCATCCGGCCCGGTGGGGTCTCCCAGGACCTGCCGCCGGAGTCGCTGGACAAGGTCGCTGAGTTTGTGGCGGTAATGAAGAAGCGACTGCCCGAGTACGCCGCCCTGTGCAACGAGAACGCGATCTTCAAGGCCCGGCTTGTCGACGTCGGTTACCTCGACCTCGCCGGATGCCTTGCGCTCGGCATCTCCGGGCCGGTGCTCCGCTCCACCGGTTACGACTGGGACCTGCGCAAGCGCCAGCCCTACTGCGGCTACGAGACCTACGACTTCGACGTACCCACCCGCGACACCGCCGACGCCTACGGCCGGTTCCGCATCCGCCTCGACGAGATGTATGAGTCGCTGCGCATCATCGAGCAGTGCGCCGAGCGGCTGCGCGGCATGGAGGGGCAGCCGGTGATGGTCGGCGACCGGAAGATCGGGTGGCCGGCCCAGCTCGCCATCGGCTCCGACGGGATGGGAAACTCCCTCGACCACATCCGCCACATCATGGGCGAGTCGATGGAGGCGCTGATCCACCACTTCAAGCTCGTCACCGAAGGCTTCCGCGTGCCCACCGGCCAGGCGTACGTCGCGGTGGAGTCACCGCGTGGAGAGCTCGGCTGTCATCTGGTCTCCGACGGAGGCACCCGGCCCTACCGAGCGCACTTCCGTGACCCGTCCTTCACCAACCTGCAAGCCGCCCCCGCGATGACTGAAGGGGGCCAGATCGCCGACGTGGTCGTCGCCGTTGCGAGCCTTGACCCCGTGATGGGCGGCGTCGACCGCTGATGACCGCACAGATCACCGAAGGCACGTTGGCGGAGATGCGGGAGCTGATCGCCCGCTATCCCGATCCGCAGTCGGCGCTGCTGCCGATGCTGCACCTGGTGCAGAGCGTGGAGGGTTTCGTCACGGCTGAGGGCATCGAGACCTGCGCCGCCGTACTTGGCCTCACCGCGGCTGAGGTTTCCGCGGTGGCGACCTTCTACACCATGTACAAGCGTCGCCCGGTAGGCACGTACTACGTGGGTGTCTGCACCAACACGTTGTGCGCGGTGATGGGCGGCGACGTCATCTTCGACCGGCTCAAGGACCACCTCGGGGTTGGGAACGACGAGACGACCGACGACGGCGTCATCACCCTCGAGCACGTGGAGTGCAACGCCGCCTGCGACTACGCCCCTGTTGTCATGGTCAACTGGGAGTTCTTCGACAACCAGACGCCTGAGTCCGCCGTGCAGCTGGTCGACGACCTGCGAGCCGGCCAGACCGTGCAGGCCACCCGCGGTGCCCGGGTCTGCACCTGGCGCGAGGCCGAGCGGGTGCTCGCCGGATTCCCCGACGACCGCGCCGATGAGGGGCCGGCCGCCGGACCGGCAACCCTGGCGGGACTGAAGCTGGCCCGGGAGCGCGGCTGGAAGGCGCCCGCACCAGATGCTGGGCGCGCGACAGGAGACGGCGCGGCGCCACTAAGGTGGGTGCCGCCGAGCAGGCTGACACCACCCGAGCCGAGTCGGAGTCAAAGCTGGACGAGTCACCCGCCGATGTCGTCGGCGGCAAGACCGACGAGCCCATTGATGTCGACAAGCACAGCGGGGAGGGCAGCGGGGAGGGCCGACACCTTGACGCCGGTGCTGAGCGACGACTGGGACACCGACCGGGCCTGGACGCTGCGCGCATACGAGCGCGCTGGCGGCTACCAGGCGCTCAAGAAGGCGCTGACAGCCCAACCCGACGAGCTCATTGAGCTGGTCAAGGACTCCGGCCTGCGCGGTCCGCGGGGGAGCCGGCTTCCCCACCGGCATGAAATGGGGCTTCATCCCTCAAGGCGACGACAAGCCGCACTACCTGGTCGTCAACGCCGACGAGTCCGAGCCGGGCACCTGCAAGGACATTCCGCTGATGCTGGCGACGCCGCACACGCTGATCGAGGGCGTCATCATCTCGTCCTACGCGATTCGGGCGACGCACGCGTTCATCTACGTGCGCGGTGAGGTGCTGCACGTCGTACGTCGGCTGCAGCGCGCCGTGCAAGAGGCCTACCACGCCGGCCACCTCGGCACGAACATCCACGACTCCGGCTACGACCTCGAGCTTGTCGTGCACGCCGGCGCGGGGGCGTACATCTGCGGCGAGGAGACCGCGATGCTCGACTCGCTCGAAGGCCGCCGGGGGCAGCCACGGCTGCGGCCGCCGTTCCCCGCGGTGGCCGGCCTGTACGCGTGCCCGACCGTCATCAACAACGTCGAGTCGATCGCGTCGGTGCCCTGCATCGTCGCCAACGGCGCCGAGTGGTTCTCCAGCATGGGCACCGAGAAGAGCAAGGGGATGACGCTGTACTCCCTCTCTGGCCACGTGAACGGTCCTGGCCAGTACGAGGCGCCCTCGGCATCACGCTGCGGGAGCTGCTCGAGCTGTCCGGCGGCGTCCGCGACGGCCACGAGCTGAAGTTTTGGACCCCTGGCGGCTCCTCCACCCCGATCCTGACCGCCGAGCACCTCGACGTACCGCTGGACTACGAGGCAGTCGGGGAGGCGGGGTCGATGCTCGGCACCAAAGCCTTGCAGATCTTCGACGACACGACCTGCGTGGTTCGCGCAGTGCTGCGCTGGACCGAGTTCTACAAGCACGAGTCGTGCGGCAAGTGCACGCCGTGCCGGGAGGGCACCTGGTGGCTGGTGCAGACACTGGCGCGCCTCGAGCGCGGCGACGGCACCGAAGCCGACCTCGACCAGCTCGTCGACCTGTGCGACAACATCCTCGGTAGATCGTTCTGCGCGCTGGGCGACGGCGCCACCTCGCCGATCACCTCATCGATCCAGTACTTCCGCGACGAGTACCTCGCCCACCTGACCAATGGTGGGTGTCCCTTCGACCCCGAGGCGGCCACCTTGTTCGCTGCCGAGCGAGTCCCCGCATGACGGCGGACGTCGCGACGAACCAGATCGTCAAGACGGTGACCTTGACCATCGACGACGTCGAGGTGACGGTCCCTGAGGGCACGTTGGTGATCCGCGCCGCAGAGCAGATCGGCATCCAGATCCCCAGGTTCTGTGACCACCCGCTGCTCGAGCCGGTCGGTGCCTGCCGGCAGTGCCTGGTGGAGATCCCCGACGCGGGCAACGGACGTCCGCAACCGAAGCCGCAGGCCTCGTGCACGCTCACGGTGGCCCAGGGCATGGTGGTGCGCACTCAGCACAGCTCACCGGTGGCCGACAAGGCGCAGCAGGGAAACATCGAGTTCCTGCTGATCAACCATCCGCTCGACTGCCCGGTCTGCGACAAGGGAGGTGAGTGCCCGCACAGAACCAGGCGCTCACCAACGGGCGAGGCGAGAGCCGGTTCGTCGAGACGAAGCGAACGTTCGTCAAGCCGATTGCCATCTCCGCGGAGGTGCTGCTCGACCGGGAGCGCTGCGTGCTGTGCGCGCGGTGCACCCGATTCAGCGAGCAGATCGCCGGTGATCCGTTCATCGCGCTGGTGGAGCGGGGGCCGATGCAGCAGGTCGGCATCTACGAGAAGGAGCCGTTCGAGTCCTACTTCTCCGGCAACACCATCCAGATCTGCCCAGTCGGGGCGCTGACCTCCGCCGCGTACCGGTTCCGGGCCCGGCCCTTCGACCTGGTGTCGACGCCGTCGGTGTGCGAGCACTGCGCCTCGGGGTGTGCGCTGCGCATCGACCATCGGCGGGGCAAGGTCACCCGCCGGCTCGCTGGTAACGACCCGCAGGTCAACGAGGAGTGGAACTGCGACAAGGGCAGGTTCGCGTTCATGTCAGCGCGGCTGGACGACCGGCTCACGCGCCCGATGGTCCGTGACGACGACAGCGGCGACATGCGCCCCGCCTCCTGGCCGGAGGCGTTCGCGGTCGCCGCTCGGGGCCTGGCGGCGGCGCAGGGCTCGGTGGGGGTGCTCGCGGGCGGGCGGCTGACCAACGAGGACGCGTACGCGTACGGGAAGTTCGCCCGCGCCGTTCTCGGCACCAACGACGTCGACTTCCGGGCCCGCCCACTGTCGAGCGAGGAGGCCGACTTCCTCGCCGCATTCGTCGCGGCGCGCCCGGCGGCGTCGTACGACGAGCTGGAGCACGCAAGCGCCGTACTGCTCGTCGGTTTCGAGCCGGAGGAGGAGTCGCCGATCCTGTTCCTGCGGCTGCGCAAGGGCGCGCGGACCCACGGCACTCGCGTCTACTCGATCGCGTCGCACACCTCCCGCGGCCTGCACAAGCTGGGCGGCACGCTGCTGCGCGCCACGCCGGGAGCCGAGGCGAGCGTTGTCGCGTCGGTGCAGCACTCCGGCGAGGTAGCCCTCGACGCAGGCGGCATCATCCTCGTCGGGGAGCGGATGGCTACCTCTCCGGGAACGCTGAGCGCCGTCGCGGCGCTGGCCGCCTCCACCGGCGCCAAGCTGGCGTGGGTGCCCCGCCGGGCCGGGGAGCGCGGGTCGCTCGAGACAGGGCTGCTGCCCAACCTGCTGCCCGGTGGTCGGCCGCTCTCCGACGCCGGCGCCCGGGTCGACGTGGCAACGGCATGGGGGCTCGACAGGTTGCCATCGGCACCGGGCCGCGACACCAACCAGATGCTGACGGGCGCCGCCGCAGGTGAGCTGCGCGCGCTGGTGGTGGGCGGGGTCGAGGTGGACGACCTGGCCGACCCCGCGCTCGCGCTGCAGGCGCTGGACAGGGTCGACTTCCTGGTCAGCCTCGAGGTTCGTACCTCAGCCGTCACCGAGCGGGCCGACGTCATCTTGCCGGTGGCGACGACTGAGGAGAAGGCGGGAGCGTTCGTGAACTGGGAGGGCCGGTTACGCCCGTTCCCGGCGGTGATCAACTCCTCAGCCCTCACCGACGTCCGCGTGCTGGCCGGGATCTCCGAGGAGCTCGACTCCCCGCTCGGCTTCCGAACGAGCGAGCAGGCCCGGGCGGAGATGATCGAGCTCGGGCCGTGGGACGGTGACCGCCCGCAGTTCCAGCCCCGGGAGCCCGGCGCGGGCCGCACACCAGCCGACGGCTCGGCGGTGCTGTCCACCTGGCGGTTGCTGATCGATGACAGCCGAGCTGTCGACAACGAGCCGCACCTGCAAGCGACCGCTCGGAACCCGGCCGCGGTCATCTCCCCGGCGACGAGGAACCGGCTCGGGCTGACCTCGGGCAGCCGGGTGGTGCTCCGGACCGACGCAGCAACTGTCTCGCTGCCCTGGATGGTCGGCGACATCGCCGACGACGTGGTCTGGGCGCCGACGAACTCCGGCGGCGCCAACCTGCACCGCGACCTGCGGGCGGGGGCGGGGTCGGTCGTCCGCGTCGAGGGAGGTACCACCTGATGCCCACGCTGCCGATTGCGAGCGACCACCAGCTGAACGCCTTCGGTCACGACCCGTGGTGGGTCATCCTGATCAAGGTCGTGCTGGCGTTCACCATCTTGCTGGTGTTCACCTTGTTCAACATCTGGCTCGAGCGCCGGGTCGTCGCGCGCATGCAGAACCGGCTGGGACCCAACGTGCACGGGCCGTTCGGGCTGCTGCAAAGCCTCGCCGACGGCGTCAAGCTGATGCTCAAGGAAGACATCGTCCCCCGCGCGGCCGACAAGGTGGTCTACATCGCCGCGCCGCTGCTCGCAGCCATCCCGGCCTTCATGGCCGTCGCGGTCATCCCGTTCGGGCCGGTTGTCAAGGTCCCGTTCAGCGACGTGACCACGCCGCTACAGCTCACCGACCTGCCGGTGGGGGTGCTCTACATCCTCGCCATCGCCTCGATCGGCGTCTACGGCATCGTGCTCGCCGGCTGGTCGTCCGGATCGACGTACTCCCTGCTCGGTGCGCTGCGGTCGTCGGCCCAGGTGATCTCCTACGAGGTCGCGATGGGCCTGTCGCTGGTCGCGGTGTTCCTGTACGCCGGCTCGATGTCGACGTCGGGCATCGTGGCGGCGCAAAGCGACTGGTGGTTCGGCGTCATCTTGTTCCCGTCGTTCGTGATCTACACGATCTCGATGGTGGGCGAGACCAACCGGGCGCCGTTCGACCTTGCCGAGGCGGAGGGCGAGCTGGTCGGCGGTTTCCACACGGAGTACTCGTCGATCAAGTTCGCGTTCTTCTTCCTTGCCGAGTACATCAACATGGTGACGGTGTCGATGCTGGCAACCACGATGTTCCTGGGCGGCTGGCGTGCGCCCTGGCCGTTGTCGCTGTGGGACGGCGCCAACTCCGGTTACTGGCCGGTGCTGTGGTTCCTCGGCAAGGTGATGTTCTTCGTGTTCATCTTCGTGTGGCTGCGCGGCACGCTGCCGCGGTTGCGCTACGACCAGTTCATGCAGTTCGGCTGGAAGTGGCTGATCCCCGGGGCGCTCATCTGGACTGTCCTGGTGGCGACGATCCGCGTCGTGACGCTCGAGGGCCCGATCGACCGGCGCTACCTGATCGCCGCAGGGGTGGTAGCCGCCCTGGTGTGGGTCGTTCTGGGCTTCTTCGGCGACGACTCCGACGACCGCTCTGACGAGAGCGACAAGGTGGCGCTCACGGAGTCCGATGACGACGCGTTCACCGGCGGCTACCCGGTGCCGCCGGTGCGGGAACAGGAGAGCATCCGTGGCTAGCGTCAAGGAGCAGTTCTGGGACCCGATCGCCGGCTTTGGCGTCACGTTTCGCACCATGTTCAAGCGGGTCGTCACCGAGGAGTACCCGTTCGAGAAGCGGCCGACCGCCCCTCGCTTCCATGGCCGCCACCAGCTCAACCGGTGGCCCGACGGCCTGGAGAAGTGTGTGGGCTGCGAGCTGTGCGCGTGGGCGTGCCCCGCTGACGCCATCTACGTCGAGGGCGGCGACAACACCGCCGACGAGCGGTTCTCGCCGGGGGAGCGCTACGGCCGCGTCTACCAGATCAACTACCTGCGCTGCATCCTTTGCGGGCTGTGCATCGAGGCCTGCCCGACCCGCGCGCTCACGATGACCAACGAGTACGAGCTTGCCGACTCCTCGCGCGCCGACCTCATCTATGAGAAGCACGACCTGCTGGCGCCGCTGCTGCCGGGTATGGAGGAGCCACCGCACGAGATGCGGCTCGGCGACGAGGCGGACTACTACCGCGGTGCGCAGACGACGACGGTCGACGCCGGCGACGGGCAGGTGCCGCGGTGATCGCGTTCTGGATCCTCGCACCGCTGATGGTGGTGTGCGCGCTCGGCATGGTGGTGTCCCGCAAGGCTGTCCACTCCGCGCTGATGCTGGCCGTCGTCATGGTGTCGCTGGCCATTCTGTACGCCGCGCAGGACGCGCCGTTCCTGTTCGCGGTGCAGATCATCGTTTACACCGGTGCTGTGCTGATGCTGTTCCTCTTCGTACTGATGCTCGTCGGCGTCGACGCCTCCGACTCGTTGGTCGAGACGCTGCGCGGCCAACGGTTGCTCGCGATCGCCGTGGGGCTGCTGTTCGCGATCGTCCTCGTCGCCGGCCTCGCCCAAGTCACTGTCGGCGCCGTCGTCGGGCTCGACGAGGCCAACATCGACGGGAACGTCCCGGGAGTGGCTCGGCTGCTGTTCAGCAACTACGTCTTCGCGTTCGAGGTGACGAGCGCGCTGCTCATCACCGCCGCTGTCGGCGCCATGGTCCTCGCCCACCGCGAGCGGCTGTCGGCGAAGCCGACCCAGCGCGACATGGCGCTGGCGCGGATGCGGGACTACGCCGACCGCGGCGTCCACCCAGGTCCGCTACCGGGGCCGGGCACGTTCGCCCGCCACAACTCGGTCGACACTCCGGCGCTGTTGCCTGACGGCACCCCGTCGGAGCTTTCGATCTCCCGGGTCATGCGCGCTCGGGGCACCGTGCGCGACGTCGAAGCCGACCGAGCGGCGATCGCCCGAGTCGACGACGAGACGAACGTGCTTCGTGGCGGGGGCGACCGGTGAGCCCCACGCCTTTCCTCGTGCTCTCGGCGTTGCTGTTCTCTATCGGCACGCTGGGCGTGTTGGTCCGCCGGAACGCAATAGTGGTGTTCATGTGCGTTGAGCTCATGCTCAACGCCAGCAACCTCGCGTTCGTCACCTTCGCCCGCCAGCACGGGAACCTCGACGGGCAGATCGCCGCCTTCTTCGTGATGGTGGTGGCTGCCGCTGAGGTGGTTGTCGGTCTTGCCATCATCATGACCATCTTCCGCACCCGTCGCTCGGCGTCAGTCGACGACGCCAGCCTGCTCAAGTACTGAGGTCTGCGACTGATGGAGTCCGTGTCGAGCTTGCTGGTCTTGATCATCGCGATCCCGGCCGCCAGCGCCGCTGTGCTGCTGGTGGGCGGCCGCTGGACCGACCGATGGGGTCACGTCCTCGGCACCCTCGCCCCGATCGCCTCGTTCGTCATTGCCGTGCTCGCGTTCCTTGACCTGCAGGCCGGCGGCGGTGAGCCGCTGCAGCAGCACCTGTTCACCTGGATCGACGTCAACTCCTTCCAGGTCGACTTCGACCTCCTGTTCGACCAACTGTCGGCCCTGTTCGTGCTGCTGATCACCGGCGTCGGCAGCCTCATCCACGTCTACTCCATCGGCTACATGGCCGCCGACCCGCGTCGTCGCCGCTTCTTCGGCTACCTGAACCTGTTCGTCGCCGCCATGCTGATGCTGGTGCTGGCCGACGACTACCTGGCGGTGTTCTTGGGCTGGGAGGGAGTCGGCCTCGCGTCGTACCTGCTCATCGGTTTTTGGCAGTACAAGGACTCCGCCGCCGTCGCCGCCAAGAAGGCGTTCGTGGTCAACCGGGTCGGCGACGTCGGGATGGCGCTGGCCATCATGTTGATGTTCGCCTCCTTCGGCAGCACCTCCTTCGCCGGTGTCGCCGAGGGCATGGAGAGCGCCTCGGCGGCGCTGGCCACCGCGCTCGGGCTCTTGCTGCTCCTCGGAGCCGCCGGCAAGTCAGCCCAGGTGCCGTTGCAGAGCTGGCTGCTCGACGCGATGGAGGGCCCCACTCCCGTCTCTGCGCTGATCCACGCAGCGACGATGGTGACAGCTGGCGTCTACCTGGTCACCCGGTCGCACTTCGTGTACGCCGAGACCGAGGTCGCGCAGACCGCGGTCGTGATCGTCGGGCTTGTCACGCTGCTGTGGGGCGCGGTGATCGGGTGCGCCAAGGACGACATCAAGAAGGCGTTGGCCGGCTCCACGATGAGCCAGATCGGCTACATGATGCTGGCCGCGGGCATCGGTCCGGCCGGTTACGCGTTCGCGATCTTCCACCTGCTCACTCACGGCTTCTTCAAGGCCAACCTGTTCCTCGGTGCCGGCTCGGTGATGCACGCGATGAACGACGACGTCAACATGCGCAGGTACGGCGCGTTGCGCGCGGCCCTGCCCATCACCTTCATCACCTTCGCCTGCGGCTACCTCGCGATCATCGGCTTCCCCGGCCTGGCCGGCTTCTGGTCCAAGGACCGCATCATCGAGGCCGCCTTCAACGAGAACGTGTACATCGGGGTCGGCGCGCTCATCGGTGCGGGGATCACCGCCTTCTACATGACCCGGCTGATGATCATGACGTTCCTCAGCGAGAAGCGCTGGCAACGCGACGTACACCCGCACGAGTCGCCACTGGTGATGACTGCTCCGCTCGTCGTGCTGGCCGCGGGCTCCGTCGTGGGCGGCGCGCTGCTCCTCAACAACTGGATCGTTGAGTGGCTCGAGCCGGTCGTTGGCGTCGAAGAGCACCACGACGCGCTGTTGTCTCCGTTGCTGATCACGCTGCTGGTGCTCGCCATGGTGGCCGCGGGCATCGTCGTGGCTTTCCTGATCTACCGCCGCGACAGGATCTCGCCGGAGGCGCCGACCCGGGTGTCCCTGCTGACCCGGGCAGCCCGCGCTGACCTGTACGGCGACGCGCTGAACGAGGCAGCCTTCATGCGCCCCGGCCAGCACCTCACCCGCTCGCTCGTCCAGGTCGACAACCGTGGCGTCGACGGAGCAGTGAACGGCCTGGCCGCCCTGGTGGGAGGTACGTCGGGTCGCGTCCGGCGCTGGCAGACCGGCTTCGTCCGCACCTACGCGCTGTCGATGCTGGCCGGCTCCGCACTGCTGGTCCTCGGCCTGCTGGCGGTGAGGCTCGCATGAGTGGCAGCGGGACCTTGATCCCCTGGCTGACGATCCTGGTGGCGCTGCCGCTGCTGGGCGCGGTCGCCGTCGTCGTCATGCCGCGCGGCAGCTCACTTGCCCGGGCGTTCGCCCTTGGCCTTTCGGCGGTTGTGCTCGCCCTCTCCCTGGTCGTGGCCGTGCAGTTCGATGCTGGCGGCGGCTTCCAGTTCGTCGAGGAGTACGACTGGATCCCGGCGTTCGGCGCGCACTACGCCGTCGGGCTCGACGGGCTCGGGCTGCTGCTGGTGCTGTTGACGACGATCCTGACCCCGGTGGTGATTCTGTCCTCGTGGCGCGACGCCGACGAGGGGCGGTGGAGCAGCAACGCGTTCTTCGCCTGGGTGCTCGCGCTGGAGGGCTTGGCCATCGGCGTCTTCGCGGCCACCGACGTCTTCTTGTTCTACGTGTTGTTCGAGGCCACGCTGGTGCCGATCTACTTCCTGATCGGCGGCTTCGGCGGCGCTCGGCGGTCCTACGCTGCGGTGAAGTTCCTGCTGTACAGCCTGGTCGGCGGTCTGCTGATGCTCGCATCGGTCGTCGGGCTGTACGTCGTGTCGGCCGACTCCGCCGGCGGGCCGTCGTACCGGCTCGAGGACCTGATGGCGCTTTCGGGCGACATGGGCACCGCCACCGGCAGATGGCTGTTCCTCGGGTTCTTCATCGCGTTCGCGGTGAAGGCGCCGATGTGGCCGGTGCACACCTGGCTGCCGATGCCGCAAGTGAGGCCACGCCCGGCACCTCGGTGCTGCTGGTCAGCGTGCTCGACAAGATCGGCACGTTCGGCATGATGCGGTTCTGCCTCGGCCTGTTCCCGGAGGCGTCGCGGTGGGCCACTCCGGTGGTGATGGCGCTGGCGGTCATCTCGGTCCTGTACGGCGCCCTGCTGGCCATCGGGCAGAACGACATCCGGCGGCTGATCGCCTACACGTCGATCTCGCACTTCGGGTTCATGGTGCTCGGCATCTTCGCCTTCACCAGCCAGGGGCAGGTCGGGTCGGCGCTGTACATGTTCAACCACGGCGTCTCGACCGCGGCGCTGTTCCTCGTCACCGGTTTCTTGATCAGCCGGCGCGGCTCGAAGCTCATCACCGACTACGGCGGAGTGGAGCGGGCCGCGCCGATGCTGGCCGGCGTCTTCTTGGTGGCCGGGCTCTCCAGCCTGTCGCTGCCGGGCCTGGCCCCGTTCGTGAGCGAGTTCCTCGTGCTCTCCGGCACCTTCACCACGTCGGTGCCGGCCGCGGTGCTCGCCACCCTGGGGATGGTGCTGGCCGCGGTGTACATCTTGTTGATGTACCAGCAGACCATGACCGGGCCGGTGCGGGAGTCGACTCGGCACCTGCCTGACCTGCGTCCCCGCGAGTTGGCGGCACTGGCACCGCTGGTGGCGCTGATCGTCGCCCTCGGCTTCTTCCCGAAGCCGGCACTCGACGTGGTCAACCCGACGGTCGACAGGCTGCTCGAGCACGTCGGCGCCAGCGACCCTGACCCCACCGTGGCCGCCGAGGGAGAGGGGTCGTCGCAGTGATCACGTTGGCCGACCGGGCGTTCGACGCGCCGCACCTCAACTACGGCAGGCTGTCGCCGCTGCTGATCGTCTTCGGGGTGGCGCTGGTCGGCGTACTCGTCGAGGCGTTCGCGCCCCGCGTCGGCTCCGCTACGCCATCAACACCGTGCTGAGCCTCGTCGGGCTACTCGCCGCACTCGTCGCTGTCGTGCTTGTCGCCGGCGACGCCCCATCGCACCACGGCGGGCTCTCGCTGGGCAGCCTGGAGGCGGTCGGTGCGATCGCCGTCGACGGCCCCGCGCTGTTCTTGTGGGGCATCTTGTTGGTGTTCGGGCTGCTCAGCGTGCTGCTGTTCGCCGAGCGACACCTCGAGGGCGGGCTCACGGCTTTCGCCGGCCAGGCGGCTGCGCTGCCCGGCACCGACGCCGAGAGGAAGCGGCCTCCCGCGGGGTCGAGCACACCGAGGTCTTCCCGCTGATGCTGTTCGCGCTGGGCGGCATGATGCTGTTCCCCGCAGCCAACGACCTGCTGACGATGTTCGTCGCGCTCGAGGTCTTGTCGCTGCCGCTGTACCTGCTGTGCGGGCTGGCCCGGCGTCGCCGCCTGATCAGCCAAGAGGCGGCGATGAAGTACTTCCTGCTCGGCGCCTTCTCCTCCGCCTTGTTCCTGTACGGCATCGCACTCGTCTACGGGTTCGCGGGCAGCTTCCAGCTGGCCGCCATCGACACGGCCATCTCGGCGCGCGCCGGCGCCACCAGCATGCTGCTCGTCGGGATGGGGCTGATGGCCGTCGGCCTGTTGTTCAAGGTGGGCGCGGCGCCGTTCCACGCGTGGACGCCCGACGTCTACCAAGGCGCTCCGACGGCCGTCACCGCGTTCATGGCTGCCTGCACCAAGATCGCCGCCTTCGGCGCCCTGCTGCGCGTCTTCTACGTCGCCTTCGGGGCCGCGAGCTGGGAGTGGCTGCCGGTCATGTGGGTCATCGCCGCGCTGACCATGGCGGTGGGGTCGGTCATCGCGATCACCCAGACCGACGTCAAACGGATGCTGGCGTACTCCTCGATCGCCCACGCCGGCTTCGTCATCACCGGCTTCGTCGGCGTTCAGTCAAACGCCGACATCAACGGCTCGCAGGTGACCAGCCTGCAGGCGGTGTTGTTCTACCTCGTCACCTATGGCTTCGCGACGATCGGTGCCTTCGCCGTCGTCACCGTCGTACGAGACGCAGGTGGTGAGACGACGCACCTGTCGCGCTGGGCTGGGCTCGGCAAGGAGGCCCCGGTGCTGGCCGGCGTCTTCGCTTTCTTCCTGCTCGCCTTCGCCGGAATCCCGCTGACGAGCGGCTTCACCGGCAAGTGGATGGTGTTCGCGGCCGCCTGGGCGGGTGGGGCGTGGCCGCTGGTCGTCGTGGCTGTGCTGATGAGCGCGGTGGCGGCCTTCTTCTACGTGCGCGTGATCGTGCTGATGTTCTTCTCCGACCCGGTCGGTGACGGGCCGACGGTCGCCGTACCCAGCATCTTGACAACCGCCGCGATCACCGTCGGAGCGACCATGACCCTGGTGCTCGGAGTCGTCCCCCAGCCCGTGCTCGACCTGGCCCGCCAGGCCGGCCAGTTCATCCGCTGACGAGGGTCATGGCTACGTCGTCGTTGGGCCTGTCGATCGCCAGTACCGATCTCGAACACCGGGTGCGGGCGCGGCTGGCCGAGATCGAGAAGGAACTCGCGCTGGCGGTGGAGTCCGACGTGGACTTCGTCGATGAGGCGGCCCGGCACCTGCTGGCCGCCGGCGGCAAGCGGTTCCGGCCGCTCCTGGTGGTGCTGGCGGCGGAGTTCGGTGACAGCCAGGATGCGGGCGTTGTGCCGGCTGCCCTGGTCGTGGAGCTGACGCATCTGGCGACGCTGTACCACGACGACGTGATGGACCAGGCGGACCTGCGCCGAGGCGCGCCGAGTGCCAACGCGAGGTGGGACAACTGCGTCGCGATCCTCACCGGTGACTTCCTGTTCGCCCGGGCGTCAGCCATCGTGGCCGACCTGGGGCCGGACTGCGTACGCATCCAGGCCCAGACGTTCGCGCGGCTGGTGCAAGGACAGATCCGTGAGACGGTCGGACCGCGCGAAGGCGAGGACCCGGTTGCTCACTACCTCTCGGTCGTCGCCGACAAGACCGGCTCACTGATCGCGACATCGGCGCGGTTCGGGGCTCGGCTCGCGGGTGTGTCGCCAGCAACCGAGGAGACCCTCACCGATTTCGGTGAGCAGATCGGTACGGCGTTCCAACTGTCCGACGACGTCCTCGACATCACCGGTGAGAAAGCTGTCTCCGGGAAGACCCCCGGCACCGACCTGCGCGAGGGTGTCCCTACCCTGCCGACGTTGCTGGCGCGACAGGCCGAGCGCGAGGGCGACTCCCGCCTGCGGGACCTGCTGTCGCGGCCGTTGACCGATGACGCAGAGCACGCCGAGACGCTTCAGCTGCTCCGCAGCGACCCCGCCCTGGACCAGGCCCGCGCGGAGGTGCAACGCCGTACCGACGCCGCCCGGGCGCTACTGGACACCCTGCCCGACATCCCGGCGCGGCAGGCGCTGGTCGAGCTGTGCGACCTGGTGACCACCCGCACCTCCTAGCTGGCTCTGGCTACGTGATGCAGGGTCCGCAAGAAAAGAACCCGCCAGTCGACGCGACGATGACGCCGTGAGCAGATGCCGCCAGGCTGGCCAGGAGGATGCCGCGCTGCTGTTGCCGCTGTAAAGCCGTCGACCTCGACGAGTTGGGCGACATCGACATCTCCCTCGCCGACATCGACTCGCTGCTGCGCGACCCCGGGCGGCGCTGGACAAGTCGGTGCTGCTGACCCGAGCGGACGGCGCACCGGTCGGGGTGATGGTGCCGAGCAGGGTGGGGGCGAAAAGCCGCGCATCGACCTGGAAGTGATCGTCGAACCCGGTAGTCGAGAGCTGTTCGAAACGCTCGTCGTCCAGGCCGAGCAGGACTGGGCGCACGAGGACTCCGCCGCCCCTCCTGGAGCTGTGGGTCATGGCTGGACCTGGCCGGGACCTGCTGGTGCGGCGCGGTTACCAGCTGACCGCCACGCATGTCCGGTTCAACCGAGATCTGACCGGCGCAGAGCGTCCGCCCGCGGTCCGCGATGGTGTTCGGGTGCGACTCGCCGGCGAGCAGGAGTGGCCGCTGTACCACTCGACGCTTCAGCAGGTGTTCAGCGACTCACCAGAGACAGTCAGCGAGCCGTATGGACGACGAGTGGGCGGCGCGGATGTCATCAGCCGAGGTCAACGACCCGTCGCAGTGGTGGCTGCTGGAGGTGCGAAGCGACAGCGGTGACTGGGCTGTTGCGGGGTTGTTGCAGGGCAACCGGCAAGATGCGGAGCTCGGCGGTGCGTGGGTGAAGAACTTCGGCCTGGTGCCGGAGTTTCGCGGCCGCGGTCTGGGCCGCTACCTCCTGACGTGGGCGCTGGCGACGTTCCAGGCCGCTGGCTATCAGCGCGTGGGCCTCGGTGCCGACCTCGACAACGTGACCAACGCCTTGTCGGTGTATGAAGCGGCAGGTTTCCAGCGGCTCTACACCGCGTCCCGGTTCAGCAAGCAACTCTGACGAACTAGTGGCGGTGTGCGGTTCGGGTTCCGGCTGAGCGTGTGTCTACGGCGTAGGAGAAGGTTGTGAGGCCGAGCAGACATCCCCAGACCACGAACCAGGGCTCCCATAGATAAAGGTGACCGTAGAACCCGTACCAGTCCATGTCCGCCGGTGCCTGCATCACGCCGGTGATGATGAGCAACTGGACACCGATGTTGACGGTGCCGTACAGCACCAGCAGCACAGCTCCGCCCCAGCCGGCGGAGAGCAGCATCCAGCGGCGGAAGCACCTCTCTCCCCATGGCTGGATGAGAGCGAGCGCTAGCAGGCCCCCGGCGACCTTCACGAACCCGACGAACCACAGGGCCACAAAGATCCCGACGTTGCGAGACTTGGACAGCTCGACCGCTTCCTGCCCGACGGTGGCGAGGCCCAGTGTCCCTCCGGCACCCCAATAGAAGCTCACCGCCGCGAACAGGAACGCGCAGGCAGCCGCGGCGTACCCAACGGCACGCGCCCTGCGGCCGCTGGACGGAGCCCGTGTACCAGTCGGCGAGACGTCAACAGCGGGTCGACCCGCCGTCAAACTGGGCCTTGGCTGACGTCTCGGCAAGGGTGGAGGAGGGGCGGCTGCGGCTGCCGCGGCATTACGTCGTCGCAGCGCCGCGACCGAATCGACGGTCAGGACCATCAGGGCCAGCCAGACCAGCGCGAAGCCGATCCAGCGGAGTGTCGACATCGGCTCGTCGAAAACGAAGACCCCCAGCAGGAACTGCACAGTTGGCGCGATGTATTGAAGCAGGCCGACCGTGGCGAGCGGAATCCGGTTGGCCGCTCCGGCGAAGCACAGCAACGGGAGCGCGGTCACGAGGCCAGTTGTGGCAAGCAGCGCGACGTGGTCGACGCCATGGGACCAGCCGGATGCCTGGTTGACGTACGACAGCCAGATCAGGTAGCCGACGGCGAAGGGCACCAGTACCAGCGTTTCGTAGGTCAACCCCTCGACGGGTCCGGCGGCCGCCTGCTTCTTCAGCAGGCCATAGGTGCCGAAGCTGAACGCGAGGACCAGGGAGATCCAGGGAGGACGGCCAAGCTCCCAGCTCAGCACGATCACCGCCAGTCCGCCGATCGCCAGCGCCGCCCACTGCCACCGGCGGAGCCGCTCACCGAGCACCACCACCGCCAGCAAGACAGTCACGAGGGGGTTGATGTAGTAGCCGAGCGACGTCTCCACGACGTGGCCGTTGTTGACCCCCCAGATGTAGGTAAACCAGTTGAAGCCGATCACCACACCGGCAGCGAGCATCGCGTACCTGACCCTCGGGAGCGTCCACATTGCTCGCAGTGCTGTGACTCGGCGCAGTACGACCAGGAGCAGCACCATCAAGAGCAGCGACCAGAGCACCCGATGCGCGAGGATCTCGGCGGCGCTGGTCGGTTTCAGCAGCGGCCAGTAGAGGGGGAACATGCCCCACAGTCCGAACGCGAGCACACCGAGCAGCAGGCCACGGCGTTCTTCTGACACACCAGAAACCCTAGCCGGTGTCAGGGCCGTCTCTATGTCTTGCTGCTGACTCGCATTCCAACCGGTGCCAGCCCCAGTCGGTCGCTGCTAACGAGCCGGAGATCTCTCAGCGGTCAGCCAGTGCCTGAGCCACGGCCCCAGGTTTCGGCCGGTGAAGTCGTTGAGCCACCTGATGTACGTCGTGCGGCTGGCGTTGTCGCCCTCGTGGCTTTGCACCCAGCGGCGCAACGACGCGTCGAACGTCTTCGCACCGATCTTGCCTCGGAGTTCGCGCAGCATGAGCGCGCTGCAGTAGTAGACGCAGGTGTCGGCGAACTCTTTTCGGTCGTAGGCACCGGGAGGGCCGTCTTGGTTTCGCCAGCGCTGGTCGCTCATCGTCCAGTACCAGACCCAATACCCCATCGGGAGACCGCGATGCTGGGCGCCCCACCACTTGTCCATGTAGGTGGCGAAGCCCTCGTTGAGCCACAGATCCTTCCAGTTGTTCGGTGTCACGCTGTCGCCGAACCATTGGTGCGCAAGTTCATGTACAAGCAAGCCGCGCATGTCTCGGCTGTATGTCCGCACTCCCAGAGTCATCAGGGTCTGGGTCTCCATCGCCGAGCTCGATGGCACCATTACCGCGCCTATGCGGTCGAACGGGAACCGACCGAGTTTGGACTCAAGCCACCGCAGCAGCGACGGCATGTCCCGCAGCGATCGCACCATGTCGGTGCGCCCGGCGGGCACCCAGTAGGTGATCGGCAATCCGCGCGGACCGGTGTCACTTCGATGGACGTAGTCTCCGATGGCGATCGTGATCAGGTAGCTGGCCGCGGGGGACGCTAGGTGCCAGTCGGTGACGGTGCGCCCGCCGCGGGTTGTTCGGTCGATGAGTTCGCCGTTGAAGATGCCCACCCATTTGCCGGGCACGTCGATGTGAGCGTCGTAGAACGCCTTGTCGGACGGGTGGTCGTTGACCGGGTACCAGGTGAACGCCCCGAACGGCTCCTGCATCGTCCATACCGCACCCGATCGCGTGGTCGTCCACCCGACGGTGAGCAAATCGGTGCGCGTCGTGGGTGCTCGCACCGGCTGAGGGGTGCCGGCATAGGTGATCGTCAGCGTGTGGCGTTCTCCCCGCCACAGCCTGCCGGTTCTAAGGACCAGCACGTTGCCAGAATGTGACGTCGCAACCGGCCGTGCGCCGTCCAGCAGCACTGAGCTGACCTCGAGCGGCTTACCGAGGTCGAGCTGGAGGGAGGTGGTGTCCTGTGTTGCCCGGAAGTCGATGGTGGCGACTCCATGGAGCGTGCGGGTCTTCGGTGACCAGCGCAGGTCGAGGTCATAGTGCAGCGCGTCGAAGCGCGGATCGCCCTTGGCGGGGTAGTAGGGATCCTCGATGGGATGCGACCGCGCCTCGTCGTACGTCGGCAGGCTGGCGCTGGCAGGTTCCAAGGCGCTACTACCGAAGACAACGAGGGCGCACAGCGCGCCAATCCATGGCAATCTCGGCATGGCAGTGGCCTTCCCCCGTGGGATGTGAGAAACTGCCGCAGCCTAGCACGGTGAGTGTGCTGCGGTGCTGGGCTGCGAAAGCGCAGTGCCTCAATCAGGATGGCCCCATGAAACTCCTCCGCTCAACACTGGTCGGCATCTGCGCTGCCGCGTTGCTAGGGGTGCCGGCTCCGACAACCGCCGCGTCGCCGCCAGCCCTGGCGCCAACCGCAAGCGAGGTGGCGTCGCGCTACGACACCCCGGTCCGCTTCTTCCGCTTCGACCACATCAGGGGCTATGGCTCCAACACCACGATTCGCGGCCAGGTGGCGGCCACGGTCAACGGCCAGCAGGGCGCCGTGCGCGGCGTACGGGTCAAGCTGTTCCGCAAGATCAACGGCACGAGCCAGTGGAACTACCTGCAGACCAGCTACACCACCAAGTCCGACTACCCGTCGTTCACCTTCGTTGCGAACTCCGTGGCGAACGCGACGTACCAGGTGCGCTACCGCGGCAACCGCAACCTGCAGCCGTCCCGCGCCCGCACGACGGTGTTCGTGCACCGGCACTTCGACGCGCAGCTCGAGGACGACACGGGGCGCTTCCACGGTCGGGTGACGCCGGACTACGGACACCAGCGGGTGAGTCTGCTCAGGCGCTCGTGCGCGACCTGCGGTTGGGACCACGTGAGGAGCACGAAGGCCGGCGCCAAGGGTGGCTGGAGCTTCACCGTGGGGGCGCCGCGCAACGGTCGGTGGTTCTGGCGAGTCACAACGCCGGCGAGCACGAAGTACATCCGCTCCTACAGCGGCGTCTTCACGACGGAGCGTGGCTGACCGTCCAGGTGTCGCTGCCCGCGATCAACGCGTCCAGGTCACCCTCGCCCTGAGTCGAGGCTGCGGCGGTGAGCTGGCTGCGCACCTGGTCGTCGTACGTCGGCCGCTCGACCTGCCGGAAGATGCCGATCGGCACGTGCGCCATCGTGCCGTCGTCGAGTCGGGAGATCTCGAACGCCCGACTGGGGTCGTCGGCGTGCGCGTCGTGGATCCACTCGCGCTCACCGATGCGCACCGGCTTGCCGTGCTCGAGCCGCACGAGCCGGGCCTCGGCTTGCTCCTTGTCCTTGAGTACGTCGAAGGCGCCGTCGTTGAAGATCGGGCAGTTCTGGTAGATCTCCACCAGGCTCGTGCCGCGGTGGGAGGCCGCCGCCTGCAGGACCTCGGTGAGGTGCGCCCGGTCGGAGTCCAGCGTGCGGGCGACAAACGTCGCCTCGGCGCCAAGCGCCAGCGACACCGGGTTGAACGGCCGGTCCACCGAGCCCATCGGCGTCGACTTGGTGATCTTGCCCGGCTCTGAGGTCGGCGAGTACTGGCCCTTGGTGAGCCCGTAGATGCGGTTGTTGAACAGCAGGATCGTCAGGTTGACGTTGCGCCGCAGCGCGTGGATCAGGTGGTTGCCCCCGATCGACAGCGCGTCCCCGTCACCGGTCACCACCCATACCGACAGGTCGGGCCGGGCTGTCGCCAGACCGGTGGCGATCGCCGGCGCCCGACCGTGGATCGAGTGCATGCCGTAGGTCTCGAGGTAGTACGGGAACCTCGATGAGCAGCCGATCCCCGAGACGAAGACGATGTTCTCCTTGCGCAGCCCCAACGTCGGCAGGAACCCCTGCACCGCTGCCAAGATGATGTAGTCCCCACACCCGGGGCACCAGCGCACCTCCTGGTCGCTGGCGAAGTCCTTCCGCGTCATCGGTGTCTCGGCTGTCGGTACGTCGCGCAGCCCCGGCGTGGGCAAGTTGGTGGTCATCGGTGCAGTTCCTCGATGGTGGTGGTGAAGACAGCCTCAAGCTCGGTGGCGGTGAAAGGCAGGCCGCGTACCTGGTTGTAACCGATCACGTCGACGAGGTATTTCGCCCGCAGCAGCAAGCCGAGCTGACCCAGGTTCATCTCGGGTACGACGACCCGGTCGTAGCGCCGCAGGACCTCGCCGAGGTTGCTGGGGAACGGGTTGAGGTGCCGCAGGTGGGCTTGGGCGACGTCGAGCCCGTGCCGGCGAAGCCGGCGACACGCTGCGCCGATCGGGCCGTACGTCGAGCCCCACCCCAGCACGAGCAGCCGCGCCTGGCCGCTCGGGTCGTCGACCTCCAACGGACCGATCGAGTCGGCGATGCGGTCGATCTTCGCCTGCCGTGTTCGCACCATCAGGTCGTGGTTGGTGGGGTCGTAGGAGATGTTGCCGTGCCCGTCGGCCTTCTCGAGCCCTCCCACCCGGTGCTCGAGGTCCGGCGTGCCCGGGATGGCCCACGGTCGAGCCAGCGTCTCCGGGTCTCGCTTGTACGGCCAGAACTCGCGGTCGCCGACCTCGGTCTCGTGGTTGGCCGCGGTGGCGAAGCAGGGATCGATCGTTGGCAGAGTGTCGAGGTCGGGCAGCTGCCACGGCTCGGAGCCGTTGGCGAGGTAGCCGTCGGACAACAGCATGACCGGGGTGCGGTAGGTGACGGCGATCCGGGCGGCCTCCACGGCCGCGTCGAAGCAGTCCCCGGGAGACTGCGGCGCGACGATGGCGACCGGGGCCTCACCGTTTCGCCCGAACATCGCCTGCAGGAGGTCAGACTGCTCGGTCTTGGTGGGAAGCCCGGTCGACGGTCCGCCGCGCTGCACATCGACGACAATCAGCGGCAGCTCGAGCGACACGGCCAAGCCGATTGTCTCGCTCTTCAGCGCGATGCCCGGCCCAGACGTGGTGGTGACACCAAGTGAGCCGCCGAAGGAGGCGCCCAGGGCGGCGCCGATTCCGGCGATCTCGTCCTCAGCCTGGAAGGTGACGACACCGAATCGCTTGTGCTTGCTCAGCTCGTGCAGGATGTCGGAGGCCGGCGTGATCGGGTAGGCGCCCAGGAAGAGCGGCAGCCGCGACCGCACGGACGCAGCTACCAGTCCGTAGCTGAGCGCCAGGTTTCCGGTGATGTTGCGGTAGGTGCCGGCGCGCATCGGCGCCGGCTTGACCTCGTAGGAGACCGCGAAGCCCTCTGTTGTCTCACCGAAGTTCCACCCGGCCCGAAACGCTGCCAGGTTCGCGTCGCGGATGTCGGGCTTGCTGGCAAACCGCTTGGTCAAGTACGCCTCGGTTGACTCGACCGGGCGCCCGTACAGCCAGGACAACAGGCCCAACGCAAACATGTTCTTGGTGCGCCCGGCGTCCTTGCGGGTGAGTCCGAAGTCCTTGATCGCCTCAACGGTCAGCGCGGTGAGATCGACGCTGTGCAGGCTGAACTTGTCGAGTGAGCCATCCTCGAGTGGGTTGGCGGTGTAACCCGCCCGGGTGAGATTGCGCGCCGTGAAGTCGTGGGTGTCGACAATGATCGTCGCGCCGGCTGCCAGGTCCTTGGTGTTGGCCCGCAGCGCCGCGGGGTTCATGGCGACCAGTACGTCGGGAGCGTCGCCGGGCGTCAGGATGTCGTGGTCGGCGAAGTGCAGCTGAAACGACGAGACCCCAGGCAGGGTGCCGGCGGGAGCGCGGATCTCGGCGGGGAAGTTCGGCAACGTCGAGAGGTCGTTGCCGAACGCTGCTGTCTCGTGGGTGAACCGGTCACCCGTTAGCTGCATCCCGTCGCCGGAGTCACCGGCGAACCGAATGATGACTCGGTCAAGCTGCTTGACCTGCTTGGCCACCGTGACCTTCCTACCCGGCCCCCGCGTCTGCTGTCCCCAGTTTACGCGTCACTGGCGGCGCTGGTCGAGGATGCCCAGCGCCCGAGCGTTGTCGGCGAGCATGTCCTCGAACACCGGTTCGGAGTCCGCCAAGGCCCACCGAAGATGCCCGAATACCTCCATCGTCACCATGCCGTAGAGCCGCGCCCAGCAGCGCAGGAACACGTACAACGCATCGGGTGGGAGCACACCGGCGGCCGCCAACGGGTGCGCGGCTAGCTGGTCGGCGACCTGCGGGTGGCGGCCTGCTTCGCTGGCGGCTGGGAACTCACGTCGTCGCCAGAGCTCGGCAACCAGGTCGCCGAAGACCTTCCCGAACCGCTGCCCCGCAGCTGCCAAAGTGTCGGGACGCGCGGCGTTCGCCGGCCGGGTTATCGGGTTGGCGAACAGCAGTCGAAACTCCGGCGGATGCTGCAGTGACCAGCTCCGGAAGGCCCGACTGACTTCAAACAGCCTGGTTTCAACGTCGTCGTCGGGCACGCCGTCGCGCGCCTGCTCCAGCGCCGCCACCAGCTCGTCGTACACGTCAACCGCCAACGCGCTAACCAGGTCCTCATAGTTGGCGTAGTAGCGGTACAGCGCCGGCGCCGTCAGCCCCATCGCCCGCGCAATGGCCCGCAACGACATGGCGTCGCCCGCTTGGACCAGCAGCCGACGAGCCGTCGCTTTGATCTCGGCCTCTGTCGCGTTCCGTCGCTCGCGACGCAGCGCGCCGCCTGCGGCTGGCGGCTGGTCGCCTGATGTGCGCTGCATCTTCACAGCCCGTGCTTGGTGCGGGGCTTGACAACAGTTAACGGCGTTAGCATAGTTAACACCGTACTCGGTTAACGCTGTTCACTACAAAAGGAGCACTCCGATGTTTCACCGCTTCGGCCACCTGGTCCATCGTCGCCGGTTCGCTGTGCTCGTGGCTGGGGTTGTGTTCGTCGCCGTCGCCGCCTTGTGGGGGACGGGCGTCTTCGGCGCGCTGTCCGGTGGCGGCTTCGAAGATCCCGACAGCGAATCGGCGGCGGCCAGCGCCCAGGCCGCCGAGGTATTCGGCCGCACCGCCGCCGATGTGGTCGTGCTGTACGAAGATGCCGAGCTGACCGTGGACGATCCGCAGTTCCGCGCCGCCGTGACCGAGACGCTCAAAGACCTGCCCCGCAGCGACGTCGAGCGTGCCGTCAGCTACTACGACACCGGCTCGCCGGCCTTCGTCTCCACTGACCGGCATGCCACCTATGCCGCGATCACCCTTGTCGGTAACGACGACGACGAGCTTGATGCGAGCTATCAGGCGGTCAAGGATGACCTCGCCGCCCCGGGGCTGGAGACGTCGTACGGCGGCCCGAGTGCTGTCTTCTTCGATGTCGGGGAGCAGGTCGGCGAGGACATCGGCCGAGCGGAGGCTGTCTCGCTGCCGATCGTGCTGGTCTTGTGCCTGCTGATCCTCGGCAGCCTTGCCGCGGCGGTGCTGCCGCTCGTGGTCGGCGGCATCGCGATCCTTGGTGCATTCACGTTGTTGCGGGTGCTTTCGCTGTTCACCGACGTCTCGATCTTTGCCATCAATGTGATCACCCTGCTCGGGCTCGGTCTGGCGATCGACTATGCGCTGTTCATGGTGAGCCGGTTCCGGGAGGAACTGCCCCGCAGCGACAGCGTGCGGGACGCCGTAGCGCAGACGATGGCGACGGCCGGCCGCACGGTCGCGTTCTCTGGGTTGATCGTCGCATCGGCGCTCGCCTCGCTGCTGTTGTTCCCGCAGAACTTTCTGCAGTCGATGGGCTTCGGCGGCATGGCGGCGGTGCTGGTGGCGATGGCGGCGGCCCTCACCGTGCTGCCCGCGCTGCTCGCCGTACTCGGTCACCGGGTGGACGCACTGGCGCTGCCGTGGCGCAGGCGGCGTGCCCCGACCGAGACGGATCACGGAGGCTGGGCCGCCGTCGCGCGCAGCGTGATGCGCCGACCGGTCGTCTACGCGGTGTCGATCGTGGTTGTGCTGCTGGCCATCGGTGCGCCGTTCCTGCGGGTCAACTTCGGCAGTGTCGACGAACGCGTGCTGCCCGAATCGACCGAGAGCCGAGTGGTCGCGGAACGGCTGGCCGCTGACTTCCCCGGCGGGGCGGCCGCGTCCGCCGAAGTGCTGGTGACCGGCGCTTCGGGTGCCGCGCTCGGGTCGTACGTCGACCGGCTGGACTCCGTGCCCGGGGTGGAGGAGGTGACGGTGTCGGCCGAGCAAGACGGCGCCGCCCTGCTGGAAGCCAGGTACGCAGCCGATCCCCAGTCGGAGGCGGCCCGAAACATCGTCGAGGGGCTGCGTGCAGTCGCACCGCCAGCGGGAGCCAGCGCCCTGATCGGCGGTGAGACGGCTCAGCTTGTCGACCTGCTCGACTCGTTGGCCAGCACGCTGCCGGTGATGGCGGTGCTGGTGGTCTTGGTCATGTTCGGGTTGTTGTTCGTTGCCTTCGGCTCCGTGGTGTTGCCCATCAAGGCGGTCATGAACGCGATCTCCATCGTGGCGTCATTCGGCGTGGTGGTGTGGATCTTCCAAGACGGCCATTTCGCCGACGCGCTGGGCTTCACCCCGACTGGGTTCATCGATGCCACGCAGCCGATCTTGATGCTGGCGATCCTCTTCGGGCTGTCGATGGACTACGAGGTGTTCTTGCTGTCGCGGGTACGAGAGGCCTGGGACCAAACCCACGACAATGCCGAAGCGGTGGCTGTCGGCCTGCAACGCACCGGGCGGATCATCACCAGTGCAGCACTCCTGCTGGTGGTGGTGATCGGAGCCTTCGCGACGTCGGGTATCACCTTCATCAAGCTGATCGGTGTCGGCATGATCGTCGCGATCTTCGTCGACGCCACCGTGGTGCGGGCGCTCCTGGTGCCGGCGACCATGCGACTGCTGGGAGGAGCCAACTGGTGGGCGCCGGGGCCGCTGCGCCGCTGGTGGGAGCGTTACGGCCTCCGCGAGTCCACCGGGTAAGTCAGCGGCAGTTGGCGAACGCCGCCGTCCCGCTTGATCCACCCCAGGGAAGTGAGGGGCCGCCGAGATGCGTCAGAATGCTGTCTGAGCGGTCTTGCGGCAGCATTCTCGCGCATCTCGACCCAACTCCGCCGCCAGTTAGTGCAGGCGGATGACCGTGATGCCGGCCGTGGTCGCAGGCCGACTCATGGCGGCCAGCGCGGCACCCGCCTGCTCGAGTCCGATCACCTGGCCGACAAGCAGGTCGGGGCGCAGCGCTCCAGACTCGACCAGCTCAAGGAGAGCTGGGTAGTCGCGGGCGGCCATGCCGTGTGAGCCGTGGATCTCCAGCTCGTTGGCGACGACCCGGTCCATGGGCAGTGGGGGAGTTGAGTGCCGACCGAGCAGCAAGCCGACCTGAACGTGCCGCCCTCGTGGCCGCAGGCACTCCACCGACGCGACCGCGGTGGCCGTCGATCCGGCTGCGTCCAGGGAGACGTGCGCGCCACCCCCGGTCACCTCCGCGACTCGGGTCGGGATGTCGTCGCCACCGGAGATGAGGGCTTCCGCGCCGAGCTCGCCGGCTCGGAGCAAGGCCGCCGGTGAGACGTCGATCGCGACGACGCGTTGCCCAAGCGCCGTTGCGATCATCACTGCGACAGTCCGACGCCACCGCACCCGTGGACCGCCACCCAGTCGTCGCGCCGGACCCTGCCATGGGCGGTGAGCGCGGTACGCCGTGGCAAACCGGCAGCCCAAGCGACGCCGCCGTCACGAAGTCCACCGAGTCGGGAAGCGGCACGACGTTATGGTCAGCTGCGTGGATCGCCACCAGCTCGGCGAACGAGCCGGGTCCGGTGAACCCCGGCTGGGTCTGTCGCGGACATACCTGCGCGTCGCCGGCCAGGCAGAACTCGCACCGTCCGCAGCCGCAGACGAACGGCACGGTGACCCGCTCGCCGACCTGACGACGCGCTACCTCGGGGCCTACCTCCGCCACCACGCCCGCGAGTTCATGCCCCGGCACGTGCGGCAGCCGCACCGGGTCGTGCCCCTGCCAGGCGTGCCAGTCCGACCGACACGCGCCGGTGGCGTGGACCTCGATCAGCACCCCGTCGGGCGGGCAGGCAGGCGGCGCGATCGAGACGAGCGTCGGCGGGTCGCCGTACGCCGAGAACTGGACCGCCCGCATGCGGCGCTTCAGCGGTAGTTGGTGAACGGGGTCGGGGTGCGATGGTGAGCCGCGGTAAAGGCCGGTTGAGCGTGAGTCGGCGGTCGTGAGAGTACGCGCGGGGTGGTCGATCACGGCTGTTCCTCGATCTCTTGGCGCGCCCGGGAATGGCCTGAGATCCCTGGTGTGCGTCGGCGGATCGTTGCCCGACGAGAGGAGGCAACCGTGACCGTTCTCGAAGCCGGGTCGGCCGTCGACAAGTTCGACGCACCGCTCCGCACGCAGGCCGAGGCGTCGCGCTTCCTGGGCCTCTCTCAGTCGACGTTCCGCAACTGGTCGCGCGGCTATCACTCCGTCATCGAGGGGCGCGAGGTCGCCGGTCGGTCCGGTTATCACCGCCGTCGGAAAGTTGGGTCAAGCGAGGTCCGGCGATCCCGTTTATTGGGCTTGCGGAGGGCTATGCACTGGCAGCTATCCGCCTGAACGGCGTCCCCCGCGCGTAAGCCCGGCGCTCGAGCGGCTCAATCCGAGATGGGCGTTCAGCATGCGCTGGCCTCCGAGAAGTCTTCACGGACGGCGCGGAGGTCCTCCGCGACTATGCCGACAAGACGGGCGGTGATAACGCTGAGGCCGTTCGCGAACTGGTCGTCGTCCGAGACGGACAGCGGGTCTTCGTGCCGGTCGTTGACGGCCACCTTCAGCGCATCGTGTTCGGGGGAACGGCTTCGCGAAGGTCGTCAATCGGCTTCGATGTCGACAGATATGCCGACGTACGCCGTTCGACACACGTCGCTCTTCACCCACGGTGGGGCGCGCCTTGAGGACAGCGCCTTCCGTCGAGGTCGTCCGTCGCCGAGGAGTCGGCATCCCCTCGAGTCGGACGCGGTCCGCCAGGTCGTCAAGACGAACTGAGGCCGATCCAGTCGCGGCCGCTGTTCTTCGTCGACCGCGCCGGCAGGGTTCGCGTTCCGGCGCTGCTGCGGGAGAACGGCTGGTCGTTGGTGACGCTGTCTGAACGACGGACCTCGGCGAGACGGTCGTCGATATCGAGTGGCTCGATTGCTGGTGAGCAAGGCTGGCCCGTGCTCGCGAAGGACGAGCGGATCGGTACCGCACGGCCGAACGCCAGGCGCCTCGGCCCACGGTGTGCGCGTCTTCTGCCTCACGTCTGGCAACCTCGCCTCGCAGGCGATGGCCGACTGCTTCATCCGGCATCAGCGTGCGCATATGGGCCGAGCCAGCGAGAACAGGCAGCGGCTTCGCCGTCTCGGCAGGTGCCGAGAGATCGACGTCGACCTCGATGAGGCGCGTCGGAACGGCCCAATCGCCACACACGAGCATCAGGACGTGATCGGCTCCCAGTAATATAGATCGCGAGGCGACCTGGAGGTTCATGCCCTTCACGCCTGCGCCACTTCTACGCAAGCGGCCTGATCGCGGCCGGCTGCGACGTCGTCACCGTCCAGCGGGCACCACGTCACGCCAGCGCGACGAGTCGCACAGCCACAGTTGCCGCGCTTGGACGCAAGCCGATGCCCGATCCGCGTGACGGCGGTGTGCGAACTGTCGACCATGCGCACCAACGCGCTGCAAAACGAATCAGCGGTAGTTGGTGAACTGGACGGCGAAGTCGTAGTCCTGCTCCTTGACCAGCGCGATAACGGCCTGGAGGTCATCGCGCTTCTTGCTGCTCACCCGCAGCTCCTCGCCCTGCACCTGCACCTTGACCCCTTTGGGGCCCTCGTCGCGGATCAGCTTGGAGACCTTCTTCGCCTGCTCCTGGCTGATCCCTTCGCGCAGAGCGATGTCGATCTTTACCTCCTTGCCCGACGACCGCGGCTCGCCGACGTCGAGGATCTTCAGCGACTGGCCCCGCTTGATCAGCTTCTCCTTGAACACGTCAACCACGGCCAGCGCCCGCTCGTCGGCGTTGGCGCTCACTGCGACCCCGGCGTCGCCCTGCCGCTTGATGGAGGCACCGGTGTTCTTGAAGTCGAAGCGCTGCGAGATCTCTCGGGCGGCCTGGTTCAGCGCGTTGTCGACCTCCTGCTGGTCGATCTTGCTGACGATGTCAAACGATGAGTCACCGGCCATGAGTCCTCCTTCTCCAGCGCGGGTTGCCGCGTCGACCTAGGGTATTCTTTCGTCCGCTGAGTGCCCGTCCGAGCGGCGGGACGCAGCGACCTTGGCAGGTTGCCCGAGTGGCCAAAGGGAGCAGACTGTAAATCTGCCGGCATCGCCTACGTTGGTTCGAACCCAACACCTGCCACCATCATGAACCGTTCATCTCGTCGCGCCACTCGATCCAGTCCCTGGCGAGGCTCAGATCGAAGTCTGGGCCCTCGACACCGATCGTGAAGAGTCGAGTCCCGACCTCGTAAAGAGAGGCCCCCGTCTTCTCGGGGTCGGAGTCGCCGGTTCCGAGCGCTCGATCTCTCCGGGGTTGCGCCCGGCCTTCGCGCACCAGTCGTCGAGCACGTCGTGCTTGTGCGCGATGGTGTCGGCGTCGCCGAACCCGTGCCAGATGTCGGCGTGCTCGGCGACGATGCGGAGGGTCTTGCGCTCTCCGCCACCGCCGACCAGCACGGGGATGTCACGGGTGGGTGGCGGGTTGAGCCTTCCCCAGCGAGCGGTGATGCGCGGCAACGCCTCAGCGAGGGCATCGAGCCGGCCACCCGCCGTACCGAACTCGTAGCCGTACTCGTCGTAGTCCTTCTCGAACCAGCCGGAGCCGATGCCGAGGATCAGCCGGCCGCCGCTGATGTGGTCGACCGTGCGGGCCATGTCAGCGAGCAGCTCGGGGTTGCGGTAGCTGTTGCAGGTGACGAGTGCCCCGATCTCGACCCGCTCGGTGGCTTCGGCCCAGGCACCCAACATGGTCCAGCACTCGAAGTGCTTGCCCTCCGGATCACCGCGCAGCGGGAAGAAGTGGTCCCAGTTGAAGAGGATGTCGGCTCCCATCTCCTCGGCCTGCGCCGCAGCGCGCCGGATGTCGGCGTACTCGCCGTGCTGCGGTTGCAGCTGTACGCCGATGCGCACCGGACGAGCGGCGTACGGACGGTTGCCGGTGGGGTCGGAAGTCATGACAGCGAGACTAAGGCGCACGGTCCAACCCGCCCAAGTGCTGGCCTCGCAGCGGCGTAGCATCGCCTCACATGTACGTCGCGCGGCGGCCGCAAGCGCCCGCGCTGGCGCCGTTCGTTGATTCGATCCGAGTACGTCGAGGACGCCTTGACGCACGACCGTGAGCGGATGATCCCCACGGCGACATGCTGCTGTTGATGACGCTCGACGGCGCCGATTTCTCGACGTACGACGACTGGGGCCGCGAGCACTCCGTCGCTGGTTGGTCACTGGTCGGGCCACGTAGCGGACCCAGCGTGGTCTCCGCCCGGCCGCAGCGAGGCATGCTCGCTGTCGGCTTCCGGCTCGGCGCGGCAGCACCCTTCCTTGGCATATCCGCTGCTGCGGTGCGCGACGCGGTCATGCCGATGCGCGAGATCTGGGGGCGAGACGGCGCGGCGCGGTGCGAACGCGTGCTGGATGCACGAACTCCGGAGGCGAAGCTGGCCGCGCTCGAGCAGGTGCTGGTCGAGCAACTCGCCCACGCGACTGAGCCGGATCCGGGCGACCGAGGCTGTCGTCGAACTCCACCGACAGCGGTGTGTGGTCGACAGTTCGGCACCACAGCCAAGCCGTTCATCCGCCGGTTCGAGCAGCAGGTCGGGATGACTCCCAAGCGGTTCTCGCGCGTGCGTGTGGTCGACCAGTTCGGCACCTCGCCGTAAGCCGTTCATCCGAAGGATCGAGGAACACCGTGGTATGACTCGCCGCGGCAAACGGCTAGTTCACGCGCTTCGGCGAGCTCGCCGGCGTCACCCCGAGGAAACCATCAGCCGCTGTAGCTCCACTTTCTTCCTATCGGCCGCCAACCGCTGCGCGGAACAGTAGAAGGACGAAAGAGGAGAGCAACCCATGTCAGTTGAGTATGCCCACGGGAAGATCTGCTACATCGAGATCCCCGCCACCGACGTTGCAGAGTCATCGCGGTTCTACGAGCAGGTCTTCAACTGGAGGATTCGGCAGCGAGGCGACGGGGCGACGGCCTTCGACGACAGCGTCGGTCAGGTGAGCGGGGTGTGGCGGCTGGACCGCCAACCTGTGCCCGAGCCAGGGCCGCTGATCTACCTGATGGTCGCCGACGCTGCCGCCGCGCTGCACAGTGTGACGGCAGCGGGCGGCACCGTGGTTCGAACCGTCGACCCCGACGAGAGTGAGATCTTCGCGTGGTTCGCAGACCCGGCCGGCAACCTGATGGGCATCTATCAGCAGCCGGGCCTTGGCGCCGACGTCGATTAGCGGTGGCTACGCGGCGCTGTGTATCCTTCAACGTCGCTTGCCCCAATAGCTCAGTCGGTAGAGCGTCTCCATGGTAAGGAGAAGGTCTACGGTTCGATTCCGTATTGGGGCTCTGGAGTCGGAGCCTCGCCTGAGCATTGGGTACGGCGTCCGGTTCCGCGGCGGGGTAGCTCAGGTGGTCAGAGCACACGGCTCATAATCGTGGTGTCGCGGGTTCAAGTCCCGCCCCCGCTACCGCCGACGCGACATCGCAGCACGCCTGCCAGCACGATTCGAACAGCTTGACGAGACCTGTGAAACGAGGCTTCCCGTGGCCAGCAAGAGCACCGAGATCCGGCCGAAGATCACCTTGGCCTGCACAGAGTGCAAGGAGCGCAACTACATCACGCGCAAGAACCGGCGCAACGACCCAGACCGGCTCGAGCTGAAGAAGTACTGCCCGCGCTGCCGCACCCACCAGCCGCACCGCGAGACCCGCTGACCGCCGGCCGTAGCGGTCACGTCATGGGTCTTGACCCGGCCTTGACCGGGCGCGTTTCGCGCCGACCGCGCCGTACACCGTGAGCCGGGAGAAGATCCGCGAGTTCACCGAGGCGACCGGGTCCGCGCCGTTTCGAGGGACGGCGACGTCGCGCCACTCACGTTCCCGATCGTCGTAGCGTTTCAGGCGATGGCGCAGTTCTTGGCCGAGCCAGGGGTCGGCATCGAGCTGCGCCACGTCGTGCACGGCGGCCAACGGTTCGAGCAGTCCAGACCGGTGCGAGCTGGTGACACGCTCACCGGCACACTCCAGATCGACTCCCTGCGGGCGGCCGCGGGGATGGACATGATCGGCACCCGCACGGAGATACTCCACGACGACGGGGAGCACGTCTGCACGGCGTACGCAACGCTCGTGCACCGCGCTGGTGGCGCATGAGCTGGGACGTCGGCCACGAGTTCGAGCCGCAGTCGTACGTCGTCACCCGCGCCGACCTGATCCGGTACGCCGGCGCGTCCGGTGACTTCAACCCCATCCACTGGAGCGACCGGGTCGCCACGTCGGTCGGCCTGCCGGGCGTCGTCGCCCACGGCATGTACACCTTGGCGCTCGCCGGGCAGGCGCTGGTCACCTGGGTCGCCGACCCGGCGAGGGTGGTGTCGTTCGGGGCCCGGTTCACCAAGCCGGTGGTGGTCCCCGACGACGACGAGGGCACCCAGGTCGACGTAAGCGGCCGCGTCACGGGCGTCGAGGACGGCCTCGCCTCGGTCGAGCTGACCGTCACCAACGCCGGCACGAAGGTGCTGGGCATGACGAAGGCGACCGTGCGGTGCTGACCAGAGCCGGTGAGCGGCTCGCCGGCCTGGACCACCCTGCGCCTCGGCGGGCCGGCGGCAGCCTTCGTGGAGGCCACCACCCGACCAGGCGCTGTACGACGCCGTGGCGGCTCTCGACGAGCTCGGCACTCCGGTTCTGGTTCTCGGCGGGGGGAGCAACCTCGTGGTCGCCGACGCCGGGTTCGACGGCACCGTGGTGCGGGTCGCTACGTCGGGGATCGCCGTAGCCGATGACGCCCATGACGGGGGCGAGGTGACGGTGGAGGCGGGGAGGACTGGGACGCGTTCGTGGCGCGTGCGGTCGCGGAGGGGTGGGTCGGCGTAGAGGCGCTGGCCGGCATCCCGGGCACGGTGGGCGCCGTACCGATCCAGAACGTCGGCGCGTACGGCCAGGAGGTGGCGCAGACCATCGCCCAGGTGCACGCCTACGACCGGTTGGAACGGCGGCACCGCACGTTCGCCAGTGCGGACTGCGGGTTCGGCTACCGGACCAGCCTCTTCAAGCAGACGCCAGGCCGCTACGTCGTCGGGGCTGTCACGTTCCGGTTCCGCCGCGGTTCGCTGGGAGCGCCCATCCAGTACGCCGAGCTGGCCCGCCGTCTCGGCGTCGAGGTGGGCGCGCGGGTGCCGGCGGGCGACGTCCGCGCCGCCGTCCTCGCGCTGCGCCGCTCCAAGGGGATGGTGCTCGACGAGACCGACCACGACACGTGGAGCGCCGGGTCGTTCTTCATGAACCCGTTCGTGCCGCCAGGCGCCGTGCCACCCGGCGCGCCTGCCTTCGAGCAGCCGGACGGCCGGGTCAAGACCAGCGCGGCCTGGCTCGTGGAGCGGGCCGGGTTCAGCCGCGGGTATGGCACCGGCGACGCGAGAGTGTCCAGCAAGCACACGCTGGCGCTGACCAACAGAGGCGGCGCATCAGCGGCGGACCTGCTGGCGCTCGCCACCGAGATCCGCGCCGGTGTGCTGGCGCGCTTCGGCATCGAGCTGCAGCCCGAGCCCGTGCTGGTCGGCTGCTCCCTCGGCTGAGACCCGCGGCGGCGCGGCCAGCCAGGTGTCGATGTCGGCCAGCAGCTCTCGGCGTACGTCGTCGGGTGCGGCCGACCCACGCACCGACATCCGGGCCAGCTCAGCCAGCTGGGCGTCGCCGAACCCGTAGACGGTGCGGGCGGCTTCGTACTGGGTCAGCAGCCGGCTGCCGAACAACAGCGGATCGTCGGCCGCCAGCGAGATCGGCACGCCCGCGTCGAACAGCTGCCGCACCGGTACGTCGGCCAACGAGCCGAAGAGCCCGAGCGAGACGTTCGACGACGGACACACCTCGAGCGTCACGCCGGCCTCGGCAAGATGCGCCACCAGCTGCGGGTCCTCGACCGAGCGCACGCCATGGCCGAGCCGCCGTGCCTTGAGCCCGTGCAGACATGACCAGACACTGTCCGGCCCCCGGAGCTCACCGCCGTGGGGTACGGCGAGCAGCCCGGCCCGCTCGGCGATCTGGAACGCCTTGGCGAACGACAACGCGTCGCCACGCCGCTCGTCGTTGGACAAGCCGAACCCGACGACCCCTCGGCCGGCGTACTGCGCGGCGAGACCTGGCAAGCGTTCGAGCGTCAAGCGGATGGCGGGTGCGGTTGGCCGCGATGACCAGCCGAACCTCCACCCCCGTATCCCTGCTGGCGGCGCGGGCCGCGTCGAGGACGAGTTCGGTGAAGGCGGTGATCCCGCCGAAGGAGCTGGCATACCCGCTCGGGTCGACCTGCAGCTCCAGCCAGCGGGAGCCCTCGGCGGCGTCATCCTCGGCGGCCTCGCGCACCAGTCGCCGTACGGCAGCCTCTGAGCGGACGACGGAACGGGCGATGTCGTAGAGCCGCTGGAACCGGAACCAGCCCTTCTCGTCGGCCGCCGACAACGTCGGCGGCCAGTCGACGGTGAGCGACTCGGGCAACCGGATGCCTTGCTCATCGGCCAGCTCGAGCACGGTTCTGGTGTCGCATCGAGCCGGTGAAATGCAGGTGGAGGTGAGCCTTCGGCAGCGCCGAGAGAGACCGGTCGGGCGGGAGGCTCAACGGGAGAAGAGGCGCTGGAGGCGGCTGACGCCCTCAACCAGGTCATCGTCACCGAGCGCGTAGGACAACCGCAGGTAGCCCGGACTGCCGAACGCCTCACCGGGCACGACGGCGACCTCCGCCTGCTCGAGGATGAGCTCGGCCAGCTCCGCCGAGGAGTTGGCGCGCCGACCACCCAGGTCCCGGCCGAGGGCACCTTGACGCTGGGGTAGGCGTAGAAGGCGCCCAGCGGCTCCGGGCACTCGAACCCGTCGACATCGTTGAGCATCTTCACGATCGTGCGACGGCGCTGGTCGAAGGTTGCGCGCATCCGCTCCACCGCGCCCAGTCACCCGACACGCGCCGCCACCGCCGCGCGCTGGGCGATGTTGCAGACGTTGGAGGTGAGATGGGACTGCAGGTTCGTGGCCGCCTTGATGACATCGGCCGGCCCGAGCATCCAGCCCACCCGCCAGCCGGTCATCGCGTAGGTCTTGGCGACGCCGTTGAGCACCACGCAGGTGTCGGCCAGCTCGGGGGTCGCGACGGCGATCGACCGCGCCACCGCGTCGCCGTACGTCAGGTGCTCGTAGATTTCGTCGGTGACCACCCAGATCCCGTGCTCGACCGCCCACCTGCCGATCTCGGCGACCTGCTCGGGCGAATACACCGAACCCGTCGGGTTCGACGGCGAGCAGAACAGCAGCGCCTTGGTGCGTTCGGTGCGCGCAGCCTCGAGCTGGTCGACACTCACCAGGTAGTGCTGGGTCTCATCGGCGAGGACTTCCACGCTGACCCCGCCCGCCAGCGCGATCGCTTCCGGGTACGTCGTCCAGTACGGCGTCGGCAACAGCACCTCATCGCCCGGGTCGAGCAAGGTGGCGAAGCTCTGGTACACCGCCTGCTTGCCGCCGTTGGTCACCAGCACCTGGCTGGGTTCGACGCGGAGACCCGAGTCGCGCACCGTCTTGTCGACGATCGCCTGCTTCAGGTCGGGAAGGCCGCCAGTGGGTGTGTAGCGATGGTTGCGGGGGTCTGACCGCCTCGGCGGCGGCGGCCACGATGTAGTCGGGAGTGGCGAAGTCCGGCTCGCCGGCGCCGAAGCTGATGACCGGCCGCCCGGCTTCCTTCATCTCCTTCGCCTTCGCATCCACAGCCAAGGTGGCCGACTCGGTGATGCTGGCGACCCGGTCTGAGATCCGGCGAGTGTGCACGGCTGCGGCTCGGCTTCGCGTCATGTCCTCATCGTTGCATCCTGGCACCGGCCGCCGCTCCGGAAGACTCGAGCGGCGAACCACTATGGTCGTGCTCGGTTCGACCCGGCCACCGTCGACCCCGTACACTCGGGTGCTTGGTGGCATCTGCACCGGAGTTCGTTATGCCCTGACCTCGGCGGTCGGCACGCACGGCGTACGACGTGCAGGAGCGGCCGGAGGGCAGTGGCTCAATTGGCAGAGCACCGGTCTCCAAAACCGGCGGTTGGGGGTTCGAGTCCCTCCTGCCCTGCGACGCACGACCCGATCCCTTGAAGAAAGGACGAGCAGTGACAGACATTCGCTCCACGAGCTCATCGAGCGAGCGACGCCCAGCCAGTGGCGGCCGCCCCGGTCTTGGGCTGTTCTTCCGCCAGGTGATCGCCGAGTTGCGCAAGGTCATCTGGCCAACCAGAGAGCAGCTGGTCACCTACTTCATGGTGGTGTTGGTGTTCGTACTGTTCATGATCGCGCTGGTCTCGTTGCTCGACTACGGGTTCAACACGGTCATGTTCGAGATCTTCGGATGACGCGCCGCCAGATGACGAGTGACTGAGCGAGCAAGTTCAGTGACGGAGCAATCCGTGTCCAAGACGTCGACGAGTCCGATGATGGAGTGGCACAAGAGCACCGGTCGGCGACCCCAGCAGCGCCTGCGTCCACCGGCGGACGTCCAGACAACCGCAGACAGCGACGACCGGAGGCAGACATCGACGCAGCTGCGGCTGACCCGCTCGAGGAGTTCCGCGAGGCGTTGCGGTCCAAGCCGGGTGAGTGGTTCGTCGTGCACACCTACTCCGGCATGGAGAACCGCGTCAAGAACAATCTCGAGAACCGCATCAGCTCGCTGAACATGGAGGACTTCATCTACGAGGTCCACGTGCCGCAAGAAGAGGTGGCCGAGATCAAGAACGGCCAGCGGCGGATGGTGCGCCGTACCGTTCTGCCCGGCTATGTGCTGGTGCGGATGGAGCTCACCGACGAGTCCTGGTCGGCGGTCCGGCACACGCCGTCGGTCACCGGCTTCGTGGGGCACAGCCACCAGCCGGTGCCGCTCAGCCTCGATGAGGTCGAGGCGATGCTCGCACCGACCATCGTCGAGGAAAGCCAGGCGCCGGCGCGAAGAAGCAGAAGCAGGTGGAGTTCACCGACTCTCTATGCCGGCGACTCGGTCATCGTCGTCGACGGACCGTTCGCCACCTTGCACGCCACCATCACCGAGATCAACCTCGACGCCCAACGGGTCAAGGCGCTGGTCGAGATCTTCGGGCGCGAGACGCCGGTCGATCTCAGCTTCAGCCAGATCCAGAAGGCGTGAGGAAACGACCACACCATGCCAGTCGCAGGAAGAAAACCGATCACCAGCGACATCGTCAAGAAGAAGAAGATCGCGGCGCTCGCAGGCCGGGCCGCCGCCACGCCGGCACCTCCCGTCGGTACCGCCCTCGGTCCGCACGGCGTCAACATCATGGAGTTCTGCAAGGCCTACAACGCAGCGACGGAGGCCATGCGCGGCGACGTGATCCCGGTCGAGATCACGATCTACGAAGACCGTTCGTTCACCTTCATCACCAAGACGCCGCCAGCTGCTGAGCTGATCAAGAAGGCCGCTGGTCTGGCGAAGGGCTCGTCGGTTCCGCACAAGGACAAGGTCGGCAAGATCAGCCGCGACCAGGTGCGTGAGATCGCGACGACGAAGCTGCCAGACCTCAACGCCACCGATGTCGACGCCGCGATGAAGATCGTCGAAGGCACCGCACGGTCGATGGGCGTGACCGTCGACAGCTGAAATCTACAGCTGTTCACCCAGTTCGTGGTCAGCGCCCCGCTGGCCCGGAGGGCCGCGCTGGCCGCAGACCACACCTGGTAGCTCACACTGAAACATCAATGAAAGGAACCAGCCCATGCAGCGCAGCAAGGCGTACGCAACAGCCGCCAGCGAGAAGATCGACAAGACCGCCTCTACGCCCCTCTGGAGGCCATCAAACTGGCCAAGGAAAGCGCAACGCAGAAGTTCGACCCGACGGTTGACGTGGCGATGCGGCTCGGCGTCGACCCGCGCAAGGCCGACCAGATGGTGAGTGGCACGGTCAACCTGCCCCACGGCACCGGCAAGACGGCGCGCGTGCTGGTGTTCGCGGGCGGCGACAAGGCCGATGAGGCGCGGCGGCTGGCGCCGACTACGTGGGCGGCGACGAGCTCATCGACAAGGTCAACGGTGGATGGCTCGACTTCGACGCGGTGGTGGCGACGCCCGACATGATGGGCAAGGTGGGCCGGCTGGGCCGCGTGCTGGGACCCCGTGGCCTCATGCCCAACCCCAAGACCGGAACGGTCACCCCCAACGTCGCGAAGGCGGTCAGCGACATCAAGGGCGGGAAGATCGAGTTCCGAGTCGATCGGCATGCCAACCTGCACTTCATCATCGGCAAGGCGTCATTCCCCGTCGAGGCCCTGGCCGAAAACTACGCAGCTGCTCTCGACGAGGTGCTCCGCCTGAAGCCGGCCAGCTCGAAGGGTCGCTACCTGCGCAAGGTGACGTTCTCCACGACGATGGGCCCCGGCATCCCGGTCGACCCCAACCGCACCCGCAACTTCACTGCAGCAGATGACGACGCCTAAGCCCGTAGGCGGGGGAGCCACTCGCCTGGGTCGGTCACCCCGCCACCGCCGCGTACGCTGGTGCCAACAACGCCAATCTAACGGGGGTTCCTCGGTGACAAAGGTTCGACGCTACGGCGTCTCGATGGTCGCGGCCGGTCTGCTGTTCGGCCTGGTCGGATGTAGCGACAGCGACGGATCGGCCACCGAGGACCCAACCTCCGAGGCCTCAGCCTCAGCGGACACAACCGACCCAGCGTCCACCGACCCAGCCTCCACCGACCCAGCGTCCACCGACCCGGCCGCCACCGAGACAACCACCGCGGCCACCGGATCCCGCCGTCCCGGTCTTGACCAAGGATGATTTCGCCTCGGAGCTGGCGGCGGCTCAAACCGATGCTGGCAGCGCCCACATCGAGGCCACCATCGAGGCATCGGGCCAGGTCGTCGAAATGTCAGGGGACGTCGCCAACTTTGGCGAGCTCGACAGCCTTGGCGATGAGCATGTCCTTAAACACGGCCGGGCAGCAACTGCAGATGGTCCTGGTCGACAAGGTGCTCTACATCCGAGGCCCCGGAATCGGCACCGACCCAGCCAAACCGTGGCTCAAGCTCGACATCAGCGACCCGAATAACCCGTTCTCGCAACTCTTTGACGCTTCGAACCCGGCGAACTTCACCGCCTACCTCGAGGGAGTCACCCGCTTCAAGGACAAGGGGATCGAGACAGTCGACGGTGTGGAGACGCGCCACTACGCCGTGACGGTCGACACCGCCAAGATGATGGCAGCCAACCCAGCGTTCAAGGGCCAAGACGTCGCCAGTCTGGGACTACCAGACCACCTGACCAGTCCGAGGTGTACGTCGACAGCGACAACTTGCCCAGAAAGATGTCGGTCTCGCTGGGAAGCGCCGCCTCCTTCGAGGCGAACTTCTCCAAGTACGGCGAGCAGGTTGACATCGAAGCTCCGCCCGCCGGCCAGGTGAGCGAGTTCAGCCGCTAGGAGGTACCCATGGTGCTCCACCGAATCACCTCAGTTCTCGTCGCAGGCGCCTGTGCCGTGGGGCTCTCCGGCTGCGCGAGCGACTCCGGCGGGGCCAGCGCCGCCCTGACGAAGGGCCTCGTTTGCCGACACGGTGTCGGCGGCCACCGTCGATGCGACGTCTGTGCATGTACGCGCTGACCTCATCGTGCACGGCCAGAAGGTCGAGGTTGACGGAGATGTGGCGGTCAACGGCAGGACCGTCAGTGACTTAGCCGCCCGCCTTGACATTGACGTGGCCGGGCACGGATCAGCAGCCCTGCTCATCACCGATGGCGCTGCGTACCTCAACAGCCGCGGTCTCGGGCTTCCTTCGAACATGGCAAGCCGTGGCTCAAGCTTGACATCACTGATCCGGGCAATCCGATTGGTGCTGGCCTTGGGCAGATAATGGCGCAGCTCGATCCAGCGATGTTGGCCAGGGCGTTTCGTGCGATCACTCAGCTTGACCGTGTCGGTACCGAATCGGTCGACGGTGTCGACACCACGCATTACGTCGTCACAGTCGACACCATGAAGGCGTTGCGCTTGCTGGGGCTAGAGGACCTCGCTGGTGTCAACATCGATGACCTGCGCACGTCGCTGCCGAAGACATTCGACTACGACGCTTGGCTCGACGACTCAGGGCGGCCGGTGCGGCTCAAGGCCAGATACGCCGGTGCCTGCATCGACGTACACCTGTCCCAGTGGGGTGAGCCGGTCAGCGTTTCAGCACCGCCGGCAAGCCAGGTGAGCCAGTTCAGCTTCTAGGCCACGAGACGGACGGGGCACCGTGGTGAGTCACCCGGCGATTTGGCCAGCGCTGCCGTGTCGGCGTACCCTGGCTTGACCGAAGACCGCTGGTGACTGAGCTTGCGATTGAGCCAGTCGAAGGCCCCGCATTCGCGGGCGGCCCGCGCAGGTGAACGTGTCAGACCGGTTTCTGGTCTCGCCCCGTGCGCCCGCATGGGGCGTTTGATGTTGTGGACTCGTCGCGCGGCTGAGGTGGCAGACCGAGGCCGAAGGAGACCCATGGCGCGCGCGGACAAGGCGACGGCTGTCGCCGAGCTCACCGATCAGTTCCGTAACTCCAACGGAGCTGTTCTGACGGAGTACCGGGCCTCACCGTGAAGCAGCTGCAAGAGCTGCGCCGCTCCCTCGGTGACCATGCTAGCTACGCGGTGGTGAAGAACACGCTCACCAAGATCGCCGCCAAGCAAGCAGGTATCAACGGTTTCGATGAGCTGCTCATCGGTCCGTCAGCAATCGCCTTCGTCAAGGGCGACCCTGTTGAGGCGGCGAAGAGTCTGCGGGACTTCGCCCGGGCAAACTCGCCGCTCGTGATTAAGGGTGGCGTGCTCGACGGCAAGCCGCTGACCGTGGCAGAGATCGCCAAGATCGCCGATCTTGAATCACGCGAGGTGCTGCTCGCCAAACTGGCTGGCGCGTTCACGGCGTCGCTGCAAGGCGCAGTGTTCTTGTTCAACGCACCACTCGCGCAGGCCGCCCGCCTCGCCGGTGCACTGCAAGCGAAGGCCGAGCAGCCGACCCATCCGCCTGGGTCGGAGGCACCACCGAAGTGCCCGAGGTCGACGACACGACTACACCGCCGGCCGACGAGGAGAACCCCGCCGAGCTGACCACCAACCCCGACCATCAACCCGCGCCCACTCGAAGTGGGCCAGCATTACGGAAGGAACGCCACCATGGCGAAGCTCAGCACCGACGATCTGCTCGACGCGTTCAAGGAGATGACGCTCCTTGAGCTCAGCGAGTTCGTCAAGCAGTTCGAAGACACCTTCGGCGTTACCGCGGCCGCCCCTGCCGCTTTGCAGCCCACCGCGCCAACAGGAGGTGCCACCGAGACCGCCGAGGTCGAGGAGCAAGACGAGTTCGATGTCGTCCTCGAGGCCGCTGGTGACAAGAAGATCCAGGTCATCAAGGAGGTCCGCTCGCTGACCAGCCTCGGACTCAAGGAGGCGAAGGACCTCGTGGAGGCGGCCCCCAAGCCGATCCTCGAGAAGGTCGCCAAGGATGCCGCCGAGAAGGCGCGCGAAGCCCTCGAGGCCGCCGGCGCCTCCGTCTCGGTGAAGTAGCGGGCACCCGCACAGCCAGCTCAACAAGAATCGGCTGTCCTCACTGGGCGGCCGATTTCTTGAGCCTTCGGGCAACGCAATCTACGCACAGGTTGCACGTCGCTGCTTGACTCTTGGGGGGCAAGCGCGGCATGCTCACCACCAGTTCAGCTCGCGGACGGGTCGGCATGCTCGCTCGAGGTCATCGCGGTCGCCATCACCCGTTCGACAGCAGTCGGCCCTTGAGGTACACTGCATTGTTGCGCTGCCTTCCGCTCACCCTCTTCCCAGTCCCGGGTGGCCTTGGCATGCGCTTTGATGAGTCAGCGAGCCCTCGGAAGGACGCCTCTTGGCCGCCTCGCGCAACCCCAGCACCAACCTTTCCGCTAACCGTTCCACCTTCATAACCGCCAATGGCACCCCGCGGGTGTCGTTTGCAAAGATCGCCGAACCTCTTGAGGTCCCTGACCTACTGGCCCTGCAGGCCGACAGCTTCGACTGGCTGATCGGCAACCAAACCTGGCAGGACCGCACCGGGCAGGCCCGCTCAACGGTCCCGGAGGGCTTCTCCACCAAGTCGGGTCTTGAGGAGATCTTCGAAGAGATCTCACCGATCGAGGACTTCTCGGGGACAATGAGCCTGTCGTTTCGCGACCACCGCTTCGAGCCGCCGAAGAACACGGTCGAAGAGTGCAAGGAGCGCGACTTCACCTACGCCGCTCCACTGTTCGTGACCGCTGAGTTCATGAACAACGAGACCGGCGAGATCAAGAGCCAGACGGTCTTCATGGGCGATTTCCCTCTGATGACCGACAAGGGCACGTTCATCGTCAACGGCACCGAGCGGGTCGTCGTCTCGCAACTGGTCCGCTCACCGGGGGTGTACTTCGAGCGCAGCATCGACAAGACCTCCGACAAGGACGTCTTCAGCGCCAAGATCATCCCCTCACGCGGCGCGTGGCTGGAGTTCGAGATCGACAAGCGCGACATGGTGGGCGTGCGTCTCGACCGCAAGCGCAAGCAGAACGTCACCGTCTTGCTGAAGGCGCTGGGTTGGAGCGAGGCCCAGATCCTCGAAGAGTTCGGCGAGTTCGAGTCGATCCGCCTGACGCTGGAGAAGGACCACACCTCCGGCCAAGACGACGCGCTGTTGGACATCTACCGCAAGCTGCGTCCCGGCGAACCACCGACACGGGAGGCCGCCCAGACACTGCTGACGAACTACTACTTCAACCCCAAGCGCTACGACCTGGCCAAGGTCGGCCGCTACAAGATCAACAAGAAGCTGGGCCAGGACGAACCGTTCGACGCCCAGACCCTGACGATCGACGACATCGTCGCGGCGATCCGCTACATCGTGTTGCTACACGACGGTCGCCAGACGATGCAGTCCCGCGCGGTGAGGTCGTCGTCGAACCCGACGACATCGACCATTTCGGTAATCGCCGCCTGCGCACCGTGGGCGAGCTGATCCAAAACCAGCTGCGCACGGGTCTGGCGCGGATGGAGCGGGTCGTGCGCGAGCGGATGACCACGCAGGACGTCGAGGCGATCACCCCGCAGACGTTGATCAACATCCGCCCGGTGGTCGCTGCGCTGAAGGAGTTCTTCGGTACCTCGCAGCTGAGCCAGTTCATGGACCAGATCAACCCGCTGGCGGGGCTCACGCACAAGCGTCGGCTCAACGCCCTGGGTCCGGGCGGGCTCTCCCGGGAGCGCGCCGGCTTCGAGGTCCGCGACGTGCACCCGTCGCACTACGGCCGGATGTGCCCGATCGAGACGCCCGAGGGGCCAAACATCGGGCTGATCGGCTCGCTGTCGACGTTCGCCCGAGGTCAACGCCTACGGTTTCGTCGAGACGCCGTACCGCAAGGTGGTTGACGGTGTGGTCACCGACTCGATCGAGTACCTCACCGCAGACGAGGAGGACCGCGTCGTCATCGCGCAGGCCAACGCGCCGCTGACGACCGACAACACGTTCGCCGAGGAGCGGGTGCTGGTGCGCACGCGTCGCGGCGAGGTCGACTACGTTCCGGGCACCGACGTCAACTACATGGACGTCTCCCCGCGGCAGATGGTGTCGGTGGCCACGGCGCTCATCCCGTTCCTGGAGCACGACGACGCCAACCGCGCGCTCATGGGCGCCAACATGCAGCGCCAGGCTGTGCCGCTGATCCGCGCCGAGGCGCCGCTCGTCGGCACCGGCATGGAGTACCGCGCGGCTGTCGACGCCGGCGACGTGCTCGTCGCGAAGACAGCTGGGGTGGTCACCGAGGTGTCCGCTGACTCCATCGAGGTGATGGAGGACGGTGGCCGCTACGAGACCTACCGGCTGTCGAAGTTCCGCCGCTCCAACCAGGGCACCTGCGTCAACCAGCGACCGGTGGTCTCCGAAGGCGACCGGGTCGAGGCGGGTCAGCCGATCGCTGACGGGCCCAGCACCGACGCTGCCGAGATGGCGCTTGGGCGCAACCTGCTCGTCGCGTACATGCCGTGGGAGGGTCACAACTACGAAGACGCGATCATCTTGAGCCAGCGCCTGGTGCAGGAGGACGTTCTTACCTCGATCCACATCGAGGAGCACGAGGTCGACGCCCGCGACACCAAGTTGGGTCCGGAGGAGATCACCCGCGACATCCCCAACGTCTCCGACGAGATGCTGGCCGACCTCGACGAGCGCGGCATCATCCGTATCGGTGCCGAAGTCGTCCCGGGCGACGTGTTGGTTGGCAAGGTCACGCCGAAGGGCGAGACCGAGCTGACCCCGGAGGAGCGGTTGCTGCGCGCGATCTTCGGTGAGAAGGCCCGCGAAGTGCGCGACACGTCGCTCAAGGTCAAGCACGGCGAGAGCGGCATCGTCATCGGCGTACGCGTGTTCGACCGCGAGGCCGAAGACGAGCTCCCCCGGGCGTCAACCAGCTGATCCGGGTGTACGTCGCCCAGAAGCGCAAGATCTCCGACGGCGACAAGCTCGCCGGCCGGCACGGCAACAAGGGCGTGATCTCCAAGATCCTGCCGGCCGAGGACATGCCGTTCCTCGAAGACGGCACCCCCGTCGACATCATCCTCAACCCACTCGGCGTACCCGGCCGGATGAACATCGGCCAGGTGCTCGAGACGCACCTGGGCTGGGTGGCCAAGAACGGCTGGAGCGTGCGCGGCGACGACACCGACTGGAAGCAGCGACTGTCGAGCATCGGGATGAGCGACGCCCCGGGCAACACCTTGGTCGCGACCCCAGTCTTCGACGGAGCGCGCGCGAGGACGAGATCGCCGGCCTGCTGGCCTCGGCTCGGCCCAACCGCGACGGTGAGCAACTGGTTGGCCTCGACGGCAAGGCCAGGTTGTTCGACGGACGCACCGGCGAGCCGTTCCCGGCTCCGGTCGCCGTCGGCTACACCTACATCATCAAGCTCAACCACCTGGTCGACGACAAGATCCACGCCCGCTCGACCGGCCCGTACTCGATGATCACCCAGCAGCCGCTGGGCGGTAAGGCGCAGTTCGGTGGCCAGCGGTTCGGCGAGATGGAGGTGTGGGCGCTGGAGGCGTACGGCGCCGCGTACGCGCTGCAGGAGCTGCTCACGATCAAGTCCGACGACGTGCTCGGCCGAGTGAAGGTCTACGAGGCAATCGTCAAGGGCGAGAACATCCCCGAACCCGGTATCCCTGAGTCGTTCAAGGTGCTGGTCAAGGAGATGCAGTCGCTGTGCCTCAACGTCGAGGTGCTGTCCAGCGACGGCATCGCCATGGACATGCGCGACACCGACGAGGACGTCTTCCGAGCCGCCGAGGAACTCGGCATCGACCTGGCGCGTCGTCCCAACGAAGGGATCTCTTCGAGGAAGTTGAAGAGGTCTGAGGCGACCAGTCCAACCCCAGCTGAACCCATGAAAGCAACACGAGACGAAGGACAAGTCTTGCTGGACGTTAACTTCTTCGACGAGCTTCGCATCGGGCTCGCCACGGCCGACGACATCCGTCAGTGGAGCCACGGCGAGGTCAAGAAGCCCGAGACCATCAACTACCGCACGCTCAAGCCCGAGCGCGACGGGCTCTTCTGCGAGAAGATCTTCGGCCCCACTCGGGACTGGGAGTGCTACTGCGGCAAGTACAAGCGGGTGCGCTTCAAGGGCATCATCTGTGAGCGCTGCGGCGTCGAGGTGACCCGGTCGAAGGTACGCCGTGAGCGCATGGGCCACATCGAGCTGGCCGCCCCGGTCACGCACATCTGGTACTTCAAGGGTGTGCCGAGCCGGCTCGGTTACCTGCTCGACCTCGCGCCGAAGGACCTCGAGAAGGTCATCTACTTCGCGGCGTACATGATCACCGCCGTCGACGCAGACGCCCGCCACCAGGACCTTCCCTCGCTCGAGGCGAAGATCGACGTCGAGCGCAAGCAGCTCGAGCAGCGCCGCGACTCCGACGTGGCCACCCGGATGGGCAAGCTCGAGGAGGACCTCGCCGCGCTCGAGCAGGAGGGCGCCAAGGCCGACGCCAAGCGCAAGGTCAAGGAGGGTGCGGAGCGGGAGCTCAAGCAGATCCGCGACCGCTCCCAGCGTGAGCTCGACCGCATCGACGAGGTGTGGAGCACGTTCCGGTCGTTGAAGGTGCAAGACCTGATGGGCGACGAGATCCTCTACCGCGAGATGCGCAACCGGTTCGGCAAGTACTTCGAGGGCGCGATGGGCGCCGAGGCGATCCAGCGCCGACTGCAGACCTTCGACCTCGTGGGTGAGGCTGAGGCGCTGCGTGACGTCATCCGCACCGGAAAGGGCCAGCGCAAGACCCGCGCGCTCAAGCGACTCAAGGTGGTGTCGGCGTTCCTGACCACCACCAACAGCCCCGAAGGCATGGTGCTCGACTGTGTCCCGGTCATCCCACCAGACCTGCGTCCGATGGTGCAGCTCGACGGTGGCCGGTTCGCTACATCGGACCTCAACGACCTCTACCGTCGGGTGATCAACCGCAACAACCGGTTGAAGCGGCTGCTCGACCTTGGCGCCCCCGAGATCATCGTCAACAACGAGAAGCGGATGCTGCAGGAGGCCGTTGACTCGCTGTTCGACAACGGCCGTCGTGGCCGCCCGTCACCGGGCCAGGCAACCGGCCGTTGAAGTCGCTGTCGGACATGCTCAAGGGCAAGCAGGGCCGCTTCCGGCAGAACCTGCTCGGCAAGCGGGTCGACTACTCCGGTCGTTCGGTGATCGTGGTCGGCCCGCAGCTGAAGCTGCACCAGTGCGGTCTGCCCAAGCAGATGGCGCTGGAGCTCTTCAAGCCGTTCGTGATGAAGCGGCTCGTCGACCTCGACCACGCCCAGAACATCAAGAGCGCCAAGCGCATGGTCGAGCGCAGCCGTCCCGTCGTGTGGGACGTCCTCGAAGAGGTGATCACCGAGCACCCGGTGCTGCTCAACCGGGCGCCGACGCTGCACCGCCTCGGCATCCAGGCGTTCGAGCCGCAGCTGATCGAGGGCAAGGCCATCCAGATCCACCCGCTCGTCTGTTCGGCGTTCAACGCCGACTTCGACGGTGACCAGATGGCCGTGCACCTGCCGCTGTCGGCAGAGGCGCAGGCCGAGGCGCGCATCTTGATGCTGTCGACCAACAACATCTTGAAGCCGGCCGATGGGCGTCCGGTGACCATGCCCACCCAGGACATGATCATCGGCATCTACTTCCTCACCCTTGACCGTGAGGGTTACCCCGGTGAGGGCCGCGCGTTCGGGTCGGTCGCCGAGGCACTGATGGCGTTCGACCGCCATGAGATCGAGCTGCAGAGCAAGATCAAGATCAGTTTCTCCGACCTGGTGCCGCCGCTCGATGCTCCCACCCCCGAAGGTTGGGAGCCCGGCCAGCAGTTGACCCTGGAGACGTCCCTGGGCCGCGCGCTGTTCAACGAGGCACTGCCGGTCAATTACGCCTACGTCAACGGCGAGGTCGGCAAGAAGCAGCTGGGCGCGATCGTGAACGACCTCGCCGAGCGCTACACCAAGGTCGAGGTCGCGCACGCCCTTGACGCCTTGAAGGACACCGGCTTCTACTGGGCGACTCGCTCAGGGGTCACGATCTCGATCAGTGACGTCGTGACGCCAGTCAACAAGCCGGAGATCATCGGCCGGCTTCGAGGAGCAGTCGGCGAAGGTGCAGCAGCAGTACGAGCGGGGCCTGATCACCAACGAGGAGCGCCGCCAGGAGCTCATCGAGATCTGGAACACCGCCACCATCGAGGTCGCCAAGTCGATGGAGGCAACGTTCGAGAAGACGAACCCCATCTACATGATCGTCAACTCGGGCGCCCGCGGGAACATGACCCAGGTGCGCCAGATCGCTGGTATGCGGGGTCTGGTGGCCAACCCGAAGGGCGAGATCATCCCTCGTCCCATCAAGGCCAACTTCCGCGAGGGACTGTCGGTGCTGGAGTACTTCATCTCCACCCACGGTGCCCGCAAGGGGCTGGCCGACACGGCGCTGCGTACGGCGGACTCCGGCTACCTCACCCGACGCCTCGTCGACGTGTCACAAGACGTCATCATCCGCGAGGACGACTGCGGCACCGAGCGCGGGCTCAACAAGGTGATCGGGGTGAAGCAGGCCGACGGCGGGGTCGTCAAGGACGAGTTCGTCGAGACTTCGGCGTACGCCCGTAACCTCGCTGTCGACGTCGAACACCCAGAGACCGGTGAGCTGCTCGCCCGCGGCGGCGACGACATCGGTGACGTGCTCATCAACAAGCTCGTCGAGGCGGGCATCCACGAGGTGAAGGTGCGGTCGGTGCTCACCTGCGACGCCAAGACCGGCACCTGCGCTAAGTGCTACGGCCGCTCGCTTGCGACCGGCAAGCTCGTCGACATCGGTGAGGCGGTCGGCATTATCGCCGCTCAGTCGATCGGCGAGCCGGGCACCCAGCTGACGATGCGCACGTTCCGTACCGGCGGCGTGGCACTGGCCGACGACATCACCGAGGGTCTGCCTCGCGTGGTCGAGCTGTTCGAGGGTCGGCAGCCGAAGGGCAAGGCGCCGATCTCAGAGGCCGCTGGCCGCGTCCGCATCGAGGAGACCGACAAGACCCGCAAGATCGTCGTCGTCCCCGACGACGGCTCGAGGAGGTCGCCTACCCCGTCAGCAAACGGACCCGCCTGCTGGTCGAGGACGGATCGCACGTCGAGGTCGGCGAGCAGATGACGGTCGGAAAGGCGGACCGCGCAAGATCTGCGGGTGCTCGGCCCACGCAAGACCCAAGAGCACCTGGTCGAGCAGGTCCAGGAGGTCTACCGGCGCCAGGCGGTGGCCATCCACGACAAGCACATCGAGATCATCATCCGGCAGATGCTGCGCCGGGTCGGTGATCGAGAGCGGCGACGCCACCCTCCTTCCCGGTGAGCTGGAGCGGGTCCGCTTCGAGACCGAGAACCGCCGCGTTGTCGCCGAAGGCGGCACTCCCGCGTCCGGTCGGCCCGTCCTCATGGGTATCACCAAGGCGTCGCTTGCCACGGAGTCGTGGCTGTCCGCTGCGTCATTCCAGGAAACCACCCGGGTGCTCACAGACGCGGCGATCCACGGCAAGTCCGACTCGTTGCTCGGCCTGAAGGAGAACGTCATCTTGGGCAAGCTCATCCCGGCCGGCACCGGCCTGGAGCGTTACCGCAACATCCGGGTCGAGCCCACCGAGGAAGCGCGAGCTCAGGCGTACTCCATCGACTACGACACCTACGACTACGACTTCGGTCCGTCGTCGGGGCCGGCGGTCGCGCTGGACGACTTCGACTTCGGCTCCTACCAGAGCTGACCTCGGTCGACCAGGGCGGTCACCTCTCGGGTGGCTAGCCAGCCGCGGCGTAGGGTCCCGAGTGCCATTTCGGCGCAGCCTGGCGGAAATGGGCTGAAGCGGTTACAACCGCGACCGCGTCGAGAGCACCCACAGGAGGATCATGACCATCGAGCGACGTAGGTTTCTGCAGGGCATGGCGCAGCCGGGGGTGCTTTGCTCGGCGGGCCGTTCCAGGGCTTGGTGGCGGGGAATGCTCTGGCTGGGCCGCGGGACAACCCCGCGTGACGGCTTCGACCGGTAGCCGACCAGCGACGGCGCCGTACGCCTCCACCTTCCGGAGGGGTTCGACGACACCGAGAACCAGGCGCCGGTCGTCTTGGACGACGGGACCGTGCTGCCCGGCCGGCACGGCGGCGCGCCGAACGGGAACGTGATCCTGGTCCGCAACCACGAGATGCTGATGGGCACGCCGTACGACGCAAGGCCCCGGTGGGACGACCACGATAGAGGTGACACCGTTCGGGGAGGTCAAGCGTGCCTCACACGAGCCTCAACGGCACGATGATGAACCGCAGTGGTGGCGAGATGCCCTGGGGCAGCTGGATCACCTGCGAGGAGACTCAACGGCCCCGACGTCGGGCCCGACTTCACCGGCGTGTCCAACGTCTCGCTCACTCCCACACGGCTACATATTCGAGGTGCCCAAGGAAGGAGAACGTCACGAGGCAGTCCTTCGACCCGAAGGACGGCATCATCCGAGGACAACTTCGGTTTCCGGTTTCTACCGGCCTGGAGCCCTCAGCGCACCGGTCGGCTGGACATCGGGTCGAACCGGTGCGCGGCGTACCGCGCAGGAAGCGCGAGCGGCAGGCGACGTACGACGTGGAGTGGTGGATATCGACGACCCCTACGACACGCCTGGTCAGCCGGCGTCGACCTCGAACGACGCCGCGTCGTGTATGTCGGCAACCAGGGCCGCGACCAGGGCGCGGCGCGCTCGGCTCGAGGGGCTGTACGAGAACAACTCGTGTACTCCCTACAGGGCGGCGGACCTAGACCGGCCCGGTCAGCGACGGCCCGGCGCAGGTGGGGCCTAATCGGAGAAGCTGCAGCTGGTGTTCCAGTCGCCGGGGCCGATGACCTCCGACATCACCACCAGCGCACGTGGCCTGCGAGGACAGCCCCGGCGACAACTACCTGCGCGGGTGTCCCGAGGCGGCCAACATCTTTCGCAGCAAGAGTGGCGCAACCGTTAGTAGGTGGATGGTTCGGCCGAGCCCATGGGGTGTGAACAGTGCACCAGCGGCCCCAAGGAGCGGTGCTCGACAGTGACGAGGCGCGGTGACTCCTTCACCGCCTGGGTCGCCGCTCGCCGCGACCCGCTGCTCCGGTCGACGTACCTGTTGACAGGGGACCTGGGTCGCGCCGAGGACCTGCTGCAGGAGGCGCTGGTGAAGGTCTTGCTCGGCGCTGGGGCAAGCTGAGAGACACCAATCCGGACGCGTACATCCGCAAGTTGATCTACCACGACCATTCCGTCTCGTGGTGGCGGTCGCGACGTGAAGTGCCCGTCGCGGAGGTGCGCGACGTGGCGCATGTGTTCGTGCCAAGCTGTCGCGGCGCCCCTGAGCACGCGATGCTGGTCCAGCAGGCACTGGCGAGGCTCACGGCGAAGCAGCGAGCGGTGGTCGTGCTCCGGTACGTCGAGGACCTGACCGAAGTTGAAGCGGCGGCCTCGCTCGGAGTCAGTGTGGGCACGGTGAAGAGCCAGACATCAGCCGCCCTGCGGAGACTGCGTGAGCAGGCCCCGGAGCTGATGGAGCTGAGAGGCGAAGGTGACACTAGATGAACGACGACCAGCTGCGGACGCTGCTCCAGCGAAGCGTGGGAGAGTTGCGAGCCGACGCTGCGGTCGGGGATCGTGCCTGGCGAACCGCCGTCCAGCAGGACCGGCGTCAGCGGTTGTCGATCGTTGCTGGTGCCGCTGCCGCCGTCGCGCTGGTAACGGTGCTGGTCGCCAACCCGCCGAGCCTCGACCGCTCGGTGCCCCCGGCGACGCAGACCGCCGTCTCGACCGCTCCCGAAACGGCCTCCACCCCGGCAACCACACCGTCGCCCTCCGAGCCTGACCCGGAGACGCTCACCGAGCGGTTGCGCCGGATCAACCAGCCGCCGTGGGACAACGTCGACGTTGACCAGCTCCCGATGCTCGACACGCGACTGCCAGCGAGCCTCGACCCGCGAAACCAGACCGCATCGGCCCTGTCTGAAGACCCAGTCGAGGCCGCCCTCGCCGTTGTACAGATGCCCGGACGGGTGCTCGACATCCGAGTACTCGGTGATGACCGGCGGTGGCGCCAACTGGACACGCCTGGACTCGAGCCGAGTTCCAGCGACGGTTCAGTGGTGTCGTTGGTCGGAGGGTCGCCGATCTCACCCGATGGACGCCAGTTGGCGCTTCCGCAACCGGGTGGCCTCGCGGTGGTTGACCTGTCCAGCGGGTTGTCTCGAAGGTTCGACATTCCGGCGAACAACGTGCCGCCGTGGGTGGGCAGGGCGACGCAGTGGTCACCCGACGGCACTCAGATCATGACCGGCCCAGCGACGTTCTACACGTCACTGCGTCCGGGACATGGCTGGCTGATTGACGTGTCGAGCGGCGATGTGCAGCCGGTGCCCTACGACGCCACGCAGGCCGCCTTCACGCCGGACGGCACGGTCGTCGAACTGCGGAACTGGGACTGTGGGCTCTGCCAGGTCTGGCGCTACCAGGGTGACCGGTTGACCGAACGCGTCACGTTGGATGTCGAGCTGTACGTCGTGGCCCCCGCCGTCCGAGACGTGATGGCCGTTAGTCGTGCCGTGCGGGGGTGGTCGGGGTCGAAGGGAGTCGAGGACCAAGACGGAATCCTCGTCGTGGACCCAGACTCCGGCGAGCTGCTGGCCCAACTTCCGATGCGGGCGTTCCACTGGGCGGAGAACGCAAAGCTGTTTGGCTGGTTGGACGACGAGACACTGGTGTTTTCGGTCCACCAGCAGCGCGTACTGGTGGCCTGGAACTACCAGAGCGGTGAGTTGAGCCGGCTGACCGACCCCGCGACGATGCCGAACTTCAGCCTCGCGCTGGCGGTTCCTCAGTTGCGCTGATGCGTTCCCCACAGCGAGCTAGCCCGTGAGCCGTAGGTGACATGATGCGGAAGTGTCCGCGACCCCCGATGAAGAAGCACTCCCGGATGAGAACCCCGCCCATGAGGAGCCCCTCGGAGCGCTGACCGAGCGGCTCCGGGCCGCGAACCGACGCGCGACTCGCTGGTTGCCCGGATCGCCGGTGCCGTCGCCGGCCGCCGAGCTGAGGGCGCTGGCAGCGGAGGTCGATGCCGCCCCGGAGGACGCCCAGGCGTGGGACAGGTACGGCGAGGGCGGTGCGGTGGCAGCCGTAGAGGCGCAGATCGCCGAGCTGCTCGGAAAGCCGGCCGCAGCCATGTTCCCGAGCGGTACGATGGCGCAGCAGTCGGTGCTTCGGGTGTGGAGCGACCGCCAGGGCTCGCGCCGGGTGGCATTGCCGCAGCTCTCCCACCTGCTGCAGCACGAGCTTGACGGTCCGCGGTTGCTGCACGACTTCCAGTACGAACACCTCAGCACCGGTGCGCAGCTGCCAACTCGGGAGGCGCTGACCAAGCTCCCGGGCGCGCTGGCCGCCGTACTGCTGGAGCTGCCGCTCCGGGACGCTGGCTATCTGCTGCCTTCGTGGGATGAACTCAGTGACTTCGCGGCGCTGTGCCGGGAGCGGGCCGTCCCCTTGCACTTCGACGGCGCGCGACTCTGGGAGTCAGCGTCATACCTGGGCCACAGTTTGGGCGAGATCGCGGGCCTCGCCGACTCCGTCTACGTGTCGTTCTACAAGGGCCTCGGTGGCTTGGCCGGCGCTGCCGTGGCGGGATCCGACGACGTCATCGCCGAAGCGCGGCAGTGGCGACAACGGATGGGCGGCGCGCTGGTGACGATGCAGCCGTACGCCGTCGCGGCGCTGCGCGGGCTGCGTCTGGAGGTACCGCGCATGGCGGAGTACCACGACTATGCAGTCGACCTCGCGGGCCGGCTCCCGCACGTCGGCATCTCGGTGTTCCCCCAGCCGCCGCATACCAACGCCTTCCGCATTCTTGTCGCAGCTGACGCCGACGTCGTGATGGGCCGGTTGGTGCGGTACGTCGAGGAGGAACTGACGGTGTTGACCGGCCCGTGGCGCCCGGCCGACGTCCCCGGATGGTCGTGGGCGGAGTTCACCGTCGGAGCGGCCACTTTCGACTGGACGATCGACGACGCGGCCGCGTTGCTGGCGAAGGTGCTGCTGAACGACTGAGGCGAAGAGCGTCTGGCCGAGTGCCGGTCAGCGACTCGGCTCGTCGTACGGCCGGTGGTCCTATCGGTCGATATCGTCGGCGCCATGAGCCAACAACAGCCGTCGTTCGATCCCCTGCACGCCGCACTTAACCCGCTCGTCGTTGACGGCACGCTGCATTGGCGTTATCCGGCCGAGGTGCCTCAGAAGTTCGCCTTCCCCTCGATTTTAACCGTATGTGGGTGTGAAGACGCTAGCGATCCGCTTAGTAGCTCGCCGACCGCATAGGCGCGCAGCCCATGTGGTCATCTTCCATCCCGGGGGACCGGGGATCGAGGCGCGGTCAGCGCTTCTCACCTCTATCCCGGACATTGACTACGACGACAGCGTGGTCGTCGCGTGGGACGGTGCAACTTCCTTGCGGCGGAAGGGAGCTTGCGGCCCCCACTCCGTCGCTTATGGGGTACAGATTCCGACCGACTGGCGCCGCGCCGCGCTGGCGGTCGGCGCTGAGTGCGTCCCTGGACCATTAACCGAGACGACATGGGCCGGCACTGTCAGTGATGCCGCTGAAGAGCTGGAGGCGATCCGTACGGCTCTCGGGGTGCGGCGAATCGACTTGTTGACCCACTCGTTCGGGACAGTCATTGCCGAGATGTACCTTGCTCGTTACGGTCGCCACGTTCGACGTGCTGTGTTGGACGGGCCGGTTGTCATGGACGCGTCCTGGCGGCAACGGGTCCATGTTGTCTCGCGCGCGATTGCCCGGTCTCTTCGTGACCTCCTTGGGGCATGCGCCTCTACCTTATGCTCGGACCGGGTGAGGCAGGTCGTCGAGAACCATGAGACGTCGACGTACGCGTCGCTTCGCAACGCGCTCGTGACAGCCAACGCCCGGGTGGGCTCGGGAAAGCAAACGCTGACTGGCACGATGGTTGACCGTGCAACTTTGGCTGTGTTCAGTGATCATCGCTTGTGGGGCGTCTACGCTCGCGGACTGAATAGGGCTTTTCAGCGGGATGGGAGGATTCTTTGGGATCTGGGTGAGCGCGCCTATTTTGGACTGGACCGTTCACGCTATTTGACCGGACTCTGCTCGAGTATTGAGCACCCGCCTACGGTTGGCGCCTACGTCTCGGCGGATCCTCTGGTGAACACTTTCGTCAAAGATCTGGCGCCGTGTGCCGCTATGCCTGCGGAGCAACTGCCCCGCCGTCACCCCGCAGTGGCAGGACCGCAGCTCCTCGTAGCTGCCTCGGTGCACGATCCACTGACGCCCTGGGGCTTAGTGCGGCTGGCCGACTGGCCCCCGGGCGCTCTTTTATGCAGGACGGAGACGCGAGGGCACACCGGGGCGGGAAGTCCGAGGACTTCGGCCCTGGTGCGGCGGTTTCTGAGCGCCTCTGAAGCAGAACTAAGCTTTCACGACTTCGGGTGTCAACCTTCGAGCCCTCACAAGCGTTAAGGAGTCATGAGGAGCCCAACGAGTGACCGCCACCCCCGGCTGGTCGGAAGCGAGGAGCCTGCGCCGATCGGCTTGGCGCGTCGCGCTGGTCACTCGATGACTGACGACGACTTCGCCGACCTGTTTGGGGCCTACTACGCCAATATGTGTCGGTTGGCCCTCCTCATGGGCGCCGATGATCCCGAAAACGTTGCTCAAGAGGCGTTCGCCCGGGTGCACAGCCGCCTGGCAAGGTTCGATGGCGGTGGGGAGGCCATCGCCTACGTCCGAGCCACCGTGTGTAACCTCAGTCGGTCCAGGCTTCGGCATCTTGCGGTCGCGCGCCGACACCTACGGCTTCAGCCAGTGTCAGACTCCCCCCCTTCTGCGGAGCAGCTCCGGCTGCGTGCCGAGACGCTGGAGGAGGTCGTTCGGGCCGTTGGCCGTCTTTCGCCGCGACAACGAGAAGTAACCGTCTTGCGGTACTGGGCCGACCTGTCCGAGCAGGAGATCGCAACGACACTCGGTATCTCAACTGGGTCCGTGAAGACCCACGCCAATAGAGCGATGAAGACCCTGCGAATCGACGTCAGGACGCGACAATGAATACGGAACTTCTCTCACGAGCACTTCGCCACCAAGCAGACGAGTACGTGCCCGGCGAGGGCACACTGCCCGGTGTCCTCCAACGATCGCGTCAGCGGCGTGCCAGGCGCCGACTAGCAGCCGCCGGCGGTGTCGCTGCCACCGTCGGTGGCGTCGCCGCCTTCGTCTCAAGCGGCATGTTCGCATCCCATCCGGTTACCGGGCCCGCCGCTACGGATGCACCGTTGACCGTCGCCGTGCTTAACAACGCACCTATCGCAGCCAGGTCGTGGGCCGCCCAAACGTCGTTGGGAACGCGTCTCTTCGTGTGGGGCGGGCAGACCGCGAGCCTTCCGGAGAATGCCACCCCCGATTCCGCCTCCGCATTTCTTGATGACGGTGCTCTCTACGACCCCGCGAGAAACGCTTGGACCGTGACTCCCACGAGCGAACTTTCGCCTCGCTCGCACGCTGTCGCCATCTGGACCGGCTCAGAGGTGCTAGTAGCCGGTGGCCGAGATGAGCGGCATACCGTGGCCAGTGCCGCCTTGTTCAATCCAGCGACAAACCGTTGGCATAGCCTGCCGGATTCGCCTAACTGCCCACTGTTTGGTGAGGTCGCCGGTGGGACGGTCGTGACACTAGGTAGGTGCAACGCCGAGGGCAGCGACACCTCCCTCTTCGACATCAGCAGTCGAACCTGGACATCAGGGGTTGAATCACCGCTCGGCATTCCGCAGCAACTAGTTCCGATCGAAGAGACTCTCTATGCGGTCGACGAGGATGGAGACATCGCTGCCTGGACGAACGGACGGTGGTCCACCGTGCCGTCCATTTCATCCAGCGCTGAGGAGCCTCCGCTTCTGGGGGCGGTCGATGGACAGCTGACCGCGGTGCTGCGAACCTCCACGAGCACCGGCGACCACGGCGACGTGTACGTCTTGAATCAGTCCCATTGGGACCACGTTTCGACGCTCGGCGTGGCACCTTCGTCGACCTCGCCGCTCCCTGCGTCCGTCGCCAGCGGTATGATCTGGGCATCTGATGTCGGCATTTGCCGCTGGGACGGGCAGCAGTCTGACTGCGTCACGGGGTCGGACAGTTCGACGCTTCCTGCAAGCGAAACTGCATTTGTCGCCGCCGAAGGACGTATATATCTGTGGGGCGGTGAGGTTGTACCAGCCGGGGGCGGTATGGCCCACCCGACGTCGGGCGGAATCGAAATTTTTATGCACCCATGACTTCGTGTAAACCGCGCACCCTGCGGACGATGAGGTGATCAGCCTTTGCCTCAGTCGCTGCGTTGCTGGCCACCCGGAGCACGACGTGACGTTGGTTCCCTTGAGCGCGTCGCGGCCGTCGGCGGCGCTGTCACTTGATGCCGAGGTTGCACGTGCCACCAGTCTCAGGCGCATGTCAGTCGGTTGGGTCCTTTTGCTCTCGAGGCAGGGGCTGCTCGGGAGCACGACTTCCCCCTCATCGAGCGCTTGCATAGAGGCCAAGAGAGAGGCTGGCAGCGCCTCGGACTAGTGATACGGAGGGTGCGGCGTGGCTCGCTCTTGATGCTGCCTTAACGGAGATGCCGCGCGAAACGAGAACAGGGTCGGGTCGGCAACTGTACTAGCAACCGTCCTAGACCTGCTAGTGGCTATCAGCGGCGCCTGTTCCGAGCTGCTGACGTTCGGCCCTGGGCCCGGGTTTATCCGAACTCATGCTCGTGCGCTACACCCGAGCCCGCGCCGCCGAGCGAGCCGCCGACGAAGCCGCGCGGCTCAACCTTTGAGCCATCTGAGAACCGCCTGGGACACCCACGCCACAAGTCAGCGGTGGGTTCGGACGTCGCATCACAGCCCAGAACTACGCGGCCAAGGTGCGCGAAGGGAAGTCGCGCACCGGGGCGGTGGGTATGGCACCTTGCCGGTTGCGCTGACGGGAGAATGGATCCGTGGAGCTCCAGGAACCACCACCTGACCCGTTCGCAGGGATGACCCCCGAGGAGCGCAAACGAGCACAAGAGACGACCATCGTCGAGATGGCGTTCAACTTGGATGAGTTCACCGAGGTCCAGCCCGGCGAGCGCCCCGATTTCACACTGCGTCGCACGCCGGCCAGCCAGCCGTTCGGCGTTGAGGTCACCCAGCTGTTCCCGAATGAGTCTCTGGTCCGCCTGAACCTGGTCCACGGCTACCACCACCGGCTGTGGTCTGGGCAACCACACTTGCACCGCGACGATCAGAAAGTCCTGCCCTCGGTCAAAGTCCAGCTCCGGGACCCAGCTGGCAACGTCAAGGCGACCCTCAGCAGGCCGACCGTGTACCGGGCGGTGACTGCGCAGCTGGGCGCACGGCCCGTGGACGCCACGTCGGCGACCGAGCTCGCTGGACACCGGGACACCCGGTCGGTCCTGCCGCTTGGCCTCGCGATATTTGCTGCGTCGTTGGCGGTGACCGCGCTGTTCGTCGCCGCGACCCTGGCCGCCAACCGCGACTTCGAGTGGAAGACGTTCATCGTGCTGGTTGGCGTGACCGCGGCGTTCGCGGCGGGGGCAGCAGCCTGTGACCGGCTGCTTCCAGCCGATGACAACCGGCGATGGCTGACGAGCCTGCTGGCCACGCTGGCAATCTTCGGGCTCGGACTCACCCTGCTCCCCTGGGACAAGGACCCGCTTGTATACCTCGCGGGACTGGTGATGCTGGCCGGCGGCATCGTCGGCTACTGGCTGTTGAAGGGCGAGCTGCTGACCGTTGCAGCCGTGCTGGGCGGTTTCGTGCTGCTCGCGCAGGTGCTCTCCGATCTGTACGACACCAGTGACGGCGACTCCGGCGACGTGTTGGCCATCGGCATGTTCATCACCGTGTACGGCGTTGCCGTGGTGGGCGCGGGCTGGCGGTTCTCCTGTCGGCACCTCACCGGCATGCTCGGCGGCGTCATCGCGCTCGGAGGCATGTACGGCGTTGTCTACATCGGCGGGTTCGCCTTCTCCCTGGTCGCGGCCCTCGGTCCGACGCCGGGCGAGACGTTCGCGGACCTCCGCGGCGACCTACGCATCGCGATGTTCGTGGGTTTGCTCGTGGCGCTCGGATTGGCCGTGCTGTATGTCTACACCGGCTACCGGCGCTATGCGGTCTTGTCGTTCCTCGGCGCCGCGTTCTTGCCGATTGTGGCGATCATGCTTGCCAGTCGCGAACACCCGCTGCGCTGGGGCGCCGGCTTCGGCGCTGTCGGAGTGCTGGCGCTCGCAGCCGTGGTCTGGTGGATGTTCTCCAAGGGTCGAGGGGCGGCACCGGCGACACCCCACACCCCACCGACGATCGGCCGGTAGCGCCGGAGCCCGCTCCGGATAACGGCTCTTGCCGTAACTCGGTAATGATGTAATCATGTAAGCATGCATATGACCGAAGAGCCCACAGAAGACGACATCCGCGCCTGGTTCGCCGGCCGGCTCCCGAGTGAGTGGACGTCAGCCAGCCCAGACATCACCGTTGACCGGGACGAGATCACCGTCCGCGTGCAACTCGACCCCGTCGAGCTCGAGGCCGACGCGACAGACGAGGCGCACGCCGAGGCGGCTGCGGGTCGAGCGTCGTCGTGGCGAGAAGAGACGCGCGACGCGCGGATCAAGATCGCCCGAGAGGCCGAGCACCGATTTGACCGCAAGGTCTCCTGGGGGGTGCGCGTCGGCGATCGTACTGCGACGTTCACCCATCTCGCCGTACCCGCGATGACGCGGCTTAGGCAACCGCAACGCCAGGTGCTCGACACCCTCGTGGAGGCGGGCGTGGCGCGTTCGCGGTCAGAGGCACTGGCGTGGTGCGTGAAGCTGGTCGAACAGCACAGCGAGGAGTGGCTGCAGGAGCTGCGTAGCGCAATGGAGCGGGTGCACACGGTCCGCGCCCAGGGCCCGGGTTAGCAGGCCCGGGATTGTCGACGGGCAGTAGCCGCGCACGAGTGCTGGTGCGGCCGACGCGCGAGGGCCATGGCGTCACGACATTAGAGCTGTTCTTCGATCTGGTCTTCGTCTTCGCCATCACCCAGGTGACGTCCTTCATGGCCGATGACCTGACGTGGCGCGGCGCGCTGCGCGGCTTGGTGTTGCTTGCCTTGCTGTGGTGGGCGTGGTGCAGCTACGCCTGGCTGGGCAACCAGGCGCAGGCTGACGAGGGGCTCATCCGGGCCAGTCTGATGGCCGCGATGGCGGCGATGTTCGTGGTTGCGCTCACCATCCCCGAAGCGTGGGGCTCCGGTGGCGGCCTGCACGCGCCGATCGTCCTGGCCCTGAGCCTGGGTGTCGTGCGCCTCGGTCACCTGGCCGTGTTCGCGGTGGCGGCGGCGGGCGATGCGGGCCTACGGCGCCAGCTAGCGCGCACCGCCGTACCCGTCACGATCGCCGCGGTCCTGCTCGTTGTCGGTGCGGTACTCGGCGGACCAGCCCAGACCGGGTGCTGGGCGCTCGCCCTGGTCGTCGACTACACCGGCGTCTACCTGGCCGGCAGCGACTGGCGGCTCCCATCCGCGCGACACTTTGCCGAGCGGCACGGGCTGATCATCATCATCGCCCTCGGTGAGTCGATCGTGGCGATCGGTGTCGGCGTTGGCGGACAAGCCATCACGACACCCGTAGTCGCCGCTGCCCTGCTCGGCCTCGCCGTCACCGTCGCGCTGTGGTGGGCGTACTTCGACGTCGTCGCTCCGGTGGCGGAGCGGACCCTTTCGGCGCTGTCGGGCAGCGACCGAACCCGACTGGCGCGGGACTCCTACACCTACCTGCACTTCCCGATGGTCGCCGGCATCGTCTACCTCGCCCTCGGCCTCAAGAAGGTGACGGAGTACGTCGCCGACACCGAGCACCATCCGCTCTCAGAGCCGCTCGCGGCGGGCCCGCTCTGGGCGATGTACGGCGGCGTCGCCACCTACCTGCTGGCTCACCTTGCCTTCCGGCAGCGAAACATCGGGTCGATCAACCGGCCACGACTCGCTGTGGCCGTTCTGCTTCTGCTGGCACCGTTCCTCGTTGGCGCGCTGCCCGCGTTGGCGGCACTGGGGGTGCTGACCGCCGTACTGGTCGGACTGATCGCCTTCGAAGTGGTCCGGTACGCCGAGGCTCGTGACGCCATCCGCCATCAGGCGTAGCGCGCCGCCCAAGCGCTGACCGCTTGTTTTGACCCCGATACAGCCACCCGGTACCCTTAACATCCGTGCCTGGAGCGTTCCGGGCACTCTCGTGTGCCAGGCAGACGGCGCCCCTTGAAGTGCTTCCTGCGCAGCCGCGAGGTCTGTGCAAAACCTCCCACAGAGCCGAGCCCGAAGCTGGCTCTGTGACCAGGGAGCGGGCGACACACCCGACCTCGGGGGTCGCCGCAAGACAGCCGAAGCGTTGCCGACAGGAAAGAGAACCACGCGGTGCCCACCATCCAGCAGCTGGTCCGCAAGGGCCGCCAGGACAAGGTGTCGAAGACCAAGACGCCGGCGCTGAAGGGCTCCCCTCAGCGTCGCGGCGTGTGCACGCGTGTCTACACCACCACCCCGAAGAAGCCGAACTCCGCGCTCCGCAAGGTCGCGCGGGTGCGCTTGACCAGCGGCATGGAGGTGACGGCGTACATCCCCGGCGTTGGTCACAACCTGCAGGAGCACTCGATCGTGCTCGTCCGCGGCGGCCGGGTGAAGGACCTTCCCGGCGTGCGCTACAAGATCATCCGCGGCTCCCTCGACACCCTNAGGCAAGTCGCAGTCGTGATGATCGATTTCCAGAACGACTTCTGCAGTCCAGAAGTGCACACCGGGCCTCCGACAAACACGGGGAACGCGCGCACCGCACGCCGAGCCAATTCGTTCGCGCACGCCGCCGGTCGGCTTGGGGCACACATCGTCTACACACAGCAGATACTCAACCCGGCCAAGTTGTCGGCTCGGCAGCGCCGATGTGAGCGACCAGACGGGCCTTGTCTTGAAGGCACTTGGGGCGCTGACTTGTTTGTCGAGCCCGTGCAAGGGTCCAACGTCATCATCAAGAATCGGTTCGACTGTTGGCAGAGCGCAGCTTTCACCGAGTTTCTCGATGAGCGTGGGATCGATGGGCTCGTCATCTGCGGTGTCGAGCTCGTCTGCTGTGTGCTCTTCGCTGTTCTTGGTGCCGACGAGCGCGGCTATCACTACCTCGTTCCGCCAGATCTCGTATCCGGCCAGGATCCCGGCGACGAGACGGACAATCAGGCCGTTCGGGACTACTTGCGGTTCAACCAACCTGAGCGCGTTGCGTACACAAGCGCGGAGATCCTCGCCGCATGGCGGTCGCGGAACTGACCCACTGCGCAGGTAAGCGCTTGGTGGGTTGACCGCGTGCCACCCTCGGAGGAAGAGGACTTCTCGCAGCAAGGTGTTGTTCAGGTGCTCCAACGTGCCCGAGCGGCCTTCAGGGCGATTTCTGAGCGTTGCTCCGCAGTGAGTTTCGCCGCTCTGGCGATGCCGCCCTTCAAGCCGCCCTTGCGACCCAGCGCCACAGCGGCTGGGTGTTTGCCGTCGTCCATCGGCCCCGGCTTGTTCTCATCGATCACGTCGCCGACGATGGAGGCCGCCAGTTCGTTGATGTCGCGTGGGCGCTCGCGTGAGCGGTCAGGCATAGTTTGAGCGTACCAAGATGGGCCTCCGCCTAATGGGTCTGCGGAATGCGCGATTCGTAAGGGGGAACACCGACCGCTACGTGCTCACCGGACAAGTATCCGCGATGATGCCGTCCTCAGACCTAGAGATGTTGGTCAGCGCATCCCGCTCGTTCGCTTGGACGCGTGGGGCCATCACCACCGTAGGCGCCTACGACTGGCTGGCTTCCTTGCCCGTCGAGCAGACAATCAGGCTCCCGAACGAATGCCAGGTTCTGCTAGTGCACGCATCTCCAGGTCAAGATGATGGGCCAGGGCTGTATCCAGAGCTTTCGGATCAAGAGTTGCTAGACGCTGGTGTCGCCAGCTCAGGTGCACAGTTGGTGTTCATCGGACACACGCACGTTCCCATGGATCGCACGGTCGCGGGTGTCAGGGTGGTGAACTTGGGAAGCGTCAGTCTCCCTTTCACCGCCGAGAGACGAGCGATGTGGACGCTGCTGGACGCTGACAAAGCTGGCTACACCATCGAACAGCGATTCGCAGAGTATGACATAGATGCCGTCGCCCTGGCACTGGACACCGAGCATCACCCAACTGCTGGCTGGCTCCAAGCGAAGCTTCTGAATACGTAGTCGCGGCTGATTCAAACTGACCCACTACCGGTAGGCACACGTTTTGACCCTGCCTCGGGCAGCCGGTAATCTTGAACACTGTGCCTGCCTCGTGCAGGCCCTCTCGTGTGCCTCTTGGGCCCCGAGGTCTGCGCAGGACCACCACTACATCGCCGGATCCGACTGCTGGCCGAGTGGACCGACGCAAGGGCAACACGCCCGAGCGCGGGGGTCAGGACGTAGACGTCATCAGCGCAGAACCCCTGCACAGTGCAGCCGACAGGAAAGAGAACGAACGCGGTGCCCACCATCCAGCAGCTGGTCCGCAAGGGTCGACAGGACAAGGTGTCGAAGACGAAGACGCCTGCCCTCAAGGGATCTCCTCAGCGGCGCGGCGTGTGCACCCGCGTCTACACGACGACGCCGAAGAAGCCCAACTCTGCCCTCCGCAAGGTCGCCCGCGTGCGCTTGACGAGCGGCATCGAGGTCACGGCCTACATCCCCGGCGTCGGACACAATCTGCAGGAGCACTCCATCGTCCTCGTCCGCGGCGGCCGGGTGAAGGACCTTCCGGGGGTGCGCTACAAGATCATCCGGGGCTCGCTCGACACCCAGGGTGTGAAGAACCGCAAGCAGGCTCGCAGCCGCTATGGCGCGAAGAAGGAGAAGAGCTAATGCCTCGTAAGGGCCCGGCCCCCAAGCGCCCGATCGAGATCGACCCGGTCTACAGCAGCCAGTTGGTGACGCAGCTCATCAACAAGGTGCTCGTCGACGGCAAGAAGCAGGTTGCCGAGCGGATCGTACACACGGCCCTGGAGGGTTGCCGTGACAAGACCGCCACCGACCCGGTCCTCACCCTGAAGCGAGCGCTTGACAACGTCAAGCCGACGCTGGAGGTACGCCCGCGTCGCGTCGGAGGCGCTACCTACCAGGTGCCGGTCGAGGTACGCCCCAGCCGGTCGACGGCGCTCGCGCTGCGCTGGCTCGTACGTTACTCGCAGGCGCGTCGTGAGAAGACCATGTCAGAACGCTTGATGAACGAGCTGCTCGACGCGTCGAACGGCCTCGGGGCTGCCGTCAAGAGACGCGAGGACACCCACAAGATGGCCGAGTCCAACAAGGCATTCGCGCACTACCGCTGGTGAAGATGTCGTTCGGCGTGCCGCCTCGCTGGGCCGACATCGCGTCGCACGCCGTCCACATCGACCCATCCACAGACCGATAGGGAAGCACCATCGTGGCTACCACCATTACGACCGACCTCGGCCGTGTCCGCAACATCGGCATCATGGCGCACATCGACGCAGGTAAGACCACGACCACGGAGCGGATCCTCTTCTACACCGGCATCAACTACAAGATGGGCGAGGTCCACGAGGGCGCCGCCACGATGGACTGGATGGAGCAGGAGCAGGAGCGGGGTATCACCATCACCTCCGCCGCGACGACCTGCACCTGGAAAGACCACACGATCAACATCATCGACACCCCAGGTCACGTGGACTTCACTGTGGAGGTGGAGCGCTCGCTGCGTGTCCTCGACGGCGCCGTAGCGGTGTTCGATGGTGTCGCCGGTGTGGAGCCGCAGTCAGAGACCGTGTGGCGGCAGGCGAACCGATACCGCGTGCCCCGTCTCTGCTTCGTCAACAAGCTCGACCGCACCGGTGCCGAGTTCCACCGCTGCGTCGAGATGATCGAGTCGCGTCTCGGGGCCATCCCCCTCGTGCTGCAGATCCCCATCGGGACCGAAGCTGACTTCATCGGCGTCGTAGACCTGGTCGGTATGCGCGCGCTCACCTGGCGCGGAGAGACCGACAAGGGCGAGGCGTACGCCGTCGAGGAGATTCCGCCGAGCCACACCGACGCCGCGCGCGAGTGGCGCGACCGCCTCCTGGAGACGATCGCGGAGGCCGACGACGAGATGATGGAGCTGTACCTCGAAGGTGAGGAGCCGACGACCGAGCGGCTGCATGCTGCCATCCGCCGCGCCACTCTCCTCGACAAGGTCACCCCGGTCCTCACCGGCACCGCGTTCAAGAACAAGGGTGTCCAGCCACTGCTCGACGCCGTCGTCGCATACCTGCCTTCCCCGATCGACATCCCGTCGGTCGAGGGACATGACGTCAAGGACGAGGAGATTGTCGTCCAGCGTCGTCCACGCGAGGACGAGCCCTTCTCGGCGCTCGCCTTCAAGATCATGGCGGACCCTCACCTCGGCAAGCTCACCTACCTACGCGTCTACTCCGGCCGGCTCGACACCGGCACCACCGTCCTGAACCCCACCAAGGGCAGGAAGGAGCGGATCGGCAAGATCTACCGGATGCACGCAAACAAGCGGGAGGAGATCGCGTCGGTCGGCGCGGGGCACATCGTCGCAGTAATGGGCCTCAAGGACACCACTACCGGTGAGACCCTGTGCGACGTCGCAAAGCCGGTTGTGCTGGAGTCGATGACGTTCCCCGCCCCGGTGATCCACGTTGCCGTGGAGCCGAAGTCGAAGGGCGACCAGGAGAAGCTCGGAACGGCGATCCAGCGGCTGTCCGAAGAGGACCCCACCTTCCAGGTGCGCACCGACGAGGAGACCGGGCAGACGATCATCGCCGGCATGGGCGAGCTTCCACCTCGAGGTGCTCGTCGATCGGATGCGACGAGTTCCGCGTCGAAGCGAACGTCGGCAAACCTCCAGGTCGCCTACCGCGAGACGATCCGCAAGGCGTGCAGAAGGTCGACTACGTCCACAAGAAGCAGACGGGCGGCTCGGGCCAGTTCGCGAAGGTTGTCATCGACATGGAGCCGACCGGTGGCGACGGCGACGGCGGGTACGAGTTCGTCAACGCAGTCACCGGCGGCCGCATCCCGCGCGAGTACATCCCGCCGGTGGACGAGGGCATCCAGGAGGCCATGGAGTTCGGTATCCTTGCCGGCTATCCGATGGTCGACATCAAGGTGACCCTGCAAGACGGCGCCTACCACGACGTCGACTCCTCGGAGATGGCGTTCAAGATGGCCGGCCGCATGGTGTTCAAGGAGGCGGCTCGCCGCGCCAACCCTGTCCTGCTCGAGCCGATGATGGCGGTCGAGGTGACGACGCCCGAAGACTACATGGGTGAGGTGATCGGCGACCTCAACTCTCGCCGTGGGCAGATTCAGGCCATGGAGGAGGGTCTCGGTGGTGCAAAACTGGTGACCGCTCTGGTTCCGCTGTCCGAGATGTTTGGATACGTTGGGGACCTGCGGTCGAAGACCCAAGGCCGCGCGTCCTACTCCATGCAGTTCGACTCGTACGCCGAAGTTCCCCGGAGCGTCGCCGACGAGATCATCCAGAAGGTCCGCGGCGAGTAGTCCCGGTAGGGTTGCTCCCGGCGTACACGTAACGAGTCAGTTCTATCAGGAGGAAGTCCAAGTGGCGAAGGCCAAATTCGAGCGGACAAAGCCGCACGTCAACATCGGCACCATCGGCCACATCGACCACGGGAAGACCACTCTGACCGCGGCGATCTCGAAGGTGCTGCACGACAAGTATCCCGCTGAACCCTCAGTTCGCCTTTGACGACATCGACAAGGCGCCTGAGGAGAAGCAACGGGGTATCACGATCTCGATCGCCCACATCGAGTACCAGACCGAGTCCCGTCACTACGCGCACGTCGACTGCCCCGGCCACGCCGACTACATCAAGAACATGATCACCGGTGCGGCGCAGATGGACGGTGCGATCCTCGTGGTGGCTGCTACCGACGGCCCCATGCCGCAGACGCGGGAGCACGTGCTGCTGGCACGTCAGGTGGGCGTGCCGGCGATCGTCGTCGCGCTGAACAAGTGTGACATGGTCGACGACGAGGACCTCATCGAGCTCGTCGAGCTCGAGGTGCGCGACCTGCTGTCGGAGTACGAGTTCCCGGCCGACGACGCCGCCGTCGTTCGGGTGGCAGCCTTCCCGGCGCTGAACGGCGACGAGAAGTGGGGGAGTCGATCACCGAGCCCGATGGCCGCGGTCGACGAGCACATCCCGCAGCCTGAGCGCGACACCGAGAAGCCGTTCCTCATGCCCGTCGAGGACGTCTTCACGATCACCGGTCGTGGAACCGTCATCACCGGCCGCATCGAGCGCGGCGTCGTGAAGATCAACGAGACGGTCGACATCATCGGCATCCGCGAGCAGAAGCAGACCACCACGGTCACCGCCGTGGAGATGTTCCGCAAGATTCTCGACGAAGGTCGTGCGGGTGAGAACGTCGGTCTGCTGTTGCGTGGCACCAAGCGCGAGGACGTGGAGCGCGGCATGGTCGTGATCAAGCCTGGCACGACGACGCCGCACACCAACTTCGACGCGAACGTTTACATCTTGTCGAAGGAGGAAGGTGGCCGTCATACGCCGTTCTTCAACAACTACCGTCCTCAGTTCTACTTCCGCACGACCGACGTGACGGGCGTGGTGACCCTGCCGGAGGGCACCGAGATGGTCATGCCTGGCGACAACACAGAGATGTCCGTCGAGCCAGCCCATCGCCATGGAGCCGATCGCCATGGAGGACCGTCGGAGCCGGCCTGCGTCACCAAGATCACCAAGTAGGCGTTCCATCCGCGACTGAGGTCATCGGCCGCACCGTCGGACGAGAGTCCGGCTGGGTCACCCTTCCTCTTGACCCCAGATCAACAGCGCCAGCGGCGCTGGCGTAGCGTGGGCCACATGAACCAGGAACCGACGCCCATCGCCTACACCGGCCTGGCCACTCCAGGCCAGTGACGGCACTCATCGGCACCGTGGAGACGGTGCTGGATGTCCCTGACCTCGACGTCTTCGACGGGATCGTGGTCCAGACGGAGCAGGGCTGGTTCGTCGACACGCCGTCGAGATCATCACGACGGCGTACGTGCGGAAAATCACCGTCGAAGAGGCACGCGCGCTGCCGGAGCCGGATGCGGCGCCGACGTACGGCGTCGACGTCATGCCGACGTCGGAAACTCCTTGGGATCGTCTGCGGCGCATGTTCGGCCGTGGTGAGTGGAAGCGCCGCCAATAGCGGCGACCGGTGCCGGGACACGCCCTGATACCGTCTCGCGCCGTTCGACAAACAAGCAGAGGATGGACACTGCCGGAGCACGACGACGGCGAAGGCGTCAGCGATGAGCCCTCCATATCGGCAGGACGCGGCGAAGGCACCTGGATCCAGTCGGGCATCAAGGCGATGGGGTACATGGAGCCGGAGGAGACCAACAAGGTGGTGACAGGGAGGCAGAGTCGGGCATCAAGGCGATTGGACGGTGTGCGCAGCGCGAGGCCGATCGAGCCCACCAGCATGCTGAACCCCCACATGCAGGAGAGCAGCAGGACGATGACGACGAGGACGCTCAGCACATTCATCGAGACGCTGAGCCGAAGGCGGCGGCGCAACACCGACCGTCAACGCCGCTGCCACCAAGGACTCGCCCACGGCGTCGGAACCCGGCGAGCCACACGTCGAGGCCCCTGGTGAGGCGAAGAGATTGAGGCTGCCCCGCCGGCGTTCGTCGAGAACCTCGCCGGCGTTGTACTGCATACCGAACAGCGGACAGGCCAGCGCCTGCGACGATCGCGTAGTCCCGGAGGTCGGGCGAGGCTCGTAGATGAAGACGACGGTCAAAGCGCCGAAGAGGGGAGCGGCCATCCATACCAACGACCGGCGGTCGAGTCCTGGCTGCCGACTGCGCCACGGCTCCTACCAGCCAGGCGACCGTCCCAGTCGGCTGCTCCCGCCGTCCGACGTCGTGTCATGGGCGCTCCCCGAAGACCCGCTTCTCGCGTCGTACACAGCAGGTCCAACCGGCGGCGCACGACATCGTCGAGGTGGCGCAGCCCCGCCATTCCCCCGGCCAGGAAGTCGGGCGGTGAGGGCGGTGGCTCCAAGCTGTGGCCAGATCTGTCCGACGGAGGCGCCCGACAGAACCGTCTTGCGCAGGGCGTCGACTACACGTCGGAGACCATGCAGCCAGTCGGGCAGAGCCGACCGCGGAACGAAGAACCCGGCGAGCAGGTAAGCGAGGAGCAGAGCGCGTTCGACTGGCGGGACAGCAGGAACAAGCCGCCGAAACCGATCCCGATGCAAAGACAGCACGCATAGAGGCACAGCAGAGCCAGCGCTATCCGGAAGTCCATGGAGGTCACGATGCGCGACTCGGTCAGGCGCGCAAGGATCACCGACAGAGACGCTGAGATGCGGGCGCTGATCGGTCGCTGGCGTTTCCGGTGGAGGACATACGCTTCCCACGGAGAAGAACGTGGCATCGAGGTGCGAGGATCACCGACGAGGAGACGCCGTCAGCCACCACGGCGCTGATCGTCTGGTCCGCCGCGTACGCCAGGTGGAAGGCGTGAGCAGCACGAGAAAGGGACCCAACGGCCCGCGAATGACCATGATCGGGTTGGAAGCGAAGCGCAGCAAGAAGACGCGGGCGGTGGCCACCACCACCCTCGCCTGCCTGGGCCCCGGTCTCGACGGCGTCTTGACATTCTCGACCCGACGCCGAAGACCGCTCACCGGCTGATGCGCGCCCGGTGGCCCCGAGGAAGGCATCTTCCAGCGTGGATCGCGAACATCGATGGCGCGCACGGAAGCGCCGGAGGCGCAGCACCGCCAACCCTTGGTCCAAGGCGGCGGTGCTGTCGAGGGCGCAACGTGAGCGTCGCAGGCAGCGAGGACAAGAGGCCGGCCACCATGAGCACCAGAGGCGCCGACGAGGGGCCCAACGATAGAACGACGGTCGACTTGCCGCGGCCTGGGCACGGCGTTCCCGCGGCCACGATCAGGCCTCGGTCGATGATTGCCAGGTCCGCCTCGTGCATGTCATGTGTCGAGAGCATGACCTCTGGGCTGAGGTCGTGAGAGACCGCACCTCGATGGCAGCGGCAGGGTCCAGACCGATCGTCGGCTCGTCGAGGATCACAAGGGCGGTGGATGAGCGTCTTGGCGATGTGGAGACGCTGTTTCATCCCACGCGTCGACGCGTTCCTTGGCCCGAGAGCCCCACCGACGGCTATCGATGAGGTCACCCGGCATGCCGTACAGACGCCCGAAGTACGCAAGTTCTCCCGCCCGGACAACTGGTTGTAGAGCCCCTTGTCGCCGCCGAACAAGACACCGAGTCGCCGTCGGACGTGCACTTCGTCGCGCACGACGTCGAAGCCGTCCACTTCAGCGCCGGTGGGGATGAGGAGAGTAGAGAGCATCTTGATTGTCGCGCGAGCCGGCGCCGTGACGAGGATCCCGAAGATGTGCGCCCCTATCTCCACCTGTCGAGAACCCTCCGAGCAGGTTGATTGCTTCGATGACGGCACAGCCTCCCTCGGCCAGCGGGCGATGTCGAGCCCATGACACCACTATGATGTCATAACGACACCATGAACCTGGCGAAAGTTCAACCAGCGACCGTGCCCCATCCGAGTGCGCGGCACGAGTCGAACGTCCACCGGCACCAGCGTCCGATGACGGCATTCCAGCCTCGACGATTCGCCTCGTCCGTCTCGCCGTCCTCGAAGCGTCCATGGTTCCGCGCCTCCATGATGTGAGCTCGTCGCACCGGGTCACACCGCGAATCCCACGCGGTGCAACCAGCCCCAAACAGGTTCGTGCCCCATCGGTGGCGTCCCCAGCCAATGCGCAGCCCCCGCGAGGGTCGTCCGTTCAAGGGCCATGCCTGATGGCGGTTGCGCCCAAGACATGGCCTGGTCGCGTCCATCGTGAGCGACGACGCCGACAACAATCCACCGCGCTGGCTCTCCTCTGGCAGACTGTCGGGGTTGCCCACGCCGTCGCATCATGCGCGACACGTGAGGAGGTCGGGTGCCTCGCCGCCGAGGTCGGAACAGGGAGTCCGTCCTCCAACTCCCCAAGAACAACGGCCGATCCCAAGGGACACCGACCGCAGGGGGTGATTGTCCGCAGCGCAGCGTACATCAATGACGAAGTCGAGAGCATCGTGAGCGATGCGACAGAAAGGCCTACGACCATGAGGTCATCGACGTCGGCGCGCAAGATCGACACGGTGACGCGTACCGGTGCCCAGGTCGCGGGCCCGGTGCCGCTTCCTAAGAAGAACCGTCGTCATCCGTGTCGGACAGCCGCGAGCACCGAGATGCGTACGACATCTTCGACCCGCACACTCCCCAAGTGAACATTGACATCGAGATCGCTGATCCCAATGAGCCAACTGCGTCGTCCGCGTCGCCCATGACTCAGGTCTGGGACGAGAACAACCGGGTGCCAGGCATCGCGGCGAGTAGAACACGGTCCGTTCAGCGACACCAACACCGTCAAAAGATCGGCTTCAGGCTCAAGGTGACTACGCCGATGGCTGGTCACTTCGAAAGGCCGGAGTCACCGCGCAACGTCGTCGAGATCCGTACGGCGGACCGGAGTACAGCCTCGGCCCGGTCGGAGCGGACGTCTTCTCCGGGCGAGAAGGTCGATCAGGTCGCCGCACGTTCACCGGCGCCTCGCACGGCTCGCACCGCAACCACCGCAAGACGGGCTCCATCGGCGGCGCGTCCACGGGCCGACTTCCGGTCAGAAGATGCCCGGGCGGATGGGCAACGAGACCGTCACATCCAAAACGTCACAGTGCACGCGCCGAAGAAGATGAATTCCGGCCCGCGGTCACCCTCGCGGTCATCGGGGCCAAGTCGAACGTCGTGACACAGGTGAGCGAGCCTTCGAGCGAACAGACGCGCCCGCGACGAGGCGGGTCCACGTCGTCGCCGATCTCTTCGACACCCAGGTCAACATCCCGCTGATCCACCAGTCACCGGCGCCGACAAGGCACGTCGAAGACGAAGTCGGCGGCGGCCGGAAGCCTGGCAGAAAGGTCGCCGCACTGGCGAGGCCGGCGGTCACCGGCACGACCCACGCAGCGCTTGAAGGTCGTGCTCTGCGCGGCACGGCTTCTCCGGTGTGCGCGCGACGCATGTCGTCGAAGCGTCAGCGGCGACTCGCCGTCCAGCCTGCGCTCCGCCTCGGCGGCTGAACGTCCCCGTGTGCTGGTGGTTGTGGACCGTGGCGACGACCTCGCCGGTCCTGACCCCAGGCCGTTCAACGCTGACTGTCTACGACGTGCTGCTGAGCGACGACGTGGTGTTCACGAAGGCGGCGTACGATTGTTCGCTGCGCGGAGGTCCTGGTCGAAGTCGCGCCGGCGGCCCCGGCCACGGCCAGCGAGAGGGACACGTGCGGCTCCATCGTCACCGAGGAGGCGGTGAAGCGCCCGTCGGGTGAGGGATCTCTTCGACAAGAACATCGATGAAGTTCCACAGCCGGAGGACCACCGCGACGTGGCCGGTGCAGGCATGGAAGCCTTATCGCAGGACGCGGAGAAGGCGCGTTTCGTCGAGGCTGGGTCCCAGGTGGGCCAACGCAAGGGCACCAGTGCAGATGAGGCGGACGGCAAGAGTCAACCTCTACAAGGACCATCGCGACGTCCTGCGTCGCTGGTGGTTGTGACCAGAACAAGTACACCTTCCCCTGTCCAACGCCCAGACTCCAACAAGACCGAGATCAAGATCGCGGTGCTGAGAAGGTGTTCAACGTGAAGGTGACGAGCGTCAACACGATCAACCGTCCAGGCAGCGTCGTCGCACTCCGATTCGGCTACGGCAGCCGTCCCGGACACCAAGCGCGCCATCGTCAGCCTCGCCGAGGGACAGCGCATAGACATCTTCGGAGGTCCGGAAGTTCCACCAGACCGGGCTTGAGACGAGGACCGAGAGCCTCATGGGTATCCGCAAGTACAAGCCGACGACGCCGGGCCGCCGCGGTTCCAGTGTCGCCGACTTCGTCGAGGTCACGCGCAGATGACACCGGAGAAGACGCTGGTCACGCCTCCTCTCCGAAGAAGGGCGGCCGCAACAACCAGGGCCGGATCACCACCCGCCACCAAGGCGGCGGCCACAAGCGCGCCTACCGCATCATCGACTTTCGCCGCTACGACAAGGACGGCGTGCCGGCCAAGGTGGCGCACATCGAGTACGACCCCGCAACAAACTCAACCGACCGCCCGCATCGCACTGCTGCACTACGCCGACGGCGAGAAGCCGACGGTGACGTCATCGCGCCGCACGGTCTCAAGCAGGACATGCAGGTGGAGAACGGTGCGCGCGCGGACATCAAGCCTGGTAACAACCTGCCGTTGCGCAACATCCCGGTCGGTACAACGGTGCACGCGATCGAGCTACGTCCGGGCGGCGGCGCCAAGATCGGTCGTTCCGCCGGCGCGTCGGTGCAACTGGTCGCCCGCGAGGGAGGTCGCGCGCAGCTGCGGATGCCTTCCGGCGAGATGCGCTACGTCGACGTGCGGTGCCGCGCCACGATCGGATCGGTCGGCAACGCCGAGCAGTCGAACATCAACTGGGGCAAGGCCGGTCGGATGCGCTGGAAGGGCAAGCGCCCCAGCGTTCGCGGGGTGGCCATGAACCCCGTCGACCACCCGCACGGTGGCGGCGAGGGGAAGACCTCGGGCGGCCGTCATCCGGTCTCACCCTGGGGCCAGAAGGAAGGCCGGACGCGCAAGCGCAAAGCCAGTGACCAGCTGATCGTCCGTCGCCGTAGATCCGGCAAGCGCTGAGAAGGGCCTAAGACATGCCACGCAGCCTGAAGAAGGGCCCGTTCGTCGACGACCACCTGCAGAAGAAGGTGGACGTGCAGAACGACAAGGGGACCAAGAACGTCATCAAGACATGGTCGCGCCGCTCGATGATCGTGCCGGCCATGATCGGTCACACGATTGCCGTCCACGACGGGCGTAAGCACGTCCCGGTGTTTGTCACCGACTCGATGGTCGGGCACAAGCTGGGTGAGTTCGCCCCGACGCGCACCTTCCGCGGACATGAGAAGGACGACCGTAAGAGCCGTCGGCGTTGACCACGGTGCCGACGACAGCAGGACCGGATCTGTGAAGAGAGTTGACTAAGAGATGAGCGTTACCGAGCGCAGGCGTGTCAGCGCCCGCCGCGAGAGCCTGCTGGGTGACCAGCCAGGCGCGTTCGCCGTTGCACGATTCGTCCGCGTGACCCCGCTGAAGGCTCGCCGTGTCGTTGACATGGTGCGCGGCATGCAGGTCGACGACGCGCTGGCCGCCTTGCGGTTTGCGCCCCAGGCAGCGGCCGAGACCGTGTACAAGATCCTCGAGAGCGCCGTCGCGAACGCGACAACCACGGAGGATCTCGAGCGCGACACTCTGAAGGTGACGAAGGCCCGTGTCGACGAGGGCCCGACCTTGAAGCGGTTCCGACCGCGAGCGCAGGGTCGGGCGACTCGCATTCTCAAGCGCACCAGCCACATCACGCTCGTCGTGCAGCCCGCTGACATCGTCGACGACGGAACTACTGGAGGTGGCCGCTGATGGGCCAGAAAGTAAACCCGCACGGCTTCCGCCTCGGTATCTCGACGGACCACAAGAGCCGTTGGTTCGCCGACAAGCTGTACAAGTCCTACGTCGGCGAGGACGTGGCCATCCGCAAGCTGCTGACCAAGGGAATGGACAGGGCAGGGATCAGCCGGGTCGAGATCGAGCGCACCAGAGACCGCGTGTCGGTGACCATTTACACTGCCCGTCCGGGAATCGTGATCGGCCGCCGCGGCGCTGAAGCGGACCGCATCCGCGAGAACCTGGAGAAACTCACCGGCAAGCAGGTCAAGCTCAACATCCGTGAGGTGCTCAACCCCGAGATCGACGCCCAGCTCGTCGCGCAGGGGGTCGCCGAGCAGCTGTCCAGTCGGGTGGCCTACCGACGCGCGATGCGCAAGGCGATGCAGACCGCGATGCGGTCCGGAGCGAAGGGCATCCGGATCCAGTGCTCGGGTCGCCTCGGCGGCGCCGAGATGTCGCGTTCGGACTTCTACCGCGAAGGCCGCGTGCCCTTGCACACGTTGCGCGCCGACGTCGACTACGGGTTCTACGAGGCCAAGACCACGTTCGGGCGCATCGGCGTCAAGGTGTGGATCTTCAAGGGCGAAGTCGCCGGCTCGCGGGCCGAGCGTGAGGCTCAGGCGGCCCAGCTCGCCCAGGTCGGCAACCGCAACCGCCCCACGACACGGGGTCGCCGCGGTGACCGCCCCGAGCCGACCGACCGCGCCTCCAGCGGCGCTCCGGCCGTGACCGAGGCACCCGTCGGCGGCGACACCGCCGTCGCGATAGCTCCAGCCGAGACCACAGGACAGGAGGGCTGACGCATGTTGATCCCCCGTCGGGTCAAGCACCGCAAACAGCATCACCCCAAGCGCACCGGGATGGCCAAGGGCGGCACCAAGCTCGCTTTCGGAGACTTCGGCATCCAGGCGATGGAGGGCTCCTACGTCACCAACCGCCAGATCGAGTCCGCCCGTATCGCGATGACCCGTCACATCAAGCGTGGGGGAAAGGTCTGGATCAACATCTACCCGGACCGTCCGCTCACCAAGAAACCAGCGGAAACCCGGATGGGGTCCGGCAAGGGTTCTCCGGAGTGGTGGATCGCCAACGTCAAGCCAGGACGTGTCATGTTCGAGCTCTCCGGCGTTCCCGAGTCAATCGCCCACGAGGCCCTTGACCGGGCCATGCACAAGCTTCCTATGAAGTGCCGCTTCATCAGCCGTGAAGGCGGTGACTTCCTGTGACGTCGGCGAAGGCAGCAGAGATGCGCCACCTCGACGAAGACTCTCTCGAGGAGAAGCTGCGCGAGGCGAAGGAAGAGCTGTTCAACCTTCGTTTCCAGGCGGCCACCGGCCAGCTGGAGTCACACGGACGCCTGCGCGCCGTACGACGCGACATCGCGCGGATCTACACGATCTTGCGTGAGCGCGAGCTGGGCATAACCGCCCAGATCACGACCGATGGTGAGGGTGCAGCATGAGTGAAGGCAGCGATGTGACCGAGACAGCCGGCCCGGAGCGCAACCGGCGCAAGGTCCGCGAGGGCTTCGTGTTGAGCGACAAGATGGACAAGACAGTGGTCGTCTCCGTGGAGGACCGCGTCAAGCACGCCCTCTACGGCAAGGTGCTTCGGCGTACCAGCAAGCTGAAGGCGCACGACGAGGCCAACGAGTGCGGTATCGGTGACCGGGTTCTCATCATGGAGACCCGCCCGCTGTCGGCAACCAAGCGGTGGCGTGTGCTCGAGATTCTGGAGAAGGCGAAGTAGTGCACGTCACGAGGAGAGAAAGATGATCCAGCAGGAGTCGCGACTCAAGGTCGCCGACAACACCGGTGCCAAGCAGATCTTGTGCATCCGGGTGCTTGGCGGCTCCGGGCGGCGCTACGCCGGCATAGGCGACGTCATCGTCGCCACGGTCAAGGACGCCATCCCTGGCGGCAACGTCAAGAAGGGCGAGGTCGTCAAGGCAGTCATCGTGCGCACCGTCAAGGAGCGTCGCCGCCCCGACGGCTCCTACATCCGGTTCGACGAGAACGCGGCGGTGATCCTGCGTCAGGACGGCGAGCCCCGCGGCACCCGCATCTTCGGCCCGGTGGGTCGTGAGCTGCGCGACAAGAAGTTCATGAGGATCATCTCTCTCGCTCCGGAGGTGCTGTAGACATGGCTCGCACCATGACCATCAAGAAGGGCGACGTTGTTCGCATCATCGCCGGTAAGGACAAGGGCGCCGAGGGCAAGGTGATCGCCGTGTTGTCCGAGCACAAGCGCGTGATCGTCGAAGGTGTCAACCGCGTCAAGCGGCACACCAAGCTCGTCAACCAAGGCGGGCGCGCCGGTACCACCGGCGGCATCATCACGCAGGAGGCGCCGATCCACGTCTCCAACGTGATGCTGCTGACAGAGGTCAAGGGCAAGAAGGTCCCCACCAGGGTCGGTGCCAAGCGGGTCGAGGTGCAGAAGACCCGTCCCGACGGTTCGAAGTACACCGCGCACCGCAGCGTGCGAGTGGCCACCAGGAACGGTGAGGAGGTCTGACCATGACAACGACTGAAACCGAGTCGACGGCGGCGGCAGTTCGGCCCCGAAGCGAGCCACCCCGCTTCAAGACCAGGTACCGCGAGGAGATCCTGCCGGCGCTCAGCGACGAGTTCGGCTACTCCAACGTCATGCAGGTGCCCGGCCTGACGAAGATCGTAGTCAACATGGGTGTGGGTGAGGCAGCCCGCGACTCCAAGCTGATCGAGGGTGCCGTCAAGGACCTGACCATCATCACCGGGCAGAAACCACAGGTGACGAGGGCCCGCAAGTCCATTGCGCAGTTCAAGCTGCGCGAGGGTATGCCGATCGGTGCCCACGTGACACTTCGCGGGGACCGCATGTGGGAGTTCCTGGACCGGCTGCTCACTCTCGCCCTACCACGGATCCGGGACTTCCGGGGCCTGTCGCCGAGGCAGTTCGACGGGCAGGGCAACTACACCTTCGGCCTGACCGAACAGGTCATGTTTCACGAGATCGATCCTGACAAGGTCGATCGCCAGCGGGGTATGGACATCACGATCGTGACGAGCGCGACCAACAACGAAGAGGGGCGCTCGCTCCTCAAGCACCTCGGCTTCCCCTTCGCGGAGCGATGAGTATGCAGAGTGCGGAGCGATGAGTATGCAGAGTGCGGAGCGATGAGTATGCAGAGTAAGGAGAACTGATGGCCAAGACATCCCTTGTCGTCAAAGCAGCACGCAAGCCGAAGTTCAAGGTTCGCGGCTACACCCGCTGCCAGCGGTGTGGTCGGCCGAAGTCCGTCTACCGCAAGTTCGGCCTCTGCCGCATCTGCCTGCGGGAGATGGCTCACCGCGGCGAACTGCCGGGCATCACCAAGAGCAGCTGGTAAACGAGACCACCGAAAACGAACAGCTGAAGGTCGGAAGCTCCGAAACCGCAGCAGGAAGAGGCCACCGGCCATGACGATGACAGACCCAATCGCAGACATGCTCACGCGTCTGCGCAACGCCAACCAGGCGCACCACGACACGGTCAGCATGCCTTACAGCA
>JAUJOE010000011.1:45012-47465 GCA_030447805.1 Nocardioidaceae bacterium | reverse complement strand
TCGCTGACCGAGACGTTCACCGAGCTGGAGTCGGCGTTCGAGGCCGACCATCCGGGTGTCGACGTGGTGATCTCGTTCGGGTCGAGCAGCACGCTCACCCAGCAGATCGCCGCGGGCGCTCCGGCCGACGTGGTTGCGACCGCCGATAACACCAGCATGCAGGTCGTCGCCGACGCGCAGCTGCTGGCGGCTGATCCAGTGCCGTTCGCCTCCAACACGATGGCGGTCGCTACTCCCCCAGGCAACCCGGCCGATATCGACAGCCTGAGCGACCTCGGCTCCGTCGACTTCGTCATGTGCGACCCGTCAGCTCCCTGCGGCACGGCCGCCCAGCGGATCCTCTCCCGGCTGGCGACCGAACCGCAGCCGCGCTCACTCGAGCCGGACGTGAAGTCGGTGCTCGCCAAGGTGACGCTGGGCGAGGTCGACGCCGGAATCGTCTACGTCACCGACGCTCGCGCCGCCGGAGACGACGTCGACACGGTCGCCATCCCGGCCGCCGCCAACGTGGTCAACGCCTACTACATCGCCGCGGTCAAGGGCTCATCGTCGCCGGACGCGGCCGCGGACTGGATCTCGCTGGTGAACTCCCAAGCCGGTCAGCGGGTGTTCGAGGCAGCCGGGTTCGGCCCACCGTGACAGCGGGCGGCGTGATCCCCCCCGGTCGCGGGTCGACGCTGGGCGGCGCTCCGCTGCGGCTGACTGGTCCGGCAGTTGTGGCGCTGGCGTTTCTCCTCGTACCCGTCGTCGCGGTGGTCCTGCGCGCACCCTGGTCGTCGCTCGGGGACCGCCTCACCAGCCCCACGGCGCAGGACGCGTTGCGGCTCAGCCTCACCACGACGCTGCTGTCGACCCTGCTGTGCCTGGTCTTCGGCGTCCCGCTCGCCTGGGTGCTGGCGCGCGCCGACTTCCGCGGCCGCAGCGCGGTGCGCGCGCTCGTCGTACTGCCGCTCGTGCTTCCCCCGGTGGTCGGCGGGGTGGCGCTGCTGCTCGCGTTCGGGCGCAACGGCGTCGTGGGCCGCTGGCTCGACGCCGCCTTCGGAGTCACCGTGCCGTTCACTCCCGCTGCCGTGGTGCTCGCCCAGACCTTCGTCGCGCTGCCGTTCCTCGTGATCAGCGTCGAGGGTGCCTTGCGGGCGTCTGACGAGCGGTACGACGAGGCGGCCGCAACGCTCGGAGCCTCCCGTTGGCTGACGTTTCGCCGGGTCACGCTGCCGCTCGCCTGGCCCGGCATCGTGTCGGGCGCCGTGCTGTGCTGGGCCCGGGCGCTGGGGGAGTTCGGTGCCACGATCACGTTCGCCGGCAGCCTCCCCGGTACGACGCGCACGCTGCCGCCGGCGATCTACCTGGCGCTGCAGTCCGAACCCGACACGGCGATCGCGTTGAGCTTGCTGCTGATCGTCGTGTCGGTGACCGTGCTGGCCTTGTTGCGTGAGCGCTGGCTGTCTGGACTCTCGGCATGAGTCCGATGTCTCGAGCTCAGGTCGGGTGCCCGGCGTGAGCCTGGCCGCGCAGTTCGCCGTACACCGGCCGCGACAGCTGACCGAGGTCGACCTCACAGCGGAGCGCGGTGAGGTCATCGGCCTGATCGGGCCCAACGGGGCCGGGAAGACAACGACGCTGCGAGCGCTCGCCGGACTGCTCCCGATCACGCGCGGGCAGATCACGCTGGACGGCACCGTCTTGGCCGGCGACGGGCATCAGCTGCCGGCACATCGGCGGCCGGTTGGCTTCGTGTTCCAGGACCACCTGCTGTTCCCGCACCTCACCGCCACCGACAACGTTGCCTTCGGCTTGCGGGCGCGGGGAGCTGGCAAGAAGGAGGCCCGCGACGTGGCCGCGGCCTGGTTGCGGCGGTTGGACGTCGCGGCGCTGGCTGACCGCCGTCCGCGCGAGATGTCGGGCGGCCAGGCGCAGCGGGTGGCGATCGCCCGGGCGCTGGCCGGCGAACCGGCGTTGCTGCTGCTCGACGAGCCGACGGCCGCGCTGGACGCGACTGCGGCGATGTCGCTGCGGACCGCGCTGCGCGACCACCTCCGCGCGCTGTCGGCGGTCACCGTCCTCGTCACCCATACCGCCCTCGACGCGCTGGTGGTCGCCGACCGGTTGGTGGTGATGGACGGCGGGGTCATCGTCCAGTTCGGCTCACCGGCTGACGTGGCCGCGCACCCGCGCACCCAGCACGTCGCCTCGCTGGTCGGGCTGAACCTGCTGCGCGGCACCGCCGTCGACGGCGCCGTACGGCTGGCCGACGGCACGGAGGTCGTGGCTGCTGAGCGCTTGTCGGGACCTGCCTTCGCGGCGTTCTCGCCGCGGTCGGTCAGCCTGTTCACCGAGCGGCCGAGCGGCAGCCCACGCAACGCCTGGCCGGGCAGGGTCACCGCTCTCACTCCGCACGGCGACGCGATCAGGGTGCAGATCGCGGCGGCCGTGCCGCTGCTGGCCGACATCAC
>JAUJOE010000011.1:0-44912 GCA_030447805.1 Nocardioidaceae bacterium | reverse complement strand
ACGCGAGGAGACAGCTGTGACCGGCCAGTTCCCCACCACGATCAGCCCCGAGTTCGAAACGCCCTCCGACGCACCTGACCGTAACCTCGCGATGGAGCTGGTGCGGGTGACTGAGGCGGCCGCGATGGCGGCTGGCCGCTGGGTCGGGCGCGGCGACAAGGACGGCGCCGACGGCGTGGCGGTGAACGCCATGCGCGCACTTATCGGCACGGTGGGCATGGACGGCGTGGTCGTCATCGGCGAGGGCGAGAAGGACAACGCCCCGATGCTCTACAACGGCGAGAAGGTCGGCGACGGCACGGGTCCGGCGTGCGACGTCGCCGTCGACCCGATCGACGGTACGACGCTGACCGCCAAGGGGATGCCGAACGCCGTAGCAGTGATGGCGGTGTCGCCGCGCGGGTCGATGTACGACCCGTCTGCGGTGTTCTACATGGAGAAGCTCGCCGCCGGACCCGAGGCGGCCGACGTGGTCGACATCAGGCTGCCGGTGGCCGAGAACATCCGCCGCACCGCCAAGGCGAAGGGCAGCTCCCGCGACGACATCACCGTGGTCGTCCTCGACCGACCGCGCCACAGCGGGCTCGTCGACGAGGTTCGCGCCACCGGCGCGCGGATCAAGTTCATCACCGACGGCGACGTCGCCGGCGCCATCATGGCAGCGCGTCCCGATACCGGCGTCGACCTGCTGCTGGGTGTCGGGGGTACGCCGGAGGGCATCATCGCCGCGTGCGCGATGAAATGTCTCGGCGGCGTCATACAAGGACGGCTGTGGCCGCGGGACGACGCCGAGAGCGAGCGGGCCGTCGACGCCGGCCACGAGCTCGGCCGCGTGCTGTCGACCGACGACCTGGTCTCCGGCGACGACTGCTTCTTCGTCGCGACCGGGATCACCGAAGGGGAGCTCTTGCGCGGCGTCCGCTACGCCCATGGCGGCGCCAAGACGCATTCGCTCGTGATGCGCTCCCGTAGCGGCACCATCCGGTCGATCATCAGCGAGCACCGCCTCGAGAAGCTCAGCAAGTACGCCGCGGTGAACTTCGAGCACGCCTAACCCACCGCCGCTCCCCCTCACCTCCCCTCCCCATTCGCGACCTGTCAGTCGCTGCTGCCGCTATGGCGGCACTACGTTCTGACAACTGCCGGAGGCAGCCGACCTGTCAGTCGCTGCTGCCGCTATGGCGGCACTACGTTCTGACAACTCTGGAGTGGGGCGGCGGTCGGTAAACTCCGTAGTAACCAGCCCGCAAGCCGTTTAGGAGCCCTACCGACGCATGCAGCAGCAGACCGAAGAGACCGCCCACCTCCCGAACGGCATCGACCTGTGCTTCGACACGTTCGGCGAGCGTGACGACCCGGCGCTGCTGCTCATCATGGGCCTCGGCGGGCCGCTGACCTGGTGGGCACCCGAGCTGTGCCAGATCCTCGCCGACCGCGGCTTCTTCGTCATCCGTTTCGACAACAGGGACGTCGGCAGGTCGACGAAGCTGGACTGGGCCGGCGGACGGCGTACCGACGTGGTCAAGACGTTCATCCGCACCAAGACGCCGCCGCCGTACACGCTCAGCGACATGGCGGCCGACGGTGTCGGGCTGCTCGACCACCTCGGCGTCGACAAGGCGCACGTGACCGGCGTCTCGATGGGCGGCATGATCGCGCAGACGATGGCGATCGACCATCCTGACCGGGTGCTGTCGCTGGTGTCGATCATGGCGACCACTGGTCGGCGCTCGGTGGGGTGGCAAGACCCGAGGCTGTTGCCGCGACTCATCGCGGAGAGACGGTCACGGGAGCAGTTCATGGCGCAGTCGGTGGTGACCTGGGCGGCCATCGGCTCCCCGGCGTACCCGCTGCCTGCAGCGGACATCCGGGCGCGGGCTGCCGAGACCTTCGACCGCGGCGTCAGCGCCGCCGGCGTCGCCCGCCAGACGCTCGCGCTGCTGGCTCAGCCCGATCGTTCGCGTGCGCTGCGGGAGCTCGACGTACCAGCTCTGGTGATCCATGGCCTGGCCGACCGGCTGGTGCACGTCTCGGGCGGCCGGGCGACCGCTCGGGCCATCCCGAACGCTGAGCTCCTGCTGATCCCCGGCATGGGCCATGACCTGCCCCGTGAGCTCTGGCCGGTGCTCGCCGACGGCATCGAGCGCACCGCCAAGCGGGCCAAGGTCGAGTCGCCCAGCTGAGCCGAGCGATCAGCTCTCAGCGGTCAGGTCTCGGCCAGCTTCACCAGCTCGTCGAGGGCGTCGCGCAGGTAGTCGATCAGGTTCCACACGTCGGGCACGAGCTCGCGGCAGGCGATGAGGCCGAAGTCGAGTGACCCGTTGTAGGAGAACAGCGTGATGTTGAGCGCCCCGGTGAAGTCGGTGACGGCCGACATCGGGTAGACGCCCAGCACGCTGGCGCCGCCGATGAAAAGCGGGACCTGCGGGCCCGGCACGTTCGAGATGAACAGGTTGAACGGGTAGCCGCCGCCCTGCATCATCGTGAACACAGCCCGCGCGGCCAGCCCCGACAAAGCGGTGGGTATCACCGCGGTCAGGTCCTGCAGGATCGTCGCCGGCACGGCCTCAAAGTGCTCCTTCGCCTCGATCATCGCGAGTTGTACGGCGGCCAGCCGCTCCTCCGCGTCGGCCAGGTGCGTCGGCATCTCCGCCACCATCACCGAGATGTGGTTGCCGGTCTCACCCGCGTCGTCGTCGGAGCGCACCGACACCGGGACCGCCACCACGATCGGCGTCTCCGGCAACCCGTCGTGGTCGAGCAGCCACTGCCGCAGCGCCGAGGTGCACAGCGCCATCACCACGTCGTTGACCGTCATCGCGTAGGCGTTCTTCACCTGCTTGATCGAGTCCAGCGGCAGCGAGCCGTAGGCGAACCGGCGGTGAGCGGTGATCCGGCCGTTCAACGGCGTGTGAGGGGTGGAGATCGTACGTCGCGGCCCGCTGCGGCCCGGCGCCCCGGCCATCTGCACCAGCGAGTCGGCGAGATCGCTGATCGTCTCGATGCCCGGCACCAGCGATGCGCCCGGCAGGTCCGCGAGATGGGGCAGGGCCTTCGGGAGCGTCCGCAGCGCCTCCAGCGGCTGGGCTGCCATCGACGTCACGCCACGACGTACCAGACTCAGCGGGTCGGGCAGCGCGTCGGGGTTCCAGATCTCCTCCGGCTGGTCCTCGACGCGCGGCTCGACGGTGACGTCCATGATCGTGGCGAGGATCTCGGCGCCCGACACCCCGTCGATCGCCGCGTGGTGCACCTTCGAGTACAGCGCCTGCTTGCCGTCCTCGAGGTTGTGGATGAGGTACATCTCCCACAGCGGCCGGGTGCGGTCGAGCGGTCGGGCGTGGATGCGCGCAACCTGTTCGGTCAGCTCCCTGCCGTCTCGTGGCTGGGGCAACCCGAGCTCGCGCAGGTGGAACTCGATGTCGAAGTCCGGGTCGTCGACCCAATAGGGCCCGCCGAGACCGAGTGGCACGTTGACCAGCCGCTGGCGAAGCAGCGGAGCCAGGTGCAGTCGGGGCTCGAGCACCTCGCGTATCCGGTCGAGCGTGAGTTCCCTGCCGGGGGCGGTCGACGGGTCGAGGAGAATCAAGCTACCGACGTGTCCGACCGTGGTGGCGGTCTCGACATTGAGAAACTGCGCGTCAAGCGGGGAGAGCTGTTGCATGGGAGCAGTTTCTCGCACTCCGGGGTTATTCGACACCCAGGAGGGACTTCTCGCTCACGGTGCCCTCGGCGACGTTCGAAGGGGCTACCCGACCGGCTCAGACCGGCGATTTGTCGCGGGCAGCCGTGAAGCCCTCCGCAACTCCGATGAGGCCGATGGCCGCTATCACGGCGACGACAAAGCCAATGACGTTCAGCTCCCAGATGCTGCCAGTGCCGAGCAGATTGGCCACCAGTCCGCCGATGACCGACCCAGCCAGACCAAGCAGCAGCGTCATGACAACGCTCAGATGTTGCTTACCCGGCAGGATGAGACGCGCGAGTACGCCGATGATCAATCCCGCCACGATGAAGCCGATCATGGTTTCTCCTCGTTGGTGTCACGTTGCGGATGCGCCCCGGTGGCCACATCGGACCTCAAGCCTGTCAGGTGATTCCACGGTGTCCCATGGCGTCTACCACCCATCTTAGGCAGGCGACCCGCTCCGGCGTGGACAACGGGACTCGACATGCCACATCGTGAGGCATGGGCAACTCCGCACCGGCGCATCGAGCCATGGGCCCCAAGTGATCGACACGAAAGCAGTCGTGCGGGCGGTCACTGAGCGCGGCGAGGTCGTGCTCGTACGGCGACAGCGAGACGGCGCGCTCGAGCTGCGGGTCAACGGCGTCTTCGTCATGGACACGCTCGAGACGGCGACCGAGCGACTGTTGGCGTGTACGACACTGGTAAGCTGCACGATCGACGGCACCACCCGCCCCGAGGCGGGTGGCGCAGCCTCTGCACGTCGTCATCGGTGGGCTGGGGCTCGGCTTCACCCTCGACGAGGTGCTGCGCGACGCGGCGGTCACGGACGTAGCGGTGGTTGAGATCGAAGCGGTCCTGATCGACTGGCACCGCGACGGTCTCATTACGCCGACCTCTGAGGCGTTCGCTGACCCGAGAGTTCGGATCGTGGTCGGCGACGTGGCCGAGGTGATCGAGACGGTCGCGCCCGCGTCGGTGGACGCCGTCCTGCTCGACGTCGACAACGGACCTGGCTACCTGGTGTACGACGCCAACGCCGCGGTCTACCGGGCGCCGTTCCTGCGCGCCTGTCAGCGCGCCACCAAGCCAGGCGGCGTCACCGCCGTCTGGTCCAGCTCGCCCGCGCCGGAGCTGTCGGCGGTGCTGGCCGACGTCTTCGACGGGGTCGAGGAGCTGGCCGTGCCCGTGCTGCTGGGCGCGCGCGAGACGACGTACCACCTGTTCCTCGGGCGCAGACACCGAGACGGCGAGCGATACGGTGAAGCCATGACTGGGAAGCGCGACGACAGCGACACCGGGTACCGCATCGAGCGCGACACGATGGGCGAGGTGAGGGTTCCCGCTCACGCGCTGTGGCGGGCGCAGACGCAGCGGGCCGTCGAGAACTTCCCGATCTCGGGCACTCGGCTGGAGGCCGACCACATCCACGCGCTGGCGCTGATCAAGGCGGCCGCTGCCCGGGTGAACGCCGAGCTCGGCGTGCTCGGCGACGATGTCGCCAAGGCAATCGAGCAGGCGGCCACGGAGGTGGCCGAGGGCCGCCATGACGACCAGTTCCCGATCGATGTCTTCCAGACGGGGTCTGGCACGTCGAGCAACATGAACGCCAACGAGGTGATCGCCTCACTGGCCTCGGCCGCGCTCGGGCGCAGCGTCCACCCCAACGACGACGTCAACGCCAGCCAGTCCAGCAACGACACGTTCCCGACCTCGATCCATGTGGCAGCGTCTCAGGCCATCACCCGCGACCTGATCCCCGCGCTGGAGCACCTCGCCAGCTCCTTCGACGCCAAGGCCGAGGAGTTCGACACCGTCGTCAAGTCCGGTCGCACGCACCTGATGGACGCCACCCCGGTGACGGTCGGCCAGGAGTTCGGCGGCTTCGCCGCCCAGCTGCGGATCGGCGTCGAGCGGCTGGAGGCTTCGCTGCCGCGGGTGGTCGAGCTCCCGCTCGGCGGGACCGCCGTGGGCACCGGCATCAACACGCCGCCGAACTTCTCCGCGCGGGTCATCGCGCAGTTGGCCGAGTTGACCGGGCTGCCGCTGCAGGAGGCGCGCAACCACTTCGAGGCGCAGGGCAGCCGCGACGCGCTCGCGCTCCGCACGATCGCCGTAAGCCTGCACAAGATCTGCACCGACCTGCGGTGGATGGGCTCCGGGCCGCGCGCTGGGCTCGGCGAGATCCGGCAGCCTGACCTGCAGCCGGGTCGAGCATCATGCCGGGCAAGGTCAACCCCGTGCTGCCCGAGGCCATGTCGATGGTCTGCGCCCAGGTCATCGGCAACGACGCACGATCGCGTTCAGCCTCGCAACAAGTGATGATGCCGGTGCACCAACCTGCTGCAGTGGATCCGGCTGCTCAGCAACGCCGCCCGCGTGCTGGCCGACCGCACGATCGACGGGATCGAGGCCGACGTCGAGCACTGCCGCGAGCTGGCTGAGTCGTCACCGTCGATCGTGACGCCGCTCAACCGCTACCTCGGCTATGAGAACGCTGCCGCGGTCGCCAAGCGCGCGGTCATACGATCCGCGAGGTCGTGATCGAGGAGGGGTACGTCGAGTCGGGCGCGCTGACGGAGCAGCAGCTCGACGATGCACTCGACGTACTTCGGATGACGTCGCCCTGACGAGTGCCCCTGAACTCGGAGAGGACAGACAGGGGTGGCGAAAAGAGTTCCGGCTCCGTTGCATGCTCGCTCGGTCGCTGCAAGCGCCCGTCTCGGCCAATCCCGGTGCCCATAGCAGCCCATGCCTTCCCGCGCCGCGGACACAGTGTTGCGGCAGAGGTTGTCCCGCGTCTCGTAGAACTTTGTGGTGGCGGTCCCCCGCCTGAGACCTGTCGAGTGGTAGGTCTCGGGTGTTCGGCCAAGAAGACCCAGAGACATGACCGCTGTGACCGTATCAGACGACCGATTTCGACGCGACGGCGCTCGCCGTGCCGCCAACGCGATGGAGGAGATCGCCAGTGCGCGAGGGGCTGCTGGCCCTTGCGGTTGGCGCGGGACTGCTCAGCAACGTGGCCGTAGTGTGCCCGCGTGCTGGCCGACCGCACGATCGACGGGTCGTCGGGTGCCGATCGAGGCCGACGTCGAGCACTGCCGCTGGCCGAGCCGTCACCGTCGATCGTGACGCCGCTCAACCGCCGCGCGGAGAACCGCCGCCGCGGTCGCCTGGACCAGAGGCGAGGTCGACCTGGCGTAGTGTTCGGCCAAGCCCAGCGCCCTGGGTGGTCGTCGGGTGCCGAGCCCGCGGTCCGCGCCGCTGATGGGACCGGCGAGGTGCCGGTGCCTCGACGATGGAGCGGATGCTCGCCGGGGTGTCGAATCCGGTCGCGTTGGAGGGTCGTCGATGAGCACGATCGATGACCGAGACCGCCCTGGCCGACCTGCTCGCCAAGGACCTGTCCGGCCTGGACCTTGTGATCGAGGTGCGGGGTACGTGGTCGAGTGCGGTCGCGCGCTGGACACCACCAGCAGCCGTCCTAGATGGCGCCAAGGCGCTGGCTGCCGCGGTCAAGGAGGTGTTCGACCACCCGGTGATCGGTCGCTGTCAACTGCGAAGCTGAGGAACGTTCGCGACCACCTGACTGCGCGGCCCGGTCGCCAAGCGGATGCGCAGGCTGCCCGCCCAGTGCTCTCGAAGCCCAGGCGCTGCTGGAGAGGCGCTGGCCAAGGAACTGGACAAGACCCATCCCGGTGCCGCCAGCAGCCTCCGCGAGGGCCTGACCGAGACGCTGACCGTACTTCGCCTCGACGTACCGCCAACCCTGGCGCGCACGCTGAGGTCGACCAACGCGATCGAGTCGATGATCTCGATCAGCCGCGACCCGCAACGTCAAACGCTGGCGTGACGGACAGATGGCGCTGGTGCGCCAGCCTGGTCGAGGCGTCCAAGCAGTTCCGCCGCGTGAACGGCCACCTACACCTGCCCGCCCTTCGGGCCGCGCTGGAACGGCATGTCGCCGCCGAAACTCTCGGCGCTGACTGCAACACTCAAGACGTGAGCGCAGCCTGATGCTCACCGGGCCGCCACCGAACTCCACGGAGCTTGGGACATCCTCTTGCGGCACGTCATTGGACTTAGGGCTCAACCAGTCCGGCTCGGATGGCGTATCTAGTGAGTTCAGTACGGTCGCGCATGCCAAGTTTGTGTAGCACGTTAGCCCGATGCTTCTCGACTGTCTTGATGCTAATCGTTAGCAAGTCAGCAATATCCTGGGAAGAGTGACCCTCAGCGATAAGTTTGACAACCTCATCTTCTCTATCGGTCAGAACCTGAGTAGGCAGCGCCTCACCGCGGCGGAGTCTTTCCGTGTAGTTCTGGATCAGCGTCCTTGCCACGCCGGGGTAAATAAATGACTCACCGCGCGCCGCCGCGTGGCACGCCCGCACCAGATCCTGGTCGACGACCGACTTCAGCACATAGCCCGAGGCGCCAGCCTTCAACGCTTCAAAGAAGTACTGCTCGTTGTCATACATCGACAGGAACAGTATCTTGGGATGGGGGCTGCAGCGGGATATCTGGCGTGCTGCCTGTAGGCCGGTCATTGTGGGCATAGCGACGTCGAGGACGGCTAGGTCAACGTCTTGGTGACGTGCTAGTGCTACCGCCTCTGCACCGTCACTAGCCTCTGCGACGACGCGAAGCCCCGGACTGTCGTCGAGAATTAGCCGTACGCCTCGGCGCACTAAGACGTGGTCGTCGGCGAGGAGGATGCGCGTCGAGTCAGTCACCGCGATACTCGATCCAGCGGTACGTCGAGCCGCACTTCAGTTCCTCCCTTACTGCGGGGACCGACTGTGAGCTGTCCACCAACGAACAGGGCACGCTCCCGCATTCCGCGAATGCCCTCAGAAGTGGAAGCTCCGTTCAAGCCTTTACCGTTGTCTGCCACGAGCAACCCAATATTCTCAGCCCTCCTTGTGAGTGAGATTTCGACTGTGTCGGCGTGCGCATGCCGGGTCACGTTGGTCAACGCCTCCTGAGCGACCCGAAAGATGACAAGCTCCACTTCCGCGGGGAGCGAGGGTATCCCCTGCTCGAAGTAGCGGCGGACTCGCACCCCGGTATGAGTAGCAAACTCGGTGGCCATGGCCGAGAGCGCGCTCACCAGTCCCAGGTCTTCCAGGACTCCCGGTCTCAGACCCCGGGCTAGTCGTCGTACCTCGTCGAGGCTGGAGCGAGCATTGTCTTGAACCAGGCTCAATTCTTCGGTTAGCTCACCCGGCGCCTTGTCCAGAACTCGACTGACTCCGAGCAGTACCACCGTCAGCCGTTGACCTACTTCGTCGTGTAGCTCCTGGGCAATTCGGTGGCGCTCTGCTTCTTGCGCTGCGAGTGCTCTAGCGCTACTCGTTGCCCGCTCGACCTCCAGCCGGCTCAGTAGCGTATTGAAGCTGTGAGCCAAGCTGGCTGCGACGCCTCCGTCCTGCTCAGGTAGTCGATCATGGGGCCGCCGGGCGTCGAACTGCTCCATCATGTGGATCAGGCGGTCGAGCGGAGCGAGGATCCTGCCCACTAGCTTGGCATTGGCCAGCAGGATGACCACCAAGCCAGCCGCCAACACTAGAACCTCCCGAGGCGTGACCTGCGCAGAGACGGTTGCTGGGGAAATCACGAGAACGGCGGCTGCCCCGACAAAGACAGCAGCGTTGATCAAGGAGACTGCCCAGTACAACGGCAACCTTGCCGAGGGGTTCACACCAACAACCTTCCACTATCCGTGCTCGCTTGTCGACGTATGGGAGTCCAGCTGGCTGAAAGATGGGTGGTACCACCCATTCCCTGGTCTGGCTCCACGCGGGAGACTGGTCGTGCGGCAGGCGATGATTCCGTAACCAGAATCGTCGGTCGTGAGATCCATCGCCTCGCCGCACCAATGACGTGGGTGAAAGCATCTGAGTTCGACTGATTCTGCCAGCAGCCCTTCGCCAACGGAATAACGAGGAACTCATGATAGAGCTAGTTGCCCTTTTCGTTTTTCTTGGACTCGTCCTCGTTCTCGCTTTGACGTTGCACAAAAGCGAGGAAGTGACCGCGGATGACGATCCGTTCGACCCGTTTGTGGAGGGGACCCCTACCGACGAGTCGGGTGGGCTTCGGTGACAACTCGGAGCCGTGGCAACGATTTTGCCTCGATCTCGGCTTGATAAGAAGAGGAGACACGCCATGCCAATGCCACCCCCCAAGGCAAGCATCCAACTACCACGCGACAGACATTTCCAGTATGAGATTGGTCAAATTGTGCGGGCGCTGCAGGAGAACGGCGAGCAGTCTGCCGAAGATCTCAGCGATTTTGTCGGCGCGGGCCATTGGGAACTCGGTACGTTCGAGTGTGCCCTGCGAGCCGCAGTACGGAACGGGCTCATCACCCGGACGGCAGACGGCACACTAACCGCCACGTAGCGCCGTCGTCATGGTTATGGCGCTCGGCTTGACCAGCACTGATCTGATCGTCATAGCTCCTTTGACTCCGTCCAAGGGGCTACGGTTCCGCCTCGACCCTTGGGCCAGCACTTGGCGGTACCGGAGCGACCACTCGACGGCAGCGAAGGGCTTGGTCGGACGAAGAGGGACCGTCCCGGTTTCGCACCCGAGGACGGTCGCCTTAGCCGAGCAACTGCTTCCGGTTGATCGAGATGTCGGCCCGCCGGTTGGGCGTCCGTCGGCCCGGTTCTTCACAAAGCCGAACCGGGCTGCTGGGTGCTCAGGGACTGCCAGATCGCCCTGTGGTCAAAAGAGTGTGGCCGGGGCGTTGAGCCCCCGCCACACGTCACCAATTGCGCTACAGCGGGGGCTAAATTACCTAGACGAACAGCAAGCAGAGCGCAAGCTCGGCGCCGGCAGCGCTCAGGTTGAGTTCCGCCTGGTAGTCACCCACGGCTGCACCGCGGGCGAGGCTGACCGACACCGGGATTGAGACGCTGCCGTTGGCTGGGACCGTCACCGTGGTGGCGCTGGTCCGGAAGTTGGCGGCGTCAGCCGGGTCCTGGATTGAGACGGTCACCGTCAGCGGGCTGCCGGTCAGGCTGCTCAACCGGATGCTGCTGGCGAACGACTGGCCCGCACCGGAGGGAACAGCACCGAACGATGTGCTCACCGGGCCGAGCGCCACGACCGCCTTGACAGCTGAGTCGAGGTCTACCTGGCCAGCACCGACGATCTGGACATCGTTCACCACAGTCTTGCCGTCAAGGTAGGAGGTGAGGTTGCCCTGCTCGGCGGTGTTGACGATGGCGGAGCGCACCTGCTCAGCGGTGTATGTCCTGAAGGCGCGGGTCACAAACGCGTCGATCACCACCGCCGCCGAACCTGCCGTGTGCGGTGACGCCATCGAGGTGCCCTGGAAGAACGCCCAGCAGGTGCTCGCGTTATCGCCGCAGTGCGAAACCGGGATCGACGACAGCACGTTCACACCCGGTGCCACCACGTCTGGCTTGACGCGGTAGTCGACGTCGGTCGGACCCTGGCTCGAGAACCCGGCCATGATGTCGTCGTTGCCGGTAAGGAAGTACCGCAGGTTGGCGTGAATCGTTGTCGGCTGGCCGTCGAAGGCCTGCATCGCCCTGCCCTCACGGAGTCCCACCATGTACGCCGGGATCGTCGGTGCCACGTGCCGTCGCTCCCCATCGCCGTCGGGTCACCCGCGACGTTGTTCTGCACAAGCACGGCAGCCGCTCCAGCCTGCTGTGCGTTGCGCACCTTTGTGGTGAAGGAGCAGATGCCACGCGAGACGAGGGCAATCTTGCCGGTAAGGTCCTGCCCGATCGCCGTGCAGGCGGTGTCAAGCCCGGAGCTCGTGCCCTTGACCACGGCGAGCGGCCTGGTGAGGTCGCTCTTGACGGTGGCGAAGTCGCCGGAGGCGGCACCGTACGAGTTACCGGCGACCGTTACCGGCGCACCCACGAAGTGGCCGACCGTGCTGGCGCCTGAGGTCAGCGCCCGCTCGGCGGAACCTGGGGACCCGACGCTGTAGCGGGAGGGGCCGTTGTTGCCAGCCGAGATGGCGAACACGAGGCCGGCCCGGTCGAGGTTGTCGACCGCATGGGTCAGCAGGTCCTGGTAGCCATTGGAACCGCCGCCAAGGCTCATGTTGACGACGTCCATGCCGTCGACGTACGCGGCCTCCATGGCGTTCAAGATGTCCTCGGAGCGGGCGCTCCCAACCTCACCCGGGAACACGTTGTAGTTGCCGAGCTGAGCGGCAGGCGCCACACCGGACGGGTCATAGGGGATGTCGACGCCGTCGACCACCGCCGGGGTGTGCAGGTTGCACGCGACCGTGCCGGCCACGTGGGTACCGTGGTCGCCGATCGCCTCAGCGGTAAAGCCCTGCTGGTGGATCTTGTTGTTGAACACCCGGGCCACGATCACCTTGTTGTTGGTGAAGCGCGTGTCACCGAGTTGCTTCGTCGCCGGAAAACCGGCGCCGCTGAAGCAGGGGTGGCGAATGTCGATGCCGGCGTCGATGACACCGACCTTCACGCGGCTTCCGTCGGGCAAGGCGCCCGCGTTCGGGGCACCGCCGGCGGCTTGGGTCCAGGCCCGAGGAGCGTCGATGAGGTCGAGATCGGGGTCTTCGTGGCCGAGTGGTTGGTAGACACGCTGGTACTGCACCGTCTTGACCTGCGGAGCGTTGCGAAGAGTATCGGCCGACGTGCCGTGCAGCTTCACAGTGACCGCGTTGATGGCCAACTCGTGAGAGCCGACGATGCGCGCGTCAGGGGCGTTGGCCTGTAGCCAGTCGCGGAACTGCGCCCGCTCGGCGGCCAGGGCGTCGCGCTGGTCGCGAGCCGCCTGACTGGACATGTTGATCTTGCCGTCGCGCGTGCGGCCCTTGACGGCGGTGGACAGTGGTTGGACGGACAGCTCAACGAGGGCTGACGACTTATCGATGCTGGGCCGCGAAGTCTTGGCGTCGCTGTCGAGCGCCGGCCGCGCCGACGCGCTGGTCACGGGGCCGGTTGCGCCCAACGTCAACGCGCCGATGCAGGCGACCGCGACGGCCGTGGTGAGGGAACGAGAGGGCATATGGATACTCCGAAGGAGCGCGGCCCAAAAACTACCCCGAAACGTCCTCCAGCATCTCGGTGACCAGGGCGGCAATCGGCGACCGTTCAGAGCGAGTCAGCGTGACGTGGGCGAAGAGTGGATGACCCCTGAGTTTCTCGACCACGGCGACGACGCCGTCATGGCGGCCGACCCGCAGGTTGTCGCGCTGCGCCACGTCGTGCGTGAGTACGACGCGGGAGTTGGCGCCGACCCGAGAGAGCACCGTGAGCAGCACGTTGCGCTCAAGGGACTGCGCCTCGTCGACGATCACGTACGCGTCGTGCAAGGAGCGTCCCCGGATGTGCGTCAGCGGCAGCACCTCGAGCATGCCCCGACCGAGCACCTCCTCGATCACGTCAGCGCTGCTGACAGCTCCGAGCGTGTCGAATATCGCCTGCGCCCACGGTTGCATCTTCTCCGACTCGCTGCCGGGGAGGTAGCCGAGGTCTTGGCCGCCGACGGCGTACAGCGGCCGGAAAACCACCACCTTCTTGTGCTGGCGCCGCTCCAGAACGGCTTCCAGTCCGGCGCACAGCGCCAGCGCAGACTTGCCGGTGCCGGCGCGCCCCCCGAGCGACACGATCCCGATCTCCGGGTCAAGCAGGAGTTCCAGGGCGATGCGCTGTTCAGCTGAGCGGCCGCGCAGGCCGAACGCGTCCCGGTCACCCCGGACCAGGCGGACCTGCTTGTCAGGTGTCACGCGTCCTAGCGCGCTGCCACGCTCGGACAGCAACCTAAGCCCGAAGTGGCACGGGAGGTGTCGCGCCTTTACGACGTCGGCGACGCCCCCGTCATACAGGGCGTCGATGACGTCGGCGCCCACGTCGACCTCGCTCATCCCGGTGTAACCGGTTTCAACGGCCAGCTCGGCGCGGTACTCCTCCGCAGCCAGGCCGACCGACGACGCCTTGACCCGCATCGGAAGGTCCTTAGAAACGAGCGTGACGTCGCCACCCTCGGCGCGCAGGTTCAGTGCGACGGCGAGGATGCGGCTGTCGTTGTCGCCGAGCCGGAACCCCGCCGGTAGCACCGCCGGGTCGTTGTGGTTGAGCTCCACTCGCACGGTGCCCCCCATTTCACCGATCGGGACGGGGGAGTCCAGCCTTCCGTGCAGCACCCTCAGCTCGTCGAGCAGCCGCAGCGCCGATCGGGCGAAGAAGCCTNTGCCGTCGACGTACGCGGCCTCCATGGCGTTCAAGATGTCCTCGGAGCGGGCGCTCCCAACCTCACCCGGGAACACGTTGTAGTTGCCGAGCTGAGCGGCAGGCGCCACACCGGACGGGTCATAGGGGATGTCGACGCCGTCGACCACCGCCGGGGTGTGCAGGTTGCACGCGACCGTGCCGGCCACGTGGGTACCGTGGTCGCCGATCGCCTCAGCGGTAAAGCCCTGCTGGTGGATCTTGTTGTTGAACACCCGGGCCACGATCACCTTGTTGTTGGTGAAGCGCGTGTCACCGAGTTGCTTCGTCGCCGGAAAACCGGCGTCGCTGAAGCAGGGGTGGCGTATGTCGATGCCGGCGTCGATGACACCGACCTTCACGCGGCTGCCGTCGGGCAAGGCGCCCGCGTTCGGGGCACCGCCGGCGGCTTGGGTCCAGGCCCGAGGAGCGTCGATGAGGTCGAGATCGGGGTCTTCGTGGCCGAGTGGTTGGTAGACACGCTGGTACTGCACCGTCTTGACCTGCGGAGCGTTGCGAAGAGTATCGGCCGACGTGCCGTGCAGCTTCACAGTGACCGCGTTGATGGCCAACTCGTGAGAGCCGACGATGCGCGCGTCAGGGGCGTTGGCCCGTAGCCAGTCGCGGAACTGCGCCCGCTCGGCGGCCAGGGCGTCGCGCTGGTCGCGAGCCGCCTGACTGGACATGTTGATCTTGCCGTCGCGCGTGCGGCCCTTGACGGCGGTGGACAGTGGTTGGACGGACAGCTCAACGAGGGCTGACGACTTATCGATGCTGGGCCGCGAAGTCTTGGCGTCGCTGTCGAGCGCCGGCCGCGCCGACGCGCTGGTCACGGGGCCGGTTGCGCCCAACGTCAACGCGCCGATGCAGGCGACCGCGACGGCCGTGGTGAGGGAACGAGAGGGCATATGGATACTCCGAAGAGAGAGGGGGTTGGCGGGACCAGACCGGGTAAAACCGGTCTCAGCATGCCACGGAATTTATGCACAGTCACCATCCGCCGCCAAAAACATCTGCGACATTCGACGCCCTGACCGACGTTCTGCCAGTAATTGCGCAAATTGCGGGGGCTCCCCGCTGACCCTGTCGGCGGCCCTAGTACCAGTTGTTCGCCTGCTTGAAGTTCCAGGCGCTGCACGGAGTGCCGTAGGAGAGGCGGATGTACTCCAGTCCCCACTCGATCTGGGTCGCTGCGTTGGTGCGCCAGTCGTCGCCAGCCCTCGCCATCTTCGCCGGCGGCAGCGACTGCGGGATCCCGTAAGCGCCCGACGTCGGGTTCTCGGCGTACGGGTCCCAGTCGCTCTCGCTGATCCACAGCTGGTCGAGGCAGGCGTACTCACCACTGCCCCACCCGTACGCCGGCAGCATCGACAGTGCAATCGCCCGCGGGTCGGCGGGCGCGACCGTCTGGGTGATCGCTCGGGACTGGGACTGCCTGCTCACCGGGAGCGCCCGTGACTTGGTCGCGCGTTGAACCGCAACGGCTGGCGGACGGGTGCCTGACCGGCTGACTTCGTTGGATGACGCCGCGCGATCCTTCAGCGCTGCGCTTACCGCGCGCGAGTCGGGTCGCGCCGTGGTCGACTCCTGCTCAGCGGTGCCCGGCTGCGCTGCGTCGACGCCGTACCCGGTCGCGACCGCAGCTGCGCCGAGGAAGGCAAGCGTCGCAGTGGTGCGTGACCGCCCCGCAAATCCGGTGGCGCTCCCAGCGACGCGGGTCAACGACCACTTGACCGAGCGCGGCGCCTTGTGGCGTGGCGCGAGACTGCGTCCGGGCACGCGGGCAACACTCCTTCAGGCGGCAGGCAGATCGGCCCAGCCTGAAGGAAGGTCCCCACCAATCCAAATCATGGGGACCCTCTGTGGGGGTTTGTGAGCGTTGTGAAGTAGTGGCGCTGACTGCCGGCTCGGTCGGCTGGCAGGTAAAGAAAGTGCTACCTCGTGACACTTTATTTACCTGCGACGGCCGATGCACCCAGGAAGCACCTGCGTTCGAACAGGAGGGGGACTAGGCAAGCTAGTTGGAGACATCCTCCAGCATCTCGGTGACGAGGGCGGCAATCGGAGACCGCTCCGAGCGGGTCAAGGTGACATGGGCGAAGAGCGGATGCCCCTTGAGCTTCTCCACCACGGCGACGACGCCGTCATAGCGGCCGACCCGCAGGTTGTCGCGCTGGGCGACGTCGTGAGTGAGTACGACGCGGGAGTTGGCGCCGACCCGGGAGAGCACCGTCAGGAGCACGTTGCGCTCCAGCGACTGGGCCTCGTCGACGATCACGTAGGCGTCGTGCAGCGACCGGCCCCGGATGTGGGTCAGCGGCAGCACCTCGAGCAGGCCGCGGCCGAGCACCTCCTCGATCACCTCGCCGCTGCTGACAGCTCCGAGCGTGTCGAAGACGGCCTGCGCCCAAGGCTGCATCTTCTCCGACTCGTTGCCGGGTAGGTATCCGAGGTCTTGGCCACCGACGGCGTACAACGGGCGGAAGACCACCACCTTCTTGTGCTGGTGCCGCTCCAGCACCGATTCGAGCCCGGCGCACAGCGCCAGCGCTGACTTGCCGGTGCCGGCGCGTCCACCGAGCGACACGATCCCGATGGCTGGGTCCAGAAGCAGCTCCAGGGCGATCCGCTGTTCGGCGGACCGGCCGCGCAGTCCGAACGCGTCTCGGTCACCGCGCACCAGGCGCACCTGCTTGTCAGCGGTTACGCGTCCCAGCGCGCTGCCGCGCTCGGACAGCAACCGCAGGCCGCAGTGGCACGGCAGGTTTCGCGCGGCCTCCAGATCGGCCACCCCGTCGGCGTACAGGTCGTCGACGATGTCAGCGCTCACGTCGACCTCGCCCATGCCCGTGTAGCCGGTCTCGGCGGCGAGCTCGGCGCGGTACTCCTCGGCGGACAGGCCCACCGATGACGCCTTGACCCGCATCGGCAGGTCCTTCGAGACGAGCGTGACGTCGACGCCTTCCGCCCGCAGGTTGAGCGCCACCGCGAGGATGCGGGTGTCGTTGTCACCCAGGCGGAAAGCCGGCTGGCAGCACGGTTGGCTCGGTGTGGTTGAGCTCCACCCGTACGGTGCCGCCCACCTCTCCGATCGGTACGGCGGAGTCCAGCCGCCCGTGCAGCACCCGCAGGTCGTCGAGCGCACGCAGCGCCGATCGGGCGAAGAACCCCAGCTCCGGGTGCGCGCGTTTGGCCTCGAGCTCGGTGATGACGACGACCGGCAGCACGATCTGGTGCTCGTCGAACCGCTTCAGCGCCCCGGGGTCGGCGAGCAGCACGCTGGTGTCGAGCACGTACGTGCGCGCTGTGTTCTTGGGCGCTGTGCTTTTGGTGGGCGCTGTGCTCTTGGTGGCCGTTGTGCCTTTCGCGGGCCGCGTGCTGGTACGGCGGCCGGTTCGCGCCGCCGGGGTGGCCGGCGAAGCGGCGGGTTGGCGGTCGGTGGAGCCTGGAGCGACGACCACTCTGTATCCCCTCGCGGACCGCGCGCGCATCGCCCGCCGGTCCTTGGCTTGTCAGTCGGACCGGGAACTGCCCACCCCAGGGCACGATGCCTGCCCCAGTGGATGCGCTGCTGCGGTCTGCAGCACGTGGCCTCCCGAGACGCCAGGAGTTGCGACCTGGCGTCAGATGAGACGCTACGGCTGAACCGGCCGGCGACCGGCCTCGACACGCGCGACCGAGACAGGTGGCGTCAAGCTGGGTGCCGTCAGCCGGCCGGGTCGCCGGGCTCAACCGCCGCGCGGCAGCTGGCCGCCGTCAGGCGCCGAAGCGGCGGTTGCGGGCGGCGTAGTCCCGGATGGCCCGCAAGAAGTCGGTACGGCGAAAGTCCGGCCACATCGCCTCACAGACGTAGAACTCGCTGTGCACGCTTTGCCACAGCAGGAAGCCCGACATGCGCTGCTCGCCGGAGGTGCGGATCACCAGGTCGGGGTCGGGCTGGCCGCGGGTGTATAGGTGCTCGGCGATGTGCTCGACGTCGATGACCTCGGCGAGCTCCTCGATCGTCGTACCCTGCGCGGCGCGGTCGTGCAGCAGCGAGCGGACGGCGTCGGCGAGCTCGCGGCGGCCGCCGTACGCCACCGCGATGTTGACCGCCATGCCGTCGACGGTGGCCGTGCGCTCGGCGGCGGCCTTGAGGCGGCGAGCGGTCGCGGCTGGCAGCAGGTCGAGGGCGCCGACGGGCAGGATCCGCCACTTGCCGGTGGAGGCGAGCTCGTCGACCAGGTCTTCGATGACCCGCATCAGCGGGCCGGTCTCGGCGGGTGAGCGGCTCAGGTTGTCGGTGGACAGCAGCCACAGCGTGACGACCTTGACGTGCAGTTGGTCGCACCAACCGAGGAACTCCTCGATCTTGTCGGCGCCGGCGACATAGCCGCCCTCCAGCTCCTCGCCGAACGCCTTCGCCCAGCGGCGGTTCCCGTCGCACATCACGCCGATGTGGTGGGGGATCTTGTCCTCGGGCAGGTTGCGCAGCAGGCGGCGTTCGTAGAGGTCATAGGCGAGGGACCACACCGAGACCACGTCAACACCTCTCGACCACTGTTCGACCCGCAGCGGAAGGCGCGGGGTCAGCGAGATGACATCTCCTGGCGAGGGTACTCGGCTCAGCGCCCATTTCGGGGCATTACCGTGGTGCCATGATCGAGCAGGAACCCGAGGGTCTCAAGGAGGTCGCCACCGAGCTGCTCAAGGAAGCCGCCCGGGAGATCAAGCCGAAGCTGCGTGGCTGGCTGCACCTAGGGGTCTTCCCGCTGAGCGTGATTGCCGGGCTCGTGCTGATCTTCTTGTCACCAACCACCACGACCCGGATCGCGACCGCCGTGTTCGCGGTGTCGTCGTCGCTGCTCTTCGGCATTTCTGCGCTGTTCCACCGTGGGCAGCCGTGGTCGCCCCGCTGGCACGGAGTTCTTCGCCGACTCGACCACTCCACCATCTTCTTGCTGATCGCCGGCACCTACACGCCGTTCGCGCTGACGCTGCTCGACGGCGACCGGGCCCGCATCCTGCTCAGCATCGTCTGGGGCGGTGCACTGATCGGCATCGCGTTCCGGGTGCTGTGGATCGGGGCGCCGCGCTGGCTGTACCTGCCGGTCTACATCGCGCTCGGCTGGGCCGCCGTGTTCTGGCTGGACGACTTCGCGGCCGCGGCTGGACCCGCCGTACTCGCCCTCATCATCATTGGAGGCCTGCTCTACTCCCTCGGTGGGCTGGTGTACGGCATCCAACGCCCCGACCCGATTCCCCACTGGTTCGGCTACCACGAGGTGTTCCACAGCCTGACCATCGCCGCCTTCGCTGCTCATTACGCCGGCATCTCGATGATCGTGTACGCCGACCGCTGACCGCCCCCGCCCTCCTTCCCCGGCCCCTCCTACCCTCGACTTGTCAGGACGCCGCACGCCTAAGGGTGTCCCGCACACCCTGACAAGTCGCGAGGGTGTGGCGCCTAGTCGCCGGGAACCGTCCAGGTGAGTCCTGGTTGGTAGGGCAACGACAGCGCTTCAAGCAACTCCTTGCTCATGACCAGCTGGAAGTGGCCGATCCGGTAGAGACCACAGAACTCCATCCGCATCGGGACGACATCTCCCCATCCGGTCACTGCGTAGGCGGGGAAGGGCAGCGCTAGGTCCATCGCCGGACAGCGGTCGACATGGAGCGGTCGATGCGTTCGGAGGTCTCGGGCGTTGGCGGCCCACTCTCGGTTCAGCAGTTCGATCGCAGCGTCTGAGGCTGGCGTGGGCTGCAGATCATTGCCTCGGTCGAGCCCCCAGGGCTGACAAGCGATCGCGGCGACGAACCGGGTTCTCGCCGTTACCTCCGACAACCAGCCGGGCCGAACAGGGGGCCTTGTGTCTTGGCACTCCAGCGGTGGGAGGTCACCCTGCTGCGGTTCGAGTTCGCTCTCAAATCGCTCGCGCTGCGCGAGCAACGACTGCTTGAACGCGTCGAGCAGACCCTCTGCTGAGACAAGCTTCGAGCCGATGGTCACGACGCCGCACGCGGTCAGCGCGCTGCCCAGCGTCTGCGTCCCACCTGACGAGTCAGTTATCTGCAAGGCGAACGGCTGCGGTGTCGGCCGAGCATTCGGGCAGGCGTCAGGGTCCGCAGCCGGGAGCTCCGCTACCTGCGTGGCGAAGCTCTCGACGTCGGTGACCAGCGCATCGACGGGCGCATCCCAGGTCGAGCTGAAGCCTGCGACGCTCGCCCGGCACAGTCGAATCATGGCGGCGTCGGGCTCGATCTCTACGGCGCCAGCTTCCGGCGGGTCGGAGACCTCGATTGGCGAGCCCGGGCACGGATTCGCGTAGGGGTCGGGTGTGGATCCGACGGGAGGGGCGCTCGCCCCGGTGGCCGCGCCGTTGCTGGGGTTGGTGGCTTCGTTCGTCACCGGGCTGTTGTCGACGAACTGAGGACCGACGATCACAGCCGCCGCCGCCGCCCCAACCGCGACCGCGCCGACGACGCCGTTGCGGGTGCGAGCGCGCCGCCCCCGGCGTACGACGGCGTCCGCCCGCCCAAGCACGCCGGAGTCCTGCGGCGCAGCGCTATCCAGCAAAGCGCGGATGCGGTCGACGTCGCGGCCGTCGGGGCGTTGGTCCTTCATCGCTGCTCCTCCTGGTCTGCCAGCATCGGCGACGACCGCAGCGCCTTGAGCGCTCGGGCTGTCTGGCTCTTCACGGTGCCGACGCTGCACCCCAGCGCGTCGGCGGTCTGCTGCTCGGTGAGGTCGTCGAAGTACCTCAGCACGATGACCGCCCGCTGACCTCTCGTCAGGCTGGCCAAGGCCCTCATCACGTCGTGCCGAGTGCTCACCTCGTCGTCGCGTTGGCCGTCAGCGGTCTCCGGCAGTTCGTCCGTCGGCACCTCGGTGGTCCATTTGCGTCGCCACCAGTCGGTGTACGTCGTGACGAGCGCCCGCCGTACATATCCCTCGACTGCCCCGTCGCGAGCGATGCTCCCCAGTTGCGCCACGCCTTGACCAGCGCCGTCTGCAGCAGGTCCTCGGCCTTCTGCGCGTCGCCGGTGAGCAGCCAGGCGCTGCGCCAGAGCGCGCCGCTGCGCGCGGCCACGAACTCCTCGAAGCTGATCGCGCCGACCGCCGGCACAGGCTCACCGGTGCTGGCGGTTGGACTCACACAGACAGCCTCACTCATCGGCGCTCCCCTCTGCTCGTTCAACGAGGTGGCAGCGCCAATTGGTTGTCAGCGGTCAGTGCAGGTCGTCGGGAGAGATCACCGGCAGGTCGCAGACGAAGTGGTGACAGGCGTACGCCGTCGGCTGCCCGTTGATGAGGCTGCGGTGCTCAAGCAGCGGCACCGGTGCCCCATCGGTCTCGCCTGTGCCGTCGCCGGTGGCGACAACCAGCCCTGGATGGGGAAGGGCGAAAGCGGCGCGCACCAGCGCGTGCCGGCGCGGGTCATCGACCGCCCCGACCACGGCCACCTGCCGAGGACCGTCGAGCAACGCCTCGATCGTCGCGAGGATCTGCCCGGCGAACCGCGGCGCCCGAGCCGCCAGACCGCTGAGCCGACCGAGCAGCGTCTCCGCGGCCTCGCGATAGGCGTCGTCGCCGGTCAGGCCGAACATCGACGTCAGCACCGTCGCGGTCATCGCCTGCCCCGACGGGTAGGCGTTGTCGGAGGAGTCCTGCGGCCGCTTCAGCAGCACCTCGGCGTCGGCTGCGGTGTCGAAGAAGCCGCCCGCACCGTCGCCGAACCGCTCCTGGATCTGGCTCATCAGGTCACGCGCGTGCTCGTACCACCGCGCCTCCCCCGTCGCACCGAACAGCGCCAGGAACCCGTCCGCGACGCACGCGTAGTCGTCGAGGACTCCGGCCGGCCTGCCGACCAGGCCGTCACGCGAGACCCGCCGCAACGCTCCGGCGTCGTCGAGGTGTACGTCGACCAGTAGCCGCCCTGCCGCCAGCGCCGCGTCGAGGTAGCGCGGCTCATCCAGCAGCACCCCCGCCTCTGCCAGCGCAGCGATCGCCAGCCCGTTCCAAGCGGCCACCACCTTGTCGTCGCGGGCGGGCCGGACCCGCTTGTCGCGCTCGCGCATCAGCCGGTCGACCACGTCGCGGTGGCGGGCCCAGTCGGGCGGGTCGGCGTCGAGGCGCAGGGTCGACGTACCGTGCTCGAAGTTGCCGGCGGCGCTCACCCCGAAGACCGACACGGCGTAGGCGCCGTCGTCGTCACCAAGAGCGGCCACCAGCTGGTCGGGGGTCCAGACGTAGAACGTGCCCTCTTCGCCCTCGGAGTCGGCGTCGAGCGCCGAGGCGAGCCCACCTTCGGCGGTGCCGAGCTCGCGCAGCATGAAGTCGGCGGTCTCGCGGGCGACCCGCTCGGCGAGCGGCGTGGCGGTCTGCCGCCACCAGTGCAGGTAGACCCGCAGCAGCAACGCGTTGTCGTAGAGCATCTTCTCGAAATGCGGCACGTCCCAGCGGTCGTCGACGCTGTAGCGAGCGAACCCGCCGCCGAGCTGGTCGTACATGCCGCCGCGGGCCATCGCCTCCAGGGTCCGCTCGGCCATCCGCAGCGCCTCGCCGTCGTCGACCCGAGCGGCCCGGCGCAGCAGGAACTCGCACACCATCGACGGGGGGAACTTCGGCGCGCGGCCGAAGCCGGCGTACCTCTCATCGAAGCTCTGCCGTAGCCCGGCGACCGCTTGCGGGCCGACCTCCTCGATGCTGCTGCTCGGCAGCTGCTGGGTCTTTCGCAGGTGGTTGGCGACGTCGGTGCTGATCGAGGCGACTTCGTCGCGGCGGTCGCGCCAGGCCGTCCAGATCGCCTCGAGCACCAGGCGGAACGACGGCATCCCGTGCCGCGGCTCCAGCGGGAAGTAGGTGCCGGTGAAGAACGGCTCACCGTCGGGGGTGAGGATGCACGTCATCGGCCAGCCGCCGTGGCCGGTCATGGCCTGGGTGGCCTCCATGTAGATCGCGTCGATGTCCGGCCGCTCCTCGCGGTCGACCTTGACCGAGACGAAGTGCTCGTTGAGGTAGTCGGCGGTGGCCTGGTCCTCGAACGACTCGTGCGCCATCACGTGGCACCAGTGGCAGGCGGCATAACCGACCGACAAGAAGATCGGTACGTCGCGCTCCCGGGCCGCCGCGAACGCCTCCTCGCCCCACTCGTACCAGTCGACGGGGTTCTCGGAGTGCTGCTGCAGATAGGGGCTAGTTGCCTGACGGAGCCGGTGGGCGGTCGGCATCGTCCTCCCCTCGCCGGGCGTCGGAACCGAGGGCCGCCTCGGAGGGCGACTGGCCCGCTGACTGGCCCCGTGACTGGCTCGGCGGCATCTGGATCTTCCCCAGCTGGGTGTTCATGCTGCGCCACAGCAGGAAGGTGACCACGGCCAGCCCGAGCACGAGCAGCAGCGCCCCATAGCCGGGCCGCGCGTCTTCCGGCTCTATCGCCAGCCAGCCAACGTAGGCCAACCAGCCGGGCGCCCCGGTCATACCCCAATGCTCTCGCGTCGGCCGTCGTAGGTCGCGGCGAGGTCGCGGATGCCGGCGAACAGGTCGTCCTCCGGTACGTCGGTCGGCACCGCAGCGTCAGCCAACTGGAAGTCTTCGGTCGGCCACACCTCCTGCTGCACCTCCATCGGCACCCCGAACCACCAACCGTCCGGGTCGATCTGGGTGGCATGGGCGATCAGGGCCCTGTCGCGCACCGGGAAGTACTCAGCGCACGGCACCCGGGTGGTGACCCGCCGCTCACGCTCGGGGTCTGGCTTCCACTGCTCGAGCCGCTCGGCGTACGGCGACTCGAGTCCCCGCGCGAGCATGGCCTCGTGCAGCGCGATCAGCCGTTCGCGGTTGAACGAGTGGTGGTAGTACAGCTTCAGCGGCTGCCACGGCTCGCCTGAGCCCGGGTAAGCCTCGGGGTCGCCGGCGGCCTGCCAGGCGCGCGCTGATGAGGTGGCACATGACGTGGTCGGGGTGCGGGTAGCCGCCGTTCTCGTCGTACGTCGTGACGACGTGTGGGCGGAAGGATCGGATCAGCCGGACCAGCGGCTCAGCCGCGTCCTCCACTGGCACTCTCGCGAAGCAGCCCTCCGGCAGCGGCGGGGGCGGATCTCCTCGGGGAAGCCGGAGTCGACGAACCCCAGCCAGTCCTGTCGCACGCCGAGGATCTCGCGGGCCCGGTCCATCTCGTGGCGCCGGATCTCGGAGATGTTCGCCAGCACCTCCGGGCGGTCCATGTTCGGGTTGAGGATGGAGCCGCGCTCGCCGCCAGTACAGGTGACGACGTGCACGTCGACGCCCTCGGCGACGTACTTCGCCGTGCTGGCCGCGCCCTTGCTCGACTCGTCGTCGGGGTGCGCGTGCACGTGCATGAGCCGAAGTCCCTCGGTCACTCCTGGTCCTTACTGGTGTGCTGGCGGCGAGCCCCTGCGGACTGCCCTGGCGGCGGTGCCCTGGCAGTGACGCCTGAGCCACAATGGTGACACCGAGGGGCAACAGCGCCGGAGGTGAGTCCATTCCGCTGGTGCGTTCCGAGTGGGCGACGGCGGCGGCACTCCTCAGAAAGGCAGGCGGGTGAGCCTCCACAGCACGGACGGTCCGCGGCAGTCGATGACCGAGCGGTACGGCGTCCCCTCGCCGTACCGCCGAGTCGTCACCGTCGTGCTGCTGAGCATGCTCGTCGCCGCTTTCCTCGGCTGGTTGATTTGGGCCGCGGTCGACCACGCGTCGGCCCCGGCTGGGGCGAGGGTGCGCTCGTACGACGTCGTGTCGCCGCACGAGGTCAGGGTGCTGCTCGACGTACACCGGCCGGAGAACGCGGTCCTGATGTGCACGGTCACGGCTCAGGCGGTGGATTACTCAGTGGTGGGTGAGAAGGTCGTGCGGGTTCCGCCGGGTGCGGAAGGCGACCTGACCGTGCGAGCGTCGATCACCACCGACCGGGAGGCAACGACCGCCGACGTCTCGGAGTGCTCCTGAGGATTCAGGTTTGCGGCGCCCAGGTGCCCTTTGATAGCCTCGACTATTCCGCCCAGGGCGAACCGTGTCTTTGGTGCGCCCACAAGCAAGGAGCAGAACCCGTGACTCAGTCTTCCACCGAGAGCGTCGTCTGGCTCACGCAGGAGGCATATGACCGCCTCGGCGCTGAGCTGGAGCACCTCAAGGGCCCCGGCCGCGTCGAGATTTCTCGGCGCATCGCTGACGCCCGTGAGGAAGGCGACCTGCGTGAGAACGGCGGCTACCACGCCGCGCGTGAGGAGCAGAGCAAGACCGAGTCGCGCATCCGGCAGCTTGAGGACATGCTGAGCCGGGCAAGCGTCGGCGACACGCCGGTCAACGACGGCACCGTCGACGCTGGCATGGAGGTCACTGTCCGGTTCGCCGGTGAGTCCGAGACCGAGACCTTCCTGCTGGGCGCCCGGGAGGTGATGGCGCTCGACGACAGCGTCGAGGTCGGGGTTTACTCCCCGCAGTCGCCGCTTGGATCCGCAGTGATCGGGAAGCGTCCGGGAGACACCGCGACCTTCACCGCGCCGAACGGCAAGACCGTCGGAGTGGAGATCGTCGACGCCAAGCCCTTCGTCGCCTGACCCTACCTACCCTCTCGACAAGTAGCTTGTCCTTCGCCGACCCCGCCCCCACCCCAGGCCAGGCGCTTGCCGCACACTCGACAAGTAGCTTGTCCTTCGCCTGACCCGGCCCCACCCCAGACCAGGCGCTTGCCGCACACTCGACAAGTAGCTTGTCGTTCTCGGCCCGAGACGGCTGGCGGCCAGGTTCTGATCGAGGCCAGCGGGCGTGACGTCGGCACAACCCGCCGGTCAAGAGACCGTGACGGCGTAGCCGCACTCGCGCAGGCGCTTCAACATCTCCTCGCGATGCGTTGAGCCGCGCATCTCCATCTGCAGGACGACTTCCACCTGGTCGAGCGGAAGCGTCTCCGAGGTCCGCTCGTGCACCACGTCGAGCACGTTCGCCTCGGCTTCACTGAGCTCATGCAGCAGGCAGGCGAGCGCACCGGGCCGGTCGGGGATGCGACAGCGCACCGCCAGGTAGCGACCCTGTGCAGCCATGCCGTGCCGGATCACCCGCATCAGCAACAGCGGGTCGATGTTGCCTCCCGACAGCACGGCGACGATCGGCCCTTCGAAGTCGTGCGGGCTGTCCATGAGCGCGGCCACAGCGGCGGCACCCGCCGGCTCGACCAGGACCTTGGCCCGCTCCAACAAAGCGAGCAGAGCAGTCGACAGCGACTCCTCTGAGACGGTGCGGATCTCGTCGACGTACGCCTGGACTGCGGTGAAGGGTACGTCGCCCGGACGTCCCACGGCGATGCCGTCGGCCATCGTCATCATGCTCTCGAGCGCCACCGGCTCCCCGGCCTCGAGAGAGGCGGGGTAGGCCGCCGCCGACTCAGCCTGGACACCGACGACCGTGACGTCGGGACGCAGCGACTTCACGGCGGTGGCGATGCCGGCCAGGAACCCGCCCCCGCCGGTAGGCACAACGACGGTCTTCACGTCGGGGGTCTGCTCGAGGATTTCCAGGCCGCAGGTGCCTTGTCCGGCGATGATGTCGGCGTGGTCGAAGGGGTGGATCAGCACAGCTCCGGTGCGGGCCTCGAACTCCCGCGCCGCGAGCAGCGCATCCTCGATCGTGTGCCCGACGAACTCGACGTGCGCGCCGTAACCACGGGTGGCTCGCTCCTTCGGGAGCGGCGCGCCGTACGGCATGAAGACTGTCGACCGGGTGCCCAGCACGGCGGCCGCCAACGCGACACCTTGGGCGTGGTTGCCGGCGCTCGCGGCGACGACTCCGCGGGCGCGTTCCTCGTCGGTGAGGTTGACGATGCGCAGGTAGGCACCGCGGATCTTGAACGAGCCGGTGCGCTGGAGGTTCTCGCACTTCAGCGCGACCTGCTGGTCGGTCATGGCGCTCAGCCACCGGGACCCCTCCATCGGGGTGACGAGGGCGGTGCCCCGCAGCGTCTCGCGAGCGGCCTTGATGTCGGCGATGGTGACGGTCGGCCATGGCTCCGCTGCCTGGGCGCCCGCGGTGGCTCCCTCCTGCTCCGTCGCCCCACCCAGCTCAGCGGCGGGCACCTCGGCGGGCGCCTTGGCTCGGTCAGCGTGGGCATTCGCTTCTTCGTGAGCCGGATCCGTTCCCTCGAGAACACCCATGGCTCGAAGCCTATGTCGTCTGCCGCCGCGCGTCGGAAGACGTACGCCGAACAGGCTCGCCGCCGTAACTCTGCCGCCGCGTGTCGGCATATGGACGCCGCCCGCTGGTTGCCGTTGGCGGTTCCACTCCCCGGACCGGGTCACTAATGCATGAATCATGCACAGGATATATGCTTGCGTCATGCAACAAACTGAGACTGATCGCCTGCTGGCGCCCGAGAGCCCCGAAGAGGCGGTGATCGTGCTCGTCATGCAGGCAGGTCGCCGCCTGAGGACGCGCCACCCCGAGGACCAGGTCGACCCGTCGACGTTTCCCCTCGCCAAGCAGCTGATGTGCACCGACGCGATGCGCGTTTCAGACCTCGCCGCCCACATCGGACTCGACGCCTCGACTGTGAGCCGTCAGATCAAGCAGCTGGAAGACAAGGGCATCGTCGAGCGTACCGATGACCCCGCCGACGGCCGGGCCAGTTTGGTCCGGCTCAGCAGCCAGGGTCGCGCCGTCATGCAGGCCGCCTTCCAACGTCGGTTCAAGCGAATCCAGGCAGTTCTAGAGCCGTGGAGCGCAGCGGATCGCGCCCAGCTTCAACGGCTGCTCACCCGGCTAGCGGCCGACCTGGCCGCAGCCAACGACCGAGACACCGCCGACGTCCAGCCAGAGACGGCAGCACGGTGATGGCCGCACCGGTGCAGACTCCTGACGAGCAGGGCTACCTCACCCACCGCCAGATCCTTGTCGTGCTGGGCGGCCTGATGGCCGGCTTGTTCCTCGCCGCCCTCGACCAGTCGATCGTCGGCACCGCGCTCCCCCGCATCACCAGCGAGCTCGGTGGGCTCGACAAGCTGTCCTGGGTCGTCACCGCCTACATGCTCACCTCAACCGCGTCCACTCCGCTGTGGGGCAAGATCTCCGACCTCTACGGCCGAAAGGTCATCTTCCAGGCCGCGATCATCGCCTTCCTGCTGGGGTCGCTGCTGTCCGGCCTCGCGCAGAGCATCAACGAGCTGATCGCGTACCGCGCGGTGCAAGGCCTCGGCGGAGGTGGCCTGTTCGCGCTGGCGCTGGCCACCATGGGTGACGTCGTGCCGCCACGAGAACGCGGCCGGTACGGCGGCTACTTCGGCGCAGTGTTCGGTACGTCGAGTGTGCTCGGTCCCGTCCTCGGTGGCGCGTTCGCCGACGGTCCCGGTTGGCGGTGGATCTTCTTCATCAACGTGCCGATCGGCATCGTTGCGCTCGTCATCACCTCGGCGGCGCTCCGCATCCCGCATGTGCGCCGTGATCACGTCATCGACTACTGGGGCGCCGCAACGATCGTGGCGGCTGTCACCTCGTTCCTGCTCTTCACGACCTGGGCCGGTCCCGACCACGGCTGGAGCTCCCCGTTGGCGCTCACGCTGGTCGCCGCGGGCGTCGTACTCACCGCACTGTTCATCGCGATCGAGGCCCGCGCCGTCGAGCCGATCATCCCGTTGGAGCTGTTCCGGATCTCGGTGTTCTCCACCAGCAACCTGTTCAGCTTCATCATCGGCTTCGCGATGTTCGGCGGCATCATCTTCTTGCCGCTGTACCTGCAGGTCGTCCAGGGAATGAGCCCGACCACGTCGGGCCTCGCGCTGCTGCCGATGGTGGTCGGCATCTTCTCGACCTCGATCTCGTCGGGCATCATCATGAGCCGCACCGGCCGCTACAAGGCCTTCCCGATCCTGGGCGCGAGCACCGTGATGGTGGCGCTGTACCTGCTGTCGCGGATGAGCGTCGACACGCCGTACTGGCGGGCCGCGCTCGCCATCTTCGTCTTCGGCGCCGGACTGGGGCTGACGATGCAGATCATCATCACCGTCGTGCAGAACTCCGTGGAGAGGCGGCACATGGGCACCGCCACCAGCTCAGTGACGTTCTTCCGGATGATGGGCGGCACCTTCGGTGCAGCGGTCTTCGGCGCCATCTTGTCCAGTCGGCTCGCCACGCATCTGGTCGAGCAGTTCGGCGCCGGCGCCGCCGCGCTCGCCAGCAGCGACTCGATGACCAACAACGTCGAGAAGATCCAGCAGCTGCCCGAGCCAGAGCACGGCAGAGTGCTGCAGGCGTTCGCTGACTCGTTGAACGACGTGTTCTTCTGGGCGATCCCGGTGGTGCTTGTCGCGCTGCTCGTGTCGTTCTTCATCAAGGAGCTGCCGCTGAAGGCACGGGAGCCCGGCCCTGCAGAGCACGGCGACGCCGAGGAGGACGTGGCGCTAGCGCACTAAGCCCGCACTCGCCACAGCGTCGATACCAGCGCATAGGCGGCGTCCGGGTGGTGCTCCGCCAGCAGCCCCGCCGCAGCCAGCACATAGTCATCGTCGACCACCAGCCTGGGCTCGCGGGGAAGCAGCCAGCCGCCGTCGCCACCCTCCCCCGTGGCAGCCGCCAGGACCGTCGAGGCGTCCCGCGGCGAAGCATGCCGCAGCACCCCACCAGACCCGATCAGCAGGTCGACCTCCCGCAGATCCTTGCCGGAGCGCTCGATCAGCCGACCGTCAGCGCCGAAGACCACCCGCTGCCGGCCGGCATGCCGGCGCACGGCGAGCGCGACCGCTGCCGAGGCGATCTGCAGGTCCGCCGCCTGCTCGGCGTCCTCGTGCGGCACCATCGCCGGGTCGGCCCGCCGCCGCAGCGCGGCTGCCGGCAATTCCACCGGAACCTCCAGGCCAGCCTCCTGCGCCGCCTCGACAGTGGGTACGGCGCTCCAGCGCATCCCGAGGTCGCCCTCGACGGTCCGGCTGACCGGCACCGTGGCGACCACCTCACGGCCCAGCCCGAGGTGCTCAGGGTCCATCTCGACCACGGAGTGCACGTCGGTCGTGGCACCGCCGACGTCGACGACGACCACGTCTCCCGCGCCGGGTTGGTCAGGGCCGAGACCGGCCGCTAGCAGATCGACCGCGCGGAGTACGACGTCGGGCGTGGCGCCCCTGACCATCGAGGTGAAGTCCGCCCGGCTCGACAGGTGCTTGCCGCCGATGACGTGGGCCAGGAACATCTCACGGATCGCCGCCCGGGCGCCGTCAGGGCGCAGCACGCCGATCTGCGGCACAACGTTGTCGGCGACCACGAACGGCACCCCACCGCCCGACAACCCACCGCCCGACAATCTGGCGGTCACCTCGTCGGCCGCCTCGCTGTTGCCCGCCACCACGACCGGGCCAGCCCACTCCACTGCGGCCAGCGCGGCCGCGTTCGCAAGCAACACCTCGGCGTTGCCCCCGTCGGTACCGCCGACCAGCAGCACCACGTCGGGGTTGCTGTTTCGCAGGGCGGCCAGGTCGACGTCGTACGACGACACGTGCACGACGCGTCCGCCGCTGGACAGCGCGACCCGGCGGCCCGCCTCGGCGGTGACCAGCTCCTCGTTGCCGACCACGGCGATCCGCAGTCCCCCGCCGGCCGACGAGCAGGCCAGCACGGGGACCTCAGCGCCCCCCGCCAGCGGTGCCAACTCGGCCCGCAGAGCGTCCCAACCGTCGAGGATGTCGGTGTCGAGCGTCGTCGGGTGGCTCGCCGTACCGACCAGGGCGCCGGACTCGGTGTCGACCAGGGCGGCCTTGGTGAACGTCGACCCGAAGTCGACGCAGTAGACCAGGCCCACGCTCAGCTGGCCAACGCCTGCTCGAGGTCGGCGAGCAGGTCCTCGACTGACTCGATACCGACCGACAGCCGCACCAGGTCGTCCGGCACGGCCAGCGGCGACTCAGCGACCGAGGCGTGCGTCATCGTCGCGGGCAGCTCGATCAGCGACTCGACACCGCCGAGGGACTCCGCGAGCGTGAACAGCTGGGCGCGGTTGCACACCTCGAGCGCCGCATCCCGACCGGCGGCGAGGCGGAACGAGATCATGCCGCCGTACCGCCGCATCTGCTTGCTGGCCACGACGTGACCGGCGTGCTGTTCAAGCCCCGGGTAGAGGATCTTCCCCACGGCGTCGTGGCCGACCAGGAAGTCGACGATGCGCTCGGCGTTGTCGCAGTGCCGCTCCATCCGCACCGCGAGCGTCTTGAGCCCCCGCAGCACCAGGTAGGCGTCAAAGGGGCCGGCGGTCGCGCCTGTCGAGTTCTGGAACCTCGCCACCTCGTCGCCGAGCTCTCGGTCAGCGGTGACGACGGCGCCGCCGACGACGTCGCTGTGCCCGCCGGCGTACTTGGTGGTGGAGTGCACGACAGCGTGCGCGCCGAGGGTGAGCGGCTGCTGCAGGTATGGCGTCGCGAACGTGTTGTCGACGACCAGCACCGCAGAGTGATGCTGAGCCACCTCGGCGAGGGCGGCGATGTCGGCGATGCCGAGCAGCGGGTTGGTCGGCGTCTCGATCCAGATGACCTTCGTGCGGCCAGGCTGCAGCGCGCCCACGATCGCGTCGACGTCGTCGCCGGGGGCAGGGGTGTGGTCGAGCCCCCAGGGCGAGAGCACCTGGTTGAAGAGGCGGTAGGTGCCGCCGTACGCGTCATGGGGGATCACGACGTGGTCGCCGGGCCGGCACACCACCCGCAGCAGGGCGTCCTCGGCCGCCATCCCGGAGGAGAACGCGACAGCACGGGCGCCCTGCTCGAGTGTTGCCAGGCATTCTTCGAGGGCGTGCCGGGTGGGGTTGCCGGTGCGGGAGTACTCGTAGCCGTTGCGCAGGCCGCCGACGCCGTCTTGGCGGTAGGTGCTCGTGGCGTAGATCGGCGTCATCACCGCGCCGGTGCGGTCATCGGCCGGCTGCCCGGCGTGGATGGCCTGTGTCTCGAACCCGTAGCTTCGCGCGTCGTCCATAAGCAGGCAGCCTAAGGCTCGCGGTGCGCCCGCGGTTCCGCAGGCGGCGACCGGCCACCGGTCGGAACTCGCCGACTTGCCGACCAGAACTTGACTGACGCAGGCATAGGTTTAACCCTCCTGCCGCGTCTGTAGGGGTAGAGAGGACGCCTATGGACAGAAGGAGTGAAGCGGCATTCCGCGCGTTCGTTGAGGATCGATCCGCCGCACTCACACGGGCGGCTTACGTGCTCACTGGCGATCAGGGGCGAGCGGAGGATCTCCTGCAGGAGGTGCTGGCGGACTTGGCGCGGCGGTGGGATCGGGTGTCGGCACCGGAAGCTTATGTGCGTCGGGCGCTCTATCACCGGCGGATCAGTTGGTGGCGATCCCACCTTCAGCAACGGTCGGAGATCGTGACAGAGAAGGTCTCTGGGCGACGTGCGGAGATCGATCACGCCGACGCAGTCGGCGACCGTTTGTTAATCGTTGAAGCGCTTAGGCGCCTGACGCCACGGCAACGGGCCGTGTTGGCCCTGCGGTACTTAGAAGACCTGTCTGAATCCGAGGTCGCTGCCCAACTCGGCTGCTCTGTGGGAGCGGTGCGATCACAGACATACAGGTCGATACAGCGGTTGCGTCAGTTGGCTCCTGAACTGAGCGAGATGTTTGATCAAGGGAAGGTATAACCGTGAACAAGAGATCGTTCGATGAGTTACTCAAGGACGGACTCACTTCTCTAGCGGACGAGGCTAGGATTCCGCTGGACCTCGGTGACCGCGCTCTGGACACGAGTACCCGAAAAGTCCGATCACGTATTGCACTAGCGGCCACTGCCGTCGTTGCCGTCGGGGTGATCACCTATCTGGTTACTAGTTCGCCGAACTCGATCCCTCCTGGGACCGATGGCGCTGCGAGTACTGGCAAAGGGAGCCTCGCTGTGGCCTACCTTGTTCCCGGTCAGGGTGAAACTGCGCCGACGGCCTTTACTTACAACCTCAAGAGCCATGGGTTTGACAGGACCCCGTACGCCTGGGCCATTCCGGACTACACCAGAGCTAACCTGGTGGCCGTCATTGGGCGCAGTGGTGACCCAGCCGGGCTTACCTCAGATGCTGCCCGCCGAATCGGTATCCTCAACCAAGCAACAGGTGAGACGCGCTGGATCGAACTGCCGTTTCCGGCTTGGGCGGCATACTGGTCGCCGGATAATCGAAAGATTCTCGCTAGTTTAATTATCCAAAGTGATCGCACTGGTGTCGACTACGGCGGTTATGTCATAGTCGACCCCACAACAATGGATAAACGGGTCGTCCGTGTCGCTGAGCCAGCTCGAACACCGTTCCAGTGGGCATCGAGCAGTGAAGAGGTCGTCGCCTCATTCGCAGACAGGGTGGTGTTTTTCAACTTAGACGGGAGTCAAGTTAATGCGACCCCCGTCAAGGGAACGATACCGCTCCCACTGTCGATTTCGCCAAATGGTCAGCGAATGCTGGTTGAGACCGGCGCAACTTTGCAGGGTCATCGCTATTCGATCGTCTCCGTGTCCCACGGACAGGTAATCCGGCGCTTCGAGGTCGGCGGTGAAGTGCTGGGCTGGTTGTGCAGTGACGCGTTGCTATTCCTACGCCACAGTTCCTCGGAAACCCAACTCTACTCTCTTGATTTACGGCCCTTCCGTCGTCTCGAACCAGCCTACGAAACTTATGACTCTAATGTCTCGACATTGATGTTGAAACTGGATATCCTCTACGCTAGTGGGTGCGGCAGAGGATAATGATCGCGACACATGGACCTCGCAGCCTTGCTTTAGCGTCTGCCTCGCCATAGTGGCGAAGTAGCCGGTTCAGATGCCCGCCGCCTCGACCCAGGGGCCGTTCGGGTCGAGGCGCCGGAGGGCCGGGAGAAGATCAGGTTCCACCGGGTCATCGAGCGCCTCGAGCTCCCGCCACGGCACCCAGGCAGACCCGAGGTAGGCGTCCATCGCCTGGTCGACTCCCTCCAGCGGGATCGCCGCGCCGGGACCGCCCAGCCGGCCGAGGAAGAACTCCTCATCGACCACCCAGCGGGCGCCGCGCCAGACGACGTCGCGGGCGACGTCCGTCGATGTCGTCGCCAGCTGCGGCAGCGGAAAGCCGGTCTCCTCACCCCACTCCCGCACCACCGCCTCGAGCGGGGACTCGCCCGCTTCCAGACCGCCCCCGGGCGGCTCCCACAGCTGGTGGCCGTCGAACGGGTCGCGAAAGTGCAGCAGGAGCACCCTGTCCTCAGCGTCGAGGCACAGCATGCGAGCCGCCGGTCGCGACGTCGTGGACAGCACCGGCAGGTCACGCAGGTAGTGGACGATGTGCTCACCGCGGTGCTCGGTGCGCTCACGTCCAGACCGCACGAAGCCTTCCCGCTCGTAGAGCCGGTGCGCTCCCGCGTTGGTCGCCTGTGTCCACAGCTGGGCGCGCGCATACCCGCGGCGTACGGCGTGTGACAGCACCGCCCGGACCACCCGGCCGCCCAGCCCCTCCCCACCGGCCGGGATCCGTCGCCACCGAGGAGATGTGCGCGAGCCCTGGCACGTTGTGCTCGCTGCGTCCGTCGTCGCCCCGAGCCGGCATCGCCACCGCAGCCGCCACCAAATCATCCGCTTCGCCGTTGCCTCCCTCGAAGACGCCAACGCCGAAGGCGCCGGGCCGCTGCAGGACCCCCGCTGCCTCGTGGAACGTCTCGAGGCCGAGCTCTTCTCGGCGCAGGTCCGTCGCGGACCGAGTCGTGTCACGAAGGCGGGCATTGATCGACCGTACCGCCGGTCGCAGGCAGCGGCCCCACGTCGTACCCCGGCACCAGCGAAGATGTCCAGATGACGACAGCGACCAAGGTGCCGGTGACGGTCGAGCGCAGCGGCGAGGAACTCGACGCCGAGGACGCCTGGCACCTCGTGCGCAAGCACGGCCTCCGGCAGTTGCTGATCCAGTCGTTCCAGCGCTTCCGCTACGGCGACGGCTTCACGAACAGCCGCGCGGTCGGTCTGCAGATGGCGTTGTCGGTCGTGCCCTTCCTGCTGGCACTGACCGGACTGGCTGCCGACCTGGACGACGGTCGGATGGCAAACGTGGTCGCGCAGACCGTCAGCGCGCTGACCCCGGGCGCCGGCGGAGCGGAGGTGATGGGCGACGTCGTACGGCCCGACGCCAAGGGCGAGGAAGCCGGCGAGCTCGCGCTGGGGTTCGGCCTCGCTTTCGCTCTCGTGTCGATGACGACCGCGATGGCTCAGATCGAGCGGGGCTCCAACCGGATCTACGGCATCCGCCGGGACCGGCCGGCCCTGCACAAGTACGGCCGCGCCGCGGTCATGACGCTGGTGCTCGCCTTCCCTGTCGGGGTCGGCTTCCTGCTCCTGGTGGCAGGCGGCTCGCTCGGTGACGCCCTGACCGAAACCTACGGCTGGTCCCGCGCCGCTCACCTGTGGTGGGACGTGCTGCGGTGGCCGGTCGGCCTGGTGCTCACGACCGTCACCATCGCGGTGCTGCTCGACCACTCCCCCCGGCGCCGCCAACCCGCGCTGTCGTGGCTCGCCCTTGGGGCGGGTCTCGCTGTCGTCATGACGATGGCGGCGTCGAGCCTCTTGGCGGCGTACATCCACTACAGCGGCTCGTTCGGCAGCGTCTACGGCCCGCTCGCCGGTGTCATGGCCCTGCTGTTGTGGTGCTACCTGTCGTCGATCGCTCTGTTCTTCGGTACGGCGATGGCCGCCCAGCTCGAGGCACTCCGGTCGGGAGTGGCCGAACCGGTGCTGCCAGATCCGGGTCCGGCTTGAGCGGCCTGCGAGACTTCAGGTGACGCATGACGAGAGGAAGCCCCGTGATCTTCAGCCGCACCAAGTCCGAGCTGCCGACGGCCGACAAGGCACTGCCCGGGCGTGACACCCGCCCCTTCTCAGTGCCGGCGCGCCACGAAATGCTCGGTACGCCGCTGGACGGGCCGGTGCCCGACGGGTTCGGCGTGGCGGTGTTCGGCCTGGGCTGCTTTTGGGGTGAGGAGAAGACGTTCTGGCAGATCCCGGGTGTCTGGTCGACGTCGGTCGGCTACGCGGGCGGGCTCACGCCGAACCCGACGTACGAGGAAGTGTGCGCAGGGCGCACCGGCCACGCAGAGGTGGTGCGGGTCGTGTTCGACCCGGCCAAGGTGTCGTACGCCGACCTGCTGAAAGTCTTCTGGGAGAATCACGACCCAACCCAGGGCATGCGGCAAGGCAACGACCGCGGCACGCAGTACCGGTCGGTGATCCTCACGACCAGCGCTGAACAGCAGGAAGAGGCCGAGCGGTCGCGCGCGGCGTACCAGGCCCAGCTGACGAAGGCCGGCTACGGCGAGATCACCACCTCGATCCAGCCGCTCGACGAGTACTTCTTCGCCGAGGAATACCACCAGCAGTACCTCGCCAAGAACCCGTACGGCTACTGCCCCCTCCACGCGACGGGCGTATCGTTCCCGCAATCCGTTTAGGCGTGCCTGATATCCTCAGATATCGAAGGGGTGATTTGAGTGACGGACGTCTTGATCCGGAACGTGCCCGAAGAAGATCTTGCTCGGATCGATGAACGTGCCGCTCGTCTCGGGCTCTCCCGTGGCGAGTATCTCCGGCGGCGTATCAGCCAGGATGCCGCCCGGGAGGAAGGACGCGTGACCGTCGCGGATCTGGAGCGAGCGGGCACACTCAGCCAAGATCTCCTCGATGACGAGGTCATGCGCCACGCGTGGTCATGACGCCGGTCGAGCGTTGGCTCATCGACAAGTCCGCGTACGCGCGGCTGGGCAGGTCCTCGGATGCTGCCGAATGGGCCGAGCGGATAGGACGCGGACTGGTCCACGTGACGACGCCGACCGTGCTTGAAGTCGGCTTCTCGGCAAGATCCGCCGGGGACTGGACCGCAGTCGTGACCACGCCGCCGCTGTCCCTCATGCCGGTCGAGAACGCGACGCCTCTCATCGAAGCACGAGCCGTCGAAGTCCAGGAGCCCTGGCGCGCCGCGGGCACCACCGAGCACCGGCGGTCCCGGATCTGCTTGTCGCCGCCACGGCTGAGCTGGCCGGATTGACGGTGCTGCACTTCGACAAGGGCTTCGACCCGATCTCTGAGGTGACCGGCCAAGCGGTCGAACGACTCTGCATGCCTTGAACCCACGACGGCATACCCCTCACAACGCCGAAGCATCACCCAATACGCCGAAGCCTCACAACCAGCAGTAGTACCACAGGCTCCACGAGGGCGCGCGAGTCGTTGCGCCCGGTTACCCGCCTGCACCAAGGTAGGTAGCAACCGAACACGCATCGAGGTCTAGGCGGACAGATGAGCGACACGACACTGCAACGGGATCACCGCGAGCCGGAGCTCAAACGGGCGATGGGCCCCAAGCTCCTGCTGCTGTTCATCGTCGGAGACATCCTCGGCACCGGGGTCTACGCGCTGACCGGTGACGTCGCCGGCAAGGTCGGCGGTGCCGCGTGGGCGCCGTTCCTCGCCGCCTTCATCGTGGCGACGATCACCGCCTGTTCGTACCTCGAGCTGGTGACGAAGTACCCGCAGGCCGCCGGCGCGGCCCTGTACACCCACAAGGCATTCGGCCTGCACTTCCTTACTTTCCTCGTCACGTTCGCGGTCATGAGCTCCGGTATCACCTCAGCGTCGACCGCCTCCGCCGCGTTCGCGAGCTTCCTCAATGACGGCTTCGACCTCGGCCTGGACACCAACAGCGGGACGACACTGCTGATCGCGCTGAGCTTCATGGCTCTGGTCGGATTGATCAACTACCGCGGGGTCAGCGAGAGCGTCCGGGCCAACGTGGTGCTGACTCTGGTGGAGCTCTCGGGCCTGTTGATGATCATCTTCATCGGCCTGTACGCCCTGATGCAGGGACGGGCGGACTTCACCGAGGTGGTGATCTTCGAGTCCGAGACCGGGAGGAGCGCGTTCTTCGCGGTCACCGCGGCCACCACCTTGGCGTTCTTTGCGATGGTCGGCTTCGAGGACTCGGTCAACATGGCCGAGGAGACCAGGGACCCGTCTCGGATCTTTCCCAAGATCATGTTCACCGGTCTTGGCATCACGGGGTTGATCTACGTGCTCGTGTCCATCACCGCCGTCGCCTTGGTTCCGGTCGGAAACCTGACCGACGACGATCGCGCAGAAGCGCTCGTTCAGGTGGTGGAGGTGGGGGCACCCGGGTTGCCGATGGGCGACATCTTCCCCTTCATCGCCATGTTCGCGGTCGCGAACTCCGCATTGATCAACATGCTGATGGCGAGCCGGCTGCTGTACGGGATGGCCAAGCAGGACGTGCTGCCGCGGACCCTCGGCCGAGTCCACCCGGAGCGCCGGACGCCGTACGTCTCGATCGCGTTCACGACGCTCATCGCTGTCGGCCTGATCTCGTACGTCGTGCTGCGGCTGGACTCCGACGCCATCAGCCTCCTGGGCGGCACCACCTCGCTGCTGCTGCTCGCCGTCTTCACCGTCGTGAACATCACGGTGCTGGTGTTGCGCCGTGATCGCGTCGATCATGGCCACTTCACTGCGCCGACATTCCTCCCGGTGCTCGGTGCCCTGCTGTGCGCGTTCATGACCGGCCCGTGGGCGCGTGATGAGGAGCAGCAGGCGCAGTACGAGATCGCCGCTTGGCTGCTCGCGGTCGGGATCGTTTTGTGGCTGCTGACGTGGTTCATCAACCGCGGAGCTCGGGCCAAGAAGACCGGGTTCCGCCACCCGGAGGATCTCAACGTCTGACGGCCCCGGGCCACCTGTCGACCGCGGCCGCGGGGTCTACAGCCGGTTGGAGCGGCGGGTCTACAGTCGAGGCATGCCCGCCCTTCGCGAATCGTCGCAGCGCGCCCTGCGCCGTACCCTCCTCGACCGCCAGACGCAGAACCGCGTGCCGGGCGTCTTCGGTGCCGTCGTTCGCGACGGCAAGCTGCTGTGGAGCGACGGCGTCGGTGCCGCCGACCTTGACGACCCCGACACTCCACCCGGCGACGACACCCAGCACCTCATCGCCTCGATCAGCAAGACGTTCACCGCGGTGCTCGTCATGGCGCTGCGGGACGAGGGCAAGCTGAGCCTCGACGACACCCTCGACGTGCACATCCCGGAGAGCGAGCACGGCGGCGTCACGATCCGCCAGATGCTCAGCCATGTGACCGGTATGCAGCGAGAACCTGCTGGCGACGTGTGGGACACCTTGTCCTTCCCCGATCGGTCGGAGCTGGTGAAGGGCTGGAGCGAGGCGGAGCGGATCCTTCGGCCGCATCACCGGTGGCACTACTCCAACCTGTGCTACTCCCTGCTCGGCGAGCTCGTCGCCCGACTCGACGGCCGGGATTGGGTCGAGAGCCTGCAAGCCCGCATCCTCGACCCGCTCGAGATGTCGCGTACGACGCTCGGCCTGACCGGGCGCTGCGCGACCGGTTACTACGTGCCGCCCTACAGCGACGTACCCGTGGTTGAGCCGGTGCTCGACATCGGCGCCATGGCGGCGGCCGGCGGGCTGGCGAGCACCGCCCGCGACCTGGCAACCTGGGCAGGGTTCTTGGCCAAGCCCGTCGACGACGTGTTGAGCCCCGACACGGTCGAGGAGATGTGCCAGCCGCAGACCCTGGCTGACCTAGAACGCTGGGAGCTCGCCTGGGGCCTCGGCCTCATGCTGTTGCGAGCCGATGACCGCGTGTACGTCGGCCACACCGGCGGCATGCCCGGCCACATCACCGGGCTGTTCGTGCACCGCGACTCCGCCACCGGTGGCATCTGCCTGATGAACGCCACGTCAGCGCCTGACCCAGCCCCGTTGGCGGTCGAGCTCGCCGGCTACGTGCTCGAGCACGAGCCAGCGGAGCCGGACCTGTGGCGTCCCGGCACCGAAGTGCCCGCTGAGCTTGTCGGCGTCTTAGGACGCTGGTTCTCCGAGGGTCAGGCGTTCACCTTCAGCGTGCGGCAAGGCAAGCTCGAGGCACGCAGCGACGCGGCCCCAGCAGACAAGCCGCCTTCGGTCTTCGCCAAGATGGGGGACGACGTTTACCGCACGGAGTCGGGGCGCGAGCAGGGCGAACTCCTGCGCATCACCCGAGACCCCGACGGAACCGTGACCAAGATGAACTGGGCGACCTACCTCGTCACCCGGGAGCCCTACGCCTTCGGCGAGTGGCTCGAGAGCACCTGACCGCCTGACAGGTAAACAAGGTGTCACCACCTGACCCTTTCTTTACCTGCGGCGGGCCAACGATGCCCAACGGGCAGCGCCACGGGCAGCGCCGAGGGGTGGGCCGGGCTCGGGTGACCAACTCGACAAGTTACTTGTCGTTCCCGGCAAGGACTCCCTCGCCGGGAAGGGTCGGACAGGGCCGCCGGGGACTCGAAGCGGCGTCAAAGAGCGAGCGAAGCCGCAAGCGCCACAGCGGCCCCGCAGACGGCCAGACGTGCCGGACCGGTCGGCCCGCGCTAACTGGCCGGACCGGCCGCAATGCGCCGGCGTAGCTCGGCGAGACCCTCATCGCCGCGTTCGATACTCCACCAGCTCTCTACCCACCATGTCACGCCCGCGTCTGCCCACGCGGCCGGGTCGGCGGGATCGGTCGTCTCCCACTCGCCGGTGCTGTCTGCCTCGAGTACGACGTCGTACCCCTCCTCCGAAAGGCTCACCTCGGACCGCAAGCGTCGCGCCTGACCAACCACGGCGGCCATCTCCTCCGGGCTGCGGACCTTGCCGCGGTGGTCGCCGTCGATCACCTGCGGCAGCAAGCCGTCCCACTTCGCCGCCCGGGCAAGCGACGGTTGCGACTCTCGGCCGATCACCGCAGCTCCCACCACCCAGACCGGCGGCCGCGGCTGCTGCACCGGCGGATCGGGCAGCATGAAGTCGGTCGGAGCAGCGGAGTAGTGCGTGCCGGTGAACGAGAAAGGCTGCCCTCGCATCAGCCCGTCGTAGATGGCCAGGCACTCGTCAAGCTTCTCGGCTCGCACCCGCCGTCCTTCGTCTGGCTCGAACACCGTCCAGCCCTCATGGAGGGCGCCCAGACCTGCAGACAGGATCGTGCGGCCGCTGCTCAGCCGGTCCACCGTGCCGACCTTTGTCGCCAGGTCCCAAGGGCGCACCCGCGACACGGGCGTGAGAAGGGTGCCGAGGTTGATCCGGTCGGTGACCATGGACGCTGCCGCCAGCGACACCCAGGCGTCCACTCCCCAGAGGGCTTCCCAGGTGAAGATGCCGTCCCAGCCGTTGCGCTCGCCCAGCTCAGCGAGGTCTGCGAACTCCCGCGCGTCGGCGTACGGAACGACGAAGCCGAATCTCACCTCGTCACCATAAGAGGTGCCCACCGACAGCCGCGCCACTTGCCCCGACTTGTCAGAACGTATTGCCGCTCTAGGTCCAATAGCGACTGACAAGTCGCGGATGATGTCGCGAGGTCGAACGGCGTGGTGGTGGCGCGTCAGCACTCCACTGGTTAGGTTGAGGCATGACCGAAGCGGCGACAGCTGCCACCGACACGACCGACACCGACGCGCTCGTCGTACTGACCGGTGTCAACAAGTGGTTCGGCGACCTGCACGTGCTGAAGGACATCAACGTCACCATTGGCCGTGGAGAAGTCGTCGTGGTGATCGGACCCTCGGGGTCCGGCAAGTCCACGCTGTGCCGCGCGATCAACCGGCTCGAGCCGATCAACGAAGGCGAGATCCGGCTCGACGGCGTACCTCTGCCGGCTGAAGGCAAGGGGCTGGCGAAGCTGCGGGCCGACGTCGGCATGGTGTTCCAGTCGTTCAACCTGTTCGCTCACAAGACAGTGCTCGACAACGTCATGCTGGGGCCGGTCAAGGTACGGCGACGCAACGCCGGCGAGGTGAAGAAACAGGCTCTCGCGCTGCTTGAGCGGGTCGGGGTCGCAGAGCAGGCCAACAAGTACCCCGCGCAACTCTCCGGCGGCCAGCAGCAGCGGGTGGCAATCGCCCGAGCGCTCGCCATGCAGCCCAAGGTCATGCTGTTCGACGAGCCCACGTCCGCGCTCGACCCAGAGATGATCAAGGAGGTCCTCGACGTCATGGTCGAGCTGGCCCAAGAGGGCATGACCATGGTCGTCGTCACCCACGAGATGGGATTTGCCCGTACGGCGGCCAACCGGGTCATGTTCATGGACGAAGGCAAGATCCTCGAGGAAGCACAACCGCAGGAGTTCTTCACCAACCCCAAGACCGATCGAGCCAAGGACTTCCTCGGCAAGATCCTGACGCACTGATTTCTCAAGCAACTGACCGGCCGAGTGCCGCTGGAGGAAGGGAAGACCAGAATGAGACTCGCGAGACCCATTGCGCTGGCAGCAAGTGCCGTGCTCATGATGTCGCTGGCGGCGTGCGGCGAAGACGAAGGCGGCTCCGGCCTCGAGGCTCCGATCGCAGAGGAGCCGAACGTCGAGGAGGGCTCCAAGGCAGCTGAGCTGGCCAGTCAGGACACCATCACCATCGGCGTCAAGACCGACCAGCCGGGTATCGGCTTCCTAGAGCCTGGAGCTGATGTTCCCACTGGTTTCGATATCGAGGTCGCCAAGTACATCGCCGGACAGCTGGGTTTCTCACCTGACCAGATCGAGTGGGAAGAGACGGTGTCCGACAACCGCGAACCGTTCCTGCAGCAGGGCACCGTCGACCTCGTGGTGGCCTCCTACTCGATCACCGACGAGCGCCGAGATGTCGTCGGCCAAGCCGGCCCGTACTACGTGACCGGTCAGCAGTTGCTGGTGCGCGAGGAGGACAAGGAGAACATCACCGGCCCGGACGACCTGAAGGACGTCAGTGTGTGCTCGGTGACCGGCTCAACCTCACTTGAGACAGTCGAGGAGGAGTACGGCGCGGTGGCCAAGCCGTTCGACACCTACTCCGCGTGTGTCCGCCAACTGCAGAACGAAACGGTCGACGCGGTGACCACCGATGGCGCGATTTTGCTCGGTTACGCCGCCCAGGATCCGGACAACCTGGAGGTCGTCGGGGAGCCGTTCAGCGAAGAGCGGTACGGCGTCGGCTACTTCCCGCCGGACGACACCGCCACCTGCCAGTTCATCGTTGACGCGATCAACAGCATGTATGACGACGGTTACTGGGCGGACGCTTTCGAGGCCACCCTTGGCGAATCCGGGGTCGAGACGCCAGAACCGCCGGAGCCTGACGCCTGCTCCTGACGGCACCGCGTTGCTGGCGCTCCGCCTGGGGCGCCAGCAACGTCACTGTCTGAAAGGCCGCCACCATGGATCTGCTGCCGCAGATCGGCGAGATGCTGCCGAGGATCCTCGACGGCTTCCTTGTCACACTGAAGCTGACAATCCTGTCGCTGCTGTTGTCGACGGTTGTCGGCGCGGTGCTGGCCAGCATGCGAGTGTCCCCCGTTGCCCCGTTCCGCGCGTTCGGCACCTCGTACGTCAACGTGTTCCGCAACACGCCGCTGGTCGTGATGTTCATTTTCGTGGTCGAAGGACTCCCGCAGCTCGGAGTGCGGCCAAGGTTCACCACACTGGGCCTGGGCTACTTCGAGATGTACGCCATCATCGCGCTGTCGACGTACACCGCTGCATTTGTCTGCGAGGCGATTCGATCCGGCGTCAACACCGTGGCGACCGGACAAGCCGAAGCTGCCCGCGCGGTCGGACTGACGTTCGGTCAGACCCTGACACACGTCATATTGCCGCAGGCCTTCCGGGCAGTCGTCCCGCCGCTGGTGAGTGTCTACATCGCGTGCACCAAGAACTCCGCGATCGCAGCGGCGTTCGGTGTTCTGGAGGCAACCGGTCAGCTGAGCTCGCTGATCGAGGACTTCCCCGGTTCGGTGTACCTGGCCTTCTTCCTCCTGGCCGCGGGATACATGGTGTTGGTATTCGTCTTGGCGGGCCTGTCGTCTTTGGTCGAACGACGCTGGGCGGTGTCGCGATGAGCCAGGTGCTGTACGACGTCCCAGGCCCGCGGGCCATCGCGAGGCACCGCTTATACGCCGTGGTCGGCGGTCTTGTCGTGCTGGGCATCGTCGGCGCGGCTGGCTGGAAGCTGTGGAGCGAGGGCGCGATCTCCGGCAACAAGTGGTCGTTCTTTGAAGAGCCGCAGATCGTCGAGGCGCTCCTTGAAGGACTACTGGTCACGATCGAGGCTGCCGCATTGGCGATCGGACTGGCCGTCGTGTTCGGCGCCGTCTTCGCGGTCGGCCGGCTCTCTGACCACGCCCTAATCCGCTGGCCGAGCACCGTTGTCGTGCAGTTCTTCCGTGCGACGCCCGTCCTGCTCCTCATCCTCTTCTTTTTCTTCGCCTACGCGAGCCGGTTGGGCGCATTCGGGGCGCTTGTCCTGGCCCTCACGCTGTACAACGGCTCGGTCCTGGCCGAGATCTTCCGCGCCGGGCTGCTCGCCGTCCCGCGCGGCCAGTCCGAGGCGGCGTACGCCATTGGCATGCGCAAGACGCAGGTCACGACGCTGGTCCTGGCGCCACAGGCAGTCCGCAGCATGCTGCCGGCCATCATCAGCCAGTGCGTCGTCGCCCTGAAGGACACCGCTTTGGGCTATGTGATCGGATCAGGTGAGATCGTCTACGAAGCCAAGCAGATCTTCAGGTCTCCCGTGTACAACAACCCCATCCCGGTCGCCATTACTCTGGCCGCCGTGTTCATCGTCATCAACTACTCGCTGTCCAAGCTTGCGCAGTCCCTCGAGCGGCGGTTGGCGCGCCGCGGCGAGCGGGTGATCCAAACCGAGCAGATCGAGTCAGGCATGGGTACGGGAACCCCCCTCTAACTAACCCCTCTCCCTGCGACTGGTTCTGGCAGCGTTCGTTCCAGTCGTCGATGAAGGTTTCGATCGCGGCGATAAGGTCCTTGACCGAGGTGTAGGCGCCGCGCCGGATGGCTTGGCGGGTGATGATTCCGAAGAAGATCTCGACCATGTTCAACCAGGACCCGCTAGTGGGGGTGAAGTGCATGGTGATCCGAGGATTGCGGGCCAGCCATGCCTGCACGCTGGGATGCTTGTGGGTGGCGTAGTTGTCGACGACCAGGTGCAGCTTCACCC
>JAUJOE010000003.1:171751-344726 GCA_030447805.1 Nocardioidaceae bacterium | reverse complement strand
GCGTCGCATCCAGCGACTCCGACGAGTTCGGCGGCCTGACCGAGGTCGTGGCACGGGCCTTGTCCCAGTTCGTCGCCTATCTGACCGTCGCAGCGATCGTGCTGCTGACCTCGCCGACGCTCGGCCTGATGGTGCTGGCTGCGGCACCGGTGCTCGTCGGCGTGGCGCTACCACTGCTGCGACCCCTACACGCGCGCCAGCAGACAGAGCGGACCCGCAACTCGACGCTGACGTCGATGGCCACCGACATCGTCGCCGGCCTGCGCATCCTCCGCGGCATCGGCGGCGAGAGCACCTTCGGCCGCAACTACGCCCGCCAGTCCCAGCTCACCCGACAGGCCGGCGTGTCCGCCGGCGTCTGGCAGGCTGCGATCGAGGCGGTCGGAGTGCTGCTGTCGGGCTGCTTCCTCGTGCTGCTCATGTACGCCGGCACCCGCGCCGTCGACTCCGGCGAGCTCACCGTCGGCGAGCTGGTGAGCTTCCTCGGCTACGGGCTCTTCATGGTCGGCCCGATCCGGACGTTCTTCGAGTTCGCGCAGAAGCTGACCCGCGCCCTGGTCTCCGCCAAGAAGGCGGTCGCGGTGCTCGAGCTCACCCCACCCTGGCGCCAGCCGACCGATCCCGTCGAACTGCCCGACAACGGTGACCTGGTTGACGAGTCGAGCGGCTTCGTCGCGCGCCCCGGACAGCTCACCGTCGTCGTGAGCGCCGTACCGGAGTCCTCAGCGGCGCTCGCCGACCGACTCGGACGCTGGTTCACGGTCGAGGAAGAACCGCCGCCGCTGCTGGAGTCGACCGGCCGTCGCTGGGGGAGTCATGCCCGGGCGCAACGCCGCGAGCGGCGTGAGCTGATGGCGGCAAGGGACGCCGCTCGCGCCGCCGAGCCGTGGGGCGTCACGTACGGCGGCGTCGACCTCGGCCGGGTGCCGCTCGACGAGGTACGCCGCACCATCCTCGTGAGCGACTCGAACAGCCGGCTCTTCGCCGGCACGCTGCAGGACGCCGTAGACCCCCACCACCAGCTGACGCGTGAGCAGGCCGAGGAGGCGCTGCGTACGGCGGCCGCCGAGGACGTCTACGACGCGCTGCCCGGCGGTTGGGCAGGCGAGCTCGACGAGCGGGGGCGCGGCCTGTCGGGTGGTCAGCGCCAGCGCGTCGTGCTGGCCCGCGCGCTCGCCGCCGACCCGAGGGTCCTGGTGCTTGTCGAGCCGACCTCCGCAGTGGACGCGCACACCGAGGCCCGGATCGCCGAGCGGCTCGCGCAACACCGGCGAGGCAAGACCACGGTGGTCACCACCGTTTCCCCGCTCTGGCTGCACCACGCCGACCATGTCGTGCTCCTCTCCGGCGGCCGCGTCGTGGCCGAGGGCAGACACGAGGAGCTGCTGACCGACGATCCCGACTACCGCGACGTCGTGGTCCGCACGATGGAGGACGTCGGTGTCTGACCTCCTGGCGACCTCAGCGGCAACCTGGCGCGACCCGGCGCTTGATCCGCCGCTCCTGCCGCCCAAGCTCGCACAAACGCCGCCGAGCGACGCCCCCGCGAGCGAGCAGATCAGGGCGATGCGCGACCGCCACCGCCTGCGCCGGGAACGAGCCGAGCGGGTGTACGCCGACTCGCGCAGCCCGGCGCGCGGCTGGCCGGTCGCGGACGACCGGACCGTCGTACGCTTCGTCGCCGCGATGATCGGCCAGCGGCGCTGGTCGTTCACCGCGCTGGTGGTGCTCAACGCTCTCGCGGCGGCGGCTGCGCTCGCCGTACCGCGGCTCCTCGGCGAGCTCATCGACCGGGTCACCGCCCCCGGCCCCGCCGCGGGCCTCGGGCAGATGGCAGTGGTCATCGTGGCGGTCGTCGTGGCCCAGGCGGCGTTCACCTTCGCCGGCCAGCTGACGTCCACGCTGTTCGGCCAGAACCTGCTGGCCTCGATGCGTGAGTACGTCGTCGAGACGATCCTGCGGCTGCCGCTGAGCCGCGTCGAGGGGGCCAGCACCGGCGACCTCGTCACCCGGGTGACGCGCGACGTGGGCACGATGAGCCGGGCGGTCCAGTACGCCCTGCCGATGGCCGTCATCACCCTCCTCACCGTCGTGCTCTCCGTGGCCGCGATGCTCCTCAACTCCGTCCTCTTGGCCCTGCCTGGGCTGCTCGTCATCGCCGCGTCGGTCGTGCAGGTACGCCGCTACCTGCGGCGGGCCTCGGTCTGCTACATCGCGGAGGGGGCGACGTACTCGCGGATCAACACCACGCTCACCGAGACGGTCGAAGGCGCGCGCACCGTCGAGGCGCTCGGTATGGCGGAGCGTCGGGTGCGGGCCGAGGAGGACGACATCGAGGTGTCGGCGCAGGCCGAGCGCTACGGATTGACGCTGCGGAACCTGCTCTTCGCGGTGATCGACGTCGCCTTCAACCTGCCGAGGGTGATCACCGTGGTCGTCGGCGCCTGGGGCTACTGGAACGGGTACCTCACCCTCGGACAGATCACCGCTGCGGTGCTGTACGTCGAGGCCGTCTCCGGGCCGCTGGACCGGCTCGTCGCCCAGGTCGACCGCCTGCAGGTCGGCGCAGCGTCCACCGCCCGGCTGCTCGGCATCGCCACCGTGCCGCCGGACCGGGAGCCGGGCACCGCGGTGCCGGTCAGCCCCGAGCTGGTCGGCGAGAACCTGCGCTTCGCGTACCGTCCCAGCCACGACGTACTCCACGGCGTCGACTTGCGGCCAGTCGTCGGCGAGCGGATCGCCGTCGTAGGCCCGAGCGGTTCCGGCAAGTCGACACTCGGCCGGCTGCTCGCGGGGATCAACGGCCCGCGCACCGGCTCGGTCCGGATCGGAGGTGTCGACCTGATCACCCTGCCGCTGGAACACCTTCGTGAGGAGGTCGCGCTGGTGACGCAGGAGCACCACGTGTTCATCGGCTCGGTGCGCGACAACATCGTGCTCGGCCGCGAGACCGCGGACGACGAGGCGGTGTGGGCGGCGCTCGACGCGGTCGGCTCCGCTGACTGGGTACGCCGACTGCCCGACGGGCTGGACACCCAGGTCGGGTCGGGCAACCTGGCGCTGACGCCCGCGCAGGCGCAGCAGATCGCGATGGCGCGGCTGGTCATCGCCGACCCGCACACCCTGGTGCTCGACGAGGCGACGTCGCTGATCGACCCGCGGACGGCACGGACGCTCGAGGGCTCGGTGCACGCGCTGCTGGTGGGCCGCACGGTCATCGCCATCGCGCACCGCCTGCACACCGCCCACGACGCCGACCGGGTCGCGGTGGTCATCGACGGGCGGATCGTGGAGTTCGGCAGCCACGACGAGCTCGTTGCACAAGACGGCGAGTACGCCGCGCTGTGGCGCGCCTGGACCAGCTGAGCCTTCCACCGTGGGACACACACGCCGACAACGCCCGCTCTGTCGAGGGTGGACTGAGGCGGCTGCATCACTGATAGCATCAAATGATGCTGATTGTGGAGGTGAGGCATGCGGACGACCGTCACGCTGGACGACGCGTTGGTTGCCAAGGCTGAGGAGCTCACCGGGGTCACGGAGAAGTCCCGGTTGCTTCGTGAGGGACTCGAAGCCCTGATTCGGAGGGAGAGCGCACGCCGGCTGGCAGCATTGGGAGGCACCGACCCGGATGCCGCGTCCGCGCCCAGGCGCAGGGGCGGGGCCGGGTGATTTTGGTCGACACGTCAATCTGGATCGACCACCTTCACGCATCCGAGCCCCACCTGGTCGAGCTGCTGGGGCGAGACGAGGCCTGCTCCCACCCGATGGTGGTCGAGGAACTGGCATTGGGGTCGCTCGCGCGACGGGAGGAAACGCTCGAACTCCTGGGCAACCTCCCCGCCCTGCCGATCCTGTCCCACGCGGAGCTTCTCATCTTTGTTGCTGCGAACCGGCTGTGGGGGCGCGGCCTGAGCCCAGTTGACGTACACCTTTTGGGCTCGACCAGACTGGCGGGAGGAGCCGCGCTGTGGACGCGAGACAAGCGGCTGCACGCGGCCGCGCTGGAACTCGGCGTTGCCCATGCTGCGTGACAGTCGACGCACCCGGCACCTACGAAGCCGAGTACTCCCCAGTCGCGGTCGACGGTGACACAGTGGTGTACCGGCACCTCGCGATACCGCGAACGGCCTGACGGGCCTGTCGTCCGCACGTACGACAACTGCTTCGTGATGCGATTCGACAGCGAATCACGCTGCCGCGAGTTCACCGAGTACTACGTTCGCCGCCCTGACTGACGGCCATCTCCGGCGTACCCGGTCCCTCGACAAAAATCGCGTGGCACCCGGTTGGCGGCTCCAGCGTCCGCTGCCCCATGAAACCTCCCCTCGTTGCGGATGCAGTCGTGCCAACCGACTGCTGGTCCCTGGCGTTATGAAGGGGAGGAGGCGGTGGACGAGTCCGGGTTCACTGAGCGCACGCAGCGGCGCTCAGCCTCCACCCGGATTACAGGAGGCATTGGTCAAGGTCGCGCTGCGAGTCTCGCCCACGAGAATCCGACTGGATACGCCCGAACGGTGATTGTTCGCGACAACATCTCGCGGTGGCGCCGACGCCCACCTACCGATTGGGGCCCTTCAAGACTCAACCTCCACCGAGCCGGAGACGGCCATGGTCGTCCACTCCGCGATGAGGCTGACACCTAAGCAGCGCGCCGTGTGGTGCTCCGTCGAAGATCTGTCCGTCGAGGACGCCGCCGCAGTTCTTCGCGTTGGGGTCGACAGCGAAAAACGCCGCGGCCCTCGCCCGTCTGCGCGATGGCGCGCCCGAGCTGCTCGACTTGATCGGGAGGACACCGAACCACACGAATGGCGGAACCTAGGCAACCTGCCCGTCCGATCGCGTCGAGAGCCCGCACCTCGCGGAGCGCGCCGTGGTGGCCGCCCGCCGACGCCATACGGTTGGGCGTCGATCGTGGTCGGCGTGGTCACCATCGCCGTGTTGGCTCGGCGTCCGGTTGGACCGGCGACTCGATAGCGCCCCACCGGCGGCACCGTCTACGTCATCAGCATCTTCCACGCCGTCGATCACAGCAACGCCAACCACCGCACCCGCTAGCCCCTCGGTACAAAGCTCCCGCCAGGAACCGTGCAGCCGAAGTGGGACCCGCGGGAAGTCGACGCAGCGGCAGCGGCGCCGCAACTGCCTGAGGTCGTCACACCGCCGGAGTCCGCGCCTTTCCTGGGGGACTCGCCAATGAAGATCGCCGTTCTCAGTGTCGACCGCGGCGGCACGATCGCTGCTGGCTCCAGATGGGTCGTGGCGCAGCGTGCCGGCCCTGGACATCAGCCGGCGCCGCCTCGTTGCCCGCCGGCTCCATCGCCATCAAACAGCGATGAAGCGCTGGGGAGCGAAGGCAGCTCGCGTTTCCGTCGGGACGCCGTGGGACTTCACACATGGCGATGAGCGGACGCTACTCCTGGATGACCTAGCCGGGGCTGGCTCCGATGTCGAAACGACCTCCGTCAAGCGACCCAGCACCCTTACTGGTGGACGCTCGACGCTGACGGCGCGCTCGTGGAGGGGGCTGACTACGCTGAACCCGCGGTCCTCACGGACTGGCGAAGCGGCGATCCCAGAGAAGTTTCGGTGGCCGGTTGACCGCGGGACGCCGCGCGGCCGGTCGTCTCGCAATCCTCGGTCGCAGGATTGATCGTCGAGAAGGGCCCCGGCGCCGTTGCGATCGCGGACCGAGCGCGGTTCTGCCAGTGCATGACCACGAAGGCCTACAGCAACTGGGCACTCGGCACAGTCGCGTTACCGAGGACGGCACGCTCCTGCTGTGGACAGCAGCCGGCGACAGTGCCAACGGACGACTGGTGGCGGGACTCAGAGTCGGGTGATTTGAGCATTGTCACGCGCAGCGAGGCCAGTCGTGTGGCCCTGAGCTTTGCCATCGACCTCATCCGCTGCGGAAGTCGCCACGACGGGCGCTGCGAAGACCGGTGATGCACCAGGAACTTGCCGACCAGGACGGATTCTCCGCCGGACGTCCGCCGGTAGTCACGACGTGGCACAGCGCTGGAACTCGGCTCCGCGGCGACCGGCGCGCGGCAGGGTGCGCACCGAGCGGGACATTAGCGTGACGAGCGAAATGACGATCAGCCCGCGCCGCTCACCAGCAGGACGGGCTTGAAGCCGAACGTGTCGCCCAGCGGCCCGAAGCACAACTGGCCGATCGGCATCGCGACGAAGGATCCCAGCGCGTCGTAGGAGTAGGCGCGCGACAGCATGTCGTCGTCGATGTTCTCCTGCATGGCGAGGTTCCAGCCCATGTTGAACACCTCGATGCCGGCTCCAGCGACGAACGACAGCACGATGAGCAGCCATAGGTCCGGCTGCACACCCAGAGCCATCATCGGAAGGCCGTAGAACGAGCACCCGAGCATGCCGAGGAGCAGCGGGCGTTGGAGCGGCACCCGAAGCAGTACCAGCGTCATCACCAGCAGCCCGGCCGACTGCGCCGACAACACAAAGCCCCAGCCCTGCTCGCCGATCGTGTCCTTGGCCCGGGCCGGCCCCAGGGTGAACCAGGCGCCTGTGTGGATGGCGTTGAAGAAGGCGAAGGCCAGCACGACGACCCACAGCCAGGTGGTGGCGAGGAAGAAGCCCCACCCTTCCCGTAGGTCCTGCAGCGTGCTGGTCTGCTCCTCCTTGGGCGGCTTGGGCGGGATGTTGACCCGCACCAGGAGCACGCTCGACACAAGCCAGGCTGCCGCGTTGACCGCGAGCCCCCATCCGGGACCGACCGTCACGACCAGCAGGGCGCTGAGGGTCGGGCCGATGATCGTCAGGCCACCGCGGGTAAGCGACAACAGCGCGTTGGCCGGCTGAAGCTGGTGGCGTGGCACCAGCTGGGGCACCATGCCGGCCATCGCGGGAACCCGGCGGCGTCGGCGAGGCCATTGACCGCGGCGAGCACGATGAACATCCACAGCTCCGCCTGCCCGGTGATCACCAAAAACGCGAGCATGCCCTGTGTCGCCGCGGCCACCAGGTTCGACGATTGCAGCACCAGCGTGCGCGGGAACCGGTCGGCCAGCACGCCGCCGAACAGCATGAACACAACCAGTGGAATGGTGTGCGCCGCGAGCACCTGGCCCAGGGCGGTCGCTGATTCGGTGGTGTCGAGCACGGCGAAGGCGAGCGCCACGCCGGCCATCATCATGCCGAGCGTGTCGGTGAGCCGCGAGGCGAAGTACCACGCGAAGTTGCGGTTACGCAGCGGTGCGAAGCCGTCCGCCCAGGTCATGTATCCGCCTGCGTAGTACGAGTGTCGCGATCGGTCATCCGGAAGGCCGCGGCGGTCAGGTTCACGTGGATGGCGCCGGGAGTGCGAGGTGGCTGCGCCTCGCGGTGCACGAGGTGCGACGCCTGGGTGACCAGCGCCACGACCTCATCCCAGATCTCCGGCGCGACCCACAGCGCGGCGTCGGTCGTGAACGCAGGCGTCCCCGGCTCTTTGAGCCCGTAGCGGCGAACCAGTTCGGCGGCGACGGCGGCGATGTACTCCTCGCTCTCCTGGCGCGTGGACGGCGGACCGTCGACCCGCCGCCCGCATCCCAGGGGTGCCGATACCGCTTGGCGATGCCGCCGCGAATCTTCTCCTCGCCGGCCTCCACGACCAGGCCCGCCGCAGCGAGCAAGCGAAGGTGGTAGGAGGCGTTGGCGTGGGTGATGCCCAGCTCGCGGGCAATCTCCGCGGCGCTCAGCTGCGTGCCCGTCAGCAGCGACAGCATCTGCAACCGGACGGGATGGGCGGTGGCGCGCATCTCCGAGACCCGCGTCGCGGCGTTGGCTTGCATGGCTGCGGCTCCTGACTGTCAAACGTCCCTTGGACAGTTGTACGCCGAGGCTGCCCTGACTGTCAAGCGGTTATTGGGAGGTTGTCCTATGGGGATGACCTTGCGGCGAAATGGATGCAGAATGGAGGCGATCATGGCTGAGTATCCCCAACTGCTGCACACCGCCCTCGATACCACCGACGCCCGGGCACTTGCCGAGTTCTATCGGCAGCTCCTTGGACTGCGGTACCGGCAGGGCGATGAGCCTCCTGCGGAGGGTGTTGCGGACGATGCCGACTGGCTTGTCCTCGTGGACTCGGGCGGTGCCCGCAAGCTGGCGTTCCAGCAGGTCGACCGGCTGGAGCGCACGACCTGGCCCACGCATGACGTCCCGATGCAGATGCACCTCGACTTCACGGTGTCGAGCTTCGACGAGCTACAGCGGCAGCGGGAGCGGGCGCTGTCGCTCGGAGCGCAGCTGCTCCTCGACAGAGCCGATGACGCCGACGAGCCGCTCTACGTCCTTGCCGACCCGTCGGGCCATCCGTTCTGCATCTTCGTCGCCTGATCGCGCGATCCGGACGCCGGTCGTCCGGATCGTTCGTTATGTTGCCGGCATGACCAAGCCAACGGCTCGCAAGCCGGTTCTCGACCTCATCATCTTGGACTGCCCTGATGCGCTGGAGCTCGGGCAGTTCTACGCCGAGCTGCTCGGGTGGTCCATGGAGGACAACTCGGACCGGGACTGGGCGACGCTGATACCTCCAGAGGGTGGCGTTTCGCCGGACAATCCCAACGGGCGTCCGACTCTCGCCTTCCAGCGGATCGACGACTGGGTGGCCCCCACCTGGCCCGGCGGCAGCCATCCGCAGCAGTTCCATCTCGACTTCTCGGTCGGTGACATCGACGCAGCCGAGCCGTCGGTGCTGGCTCTGGGTGCTCGGCGGCACGACCACCAACCCTCCGAGGATGGTGGTTTTCGCGTCTACCTGGATCCGGCCGGGCATCCCTTCTGCCTTATCCGCTAGACACTCACGGCCGGACCGCCGAGGCCGGCGAGCTGAGAAGCTGGCGGCCGAGCGCTATGGCATGGCCGGCGTGGGCATCGTGCGACGGAGAGGATCTGGTCTTTCATGACGAAGTACGTCATCACTCCCGACGTGGCATTTTTGCTGGCCGACAACCAGGCTGTGATTCGCGACGAGCACGAGATCCTCGCTCCGACGCTGCTCCGCTCGCAGCTGCTGGCGCTCCTCTACCAAGCGGTGCATCGCGGTGAGATGACGAAGAAGGATGCCGAGCAATGTCTCAGCTACGTCCGCGGGCTGCGGATTCGACTGCTCGGTGACCGCGTCCTACAGGACGTCGCATGGAAGATCGCCGCCCAGCTCGGATGGTCGGACACTTTCAACGCCGAGTACGTCGCGCTGACCCAGCTGCAGGCCGACGCCTTGATCACGCTCGACGAGCAACTGGCCGATGCCGTGACGGACCTGGTGACGGTCGCACCCATCGAGGCGCTGTCCTAGTCCACGGCCGTACGGCGGCCGCCACCGCGCATGCGTGGACCAACTGAGGCGTCTCGCCCGCTATCCGTAACTCATTTGCTGCCCCCGCGCACAGGCTCTAGCGTCGAGCGGTGCCTGACCGGCTGTTCGATGATCCGCGGCTGGCGGCCATCTACGACGCGCTGGACCCCGACCGCAGCGATCTCGACGTGTATGCGGCGATGGTTGACGAGTTCGAGGCGACCAGCGTCTTGGATATCGGTTGTGGCACCGGCACGTTCGCCTGCATGTGCGCGCAGCGGGGCGTCGAGGTGGTCGGGGTTGACCCTGCCGGGGCCAGCCTCGACGTGGCCAGGTGCAAGCCCGGTGCCGATCGCGTGCGCTGGCTGCACGGCGATGCGACGACGCTGCCGCCGCTCCAGGTCGACCTCGCGACCATGACCGGCAACGTGGCCCAAGTCTTCCTGGCTGACGACGAGTGGCGCAGCGCTCTGCGCGGCATCCGGGACGCCTTGCGGCCGGGTGGCCGCCTGGTTTTCGAAACCCGGGACCCGGCGCGCGAAGCTTGGCGGGAATCTGGTTTCGTCCCTCACCCAGATCCGCGATGCGCCAGACCGTCCCGGCCGGATGAGGTTCTTCATCGCTTCGCGAGGGGCCTGAGTCACGTTTCGTTCGACCTGCGTGTACGACGCTGTGGAACTCGCTCCATCGGCGAGTCGCGCGGACACACTCGCTGGCGTCGTACCGTCGGCAGGCCGCTCCCACACGCTGAGCTTGTCGGCGATCCGGTCCGGTGATGATCAGCGCGGAGCTGGCCGGACTCCTCTGGACCAGTTCAAGGGCTAGCAGCGCGCGTGCCGTCGGGCTGATGTCTCGCCTGCGACACTGGGCTCGCTCCGCCGGAACGTCTTAGACGTCCCCTTACGGCGTCACGGCTCGATGCCTCGCTTCGCCAACAGTTCGCTCCGCTTCCAGGCGTAGCCGACCATCCAGTGGGGGCGATAGCGGTACATGTGTGGCTCGTCGCTCCACTCGAGCGGTGAGCTGCCGTAGTGGGCGGTCCAGTGGCCGATCGTCTCCTGCCAGTCCGGGTCAGACTCACGCATCCGCTCGACTCGGCCGTGGCTGAACACGGCGAGCTCCTCGTTGTCGACGTGGGCGACGCTGACGGCCGGCCGGGCCTGCATGTGTCGCGCTTTCGCAGCGGTTCCGCTGGTACCGAACGTCCAGGTGCCATGCAGGAAGTGACCGTCCAGCGCGCTGATCCGGGGCTCGCCGCGGGCGGTGACGGTGGAGACGGCGATCACCTTCATGCCGGTCAGCAGTGCGACGAGGTCTCGCGCCGAAAGCCTGCGGTCGTCGTTGATGATGCTGCGCAGGTGTTCGGTCGCGGACACGTGGGAGGCGTCCAAGAGGCGCTGCAGGGCGGCGATTTCGTCGGTGGTTTCCAACATGGCACCCACGCTACGACGTACGACGGACAACCGACTTGCTTTCTCGTCCAGCGCCGCCCGACGCCTCGTCGTGGTCAGTTGTACGTCACGGTCGTGGTGTTCGTCAGGGTGTTGTGAGTGATGTAGCCGTGCTGGAAGTCGACCCGACTCGCCCCAGGCAGCACGATTGTGTCGGAGGTCGGCCACCCGAGCGGGGAACGCACCCCGCCGCGCCGCGCGTACGCCTCTCGGATCTCCCCATGAACCTCGTGCGCCCCCAGCCCCTTCAGCCAGTAGATGGTGGCGTTGGTGAAGCCGGTACGCCGCCCTCCGGCGATCCAACGCTCCCCAACGAAGGGTGAACCCACCCAGGCGGTCTCGCCGCCCAGCGACTGCCACTTGGCGTTGATCTTGGTTGGGGTTGACCCGATCCGGTCGGCCACTCGCTGCCGCAGGGTGGGCAACCACGCGTACACCAATTCACCCGGGCAACTTGTACTCATGCTGTCGCGGTGACCAGCGATGACGTTGAAGGTCTTGGGTGCTCCGGTGGTGGAGGAGTACAGCGTGGTAGTTCCCAGCGCATCTCGGTAGTGCGACCCCAACACCCAGCTCACGAGGCGCACCAACGAGTCCTTCATGCTCTGCGGAGGGGCTTCGGCATCGAAGTTGCCCATCAGCGAGATGCCGGAGGTGTTCTCGTTGTACTCGCCGGAGTGCGCTCCTCGAATCGGCAGCCGCCACCCGCCGTCCCTGCCCTCGAAGATCTGGCCGTACCTGTCGACCAGGAAGTTGTACCCGATGTCGCACCAGCCGCGGCTCTGGACGTGGTAGGCGTAGATGCCCCGCACGATCGCGGGGGAGTCAGCGGCGGTGTAGATGTTGCTGCCGGCGGTGTGGTGCACGAAGACGCCCTGGATGGTTGTGCCCCACGGCGGGTCCCAGCACCCTCCTCGCAGCGATGGGTCCGCACCCCACATCTCTCGGGAGATGATGGGAGGGGCCCCCAGCAAGGTGGCACTCGGCGTGGTGGTCGCGAGGGTGGATAGGGCGGCTTCGGTGTCGGTGGTTGAGGCGCCGGGGTCGATCAACTCCACCTTGACTGCCTCGGGAGCCCCGGTCGGGGACGACACCCGGATCTCGATACCCCTGGCGTGGTTGACCCAGAGTGGCGACGTGCCGTCCCTGGCGTCGGTCTCCTCGCTGGGGCTTGGGCCCTCGTCCAGGTCGACATCGAGCTGCTTCCACGCACTCCACGCGTTGCCGTGGTGGACGCGGCTCTCCACCGTCACTCCGGCAGGAGCAGTTCCTGCTCTCCACGTGACGCCAACCATCCGGAAGTCGGGGGTAACCGGATCCCGCAGCTGCGCCACGACGTCCATCCCGCGGTTGCCATCAGGAACGGACGAGGTAGCGGGAACCGGTAGCGCGCGAACGGATGGGCGAACCGGATCTGCCGCCGGGGCTCGGGTTGACTCGATCGGCAGGGATGCCGCTGCCGGCGCAGGTTGGAGGAGGGCAGCAGCCACTCCGGAAGCAAGCAGTACAGCCGCGGCGCGAGGCGCCCATAGCTGGGATGAGATCGACACGTGCTCTCCTCTAGCGAGATGTGAGGGATGACAGGTTGACGGGTTGTACGGCGCTGCGATCGCACCTGGTCCTGCTGAGTGAGGTCACTTGGCCAACGCCGCCTTGATGTTGAGCCGGCCACCGGTGGCGGTGCTGCCGGACAGGGAGGCGGTTGGCACGGCGCTGCTGAGCAGAGCGTTCTTGATGGCTGCTGCCGACGATCCGGGATGAGCCGCTGCATAGAGCGCGGCTGCACCGGTGACGTGTGGGGTCGCCATGGACGTGCCGCTGTAGAAGGAGTAGCCGTTGTACGGCGTGGTCGAGACGATGTCCCTGCCAGGGGCGCCGATGTCGACACTGATCGCGCCGTAGTTCGAGAACGCGGCCCGTTCGCCTCTTCTGGTGATCGCGGCCACCGAGATGACGTTGCTGTTGGTGTACGACGCTGGGTAGTTGGGCGATGTGTCGGTGTCGTCGCCGATGCCGTCGCTGCCGCCGTTCCCCGCCGCGGCGACGAAGAGTATGCCGGCCTGGTTGGCGCGCTCGATAGCATCCTGAAGCGCCTGGGAGTAGCCTCCGCCGCCCCAGGAGTTGTTGGTGGCCACGACGTTGACCCCGTGGTTCAGTTTGAGGTCGGTGAAGTAGTCGACGGCCTTGATGGCGTCGCTCGCCGTACCGCCGTCATTGGTGAGGAACTTGGCGCTGATCATGCGGACGTTCCAGTTCACACCCACGACGCCGGCTGCGTTGGCCTTGGCGCCGATCGTCCCGGCTACGTGCGTCCCGTGGGAGTCCGACGTCCCGGACTTTCCGCCGTCGTACACGGTTTTGTCGCCAGCGGCGAAGTCCCAGCCGCGAACATCGTCGACGTAGCCGTTCTTGTCGTCGTCGACGCCGTTGGCTGTCTCGCCGGGGTTGCGTACCCGTCCCGAAAGGTCGGGATGCGACACCTGGATGCCGTCGTCGATGACACCCACGTAGACGTCGGCTGAGCCGGTCTGCCCCGCGGCCCACGCACCGGCCGCGTTGCTTCCGTACCGGTTGGCAGGGTCGGTCTTGGCGCCGTACATCCCCCACAGCGACCCGTTGGTGAAGTAGGGGTCGTTGCTCGTCACTTGGTTGGTGTAGATCCAGTTCGGCTCGACATAGGCGACGGCGGGATCGTTCGCAAGCTGGAGCGATGCCTTGGCCCGACCTGCGCCCTGGGGCAGCCGCACCAGCTCGACCTGGGGTCGGTTGCCCTGGCCAGGCACGACCCGCTCGACGAGTCGCACATCCGCCCGCCCGCGAGCCCGGTCTCGGGCTGCCGCGCTGGCACCGGATACGTAGCCGACGAGAACCTCACCGGGCACCGACTCGGCGGCCCTAGGGCTGGACGGCTGTGCCGCGGCGGGGATAGGTGGGAATGGCTTCAGCCCAGCACCAGCGGGGGCGGCGCTCGTGACTGCGATAGGCAGGACGACACTCGCTACGAAGGCGGCCAGGAGAGCTACCGTCGGCGTCGGCAGATGGGACCGATCAGCGACTCCGGCCACAACGTACCCCTTACCCTGAAGTCACTGATCCATTACTTTAAGTAATCGTATAATCGTAACAGGTCGGCACAACTCTGGCCGAATCGCCTGCAGTTCCCCGCGCCTTGAAGCGGTCGGGTGAAGATGTAGGTGGCTAGTCGGGAGAGCGCATCAGCGACCAGACGCGCCGAAGCTCCGCCTCGCTGAGCACCATCAGCGACCGGCGGATCTCCGTCCGCATCGCCTGCAGAACCGGGTCGGGACCGCCGTCCCCCGCAGTCCCGACCGGAACCACCGCCGGCAGTTCGTTGCCGGCGCTTTGACGCACTATGGCGAGTACGGCGCGCAGCTGGGCCTCGGTCAGCTCCATGACCGCGGGGCGGACCCTGAGCCGCAGCGCCACCAGATCCGCCTTGACGCCGAGCAACCGGTTGGGGGTGAAGGCGGCCTTCAGGTTGCGGGTGCAGTACACGTGCACCATCTCGACCGACGCGGACACGTCGTGGGTGTGCGCACGGGGATCGACCCGAGCGGCGGGAGGGGCCTGCCGGTGAACATGACGCCACCCAATTGGCCGTCGTACACGAGCGCGGCCCGTGGGTTCGCTGGGTCTAGACCTCTGGATCGCTCGGGGTTGAAGAAGTGCGTCGGATCGGTTGCGTTGGACAGCCCAGGTCGCCAGGTCGACATCACGGCCGCAGCCGAGTGGGTGCGGCAGAAGTTGTTGACCCCGTCGAGCAGCTTCTGCGCCTTGGCGCGGTCTGCAGCCGACGCACCGGCGATGTTGGGGACGTACGTCGAGTTGTGCGGCTGCGCCATCTCCACCTTGTTGCACGTCGCGCCGATCACAACCGGCTCGCCTTTGCCGCCGTCACCCATGCCCCCGTGGCCCATACCCCCTTGTCCCATACCCCGGTGTCCCGTCCCGCCATGACCCGTGCCCGCGTGGCCTTCGCCGTGCGCGTCGTCCGAGCCGGCTGGTGAGGTCCGCGAGGACTTGGTGGGGCAGACCAGCGCGTTCGAGTCGCGCAGGCTAGACAGGCCCGCCAGTCCCGCGACGAGGACCGCACCGGTTGTCCCGCCCACGATGATCTGCTTGAGACCCACGATCGCCCTTCCGTCAATCAGGCGGGCCCGGCGCCGCAATCAGTTGGCTTGACGCGTGGACGAGCGGAACATTCTGGTGACCTTCCCGCGTTGCCCATCGTTCGACTCTGTGTCGAGTCTATCCACGGGTTGATGACACAGTCCCTCCACAGCAAGCGCAGGCTTAGACGGCCAGGCTGCTGAGATCAGGTAATCTTTGAATGACGACGACCTGGTCATCGCCGCTATCACCGTTGCCCACCGTTGCTGATTGCGGACGGGCGTCGAGCTCGCCACTGAACGACATCGGCGGAATGCCTGAGCCTGCGCTGACGGCCGCGACGTGGCCGCTCGCTGTACGGAGCTGGCCCGCAGAGCGCCCGGTCGAGGGCAAGAGGTTCCTGCTCGTACCGTTGGGCTAACCGCCGTATTGCCTCGGGGCGCTCACTCCGGCGGCATAGCGGCCAAGCGGCTTGTCCGGGCACCCTCCGGGGTGCCGTCGCCACACACTCGACAAGCGGCTTGTCTTTCCCGGGCACCCTCCGGAGGCACCGCGGCCACACTCGACAAGTGGCTTGTCCTTCCCGCACCCTCCGGGGGCTGCACCGCCACCTACTCGACAATGCGCACCCTAGGAAACTTGTGGATGCGGTGCGTGGAACCTCTCAGCGGTGCCATGTTGTCTCATCAGTAGGGCCAAGAGAGGACTGCGTGGACACCGACGGCGACTTCACGGCGTACGTCGCTGCCAGGGGGCAGACCCTGGTGCGCAGCGCTGTGCTCTTGGGTTGGTCGCTGCCGGAGGCTGAGGACCACGTCCAGACGGCGTTGATGCGCTGTTACTCCAACTGGGACAGGGTGACTGCGGCCGCAGACATCGATGCGTACGTGTACCGGGTGTTGCTCAACGCGCTGTCGACAAGCCGACGGCGCAAGTGGTGGGGGGAGCGGCCGACTGCCGACCTGCCGGAGACCTCCGTCGCCGACGCCGCCGACCAGGTAGCCGTCGGAGCGGCTGTGCGAGCAGCGCTGAAACGGCTGCCGGAGCAACAGCGAACCGTCTTGGTGCTGAGGTACTTCGCCGACCTGACCGAGCGGCAGACTGCTACGGCACTCGGCATACCTGTCGGCACCGTGAAGAGCCGGTTGTCCCGCGCCCTGACTGAACTGTCCAACGACGATCACCTTGCCGACCTGCCAGGTAACCGGAGCACGCCATGAACGAGACACAAATCCGCGAACTGCTGGAAACCGCGGGGCAAGACATCGCGGCGGAGCCGATCGACGCTGACTCGCTGTTGGCAGCCAGCCGCCGGTCGGCCCGCACGCGTCGCCTGGTTCAGGTGCTGTCGGTATCCACTGCCGTTGCTGTGATTGTCGCCTTGGGCATTGCCCTAATACCGCGCGGCGGCGACCCGCAGAAGCCATCAACAGAGCCAGCGACCGAAGAGCGGCTAGCGCCGCCCGGTATGCGGCTCGTGGGGATGAACGGTGTCGCCGTGGCCGTCCCCGAGGACTGGGGGACCAACCAGACCCGTTGCGACGTGGCGGTGAAGGACACCGTGGTCTTCGACAAAGGCACATACCGCTCCTGCCCCATTTCCCCTCCACCCGACTCATCGTCAGTGCATCTGGCCAGGGCATCCTCGTTGCCGGGGGAGTACTGGAAGGCCCAAGTCGACCACTTCAAAGAGGTCGACGGTATGCGGGTGGGCGTGGCGCCTGTTCGACCAGTTTCCTGTAGCGCTGAGATCAAGCTCGCGTGCGCGGGTGGACCCGCTGGTGCCGTAGTTGTCGCCGGCAAGGACGTGGCCATCTGGGCGCAGTCGCGCGACGAGTCGCTGGTGCGGGACTTGCTGGCGTCGGTGCAGCTCATTCCCGACGGCTACACCGCGGTCCCCGACGTTGCCGGGCGGCCCGAAGGCAAAGCAAGGGAGACCCTCGAGCAAGCCGGGCTCCGCGCACCCGACGAGGTGGTGTGCCGGCAGTCCGACGGCGGTCCGTGGGTCGAGATGTGTTCAGACGTGACCGGCTCAGACGTGCCGCAGGGCAGCGTCGTACCCGGAGGCTCCGAGGTCGAGCTGTTGTCCTCGCCCAGTCAGTTTTCGCCCAGCGCAAGGCTGTTGTCGGAGCGCCGACTGGAAATCTCTGTCTACGGCAGTTCCTCATGCCCGGATCGGCCCGACTCCATCGACTCGGCAGGAAACAATCAGGTCACGGTGCACCTGTCGCAACAGGGCGGGCGCATCTGCACCGCCGATCTCGGGCCTAACCGCAGCATCGTAACTTTGCCTGCGGACATCGACACCGGACAGCCCATCTCATTGACGCTCGTGCTGGCGTACGCAGCCTCGCACCCCTACAGCGCGGTGCTAAAGCCGCCGGCGCCAGTCACCCCTCCGTCGCCGGGGGCTACACGACGACTCCCATGCACGCGTGATGACCTCGCTGTCATTCTTGGCCAGTCTGGCCCGGCCCCAGGGACTTCTCTACGAACGGCTGCCCGGTCATGGGTCGACTCACGCGACGGGCAGCGGTACGTACTCACCGATAAGACGGCCAACGAGGCGTATGCGCTCATCCTCGAGTCGGACGGAACCCCAAGTGTCATTTTCACGCTGAACCGGTGGCCCAACGGTGGGTGGGCGGTCGACGCATTTGGCGAGTGCCGACGCTAAGCCATTCGGAGACCGAGACCGGAAGCGTCGTCAGCAGCAGTCGAGGTCGAGGACGCGAGCGACGGCCTTCACTGACTCAGGCACGAGTCGGTAGTAGACGTTGATACCGCGCCGCTCCTTCGTCACGATGCCGGCGTCCAACAGTTGTTTGAGGTGGTGGCTGACCGTTGGCTCGGACAGGCCAACTGCTGGGGCGAGCAGGCAGGTGCAGGATTCCTGCCTCGGTTCAGTCAGCAGCAGCGACACAAGTTGGATGCGAGCCGGGTCGCTGAGCGCCCTGAGTCTGTGAGCCAGCGCCAACGCGTCGGATGTTGACATCATCCGTTCGGTGTTCAGCCGCTCGCAGCAGATCGGTGACGTGTCGGTGAGCACAGGCAGAGCCTTTGGCATGGTTTCGATGGTGCCATCTCCTTGACATATGTCAAAGAACTAGCACTATTAGACGTATGTCGAAGCGCGCCGCTGCCTGGCAGCTTCGACGGACCGCATGGAAGGAGGTGTGCCATGGACTGCTGTGATGACTGCAGTGACTGCTGCTGCGAAGGTTGTTGCTGAACCGCCCCGGCGTGCTGCCCCGGGCGGGTTCAGGTTCGGGGCAGCACCCACGCCGTTTCCCTGGCCCGATCGGCCATTGCTCGTCGTAACGAAGGACCCACGTGACCAGACCCGTTGTGCTGTTCGCCTGCATCCACAACTCCGGCCGATCTGTCGCGGCCCGGTTGTTGCTCGAGCACCATGCCGCTGGCACCGTTGAGGCGCGCTCAGCTGGGTCGGAGCCCAAAGCCGCCGTCAACCCAGTCGTCAGCGAGGTGCTCGCTGAACGGGGACTTTCCACCGACGCCGAGGTGCCGACCCACCTTCACACCGACGTCGTGCAGGCGGCGGATGTGGTGATCACGATGGGATGTGGCGAGACGTGCCCGTTCCTTCCTGGCAAACGCTATGAGGACTGGCCAGTGGATGACCCAGCCGGTCAAGACCTTGACGACGTACGCCGCATCGTTGGTGACATCGACGGCAGGGTCCGACGGCTCCTCGACACCCTGCACTCGCTCGGTTGAGGCGGTTTGTGGTGCTCCCGGCACCTGGTGCCGGAGGAACTCCACGAACCGGGGGCCCCCGGGCCGTCAGCCGGCGTACACCTCTGTCAGTAGGGAGTGCAGCGGCTCCCACAGACCCGGCGTTGCGGCGAGTACGTCGCCGCTCGCCGGCCAGGTGCCGGGCGTTCGCCCGCCGAGGTCACCGACGACTCCACCGGCCTCCTGCACCAGCAGTACGCCAGCTGCCACGTCCCACGGCTGCCCACCCGGTGACCAGGCGGCGTCCGCTGCGCCGATGGCCACCTCGGCAAGCGCGGCCGCCGTACTGCCTCCTCGTCGAACGTGCCGCACCCGGGGCAGCAGTGCATCAACCATCCGGCCGGCCTTGTCGCGCGTCTCACCTCGTCCGAAGTTGATCCCCACGAGAGCGTGGCTGAGCTCAGCGGTGCTCCGGACATTGACAGGGCGGCCGTTCATCCAGGTGCCGCCGCCGCGAGAGGCCTCGACCACCCGGCCGAGCACTGGTGCTGATACCACCCCGGCGAGCAGCTGGCCATCGCCGACGCGCGCCGCTGCGATGCTGACGGTCCAGTCCGGCAGGCCGTACAGGTAGCTCAAGGTCCCGTCGATCGGGTCCACGATCCACTGGATCTCGCTGACGCCGGCGGCCTCGCCGCTCTCTTCGCCGAGCACGCGGTCGTCGGGCCGGTGTTGCGCGAGCACCGCGCGTACGGCGTCCTCCACCTGCCGGTCCGCCTGACTCACCAAGTCCCACGGACCCGTCTTCTCTTCGATGCGCAAGGTCGTCGGCCCGTTGCCGCCAGGACAGGGCCAACTCAGCCGCCACCCCAGCTGCCTCGCGGGCCACCACGAGAAGCTCACCGGGTGTCGGGCCAGCACCGCCGTCGCCGGCAGACGGATCGGGGGCTGCACCGGCCAACCCTGTCACAGGCACGTGCCCGGGCCAGGGGCAGGGCACTCAGCGTGAATTCCTCGGCCCCATGACCCGGCTGGCTGCCATCGGCACCTCGACGACAGACTGCCCTCGCGCCAGTCGGGGAGCTCGGCCACGACTACGCCTCCAGGCCCGACGAGCGCCGCCCAGCCGGGGAAGTCCTCATCGACGGTGGCACCGGCCTGGGTCGATACCGCGAGCCATTGGTCAGGGCCGAGCAAGCCGCTGGCGTCGTCGACGACGCTGCCGCGCCACCAGTCAAAACCGCTGCGCCAGTCCGCTTCGGCGCGACGCCGGTTGCCGTACAGGCCTGGGCTGCCGGCGCCAGCACCAGCGTCGACTCGAGCTGGTACGGCGGCTCGGTGCCGATCTCGGCGCACACGGCCAGCGACACCGGCACTCCCGCCAGCGTCAGGCGGTCACTGGGGTCACCCGGCACGAAGTGCTCGTGTTCGCCTTCTCCCAGCCCCGCCTTGCGATGCACGGCGGCGACCTGACCGTCGGCGGCCAGCACCTGGGTGATGTACGGCGACTGGCCTGGCGCGCTCTCCTCGACCAGGCCGAAGCACAGCGCAGGCCGGCCCTCGGTGGCCTCCACCAGCTCCGCCACCGACGGGTCGGCGAGCGTGATGGCCGCTTGGTGCAGGTATCCCGTCAGCGACATCTCCGGCAGCAGGACGAGGTCACAGCCGGCAGCTGCGCCCTGCTCCAGCAGTTCGTGATGGCGGGCCAGGTTCGTCGTGACCTCGCCCTTCGGGCAGTTCAGGGCAGTGAGGAGAAGTCGCAAAGCGGGCCCCCTGGACGGCGTACTCGTCGGAGCCTATCCGCCCTCGTCGCCGACCTCGGAGACGCCGGCTGCCAGGCGGTCGATGGCGGCGGCTAGCTGCACGTCCATCTCGGTGAGACCGCCCGCGGAATGGGTGGCCAGCCGGATTGTCACCGTGGTCCAGCGGATATCGATGTCGGGATGGTGGTCGATCTGGTCCGCCACGGCCGCCACCTCGTCGACGAGGCGAATGCCCTCGGCGAAGCTGGGCGCCGTGATCGAGCGCACCAGCATGCCGTCCTCGACGCGCCACGACGGCACGGTCGAGCGCAGCGCCTCGTCGAGTTCCTCAGCGCTCAACAGATCACGCATGCTGCTCCCTTCACCGCCGCAAACTGGAACATTGTTGCAGTTGGAGGCAGCTATTGAGTGCAAGATCGTTCCAGTTTGCGGCCGGCTGCGGGGCGGCGCGGCTTGTTAGTCGAGCTTGGCCCGCGGCACGGCGTAGACGTACCGGCGCAGGGGGTGCTCGGTGACGTTCCACAGCTCGTCCCGCTGCCGCCAGTAGGCCAGGTCCTCGGGGCCGACCGCCAGCACGGGCCCGCGTTCCTGCAGCGCCTCATCGCCCTGCCTGCTCCACAAGGTCCCACGGTGCCACCGTCCGTTGCTGGTCGCCAGGTACTGCCGACCGCCCACCGACACAGCACCCTGCATCCGCTGCGGTCCGTCGTGGCTGACCTCCACCGGCCGGGCGACGCCGTCGTCCAACGCCAACCCGCCGGAAACAGGGTCGATCCGGAACCGGGCGAGCCGCCGCGTCGCGTCCGCGCCGCCGTACTCGCCGGTGACCAGGCACGGCACCGAGCCGCTTCGGTCCAGCGAGACGAACGAGAAGCGAACCGCTGCGTCCCCTCCTCAGCCGCTGCTGAGTACGACGACCGCTGCGGCAGCACGTACCGGTACCCCTCGATGGTCGCCCCCTCGAGTCGCAGCAGGTCCCGGACATCGAACAGCCGGAACCCGCCGTACGTGTCGACCACCCAGATCGTCGTCCCGTGCCAAGCGATACCGCCGGCGTGCACGTGCACCAGCCGCGGCTGCACAGCACCGGTGCGAACGTCGCGGACCGGTTCGACCAGCAGCACATGGTGGTACGTCGGCCGCTCGCGGTCGGTGACATCGACGAAGGTCAGCCGCACGCCGGGGCTGCGCCTGCGGACCTTCTTCGCGTACCACGACACGACGACGAACTCCCGACCGCCGACGAGCCCCGTCTCGGAGGCGTCGGCCGACGTGGTGATCCCCTGCGGCCACCAGCGGAGAGTGGTGGAGTCGAGCAGGTTCCAGCGGAAGCCGTACGACGCCAAAGGTGCGGGTGGTCTCACTCTGGTGGCACGCCTGAACCGGCCAGGTCTCGACAAGCTCGTCGAACGAGGCTGGGCGCCCAGGAAGCCGTCGAGGCCGACTCGCTTGCCATGTGAGGCAACGAACTCGTCGACAAGTTCCCTGCAGTCCGGTCCAGACCTCAGCCATAACTCAGCAGCCGACGGGGAATCGACGGTTTCACACCTCTTCGCGGCTGGCCCGGTCACCGCGCTTGAAGATCTTCGAGCCGAGCCACACGACCGGGTCGTACTTGCGGTCGGCGACCCGCTCCTTCATCGGGATGATCGCGTTGTCGGTGATCTTGATGCCCTCGGGGCAGACCTCCGTGCAGCACTTGGTGATGTTGCACATGCCGAGTCCAGCGGCGTCTTGGGACAGCTTGCGCCGGTCGTTGGTGTCGAGCGGGTGCATGTCGAGCTCGGCGTACCGGAGGAAGAACCGCGGACCCGCGAACGCCGGCTTGTTGTGGTCGTGGTCACGCACGACGTGGCAGGTGTTCTGGCACAAGAAGCACTCGATGCACTTGCGGAACTCCTGGCCCCGCTCGACGTCGACCTGCATCATCCGCCGTTTGCCGTCGGGGTCTCGGGGAGTGGGGGCGAACGACGGCACCTCGCGGGCCTTCTCGTAGTTGTACGAGACATCGGTCACCAGGTCGCGGATCACCGGGAACGACCGCATCGGGGTCACCGTGATGACGTCGCCCTCGGCGAAGTCGGCGAGCCGGGTCATGCACATCAGCCGCGGCCGGCCGTTGATCTCGGCGCTGCACGAGCCGCACTTGCCGGCCTTGCAGTTCCACCGCACGGCCAGGTCACCGGCTTGGGTCGCCTGTAGCCGGTGGATCGCGTCGAGCACGACCTCGCCCTCCTCGACCTGTACGGCGTACTCGTTCAGGCCGCCGCCGGACGCGTCGCCTCGCCACACCCGCAGCTTCAGCTCGTACCCCATCAGTTCACCTCGGTCATGGCTGGGCCTCGAACAGGTCTTGCAGCTCCTCGGGCATCGCCGGCAGCGGCTGGTGCCGGAGCTCGACGCGACCGTCGTCGCCCAACGTCAGTACGAGGTTGCGCCCGCCCCAGTGCGGGTCGGGGCCGGGGAAGTCGTCGCGGGTGTGTCCACCGCGGGACTCCTGGCGCTCCAGCGCCGCGGTGGCGATGCACTCCGACACGAGCAGCATGTTCGACAGGTCGAGGGCCAGGTGCCAGCCAGGGTTGTACTGGCGGTTGCCCTCGACCGAGAGCCGACTGGCCCGTTCCTTCAGGGCCTCGATCTCGCGAAGTGACGTGCTCAGCTCGTCGGACTTGCGGATGATTCCGACCAGGTTCTGCATCAGATCCTGCAGGTTGTACTGGATCGTGTAGGGGTTCTCACCGCCGGCGATCGAGAACGGCGCGAGGGCACGCTCGGCCGCCGCCCTGACCTCCTCGTCGCGCACCTGCAGGGACTGGTTGCTGGACTTCAAGGCGGTCTGCGCCGCGTCGATGCCGGCCCGGTTGCCGAAGACGAGCAGGTCAGACAGGGAGTTGCCGCCGAGCCGGTTCGAGCCGTGCATTCCGCCGGCCACCTCGCCCGCGGCGTACAGGCCCTCGACGCTGGACGCGCCGGTGTCGGGGTCGACCTCGACACCGCCCATCACGTAGTGGCAGGTCGGCCCGATCTCCATCGGCTCCGCCGTGATGTCGACGTCGGCGAGCTCCTTGAACTGGTGGTACATCGACGGGAGCCGCCGCTGGATGAACTCCGCGTCGCGCCGCGAGGCGATGTCGAGGAACACCCCGCCGTGGGGTGAGCCGCGGTCGGCCTTGATCTCGGAGTTGATCGCCCGCGCCACCTCGTCGCGCGGCAGCAGCTCAGGGGGCCGGCGGTTGTTCGTCTTGTCCTCGTACCACCGGTCGGCCTCTTCTTCGTTGTCGGCGGTCTCCCCTTTGAAGTACTCGGGGATGTAGTCGAACATGAACCGCTTGCCCTCGGAGTTGCGGAGTACGCCGCCATCGCCGCGCACCGACTCCGTCACCAAGATGCCGCGCACCGAGGGCGGCCACACCATCCCGGTCGGGTGGAACTGCACGAACTCCATGTTGATCAGCGACGCCCCGGTGCGCAGCGCGAGCGCGTGCCCGTCGCCGGTGTACTCCCAGGAGTTGCTCGTCACCCGGTACGACTTGCCGATGCCTCCGGTGGCGAGCACCACGCTGGGGGTCTTGAAGACGATGAAGCGGCCGGTCTCGCGCCAGTAGCCGAACGCGCCGGAGACGCGCTCACCCTCGTCCGAGGGAGTCTTGAAGATCTCGGTGATCGTGCACTCCATGAACACGTCGATGCCGAGCGCGACGGCCCGTTGCTGCAGGGTGCGGATCATCTCCAGCCCGGTGCGGTCGCCGACGTGGGCGAGGCGGGCGTAGCGATGGCCACCGAAGTCGCGCTGGGAGATGAGGCCGTCGCTGGTGCGGTCGAACAGCGCCCCCCACTCCTCCAGCTCGAGGACGCGCTCAGGAGCCTCCTGCGCGTGCAGCTCGGCCATCCGCCAGTGGTTGAGCATCTTCCCGCCGCGCATCGTGTCGCGGAAGTGCACCTTCCAGTTGTCCTCGGGGTAGGCGTTGCCCATGGCCGCGGCGATGCCACCCTCGGCCATCACGGTGTGGGCCTTGCCGAGCAGCGACTTGCACACGATCGCGGTGCGCGCGCCGGCGTCGTGCGCGGCGATCGCGGCGCGCAGCCCAGCGCCCCCAGCGCCGATCACCACGACGTCGTACGCGTGCTCCTCGAACCCGTGCCCCTCCGCGGCAGCCTCAGCAGTCAGGCGGTTGCCGGTCATCGGGTGGCGAGTCGGTGCATCAGCCGCGGTGCTGCCGGTGGTGTCAGGGCTGCCGGTGGTGTCGGTCATGGCCGTCAGAAGAACCTCGGGTCGGTGAACTGGCCGGTCGCCAGCAGGTAGATGTAGAAGTCGGTGAGCGCGACGGAGAACAGCGACACCCAGGCGTACTTCGCGTGGTCGCGGTTCAGCTTCGACACCCAGGTCCACAGCTTGTAGCGCATCGGGTGCTTGGAGAAGTGCCGCAGCCGCCCGCCGACGATGTGGCGGCAGGAGTGGCACGACAGGGTGTACAGCCAGATCAGCACGACGTTGACCAGCATGATCAGCGTGCCGAGGCCCATGTGGCCCCACTCGTGGTCCGCGTCGCGGAAGGCGAGCAGCACGTCGAAGGTCAGCACCAGCGAGACCAGCATCGCGGCGTACCAGAAGTAGCGGTGGATGTTCTGAAAGATCAGCGGGAACCGGGTCTCGCCGGTGTAGTTGGAGTGCGGCTCGGCGACCGCGCAGGCGGGTGGGGAGAGCCAGAACGCCCGGTAGTAGGCCTTGCGGTAGTAGTAGCAGGTCAGCCGGAAGCCGAGCGGGAAGATCAAGATCAGCAGGGCAGGCGACAGCTGCCACCACGAGAACGGCTGGCCGAAGTCAGACGAGCCCTCGACGCAGGAGTCGGTCAGGCACGGGGAGTAGAACGGCGAGAGGTACGGCGAGGAGTAGTAGTTGTCGCCGTCGAAGGCGCGCCAGGTCGAGTAGATGATGAACGCCAGGAACACGAGGAAGGTAGTGACCGGCGCAACCCACCAGTTGTCCTGGCGCAGCGTCTTAGCTGGAACCTCAGCGCGCTGCGGCCCCAACACTCCACTCGACATCCAAACCCCTTTACGGCGCTCGGCTCAGGCCGTGCCATTCCTGCCCGAAATCCAACCACATCGGCGCGGACGGAATCTCTCCAGGATGGGGGTAAGGGGCTGTCTGTTCTGTCACGTTGGAGCTGGCCTTGCCGTCGTCGAGGCTGCGGCTCGTACGCGGTGGCCCTGGCCCGGTCGAGCCCGGCGATGGCTCTCGCGCCTTCGCTTCGCTCCTTTACGGCGCTTCGAGTCCCTCGCCGGTCTCTCCCTTTGTCCAGCGCCGGTGTGTCCCCGCCTAGCAGCCGTGGTTGAGCTGGGCGCAGGTGTCCTCACCCCACTCCAGGGAGGCGACCCAGAAGTTGTCGTAGGAGTGGCGGAGTTTCACCTTTATCGGGTCAAGCCGGGAGGTATTCGTCCTGGGGTCCGCCAGCACGCCATCTGTAGGCAGGTAGCTCATCGACCAGAATCCGTTCTTGCCGACAACCGCGTCTTCGGTGTGGCCGTCGGGGAAGGTGTAGGAGATGGCCTGGACTCCGTCGAAGTCGTGGCCGCCTGCAAAGAAGTAGCTGTACGCGCCGTCCGGGCTGGCGATGTAGTTCTGGCTGACGGCCAACGTGTCCAGGTAGAGGGAGTAATCCTGGGACTTCTTGTGGAACGAGATGAGTGTTGGGGTGTATCCCCGCTCCGAATGGGGGCCGCCTGGGACCGCGGTGGAGTCGTCGCAGACCACCCACGCGGTGTTCGTCTCGTACAGGTAGATGGTGCCGAGAGCGGTTTCTCGCTGCGCGGTTACCGCGGCGTCACGCAGGCTGGGCTCGAAGCGCGCGAACTCCTTGACCTCGTCGTCGCAGCTGACCGCCTCGTCAGGGAACTCGGGGCCGCCGGGCAGAACTGCAGTAGGCGGTGGAGGGTTGGGCGGCAATGCAGGCGGTGTCGGCACTGTGGTCATCCCAGGCCCCGGTGATGCGGACGGCGAGGCAGTGCCAGGTGCGCCGGTTGGCTGCACTGTCGTCGGTGGAGGCACGGGAAGCCCGTTGGTAGCCGTCGGAGGAGGCGGTGTAGGTGTCTTTAGCCCCGGCCCTGGGGATGCGGAAGCCGAGGCAGTGCCAGGCGCGCCAGTTGGCTTCGCGGTGTCCGGTGACCCGGTTGATGTGTCGGCGGGCTGCAGGGAGCCGCGGCCAGGTCCGCTGCTGTTGTCTTGGGTTGTCCTGACCGCGAACGCACCGAGTACGACGGCAACAACCGCGGCCGCGGCGACCACCGGGGTGGTCCAGCGCCCCCAACGAACCGCGGCGCCGCGGCCACCCTGGCCCGTGTCGTCGCCGGCCGCCGCTCCTGCAAGCTGACGGCGGATGTGGGCGCGCGCCTCGTCGGGCATCGGCTGCTCGGGTGGCGGAGTGAGGTCTGGTGTGTCAGGCATGGTCGTCCCCAGTTCGTGGGTGAGTAGACGTCGAGTTGTCGAGCGAGGCCAGCGAGGTGGCCAGGCGCTGGCGGGCCCGGGACAAGCGCGACCGCACGGTGCCGACCGGCACATCCAGCGCGGCTGCGGCTTGTTCGTAGCTGAGTCCGGTCCAGGCCACCAGGGCAAGCACGTCCTGCTCGCGCCGCGGCAACCGCCGGATGGCCGCGAGAACCGCAGCCATCCGGCGCTCGCTGTCGACCTGGTCGGCCACCAGGTCGGCGGGGTCGGGTGCCGTCCCCTCCGTCGGCATCCGACCGACCGCGTGCAGGTGGCGCCGGGACGTGCGGGCCAGGTTGCGGCACACGTTGTTGGCGATGCCGTACAGCCACGGCAGCGCCGAGTCGTCGTACGCCGAAACCCGGCCGCGGCCACGCCAGGCCTCCAGGAAGACGGTGGCGGTCGCGTCCTCAGCGGCGTGCCAGGACGCCGTACGCCGGAAGCAGTAGTTGTAGATCGCGTCGCCGTGCCGGTCGAAAAGGGTCGCGAGCGCGCTGCCACCGCCGGCGTTGAGCTGCTCGACCAGCACCGGGTCCGACGGCTCGGTGTCGGGCTGGCTCATGAACGTCCCCTCGAGTGGCCTCACACCTGCTTATGTCCGCAGCCGGGTTGGAGTTCCCGGAAAGTTACGGGCCGAGTATGGCGCGCGTCGATAGGGTGCGGCGATGGCTCTCGAGGTGGCCGCTGCGGCGATCGTGCGGCACGGCCGGGTGCTCGCCGCTCGACGCGTCGGGCCGGCGGACGTGGCGGGCGGCTGGGAGCTGCCAGGCGGCAAGGTCCACGCCGGGGAGACGGCCAACGACGCGGTCGTGCGTGAGGTGCGCGAGGAGCTCGGGTGCGAGGTGGTGGTGGTCTCGTCGCTGGCCGGCTGCGTCCCGATCAAGCCGGGGTACGAGCTCACGGCACACGTCGCCGCGGTCGTATCGGGCGAGCCGACTCCGCGTGAGCACGACGCGGTCAGGTGGCTCGGTCCGGAGGAGCTCGACGAGGTGGACTGGTTGCCCTCGGACCGCCCCTTCCTGGCCGAGCTGCGCGCCCGGCTGCTCGACGGTCAGCGGCTGGAGGGGGGAAACGTCGGCGGAGCGGTACGGGTGGGGCCGACGGTACGCCGGCCAACCGGTCCGTGGACTCCGGCCGTGCACGGGCTGCTGCGGCACCTGCGCGCGGTCGGCTTCGACGGTGTGCCCGAGGTGCTCGGCGTCGACGAACGCGGCAGAGAGGCGCTGACCTACCTGCCCGGGCGGGTCATCACGGTCGACGGCGAAATGGCGGCGCTCGACGTGCTGGTGAGTGCGATGCGGTGGCTGCGCCGTTACCACGACGCCGTCGAGGGCTACTCCTCCGACGGCCCGTGGCGATGGGGGAGCCGCCAGCTTGCGGCGGGAGAGCTGATCTGCCACCACGACTTCGCGCCGTACAACGTCGCCGTCAGTTCCAGTGCCACCGGCGAGCGGGTGGTCGGAGTGTTCGACTGGGACGTGGCCGGCCCGGGCACGCGACTGGAAGACCTGGCCTTCGCTGCCTGGAACTGGGTGCCGCTGCACCGTGCCCTGCCACCGCACCAGTCGGCGTACCGGCTGACGGTGATGGCAGAGACGTACGGCGACGTGTCGGCCACCGACATCCTCGCCGGCGTCGGGCCACGGATCGATCGCTCTGTCCGGCTCATCAGACACGGCCAGGCCGCTGGCGACACCGGCATGCTCAACCTGGGGAAGATCGGTGAGCCCGAGCACACAGCCCGAGCCGTTGCCGACCTGCGCTCCCGACTGCCAGTCATCGAGCGAGCCCTCGCTGCTGCTGCGCCGGAGGATCCGACGCTGAGCACGTCATAGCGGTCTCAGCGTCGGATGCTAGCGGCGGTGGCCAAACCGATCGGGTCAAACCGGACACCCGCGGCGTCGTAGGCTTTCGTTATGACTGCTGGCTCCGCGCCCGACCGCCGGATGCTCCTTGTCCACGCGCACCCCGACGACGAGTCGATCAACAACGGCGCCTCGATGGCCAGGTACGTCGCCGAGGGGCTCAGGTCACGTTGGTCACCTGCACGCTCGGCGAGGAGGGCGAGGTGCTGGTCGAGGAGCTGGCGCACCTCGCGCCGGACAACGACGACAAGCTGGGCCAGTACCGCATCGGCGAGCTGGAGAAGGCCATGGCGGCGCTCGGCGTTACCGACTACCGCTTCCTCGGCGGCCCGGGGCGCTACCGCGACACCGGGATGGCCTACAACCCGGCCGGGCTCGCGACGGCGCCCCCGACGTACGCCCCGACTCCTTCTGGGCAGCCGACCTCACCGAGGCCGCCAACCACCTCGTCGAGATCATCCGCGAGGTGCGCCCCCAGGTCTTGGTGACGTACGACGAGGCGGGCGGCTACGGCCACCCTGACCACGTCCAGGCCCATCGGGTCGCGATGTACGCCGCCGCGCTGGCCGCCGCGCCGTCGTACCGCCCCGACCTCGGCGCCGCCTGGGACGTCGCCAAGATCTACTGGACGGCAATGTCGGAGTCGCTGTTTCGCGAGGGCATGCGCCGGCTGCGCGAGATGGGCGACACAACGACGTTCGAGGGGATGGACCCCGACGGGCCGCTGCCGCCCTTCGCGGTCGCTGATGAGTTCCTCACCGCCGAGATCGACGGTGACGCCTACGTCGAGCAGAAGCTGGCCGCGATGGCTGCGCACGCCACCCAGATCAGCGTCGACGGTCCGTTCTTCGCGATGTCGAACAACCTCGGCAACCAGGTGTGGAGCAAGGAGTTCTACCGGCTGGTGAAGGGCCGCGCCGGCGCGGCCCCAGGCGAGCGACCGACCTCTTCGCAGGCGTGGCCTGACCGGTGCGCGCAGCGAGCCGCACGGTCATGGGCCTGGTGACGGCTGCCGTCGTCGCCGCGCTGTCGGTTGGCGTGGCGGTCCTGGCTGGGTTGTTGTCGCGGGCGGCCTGGCGGCCGGGCGACATCGTCGTACCGTGGGGTCTGCTGCTCGGCGTCGGCGCCTCCGTCGCGACAGTGGTGCTGGCCCGGGGCGGCACCAGGGCGCTGGGCTTCGCCGCCGCCGGCGGCTGGGTCGCCGGGCTTGCCGCGTTGCTGAACGGACGTCCAGAAGGCGACTACGTCATCGCCGGCGACCTGCTCGGAAAGGCGTTCCTGCTCGTGGCCACCGTGTCGGTGTTGGTCACCGCGATGTGGCCGGGGGTTGCAGCAGGTGACCCGACGTGAGGAGTCGAGAGCGCCGGGGTGTACGACGACGACCTGCCGAAGACCCACGACGTGCGCTACGGGTTCTTGTTCCTCTTCGGCGTGATCGGCATCCTCGTTGGGCTGTACGCCATCGGCTACTTCGCCGCAGGCAACAAGCTGCCGTGGGGTACGGCGATCGGCGGGGTAGACGTGGGCGGCATGACACCCAGCCAGGCTCGGGTCGCCGTAGACGAAGGGCTCGGGTCGCGGATCGAGAAGCCGCTGACGCTGGTGGCGGCCGGTGATCGATACCGCCTCAAGCCGCAGCGGGCGGGGATGGATTTCGACATCGACGCCAGCATTCACACCGCGCTCGGTGGGGAGAGCTGGGACCCTCGGCACATGGTTCGGGTGTTGCTCGGCGGTGCGGAGATCGACCCGGAGCTCGTCATCGATGAGGCCAAGCTCGACGCCGCGCTGGCCCGGGTGGCCGCCGACGTCAGGCGCGAGCCGCGCGACGCTACGGTGTCGTTCGCATCCGGGCGCCCGCAGGTGGTGTTCGGACGCACCGGCCAGGCCCTTGCCGTCGAGGAGTCCAAGCAACGCCTGGCCGCCGCCGTGCGGGCGGGGGAGCGTACGGTTCGGCTACCCGTGGCGCCGGTGGAGCCGGCGATCACCAACACCGAGGCCCGAACGTTCGCCGGCACCGTCGCTACCCGAGCCGTCAGCGAGCCGGCGACGCTGCGGGTGGCCGACACGAAGCTCACCTTGGAACCGAAGATCTTCGCGCCTGTGCTGGGCACCGAGGTGGTGGACTCCGACCTTCGGCTGACGGTCGACGCCAGCCGTCTGTACCAACGCTCCCAGGGGGTGATCGGGACGCTGCCCAACGCACCGGTCAAGGCCAAGATCGTCTTTGGGAAGTCGCGTCCGGTGGTGATTCCGAGCCGCACCGGCATCTCCGTCGGTGCGGAGGAGTGGGCGGCCGCCGTGCTCCGCGCGGTCAGCCGAGAGGGCGACGAACGCACGGCGGCGGTCAGTACCAAGCGGATAGAGTCGACGTTCACCACGAGAGACGCCCGGGAGCTGGGGGTCCGTACGCCGGTGGCAACTGCCAGCACGCGGTACTCCACCGTGGCCGTCTCCGAGCTTGCGCCGGCCGCTCGGCAGCTCGACGGCGTACTGCTGAAGCCCGGTGAGACGCTGAGCTTCCTTGACCAGGTCGATGCTCGCCGCGATGTGCAGCCAGCGACCCTCTTGGCGGCCACCACCTTCGACGCCGCATTCAAAGCCGGCCTGGCCGTCCTCAAGCACTCTCCGACGGTCTTCTACACGGGCCAATACCCGCTAGGCCGCGACGCTCGCGTGCGTCCGCCAAACCGCGACCTGCTGCTCCGCAACGACAGCCCGTACGGCGTGTTCTTCCGCGCGACGGTCGAGCGGTCGCGAGGCGGCGGCGCGATCGTGCACGTCGACCTGTGGAGCACCCGGTACTGGCAGATCAAGGTGCGAACGTCGAACCGCTACCAGCTGGACAAACCGAGGGTAAACGTGGTCAGGTCGCCGCGCTGCTTGGCCGCAGCCGGGGAGCCCCGGTTTCGAGGTCGACGTGACCCGGGTGTTCCTCCGGCGCGGTGAGCGCGTCGACTCCGACGTCACCCACTCGGAGTACACGCGGCAAGACCGGGTTGTCTGCCGCTAGCCGGTGGTCGAGCGCGGCCCACCCGCACCTCGCCGCTTCGCCCGAGCGGGGATCTGCTTACCAGCCACCACGTCCGCGACCGGCACGGTCACCAGCTGGCCGCCTTCTCGACGTACCGAGAGCGTTTGGTCGTCCCATGCCTCCAAGATCCCGAGTACGTCGGTCAGGGCCGGCCCGCCGCTCGGCCCGACCTCGCCGCGGACCACTCGGCGTACGACGACGCGCTGGCCGACGAGACCGGGATGGAGCGTCATCGACCCTCCGACACATGACCTGCGTGCGGTGGGCGCCGCAGGGGCATAGATACTAGGGGTGGTGCACGATACTAGTGACGTTGCAGCGCCGCCGCTGACGGCAGACCGCTGACGGCAGACCGCAGACATCGAGGAGGACCAAGGTGACGTACGTCATCGCGCAGCCGTGTGTCGACTTGAAGGACCGGGGCTGTGTCGACGAGTGCCCCGTCGACTGCATCTATGAGGGTCAGCGGATGCTCTACATCCATCCCGACGAGTGCGTCGACTGCGGTGCCTGCGAGCCCGTCTGCCCCGTGGAGGCGATCTTCTACGAGGACGACACCCCGGAGCAGTGGAAGCAGTACTACGCCGCCAACGTGGAGTTCTTCGACGACCTCGGCTCCCCGGGTGGGGCCGCCAAGATGGGCCTCATCGACAAGGACCACCCGACCATCGCCGCGCTGCCCCCACAAGCCCACGACGAATAGTGCCCGGCCGTTCCGCTGCGCCGCCTCCCCGGACCGGGTTGGCGGCGCAGTCGGTTTCGCGGCGCCTGCCCGACTTCCCCTGGGACCGGATCGCCGGCCACAAGGAGCGGGCGGCTGCCCATCCTGACGGGCTGGTCGACCTGTCCATCGGAACCCCCGTCGACCCCACGCCCGCGGCGGTGCAGGCGGCGCTGAGCGCGGCGGCCGATGCCCCCGGCTACCCCACCGTCTGGGGCACGCCCGAGCTGCGGGCCGCGATCATCGGTTACCTGCAGCGCCGGTGTGGCGCGGTCGGGCTGGGCGAGGACTGCGTGCTGCCCACGGTGGGCTCGAAGGAGCTCGTTGCGGCGCTGCCTGCCCAGCTGGGCGTCGCGGCCGGCCAGACCGTGCTGGTGCCAGAGATCGCCTACCCGACGTATGTGGTCGGCGCCTTGCTCGCCGGCGCCGACTACCTGGCGACGGACTCGACGCTGGCTGCCGGGCCGCTCGACGTACCGCTCGTCTGGGTGAACTCACCGGCCAACCCCACCGGCCGGGTGCTGCCGGCCGCGCACCTGCGGAAGGTCATCACGTGGGCGCGGGAGCGGGGGGCCGTGGTGGCCTCGGACGAGTGCTACCTCGAGTACACCTGGGACGCCGCTGAGGCTGTGTCGGTGCTCGACCCAGCCGTGAACGGGGGGTCGCTCGAGTCGGTGCTGGCAGTGCACTCGTTGTCGAAGCGGTCGAACATCGCGGGCTACCGGGCCGCTTTTGTGGCGGGGGATCCCCGGTTGGTGGGCGAGCTGCGAGAGGTACGCCGCCACGCCGGGCTGATGGTTTCGGCACCGGTGCAGGCGGCGATGCTGGCAGCGCTCGGCGACGACGTACACGTTGAGGAGCAGCGGGAGCGGTACGGCAGGCGGCGGCTGCTGCTCCGCGAGGCGTTGGAACGGGCGGGGTTCCGCATCGACCTGTCCGAGGGCTCGCTCTATCTGTGGGCCACTCGAGGTGAGCCGGCGATGCAGACCGTTTCGTGGCTGGCTGACCATGGGATTCTGGTCGCGCCCGGCGACTTCTATGGCAGCGCGGGTGCCGAGCACGTGCGGGTGGCGCTGACGGCGACCGACGAGCGCGTCGCCGCCGCCGCCGACCGTCTCCCCCGACTTGTCAGGCCGTCGCACGCCTAGACATGTCCTCTACAGCCTGACAACTCGACAGAAATGGGTGACCGGCTGATTCTCGGTCAATCCAGCCCAGAACTTTGCCTCCACCACCAGTGGTTGCGCGCCGCCGACAGCCACTCCCACCAGGTCAGGGATGGACTGGTCATCGGCACTCCAGTTCTGAGGCCAATACTTCAGTGAGCCAGGTAGGTCTGCGTGGAACGCCCCAACGAACCGCTCAAAGGCACCGGTGGCCAGCGGGTAGCGGGCAAACAAGAAAGCAAGGGACTCTGTCGCCAGATTCTCGGCCTGCGTGACAAACCTTCCTGTGAGATGCGCGAGGAGTGTCTCAGCAGCCATCTCTTTCCTCTCGCAACGCCGTATTGCTTCCGAAGGCCGGGTTTCATCATTCCGAAGCGCGGGGCTCTAGTAGAGGCACGACGTCCGCTGGATGTCTTCGGTGAACCCAGCGGTTGTGCAGGGCGATCGTTGCCGAAGGTGTCCTCTCCAAGTCGCAGCGTCGATCATCACGGTGGTTTCAGGACGGGGAACAACGCTGGAAGCCAAGACGGCCGAGCCTGTGGTCGCGGTCGACTGCCGCAACGGGAAGCGACGGCCGGGGTCACCCGACCCGTTACAGGCGAGGCAGAGGTGACACATCCACCCCCACCTTTTTGGCGGGTCGTGACGTCTATTGTCTTGAGAGGGTGAGCCAATGACCACGGATCGGACGAAGAAGAGACCGCGCCAGCCGGTTCCCAGCTTTGACGAGTTCGCCCAAGCACGCTGGTCGGTTCTCTACCGGACCGCCTACCTCCTCACGGGCGACCGCGATGCAGGGCAAGACCTGGTTCAAGACACTCTGATCAAGGCATTCAAGCGCTGGGACCAAGTGACACGATCCGGCGTCCCGGAGGCCTACGTGCGCAAGATGATGCTTAACGAGTACCTCGACGATCAACGACGCCGTGGCCGACGCGCCCTTAAGGATCGTCTTCTAAGCGTCCGCGAGGAACCCACGATCGTTCCTGACCCCACAGATCGACTCGATCTGTGGGTGCTTCTGGCGACCCTGGCGCCTCGCGAGCGAGCCGTACTGGTCCTCCGCTATTACGAGGACCTCACCGAGGACCAGATCGCGACCGTCCTGTCCCTCTCCCGAGGAACCGTCAAGTCCTATGCGTCCACCGCGCTGCGGAGCCTGCGTGCGCGCCAGGCGAGCGCCACGGCCGAACAAGTCCGAGAGGAACCCCGATGACCGAACCTCTCGAGGGTGAATTGACCCAGCTGCTGCAGGAGCGGGCCGATGCGGCCCAGCCGCCCCCTGTCCCACTGGGGATGCTGCGGCGTGAAGGCCAGGCCGCGAGGGACAGGTCGCGCAGGCGGCCCGTCCTCGCTGCGGCCGCTGCCGCAGGGATCCTGGTGCTCGGGCTAACGGCCGTCACGAGCCTCGTCTCACCGTCGTCGAAGAACACGCCGACTGATTCACCACGGTCCGAACAACCTGCCCGGCCGCAGGTGCCGTACATCCACCAAGGCCTGTTGCGGGTGGGTTCTGACGAGATCCCGACCCAGGCCGACCAGGTGCTGGCCGAAGCAGGCTCTGTCCTGGTGACCGACCACTACTACTCACAGTCCAAGGGCGAAAGTTCGCGGTCTCATGCCCTTTTGGGCGGCGAGCTGACGCCGCTGCCGATACTCGAAGATGCCGTCGTCAGCCTCAGCCAAGGCGGGAACCTCGTCGCCGCGCTTTCTCATCCGACACCAGACTCGACGAGAATCTCGGTCTACCGCTTCCCGGAGACCGACCATGAACGCCATATCGATCTGCAGATCCCGGGCTCCTGCTGCCATCCCGGGGCCGTCGGGTTCCTCGGATGGGACGGGGACGACCGGTTGTTCTACAACGTGGATTGGCTCGACGAGCCCTTCGTTTGGGACGTGTTGACCGAGGGGTCAGCGCCCGTGCCGGTCCGGGGGGCGCCCGGTCCTGTCATCCAAGTCGATCTTGCAGGTGCGGTGACGGTTCCCGGGCAGTACGGCGAGGTGACGGAACGTGTACTCGGCGACGTTGACGAGTCCGGCGTCTTCCGCGAGCGAATGACCATTCCGGCCGCCGAGCCGACCGAGACGATCAGGTGGTCGCCCACTGGAGACTTCGCGGCGTACCGAGGTAAGACCGCTCCAGTAATCGACACGGTTGAGGACGGGCAAGCCGGCGTGCCCCTTAATCTCGGCGCTCGAAAGTACTCACACTTCGTCGCCTTCGAGCCCGATGGGAATGCGCTGCTCGTCACCTGGACCAGGAATCGTCATGAGCTGATGCGCTGCGAACCCACCGGGGATTGCGCACCGGTGTTGGAACTGGGCGGTGTGAACGCCCTCGACGACTGGGCGTTCGCAGAGCACGGCTGAGAACGTCTGTGCGCTTGGCGGCCTCAAACTGGGACTCCAAGTGCTCGACAACTACAGCCAGAACGAGGCTGAGGAACGCGAGGAGTTGGCGTCCATTGCGCTAAAAAGGCCTGCCTGTCCCCGACTGGGTGACGCTAGGCCGGCTGTCACACGTCGGGTCAGTCGACGTCGACGTGCACGTGGTCGCGGTGCTCGAGGATCGCCAGCGTCTCCGGGCTCTCGTCGCCGGTGAGCCCCGACGGGTTGAATGGCCGCCAGCCTTCCTCCGACGGCGTACCAGCGGTCCAGATCTTGCCGTCGAAGATCACGTGGGCAAGCGACAGCCGGTCGGCGTTCGCGACGAGGTAGTGGGCCAGGACCCAGCCGCGCCTGCGGTTCTCGGCGTTGATCGGCCGAAAGAACACGTCGAGCGCCCGGCCGTCGTAGTGGCTCGAGCCAGCCATGTGCCCGCTCGTCACGCCTCCTGGCTGGAAGCCACCGAGGGGCAGGTCACCGAAGGACTTCGCCATGTCTTGGCGTACGGCGGCCGCGCGAGGCGTGAGCCCGTCGGCGCGTGGATCCTGCGCGCTCACGTCGTCGCGGAAGACCACGCACGAGAAGGCTGCCCTGCTGTAGCCCGCCATCGCGCTGGCGATGGTGCGCCCGTCGAGCTCGTGGTCGGCGTACGCGTCGGGGAAGGCGGAGCGCTGCACCGCCTGCGCGGCCTCGGTGATCGGCATGTCGCGGTAGCCGTCGACCTGAACCAGGGCGTCGTAGAAGGCGTTCGCGGCGTAGTAGGGGTCGAGGATCTGCTCGCGGGTGCCCCAGCCCTGGCTCGGCCGTTGCTGGAACAGGCCGAGGGAGTCCCGGTCGCCGAAGTCGAGGTTCTGCAGCTTCGACTCCTGGTACGCCGTCGCGATCGCGATCGAGACGGCGCGCGCCGGCAGTCCTCGCCGTTCGGCGACGGCGGCGATGATCGAGGCGTTCTCCGCCTGCTCGGTCGACATGGCAACGGCGTGCGCGTCGACGGTGGCGGTGCACGACTCGGGGTCGGGGAGCGGCCCCAGGCCAGTGTCCAGGGCGAAGTAGATCCCGCCGACGACCAGTCCCGTCACCGCCAGCGCAGCCACGGCAGCGATCGCCGTACCCTTAGTCATTGCTGTGCAGGCTGGCGTTGAGCTCGATGCCGGAGCTGTCCCGGCGGTGCGCCTCCACCCCACCCGTCACGCTGTTCTGCCAGAACTGCCAGCCGGACTGGCCGGACAGCTCCCGCGCCTTCACGACCGACCCGTCGGGAAGGGTCAGCTTGGTGCCGGCGGTGATGTAGCAGCCGGCCGCGACCACGCAGTCGTCACCGAGGGAGATCCCCACGCCGGCGTTGGCGCCCAGCAGGCATCTCCGGCCGATCGAGATGACCTCCGTGCCGCCACCTGACAACGTCCCCATGATCGACGCGCCCCCGCCGATGTCGGACCCGTCACCCACGACGACGCCGGCGCTGATCCGGCCTTCCACCATCGAGGCGCCGAGCGTGCCGGCGTTGAAGTTCACGAAGCCCTCGTGCATGACCGTCGTGCCCGCGGCCAGATGCGCGCCGAGGCGGACCCGGTCGGCGTCAGCGATGCGTACGCCGCTCGGCACGACGTAGTCGGTCATCCGCGGGAACTTGTCGACGCCGTACACCTGGATCTGCTGACCGGCCGCGCGAGCCCGCAGCCGCGTCGACTCGAAGCCGTCGACGGCGCAGGCGCCGAGCGTGGTCCACACCACGTTGGTGAGCAGGCCGAACACGCCGTCGAGGTTGGCCTCGTGTGGCCTGACGAGGCGCCAGCTCAGCAGGTGCAGCCGCAGCCATACGTCGGCGACGTCGCTCGGTGGGGCGCTGACCTCGTCGGTGCTCACCTGCACGACGCTGCGGTCGACCCGGCGTACGTCGTCCGGACCCTCCAGCCAGTGCAGTGCGTCCGGCGGCGTCGAGCCCGGCGGCGGTGGACCCAGCGTCGGCTCGGGAAACCACACGTCGAGCAACGCTCCGGCGTCGTCGTACGTCGCGAGCCCCCACGCCCACGCCCCGGCACTGGTCGGGGCGGCGTCGTCGGTCACCTAGCCCACGCTACCGAGCCGCCCTAGGGTGTCTCGTATGGCCATCGCGCGCTACAAGGACCTGTGCATCGACACGACCGGGGGCGAAGCCCTGGGTCGCTTCTGGGCGGGCGCGCTTGGTCTGTCATTCGAGCCGGACGGTGCGGCCGGCCGCCTCGTCGGCGAGACGCCGGAGCAGAAGGTCTGGATGAACGTCGTACCCGAGGCCAAGACCGTGAAGCACCGCGTGCACATCGACGTGCACGCTGGTTCGGTCGACGAGCTCGTGGAGCTCGGGGCGCAGGTCCGTGAGCCAGCAGCTGAATACGAGCGGCCGTGGACTGTGCTCGTCGACCCCGAAGGCGGTGAGTTCTGCGCGTTCGTGCGCGAGCCCGACACGTTGCCGGCGTACCGGCTGTATGAGCTTGGTGTCGACTCGGCCGAGCCGAGGGAGATCGCCCAGTGGTGGGCGGACGTCTTCGGTGCCGAGCTCGGCGGTGACGAAGAGAAGGGCTGGTGGTGGCTCGAGAACATCCCCGGCGCCCCCTTCGAGGGGATGACTTTCGTCTCCGTGCCCGAGCCGAAGACGGTGAAGAACCGCATCCACTGGGACGTCACGGTGGCGCTCGCCGACGACCTCGTCAACGCGGGCGCTCGCCTGCTCAGGGAGCCGGACGACGAGATCTCCTGGCACGTCTTCGCTGACCCGGAAGGCAACGAGTTCTGCGCCTTCACGCCGGCAGCCGACGCAGCAGCCGACGCAGCAGCCGAGCCCGAGGCCGGGACCGAAGCCACCGCCGCGGAGTAGCTGGCCCCTGCACCGCCGTTTCACCGCCGCCGCCTTTGCCGACCGTTTCACCGCCGCCGTTTCACCGGCCGACCCTTTCCCGCCGCCTTCACTACCTGACGGCATGTTGACTATGTGAGGGCTTGCCGATATCGGCCGAAAACGGTCGCAGAGCACGACCATCCACCTAGTCAAGGTTGCTGGTGGGCTGGACCGAGCACCGACAGGCCCCGGCCGCATCGACGCCGCGGGCGCGTTGGGAGCAGGCGCCGTTCGGCACAATGGCGCCGTGGCCTCCGTTGCGCTCGATCTCGACAGCGACGTCGTCGACCTCACCGCTGCGCTTGTCGACATCGAGTCGGTCAGCGGCAACGAGGAAGCCATCTGCGGCGCGATCGAGGCGGCACTGGTCGACGTACCGTGGCTGCAGTTGTGGCGGCACAGCAACTCCCTCGTCGCCCGTACGGCGCTCGGCCGGCCCGACCGGGTGGTGATCGCGGGTCATGTCGACACGGTCCCAGTCAACGCCAACCTGCCGTCGAGGGTCGATGACGGATACCTGCACGGGCTCGGCTCGTGCGACATGAAGGGCGGGGTGGCGGTCGGCCTCAAGCTGGCGGCGTCGGTGGCTGCACCGGTCCGGGACGTCACCTACGTGTTTTACGAGGCCGAGGAGGTGGAGGCGGAGCGCAACGGGCTGGGGCTGATCTCGGCGGTGCGCCCTGAGGTGCTGACCGCTGACTTCGCCGTGCTGATGGAGCCGTCGAACGCCGTGGTGGAGGCGGGTTGCCAGGGGACGATGCGGGTTGACGTGTCGACGTACGGCGTGCGGGCGCACAGCGCGCGGGCGTGGAACGGCGTCAACGCGATCCACGGCGCGACCGGCATCCTTGGCCGGTTGACGGCGTACGAACCTCGCCGCCCCGTCATTGATGGCCTGCGGTTTCACGAGGGCCTGAACGCTGTCGGCATCAGCGGCGGGGTCGCCGGCAACGTCATCCCCGACACGTGCACGGTCACGGTGAACTACCGGTTCGCGCCGGACCGGACGGTTCACGAGGCAGCAGCCCATCTGCGTGAGGTGTTCGACGGCTTCGACGTCGCGGTCCGCGACGCCGCTCCTGGCGCGCTGCCCGGCCTCGACCGGCCGGCGGCGGCAGCCTTCGTCGAAGCGGTCAGCGGAGGCGCGGACCACGACGCAAGGCCGATCAAGCCGAAGTTCGGTTGGACGGACGTTTCGCTGTTCAGCGCGCTCGGCGTACCCGCCGTCAACTTCGGCCCGGGAGATCCCGAGCTGGCGCACACCCAGCACGAGCGCGTGCCAGTGGAGCAGCTGCACTCCTGCCTGGCCCAGCTCACTGCCTGGTTGAGCTGACCCGCTGAGGCGTCCGTCTCGAGAGGCGGGGATGCCGTTTCACCAACGCCACGGTCTAGGTTGTGCCCATGACTGAAGCGATGCCTTCCCAGCCAGCCGAGCGGCGACGCGGACCGTTGATCTTGCGTCGCCAACAGGTAGAGGAGTCGACCACCGACCAGCGGTTGCTCGACGACGGCGGGCGGGGCGAGTGGGTGCACACCGACCCGTGGCGGGTGTTGCGCATCCAGGCGGAGTTCGTCGAGGGGTTCGGCTCGTTGGCGGAGCTCGGTCCGGCGATCTCGGTCTTCGGTTCGGCTCGGACGCCACCGGACCACCCGGAGTACGCCCAAGGCGTCAAGCTCGGAGCCGGGCTGGCTCAATCGGGGTTCGCGGTGATCACCGGCGGCGGGCCGGGAGTCATGGAGGCGGCAAACCGCGGCGCCGCTGAGGCGGGGGGTACGTCGGTCGGCCTGGGCATCGAGCTGCCCTTTGAGCAGGGGATCAACGAGTGGGTCGACATCGGCATCAACTTCCGCTACTTCTTCGCGCGAAAGACAATGTTCGTGAAGTACGCGCAGGGCTTCATTGCGCTACCGGGTGGGTTCGGCACGTTCGACGAGATCTTCGAAGCGGTCACGCTGGTGCAGACGCACAAGGTGACGTCGTTCCCCATCGTCTTGGTCGGATCGGCGTACTGGGGAGGACTGCGGGACTGGTTGCGTGACACAGTCTTGGCTGGCGGCAAGATCGGCTCAGAGGACGTCGATCTGCTCCGAGTCACCGACGACCTCGACGAAGCGGTGGCGATCATGGTCCAAGCGCGGGAAGAGCGAGCCGCGAGCGGAGGAGGCGTCGGGTCCGGTCAGGCGCCGATCCGGCCGCATCCGTCGGAGTAGCGCCTGCGTCACCCCACGACGGCGACACGTCGCTGCTCACCCGCTTCGCTGACCGCTGCCCAGCGTGGCACGATCGACCTCGTGATCTGGGTGTGGGTCGTCGCCTTGGTGCTGGTCATCGGCGCGATCGCCGTCGTCGTGGCGGGTCGCGACGACGCCATGGCAGAGGTGTACGACGACCGCCCGGACGCGACGCTTCCCACCGGACGTCCGTTGACGGCTGAGGACATCGCGGCGGTGCGGCTCTCGACCGGCGTACGGGGGTATCGCATGGACGAGGTGGATGCCCTGCTGGACCGGATCCAGGCCGATCTGTTGGCGCGCGAGACCAACCACACTGCCGCGACGACCGCCGGAACCGCCGCTGAGATTCCGGCCGATCCCGCCGCTGAGACGCCCGCTGAGACCGCCTCCGGGGAACCCGCTGACGTCCCCACCGAGACGCCCGCGGGGGCGACCGTCGGCACCTCGGCTGCGCCGCCCGCCGACGCCACCGCGCCGACACCAACTGAAGCCGCCGCCGGGACCAGGGCGGCAAGCCAGCCGCCGTCGTGATCGGCGGGCTGCCTGCGGGCCCCGATGGTCGGCCCCGGTGCCCGTGGGCGCTGTCCGCTCCCGACTACCTGCGCTACCACGACGCGGAGTGGGGTCGGGCCATCCGGGATGACCAGGGACTCTTCGAGCGGCTCACTCTCGAGGCGTTCCAGTCCGGCCTTTCCTGGCTGACCATCTTGCGTAAGCGGGACAACTTCAGGGCGGCGTTCGCCGGATTCGAGATTCGCCGCGTCGCGGAGTTCGGCTCCGCCGATAGGACCCGGTTGCTGGCCGACCCGGGCATCGTGCGCAACCGCGCGAAGATCGATGCGGCGATCACGAATGCGCGGGTAGCGCGGGACCTTGACGGTGGGTTGGCCGCGCTGGTGTGGCGGTTCGCACCGCTGTTCCAACCAGCACCAGTGGCGCTCAGCGACGTACCAGCGCAGACTGTGGAGTCGAGGGCGCTGGCTGCGGAGTTGAAGTCTGCAGGTTTCGTCTTCGTTGGACCGGTGACGACGTACGCCCTGATGCAAGCGGCTGGCCTGGTGAACGACCACTTGGCCGGCTGCGGCGTCCGCACAGCATGTGAAGAAGAGAGAGCAATGACATGAGCCGCAGCCGACCGATGATCGCGGGACTTGCGCTGAGTTCAGCCGCGACGCTACTGGCCATCCACGGCGCAGCCTCCGCTGGCGCCACCCAGCCGTCCACCCAGCAAGCCCAAGGCGGCAACGTTGCTTCGGCTGGGGCCGCTGTGGTCGGGGAGGGCCGACCGGCAGTGGTCTCGGCGCGCATCATCGGTCGGTCGGTGAAGGACAACCCGATCCGAGCCTACGAGCTCGGGGACCCCAACGCTGCGGTCACCGTCGTCGCGTTGGGTTCGATGCACGGCAACGAGACGGGCGGCCAGGTGGTGCTCGGCGACCTGCGCGACGGCAACCCGGTCAAGGGGGTGCACCTGTGGGTGATCCCGCGAGACAACCCCGACGGGGTGTTTCGCGACCAGCGCCACAACGCCAACGGCGTCGACCTCAACCGCAACTTCCCGACCAACTGGAAGCCGCTGACCGGCTGGTATTACTCCGGGCCGAAACCGTCGTCGGAGCCCGAGACGCGTGCCCTCAAGGCGTTCCTGAACGAGATCGACCCCGACTACGTCGTCACCTTCCATTCGCCGCTGTACGGCGTCGACGTGTACGGCGCAAAGGACCGCCCCTTCGCCCGGCGGCTGGCCAAGGAGCTGCAGCTGCCGATCAAGGAGTTCGACTGCGCTGGCGTATGCCATGGCACCTTGACCCAGTGGTTCAACGCCAACCACGCCGGTGCCTGCGTGACGGTGGAGTTCAGCAGCTCACCGACGCAGCGGTACCTACACGTGCGCGCGCCCCGCGGGCTCGTCCGCGCCATCGGCGGTCACTTCTAATCTGCCGGGACCCCACCGCGCACGGCGTACGTTTCCCGTCGCGTGTCGGCAGACGTACGACCTGGCGGCGTGAATCTCCCCGGGTTTTATGCGCACCGGTTATTTGTTCGTGACCGGTTGGTCGGTGTTGGTTTTAGCGTAGTGCTCGGCTTCGGCTTCTAGCGGTGGTCGGCGCCCGAGGCGGTGCATGAGCCGGGCGGTGTTGTACCAGTGGACCCATTCAGCGGTGGCCTGCTCGACGTCGCCGATGGTGGCCAGCCCGGTGTGGAACGGTGACCCGGGTTGGATGCATTCGGTCTTGTAGAGCCCGATGGTTGTCTCGGCTAGCGCGTTGTCGTAGGCGTCACCGACAGACCCGATCGACGGGCTGATCTGCGCTTGGTGCAGGTGCTCGCTGAAGGCGATCGAGGTGTACTGGGTGCGACGTCGGAATGATGGATGGCACCAGCTGCGACCGGGCGGTGTTGGCGTCGTCGAGTTTCCAGCGCGTCGGCCAGTGCCCGTTCGACCATGGCGGCGTTGGCGGTCGCGGAGACGTCCCACCCGACGATCGTGCCGGCGAACGCGTCAATCACGAACGCGGTGTAGACGAACCCGCAGCTGACCCGCACATAGGTGAAGTCGGCGACGAACAGCCGGTTCGGTGCGGCGACGCTGAACGCCCGGTCGACCAGGTCGCTGGGCCGATGCGCGGCCGGGTCGGTGATGGTGGTGCGGACCTTCTTGAGTCCGCACCACCCCACGCCAGCCGTTGGCCCGCATTAACCGCTCGACCGTGCAGCGGGCTACCGGGATACCCAGCCGTTGCAGGTGCGCCCACATCTTCACCGCCCCATACAACGACTCCGGCTTCATCCGGCCGCGCTCGTCGGGCTGGTAGTAGCCATCAGCATCTCCGTCACTGCCAGATCCCACAACGCCCGCTTCGACGGGCCGCGGCCCCGCCAGGCGTAGTAGGTGCGTGGAGCGATCTTGACGCCGCAGTGCTTGGTCAGCGCTGCGCAGATCGGTGCGACTCCGAACCGGTCTCGGTGCTGGTCGATGAACTCACAGACGACGGAGGTGGCGGGTCGCACTCCCGCGCGAAGAAAGACGTCGCCGCCTTCAAGATCTCCACCGTCGCCTCCAGCTCCGCGTTCCGCTGCCGCAGCTGGGCCATCTCCACCGCCGACGGCAGCCCCTCCCGCTCACCGGCATCCACCTCGGCCTGGCGGAGCCAACGACGCAACGTCTCCGTCGTCATCCCCATCTTCTCCGCCACCGAGTTCATCCGCTGTCTATCGGTGCGTTCATCACCCTCGACCCGCTCCCGCAGCAGACGCACCGCCCGCTCGCGGGTCTGGTCGCTGTACTTCGTGCCACGACTTGCCATGGCTGCATCATCCCTTCCAAACAGAAGGTGTGCATCAAACCCGGGGTGGTTCAGCGGTTTGAGCGACCGTTAGCCGTCACGTGTCGGAAGACGTACCACGAACGGTGCCGCCGGAGTGACCACTGAAGGTGGGCTTCTCCTTGGCGACGAACGACTGTACGGCGTTCCGGTGGTCGGCCGAACCCCCTGTGCGTGCCATCAGCTTGCTCTCGAAGGCCAATGCTTCCTCCAATGAATGCGTAGCGGCGTACTGCACCGCCTCCTTCACCGCGGCGAAGGCAAGGGTCGGGCCGGCCGCCAGCCGACCAGTGATGTCAGCCACCTCGTCGGCGAGCCGGTCGGCGGGGAACACCCAGTTCACCAAGCCGATCTCGAGCGCCTCGGCGGCGGTGACGCTGCGCGGCCAGAGCAGCAGCTCCATCGCCTTGCCTCGTCCGATCAGCCGCGGCAACGTCCACGACGTACCGGTGTCGCAGGAGAGCCCGACACCGGTGAAGGCCGTGGTGAAGCTGGCGCTGTCGGCGGCCACCCGCCAGTCGCAGGCCAAGGCGATCGCCATGCCGGCGCCGGCCGCGACGCCGTTGACTGCCGCCACGACGGGCTTGGGCATCGTCGCGATGGCGCGTGCGATGGGAGTGTAGTGCTCATCGACGGTGGCCCAGACCTCCTCCAAGGCCATGCCGGCCAGGTTGTCGACGTGCTCGCGCAGGTCCTGCCCCACGCAGAAGGCGCGGCCGGTACCGGTGATCACCACGCACCGCGCCTCGGCGTCCGCCGCTGCCCGCCGCACCGCTGAAAGCAACTGTTCCTTAGTGGCTGTGTCGAGGCTGTTCATCGCCTCGGGACGGGTGAAGGTGAGCGTCGCGACGCCCGCCTGCACGTCGTACGTGACCGCCGACGAGGAAGTGTTGTCATCCGGCTCGACAGGTCCTGGCGCGCTCTCGGTCATGGCGACTCTCCCTGTAGTCGTAGGCAGGCGTCAACGTAGCGGCTGGCACCGGGAAGCAGCCGGGCCGCCTCGGCGTCGAAGAACCTCGCGGCGGAGTCGCCGTCCCAGTCAGCCGGCAGCAGCTCGGCCGGCAGACCGGGGTCACGGAACAGGAACTTGCGCCACTCGTGCACGAGCCGGCTGCGGGTGACAAAGGCTTCCTGGTCCGAGCACTCACCGCTGGTCTCCCCGACCAGGGCCTTTGCCTCGTCGAGCCAACGCGCGTACGCGCGACCGAGCCCCTGCAGGTCCCAGGCCGTGGCGGTCAGCGTGGCGACGTCTCCGTCGTACTCCGCCAGGAACCGCTCGGCCCGTACCTTCTCGTTCTCCAGCAGCGCGTCGACCTCTCCCGACTCACGAGGGCTGATCCACGTGTTGTCGCGCACCATCGCGTAGCCGAGGTACCCGAGGCCGGAGCGGACGCGATCGCGAGCGGCTCGGTCGGTGATGTGGTCGAGGACCAGCAGGTGCCAGCGCGAATCCCACGGGGTCAGCTCGCTTCGGTAGATGCGGGTCGCCGCGTCGCTGAGGCGGCGCTCGGCGCGCGGGGTCAGCCGGTAGCCCGCACCCTGCTCCAGCTTCACCGGTACGAGCCAGTGTTGGCGCACCATCCGGGAGATCGCTGTGCGTACGGCGGGAGCGGCGATACCGAGCGGGGCCATCATGCGAACGAGCGCGGCGACCGGTGCAGCGCCGCCGCGCGTGCGGAGGTGGTCGCCGTACACGTCGAACAGGGCCGATCGAGCGTTCACAAGGGAGCAGTCTGCCGCACCTGTCCCCAACCGGTGCGATAATGAGAGCAGTTATCGACGCGCTGCCTTCTCGGCCCCAGGCGGGTGGAGTCAGGCGCTCAACGACGAAGGGTAGGTTCGCGCATGGCGGCGATGAAGCCGCGGACAGGCGACGGTCCGCTGGAAGTCACGAAAGAGGGACGCGGTCTGGTGATGCGGGTCCCGCTCGAGGGCGGTGGGCGCCTGGTTGTCGAGCTGAACGCTGAGGAAGCCAAGGCGCTTGAGGACGCGCTGAGCCTGGTGACCACCTGACAGACGTTGTTCACCGAGTGAGACCCCGGAAGGCGCAGTCCGCTCTCCGGGGTCTTACTGTTTCTCGCGTGCTCGTTGACGCCCAGCCGCTGCCGCCCGTCATTGACGTCAGTACGTCGAGTGCGGCCTCGACCGACGCCACCCTGGTCGCAGTGGGGTTCACCCGACGCGACGACGACTACACCGTGCAGCGAGGCGCTGAGGAGACGCTGGGAGCCCTCGGGCTCGACAGCTTCGCGCTGCTCGACCGCGCTGAGGCGACAGGTGCTGCCGGAGAGACGGTCGTGCACCAGCTGTTCCCGGCTGCGAGGCGGTCTGCTGCGAGGCGGTCCAAGACCGGCGCACAGCAGAACGGTATCGAGCAGGTCGCCCTGATCGGGCTGGGCGAGGAGACGCTGACGGACTACCGTCGAGCCGGAGCCGCGCTCGCCCGGCTCGCCAAGGGGAAGGACGCAGCCGCCTCCGCCATCGGCAGCGGGGCTGACGACGACCAGCTCGGTGCCTACTGCGAGGGGCTGGTCCTCGGCGCGTTCGGCTTCCACCGCAAGTCCGGTCAGGTGAAGCCGCCCAAGGCCCCGCTGCTGGTGTTGACCGACCTGGGCTCACCGCCACGGACCGAGGTGATCCACCGCGCCGGCGCCCTCGCGCGCGCGTCGTGGCGCGCGCGCACCTTCGCGCTGACCCCGTCGAACGAGAAGGGCCCGGTGCAGCTCGAACAGTGGGCGCGGGAAGCCGCGTCGCAGGCCGACTTGAAGATCGACGTCTGGGACGAGCGGCGGCTGGCAAAGGAAGGCTTCGGGGGCATCTTGGCTGTCGGCGCTGAGTCGGCGTACGAGTCGAGGTTCGTGCGGCTTGACTACGCGCCCAAGCGGGCCGGCCGCCGTACCCCGCATGTGGTGCTGGTGGGCAAGGGGATCACGTTCGACAGCGGCGGCATCTCGATCAAGCCGCTCGAGGGCATGATGACGATGAAGCGCGACATGACCGGCGCGGCGTCGTCATCGCGGTGATGGGCGCGCTGCGGGAGCTGGCCGTGCCGGTCAAGGTGACCGGCCTGGTTGCGGCTGCGGAGAACGCGTTCGGCGGTGCGGCCATGCGGCCCGGTGACGTCATCACCCACTACGGCGGCCGCACCAGCGAGGTGGGCAACACCGACGCCGAGGGTCGGCTGGTGCTCGCTGACGCACTCGCGTACGCCGACGCCGAGATCGAGCCGGCGGTGGTGGTCGACATCGCCACGCTCACCGGCGCAGGAAAGGTGGCGCTGGGTACGTCGCTCGGTGCGCTCTTCGCCAACGACGACGCGCTCGCCGATGCGCTCGCCACCGCAGGGGCCGCGGCCGGCGAGCCCGTCTGGAGGCTGCCGCTGAGCAAGGAGTACGAGCAACTGCTGGACAACCCCGTCGCCGACGCGACCAACGCAGCCGGTGGTCCCGGCGCCATCACCGCAGCGCTGTTCCTGCAGCACTTCGCCGGCTCCCGGCCGTGGGCGCACCTCGACATCGCCAGCGTCGGAGACTCGAGCAAGGACGCCCACGAGTACACCCAAGGTGCCACCGGGTTCGGCGCCCGCCTCTTGCTGCGCTGGCTGTCGGCCCTCGCCGATGCCTGAGCTCGTCGACCCGGACCCGCGGTATCAGCGATCGTTCCTGGAGTCCGTCGAGGAGACGTTGGCCGCCGGAGACGCGGAGCGGTGGACCGGGCTCTCGACGATCCCCGCCATCGGAGAGTCAGCGGGGGAGTCCGTTCACGCTCGAGGAACTCGCCGACCCCAGCCGGTTCTCGACGTACACCGCCCGGCTGAAGTCACTCGCCGACCCGGCGACGCCGCTGCCGGCTGGCATCGTTACGGCGACGCAGCTGTGGTGGGTCGACGGGGAGGAGTACCTCGGTCGGCTTTCCATCCGGCACTCGCTGACACCGTGGCTGTTGGAGTTCGGCGGGCACATCGGTTACAGCGTCCGACCGTCCGCCCGGCGACGCGGTCACGCGACGGCGATGCTGGCCGCCGCCCTGCCCGTCGCCAACCGCCTGGGCATCGACCCGGTCCTGGTGACGTGTGACGACACGAACGTGGCGTCTCGGCGGGTCATCGAAACCAACGGTGGTGTCTTCGAGGACCAGCGAGGAGAAAAGCTTCGCTACTGGATCGCGACGTCGTGATCGCCGGCGGGGTCAGCGCTTCTGCGCGAGGAGGAGGCCGTCTCCGACGGGGACCAGGACCGAGATGAAGTTCTCGTCGTCGGCGACAGCTGACAGGGTTTCGCGGATAGCCAGCGTGTCGGCGTCACGCACCCCAGAGTCGGCCACCCGGTCGTGCCACAGGGAGTTGTCGATCGCCACCACGCCGCCTGGGCGCAGCAGCCGCCGGGCCTGCTCCAGGTACTGCGGGTACTCCTGCTTGTCGCCGTCGCAGAACACCAGGTCGTAGTGCCCCGCCGTCAGCCGGGGCAGCACCTCCAGCGCCGCCCCGGAGATGAGCCGGACCCGCTGCGGTGCGATGCCGGCGTCGGTGAAGGCCTGCTTGGCGAGTCGCTGGTGATCGGCCTCGATGTCGACGCTGGTGAGTACGCCGTCCGACCGCATCCCCCGCATCATCCACACCCCGGAGATACCGCACCCGGTGCCGATCTCAACGACGTTCCTGGCGTCCAGCAGGGCCGCCACGAACCGCAGGGCCGCCCCGCCTCCAGCTCCAATGGGTGTGGCGTCGACCTCCGCGCGCGCGCTCGCGCTGCTTTCAGTACCTCGTCCTCTGGGACGAAGTCCTCCGCATAAGTCCACGACGCTGGCTTCAACCCGGTGGCGATGCTGGCCTCCTCGGTACGGCCCCCATCTTGGGGATGTGCACGACCCGGCTGAGCCTATCCGGTGCCAACCCTCGGTCACACCAGGCGCGGCAGCCGTGGCAGCTGCCCTGCGCCCTGGTGCGGCGGCTTCCACAGTGCGGCATGCTTGGGTAGGGGGACATGACAGGAGCAGGAACTTGGCAGAGTCTTCGCCGGGGCAGGACCAGCCTTCGCCGGGCCCGGACCAGCCCTCGCCGGGGCAGTGGCAGCCGCCCGGTGCGGCGTACGGCCAACCCCCGATCCCCGCGTACGGCCCGCCGCCGCCCGATGCCGGCTACGGCCCACGGCCATCCGTGGACTGGCCCCGCCGGTCAGGTGTCGCCTACGAACTGGCAGCACGCGCCGCCTCCTCAGCCATCACCCCAACCCCAGCCGCAGGCTCCTCGAGCGAAGACGCCATGGTTGCTGCTGGCCCTGCTGTCGCTGCTGCTCGGCGTGGGTGGCGGGGCTCTCGGCGCGACGCTGGTCGACCGCGACGTGAGCGTCGCCCGCCCCACCCCGACAGTGCCCACGAGTCCGACGCCTGACGTTCCGACCGTGACCGCAACCATCAGCGGCGGGGGCGGCAGCCCGGTGGTCCAGGTCGCCGACCGGGTGCTGCCGAGTGTGGTGTCGATCGACGTACAAGGGGGTCAAGCCTCGGTGTCACCGGCTCGGGCTTTGTCTACGACAACGCTGGTCACATCGTCACCAACAACCACGTCATCGACCCGGCCGTCGATGGCGGTGAGATCGAGGTATCGCTGCCTAATGGCCGAGAGGTCCCCGCGACGATCGTCGGACGCAGCGCGTCGTACGACGTGGCCGTGCTCGCCGTTGACGAGTCCGTGCGGCTGACGCCGGCGGCCCTGGGCACGTCGGAGGACGTGCTGGTCGGCCAGAACGTCGTGGCCATCGGGTCACCGCTCGGACTCAACGCCACCGTCACCGCGGGCATCATCAGCGCGACGCAACGGCCGGTGATCGCGGGCGGGGAAGGTGAGACGTCGTACATCAACGCTCTGCAGACCGACGCGGCGATCAACCCTGGCAACTCCGGCGGCCCACTGGTCGACGTCAACGGCTCGGTGATCGGCGTCAACTCGGCGATCGCCACGGTCGGCGGCGGCAGGTCGCAAAAGGAGTCCGGAAACATCGGCGTCGGCTTTTCGATCCCCATCGACCAGGTCAAGACGACCGTTGAGCAGATCATCGAGACCGGCCACGCGGAGTACCCGATCATCGGCGCAAAGGTGAGCGTCGCCCGCGGGACAGATGGGGCGGTGGTCGCCGAGGTGACGGCAGACAGCCCCGCTGAGCAGGCCGGCATCGAGGAGGGGGACCTGATCAAGGAGGTCAACGGCGAGGAGGTCGACGACGGCGTTGCGCTGATCGTGATGATCCGGTCGTTCGAGCCGGGCGAGACGATCACGTTGAGCATCGAGCGAGACGGAGGGGAGGCGCCGTCGAGCGTCGACGTCGTGCTCGGGAAGCAGATCGGCTGAGCTGGCCGCACGCCAGCCAAGGATCGACGTACCGGTGCCCGCCTCATCGACCGAAACCCTGACCGAAGTGCCGTCCCAGTCGGTTTACGGGCCGTCAGCACTGACTTCGGTCAGGCTTTCGGCGGCGGACAGAGACTCAAGGTCCGGCCCACGCCTTGGCTGGCGCTAGGTCGCGTCGACGTCGAACGGCGGCGCCTCGTCCTTCTCCAGCGGCCGATGGCCGGCTCTCACCGGGGTCTCGTCCTCGAGGTCGTCGATCAGGTGCTTTTGCACCAGGGCGCGCGGGTTGAGGTCGCGTAGGTCGAGGTCCTTGAACTCCGGCCCGAGCTCCTCAGACAGCTGCGACCGGGCGTTGGTCAGCGCCCGACGAGCAGAGCGCAGCAACTGCCCGGCCTGCCGCGCGATGTCGGGCAGCTTGTCGGGCCCGAACACGAAGATCGCCACAATGGCGAGCACCATGAACTCCGCAGGGCCGATGTCGAACATGCGCTCAGCGTGTCACACGACCTCAGCGGCCGGCCGGTGTCCGGCTGGGGTCAGGCCGAGCTGTAGACCAGCCAACCCGCGGCCCTTCGCGGTCAGCTGCTGGGCGATCGAGGTCAGTGCGGCAGCGGCTGGAGCGTCGGGCTCAGCGAGCACTATCGGCCGGCCGGTGTCACCGCCCGCACGCAGCCGTACGTCGATCGGCACCTGCCCCAGCACCGGGACGTCGTACCCGAACCGGTTCGACAACGTCGCCGCGACCGTCGCGCCGCCACCGGCGCCGAACACGTCGATGTGGTGGTCGTCGCCGCAGTGCGGGCACACGAGGTAGCTCATGTTCTCGATCACGCCGACGACGCGCTGTTTCATCATCGACGCCATCGTGCCGGCCCGTTCGGCGACCTCGGAGGCCGCCAAGCTGCGGTGTCGTGACGACGAGCACCTCGGCGTTGGGCAGATGCTGCCCCACCGAGATGGCCATGTCGCCGGTGCCGGGCGGCAGGTCGAGCAGCAGGACGTCGAGGTCACCCCAGTAGACGTCGGTGAGCATCTGCACCAGCGCCCGGTCGAGCATCGGTCCGCGCCAGGCGACCACCTGATCGCGGCGAGGCTTCAGCATGCCGATGCTGATGACGCTCACCCCACGCGCCGGGACCGGCATGATCATCTGCTCGACCTGCGTCGGGCGCTCGTCGGCGACACCGAGCATCGCGGGCACCGAGTGACCGTAGATGTCGGCGTCGACGATCCCGACCTTGCGGCCCTGCCCAGCCATCGCCAACGCGAGGTTGACCGTGACCGACGACTTGCCGACACCGCCCTTGCCCGACGCAACGGCGATGACCTTGGTGAGCGAGTCGGGCCGGGCGAAGGGGATCTCCTTGACCGGCCGCCCACCGCGCAGGGTCTGCTGCAGCTCCTGGCGCTGCTCTGGGTGTCATCACGTCAAGGTGTACGGCGACCGACGACACGCCGCTCACGGCGCTGACGGCCGCGGTGACGTCCCGGGTGATCGTGTCCTTCAACGGGCAGCCGGAGACCGTCAACAGCACGGTGACGGTGACGGCGCCGTCGGCGTCGACCTCGACGTCGCGAACCATGCCGAGGTCGGTGATGGGGCGCCGGATCTCGGGGTCGTTGACGGTCGCCAGCGCGGCGTGGATGCGCTCGGACTGGGAGGAGGCCATGCAGCCAGGTTACGGGGTGGAGCTGCCCTGACCGTCAGTAGCGTGGTCCCGCCGCGACCGGTCCAGATCGTCGAGGTCGGCGAGCAGTGAGCGCAGCTCGGCGCGGACGAAGTCGCGCGTGGCCACCTCGCCCACCGCCATCCGCAGCGACGCCACCTCGCGGGCCAGGAACTCCATGTCGGCATGGGCGCGCACGTTGGCGTCCCGGTCGCGTTCCGAGATGACCCGGTCACGTGCCTCCTGCCGGTTCTGGGCCAGCAGGATCAGCGGGGCGGCGTACGACGCCTGGGTGGAGAAGATCAGGTTGAGCAAGATGAACGGGTACGGGTCCCAGCGCAAGCCGAACAGCCCGATCACGTTGATGGCGATCCAGATGATCACGAAGACCGTCATGTAGGCGAGGAACCTGGCGGTCCCCAAGAACCTGGCGAACGTCTCGGCGAACCGGCCGAACATCTCCGGGTCGTAGTCGGGGCGGCGCACGAAGGTCCGGGTGGTGTCTCGTGGTACGTCGAGTCGCGGGGCGCGGGCCCGCTGTCGGCGTCCGGTGTCGCGGCGGTCGTCCTCGCGCGACTCCTCACGCACCACCGGGCACCGCCACCCGAGATGCGGTCGGACGCCCACGCCAGTCCTCCGGCAGCAGGTGGTCGATCACGTCGTCGACCGTGACCACGCCCAGCAGGTGCCCAGCATCGTCGACCACGGGGCTGGCCACCAGGTTGTACTGCGCCAGCAGGCGCGTCACGTCTTCCAGCGGGGCGTCAGCCCGCAGCGCCTCCAGGTCGTTGTCGGTGACTCCGGAGACCAGGCTCGAGGGCGGCTCTCGCAACAGGCGCTGGAAGTGACCCACGCCGATGAAGCGCCCGGTCGGTGTCTCGAGCGGCGGTCGGCAGACGTACACCATCGCGGCGAGTGACGGTGAGAGGTCCGCGTCGCGAATGCGGGCCAACGCCTCCGCCACCGTCGCGTCGGGCGGCAGGATCACCGGGTCGGTCGTCATCAGACCACCGGCGGTGTGCTCCTCGTACGACATCAGCCGCCGGACGTCCTCGGCCTCGTCGGGCTGCATCAACTGCAGCAGCAGCTCCGCGGTCTCGGGGGGCAGCTCGGCGATGAGGTCGGCGGCGTCGTCCGGTGACATCTCCTCCAAGATGTCGGCGGCGCGCTCGGACTCCAGCTGGCCCAAGATCTGCACCTGGACGTCCTCGGGCAGTTCTTCGAGTACGTCGGCCAGCCGCTCGTCGTCGAGCGCTGCAGCGATCTCGCCGCGGCGCTTCGGTGACAGGTCGTGGATGACGTTGGCGAGGTCGGCAGGTCGCATGGTGTCGAGAGCTGCGAGCAGGTGAGTCGCCCCCTGCCGGGCGTGGGCGTCGGTGAGACCGGAGACCTCCGACCACTCGACGACTCGGGTCTGCCCTTTGCGACCGAAGCGCTTCGAGCCGTGCTGCACCGCGACCCGCGACAGCACCCACTCCCGGGTGCGCGCCTGTTCCATCGCGATGTCGTAGACGACACCTTGCTCGCCGGTGTCGACGAGGGTGATGGTGCGGTCGAGTAGCTCGCCGAGCACGAGGGTCTCGGTGTTGCGCTGCTCGAATCGGCGCATGTTGACAAGGCCGGTGGTGACGACCTGTCCGACGTCGACCCGGGTAACCCGGGTCATCGGCAAGAAGATGCGCCGACGGCCCAGCACTTCGACGACGAGCCCCAGCACCCGCGGCGGCTTCGTGTCGACGCGCAGGGCAGCCACGACGTCGCGGATCTTGCCCACCTGGTCACCGTTGGGGTCATAGACGAGCAGGCCCGCGAGCCGAGCGATGAAGACCCGAGCAGGCGCGACACTCACGCCCCTGAGGTTACCGGTGGGAGCGGCTGTCTAGGCTGCACACCGTGCCTGCTCCAGCCGCCGATTCAACTGCGGTCGAGCTCCCTTCCCGTCTGCGGTACGACGTTGTCGACGTCTTCACCGACCGGGCGTTTGCTGGCAACCCGCTGGCCGTCGTGTACGGCGCGGACCTGCTCTCCACCGCTGCACTGCAGGCCATCACCGGTGAGTTCAACCTGTCGGAGACGAGCTTTCCCAGCTTCCGCACCGACGTCTATGGCGAGGGGGCTGCAGACTACGCTCTGCGGATCTTCACCCCAGGCGGGGAGATCCCCTTCGCTGGGCATCCGACGCTCGGGACCGCCTGGTCGCTGTGCCGGCGGGGTTCGCTTGCGGCCGGGAACCGGAAGCAGGCCTGTGGCGCGGGGCTGATCGACGTGCAGCTGCCGGCCGACCCCGACGCGCCAGTCGAGCTGTGCGCCCCGCCACGTGACCAGGCGACCGAACTGTCCGCTGGCGCGGTTGGGGCCGTTGTCGAGGCCGTGGGCCTGCGGCCCGATGACGTGGTTGGACCGGTGTACGCCGCCGGGTGCGGGCTCACCTTCGTGCATCTGCCCGTGTCACCGGCGGCGCTGGGCCGAGCGCGCCCCGGCGCTGTGCCGTTGGGCGAGCTGCGGCGTTGGGCCACCTGGCGCTGCTCGACCCGCTGGAGGGCGTCAACGTCTTCGCCGTCGACGGTGATGGGGCGGAAGGCGTTGTCGGGGATGCTGTGCTCACGATCAACTCCCGGCGCGAGTGTTCGTGCCGGGGCTCTCGGTGCCAGAGGACCCGGCGACCGGTTCAGCCGCCGCCGGTCTCGGTATCGCGCTGTGTGCCCTCGGCCTCGCGGCAGCGGACGGCGAAACGCCGTACCGGATCAGCCAAGGCGTCGACATGGGCCGGCCGTCGGTGTTGCACGGCCGCGTCGAGGCGGTCGGCGGCCGACCGGTGGCGTGCCGGGTGGCGGGTCAGGTGGTGCCCGTGGCGACCGGCACCATCGCCGTACCCCTGCTCTAACCCCAAGAACGCCCGCGACTTGTCAGTCCGTATCGCCGCCATTGCGGCCTATAGGTCGACTACGTTCTGACAACTCCGGGACCCTTGCACCACTTGTCAGTCGCTATTGCCGCCATAGCGGCACTACGTTCTGACAACTCCGGAGGGGGAGGGAAGGATGGCGGGGTGCCCGGGCGTCAAACCTCCGATCTGCACGCCACCTCCGTCCTGCTGCTCGTCGTTGGCGTCATCGGGGTGTCGCTGTCGGGGCCGTTGATGGCGGCGGCGACGGCGGTGCCGGCGCTGGCGATGTCGCTGTGGCGCAGCGGGCTCGGCGCGCTCTCTCTTCTCCCGAGCGGTCTCACGGCCTCACGGCACGAGCTCCGCACGCTGCCCCGGCGGCAGGTCGTGCGCAGCTGCTTCGCCGGCGTCATGTTGGCCTGCCACTTCGCGACCTGGACCGCTTCGTTGAAGTACACGTCGGTGGCGTCAGCGACAGCTTTGGTATGCACGCAGGTGGCGTGGGTGGTCGTGATCGCCCGGCTATCCGGGGTACGCGCCAGCGGCCAAGTATGGCGGGGCCTCGGTCTCGCACTGGCCGGAGTCCTCGTGGTATCCGGTGTCGACCTGTCGATCTCCACCCGCGCGCTGGCCGGGGACCTGCTGGCGCTCGTCGGAGGTGTCTTTGCCGCGGTCTATGTCACCGTCGGCGGGCGGGTGCGCGAGCAGGCCAGCACGACGACGTACGGGCTGTTGTGTTATGCCACGAGTGCGGCGGTGCTGCTGGTCGCGTGCGTGCTGGGAGGGGTGCAGATTGCCGGGTTCTCGACGCGGAGCTGGCTGCTCATCGCCGCCGTGACGGTGGCGTCGCAGATCCTCGGCCACTCCGTGTTCAACTACCTTTTGGCCACGATCAGCCCGACCGTCGTGTCGATGACGATCCTGCTGGAGGTGCCGGGCGCCGCCCTGTTGGCCGGCGTCTTCCTCGGCCAGACCCCCCACTCACGGTCTACCTGGGACTGCTGCTGATCCTCGCCGGCCTGGCCCTGGTGGTCAACGCCCGCTCTCGGCTGGACTCTCTCATCGAGGCACCAGTCGACTGACCCGCTACGGAGCCTTCCGCTCGGCGCTCTGCGCCGCGCCGGCTCACCATGTCGGAAGGTACGGCTGCGGGGCGGCTCCGTGTCACGATAGGGGCATGACATCACCACTGCGCGAGCTGCCAACTGGCCTGCCGATCGGCACGTACCCCACATACGCCAAAGCCCAAGAAGCGGTGGACTACTTGTCCGACAACCAGTTCCCCGTGGAGAACGTCACCATCGTGGGCAGCAACCTGCGGCTGGTCGAGAACGTCACCGGCCGGCTGACCCGCGGCCGCGTGGCCACCGCCGGCGCCGGAAGCGGCGCGCTATGGGGACTGTTCATCGGCACTTTCGTGATGTTGTTCGGCGAGGGTGTCACACTGCTGGTCCCCATCGTCGCGGCCGCGATCGGGGCTGGCGTCGGCGCCGTGTCGGGACTTCTTGCGTACGCCGCGACGGGCGGGAAGCGGGACTTCACCTCGAACACCGGCGTTGTCGCGACGTCGTACGAGCTGGTCTGCCAACCGGCGGTGGCCGAGGATGCCCGCAACCTGTTGGGTCGGCTCGCGTTGCGAGACGGGTAGCTGCGGACCTCGTGCAGTTCGGTCGCAACTGAACTTCAACGCCAGCTACGGCGAGAACCCTCCGGCTGGTGCCGGTCGAGACCACCGCGCTAGAAGCGCCCGGAGGCTAGGTTGTGGGCGTGGAGGAGACGCTCGTCCTGAGCGACGGCGCAGCGCTGTGGGCGCAGGCGGAGATCCGGCCGGGCGCTGCGGGCATCGTCTGCATTCATGGTGGCCCCGGGATGTGGGACTACCTAGCTCCGGTCGCTGACCTGGTTGCCGACAAGGCCAGCACTTACCGCTATGACCAGCGAGGATGCGGGCGGTCGGGTGCCAACATCGACTATCGTCTGGCCCGGTTCGTGGCCGACCTCGATGAGTTGCGTGCACACTTCGGGCACCGGCAGTGGTTCGTGTTCGGACACTCCTTCGGGGCGACTCTCGGGCTTGCATACGCAGTGGCCCACCCCGATCGTGTCGCCGGACTCATCTACTGCGGCGGCGTTGGCCTCAACTGGCAGCAGCACCGGGGCGATTACCAGCGCCGCGCTGACGCTCGGCTCACCCACGAGCAGCGGTCTCGGCGAGAGGAGTTGCGACGACTCGACCGGTCCTGGAGTGAGGAAGTGGAGTGGCGGACACTGTGCTGGCTCCTGACTATGCCGACGCGGTCGCTGCCGAGGACCTGGCGCGCCGAGAGGCGCAGACGCGGTTAGACCTCAATCTGGAGTGCAACCGCGCGCTCAACGCGGAGACGAACACGCGCAGCAAACGGAGCGAGCGGGCTGAGTGTGCCCGCGTCACCGCGCCCGTGCTCCTCATCCACGGCAGTCACGATCCGCGACCGATCGACGGTGTCGCTTCACTCGCCCGGGCACTACCCAAGGCGACGCTCGCGGTCATCGACGACGCCGGTCACCAACCCTGGGTAGAGGAACCGGAAACCGTTCGACGGCTGATCCTGGACTTCCTACCCGGCTGACGAGGTGCGCGTGCCCGTCCATGCGGGATGGGCACGCTAGGGCCGCTAAAGTCCGCAGGTGAGCACCGAGGACGTCGCGAACGAGATCTGGCTGATCCGGCACGGGCAGACGGAGTGGAGCCTGTCCGGTCAGCACACCGGCGTCTCCGACATTCCGCTCACGGAGGCCGGCGAACAGGCAGCGCGCTCGTTGCGACCAGTGCTAGCCCGTACGTCGTTCGATCTCGTCTTGTCGAGCCCGCTCCAGCGGGCCCGGCGCACCGCAGAGCTCGCCGGTGCCCACGACGTACGGATTGATGATGACCTGCTGGAGTGGGACTACGGCGACTACGAGGGCATGACGCGGGTGGAAGTGCGGGAAACTCGGCCGGACTGGACCGTCTGGACCGGGGGCGCCGCGGGCGGCGAGTCACCCGAGCAGGTGAGCGCGCGGGTCGACCGGATGATCGAGAAGTACCGCGCCCTCGACGGACGGATCGCCCTGTTCGCCCACGGCCACATCTTGCGGGCACTCGCGGCTCGCTGGATCGAGCAGCCCGTCACGCTCGGGGAGCACCTGCCGCTCGACACTGCCAGGGTCAGCGTGTTGGGTTACGACCGCGGCACTCCCACCCTGGACCGCTGGAACTGCGACCCGACGCCGTGACAACACCCGCGGCGTACGACAGGTCCTGCTCAGCCGGTTGCGTGAGGTGTCAAAAGTGGGCAGACCGTGCGACTGCCAGGCCCGTAACAAGCGCGGCGGCGAGGGCGACAGCACCGAGTCGGTTGTTGCGGCAAGCCTACCCTCGACGGCGGAACTGCCACGTCAGCCGCTGACAGCGCCGCGCGGCGTACGTCTTCCGACGCGCGGCGGCAGAGGTACCCCTTGGGCACGTGTTCGGCGTACGTCTTCCGACACCTGGCGGCAGAGGACCGGTTGTCGTACCCGATGAGCCGGTACGTCACCACGCTGGCCGGGTCGAGCTCGACTAGGGACGCAACGTCCTGCTTCGGGCTAACTGTCCGCGCGATGCGCCCGTGGCCAGATATTCCATCGGGTGAGCGTCTCGGCCAGGCCAGGCGAGCACGTCAGCGAGCCGAGCTCCGCACGGGTGACCCAGGCGACGTCCGCGGCGTCATCACCGGCGAGCAGAGCCGCCGGGTCACCGACCACGGTCGCCGCGAAGTCCGTGACGTCGTAGACGACGTCGCCGCCGGCCGGTATCTCGACCGCACCGACGGCGTCGCCGACCGCGACCACCAGTCCGGTCTCCTCGAACACCTCTCGCTTCACTGCGGCGGTGAGCGACTCATCAGGCTCCACGCGACCACCCGGCAACGACCACAAGTCCTGGGCGGGCGGGTGCCGGCGGCGTACGACGAGGAGGCGGCCCTGATCGTCGAGGACGACGGCGCCCACGCACGGCACTTTCACCCCTCGACGCTAACCGCACGCGGCAAAGACGCAGGTCGTGGGCTTGACCGCGATGCTGCTTGACCATCACCGTTGTTCCGTGCAGTCGCGTCTCACGGTCGTTGAGCCCTTCGCCGCCGTCTTCGGCGGCCAGGTCAGTGCTGTGCCCGCGCCGGTATGGACGCCGTGGCCACTGCCCGAGCACTGGGTGTTCGGGGGACTTGCCTACACCGGTTCCCCCGCGGACGGCGGCTGCGCAGTGACGAGCTGGAACGGTCTCGACCAGTTCGGTGACCGGGCCGAGTTGTTGTTGATCTGCGAGGAGGCCGGCGCAGGCGTCGGCGGACATTTTGCTGGCCTGCCCGTCAGCTATCCCGGCCCGGAGGTGGGCGAAGGCCCGCCGCACGCGCGGTTCACCGTGGAGGACCGACCGGTGCCGCTGTGGGCGGTCGACGGCGTCGTACCGGACCGGGCGGTGTACGCGGGGGAGGCTGCCGGCCGCTGGTTGTGGGTCGTGGTGCACCCGGCCGGGGCCGGCGCCTTGGTCGTCGAGCCGATGCAGCTGGTCGACGCCCGCCAGCTCGGGGCCGAGCTGAGCGTGCTGCCGCTGGGTGAGCTCTCACCCCGGCTCGTCGTCGACTGACGCTCCGCCGCGCATCTCGCGGGCTCTCGGGTCGCCAGCTGTCCACGTCGGCTGTCAGGTCGGCGCACGCCTCTAGGGTGAGACCCGTGCGCATCGACCTCCACAGCCACTCGACCGCCTCCGACGGCACCAAGGCCCCCGCAGCGGTGGTCGAGCATGCCGCGGCCGCAGGGATCGACGTACTCGCGCTGACCGATCACGACTCGGCCGACGGTTGGGCGGAAGCGACCGAAGCGGCCCGCCGGGTCGACGTCGCGCTCGTTCCGGGCATCGAGATCTCCACCAAGCACAACGGTGCGGGGGTGCACCTGCTGGCCTACCTGCCCGATGTCAGCTACCCGCCGCTCACCGCCGAGCTCGACCTCATCCTGGCCGGTCGAGAGGGCCGGCTGACGTCGATCATCGCCCAGCTCCGGCTGGCTGGGCTCGACATCACCGAGGCCGAGGTGTTGCAGCAGGTCGGGCGGTCACCAGCCATCGGCAGACCGCACATTGCCGATGTCATGGTGGCGAAGGGGTGGGTGCGCGACCGCGCCGAGGCGTTCGACCGCTGGCTCAACACCGGTCGGCCGGGGTACGTCGTCCGCTACGCCACGCCCACCGCCGACATGATCGCCCTGGTCGCAGCCGCCGGCGGCGTCAGCGTCATCGCCCATCCCTGGGGGCGCGCCAGCCGTGGGGTGCTCGACGCCGAGGCACTGGCTGGTTTCGCGCGTGCCGGGCTGGTCGGTGTCGAGGTCGACCACCAGGACCACAGCGGCGCCGACCGGCAGCAGCTGCGCGGGCTGGCCGGCGAGCTCGGCCTGGTGGTCACCGGCGCCAGCGACTACCACGGCGACGGCAAGGTCGACCACGACCTCGGCTGCAACCTCACCGCGCCGGACGGGCTCGAGCGGCTGCTGGCAGCCGCCGCCGACACCGCCGCGGCAGCTCACCGGCGTGTCCCCGAAGTCGTACGTCGATGAGTGCCGTCGTCAACGCCACTCTGCTGGCCGAGGTGTTCATCACCTTGTTCGTGATCATGGACCCGCCCGGCGCCATTCCCCTGTTCTTGTCGCTGACCCGCAACCTGGCCCCGCGCAGCCGCGGTCGAGCGGCGTGGCAGGCGGTCACCGTCGCGTTCTGCGTGATCGTGACGTTTGCGCTGTTCGGTCGGCAGATCCTGAGCTACCTGCACATCTCGCTGCCGGCCCTGCAGGCCGCCGGCGGCTTGCTCCTGCTGCTCGTCGCCTTGGAGCTGCTCACCGGCAGGGAGCAGGAGCCGGCCGCGACGCGCGACGTCAACGTGGCGCTGGTCCCGCTGGGCACGCCCCTGCTGGCCGGGCCCGGCGCGATTGTCGCCACCATGGTGTTTGCTGAACGGGTTGACGCCGTGCCAGACCTCGTCGCCGTCGCCCTCGGCGTCATCCTCGTCCATGTCGTGATGTGGGTGACGCTGCGCTACTCGACGGTGATCTTGCGCATCATCCGCGAGAGCGGCATCACGCTGGTGACCCGGATCGCCGGTCTGCTGCTGTCAGCGATCGCCGTACAACTCATCGCCGACGCCGTGCGGGCCTTCATCGCAGGCGAGGGGTGACCCCGCACATGTGGGTGCGACGAGCTAGCTCATCCACAGCCGCACCAGGGCGTCGCGCGTCTCCTCGGGCTGCTCCCAGGCAGGGGAGTGGGCCGCATCCGCGATGACGACCACCTGTGTGCCGAGCGCCGCCGCCAACCGGTCCTGTACGTCGTGTGGCCAGGTGTCGTGTTCCCCCCGCAGCACGTTGACAGGTAGGCCCAGCGCAGCGAGCTCCGCCGTGTGATCAGGTGCCTGACCGAGGTGGCGGGCGATGGCGGCCAGCGATTCGGCTGAGTTGGCCACGAATCGCCGGTGCAGGAACTCCTCGATCTCCGGACTCTCCGGCCGCCACCCGCGCTGGCGGTCGCGGCGACCGATCTCCTGGTAGAGCCACTCCACCCCGCGCCGCTCGACCGCCGCTGCGGCGGCCAGGACCTCGTCGCGAAGTCCGCCATTCAGGCCGCCGGGTCCCGAGCACAGCAGCGTGAGGCTCGCCCAGCACGTCGGCCACGCCAACGCTGCGCTGGCGGCGACCAGGCCGCCGAAGGAGTGCCCGACGAGGTGCACGCGCTCCGCCGTACCGAAGACTGATGCGGACACCGCCCGCGCGTCGGCTGCCAGACCGGCGAGGGAGAAGTCGTCGCCAGGCTCGGCGCCGGCGACTCGTACTGGCCGCGCTGGTCGTACGTCGCGGCGCTCCAGCCAGCCTGGGCCAGCAGCGGGAGCAGCGCCGCGAAGTCCTCCTTGGAGCCGGTGAAGCCGGGGATGAGCAGGACCTGACCGCGCGGGAGAGACGAGTCATGGGGCAGACAGCTGAGGGTGGCGAAGGTACCCCGGGCGGTCTCGACGTCAGTTCGGGCTACGCCGTCAGCGAGCACGAGTGTCCGGGGTCTGCTCACCGGCCCCGCCTGGCGAGCTTCTCCACGACTCCTCGGGGAGCCAACCGGGTCGCAGTAACCAGCGCCTTGTAGCGGGCGCTCGGCACGCTGACCGCCTTACCGGCGCGCAGGTCGCTCAGCGCTTCGGCGACGACCGCGTCAGCGTTCAGCCACATCCATCCGGGGATGCCGTCCACGCCTGCGCCCATCCGGGAGTGGAACTCGGTGCGGACGAAGCCGGGGCACAGCGCCAGCACGCGCACCCCGGCAGGCTGGTAGTGCAGGTGAGCCCAGGTGCTGAAGCTCGTCACCCACGCCTTGTGCGCGCCGTACGTGCCGCGCGGCAAGAACCCCGCCACGCTCGACACGTTGACGATGTCGCCGCTGCCGCGCCGCAGCATTGCCGGGAGAGCGGCATGGGTGAGCCGCAACACTGCTCGCACCAGCACGTCAAGGCCCCGTTGCTCGGCCTCGATGTCGTTGTGCTCGAACGGTCGCCACAGCCCGAAACCGGCATTGTTGACCAGTACGTCGACCGGCTGGTCGCGCAACCGCTCCTCTACGGCGAGAGTCGCATCAGCGTCCGCGAGATCCGCTGGCAGCACTGTGCAGGTGACGTGGTGGCGGCTGGCGAGCTCTTCGGCGACTTGCTCCAAACGGGCCTTGTCACGGGAGACCAAGGCGAGGTCGAACCCTTCGGCGGCTAAGGCGGCGGCAAAGGCATAGCCGATTCCGGCGGTGGGTCCGGTGATCAGGGCGGTAGGCACCGCGTCAGCATCCCTTCGGATTCGGCGCAATGCAAGGCGACACAAGGCGCCAGCCTTACAGTGTCAGCCGAATTCACGTGGGGGTGCTGTCTAGAATCGGCCAGATGGTGCCATCTTCCCCAGCGCCCTCGGGTCTCCAGCTCCAAACGGCTCTCGTCGGCCGTCGGGGCGGTCGCGGTGACGGTCCTCACGTTGGCTGGAACTTTCGGTTGTTGGTCCGGGCGCGGCGATGGGCGAGACGCCTGCCAGCAGCGACTCGCACCGGCAACCGTTCGACCCGGGCAGGCAGCCAGCGGGCCGGGTTCGCGCCGACGCACATGTCCGACGCTGGCTGACGGTCGAAGACTCAGCCGCGACCGTCGGCGATCCTGACGGTTCCGTTGACAGAGGTGCCGAGCCGGCGGCTGAGCCGAGGGTGCCACCGCGGTCCGGCCAGGGCAAACGGATCGTCTACGACATCAGCGAGCAACGGGTCTGGCTCGTGACTCGCAAGGACGCGGTGGCCCGGACCTACCTCGTGTCGGGCGGCACTGACCCGGATCTGCTCGACCCCGGCCGCTACGCCGTCTACTCGAAGTCGCGCCACGCCGTCAGTTTCAACCTAGAAGAGACGATGAACTACATGGTGCGGTTTGCCACCGGCGAGCGCTCAGCCATCGGCTTCCACGACATCCCCGCGTTCCACGACGGCACGCTGGCACAGTCCCGCAGCCAGCTCGGTACGCCGCAGTCCGCTGGCTGCATCCGGCAGTGGATCACCGACGCCAGAGCGCTGTGGGAGTTCTCCCGCATCGAGACCCCCGTCGTCGTCACGCCCTGATCCCCCTCCCCCTCCGCCGACTGGTCGCTCCCGTACCGCCGACTGGTCGCTCCCATACCGCCGACTGGTCGCTCCCCGCCGATACCGCCGACTGGTCGCTCCGGTACCGCCGACCGGGTCTAGCTGTCTGCTGATCTCGTCAACGGTTCGCCGCTGCGGGTGCGGCTGCGGTTGCGGTTGCGACGACGCCGAGGAACCGCCTGGGTCTCGGTACGGGCGCTGTCGCCGTCACCCGACGCGGCGGGATCCTCGACCCGCGAGGAGGTCCGTTGCTCGCCACCGCGGGTGCGGCGCCGACCCCTGTCTGACCGGGCGTGTCCGGTGCCACCGTCAGTTGTGGCGCTAGCGGAAGGTCGCTCGCGGGTTGGGCGAGGGGCGGACTGGGGCGCCGTCGACAGGCGGCCCTTCGCCCCGGCTGGGATGCCGTGTTCGTGATACAGGTGCTCGCTGGTGGAGTACGTCTCCACCGGCTCGTCGAACGGCAAGTCAAGTGCCTTGTTGATCATTTTCCACCGTGTCACGTCGGCCCAGTCGACGAACGTGATAGCTATCCCTGTCGCGCCCGCACGACCTGTGCGGCCGATCCGGTGGACGTACATGTTCTCGTCCTCGGGGCAGCTGAAGTTGATGACGTGGGTGATGCCGACGACGTCGATACCGCGGGCAGCGACGTCGGTTGCGACGAGAATCTCGACCGAGCCGTCACGGAACCGCTTGAGCGCCCGCTCACGTGCAACCTGCGCCATGTCGCCGTGCAGCGGAGCAGCGGGGAACCCCGGTCGATCAGCTCCTCGGCGATCCGCTGCGCCTGCCGCTTGGTTCGGGTGAAGATCAGCGACAAGCCGCGGTTCTCGGCCTGCATGATGCGGGCGATGATCTCGGTCTTGTCGAGGTCGTGGACCAGGTAGACGAACTGGGCGGTGGCCGGAACCGTCGCGTTCTCGGTGCTCGACTCGGCGCGGATATTGACCGGGTGCCGCATGTGCGTGCGCGCCAACGTGACGACCTCGCCGCGCATCGTCGCGCTGAACAGCATCGTCTGGCGGAGCTCGGGAGTCTTGGCGATGAGCCGCTCCACGTCGGGCAGGAAACCCAGGTCGAGCATCTCGTCGGCCTCGTCGAGCACCAAGACCTTCACGTGCGACAGGTCGAGGGCCTTGCGCGCGGCCAGGTCGAGCAGGCGACCCGGCGTGCCGACCACGATGTCTACCCCGGACCGCAACGCGTCGAGCTGCGGTTCGTAGGGCACACCGCCGTACACGGTGACCGTGCGAGTGCCGCGCAGCCTGCCGGCAAGGGTCAGGTCGCCCGACACCTGCAGCGCCAGCTCTCGGGTCGGCGCAACGACCAGCGCCTGCGGCTTTCCGGGCGCCACCAGCTCGTGGAAGTCAGGGTCACGGGGTGCGATGATGCGCTGCAGGATGGGAATGGCGAACGCCAACGTCTTGCCGGTGCCGGTGCGAGCCTGACCGATCAGGTCGGTGCCCATCAGGCCGATGGGCAGGGTCATTTCTTGGATGGGGAACGCTTCGGTAATCCCGACGGCGCTGAGCGCGTCGGCAATCTCGGGCAGCACCCCAAGGTCTTCGAACGTAGCCAGGACGATTTCTCGATTCTTGGATTGGTCGCCTCGGCGTGAGTCGCAGCAAGGCGGCGTCGCCTGACAGTCTATCGGCTACGCGGGCTGAACGGTCGCTAGTCTGCAGCCATGACCGACATGGAGTTGGATCCTTCCGACGGCGTGCTGTCGGATGCGGCGGGGGATCCACCCTCTCCGCTGGACGCCGACCCTGCCTACCGAGTCGCCGTGGTCGACCTGCTTGGGGGCTTGGCCTACTCGGAGCTCAGTGCTTTCGAGCGGCTGACCGAGGACGCGACAACCGCCCCGACGCTGCAGGACAAGGTCGCCCTGGCTGCCATGGCGGTGCGCGAGTTCGGGCACTTCGAGCGGCTGCGTGACCGGCTCCTCGAGCTGGGCGCTGACCCGTTTGCCGCGATGGAGCCGTTCCACGCCCCAGTTGACGCCTTCCACGCACACACGGCGCCGTCGGACTGGTTCGAGAGCCTGATCAAGGCCTACGTCGGTGACGGCCTGGCCGCTGACTTCTACCGAGAGATCGCGGCGTACCTCGACGCCGCCACCCGTGACCTGATCCTGACCACGTTGGACAACACCGGTCAGTCGGAGTTCGTCGTCGATCGGGTACGTCGAGCGATCGAGGCCGATCCGAAGATCGCTGGCCGCCTTGCACTGTGGGGGCGGCGACTGATGGGTGAGGCGCTCAGCCAGGCGCAGCGCGTCGCGGCAGAGCGAAACGCCCTGACGGCGCTGCTTGTCGGCGGGGTCGACCGGCCGGGAATGGATCTTGCCGCGATCGCGCGCATGTTCGGGCGGCTGGCAGAGACGCACACCGCGCGCATGTCCACACTCGGCCTCCGCCTGAGCGGTCTAAAGCATCTGTAGGTCCCAGGGTCTACCTTCCGACCTGGAGCCCGCCGTGGTGTCCGCCGACACCAAAACGAAGCGCTGGGCCACGGCTTCATCCGTGGCCCAGCGCTTCGTGTCGTTCGAACGAAGCGGGGTCAGACCCTGCGGCTGGTGTTCCGGCCCATCACCGTCGAAGCAATCATTGTCAGGATCGCTGCGACGATGATGTAGAGGATCCACCGGACCAGTCGACGCCGCCGGCCTCGTCCCAGCCGAGCGCAGCGTTGATGACGCCCCCGATCAGAGACACCGACGATGCCAACGAGAATCACCGCCCAAATTGGGATGTTGTCCTTGTCGCCGGGGGCGACGAACTTGCCCAAGGCACCAATGATGGCGCCAACGATAATCAGTACGATCCATTCCCCAATGGTGTTGGGCATCGCATGACCTCCCTAGTAGTCAAGTCACGAGGATGTGACCGCCGCAGGACGCGGCTTCTTTGTCGATTCTGCTGTACTTACCCGCTAATTGCCACTTCAGTCACGCATGCACCACTCGGCGTGTCGCGGCCACGAGATCAGAGCGTGCCGAACCCCACTCGTCGACCCGTCTCGCCGACGATCTCGACGTACGCCAGTTTGTCTGTCGGCACGAGCAGGGTGCGCCCTTTCTGGTCGCTCAGGACCACCAGGTTGTCGTCGTTGTCAAGCGCGTCTGAGACGGCGCGGTGCACGTCCTCGGTTGAACCGCCGGTCTCCAGACTGATCTCGCGGCTGGCGTGGGTGACGCCGATTCTGACCTCCACGTGAGTCCTCTCTCCGCTCGAGATGGGGCAACCATGCCGACTGCTGCAGCCGCGCGGTGGTTCGAGCCTAGCGTTGAGGCAAAGGGTGCTGCGCGCTAGTCGAGCCGAGGGAAGCCGCGGATTCCGCGCCAGGCCAGGCTCGAGATGAGCTCGGTCGCTTGCGCTTGAGGGATGTTCCCGTCGGCGCTCAACCAGAACCGCGCCGACACCTGGCTCATTCCCACCAAGGCCACCGCCAGCAGCTGCGACGCCGCCGGCGGGAACCCGGTGTCGTCGGCGATGACCTCCGCGATCGCGTCGGCACACGCCAGCGTGACCCGGTCGACCCGCTGGCGTACGGCGGGCTCACTGGTGAGGTCTGACTCGAAGACGAGGCGGAAGGCGCCGCCGGGGTTGGCGACGTACGCGTAGAACGCCTCAGTGGTTGCCGCCACCCGCTCCTTGTTATCCGTCGTGCTCGCCAAGGCGTGCCGGACCCCCTCGACAACCTGGTCGCAGGCGGTGTCGAGGAGAGCGAGGTACAGGTCGAGCTTGCCGGGGAAGTGCTGGTAGAGGACCGGCTTGGAGACGCCCGCCCGGTCGGCGATGTCGTCCATGGCGGCGGCGTGATAACCCTGGGCCACGAACACGTCGAGGGCCGACTCGAGCAGCTGCGCCCGCCGCGCGTTGCGGGGCATGCGGCCGGTGCGGTGGCGTTCCGCGGCGTGGGTCGTCACGTCGGCATCGTACGTCGCTACCTGACCCGGGCCGCGGTCGAGGCGGGCAGTGGCCCGGCGTAATCGGCCATGTCGGCCAGCAGGTCGCGATGCGAGGCCAGCCGGCCCAGCACGTCGGCAGCGAGGAACACCAGGTCGGCCGCTGTCCGTGCGTCAGCGATCTCGTCCCACGTCAGCGGGGTCGACACCGTCGGGCGGTCGATACCGCGCATCGAGTACGGCGCGATCGTGGTCTTGGCGGCATTGTTCTGGCTCCAGTCGATGAAGACCTTGGACCTGCGCAGGCGCTTGTCCATCGAGGCCACCACCAGGTCGGGAAGCGCCTTCTCGAGCTGCTCGGCGAGCCGCTTGGCGTACGCGGAGGTGTTCTTGGCGCTGGTCGGCTGCACCGGCACGTAAAGCTGCGCGCCCTTGTTGCCAGAGGTCTTGGGGAACGCGGTCAGCCCGTCGGCCTCGATCAGCTGCTGCAGCGCCAGCGCCACGTTGCAGCAGTCGATGATGTCTGCCGGGGGGCCCGGGTCGAGGTCGAAGACCACGAGGTCGGCCTCCAGCGGCGTACCCGACTCGTCGACCCGCCACTGCGGCACGTGCAGCTCCAGTGCCGCCAGATTTGCCAACCAGACCAGCGTCGGCAGCGAGTCGGCGACGACGTACTCGATTCCTTCGTCGCCGTGTTCCTTGATGAACACCGTCCGGACGAACTCCGGCGTTCCCCGCGGGGCGTTCTTCTCGAAGAAGGGCTCGGCGCTGGTGCCGTTGGGCCACCGCTTGCGGGTGAGGGGTCGGTCAGCGAGGTGGGGGAGCAGTACGTCGGCGATGCTGGCGTAGTAGTCGATCACCTCGCCCTTGGTGAAGCCGGTGTCCGGGTAGAGGACCTTGCTGAGGTTGGTCAGCGACACGGTGTGACCGCCGATGTCGACGGTGACCTTCTCAGCCATGCGCTCAGCGTCGCACGAGCTGCCCTGCCCGCCCGCGTCGGGAGGCTGTCGACGTTGGGGGACTTCTGCCGCGGCGTGTCGGAAGACGTACGCCGAGGGCCGCTGCCGCGGTGTGTCTGCCGCCGTGTGTCGGAAGACGTACGCCGAGGGCGGCTGCTGGGGTGCTTCTGCCGCCGCGTGTCGGAAGAGGTACCCAGTCACGCCGCCGCGCGACGAACAGGGAAGTGCTGACGCCATTCAGTCCGGAGCTTGCCGGGTTAGGTTCTTCGCTCCACGCGCCCGCAATGCCGCTTGCACCCGGCTCAACGTCTGGTCAGGCCGGCCGTAGATGTCCTCGGCCCGAACGATGATCAACCGCCATCCCAGCCGATCCAGTTCTTCGCGGCGGTGAATGTCTCGTCCCCATTGCGCGTCATCGCGAGCGTGCTGACGGCCGTCGTACTCGATGATGACCTTCAACCGGGGGTAACTGAGATCGAACCGCATGAGCACGGCGCCTTCCTCATCGCGGACAGTGAAGTTGACGGCCGGCTCGGGCAGTCCAGCGAGCACGAGCAGCCGCAACCGGGACTCCATGGGTGAGTCCACGCCGCGACGGACAAGACCTGCTGCCCTCCTCGCTAACCGAGCGCCCCTGCCCCTGAAGGCAGCCGCGGCGCGGACGAGATCGTCGGGCGTCGTGCGCGCTTTGCGGACGAGCGAGTCTCCGAGCACGACGAGCTCGACGAGTGACATCAGCCCAGAGAGGTCGAGGAAGGTCTGCTCGGCGGTAGCGATCAGGAGTCCTTGGTACGTCGTCGTGCTGGCGTCTCTTGGCGCGACGTGCGCCTGGATGCCGCGCCGTTCAGAGCGGTTGCCTTGGCGGACACTGACGTGCGTCGCGGGCTGCTCTGGTACGTACGCCCCCCGAGACCTCGGCCGCTGTGAAGTGGCTGACGTAAGACCCGTCACCGCAGACTCGCAGCGCACGCTGTCGCCCGGACGACGGGGGCAGTCACATCGACTGATGAGCAGACGTACAGGTCGTAGAACACCCGATGGAAACGTGGCCCACGAAGCGCGACAACGGATATTCCCGGCAGCCCGCGCTTCCGCACGGGTAAAGGGTGCGGTGGGACTGAAGCGACGCCGACGCGGTGGTGGTTTGGCCATGAGCTGAGCATGCCGCTGATCGGCTTGACCACGGGGCCGTTATCCACAGGATCCCGGGTTTTGGGACAAGATGCCCGGGCGCTGGCGCCGTACGTCTGCCGCCGCGTGTCGGAAGACGTACGCCGACGGGGGCAGCGGGGGTGCTTCTGCCGCCGCGTGTCGGAAGACGTACGCCGACCGCTGCAACCGGCGACGCAGCGCCAGCAGAGAGCGGGCGCTCGAACTGGGGAACATGGAGGGGCAGCGAGCGGTTGTACTGCGCAGAACCTGCACCAGTCGTCGTACGAGGAGAATCACGTGTCGTTGCCGCCCCTGGTTGAGCCGGCCGCTGAGCTGACCACCGATGAGGTACGTCGCTACAGCCGCCACCTGATCATCCCCGACGTGGGGATGCAGGGGCAGCAGCGGCTGAAGAACGCCAAGGTGCTGGTCATCGGTGCCGGCGGACTCGGCAGTCCCGCGCTGCTCTACCTGGCCGCCGCCGGGGTCGGCACGCTCGGCGTCATCGACTTCGACGAGGTGGACGAGTCGAACCTGCAGCGCCAGATCATCCACGGCCAAAGCGACGTCGGGAAATCCAAGGCCCTCTCGGCCAAGGAGTCCATCGCCGAGGTCAACCCGCTCATCGATGTCGTGGTGCACCAAGAACGTCTCGACAACGACAACGTGCTGGCCATCTTCGAGCAGTACGACCTCATCGTCGACGGCACCGACAACTTCGCCACCCGCTACCTGGTCAACGACGCGGCGGTGCTCCTCGGCAAGCCCTATGTCTGGGGCTCCATCTACCGCTTCGACGGCCAGGCCTCGGTCTTCTGGGCCGAGCACGGTCCCTGCTACCGCTGCCTCTACCCTGAGCCGCCCCCGCCGGGCATGGTGCCGTCGTGCGCTGAAGGCGGCGTCCTGGGCGTGCTGTGCGCGAGCATCGGCTCGATCCAGGTCAACGAGGCGATCAAGCTGCTGACCGGCATCGGCGAGCCGCTGATCGGCAAGCTGATGATCTACGACGCGCTGGAGATGGAGTACCGCAAGCTCAGCGTGCGCAAGGACCCGAACTGCCCGATCTGCGGTGCGAACCCCACGATCACCGGGCTGATCGATTACGAGGCGTTCTGCGGCGCGGTCAGCGACGAGGCAGCGGACGCGGCTGCGGACTCCACCATCTCGGTCACCACCCTGGAGCACTGGCTCAAGGAGCGCGCGAACGGCGAGCGCGACTTCATGCTTGTCGACGTGCGCGAGCAGAACGAGTATGAGATCAACAAGATCCCGGGCTCGGTGCTCATCCCCAAGGGCGAGTTCTTGACCGGTGCAGCGCTGGAGCAACTGCCGCAGGACAAGCCGATCGTGCTGCACTGCAAGTCCGGGATGCGGTCGGCCGAAGCGTTGGCGGTCGTCAAAGGTGCTGGGTTCGACGACTCGGTGCACGTCGGCGGCGGCGTCGTGGCCTGGGTAAACCAGATCGACCCGTCCCAGCCGTCGTACTAGCCTGCGCACCCTGCGACCAGCGCCGCCCATCGCCGCAGGCCGAACTCGATTCGGCTCCGAGTAGTCGCCGATGACTGAGGCGCAGAGCGGCAAGGATGCCTCGGAGGCGTACGTCGAGGCGGTGCTCAGGGTGGTCGAGCAGGTCCCGCCAGGGCACGCCACGACGTACTCACTGATCGCGGAGGCAGTCGGTCGCAGCGGTCCCCGCCAGGTGGGTCGGGTGTTGGCCATGTACGGCGGCTCCGTCCCGTGGTGGCGAGTCGTGCGGGCCGATGGCAGCCTGCCGCCCTCCCATCAACCTGCGGCGCTCAGCCGCTATCGGGAGGAGTCAACGCCACTTCGCGGAGCGATCACTGACGCCCGGGCGCTGCGGGTCGACCTCGGCCGTGCACTCTGGCTGCCGCCGTCACGACCACCGCGGACCTAGATCCAGCACTTCTGTCGGCGGCCGCTGCTGAGATGGCCCCATGCCGATCACCTACCACCTGGACTCCAGTGCCCGCCCGCCGTCCGTTGCGCCGACGCTCGACGCCTCGCAGCGCGAGGTCATCGACCACCCCGGTGGGCCGCTGCTGGTCCTCGCTGGTCCCGGCACCGGCAAGACCACGACGCTCGTCGAGGCGGTGGTCGACCGGGTGGAGCGCCGGGGTCTGCGGCCCGACCAGCTGCTCGTCTTGACGTTCAGCCGCAAGGCCGCCGAAGAACTCCGCGACCGCATTACCGGACGGCTGAGCCGCACGTGTGCCAGCCCGATGAGCTCCACTTTCCATTCGTTTTGCTATGCACTCGTGCGGCGTTACCAACCGGCAGAGCTGTACGCCGACCCGATGCGCCTGCTCAGCGCCCCCGAGCAAGACGTGCTGCTGCGAGAGCTGCTTCGGCACTCCCGTGAGAGCGGACAGGCGGCGTGGCCCGCGTCGCTGCACTCCGCGCTGGGCACCAGGGGTTTTGCCCGCGAGGTGCACGCTGTGCTGTCGCGGGCACGTGAGGTGGGTCTCGACCCCGATGACCTCACGCGCATCGGCGTTGAGAGCGACCGGCCCGCCTGGGCCGCCGCGGGGGCGTTCATGCGCGAGTACCTCCAGGTGCTCGACTTCGAGAGCTCGCTCGACTACGCCGAGCTGGTGCACCGCGCGGTGCTGTTGGCGGAGTCTGCCGACGTGCAGCGCGAGCTGCGCGGGCAGTTTGGAGCCGTATTCGTTGACGAGTACCAAGACACCGACCCCAACCAGGTGCGGCTGCTCCAGGCGATCGCCGGTGACGGGCGCGACCTGGTCGTCGTCGGCGACCCCGACCAGAGCATCTACGCGTTTCGTGGCGCCGACGTGCGCGGCATCTTGGACTTCCCCGCGCAGTTCCGCCACGCCGACGGGCGCCCTGGCGACGTCGTCGCCCTCGGCACGACCAGGCGGTTCGGCGCTCGCCTTCTCGCCGCCTCCCGGCGCGTGGCCGGTGCCATCGGGGTGCGGGGCTCGATCGACGCCGCGACGTTCCAGCGGTTCCGAAACCCGCCGTCGCCGTCGCCGAGTGCGCCGCCGCCGACGCCGCTGCCGAGGCGCCGCTGCCGATGATGCTGTTGGGCGACTCACCGCCGCCGCGGACGCCGCTGGGCGGCTCGACGTCCTGACCTTCGGCTCGAGTGGCGCCGAGGCCGACAACATTGCCGACATCGTGCGCCGGGCGCACCTCGAGGAGGGCATCCCGTGGGGCGAGATCGCGGTCCTGGTGCGCTCCGGTGTCACGGCGATCCCCCGGCTACGCCGGGTGCTGGTGGCTGCCGGCGTCCCGATCGAGGTGGCAGGTGACGAGGTGCCGCTGCGGTCTGAGCCGGCTGTCGCGGCGTTGTTGCTGGCGCTGCGCTGCGTCGCCGACCCGGCTGCATTGACGGTCGAGACGGCTCGAGCCTTGCTGATGTCGCCACTGGGCGGCCTCGACGCAGCGCAGGTCCGCCGGCTCGGGCGCCTGCTGCGCCGGCGAGACCGCGAGTCGGCCCAGGGGCACCGGCTGCCGCTGCCGTCTGGTGAGCTGCTACGTCAGTCGCTGGCCGACCCGGCGCTGCTGGCGGACCTCGGCGGCAGCGAGGTCGCCAAGGCGCTTCGGCTGTCGGAGCTACTGACCAGGGCGCGGGTCATGGTGGCCGAGCAGGCGGCTGCCGAGGAAGCGCTGTGGGCATTGTGGGCCGGCACATCGTGGCCTCGGCGGCTGCAGGCGGCGGCAGAGCTTGGCGGGCCGGCTGCCCGCGCCGCCCACCGCGACCTCGACGCGGTCTGCGCGCTGTTCGAGGTGGCGGCCCGAGCCGAGGAGAAGCAGCAGCGCACGGGCGTCGTGGTCTTCCTCGAGCAGGTCGACGCCCAGCAGATCCCCGGCGACACCCTTGCCGACCGGGGGTTCGCCGCGACGCGGTGCGCCTGCTGACCGCTCACCGCTCCAAGGGCCTTGAGTGGCGGCTCGTGGTCGTCGCCGGAGTGCAGGAAGGCGGCTGGCCCGACGTACGTCGCCGTGGCTCGCTGCTGCAGGCCGACCAGCTCGCCAGCGAGGGCTTGGCCGAGCCGCTCAGCTCGGCCGCGCTGCTTGCCGAGGAGCGCCGGTTGTTCTACGTCGCCGTCACCAGGGCCCGACAACGTCTGGTCGTCACGGCGGTGGCGTCTCCTGAGCCTGACGGCGATCAGCCATCACGCTTGCTCACCGACCTCGGTGTCCCACCCCGCCACTGCCCCGGTCGGCCGGCGCGGCCGCTGTCGCTGGCAGGGCTGGTGGCCGAGCTGCGCCGTACAGCGGGCGACCCGGCATGCAGTGCCGCGCTGCGCGCCGCCGCCGCCGCCCGGCTCGCTCGGCTGGCGGAGCAGCAGGTCACCGGTCAGCCGGTGTCGGCGTTCGCCGACCCCGACACCTGGTGGGGACTGCGCAGCCGGTCCCACAGCCAGGTGCCGCTGCGCGCCGAAGACCAAGCGGTGCGGCTGTCCGCGAGCGCGCTGTCGGCCCTCAACGCCTGCCCCGTCCGGTGGTTCTTGTCGCGCGAGGCCGCCGGGCACGCCGCTCGGAGCAGCGCCGTCGGGTTCGGCAACGTCATCCACGTGCTCGCTCAGCACCTCGGTGCCGCACAGGCCGTCGACGCGGACGAGTTGATCCGCCACCTCGACTCCGTCTGGGACCAACTGCAGTTCGACTCGCCATGGATCGCGCAACGGGAGCGGGTCGTTGCCGAGGAAGCCGTCAGGAGGTTCGCACGCTGGCACAACTCGCGACCGCACCGCAGGCCGGTGGGGTCCGAGGTGTCGTTCGAGGTCGAGACTCCGCTCGGTGATGGGGAGCGGGTCGTGTTGGCCGGCACGGTTGACCGGCTGGAGATCGACGAGAACGGCCGAGTTGTCGTCGTGGACTTCAAGACCGGCAAGCAGCTGCCGTCCAGCAAGGACGTCGAGGCTGACGCACAGCTGGCTGTCTACCAGCTGGTGAGCGACCGAGGCGGCTTCGCCTCGCTGTGTGGAGATGCTCGTTCGGGCGGAGCAGAGCTGGTCCAGCTGCGAGCCGACGACTCGGGGCTGCCCAAGGTGCAGGTGCAGCGGCCGCCATCTGGCGCTGCCGGCGACTGCTTGCCGGTCGAGACCGAGCTGGCGCAGGCGGTGCGCGCGCTGCGCGATGAGACGTTTACGGCGACCGGCAACGCGCACTGCAACCGGTGCGAGTTCGCCCGGCAATGTCCCGCCAAGCAACGCAGCGGAGGTCTGCTGTCATGACCCTCCGACCGCGACCGGTCACCTCCGACGACCTCAGCTGGCGGCTGGAGACCACTGACGTCCCGCAACGGCGGCCGTTCAGCACCGACGACTTGTGCCGACTCGTTGGCGTGGCGTTCAGCGACCAGCAGCTCGACGCGATCACCGCCCCGCTCGAGCCGGGGGTGATCGTCGCCGGGGCCGGCTCCGGCAAGACCACCGTGATGGCCGCCCGCGTCGTCTGGGTGGTGGGCACGGGCGCTGTCTCCCCTGACCAGGTGCTTGGTCTGACGTTCACCAACAAGGCGGCGGCCGAGCTCGGCGCACGCGTGCGCCAGTACCTGCGCAAGGCTGGCTTGCTTCCGCCTGGTAGCGGAGCCGGTGCCGCGGCCGACGAGGTCGCTGAACCGTCGGTGCTGACCTACCACGCGTACGCCGGGCGCCTGCTGGCCGAGCACGGTCTGCGCATCGGGCATGAGCCCGAGACCACCCTGATGGCAGACGCCTCTCGCTTCCAGCTGGCCGAGCGCGCTGTCCGGCGGCACCGGTTCCCCATCGAGCACCTCACGACCTCGTTGCCGCACGTGGTCCGCTACCTGCTTGCCCTCGACGCACAGCTGTGCGAGCACCTGGTGACTCCTGACGAGGTGCGCGCGTGGCAGCGCAGTGAGCGTCCAGCCTGGGAGTCGGCGAAGCAGACAGCACCCGTGGTCGACGTGCTGACCAAGTTCGCCGCTCGCGAGGAGCTCCTCCGGCTCGTGGAGGACTACCGACGCCTCAAGGCCGAGGTCGGCGCGATGGACTTCGGCGACCAGCTGGCGTTGAGCGCCCGACTGGCGCAGACCTGTCCCGAGGTGGGCGCGCAGGAGCGGGCGACGTACCGCGTGGTGCTGCTCGACGAGTACCAGGACACCTCGATCGCCCAGGCGCGGCTGCTGCGGGCGCTGTTCGCTGGCGGCGCCGACGACGTCGGCAGGGGACACCCGGTGACCGCCGTTGGTGACCCGTGCCAGGCCATCTACGGGTGGCGTGGCGCATCCGCCGGCAACATCGACGCGTTCCCGGGCGACTTCCCACCCCGGTCGTCGGATCGCGAGGCCGAGGCGCGGAGGTTCCCGCTCAATGTCAACCGGCGCTCCCTCACGTCGATCCTCGACACTGCCAACGACCTGGCTGCTCCGTTGTACGCCGAGCACATCGGCGCAGAGCCGCTCGTTGCGGCACCCGGCGCTGGCCGGGGCGACGTGCGAGCTGCCGTGCTCGAGACGTTCGACGACGAGCTGGACTTCCTAGCGCGCGAGGTGCCCCGGGCTTACGAGCAGATGACACGGCCTCGGTGGTCCGACATCGGCGTGCTCGTGCGCGACAACTCGGCGGCCGCCGCTGTGCACGACGCCTTGGTTGCGGCGGATGTGCCGGTCGAAGTGGTCGGGCTCAGCGGGTTGCTGGCGATGCCCGAGGTGGCCGAGGTGGTCGCCACGTTGGAGGTGCTGTACGACGTCACGGCCAACGCTGCACTCTTGCATCTGCTGACCGGGCCACGGTGGAACATCGGTGTTCGCGACCTTGCGCTGCTCGGGCGTCGGGCGAAGGAACTCGCCGCTCACGCCGAAGAGCCGACCGAGTCACTCGCCGGCGCCCTGGAAGCAGCCGTCGGAGGCACCGACCCGGCTGACGTCGTGTCACTGCTCGAGGCGCTGCAGTCACCCGGCCGTCGGGCGTTTTCCGACGAGGCCCGGCACCGGTTCGGGTTGCTGGCTCACGAACTGCGCGACCTGCAACGCCATGTGGGTGAGCCGCTGCTCGACCTGGTGCGCCGGGTCATCGACGTAACCGGCATCGACGTCGAGCTAGCCGCCTCGAACTCGCGGCACGCCCACGCTCGACGCGACAACCTCTCGACGTTCCTCGATGCGGTGGCGTCCTTCGCCGGACTCGACAACGACGGGTCACTGCCCGGACTGTTGGCGTACCTGCGGGCTGAGGAGGAGTACGGCCAGGGCCTGTCGCTGGCCCTGCCAACGGAGGCCGACTCGGTGAAGCTGCTCACCGTGCACAAGGCAAAGGGCCTGGAGTGGGACGTCGTCTTCGTGCCCGGCCTCACCAAGGACGTCTTCCCCACACGGCAGGTCAGACCCCGCTGGACCACGTCTGCCGCCGAGTTGCCGTGGCCGCTGCGTGGCGACGCCGCCGATCTCCCTCAGCTGCCCGAGTACTCCCGCAAGGGCCTCACCGAGTTCACCCAGGCGTGCCGGGCTCACGAGCAGCTCGAAGAGCTCAGGCTTGCGTACGTCGCGTTCACCCGCCCCCGGACCGCGCTCATCGCGACTGGTTACTGGTGGGGCCCGGAGCAGTCGAAGCTGCGAGGCCCGTCGCGGTTCCTCGAGTCCACGATGGCGAGCATGCGGTCCCGTCGGGTCGAACCGGAGCTGTGCTTTCCCCGGCCGGCTGATGACGCCGAGAACCCCTCCAACCGCAAGCTGCAGGCATACCCGTGGCCGGCAGCGCCACACGGCGACGAGCTCGACCGCCGCCGGGCCGCGGCTGATCTGGTCAGGCAGGCGCGACAGCTCGGTTGGGAGGCGGCGGCCGCAGCCAGTGACCAGTCTCTGACGCCCGATGAGGTGGCCAGCGTGCGGCAGTGGGACCTCGAGCTCTCCAGGCTGGTCGAGGAGACGCTAGCTGGTCAGGCCGGTGAGGTTTCGGTGCCGCTGCCTGCCTCCCTTTCGGCAACGACCGTGTTACGGCTCAAGGACGACCCCGACGGTCTCGCCCGCGAGCTAGCCCGGCCCATGCCGCGAAAGCCATCGCCGGCGGCTCGCTTCGGCACCCGTTTCCACGCCTGGGTCGAGGCGTACTCCGGCCAGCAGCAACTGCTCGCGCCCGACGAACTCCCCGGGCGGGGCGACTGCGACATCCACACCGACGCCGAGCTGCAGGAGCTCATCGACGCGTTCGTCAGCGGGCCGTTCGGGGCGGAGGCGCCCTACCGGGTGGAGGCGCCGTTTGCGCTCGTGCTCGGCGGGCACGTCGTGCGCGGCCGGATCGACGCCGTCTATGCGACTCCCGGCGGTTTCCGGGTTGTCGACTGGAAGACCAACGCCGCCCAGACGGCCGACCCCGTGCAACTGGCGATCTACCGGCTGGCGTGGGCTGAGCTGATGGGCGTCGACGTCGATCAAGTCGAGGCTGCCTTCTACTACGTGCGTCCCGGTGACGTCGTCAGCTTCGACAACCTGCCGGACCGCAACGAGTTAGAGCACCTGCTCGACAGTAGGTTGCGATCGCGCGAAGGCGTGAGGGGTCGCCAGCACGGCCTCGACTTTGCCGGTCGTTGAGCGTCGGCGGCGATACCGCGCGTCACATGGCGTCACCTTGATGCCGGTGCGGTTTGTGGAGGATTCCCGGCACCAGGTGCCGGAGATACTCCACCGACTCGGCGTATTGCCCCAAGCAGACCGGCCGGACCGGCGGGACTCAGGGGGTCAGCCGGTCGATTGGGGTCCAGCGGAGTCGCCAACAACGCCTGCAGGGCGATGTCGACCATGTCGCCGAACGTCTCCTGGCGCTCCTGGGCGGTGGTCTCCTCACCGGTCACGATGTGGTCTGACACCGTGCAGATCGCCAACGCCCGCCGGCCGTGTTTGGCGGCCAACGTGTACAGCGCGCTGCACTCCATCTCCACCGCCACCACGCCGTACTCCGCCATCCGCATCAACAGCTCCGGTCGGTCGTTGTAGAACGCGTCGGCGGAAAAGATCGGCGCGACGACAGCAGACACCGGCGCGGCAGTCGCGGCGTCGGCTGCGGCGCGCAGAAGGGCAAAGTCCGCCGTCGCGGCGTAGTCCAGCCCCTCGAAGCGCACCCGGTTCATCGCCGAGTCGGTGCTGGCGCTGATCGCGAGCACCAGGTCGCGCACGCCCAGCGACGCAGAGATCGCGCCGCACGAGCCCACCCGAACGAACTGCTGCGCGTCATAGTCGCGGATCAGCTCGTTGACGTAGATCGCCAGCGACGGCTGCCCCATCCCGGTGCCCTGCACCGAGACCCGCTCACCGGAGTAGGTGCCGGTGTAGCCCAGCATCCCCCGCACCGACGAGTAGCAGTGCGCGTCATCGAAGTACGTCTCGGCGATCCACTTGGCGCGCAGCGGGTCACCCGGCAGCAGCACGCGCGGGGCGATCTCGCCCGGTTGGGCCGCGAGGTGGGTACTCATGACCGGCGATCTTGCCAGACGAGCCAGCGAGTACCGTCGACACGTGGTTCACGGGTCGCTTCCCGCGTATCCCTTCGCCCACGCGTTCCACGACAGGCTGTCCGAGCGTCGCAACGACGACGCGTTCCTCACCCGCGCCTGGGACGATCCCGCGACCAGGGTGCTGGTCATGCGCGATGGGCAGCTCACCACCGACAGCCGACCCGACACCTGGCAGCTGGCCACCAACCTGCACCACAACGAGCTGCGTTTCGTCGCACCGGCCGAGGCGCCGGTGGGCGAGCGGATGCTGCTCGGGGAAGTCGACGGGGCGGTCCACTTCCTGGTGGTCGCTGCCGACGCATCCAGCCGCGGCGCCGAGGCCCAGCTCGACGAGATCAGGGTCGGCGACGGCGAACCAGCCGACGAGCGGTTCAGCGGACTCCGGCAACTGGCCACCGAGCTGAGCGACGTACAGGCGTCGTTGGCGGTGCATGCGGTCGCCCTCGCCGGCTGGCATCGCACGCATCCCCGATGCGCGGTCTGCGGCTGTGCCACCGAAGTCGCGCTGGCGGGGGCGCTGCGCCGGTGTCCACAGTGCTCCACCCAACACTTTCCGCGGACCGACCCGGCGGTGATCATGCTGGTGGTCGACGACCAGGGTCGCTGCCTGCTCGGGCACAACAGCGCACGAAGCGACGGGTGGTTCTCGACGCTCGCGGGCTTCGTCGAGCCGGGGGAGACGCCGGAGCAAGCCGTGGCCCGCGAGGTGCTCGAGGAGACAGGGGTCGTCGTCGGCGAGCTCAGCTATGCCGGCAGCCAGCCGTGGCCGTTCCCGGCCAGCCTCATGCTCGGCTACTTCGCCCGTGCGGCGTCGACCGACATCACCGTCGACGGCGACGAGATCACCGAGGCGCGCTGGTTCAGCCGCGACGAGCTGACGCGGGCAGTGGAGTCAGGCACCGTCGTGCTCCCGACGACGATCTCGATCGCCGGTGCGCTGATCACCAGCTGGTACGGCGGCCCGTTGCCGGCCAACGTCTTGGCAATGTAGGCAGGGGTTCCGCCGCTAACGCCCCATCGCCGGTGCGGGAGCGACCACTGGGCGGTGCGGGAGCGACCACTCGGCGGTGCGGGCGTGACCACTCGGCGGTGCGGGAGCGACCACTCGGCCGGTTTAGAGGGCGAGCTTCTGCTTCACGTCGGCCAGGCTGGGGTTCGTCAGCGCGCTGCCGTCGCCGAACACCAGGGTCGGCACGGTCTGGTTGCCCCCGTTGACCCGCTCGACGATGTGCGCCGCGTCGGGCTGCTTCTCGATGTCGACCTCGGTGTAGCTGATGCCTTCGCGGTCGAGCTGGCTCTTGAGGCGGTGGCAATACCCACACCACGGTGTGGAGTACAGCGTCAACTGGTCGCGCATCGAGATCTGTCCCTTCCGACGTCTAGGCTTTCCGACACTATCAACGCACAGCAGGCGCGCCTGCTTCCGCAGCTGAGCGAGGTGATCTGACGGTGGTCGACGCCGACGTCTTGCTTGAGGGTCTCGACCCTGAGCAACGTGAGGTGGCCACCACTCTCGACGGTCCGCTGCGGGTGCTTGCCGGTGCGGGGACCGGCAAGACGCGCGCCATCACCTCCCGCATCGCCTACGGTGTGGCAACCGGCGCCTTCCACGGACCTGAGGTGCTCGCCGTCACCTTCACCACCCGCGCGGCGGGGGAGCTACGGGCCCGGCTCGTCGGGCTTGGCGCCGCCGGCGTGCAGGCGCGCACGTTCCACTCCGCGGCGCTGCGGCAGGCGCGGTACTTCTGGCCGCAGGTGTACGGCGGCGAGCTGCCGCCCGTGGTGGCGTCGAAGCTGGCGCTGCTGGGCGAGGCAGTCGGCCGTAACCGTCTCAAGGCCTCCGCCGCCGAGCTTCGCGACCTCGCCGCAGAGGTCGAGTGGGCCAAGGTGTCCAACGTGCGGCCCGACGACTATGCCCAGGTGGCCACCGCGTCTGGCCGCACTGTGGAGGGCTACGACGCCGCGACGGTGGCGACCGTCTACGCCAGCTACGAGGACGTGAAGCGAGATCGCCACCGCATCGACATGGAGGACGTCTTGCTGTGTGCCGCGGCTGCACTTAGCGACGACGAGCGCGTCGCGGCAGCGGTCCGTCGGCAGTACCACCAGTTCGTCGTCGACGAGTTCCAAGACGTCAGCCCGATCCAGTCAGCCCTGCTCGACCTGTGGCTCGGCGGCCGCGACGGTGTCTGCGTCGTCGGCGACCCGGCCCAGACGATCTACAGCTTCGCCGGCGCCTCGGCCGACCACCTCCTGCGCTTCGGCAAGAAGTTTCCAGCCACCACGTCGGTGACGCTGGTCCGCAACTACCGGTCGACTCCTCAGGTGATCGAGGTCGCCAACACGGTGATGGCGCCGCAGCTCGGCCAGGCGGCGGTCCGGCTGCACGCCGTACGATCCGCCGGTCCCGACACAACGTTCGCCGCTCACCCCGACGAGGTCACTGAGGCCGCCGCGGTCGCCGACGCGATCACCGCCGCCCTCGCAGCTGGGCAAAGCCCGGCTGACATCGCTGTGCTCTACCGGATCAACGCGTCGTCGGAGAACTTCGAGGAGGCCCTCACCGAGCGGTCGGTCCCGTTCGTTGTGCGCGGCAGCGAACGGTTCTTCGACCGCCCAGAGGTGCGGCAGGCGATCACGCTGCTGCGCGGGGCGGCGCGCAGCCAGCCGACGCTCAGCGGCGTCCTCGTCGACGACGTCGCGACGGTGCTCAGCGCGATGGGATGGTCAGCCGCCGCACCCGCCGGCCGGGGGAGCGTGCGCGACCGCTGGGAGTCGCTGCAGGCCTTGGTCGCCGTCGCAGGAGACCTCGCCGCGACATCTCCGGGCGTCGACATGGTGGGTCTCGTGGCGGAGCTGCAGCGGCGACAAGATGCCCAGCACGCGCCGATCGCCGCCGGGGTCACCCTGGCGACGCTGCACGCAGCGAAGGGTCTGGAGTGGCCAACGGTCTTCCTCGTCGGCGTGCACGAGGGCACGCTGCCGATCGTGTACGCCACGACGCCCGCTGCGATCGACGAGGAGCGGCGACTGCTGTACGTCGGTGTGACGCGCGCTCGCGACCGCCTGCACGTGTCCTGGTCGTCGGCCCGGTCACCCGGCGCACGACCCTCCCGTGGCCCCAGCCGGTTCCTCCAGCCGCTGCTCAGCGGCCAGCAGTTGGCAACGGCTCGGCCGACTGGAGGCGCAAGCAGACGGCGTACGAAGAAGGCCAAGATGGCGGTGTGCCGGGTGTGCTCGCGGCCGCTGACCGATCCACGTGAACGCAAACTCGGCCGGTGCCTGGGCTGCCCGAGCAGCTACGACGAGCAGCTGCACGCGGCGCTGCGCGAGTGGCGTCGCCAGCGCGCCGCCGCTGAGAAGGTGCCGGCGTACTGCGTCTTCACCGACGCGACGATGACCGCGCTGGCTGAGATGTCGCCGCGGGACGCCGCAGCCTTGGGCCGGGTTCCGGGGATCGGGCGAGCCAAGGTCGAGAAGTACGGCGACGACCTGCTGGCGTTGTGCGCGGCCGGCAACGGCTCGCCTGACTTGGGTCTCGCTGCGATAACGACTTCGCCGTAGACCCGGTTAATCGATTGCACCGCTGCTGCGGGTGGGCGTACGCTGCCAAGGCCGCAGCGGTGCCCCAGCTGCGCAATCGACCCCTCGGAAGGAGGCGCAAACGATGTCCACTACACAGATCACCCTCGCGACGACTTCGTCGGTGCGCCTCCGCCTGCCCGCTTTCCCCGTGGGATCGCGGGTCGGTGCGTCCGTCGGAGGTCGTCGCATGACTGCTGGCATCAGTGCGTCCACCTACGGCGTTCGCGTCCCGGCATTCGTGAAGGGTGACGCCTTTGTGAGCGTCCGTGCTTGGAGCCCCCGGTCTAGAAGTTGCAACTGACCGGCACCTCCAGGCCGCGGACTCCCACATCGGGATCCGCGGCTTTTTTGTTCTCCCCGTCCGATCGACGAAGTCACAAGGAGGTGACACACATGACACTCAGCGTTCTCGACGCACTCGTGGTGAGTGAGGAGACAACCGGAGTTCAGCTGCCGTGCCGGTCAAACGACCCGGAGCTGTTCTTCGCGGAGTCCCCAGCCGATGTCGAGCTGGCGAAGGCGCTGTGCCGTACCTGTCCAGTCCGGTCCGAGTCTACTCGCAGGAGCTCTCGAGCGCCGTGAACCATGGGGTGTTTGGGGCGGGGAGCTGCTGGTCTCCGGAGCAGTCGTCGCACGCAAACGTCCTCGAGGCAGGCCGCCCAAACGCGAATCGGCAGCCTGACCGCCGCTCCCACCACCCACCTCACCGAAAGACATCTGCTTGATGACAACCACCGACCCGCTGAACAGGAGCACAAAGATGAACCTCATGCATGAAGACATGGCTCGCGCCCATATGGACGCGCGCCTTCGGCAGGCGCGCGTGCTGCAGCGCGGCCACCGGTTGGCCCGAGGTGCGCGGCTGACCCGGCGGGCCGAGCGAGCTCACCAGCAAGCCCGCCTGCTGCTCGACCGCGCGGCACACGCATGTTCCGCCGACGGGGGCAACTCACTTGCCCGTTCAACCCGGCGTACGCGCCGACGCGTGACGGCACGGCGGCTGAACGCTGACGGGTGACGAGCTCACGGCAGCAGGAGAAGACTGCACCATGCTCCTCGACCGCAAGCATGTAACCCCGTCGAAAAGGAGCTACCGAGCGTCACCGTGAGACGCGTCGCGATGGCGGACCAGCACCGCGGCGTGGGCTTGCAGAGCAGTCCGACGGGCGTTCCCGTGTTGCGCCGACGGGGCGACGAACGCGCCTTCGCCCGCGACCGCTTGCCATGCACCGAGTCCGAGCGACGAAGGACGCTGTCGATTCTCGCCGAGACCCGCTCGCGGACCATCAACCTGCTGCGGTCTTGCTCAAGCACTGAGCTTGACTGGGACGACCCGGCGGTGCCGCGGTACGCCGATTGGCGACGCTGACGGCAGACGGCGGCGCCTGACCGAACGGTGCCCCCGGGCGTACGTCTTCCGACGCACCGACGGCAGACGGCGGCGCGGAGACGGCGTACTGAGTTCGCGCGCATCCACGCGACGGTGCCGACGGCACGCGCGGCGCAAGATGCGTCCGTATTCTCGCCGTCTATCTGGCGCAGTTCGTGGAAACCGATCGAGATCCCGATGCCGAGCGTCGAACGGTCGCATCGCGATGGCATCCGACCACGGCACGGCGGCGTGGGCATTCGATCCTACCGCCTGTGGGCGGTGCTGCGGTCATGCTCGAAGGGCTCCGCTCTTCTGACTTGAGCGCAATATCGTATGCCGGAGAACTTCAGCTGGTCGTGGTCAAGGCGGATAAGTCGCGATCCATCCGCACCCCCGGCGACCGCGCCGCGGACTGGGCGCGATGCTCGTGCTGCCCGCGACCGCTTGCCATGCACCGAGTCCGGCGACGAACGACCCAGGCGTGGTCGGACGCCGGATCGAGGTCCAGGCCGACCTGGACCGGGTGCCGAGACCCGCACGCAGCATCAGACCATCACCTGCTGCGGTCCGGCAAGGTGCGCTGAAACACCGGTGCCGCCGTCACCGGAGACGACCCTGCCTACGACACCGCGCTCGGCCTGGTCTACGGCGGGTGATGGCGACCAGGACCATTGCCGACACCAGCTCGCGATCGACCCGGGCTGGCACGCTGCGGACACGAGGCGCCGAACGACCTGCCGTGTCCGAACGCACGAGGAGTTCGGCAGCAACGCGCTGGCCCATCCGCGCCGACACCGAGAGCCTGAGTGACTACGACCACGCGCCAGTCGGTTCGTCGTCGCCAAGACCATGCCCGCGCACCGGCAAGACCTTGGCAGAAGGCTGTTCGCTCCCACACCACACTGGCAGGCTCCAAGACGAACTGACTGTGCGACCACGTCCTGGTCATCGACGAGGTCGGCTACATCCCGACGGCGAACCCGAGGCAGCGAACCTGTTCTTCCACGCTGGTCCTACGAGCGCGCCACCCTGGGGGTGAGGTGTTCGGCGACGACACCGTTGCCGCCGCGATGATCGACCGGCTTGTCCACCACGCCGAGCATGGGCGAGTGAAGAACCGCGAACTCGGCGTCCCCGCACCGTCACCGAAGAGAACAGAACCAAGGGGGTCAATTTTCAACCGACGAAAGGGGGTCAGATTTCCATCCTTGCCGGAGAGCGCGCTTGGACTTGGTTATCGCAAGCGCCCGCGAGCTCCTTCAGGAACTCGAGCTTTCCGCTGATCGCGTGCGCCAGTCGGTCCAGACCATGCCCGCAGCGCTCGTGGTGGAGGGCGAGCATGGAGTGTGGACCACGGTGAAGGTCTTGAGACGGCTGCCTGGCATGAGCGAAGTGAACTCACCGCCATGCAAGCCATCCTTGCGAAGGCGCGCACGGTCGGTTGACAGGTTCTGGGGCGGATCCGGCGTACGTCTTCCGACACGTGACGGCAGACGGTGGCCACCGGGGCGGGGCGTACGCTGCGACGTACGTTTACCGGCCCGGGCAGTCTTCCGACACGTGACGGCAGATGGTGGCGGGGCGGCCGCTGCGGCGTACGTTTGCCGGGTTACCGCGGTAGACGGTTTCGGCGAGCGCGCCGGTACGCGGCCTCGTCAGCTGGGAGAGGCAAAGCCGGGGAGGGACTCCTCGAGAATCGCGGCGAACGGCGCGTCGGCTCCGAGCTGGGAGAGCACGCCGATCCCGCCGAGCCACACCCGGTGGATGAGCAGGAACTCCGGTGGCAGGTTGACCTTCAGCATGGTGGTGTATCCAGGCTCCCGCGGGTCGTTGATGCGCGCGAACTGGGTGCGCATCCAGCCGCGAGAGAACTGAAACCGCTCATGCATCGCGGGTTCGATGAACGGTGAGAGGTAGTCGCGCAGCTCGTCGGCAGAGACGTCGATCGAGTCCTTGATGAAGCCCTGCTCGCGTAATCCCGCGACGACCCGTTCGTAGTCGTCGGCGACGGCGTACGTCATCAGCGTGCCGATGATGCTGGGCAGCCCCTCGGGGAGGCGCGCCACCGCGCCGTAGTCGACCACACCCACCCGACCGTCGGGAAGGATGCGGAAGTTACCCGGATGCGGGTCGGCGTGGAGCAGGCCGGCGCGGGCCGGGCCCGAGAACAGGAACCGCACGTACACCTCGCCGTAGTGGTTGCGGTCTTCCTGGGTGCCGTCGGCGATCAGGCGTGCCAGCGAGCGGTCGGACTCCAGCCACTGGGAGACCAGCACGGTGTCGGTGTGCGCCACCACCGCTGGGACGACGATGTCGGGGTCGCCCTCGAACGCCATCGCGAACCGTGACTGCGCAGCTGCCTCAAGCGAGTAGTCGAGCTCCTCGGCAACCCGTGCCTGCAGCTCGGCGACGAGGGGCTTGATGTCGAGACCGGGGATCCAGCCGGCGAACAGCCGGGCGGCCCGACCGATCTGCTTCAGGTCGCTGGTGAGCGCCTCGCCGGCGCCCGGATATTGGACCTTGACGGCGACCTCGCGGCCGTCGTGCCACACCCCCGGTGCACCTGCCCGATGGAGGCGGCTGCGGCGGGGTCGTCACCGAACTCGCTGAAGTTGTCTCGCCAGGAGTTACCGAACTCGCGTGCCATCACCTGGTGGACCATCGATGCCGGCATGGGAGGTGCAGCGTCCTGGAGTTTCGTCAGCGTCGCCCGGTACGGCGCCATGACCGACTCCGGCAACGCGGACTCGAAGATCGACAAGGCCTGACCGAACTTCATCGCCCCGCCCTTGAGTTCCCCGAGGACCCTGAACAGCTGCTCTGCGGTGCGCTGCTGGACCTCGACCGCGACCGCCTCTGCTGGCGCCCCGCCGATGCTATTGCTTGCCCAAGCCGACGGTGGCCCTGCCGGCAAACCCGAGCGGCAGCGCCGCCAGGCGGGCGGTGCGGGCGGCAGCCTTGCGAGGAAGCTCGGTCATGCCCCCATTGTGTCTTCTGCCACTCGCAACCCAGCCACAGGCGCGGATGCATGTCGATGTTCATCCGTCTGCGCGCCAGACATGGGCCGACACCGGCCGCAGCTTCCTGGAGGTCTCCCCAGCGATCTTGGCCGCGGTCATCACCAGGCAACTCCAGGGCCGGTGCCTGGAGGGTGACCAGGGCTGCGGCCCGCACGACCGCCCAGCAGGCCACGAGCATCGATCCCAGACTCGAAGATCAGCAAGGGGCGGCCAGGCCGGTTCAGCTTGCCCGCGATGGTGGGGTCGATCTGCAGCAGGTTCACGTCCCCGAGGCCGGGTCGAACAGTTTCTGCTCTGCCACCGGTCCGCAGCACCGCTGCGGCCGCGCCCTGACTGGAGCCGGTGGCACGAACCACCGGCCCGATCTCCAACCGCCGACAGATGGCCAGTCCTCGATGCCCCACCGCAGGTCCTCACCGAACTCGCCGCCCAGCAGATCGCCTGGTCGTGGCCCTTGCCATCGCCGCACGTTGGCCCAGCCTGGTCGACCGCGACGAACGGCTCCGCGCCGCCGGTTGGGCCGGTCGGCGGACACACCAGGTCACGGGCCGTGCGGAACGCCGGCAAAACGCGAGCCCATGGGCGGTGTGAGCGCATCCAACCACCGCAACAGCGGCAGCATCACCCTCCTCCCATTGTGTCGTGCCACACCGTCCAACCGCAGCCACAGCGCGGATGCATGTCAAAGGTCTGCGCGCCCACCACGCCGAAGCCCTGCGGTATCTCGATCACACAGTTCCACGTCTGTGGTGCGCAGCCCGCTCGCCCACACCGCCACCTCCTGCGCTGCCCACGCGCCCAGCAGGCTGGCGAGCAAGGGGTCGCAGGCGGGGGCGGCGGGCCGGTGAGCGGCCGCGGACTGGAGCAGGGTCGGCCAGGCCGGGTCGAGGTCTGCTCGGGCCAGGTCCGCGCAGCGCAGGCATACGCTGCCGCCTGGTACGACGAATGGCCCGATCACGCCGACGACCTCACGGGTGAACACCCACAGATGGGCGCCAGCCTCCTCGCGCATGACCTGGTCGGCGAGGTCGCGGCTCGGCTCGTAGTCGCTGCGCCAGGTCGGCGCCGCCGTGCGAAGCGTCGGCTACACCGGCCAGTCCCAGCACGGCGCGCGCGGCGTCGGCGACCTGGCCGGTGCCGCGAACGTGCACCCGGCGTTGCTGGCGGCCGCGCACGATATCGGCGGCGCTCCGCTCCGGCCCCGCTAGCAGCCACAACGACGCCCAGGCGCGCCTTCACTGTCGCCGCTGCGCCAGGCCGTCGCCTGGTCGACCAGGGCGCCGCAGTCGATGAGCACCTCGAGCGCTGAGACTGCGTCGGCACGACTTGCGCCAGACTCGACGGCGGCCAGCACGACGCCTGCGCAGTCGCGAAACCCGTCAACCGCTGCCAGTACCGCAGTGAGCGCCGGCGTCTCGCGCAAGGTACAGACCCCTGGCCAGTCCAGGCCGAGCTGAAGGGTGCTGATGTCTCGCCGCAGGATCTGCAGGCCGGGGCGCAGGATGGGTCGCACGTGCGGTGGGCCTCGTTTCGTGGAGTCCGGACTCCCAACAGCGTGCCAAATCCGCCCGGCCGACGCGGCGGTCATCCACAGGGCAGGCGGGTGTCTCGATGGTCAGGAGATGCCGCGAGGCAGGACCGAACAAGTCGGTCCTGCCTCGCGGAAGATTTGCGGGCTGGTGGAGGTCAGGCCTTGCCCAAGATCCGGTTCAGGTTAGTGCCGCACTCAGGACAGCTGGCCTTGGCCATCCGCGTGCCTTTGTCGTTGACGCGCACTTCGCCACTTGCCTCGCGCTTGGCCTTGCACTTCACGCAGTAGAACTCACCGCTCCAGGTCTCCGCCATGACGGCCTCCTTGTCCTTGTTGTTGTTGTTGTCGTCGAGGCGATCCGGTGGCACCGAACCGCGTGTTGCGGTCGTGGCGGCGAGTGTCGCAGTTGGCCTTCGCCGACTAGGCACGAGCGCTGCCTCGCGTCACCCTATTGCAGCCGACGACGATCTTCCTATGAGACGGGCGGAGAAATCCTTCGAGAAAACTGCTCGGGCCGGGGCCGCGCCGAACGGCGACGACGGGAGGAGCGCACCCCGCGAAAGTGCCCGGTTTTTCTTTCATCCACAAGCGGTGGACGGTAGAGCAGCAGGTCGCACCGGACAAAGCACGCACAGTGACTCTCCCAACACACACCAGCCCTGCTGCTTCTCCACAGGATGTCCACATGTGCACAGTGCTACCCACAGGGACTTCCACAGCCTCATCCACAGGGGTGGACGGTGCACCGTTGACGCGCGTCGTCCGGGGGCTCTAGCGTCGGTCATATCGATGAGGTCCCCGGGATAACGGAGACGTTCGCAAGGGGAAGGCGAACGGCGTCCGCGCCCCGGGGGCCTTGTTGGTTTCTCGTGCGGCCGGTGCCGCACTACTGCGCGTCGCTAGCTGTCGGGCCGGTCGTCGTCAGGAGCTTCGGGGTCGTCGTCGGCGGGCGCCGCCGATGGGTCGCCGTCAGCGAGAGCGGGGCCGCCGTCGGCACGAGGCTCCAGCAGCGCAGCCAGCGCAGCGTCGAACTCCGGTGATTCGATGTCGAGCGCGTCCGCCTCCTTGGTGCGCTCGGCGAAGGCCAGCGGGTCGTCGAGGTCGGCGGCGGTGGGCAGCAGGTGCGGGTGCGCCCAGACGGCGTCGCGGGCAGCCGCGCCCTCGGCGGCGCGCAGCGCCCCCCACAGCGCCGACGCGTCACGGAGCCGGCGCGGGCGCAGCTCGAGGCCGACGAGAGCGGCGAAGGTGGCCTCCGCCGGTCCGCCCGACGCGCGCCTGCGGCGTACCGCCTCGCGCAGCGCGGGAGCGGCAGGCATCACCGTGTCGGCGGCTTGCCCCACGACCTCATCGACCCAGCCCTCCACCAGGGCCAGCGTCGTCTCCAGGCGACTCAGCGCCGCCTGCTGCGCGGGGCTGGGCTCGATGTCGAAGAGGCCGCCTGACAACGCGTCTTGGACGGAGTCGAGCTGGGTGAGGTCGAGGCTCAGCATGCTGCTCTCGATCTTCGAGGTGTCGATCGTGATCCCCCGGCCGTAGTCCTCGATCGCGGAGAACAAGTGGTCGCGCAGCCACGGCGCGTGGGCGTAGAGGCGCTGATGCGCGCACTCGCGCAAGACCAGGTAGAGGAGCGCGTCGGAGTCGGCGACGTCGAGACCGCTCCCGAACTCCGTCGCGTTGGTGAGGACGATCGCGGGGGTGCCCTTGGCGCCGACCGGCACACCGATGTCGGTCGCCGAGACGACCTCGCGCGAAAGTGCGCCAACAGCCTGTCCCAGCTGGGCGCTGAAGATCGCGCTGCCCACTTGGCTGAACATGCCGATCATGGGGCCGGCCATGGCCTGCGCCTCCGCCGGCAGCGCCTTGCCCATCGCGGCCACCACACTCTCAGCGATGGGTCCGACCAGCCGCTGCCACACCGGCATGCTTGCCTCCACCCACTCCGCACGGCTCCAGACGGCGACGCTGGTGGCCGTCGCCGGGAACTCGGTGGCACCGTCGAGCCAGTGTTCGGCCACCCGGGCAACGTCGTTGACCCTGGCTCGGTCACCAGCGTCGGGGGAGCGGTCGGTGGACTGTGCCACCACTGAGCGGGCCAGGTCCCGGGAGAACTCCCAGTTGACCGCCCCGGAGTGGGCAGCGAACATCCGTTGCAGCTGACCGAACATGGCCTGCAGGCCAGACGTGTCGCCCCCGGCGAGGCTGCCGAAGAGCTGCTCGAACGGCGTACCCGCGAAGGGGTTCCGCGACCGTGGATCGTCGCTGTCGTCGGGTGGGTTGCCGCCAGGGAGGTCTGCCATGCCTTCCAACGTACTCGCCAAACAGCCGGCGACCGGGTCCGGCGCCATTACAGTGATGCAGGTGAGCGACGTCGTCCGACTGGTGGCGATCCGAGAGACGCCGCTCGACATCGCCGAGGTGTACGCCGCCGTGACCGACGAGGCAGCCGGCGGCATCGCGGTGTTCGTCGGCACGGTCCGCGACCATGACCGGGACCGGCCGGTCCGGGGGCTGGGCTACACCGCGCACCCGAACGCCGAGCCGGAGTTGAGAGCGGTTGTCGACGAGGTCGTCGAGCAGCACCCGGTGACCGCCGTTGCGGTGCTGCACCGGGTGGGGGAGTTGGGGCTCGGCGACGTCGCCGTGGCGGTGGCGGTGGCGTGCGCCCACCGCGGCGATGCCTTCGCCGCCTGCCGACAGCTGATCGACGAGCTCAAGGCCCGCGTGCCGATCTGGAAGCACCAGGTGTTCGCTGACGGTGGAGAGGAATGGGTCGGTACGCCGTAACGGCGTGCTGCCCGCTGACGCCCGCCCGGCGCCGTACGCTGGGGAAAGGCCAAGGCTGCGGAGGACCAGATGCAGGTGTTGTGGTGGTTGGTGCCACCGCTGGCGGCAACGGTGGCCGCCATGCTGTGGGCGGGCTGGGTCGGTCGGGAGCGCGACGACGCGCGCCGCGAGGACGCCGACGCAGCGCTAGCCCGCATGGCGCGCGCCCTCAGCCGTCCGCAGGTCCGAGGCGGGTCAGCGCTCACGCAGGCTCCGACCGAGCCGACGCACGGCGTCGCCGTACGCCGCGAAGCCCGTCGCCCCACGTCGGCCGAGGCGTCACCTCGGTGACATCATCGACCGCATGAGTCGCAGGACCACGTCGCTGACTGTGGCGGGAGTGCTGCTGGTGGCGCTGGTGACCGTTGCGTTCAGCGTTCCGATGCCGTACGTCGTGCTGTCGCCCGGCGTCACCGAGAACACGCTGGGCTCCTACGAGGGCAAGCCCGTCGTCACGATCCGTGGCCACCGGACCTACCCCACCTCGGGCCACCTTGACCTCACGACGGTCTCGGTGACCTCGCCGGAGTACAAGCCGCGACTGCCGCAGATCCTGCAGGCCTGGTGGTCGCCCCGCCAGATCGTGCTGCCGCGAGAGGTCATCTATCCCGCGGAGCAGACGGTGACGGAGGTCAAGCAGGAGAACCAGCAGCAGATGGTGGACTCGCAGACCCAGGCGATCGTTGTCGGGCTTGCGGAGGCCGGGATCGACGCGCTGAAAGTGGAGGTCCAGGGCGTGGTCGAGGGAGCGCCCGCCGAGGGGGAGCTGCGCACGGGCGACGAGATCGTGTCCGTCGACGGCACCCCGGTCGACAGCACCGGCGACGCGGTGGAGGCCATCTCTGGGCGGTCGCCGGGCGACAGCGTGACCCTCGGCATCGTCCGGAACGGACAGCCGCGCGACATCCAGTTGACGACCGAGTCGGCGCCGGACGATCCGGAGGCGGCGCGGGTCGGCATCGAGCTGGCTGACGACGTTGACCTCCCGTTCGACGTTGACATCGAGCTCGGCCAAGACATCGGCGGGCCCAGTGCCGGGCTCATGTTCTCGCTGGCTGTCTACGACCTGCTCACACCGGGCCAGCTGACCGGTGGCCGCTTCATCGCCGGCACCGGCACCATCGACCTGTCCGGCAACGTCGGCCTGATCGGAGGAGTCCAGCAGAAGATCGCCGGGGCGGCCGAGAACGGCGCGACAGTGTTCCTCGTCCCGAGCGGCGACTGCGCCGAGGCTGCACAGTCAGACCTGGCTGACGATGTCGAGCTCGTCAAGGTCTCGACGATCGACGACGCGGTCGAGGCGCTGCAGGCGCTGAACTCCGGCGACGAGGCCACCATCCCGCGGTGCGCTGGGTGACGCCGGTGACCGACGGCCCTTCCCCGGTGCGCGCCGCGTGAACGGCGGTGACTCCTCCGCAGCAGCGCTTCGGGCCGCGGTGGTCGAGGTCGAAGCGCACGCCAGTGAGAGTGGCTGGGACCAGCCGTCCCGCTTGTTCGCGCTGGTGCGCACCGCCGAGCTGGCAGCGGCAGAGCCGGAGCTCGCGGTGGAGCTCGGCATCCACGACAACACCGCCCACCTGCTTACCCCGGTGGAGCAGGAGCTCGACCAGCACGACGAGCCGCTGGAGCAGCTGCTGGCGCGCATCACCTGGCCGGAGGCGGTTGAGGGTGCGTTGGCCGTGGTGGAGCGGATCGTGCTCCCGCCGGAGGTGGAGGGGCAGGTGCCCAACGACCCGGTCGAGGCGTCGGCGTTCGCGGCGGGCCACGCCCAGCACGAGGACGTCCGTATTGCTGCTGGCGTGCTGCGCACCGGTGAGAGCCACTGCGTGCTGCGATTGCGCTCCCACGACGACGACCAGCATTTGATGCACGGTCGTGACCTGGTGCCCGGCCTGGTTTTGGCGCTGCGTGAGACGCTTGAGACGTAACGGCCGAACGACAGGGCGGGACGTGCTGCACCCGTCGCCGAAGCGCTGAAGGAGTCAGGTGAGCGGCATCTTTGACGAGGGAAGCTCCGCCGGGGCGGAACGCACCCGCCGTACCCCATCACGTCGCCCGCGGGCGTTGCTCCCGACGCTAGCGATCGTTGTCGTGCTCGCGGTGCTCGGCTCGGTCTTCGTCGAGGTGTGGACCGACAAGATGTGGTTCTCCTCGCTCGGCTACACGTCGGTCTTCACCACCGTGTTGTGGACCCGGATCGCGCTGTTCGCCGTCTTCGGGCTGCTGCTCGCCGGCGTCGTCGTCGGCAACGTGCTGCTGGCGTTCCGGTCGCGACCGATCCTGTTCGGCGACAGCTACTCCAACCCCACCGTGGAGCGCTACCAAGACGCCGTCGACCCGGTCCGGCACTGGGTGCTGTTGGGGGTCGGCGCGGTGATGCTGCTCTTCGGGGGGGCCAGCGCGTCGGGGCAGTGGAAGACGTACCTGCTGTGGCGCAACGGGGTGCCGTTCGGTCAGCCCGATGTGTACTTCGGCCGCGACATCGGCTTCTTCATCTTCAGCTACCCCTGGTACCGGTTCCTTGTCAGCTTCGGCTTCACCGTGCTCATCATCACGCTGATCGCGACCGCCGTGACGCATTACCTGTACGGCGGCATCCGGCTGCAGGCGCAGCGCGACAAGATCTCGTCGGGTGCCCAGATCCAGCTGTCGGTGCTGCTCGGCTTGTTCATGTTGCTGAAGGCGGTTTCCTACTGGCTGGACCGCTACGGCCTGGCGATGGCCGACGGCGACCTCCTCACGGGCATCTCCTACACCGACGCGAACGCGGTGCTGCCGGCCAAGAACATCCTGGCGATCATCGCCGTCATCTGCGCGCTGCTGTTCTTCGCCAACGTGGTGCGGCCGGGCTGGATGCTGCCGGTCCTCGGCATGGGCCTGCTGGTGCTGTCGGCGATCCTCATCGGCGGCATCTGGCCGGCGATCGTGCAGCGGTTCCGGGTCGTCCCGTCCCAGGCCGACAAGGAGGCCGTCTACATCCAGCGCAACATCGACGCGACCCGGACGGCGTACGACCTCGACGACGTGGAGATCAAGCCGTACGCCGGCGAGACGACCGACAGCCCGGAGGAGCTGCAGGCCGCGGCTGAGGACCTGCCCGGCGTGCGCCTGATCGACCCCCAGCTGGTGTCGCAGGCGTTCGAGCAGCTGCAGCAGCAGCGCGGCTTCTACCAGATGCCTGAGGTGCTCGACGTCGACCGCTACGCGATCCCGGGAGGGACTGCCGCAGGACGTCGTGATCGCCGCACGGGAGCTCAACCTCAACGGGTTGCTGCCGAGCCAGCGCAACTGGACCAACGAGCACACCGTCTACACGCACGGGTACGGCGTGGTCGCGGCGTACGGCGACGAGCGAGACCCCGAAGGGGAACCGGTGTGGGCGCAGGAGGGCCTGCCGTCGGAGGGTGAGCTCGGCGACTTCGAGCAGCGCGTGTACTACGGCGAGACCGAGCCCGCCTACTCGATCGTCGGCGCGCCGCCGGGCGCGACTCCGGTGGAGCTCAACATCCCGGAGACGGACACGGGCACGGAGGCTGGCGTGGCGCGCAACACGACGTACGACGGCAAAGGAGGGTGCCGATCGGGTCGACGGCCAGCCAGCTGCTGTACGCCGCGAAGTTCTGGGACTCCTCGATCCTGCTATCTGGTCGGGTGAACAGCGAGTCGAAGATCATCTACGACCGCAGCCCGCGCGACATGGTGCGACAGGTCGCGCCGTGGCTGACCGTCGACGGCGACACCTACCCCGCGGTGGTCGACGAGCGACTGGTGTGGATCATCGACGGTTACACGTCCACGTCGAACTACCCGATGTCGGACCTGGTCGACCTCAGCAACGTGACCAGCGACTCGTTGACCACTCGCGGACAAGCGGTGGCCGGCCAGCAGTCCGACGAGATCAACTACATCCGCAACTCGGTGAAGGCGACCGTCGACGCCTACGACGGCACCGTGACCTTGTATGCGTGGGACGAGACCGACCCGCTGCTGAAGGCGTGGCAGGGCGCCTTCCCGGGGTCGTGCAGCCGAGGTCGGAGATCTCACCAGAGCTGTTGGCGCACCTGCGCTACCCGGAGGACCTGTTCAAGGTGCAGCGGGCGGCGTTGTCGACGTACCACATCACCGACCCCAAGACCTTCTACGGAGGCTCGGAGAACTGGCTGGTGCCGGAAGACCCGACCGTTACGACCAGGGCCGGTGTCAAGCAGCCGCCGTTCTACCTGACCGTGCAGCTACCCGAGGGCCCCGCGCAGTTCTCGCTGACCAGCGTGTACGTGCCGCAGAGCCGGCAGAACCTGGCCAGCTTCATGGCCGTCAACGCGACGCGACAAGCGAGTGACTACGGCAAGTTCACCGTGCTGGAGCTGCCGAGCAACAACGCGGTCAGCGGTCCGGGTCAGGTGGCCAACGCCATGTCCAACGACCCAACGGTGTCGGCTGAGCTGCTGAAGTACAAGCAGAGCGGCACCAACGCCCAGATGGGCAACCTGCTCACGTTGCCGCTGGGCGACGAGCTGCTCTACGTGCAGCCTGTCTACACCTTCCGCGGCAGCGGCACCGGCAGCTATCCCATCCTGCAGTTCGTCGTGCTGTCGATCGGCGACGACGTCGGCATCGGTACGTCGTTCGAGGAGGCTTTCGCCCAGGCGCTGGGACTGTCCGAGTCGGTGGAGGAGGAGACGGAGACCAATGGGAACGGGTCTGGCGAGGGTGGGAACAATCAGGGCGGCCCGAAGGAGACGGACGAGCAGAAACTGACGCGCTTCCTCACCAACGCCCAAACCAAGTTCGAAGAGGCTCAGACCGCCTTGGAAGAGGGGCGGCTGGGCGACTACCAGGCCGCCAACGAGCAGGGCATGGCGTGGCTCGGCAAGGCGGTGGCATGCGCGAGCAGTCCGCTGAGACCACACCGCCGCCCAACGAGGGTGGGTAACACCATTCCGCCCGTGAATCGCAGACCCACGGCGCACGTCCAAGCCCGGCAGATCCTCGGTAAGCGCGGTTGGTGCTGAAGATGCCGGCATTTGATCGTGCACCGGCGGCGTCGTAGAGTTGGTTTCCGCTGCGAAGAAGACAGCCAACGCGGGGTGGAGCAGTTCGGTAGCTCGCTGGGCTCATAACCCAGAGGTCGCAGGTTCAAATCCTGCCCCCGCTAACGCTCGCTAACGACTTTGGCGGCGATGCCTGCCTTCAGCGCGGCGGAGGCGTACGAGTGCCTGACATCGTGGAGCCGGATCTTCGGCAACCCTGCCGCGGCCACGTGCTTGTGGAAAAGCGCGGTGATGGTGTCCGGATGCAGAGGCCGGCCATCCTGCCAGACGAAAAGCAGACCTGCAGAGGACTGTCCGAAGAGGTGCCGCTCCTGATCCCAGGTGACGATGTAGTCCTGAAGAGCGTCGCGCGTCCTTGGGTCGAGGGCCACCACCCGTTCGCCGTGAGCGGTCTTGGGATCTGACTCAGCGGCGTAGCCGCCGACGACAACTCGCGTCACGGTGGGGGAGACAGTGCCATGCTCCAGGTCGATGTCGTGCCTGGTTAGCCCAGCCAACTCGCCGCGGCGCAAGCCCGTCGTGCAGACAAGCAGCCACAGCGCAAAGAAGCGATCCCCGTCTACTTGAGCGACGAACTCTGCCAACTGCTCGGGCGTCCAGATGTTTGGTTTCATGCGACGGACATGTGGCGGCGCAGCGTCTTCGGCGACGTTTCGCGGCAGGTAATCCCACTTGACGGCATCCCGGAGCGCGCGGTGAAGCATGCGGTGCACGTTCTGAACGGTCTTGGGAGCCAGACCACCACCTCCGCGAACTCTGCCCTCCTTCAGCAGATGTCCGTACAGCAGGTTCAACCGCACGGGAGTCAGATCCTGTAGACGGGTCCTGCGGCGAGACGAGTATCCGAGTTATCGGGATCGACACTCCTGAGACGGTGGACCCGTCATCACCCGTGGAGTGCGGCGGGCCACGTGCATCACTGCTCGCGGGCCAACTGCTGACCGGCAAGCAGGTGCGGCTGGTGTCCGACCCGTCGCAGGGCCGCATCGACGCCTACGGGCGAACGCTGGCATATCTGCAGGTGCGCGGCGGTCCCTACGACTTCGGGCTGGCCATGATCCAACGAGGCGCCGCAGCCGAGTACAGCTACGACACCGCCTACTCCCGCCAAGCGCAGTACCAGTTCGCTGAGGCTCGCGCCCGAGCGACTGGGCGAGGACTGTGGGGCATCTGCGGCGGCCCGCATGTGGCGCCAACTACGGCTCCACCGCCACCGGCCACGGCCCCTCCTCCTCCACCGACTGTGGTGCCGCCGCCAGCCGGTGGTTGTGCCACTGACTACAGCCCATGCGTGCCGCCATACCCACCGGACGTCGACTGTGCAGACGTGAACGGGCCTATCACCGTGACCGGTGACGATCCGCACGGCCTGGACGCTGATAAGGACGGGATCGCCTGCGAGTCTTGACCGAGACCTCGGTTGTTCACAGCCTGATCGGCTGCACTTGGACGGACGAGACGCCCTGACATCAGCGACCTACCCCCACCGGCGTCACGAAGACGATAGCAACTCCCAATGTGGCGATCGGCAGGCGGGTAGCCGACATGGCAGCTTCGTAGCTGAGTCGTCTTGAAGATCTGATCTCCCCTTGTGCCAGCGCCTACAGTCCCGCGTACCGTCTGCGGAAACCTCGACGGCGAACTCGCTGGCTAGCCGGCAAGTCTTGAGCGTTCGCAGAATGGGACGCGGCACACTTGGTGTGTGAATGAACGCGAGGTAGAGCAGCTTCGAGCGATTGACCCATCGCTACTTGGCGCGCGTATCCGCGCCGCCCGCACCGCGGCGGGGATGACGCAACAAGATCTTGCGTCGGAACAGGTCACGATCAGCTACATCTCCCGCATCGAATCGGGTCAGCGTCGGCCAGACCCTCGAGTGCTGGAGGTAATCGCCAACCAGCTGCGGCTCACAGTCGCCGATCTGCTTGAAGGTCTGCCCGCTCAGGACGCCGAGGCGATGCGACTAGAGGTTGATTACGCCGAAATTGCCCTTGAGATGGGTGACGCTGGTGAGGCCCTCCGTCGCGTCGGAATCCTGCTGAAGGCAGAGGGCTCACTGGACACGCCCGTTGTACGACGCGCTCGGTCCATCCGCGCTCGCGCGCTGGAGGTGTCAGGACAAGTTGAAGCAGCCGTTGAGGAATTCGAGACTCTGATTCGTGAGGAGGAGGGTGTCCTTGCCTTTGTCAGCGGGATTGCCTTATGTCGGTGCCACCGTGAGCTTGGGGACAATGGCCGCGCCATCGAAGTCGGCGAACGACTCTTAGAAAAAGCCTCCGAGTGGGGCTTGAACGGTTCTGACGAAGCCATACAGCTGACTGTGACACTCGCCGCCGCCCACTTCGAACGCGGTGACATCGAGTATGCAGTTCGTTTATGCCGGCGAGCAAGCGAGGCGGCTGAGAAAACTGGTTCAATACAGGCCAGGGCCTCGGCATATTGGAACGCAAGCGTGCTGGAAATGAAGCGTGGGTCACTGCCCACAGCAATTGCCTTGGCGCAGCGGGCCCTCGCAATGCTCGGCGAAGGTGGCGACGCGCGAAGCCTCGCAAGACTTCGGTCTCAGCTCGGCCTAATGCAGCTGCAGCTCGATCCTCCGGAACTGGAAGAGGCTCAAGCAAATCTCGAAGCAGCAGCCAGCTCAATGGTCACAAGCAGCGCCAGCCAGATTGACAAACTCCGAAACGATATGGGTCTCGCCCGCACGTGGCTGCTCCGCGGGGACTACTCGCGTGCGTGTGCTATGGCGAGTAAGACCTATGAGGCCGCCGCCGAAGCAGCTCCCCTGGTGGCGGCCGACGCATGCTCGATTCAGGGACAGGCGGCTGCAGCAAGGGGGGATATGGAGGGCGCCCAGTCAGCCTTCCGAGCTGCCGTCATGACTCTCACCGCCGTCGGCGCGGACCGTCGGGCTGCCCAGTTGTGGCTCGACTTGGGAACACTCCTGGATGCAATGGGGGACGTCGATGCGTCGCGAGACGCCTATCGCTGCGCTGCGGTTTCGGCGGGTCTTCGACCGAGAGGCGTGGAACGCTTGAACAAGCAAGCGGCGGGCAACTAGTGGGCCGTTTCTGAAGTTGTCTGACGGTTTGCTTTCTTGAGGATTTCGTCCGACTCAGGCGCAGGGGAACCATTGGGCGGCTGCGACGGCGTGGGCGCGGTGTTCGGCGAAGCGGTGGCGCACCTGGGTGATGGCGGCCTGGAGAGGAAAGATGTCGCGGGTCACCAGCTGGTCAGCGTGTTCGGCACTGACAGGGTGCCAGTAGACGCCGGTGTCTGTGACCGTGACCTCCGGGATCAGTGTCTCGAGGGTGAGTTCGATGCCTTGCTCGGCTACTCCGCGGTGAGCGAGGGCGCGGATCACCCGGTCCTCGCGGTCGATGCCCAAGCCTTCGAGGAACTGGTGGAAGGGTTCGACGGCGTGCGTCTGCTCGTAGGGCAGCGTCGCCGCCACCTTGACCCTGAACCCTTCTTCTCTGGCGATCTTGATACCGGTCACGGCGCGGTCCCAGGACCCCCTTCCGCGGTGTGCGTCATGGATCTCACTGGTGGGGGAGTCGAGGCTGATCTGCAGGATGAGTCGGTCGCGGTCCATGCGGCGCAGCGCATCAAGCCGCCGCCCCCGAAGCAGCATTCCGTTGGTCAGCAACGTGGTCGGCAGGACGGCGGTGCAGGCTGCGACCAGGGCGTCGATGTCTGGCAGCAGGAAGGGTTCCCCGCCGGTGAGGATCAGCTCTGACACGCCCGCGTCGACTGCCTCCGCGGCCAGCCGGCGTACCCGGTCGATGCCCAGGGCGGCCCTGGCGGTCTGGGGGGAAGACCGCACGCAGCAGTAGTCGCACGCAAGGTTGCAGTCGAAGTTCGTGTACATCCACAGGCGGGTGCCCGGGATCTGGTCGGGCAGGAGTCCGTCGAACGGGTCGGCGCTCCTTCCTCGGCGTATCTTGGCGACGCCGCCGCTGACCTCGACGAGCTCATTGCCGGTGCGTTCGCACCAGGCGGCAACGACCTCTTCCTGCTGGCCGTGGTCTGCGTCACCCAGCGGCACCTGAACCACGCCATACCGCGCCGCAGCGCCGACCCGCTCGATCAAGTCGAGCAGCAGCCGGGGATTCACCTTCGCTTGGAGGACGCTCGCGTCGTTCACCATTGGATGGAGATCCCTTGGGTCTCAACCGCCTCGAACAACGAGGCGTAACCGGCCAGCTCCGGCGGGACCCATTTGCGCAGTCCTTCCATCTCGAGAATCTCCCGATGCCGAGGGTTCTCCCAGTCCATGGCAAACAGGGCCTCGACCCAGGGACCGGCTCGATCGGCGCCGAGACTGGGGAGTGCCGTGAAGTTGCAGTGGCTGTACGTCGGTGACGTCCAGAACGCCTCGAACGCACCAGGCATCAGGTCCTCGCGGCCCATCGCCTCCCAGGTGTTGATGCCGATGGCCGCGGCGTCGGCGCGTTCTTCGAGGACGGCCCGGAGGGCGTCCAGCTCGCTTCGGCCGGTGTCACCGTGCTTGCCCACGTCGCTGTTGATCCGAATGAGCTCCACCGAGTCGCTGTCCAGGCCGGCTTGTTGCAGGTAGTGCACCGGCAGTATGGCGGCCTGTGCGGAGTCTTGTGAACCCAGCGCCAACCGTTTGCCGCGCAGGCTCTCGATCCCGTCGAGGTTGCTTCCGGCGCGTGCGACCAGAACCGTCTGGAAGACCGTGTCGGTGTCACGCATGGCCAGGGCGCGGCAGGCTCCCTGGGTCTGGCCCACGGTTCGGACCCAGGCCAAGTTCGTGTTCCAGGCGAGGTCGATGCTGCCGGCGAGGAGGGCATCAACCTGGCGTCCGTAGTTGGAGTACAAGATGAAGTCAATCGGCGCGTCTGTGTCTGCGAAGTAGTCGCGCATCCCTTCCCAGATGGGAACGACGTTCGGGGTGTACGCGACGGCACCCACCAGCAGCGGTTCGCTCACGTGAATCCTCTCCTGGTGCTCAGAAAAGGGCCTGGCCGGTGATGGCCTTGCCGTAGAAGTCGTAGAGGACGTCGGCGGTGGGTGCCATGACGTGGCCGGCTCTGGCGTCCCGGAAGTACCGGTCGATCTGCAGATGCTCGGAGAATGCCGCGCCGCCGCATACCCGCATCGCTGTGTCGGTGATGCGAAGTGCGGCATCGTTGGCTGCGGCTTTGACGCCAAGCACGTGCAGCACGGTGTCGTCGGCGGGCTCGGCGATCCGCCCAGCAGCCTGGTCGACGTACGCCCGGGTCGACGCAAGTTCGATGGACATCTTGGCCAGCTGCGCGCGGATCGTGGGAAGTGCAGACAGGCTTTGGGCTAGATGCTCCAGCTGTGCGGCACTGGTATGCCTCACCGCGGCTTCCGTGGCCGCCTGGCTGAGGCCGACCGACACTGCCGCGTTGCCGAGGTTGAACCACGGCATCACGGTTCCCAGCAGGATGTCGAAACCGCCGCCGGCCGGACCGACCCGGTAGGTTGAGGCGGCCTCGACCTCGAAGGTCATCGGGCTGGATGCGTTGCCGCGCAACCCGAGTCCGTGCCACTGGCCGGCGACGGTGATGCCGGGCGTCTCCGAGGGAAAGGCGTAGAGGTCGACGCCGTCTGCGTCGGCGTTGCCTGTGGAGGTCACGTAGAGGTCGGCGTACCCGGCCGATGTCACGAAGCTCTTGCGAGCGTCGACGCGCACGTCCGAACCGCTGTGCTGGGCCTGGGATACCGGCGCCCAGAAGTGAGAGCGGGAACCGGCCTCCGAGAACGCCAACGTGGCGAGGCTGCGCCCGGACGCCAGCGCGGGCAGCATATCCGGCCAGTCAGATGGCGGCGCCGCTGCGACGGTCATCGCCGCGCTGACATGCATCAGGTAGATCATGGCGGTCGAGCCGCAGGCGCCAGCCACGGCGGTCACGACTTCGACCAGCTCGGCCGGACCACCGCCAAGCCCGCCGACCTCCTCCGGAAGCGTCACGCCGAGGAGCCCTGACTCTCGCATGACGGCGACGGCATCCGCAGGGAAGGCGGCTGCGGAGTCGACCTCATGGGCAGTCTCGCGTGCTACGGAAAGAACCGGGTCAAGGCGACTGGTCAGGTCCAGCACGGGGTTCCTCTCGGGTCACGCGGCTTTGTCGGACAGCGGGATCAGTGAGGTCAGACCAACCGTGAGAAGCCCGATCCCGAGGGCCATCAGGAGGGAGAACGTGGAGCCGTTGCCGTCCAGCCAGTTCGTGGCGCGACCGAACTGGACCAACTGCAACAACGCGGCCCCCGCGAAGCCTGCGCCGGCCAAGATTACGAGCAGGCGCCGAGCCAACGCAACACCAAGCACCGCTACAACGCCCAGCACCGGGAGCACGACAAGCCCGGCATTCTGCACCAGGACGAAGTTGTTGTTGGAGCTCGTGCTCAACGCGAAGACGGGACTGATGACCCCCGCGACTCCTAGAGCCAGTGCGGCCCGGCCGAGCCGGTCATTGCGCGAGATGCTCACGACAGCCTCATCAGCAGCGGAGACAGCCGGCCTGACGAAGCCTGCCACAACGGACGCAGTACCCCGTCGAGCCCGAAGCTGCGTCCGGCCGCAGTGGCGAACAACGCAAGATGGGCGAGGATCATCAGGTAGAACGACCACTCCCACTCGTTGGGGGCGTTCATCACCGACAAAGTGATGGCAAGCGACTGCCCGAGCCCGACCAGCGCCCACAACCGGGTGGCCAGCCCGATCAGCAGGAACGCACCGAGGGATGCCTCCACCAGCAACGTCATCCAGCCGAAGATCGTGAAGTTGGGCAGCACGAGATTCTCTATGAGCCAGGTGAACGGGGGAAACACCGGATACTCCACGGCGTACGTCGTGTACTTCTGCAGCGACGCGAAGTCGGGTGGCTTCTTCCAACCGGCGTTCTCTATCCAGAGGAGGGCGACGCCGATGCGAAGGATGGCCAGGAGCCCGCGTGACGCTCGCGAGTCGCCGACATCTGCCGAATCCGTGACCCGTCCGAGCGCTGTTGCCATCGGACAGTTCCTTTCCCTGCGGACGAGGTGCTGGTCGGCACTCTAGGTCAGACGGAGCCCGGACGGAACGACCCAGTAGGACGTGTAAGGCATTCGAAAGGCCTTGGGCCGGCACCTCACTGACGAACTGTCTGGACTCGGTTATCCGTTTCCGAGGATCAGGTCGTGTCACGCATGCTCGACTTGGTCATGCCTCAGCTTGACCCCACCTGCCGCCATCACCGAGGTGCCGATCTGGTGGCATGCAGTCGCCTCCGGACAGCCTGTTGGTCAGGGTTAACCGGCTCATCCTCTCCAAGCGTGGAACTTGACCTAGAGAGCTCAAACGATCCGCGGTCCTGTGGGTCAAGGAGGCGACGAAGTGAGCGTGGCACGCTTCATCGCCGACCAGAGGACCAACTCCCGGTGCCGCACACTGTCGTCTGCGCCCTGCTGGGAGTGAGCCTGGCGTGGTCCTACAAATGGCTGGGCCGTGCCCAGGGGCCGGGAGCGACGAGCGGGTTACACACTTCTCGGGACCGTGGCCGCGACGCGATTGACCGAGCGGTCGCGGTGGCGTTCACGGCCGCCTGTAGTTTGCATGGTTCCCGAGACCCGTCACGCAGAAGTATCCGTTCGGATACGATGGGCCCATGTCCGCTCGGAACATCCTGGAGCAGGCCCGTCAGGAAGCGGGCCTGTCTCAGGCTGCCCTCGCCGAGCGCGCCGCGACCTCGCGACCCACCTTGTCGGCGTACGAGCACGGCCGGAAGTCACCCACGCTCGACACGGCCGCCCGCATCGTGGCCAAGGCTGGGTTCGACCTGACCATCACACCCAGGATCGAGTTTCGGGAGGTCGCCGTCGAGCGAGGTCGACCGATCCAGGTGCCCAGCAACCTTCCGCGGTTGCCGCTCGAGCAGGCCTTCGCCGTGGTCGAGCTGCCACTCCACCTGAACTGGTCGGACCGTGGCCGGCGCTACGACCTGGGTGACCGCAGGCAGCGGGCACGGGTGTACGAGATAGTCCTGCGGGAGGGCGGCCCCGACGACGTCCTCGCCTACGTCGACGGGGCGCTGCTGGTCGACCTGTGGGTCGAGCTGGTGTTGCCGCCCGCGATCCGGTCCGCTTGGGCAAGTGTGATCCCCGGTGCGGTTGACGAGCAGGTTGCGTGATGGGCAAACGAGACTTCCTCACCGCGCTTCACGTCGACGTCGCTCGCATCTTCTTCGATCTGAAGGCTTCCGAGGGATACGTCGTCGCGGGAGGCGCGGGCCTGCTGGCTTCCGGCCTGATCGCGCGCCCGACCGAGGACCTCGACCTGTTCGCTTCGACGCCGATCGACACGGTAGCCGAGGCACGTGAAGCGTTCGTGCAAGCGCTTCTACGCCACGGTTACGACGTCAGCGTCCTGCGGGACAGTTCGACGTTCTGCCGCATGGTCGTGGATCACGACGGCCATGAACTGCTCGTTGACCTCGCCATCGACTCACCGCCGAGGAGTGTGCCCACGGTGACTCTGCTAGGTCCCACCTTGGCGCCGTTGGAGCTCGCAGGCCGGAAGCTGCTAGCCCTCTTCGGTCGGGCCGAGGCCCGGGATTTCGCCGACGTGTACGTGTTGGCACGACGCTTCGACAGGAACGTGCTCCTGGAGCAGGCCCGCTCGTTTGACGCTGGCTTCGACGCCCAGGTACTTGCGCAGATGATGGGCGCGATCGGGCGATTCGCCGACGACGAGATCCCACTGAGTCCAGGCGACCTCACGCTCGCCAAGGACTTCTTCAACGCATGGGCTGAGGAACTTCGATGAGTGCCCGCCCGCCGGGTTCGACCCTCGCCAGAACCCCGGTGGGCATGTGTTCGGGCTTATGCGCCGCCGAACGGCATCGGTCGCCACCGCCACCGATGATTCGGCATTCAGGGAGCGCGACCGAATCTGTCGGAGGGCTTCCCTAGGGTTGCGTGGTGGAGCACGAGGCGATCGAAGCATTGCGGCAGCGGCACCCGGCTTGGCGTCTGTTGCGTGCCGGCTTTCGGGAACTACCCGCTGCGTGAGATCTGGGTTCGCAGGGTCGAGCAACCTGCACAGGATCTTCACGAGTCGTCCCCGATTCCGCACCAGGGAGGCTCCTACGCTCGAGCACATGAACCGCCCGACCCGCCGCATCCTCCTCGTCGAGGACGAACCCGTCATCAACGGGGCGATCACCGACCGGCTTGTCGCCGAGGGGTACGACGTCGTCCGCGCGTGGGACGGGCCTGGGGCGGTGGCGGAGTTCACCGCCCACGCCCCTGACCTGGTTGTCCTCGACGTGATGCTCCCCGGCTTCGACGGGCACGAGGTCTGCCGGCGCATCCAGGCCGTGCGGCCGGTGCCTGTGCTCATGCTTACCGCACGTGACGACGAGGCCGATATCCTCGTCGGGCTCGCCGTCGGCGCCGACGACTACCTCACCAAGCCATTCCGCATGCGCGAGCTCGTCGCGCGGGTCGCAGCACTGCTGCGTCGAGTCGACCGGGCCGCGGAGCTGGCCGGCCGGGGCGCCGCCGACCTGGGAGACCTGCGCATCGACGCCGCAGGCCGCCGGGTGTGGGCCGGTGGCGACGAGGTGCATCTCACCCCGACCGAGTTCGACCTCCTGCTGTGGCTGGCAGTCAGCCCCGGCGTAGTGCTCACCCGGGAGCGGCTGCTGGCCGAGGTGTGGGGCTGGCCGGGCGCGTCGGGGACCCGCACGGTCGACAGCCACGTGAAGGCGCTGCGCGCCAAGATCGGGGCCGATCGGGTCCGCACCGTCCACGGGGTCGGGTATGCGCTCGAGGCGGGACACGACCGATGAGCGTCCGGGCGCTCGACCCGGTTCGCTCGGTGAAGGTCAAACTGGGGTTGCTGGTGGCGGCAAGTGTCACCGTCGCCTCGGTCATCGCCACGATCGGTTCCGCCGGCGGAGTGCCGACCTGGCTCAGCATTCCGGTCACCATCGCCCTGGCGCTTGCCGTTACCCAGCTGCTCGCGGTCGGCATGACCTCGCCGCTGCGGCAGATGACCGTGGCCGCCAGACGCATGGCGACGGGGGACCACTCCGTGCGGGTCACCGCCACCTCGCGTGACGAGGTCGGCGAGCTGGCCCGGGCGTTCAACCGGATGGCCGAGGAGCTCGCCGGGGTGGACCGGCACCGCCGCGAGCTGGTCGCCAACGTCAGCCACGAGCTCCGCACCCCGTTGACCGCGCTGTGCGCACTGCTGGAGAACCTCGCCGACGGCGTCGCCGATCCCGACCCCGAGACGCTCCGCGCCGCCCTGGACCAGGGAGAGCGGATGACGGCCCTGGTCACCGATCTGCTCGACCTCTCGCGGGTCGACGCCGGCAAGGCGCCGCTCGCCCGACAGCCCGTCGAGGTCCGGCCGCTGCTGCAGGCCGCCGCCGCCGAGTTCCGGGTCGGCATTCGCGACGTCAGGTACGTCGTACACGTCAGCCCGCCCGACCTCACCGTCGAAGGCGACCCCGCCCGCCTGCGCCAGCTGGTCGCCAACCTGCTGGACAACGCCACCCGGCACAGCCCGCCGGCCGGAAAGGTGACGATCCGAGCCGGAGTCATCGACGACCGCTGGCAGCTGGAGGTCGCCGACGAGGGCCCCGGCGTCGCGCCGGCGAACCGCGAGCGTGCCTTTGAACGGTTCGGGACCCTCAGCGACATCGACGGTGGTGGCGGGACCGGTCTGGGCCTCGCGATCGCTCGCTGGGTCACCGACCTGCACGACGGAACGATCGGCTTCGCCGACCCCGAGCCCGATGAGTACGGCGCCCGCATCCGGGCCGCCCTCCCGCTCGCCCCCACCACCCTCTCCCGCCAGGAAAAGAACCTCATGACCGAGTCCGCAGCCGCACCACTTAGCAGCCCGGTGACCGCACCACCGTCAACCGCGGGCCGGATCGCCGTCCCGTCCCTGATCGACACGACCTTCGGCGACTTCTGGCCGGACCACTCCGGTCCCGGCAACGTCCCAGTCCTGCTCGGCGCGCTGGGTGTGGGTGTGCTCGCCGGCGTGGTGCTGCCGTTCCGCGACCTCGGGCTGGGGATGTTCCTCGTCCTGGTTGCGGCCGGAGGCGTCCTGCTCGCCGCGAGCCGGCACCGGCGTGACCCGTTCACCCTGACCTGTGCCGCCCTCTGCCTGGCACTGTCCGCCACCGTCGTCGTCAGGGACGCCGAGTGGATCGTGTTGCTGTGCCTGTTCGCCGGCGTCGGCCTGTGCGCCGTCGGGCTGACCCGCGGCCGCAGCGTGCCGTCCTTTGTCTTGGCCGGGCTCGCCTGGCCGCTCGCCGGCCTACGCGGCCTGCCCTGGCTCGGCCGCACGGTGCGCACCATCACAGGTCTGGGCAGCGCGGCAGCGCTGCTGCGCACGGCGTTGTGGTCGGTGCTCGGCATCACCGTGTTCGCCCTGCTGTTCGCCTCGGCCGACGCACTGTTCGCGGAGTGGGTCGGCGCGGTGGTCCCCGACCTCGGGTCGGTGGACTTCGCCTTCCGCGGGTTTGTCGTCGTGGGCATCGGCGGCATCGTGCTGGCCGGCGCCTACCTCGCCCTCAACCCACCCGGGCTCGAACGCGGCGAGCGGGCCGCACGTCCGGTCGCGCACCGGTTCGAGTGGCTGGCACCGGTGCTGGTCGTCGACGCGGTCTTCATCGTGTTCCTGGTGGCGCAGGCGACGGTGATCTTCGGTGGTCACGAGTACCTGGAGCGCACGACCGGGCTGACGTACGCCGAGTACGTCCACCAGGGCTTCGGGCAGTTGACGGTGGCCACCGCGCTTACCCTGCTGGTGGTCTGGGCAGCGACGCGCAAGGCACCACGCGAGACGTCGGCCGACCGAGCCTGGATCCGGATCTCCCTCGGCCTGCTCTGCGCGTTGACGCTGGTCGTCGTCGCCTCCGCGCTGTACCGGATGCACGTCTACCAGGATGCCTACGGCTTCACCCGGATGCGCCTGCTGGTCGACGTGTTCGAGGGCTGGCTGGGAGTGCTGGTACTGGCCACGATGGCCGGCGGTGTCGCACTGCGGGCGCCGTGGCTGCCCCGGTTCGGGCTGTTCAGCGGCGTGACGCTGCTGCTCGGCCTGGCCGCCATCAACCCCGACGCCTGGATCGCTCGGCAGAACCTCGACCGGTACGAAGCCACCGGCAAGGTCGACTGGTACTACCTCGGTGACCTCTCCGACGACGCCCTCCCCGTGCTCGCCACGCTGCCCCAGCACCTCGCCGAGTGCGCGCTGGCGATCGACGGCTGGGAGCGCGACGACTGGCTGGAGTGGAACCTCGGCCGCTCACAGGCACGTGCGTTCATCGAGGCGCACGCAGACGACTGGCAGTACCGGCAGCAGTGCCCTGGCCAGACCCTCCGCTGAGCCGGCCGGCGGCGCGCTAGGAAAGGCCTATGCCACCAGGTGTACGGCGTCGCTCGGTGGCGCGCCGTTACAACGAGCGGCTTCCACCGGCTGGCCGTACGAGCCGTAGCACGGTCGGAGCCACGGTCACGGTGAGTCGCTGGCCCCACGCGAGCGAGAGCCGGTCGGTCTCGATACCGTCGCCGAAGACGACGAGCCCGTCGGTCTCGGCGGTGATCACCAGACTATCGCCAGCACTCAGCAGCCCCTCGGTCAACTCCGTGCCGGTGGCGGGGGAGGGCCACGCCTCGCGCACGAACCACGCCAGCCCTGGTTCGCCCGGAGCCGGCAGGGGTAGTTCACTGTGGCGCTCGAGCCAGATCGATCGACACCAACCGGTGGCTCCGGTGCCGGTGCTGACGATGAGGCCGGACGACGACTGCCGCTCGCTCTCACCTGCCGGTGTCGTCAGCCGGTAGCGCGCGGACTGGTGGCTGGGGTGGCCGACGTACACCTCGTTGACCGCCAGCAACGTCTGGCCGTCGTCCGAAGTGGCCGCGACCATCGTGCGCGCGTCGATGTCCGCCGATCCCTTAGCTGTCGCGGACAGGACGTCGCCGAAGGCCGGCACCGACACCGGCACCAGCACACCGGGGTTGACGGTCGGCTCGGGGTTGACGCCGATGACGAGCTGGTGGTCGAGGTACTTCGCGACGTTCGCCACCAGTCCGTCCTGCCCGACCGCGACGATGACGTCGTCGGGCTCGAACAAGAAGCGGTCGAGGTCGGCCCGCTCCACGGTGCCGCGGCGCCAGTCCGTCGGGACAGCGGCGCTGACGTCCGCCAGCGCCCCCTTCACGGCGTCGTGGCGTCCCTGCACCTCGCTGATGCTGCGCTCGCGGGTGCGGAGGAAGAAGTCGGCGGCTCCGCGCGTACCGTGCCGCGCCAGCAACTCGTCGAGCTCGGTACGGCGGTGCACCACCACCGCCCGCGGCGACAGGGTCATCGCTGCCCCTGAGGCCCGACGAGCTGGCCGAGCGCGGCTGTGAGGAGGTCGGGGGACAGGTTCAGCGTGCCGATCTCGGGCAGGTCTCCCGCCAGCTCGCGTGCTGCGAGCGCGAGGATGATCCGCGGGTCGAGGCCGTCGTACGCCGCCAGCTTCGCCGTCTCTGCAGCCGCTTCGGCCTCGCCGATCACGCGGGTCGCGTCGGCCTGACCGGCCGACACCAGCCGCTGCCGGTCAGCCTCGCCCTGCGCCGCGATCCGCTCAGCGGCCGCCGACTCCTCGGCCTGACGCCGCTGGTTCTGGCCGCGCTGGGCGACCAGTTGCTCCTCGCGAACCGCCAGCTCGATCTGGCTCTGCAGCTCGTTCTCGCCGATGGCGCGCTCTCGCTCCACGGCCAGCGCCCGACGCTCGTACGTCGCCCGGTCGGCCTCCTGCTGCACCAGCTCCCGGGTCGGAGTCTGCAGCGCCTTCTCGACGTCGGGCTCCGGCCGCAGGGCCACCACCCGGACGGCGAGCGTGGCAACGCCGAGGTCACGCAGCCGCGGGTCGGCGGCCAGCGCGGAGTGGATGCGGTCGCGGATGCCCGCCACCCCGGCGGCCAGCGCCTCGGGCAGCGTCGTCGCAGCGAGCAGCTCAAGGGCCGGTTGCTGCGCGAGCTCGGCCACCAGGCCGCCGAGCTGCTCGAGCGGAGTCGAGCGCCAGCGACCGCGGTCGGGGTCGATGCTGAAGTCCAGGCGGCTGGCCGCGCGGGCGGGGTCGACAATGCGGTAGGTGACCGTCGCCTGCACCGTCACGTCCTGGAAGTCGCTCGTCCGGGCGTGGAACAGCAGCGGAAGCTCGCGGTCGTCGACCGGGATCTCACTCAGCACCGCCGACAGCGGCCGGAACCAGAACGCCAAGCCGACCCCCTCGTGAACGAGCCTGCCGCGGCGCTGTTGGCGCAGGTGAACGGTCGGGGTGCCTCGAAGATGCCGCACGAACGGGTAGTACTGGATGTCTGCCATGACTCCTCCTTTATCGTCAGTATGACGTTAACAGTCGCCAGCAGTTAATGTCAAGATGACGAGATAGGGTGTGGACCATGTCGTACGAACCGCCCCGGGCCGCCGTCGCCGTCGACCTGGTGGTGCTCACCCTGAGAGACGCCGAGCTGTGCGTGTTGCTGGTGCGGCGGGCCGGGGCGCCGTACAAGGGGAGATGGGCCCTGCCCGGCGGCTTCGTCGAGCCCGACGAGGACCTCGACACCGCGGCCGGCCGCGAGCTTGCCGAGGAAACGAGCGTCAGCGATCTGCCGGTACACCTCGAACAACTGCGCAGCTACGGCGACCCCAAGCGTGACCCGCGGATGCGCGTGGTGAGCGTCGCCTACCTCGCGCTAGGGCCCGACCTCCCAGACCCGGTGGCCGGCTCAGATGCCGCCGATGCGGCGTGGCGGCCGGTCGCCGACGTCCTCGCTGGCACGGGGAAGCTGGCCTTCGACCACGCGGTCATCCTCGCCGACGGCGTCGAGCGAGCCCGCTCGAAGCTCGAATACACACCGCTGGGCACGGCGTTCTGCGCGCCAGAGTTCACCGTGGGGGAGCTGCGTGAGGTCTACGAGACGGTGTGGGGCGTCCCGCTCGACCCGCGGAACTTCCACCGAAAGGTCACCGGAGCGACGGGGTTCCTGATGCCGACGGTGAAGACGACAACCCGGAACGGCGGCCGGCCCGCTCGGCTCTACCGGCGCGGCCTGGCTGAGTTGCTCATGCCGCCCCTGCTCCGCCCGGCCTAGGGGCGCCGTTTCCGCTGTGGGCTACCGAATCCCTGACCGAAGTGCTCGAGACTGCCGGCGAGCGGGCTGGAAAGGGGACATTGGTCAGGGTTTTGGCGGCAGAGCGATCGAGCGCATGGCGCGACTCGTCCTGTTGGCTCGCGCCTTGACTCCGCTATTCCGGTGACGCTGTCGAAGCGGCTGGCCCTGTGTTTGCGGATCGAGGCGCGGCTCTAGACAGAGGCGGAGACGCTGGGTCGTTCGCGGCTGTGGCGTCGGTACGCCGGTCGGCCGCCACGAACTCTCGAACGTTAGGAGCGACCTCGGCCGCGAAGCGACGCAGATCGTCGGGTTCATCGCTGCCGAGTATGAAGGCGCTGATCCCGTGGCTGAGCGAGAGGTCGGCAAGTTCCGCGCTCCACTGCTCGGCAGGGCCCTGCAGCAGACCGCGACCGGACGCGAGGAACTGCCCGTTGATGTTCAGCAGACGGCGGACGTCGTACGGCGATCGCCCCGCCCGCTGCGCAGCCTCGTCGATTGTCGCGTTACCAGCGGCCAAGTCACCGGATTTGAGGTAACTAAGCGACGGCAGCCAACCATCGGCGCGCCGGCCGGTCAGTGCCAGCATGCGCGGCTTGTACGCCCCGAGCCAGATCCCAATGTCGTGTTGTGGCGCCGGCCCACGCTTCGCTCCGAGGACCTGGTAGTGGTCCCCATGGACCCGCACGCCGCCCCGCGTGTCGGCGTCCCAGATCTGCCGGATGACGTCGATTGCCTCCTCGAGCGCCTGCACACCCTGACCCGGCGTACGGCGAGGGCCGCCCATTGCTTCGATCGCGTCCCAGAACGCACCGGCACCGAGTCCAAGCTCGACGCGGCCGCCGCTCAGAAGATCGAGGCTCGCCAGGCTCCGGGCGAGCACGGCTGGCGGCCGCAGCGGCAGGTTCGCGACGTTTGCGGACAGGTGGATCGTGCTGGTGCGGGCTGCCACAAAGCTCAGCAGCGTCCAGGTGTCGAGAAAGCCGGCCTGGTAGGGATAGTCCTGGAAGGTAGCTACATCGAGGCCGACCTGCTCCGACAGCGTTGCCAGCTCCACTGCCTGCTGTGGGCGAGCCGCCGTAGGGGTGATGAAGGAGCCGAACATCAGCTCATGCCCGTAGTCGGTCACGGTCTGCCTCGCGGTGGAGTTCCGCTCGGCTGGCCGCGGTGCGACTTCGATGAGCGGGTAGGGCGAGCGCGCACGTGGAGGCGTTCGCCTTGGGGGCCGAACAGGCACAGCGCCTCGGTCGGGGTGGCGCCCTGGTTGCCAAACCGTGCGGTGTGTCGTCGCCGGAGTGAGCCGACTGGGTGCCGTCGTCCATGACGACCATCTTTCACAGGAAGCACTAGCAGCTCGGCCTGGGGCAGCTGATCCGCAGGGCACTGCCCGTGGGCGGGTGGCGCCATATGGTCGCGTTCGCCGTACCAGAGGTGCACCGGGCAGGACACCTTCCGGAGATTGATGTCCCACGTGCCAATCCAGGCGGCGTTGTCCAGGCGCCGCCCACGGGGGCTTTGACGTCAGCGAAGCTGGTACGGCGGGCGGCTCCCGCCAACTGGCCACACGAGCCTCGTGCGAAGCGTCCTAGTGCCCGCCTTGGTCGGGCTGCTCGATCGCCGGTTCTGGTGGCCCAGCCAGCTCAGCAAGGCCAGCCGTTAGGAGTTCGGAAACCGACATGCGCGACCAAACTCCTGACCTAAGTGCCCAAATCCGCCGTCAAACGCGCTGAAAACAGGACTTCGGTCAGGGGTTCGACGAGATGGCACGTGGTGCTGCCGTCCCTCGCCGGTGCGCTGGTACGTCCAGAGGGCGTGATCCAGCGATGCCGGGCAATCACCTGCGAGTCAGATCGATCCGCGCTGCCACCAGGTGGTGCGGCGTACCTCGGTGAAACCCATCCGGCGGGCAGTCGCCAGCATCGGCGCGTTGGTGCTCGAGGTGCTCATCGTCACGCCAGTCGCGCCAGCGGCGACCAGCCGGTCCATAGCCGCGGCGACGACGACGGTCGACAACCCTCGCCCCTTCTGGTCGGGGATCACGCCCACAGTGCCGATCTCGCCGGTGTGGGCGTGCAGGTACGACACCGCGAAGGCGTGGACCCGGTCGCTGTCATCGACAAGCACGAGGTCGAGCGCCGGGTGGTAGCCGGGCTCGGCCTGCCAAGCCAGCCGGACCTCGGGTGTGAGGTACTGCGTCCCGAACGCGGCGCGGTGCGCGTCGACGTAGTCCTGCACCCTGTCGCCCAACTCCTGAACGCGCAGCCCGGGAGGCGCAAGCGCCGCCGGGTGCTCGCCGGGCGACGTACTCACCAGATGGACGACAGAGTCGCCACTGTCCTCGAAACCGCGCCGGGTGAGAACGTCTTGCCGCCAGGTGTCGTCACCCTCAACCGGCGTGTCGGCCGTCGTGACGCCGGCTGCGACCAACCGGTGGAGCGTAAAGCCGAGCACCTCGTCCTCGAAGGGCCGGCCCCGGCAAATGGGGGCGACGTCGAACAGGACATTGCCGAAGTCCGGCTGAGCCAACGCCCAGGCCACCATGTCTTCGTCGTCCCACCAGGCCAGCCCGTTGGCAGTGACGGCGGGATGGGCAAGCACACTCGGTACGTCGTCCGGCTGCGGGTAGGCGTGCAAACCGCCCGCGCGGCGGCAGTCGGCGACCAGGTTCTGCAGCGCCGCCGTGTCGGCTGAGCTGAGCGGCTGAGTGATCACGCCGCAGTGTAGGAGCCGACCGGCAGACCGGCGCCACCCGTTTTCGCCGCCATGGCCGACGTCGGCCGCAAGCCGAAGGCCGTGCGGCTGAGGTCCAGGTACCGTTCGGTCATGAGAGTGAGGCCGTCGGGCGAGCAAGTTGAGATCCGGTCGGGCGCCCACGTGGCTACGGTTGTCGAGGTGGGCGGCGGCATCCGCGCCTACGACGTCGACGGTCGATCGGTCCTCCACCCGTACGACGTCGACGCCATGGCCGACGCAGCGCATGGGGCGGTTTTGGTCCCGTGGCCTAACCGGCTTGCCGACGGCAGGTACCGCTTCGCCGGCAGAGACCACCAGCTCGCGCTGACCGAACCCGCGCAGCACAACGCCATCCACGGGTTGCTGCGGTGGCGTCCGTTTCGATCGGCGAACGCGGCCCAGACCGCGTCGTGATGACAACGCGGCTCTACCCGATGACCGGCTACCCGTTCGCGCTGCAGGTCGACGTCGAGTACTCCGTGGCCGAGGGCGGTCTGGTGGTCACCACGAGCGCCACAAACATTGGCGACGAGGCCTGCCCTTACGGTTGCGGTCAGCACCCCTACCTCTCGCCTGGGAACGGGCTCATTGACGACTGCACCCTCACACTGCCGGCGGCAACGCGCCTGCTGACCGGGGATCGGCAGCTCCCCGCCGGGCAGGAGCCGGTAAGCGGCACGCCGTTCGACTTCCGGAGTCCGCGGGCACTCGGCGACCTGGAGGTGGATCATGCGTTCGCTGACCTGCTGCGAGGCAGCGACGGTCGTGCGACGGTCGAACTGCACGGCACCGACGGGCGTACGGCGCAGCTGTGGCAGGACGAGAGCTACCCGCTCATCCAGGTCTTCACCGCTGACGCCCTTGCACCCGACCGTCGCCGCCGGGGACTGGGGGTGGAACCGATGAGCTGCCCACCTGACGGGTTCAACACCGGGGAGCACCTGATCGTGCTGGAACCAGGGGAGTCGGTCCAGCACCGGTGGGGCGCGACCCTCGCCTAGGCCCGCGCGCAGAAAGGCCCGGACCTTGCGGTCCGGGCCTCCCTGGGATAGCTAATCGCGTCAGACGGCGCGGACGTTCTCCGCCTGGGGACCCTTAGGGCCCTGGGTGGTGGTGAACTCCACGCGCTGTCCGTCGTCGAGGCTCTTGTAGCCCGACGAGTCGATCGCTGAGTAGTGAACAAAGACGTCCGGGCCATCGCCATCTTGCTCGATGAAGCCGAAGCCCTTTTCAGCGTTGAACCACTTGACGGTTCCCTGAGCCATGCGTGTTTCTCCTTACAGAGGTGCCGAACGAGGCAACACTGTGCCGCCTCGGGTCACGGCGAGACACTGTGGCTCTGGGATTGGGTTCCCGTGAGCAATAGCGCCCGCTGTCAGATTCTGCGGGCGTCGCGTCAAACGAAAACCCCAGTACAACTGCAACCAGGAAAAACGTTACGGCGGCGAAGCGCTGTGGTCAACCCGGCTCAACGGCAAGGGACGAGAAATGTGGCTGGCCGGCCGGTTGGCTCAGTGATCAGTTGGTCCGTTGATGCAGCCCGGTCAGCATGCCCGCCGTTTCCTGCAGACGGGTAAGCAGGTCGGCCGCCTCCATCGGCTCTGGTAGAGATGCCCCTGCGCGAGTCCGACGCCGACCGCGGATACCAGCGCGTGTTGCTCGGGTGTCTCGACTCCCTCGGCGATGCAACGGACCCCCAGTTCGCTCGCCAAGATGGCGTGTGCCCGGATGATCGCAGCCGCGGCCGGTTCGTTGGGTGCGTGGGCCACGAAGCTGCGGTCCATCTTGATCTCCTGGATCGGCATGGACCGCAGGTAGGTCATAGATCCGAAGCCGGTGCCGAAGTCGTCAACGCTGAAACTGACCCCCGCTGCGGTCAGTCTGCGCATGCCCTGCAGGGTGCGTGGATTCGCGTCCAGGTAGGCGTGTTCGGTGATCTCGCACGTGAGCCGGTCGGCCGGCAGCTCGATGTCAGCGAGCGTCTTGTGCACCATTTCCTCGAAGGCGTCGATATCGGCCAGCTGACCGACGCAGACGTTGACTGACAGCCGAAGGGTATGGCCTGCCGCCTCCCAGACTCGTGCCTGTTGACACGACTCACGCAAAGCAGCGTTCTCGATTGGCATGAGGAGTCCCAGTTCTTCGGCTACCCCTAGGAACTCGACTGGGTAGAGGAGGCTCTGGTCGTCGTCGCGCAGACGAATCAGCGCCTCGATGGCGGCGACGCTGCCGTCATGCAGGGCAATGATCGGTTGGTAGTGGACCACCAACCGCTCCTTGGTGAGCGCCGTACGCAGCAGCTCTTCGATGTGTGCCCTGCGGTCGGCGGCTTGGCGCAACGACTCGTCGAAGAGCGATACGCGGCCCTCACCTTGTCGTTTCGACTGGTACATGGCCGAGTCGGCGTTGTGCAGCAGTTCGTTGGCGGCGATGACTTCGTCGGCCGGGCTGAACGTAAGCCCGACGCTCGCCGTGACGCGGAACTCGTCGCCGTGCAGGCGGATCGGACGGGAAACTGCCCGTTCGATCCGCTCGGCCAATGCGACGGCTGCCGCTTCGTTGGGTAGGTCCTCCACCAGCACGGTGAACTCGTCACCACCCCAACGGGACACGGTATCGAGGGCACGGGTCACCCCGCACAGCCGTTGCGCGATCGAGTGCAGCACCTCGTCGCCAACGGCGTGGGGAGTGCGCATCGTTGACGCGCTTGAAGCCGTCGAGGTCGACGAAGAGCAACGCCAACGGAGTGCCGTTCAGCGGCCGCCGCTGCACCGCGTCGTGCAGCCGGTCGAGCAGCAGCGAGCGGTTGCCGACGCCAGTGACCGGGTCGTGGGATGCCAGGTGCTCGAGGTGCCCGACCGCCTCTCGATGCTCGGTGACGTCACGCAGCTGGATCACGGCGCGCTCACTGCTTGCGATGCAGGTTGCCGTTAGCTCTCCCCAAACAACCGAGCCATCGGGCCGCAAATACCGCTGTTCGACCCGGACGTTTCGTCCGCGGACGAGTTCTCGGGCGATGAGGGCCTCGACCTGGCGGTCGTCGGGATGGGTGAAAGGGTCCAATGTGTTGCCGGTGAGGTCCGCGGCCGGCCGGCCCAGGATCGAGCACATAGCTGCGTTGACCACCCGCATGCAGTGGTGGTCATCGAGCAGTGCCATGCCCAAGGGGCTGGCGTCGAACACTCCCCGAAACAGCCGTTCGGACTCCTCGGTCCGAGACCGCAGCGTCGCGTGCTCGATCGCCAGCGCTGCGGAGACCGCGAAGCCCTCCAGTGCGTCACGCGTTATCTGGTCGGGACGCTTGCCGTCGCGGGGCAGGTCTACCGACAAGATGCCCAGCAGTGAACCGTCTGAGGCGTAGAGCAGGGCGAAAAGTGCGTCCTCGGGATGCCAGGCATCCGGCTCGTCGGACGGGACGAAGTCGGGCACCCACATGAAGAATTCGCTGGCGTCGAAATCGACCAGGTTGTGGTCGAGGAACCGCAGCCGCCCCCACTCCTCGCTCGCCTGGAGGATCCGCTGCCAGTGCTCCTTGGTGTCGGTCCGGCCAAGGAGCTGCTCTCGCACCTCAGCCGGCCCCGCGCACGACACCACCTCGAGGGTCTCGTCGGGCCCGACCAGGTTGACCACGGCGACCCCGAAACCCAAGGTGTTCACGATGGTCTGGGAAAGCAGATCGAGCGTTGCCTCGAGTTCGGGCGGCATGTTCCCGGCTGCACGCGACACCAAGTTCTTGCTCATGGGCGCCTTCGCTCGGGGACGTCTGCTTGTGCACAGCGTACGGCGACCCGGTGCGACCGCACGTATCGGGTCAGTGGCCAAGGGGAAACACCTCCATCGGCTCGTAGCGAGGAGCAGCGCCTTGGCCACCGCGTAGATGTGACTCGACAACGGCCATCTCGGTGGCGGTCCACCAAGGTCCGGCATAGGACCCGAGCTCCGCCACCAGGTTGGTCAGATCGGTGCGTGTCTTGGTCCTGGCGATCGTCACGTGTGGGTCTTGCTGGTAGTACCAACCGGCGCCAGTCGTCGACATCACCGGAGAGACCGGTCCACAGCACCCGGGCCATCCATGGCCGCGGGAACGTGCCGGCGCCGTGCAGTCGGAGCCGCAGGGCCGTTGAGCGCGACGCTCGCACCTCCCAGCGTCTCAGCTGTCGCTCCACCTCGTGGCGGCCGCACTCACCGAGGAACTCCAAGGTCACGTGCCACCGGGTGGGATGCGCCCACCGCAGGTGCGGATGAGCGGTGCGCACGCCGTCGATGTGCTCGCTTCGAGGTGCGCCGACACGTCGGGGGCAGCAGCAGAGCAGCGAAGATGCGGGCCACAGGGCAGGGGCAGTTGACCGGTGTGGGGCTAGGTCACTGGGTGTTGGAGACGTACGACGACAGCTGGTCGCGTTCGAACTCCAGTTCCCCGATGCGGGACTTCACGACGTCGCCGATCGACACGATGCCGTGCAGCGCCCCGTCGACGACCACCGGCACATGCCGCACCCGGTGCTCGCTCATCAGCCGCATGAGATCGTGAACCGACTCGCGCGGGTCGGCGGTGTGCACGTGTGTCGTCATGATCTGCGAAATCGGCGCGTCGAGCACCTCGACCCCCTCGACCAGCCCTCTCACGATGTCCCGCTCGGAGACGATGCTGCGGCGACGGGCTCATCATCGGTGCTCACGATGACGGCGCCGATGTTGTGCTCACCGAGCATGGCGACCAAGTCTCGCACCGTCGTGTCGGGGGACGTCGTCACCACGGAGTCGCCCTTTTGTGCCCAAGACGTCGCTAATGTGCATCGAACCTCCTCGTCTGACCGGCGGCGCGCGGCGGTAACACGACAGCAGCCCGCGCGGCGTGCTGCCGGTAGGTGTCGTGTGGACAACCTGCGAGGATGCCTGCTGTGACGACGATCGCGCCGGAAGTGGCCGCCGAGCGCCGCAGACCGGCCGCGTGGTCTTCCAGCACCATCGTCGCGACGGTGATCGGCTGGATCACCATCGTGCTGGTGCTCGACGCCGACGGCGGTCGCTGGCTGCAGCGAGGCCTCGGGGCAGCGACCTGGCTGGTCTTGCTGGCGCTGCTGGCCCGGGAGTCGCCGTTGGTCCGGGTGCAGACGGCAGTGGTCGTGGTGTTCGCAACTGTCGTGGAGTACACGTTCGCGCCGGCGCTCGAGGTCTACAGCTACCGGTTCGACAACGTGCCCATGTACGTGCCCCCTGGTCACGGCCTGGTCTACCTGGCTGCCCTGGCCATCGGGCGGACCCTGCTGGTGTCGGCGTACCAGCGGGCCTGGGTCAACCTGGTGCTGGTGCTCGGCGGCGGCTACGCGGCGTACGGCGTCCTGCTCGCCGACCGGCCCGACGTACTCGGCGCGTTCTGGTTCTGCTGCCTGGCGGGCTTCCTGCGCTGGGGTCCGTCACCGGGGCTCTATGTGGGCGCGTTCTTCGTCGTCACCTACCTCGAGCTCGCGGGTACGGCGCTCGGCACCTGGTCGTGGGCAACGACCGACCCGACCGGGCTGGTCTCCATCGGCAACCCGCCGTCGGGAGCCGCCGGGGGATACGGCTGGTTCGACCTGGCCGCCACCTTGGCCGCGCCGTCGCTGCTTGTGCTGATGCACCGGCTCAGGGTCGGCCCAGCAGCTCCAGCACAGCGTCGTGGAGGCGGCCGTTGGTGGCCAGCGCGTCGCCGCCCAGCGGACCGTCGGCCCCCGACAGGCTGGTGAACCGGCCACCGGCCTCGTCGACGATCACCGCCAGCGGGGCCATGTCGTAGCAGCTGGAGGTCCGGCTCGGTGGCGATGTCGACGGCTCCTCGGCCACCAGCATCGCCGACCAGAAGTCCCCGTAGGCGCGGGTCCGCCAGCAGCGCCGGGCTAGCTCGATGAAGTTGTCGAACCGTCCGTGCTCCTCCCAGCTCGTCACCGACGAGTACGACATCGACGCTTCCCCGAGCGAGGCTACGTCAGACACCCGACAAGGAGCCGCGGCGGCCAGCGACTTCCCAGTCCAGGCGCCGTCGCCTCGGGCGGCCCACCACCGCCGTCCGAGCGCCGCGCGCGGAAACCACGCCCGCGACCACCTTGTCCTCCACCATCAAGGCGATCAGCGTCGCCCACACGGGTACGCCGCGCACGAAGTTCTTGGTGCCGTCGATCGGGTCGATCACCCACCGCCGCTGGCCCCAGCCGGACGGGCCGGACTCCTCGCCGAGGACGGCGTCGCGGGGCCGGGCCCGACCGAGCGAACGCCGCAGGGCATCCTCGACCGCATTGTCAGCGTCGCTGACTGGCGTGAGGTCCGGCTTGGTGGCCACGTGCAGGTCTTGCGCCTTGAAGCGGGCCATCGTGATCGAATCGGCGTCGTCGGCGAGCACATGAGCGAGTCGCAGGTCGTCATTGTGCTCCGAAGCCATAGCGGTCAGCGTATGGCGAACTGCTGCGCCGCCTCGACTGGCTCGCTGACGGCCCCATGAGGGCGGCGAAGGGAGACGTCCAGCGCCCTGGGTGCTTCCCGCTGGCGTAGCCTCCGCTACTGCGCTACTGCCTTGCGCAGATCCTCGACCGTGCGGATACCAGCCCAGTCGGCGTCCTCGATGTGCTCACCCCAGACGTTCACCAGTCCGTCACCCTGAACTGGCAGGTACAACCCTTGGGGTGCGGGGTCGTACACAGTGGCGTTCGGCGCACCGCTGCTGAACCTCGTGCGGCTGTTCATGTCGAATCCAAAGAGAACAACTTCGGTCCCAAGCGGCAACGCCGCACGGTACATACCGACGTCGAAGTCCTTGGGCCGATGGAACCAGTAGTACACAATTTCGCCTGTTCGGTCAGGATCGTCCTTCCACACCTCCGTCGTCTCAAGGCCAACAATCACTGCTCCCTGCCCGTCCAGCTCGTCAGCGATCATGGCAGCGTCCACGGAGGAAACTGTGCCGACGACCGCCAGATCGACCTCCCGCAGCATGGCTGCAGGGTTCGGATACGCGATGAACGAGTAGCTTGTGGTCTGCTGAAGCAGGGAGACAAGTTCGCCAACAGAAGACGCTGTCGGCGGCCCAGCAGTCGAGGGACTCGCTGGCTCGGATGAACAGCCGAGACCAACCACGAGGATGAGCAGCGAGGCGAGAATGGACTTACGCATCGGGCACTCCAGGACTCTTGGTTGATTATGTGCTCAGTGGTGAAACTACGCCGAGCCGACGCAGCGACCTGGGCCTCCATGGAACGTTACTCTCGCAAGAGTCGCCATGTGGACATCTCGCCCGGTTGCCCGCGACATTCCTGGGCACTCCCAACAGTCCAGTGGAGGACAGCGTCCGCCTTATGAGGTACTGAGGAATGTTCGACGAGATCAACGGCCTGCCCACGCACGCACTGGCGTTGCACGCTGCTGTCGTGCTCGTGCCGCTCGCCGCTGCGCTCGGCGTACTCTTCGCCATCCCCGCACCCGCACCTGGTCTCGGGTTCCGCTGCTGGTGGTCGCCGTGGGTGCGGTGGCCGCCGTTTATGTCGCGAAGGTGAGTGGCGAGCGGTTCGAGGAGGTGCTCAACCTCGAAGGTCCCACGAAGGATCTGGTCGAGTTGCATGCGGACCGCGCCGACGTGTTGTTCTACGCCACGATCGGCTATGCGGTGCTGGCGGCCGCGGCGTTCCTGCTGACCCGCAACGCCCGGAGCGACCTGACCACCACCGTTCTCGCGATCGTGCTGGTCCTCGGTGCAGCGGGTGTCGCCTTCCAGACCTACCGGGTGGGTGACGTCGGGGCCCGGGCGGTCTGGAACCCAACCGGCGACCTCGACTACAACTCCACGGCCGATCGCGACTGACCGTCTGGCTGCTCCCGGCTCGCCAGCAGCCGCCGGAACGAGTCGACCCGGTCGACGCCAACAAGACCCTCGGCCGCTGCCTCGCCGAGGGCGCACTCGGGTTCGGTCTGGGCATGCGTGCAGCCCCGTGGGCAGTCGCGGGTCACGGCCCGCAGGTCGGCGAAGGCGCCGATCAAATGCCGCGGGTCGACGTGGGCCAGCCCGAACGAACGGATACCCGGGGTGTCGATCACCCACCCACCGAACGGCAGCTCGAGAGCATAGGCGGAGCTCGAGGTGTGCCGACCGCGGCCCGTGACAACATTGACGTGGCCGGTGAGACGCCCGGCGCCCGGCACCAGCGCATTGACCAGCGTCGACTTTCCGACGCCCGAGTGCCCGACCATGACGCTGACCTCGTCCTGCAGGCGCGCCCGGACGTCGCCGAGATCGCTGCCCCGCTCGGCCACGACGTACGGCACACCGAGCGGTCGGTAGATCGCAAGCAGGTCCTCGGGGTCGGCGAGGTCGACCTTCGTGAGACAGAGCAGCGGATCGAGCGTCGCGTCGTACGCCGCCACGAGCGCTCGGTCGATCAGCCGCGGGCGAGGCTCCGGGTTGGCCACCGCGGTGACCACCACGAGCTGGGTGGCGTTCGCCACGACGACGCGTTCCACCGGGTCGTCGTCATCGGCGGTGCGGCGCAGCACCGTACGGCGCGGCTCGATCTCCACGATGCGGGCCAGGCTCCCAGTGGTGCCGGTCACGTCCCCCACGAGGCGGACCCGGTCACCGACGACGACCCCCTTGCGTCCCAACGGGCGGGACTTCATCGCCGTGACCGTCCGAGGCTCAGCTGAGCCCGCCACCTGGACGGTGAACCGGCCCCGGTCGACGGTGATGACCACGCCCGGCACCGCGTCGTCGTACGACGGCCTCGTCTTGGTTCGGGGGCGGGTGTGCCGCCGGGGCCGGTCGTAGCTGGCCGGGTCGTCGAGGTCGCGCGCTGGGCTCACCTTACCAGCGCCGTCCACGCGTCGACGAAGGCGGGGTGGGTCTTCGCCGTCGTCGCGACGTCCTCGACCAGCACCCCCGGTACGACGAGGCCAAGCACCGCGGCCGCTTGGGCCATCCGGTGGTCGCCGTACGTCCGCACGACTGCACCCGTCAGCGGCCGGGGCCGGATCTCCAGACCGTCGGCTGTCTCGCTGACGTCGGCGCCGAGACGTTCTAGCTCGGTGCGCAAAGCGGCGAGCCGGTCGGTCTCGTGGCCGCGCAGGTGGGCGATGCCGCGCAGGTACGACGGTGCGTCCGCCACCGCGGCGACAGCGGCGACTACCGGCACCAACTCACCCACCTCGTGCAGGTCGAGGTCGACCCCGGCTACCCGGTCGGGGCCGGTGACCGTCAGGCCGGCGGAGTCAAGCGTCACCGTTGCGCCGAACTGCCTGAGGATCCAGCGCAAGGCGTCGCCGGCCTGGGTGGTCGCCTGAGGCCAGCCGCGCACGGTGACCGTGCCAGCCGTCACGACCGCCGCCGCCAGGAACGGCGCGGCGTTGCTGAGGTCGGGTTCGACGTCGACATCAACTGCTCTGATCGGGCCCGGCGTGACCGCCCAGCGGTTCGGTTCGGAGTCGTCGACGGCCACCCCCCGCCGCCTCAGCATGTCGACGGTCATCGCGACGTGGGGGAGCGACGGCACCGGCTTGCCGTCGTGGCGCAGGTCGACTCCCCGGTCGTAGCGCGCACCCGCGAGCAGCAGCGCCGAGACGAACTGGCTGGACGCTGACGCGTCGATGGTGACGGTGCCCCCCGCGACTCCGCCGGTGCCCTCCAGGCTGAAGGGCAGCGACTGCGCGGTGGGTTCGACGGCGACGCCAAGCCTGCGCAGGGCCTGCAGCAGCTGGCCCATCGGGCGTTCATGTGCCCGCGGGTCGCCGTCGAAGGTGACCGTGCCGGTCGCCAGGGCGGCGACCGGGGGGACGAAGCGCATCACGGTGCCCGCGAGGCCGCAGTCGACGGCGGCTGGACCGGTCAGCGGTCCAGGGGTCACGGTAAGCGAGTCGGGGCTGTCGGTGATGCCCACGCCGAGCGAGGTCAGCGCCTGCACCATCAGCCGGGTGTCGCGAGCCAGCAGCGGTCGGTGCAGGGTGGATGGCCCGTCGGCCAGCGCCGCCAGCAAGAGCGCTCGGTTGGTGATCGACTTCGACCCCGGTACGTCGACCGCTCCCCGCACCGGTCCGCCCGCATACGGCGCAGCCCAGGTGCCGGTGTCGGTCGTCGTCACGCGGTGCACATCGCCGTACAGCTGACTGAGGCTAGCTCGAGGTGAGCTTGCTCGCTTGCTGCTTCGCCTTGTCGGCCTGCCGCTTGGCCCGCCACGCGATGCTCGGCCTGCCCTCGGTGTCGACGGCGGCGAGCAGCAGCCCGCCCATCATCGACACGTTCTTCAAGAAGTGCACCTGCTGGTTGGACCGCTGCTGGGGGTCGGACTCCTCCCAGAACCGGTGCCCGGCGGCTGTCGTGGGCACCAGGCTCACCGCCAGCGCCAGCGCAGCGAGCCGCGGCACCTTGCCCATCGCCAGCAGAGCGCCACCGACGACGTGCACTGCCCCATTGAGTTGCACCCACTGCTTGGAGTCGAGCGAAACAGGCATCGAGGTGGTCTTCTCGACCACCGGCGTCACCTTTTCGGTGACCGGTTCGGCCCGCTTCGCCAGGTAGTCGGCGTTCTTCAACGAGTTGATGCCGCCGGAGATGAACATCGACGACAGCATCGGGCGGGCGATTCTTCTGACGAGGGCCATGACCCATTCTTACCGCATGGCGTCACTCATGGCGCCAGTCGGTGCAGGTCGCGAGGAAACAGCGTCACCTCCCGGATGTTGTCGACCCCGACCAGACGCCCTGTCCACCGCTCCAGCCCGATGGCGAAGCCGCCATGGGGAGGGATGCCCGACTTGAAGGCGTCGATGTAGGCGGCGTACGGCTCGAGCGGCAGGCCCCGGGCGCGCAATGCCTGCACATAGTCGCCGTACCGGTGCAGCCGTTGGGCGCCGCTGACGAGCTCGACGCCGCGGAAGATCAGGTCGAACGACCGCGACCAGTCCGGGTTGGCTGGCTCGGGGTGGCTGTAGAACGCCCGGTGAGCCGTGGGGTAGCCCTCCACGACGACGAAGTCGCTGCCATGCACCTCCCGTGCCCAGGCACCCACGGCTCGCTCGTGCGCCGGTGACAGGTCGGGCTCGTCAGCCGGCGCACCGGCGATCTCGAGCGCTCCCGGAAGTGCAGCAACGGGAACTCCTCGGGCACGGCCGGCACCTCGATGTCGAGCAGCCGCACGGCCGATCCTGCTCTGGCGTGGATGCTGGCGACCATCCCCGCCACCACGGCACGAAGAGCAGCGACCACGTCCCGGTGGTCGGCGATGAACCCGAGCTCGACGTCGAGCGAGACGTACTCCGCCAGGTGCCGCACGGTGTCGTGCGGCTCGGCGCGTGAAGACCGGCCCGACCTCGTAGACCCGCTCGAAGACCCCGACCAGCACCTGCTTGTAGAACTGCGGCGACTGAGCGAGGTACGCCGGTCGGCCGAAGTAGTCGATCTCGAAGACCGAGGCACCGGACTCGGTGGCCGACTCGACGATCTTGGGACTGTGCACCTCGGTGAAACCTGCTGCGTCGAGGGTCGACCGGAAGCCGTGCAGCGACGCAGCAGCCAAGTGCCATCTGGCCTGCTGTCTCGGGTGCCGCCATGTCACTGGCGCCGCGTCGAGCATGGTCGGCAGGCCGGCGGTGATCTTGGGTCGCCACAGCTCGATGGGCGGAGTGGCGGCGGCGTCGGTCAGCGCGGTGAGCTGCGGGTCGACGACCTCCACCCCACCAGGAGCCTGCGGGTTGGTGCTCGTGGTGCCGGTCACCTCGACGGTCGTCTCCTCGGGCAACCCGTCAAGGGCAGCAAGGGTCGCCTCGTCGCGCACCACGACCTGCGCCGTACCGGATCTGTCGCGGATCACCACGAACGCCAGCCCGGAGAGCCGTCGGCGGCGGTGCACCCAGCCGTCGATGCGCACCGGAGTGCCCGGCCGGTCGGCGTACGTCGAGAGGTCGGCGGCGAGCGTGCGGGGAAGAACGGGGCTCGGCGGGGGAGTCATGCAGGTCACCTCCAGGGGTCGGTTGCCCCGGAGGCGTGGGCGACGGGCAAGTTCGCGGTGCCACCACACCTTCGCCGGCGCCAGGCGGGCACCGACCTTTCACTGCTCAGCTCGGGAGTGTCTTCGGCGCAGGTCCGCAGTCCGCCTTCTCAGCTGCCGGCGGCTCTCTGGGCTGCGGTGAGCCTGCGACTACTTGGTTCCGTCGTCGCTGTTGCGGCAGTCTAACCGGGTTGCGGCAGCGCACGACAGCACGTTTTCCCGCATCTGTCGGAAGACGTACGGCTGGTGCCGATGAATCTCCCCGGTTTTATGCGCACCGGTTATTTGTTCGTGACCGGTTGGTCGGTGTTGGTTTTAGCGTAGTGCTCGGCTTCGGCTTCTAGCGGTGGTCGGCGCCCGAGGCGGTGCATGAGCCGGGCGGTGTTGTACCAGTGGACCCATTCAGCGGTGGCCTGCTCGACGTCGCCGATGGTGGCCAGCCCGGTGTGGAACGGTGACCCGGGTTGATGCATTCGGTCTTGTAGAGCCCGATGGTTGTCTCGGCTAGCGCGTTGTCGTAGGCGTCACCGACAGACCCGATCGACGGGCTGATCTGCGCTTGGTGCAGGTGCTCGCTGAAGGCGATCGAGGTGTACTGGGTGCCATGTCGGAATGATGGATGGCACCAGCTGCGACCGGGCGGTGTTGGCGTCGCCGAGTTTCCAGCGCGTCGGCCAGTGCCCGTTCGACCATGGCGGCGTTGGCGGTCGCGGAGACGTCCCACCCGACGATCGTGCCGAAGCGAACGCGTCAATCACGAACGCGGTGTAGACGAACCCGCAGCTGACCCGCACATAGGTGAAGTCGGCGACGAACAGCCGGTTCGGTGCGGCGACGCTGAACGCCCGGTCGACCAGGTCGCTGGGCCGATGCGCGGCCGGGTCGGTGATGGTGGTGCGGACCTTCTTAGTCCGCACCACCCCACGCCAGCCGTTGGCCCGCATTAACCGCTCGACCGTGCAGCGGGCTACCGGGATACCCAGCCGTTGCAGGTGCGCCCACATCTTCACCGCCCCATACAACGACTCCGGCTTCATCCGGCCGCGCTCGTCGGGCTGGTAGTAGCTTACCAGCATCTCCGTCACTGCCAGATCCCACAACGCCCGCTTCGACGGGCCGCGGCCCCGCCAGGCGTAGTAGGTGCGTGGAGCGATCTTGACGCCGCAGTGCTTGGTCAGCGCTGCGCAGATCGGTGCGACTCGAACCGGTCTCGGTGCTGGTCGATGAACTCACAGACGACGGAGGTGGCGGGTCGCACTCCCGCGCGAAGAAAGACGTCGCCGCCTTCAAGATCTCCACCGTCGCCTCCAGCTCCGCGTTCCGCTGCCGCAGCTGGGCCATCTCCACCGCCGACGGCAGCCCCTCCCGCTCACCGGCATCCACCTCGGCCTGGCGGAGCCAACGACGCAACGTCTCCGTCGTCATCCCCATCTTCTCCGCCACCGAGTTCATCCGCTGTCTATCGGTGCGTTCATCACCCTCGACCCGCTCCCGCAGCAGACGCACCGCCCGCTCGCGGGTCTGGTCGCTGTACTTCGTGCCACGACTTGCCATGGCTGCATCATCCCTTCCAAACAGAAGGTGTGCATCAAACCCGGGGTGGTTCACGATTACGTGGGCGCCGATTTCCCGCATGTGTCGGAAGACGTACGGCAGGTGGGCGGCGCCTGTGGCAGGGTGGCCTCATGTGTGGCCGGTACGCCTCTAGCCGCAAGCCCGAGGACCTCGTCGAGGAGTTCGAGGTCGACCGGGTCGATGTCTCCACTCCCTCGAGCCCGACTACAACGTCGCACCCACCAAGGACGTGTACGCCGTGTTCGACCGCGTGCCGAAGCAACCCGACGACGACCAAGCGGGACGCAAGCAGCGCAGGCTCGCGGTGCTCAGATGGGGCTGGTGCCATCATGGGCGAAGGACCCAGGGATCGGTTCCCGGATGATCAACGCCCGCGTCGAGACGCTGGCGGACAAGCCGGCGTTCCGGCGCGCCTTCACCAAGCGCCGTTGTCTGCTGCCCGCCGACGGCTACTACGAGTGGTACCCGACCGAGCAGTTGGGCAAGAACAACAAGCCGCTGAAGCAGCCCTTCTTCATCCGGCCGGTTGACGGCGACGTACTGGCGATCGCTGGGCTGTACGAGATCTGGCGCAACGAGTCCGCCGCCGAGGACGGCCCCGACGCCTTCCTGTGGACCGCCACCGTCATTACCACGGCCGCGGAGGATGCGCTCGGTCACATCCACGACCGGATGCCGATGCTCGTCGAACGCGGCTCGTACGCCGCGTGGCTCGACCCCGCCGTCACCGAGGCTGACGACCTGCGCCGCCTGCTCACCCCCGCCGCGCCCGGGCGGCTGGAGGCCTACCCGTCGCCACGGACGTCAACTCCGTGTCGAACAACGGGCCGCACCTGGTGGAACCTCTCGCGGTCGAGGCAGGTCCGGCCACCCTCTTCGGCGCATGACCACGACGGTTCGCACCGTCGCGACGGCGTACGGCGACGCCAGGCTGCACACCGACCGGTCCCGGCGGCCCCTCGCCGCGTTGGCGCTCGGCCACGGCGCGCCGGCGGCGGCGTCGACTCTCCTGACCTCGTCGCGTTAGCCCGTGAGCTGCCTCGGCAGGGGATCACCGTGTTCCGGATCGAACAGCCGTGGCGGGTGGCCGGCGAAGAAGATGGCTCCCCGGCCGCAGACCCTCGACGCTGCCACGGTGGCCTGCCTGAACGCCATCCGGGTGCGCTGCCCGCTGGTGCTGGGCGGTCGCAGCACCGGGGCGCGGGCGGCCTGCCGGTTGGCGGCGTCGATGGGGGCGGTGGGCTGCGTCGCGCTGTCATTCCTGCAGCCGCCCAACTCTCCGGACGTGACGAGGTTGCCGGAGCTGTTGGGCGTCGGCCTGCCGACGTTCGTCGTACAAGGGGAAAGGGACAGGTTCGGTGGACCAGCGGACTTCCCCGAGCAGGTCGACCTCGCGGTGATCCCCGACGCCGACCACAGCTTCCGCGTGCCGCGGCGTGCGGTGCTGTCGCAGGACGAGACGTACGCGCTTATCGTCGAGGCGGTCGTCGAGTGGGTGACCGCCCGGGTGGGCTGACGTGACGGCGACCCCGCCGCCGGAGCCAGGAACGCCTCCCGGTCGGCGGGGAATGATCCGCGCCAACGGCGTGTTGAGCACTGCCGTGCCGTTGTACTTCTCCGACCGTAGTGGGGCGCTGGCCCGGGTGGCCGACACGTCCGCAGATTGTCGGCGCCCCTCGGTACCCTTAGCGGTGATGACTCAGGTTCCTGCTCACGAGACAATCGAGGAGCGTACGGCGCGCTTCGAGCGCGACGCGCTGGTGCACCTTGACCAGCTCTACTCGGCGGCGATGCGCATGACGCGTAATCCGCACGACGCCGAAGACTTGGTCCAGGAGACCTACACCAAGGCCTTCGCCGCCTTCCACCAGTTCAAGGACGGCACCAACCTCAAGGCCTGGCTCTACCGCATCCTCACCAACGCGTTCATCAACAGCTACCGCAAGAAGCAGCGGCAACCGATCCAGGACCCGCACGACGAGATCGACGACTGGCAGCTGGCCCGAGCGGAGACCCACACCTCATCCGGTCTGAAGTCAGCCGAGGTGGAAGCCCTCGAGCACCTGCCCGACAGCGACGTCAAGGCGGCCTTGCAGCAGCTACCCGAAGATTTCCGGCTCGCCGTCTATCTCGCCGACGTGGAGGGGTTCGCCTACAAGGAGATCGCCGAGATCATGTCGACTCCGGTCGGCACCGTGATGTCGCGGCTGCACCGTGGGCGCAACCAACTGCGCGGGTTGCTCGGCGACTACGCCCGCGAGCGTGGGCTCACTCGCAGCCCTGCCCTCCGCGAACCGGAGGTCACCACATGAGCTACGGCAACCCGGCTGGCCGCAACTGCGAGGAAATTCTCGAGCGGGTCTATGAGTTCGTCGACAGCGAGCTCGACACCGCCGACTGCCTGCAGATCCAGGCCCACCTCGAGGAGTGCGCGCCCTGCCTTCGCGCCGTCGACTACGAGCGGCTGGTCAAGGCTGTTGTCGCCCGGTCATGTTGTGAGCGCGCACCCACCGAGCTCCGGCAGCGGGTGATGTTCTCGATCCGGCAGGTGCAGATGCAGGTGCCCGACTGGCGAGACCCTCAGTAGCGGCCGTCTCGTCCGCCAAATTGCCGACCCTCTCGTTCACGGTTGAGCCAGGCGTTAGACGACGCGGATTGCCGGATCCCTCAGCCGCGCACATCTCGGTGTGCCCCTGTCGTCAGTGAGATCGACCTCGACAGTGACTTCCTCTGCTCCCGAAGGCAGGTCGCCGAGCATGATCTTGGCTCGCCTGAACATCCTGAACGTGGCGTCGGTGTACGTGCCCCAGGTGAGGTAGACGAAGCGGTCACCCTTTCGACCCTGTACGGCTGGCCCTCTGAAATCCTCTCCGTCGCTGTGGATCTCGGTGACCCATTCGGCACGCTCCGCGTCACCCGGAACGAGGCCTTGCGGCTCATCGCGGACTTGCAGCCCCACGTGGACGTCGTCGTAAGGGCCGCAACTACGGCCGGGGAGGTGGCGGCCGCGAATGATCAGGCGCATGCCTCAAAGATAGGTCCGGCGCTCGCAACATGACACTCCCGCTGCGGCTATGCGGGGCGACGCCCTCGGCACGGTTATTCGTGCCGAGCCGCAGACCGCGCCCTTGTCAGGTGTTGGGACGCTTGCCGTGGTTCGCGTTCTTCTTGCGGCGAGCGCGTCGCTTGCGGCCGGTCTTGCTCATGACTTCTCCTCAGGTGCTGGTCTTGGTGATTGGGCGTGCCCTCTCATTGCACCCCCGCCGCGTCAGGCGCGGATGCGCGCCCGCGCGTTGCGGCGCTTCAAGGCCCGTCGCTCGTCCTCGGACATCCCGCCCCAGACACCGTGGTCTTGCCCGGCCTCCAGCGCCCAGGCGAGGCACTGCTCACGCACCTCGCACCGACGGCACACCGACTTTGCCTCCTCGATCTGCAGAATCGCGGGACCGGTGTTGCCGATCGGGAAAACAGCTCCGGGTCCTCGTCGAGGCACGCGGCGCGGTGGCGCCAATCCATGGCGGTGCAACTCCTTCGGGTCTTGCAGACGAGAGGCCGACCTCACGCCCGTTATTTCGGCTTCGTGAACTGGTTCACGAAGTCCCCTCCACTGCCTCACCGGAAAGGATCGAAGCGGGGAGGACGGGAGGAGGCCGCATTTTCTGCGGCGTTGCGGTCGATGGTTGCAAGAGATTGAGGCGGGCACAACCCCTCGCGGCTTGTCAGTTCGGTCACAGCCACGCCCACGCGCGCAGTAACCCCGCTCAACTGTAACGGCGAGCGCGCGCGGTGCAAGGACTTTCCGTAACCGTTTGCGTTGCTGGCTCGTCGTTAGGGTGGCCAGGTGAGCGACGCACCGGCGACCCGCCGCCTCCGGGCGGCTGCGCTCGTGGTGGGAGCCGAGGCAGTGGCGCTGGCGGCGTTCGGCGTCGCCGAGTTCACCGGGCTCGACCAGGACCGCCCCAGCGTCGCGTTGACCACCGGTGCCTTCTTCGTGCTGTACGCCGTCGGGCTGGCGTTCGCCGCTCGCGCACTGGGGAGCCTCCGCAGCTGGGCTCGGGGACCTGTCGTGCTGGCTCAACTCATCCAGCTCGGGGTGGCCTGGAGCTTCCACGGGCACGAGACCGACTGGGTGGCGCTGCTGCTGGCGGTGCCGGCGGTCGGCGTCCTCATCGTCGTACTCGCGCCGGCTACGACCGCGCTGCTGTACCGCGGCAGCGAGGACGACGACACCGTCTCGTCGGGCTAGCCGGACTCACCGGGCAAGAGTCCGACCTCGCCGACTTGTTACGTCAGCTCTGATGTTGTCTGCTGTGCCTGGTCGCTGCTTAGGCGGCGGCCCGCTTGGTCTCGGCGAAGATCACCGCGATCTCGTCGATCTTGGCCAGAAGCTGCTCGGCCGTGTCGGCGTCGAAGCTGCCCCTTGCGCCAGAGGCGCCGGCCAGCTTGGTCGCCTCGTTGAACAGCGAGTGCAGATGGGGGTACTGCTCGAAGTGCGGCTGCTTGAAGTAGTCGGTCCACAGCACCCACAGGTGATCCTTGACGAGTTGCGCCCGCTCTTCCTTGATCATCGTCGCTCGGGTGCGGAAGTCGGGGTCGTCGTTCGCGGCGACCTTTCCGATGATGCCCTTGATCGACTCCGCTTCGATTCGCGCCTGGGCGGGGTCGTAGACGCCACAAGGGAGATCACAGTGGGCGGAGACTTCGATGGTTGGGGCGAGAAAGCGGGCGCGCATCGACAGGGTTCCTCTCGGTCGGCAGATCCTCGAACTTGCAAGACTAGGGACCGACATTACTCGGCGTACGAGGTGGTGGGGTGAACCAGCCGGCCTTCGGCTTCGCGGTGGTCGTGGGGGAGTCGATGGAGCCGACGCTGCGTGCAGGTGACCGGCTGCTGGTCCGGTACGGCGCCTCGCCACAACCCGGTCGGCTGGTCGTGGTGAGGTTGCCCGGGCGGCCGATCGCCGTCAAGCGGGCCATCCGTCGAGAAGCCGGCGGATGGTGGGTCGAGGGCGACAACCCGATGCGTGGCGTCGACTCTCGGACGGTGGGTGTCATTGCCGACTCAGACGTGGTGGCCCGCGTGGTTTGCCGGGTCTGGCCTCCGGTGCGTCGACGGCGTACGTCTGCCGCGGTGTTGCGGTAGACGGTTGCCGTGAGCGGCCGTTTCGCCGTACGTCTGCCGCGGCGTCGCGGTAGACGGTTGCTCAGGATGTCGGTGAATAGGCTGGTGCGATGCTCGCTGTGTACGCCGCGCAGATCGATCCCGACGACCCGCTGGCTGGCCTTGTGGTGGGGGAGCGTCCGGAGCCAGCCGTCCCCGACGGCTGGGCCATAGTCAACGTCAGGGCTGCCGCGCTGAACCACCACGACGTGTGGGCGTTACGAGGAACTGGCCTGGCCGAGGATCGGCTGCCGATGATCCTCGGGTGTGACGCCGCCGGCGTCGACGACGAGGGGAACGAGGTGGTGGTCCATGCGGTGATCAGTGACCCTGACTGGGTCGGGGACGAGACCCTCGACCCGAAGCGGTCGCTGCTTTCCGAGCGGCACCCGGGCACGCTCGCCGAGCGGGTCGCCGTACCCCGTCGCAACCTCGTCGCGAAGCCCGAGTCGCTCAGCTTCGAAGAGGCCGCCTGCCTCCCGACTGCCTGGCTGACGGCCTACCGCATGCTGTTCACCCAGGCGCAGCTCAAGCCAGGTGATGCGGTGCTGGTGCAAGGTGCGGGCGGCGGTGTGTCTACCGCCCTGATCACGCTCGGCAGGGCGGCTGGTCTGCGGGTGCTGGTGACCAGCCGCGACGAGCGCAAACGGGCCAGCGCCCTTGAGCTGGGAGCCCATGACGCCCTCGAGGCCGGTGCCCGGCTGCCGGCTCGGGTCGACGCGGTGATGGAGACGGTCGGCGCGGCGACGTGGAGCCATTCGGTCAAGTCGCTGCGACCGGGCGGCACACTGGTGATCTCGGGTACGACGTCTGGTCCCGCCCCAGCGAACGCCGAGCTGACGCGCATCTTCTTCCTGCAGCTGCGGGTCCAGGGGTCGACCATGGGTACCCGCACCGAACTGCGGCAGCTCACCGAGCTGCTCGACCTCAGCGGTGCCCGGCCGTTGATCGACCGGGTGCTGCCTCTGGACCAGGCGCGTGAGGGGTTTGCCGCGATGGTCGCCGGTGACCTGTTCGGCAAGGTCGTCTTCACCGTCTGACCCCCATCTCTCGCGAGTTGTCAGGCTGTAGGGCCCCAGTTCAGGCGTGCATCACCCTGACAAGTCGCAGGAGGGGGGATCAGCCGAACGGGGCGTTGTACCACTGCATGCAGTCGGCGCCCGCGCAGTTCTTGAGCTCGCTCAGCCGGCGCTCGAGGTCGCGCTGCACGTCCGCGTAGGTCGGCGTCCCGGCGACGCTGACCATCTGCAGCGGGTCGTGTCGGCGGTCATAGAGCTCCGTGTCGCCGTTGCGCCAGACGAGGAGCGTGTAGCGGTCGGTTCTTACCCCTCGGTACAGCCAGCCCTCCGACGTGTTGTCCCGCGGACCGGCTTCCAGCGGCACGACGCGATCGCGACCATCGGGTACGTCGCCCCGTGCCAGCGGCAACAGCGACTGACCGTCGAGCAGCCGCCGGGGAGCCACATCGGCGATGTCGGCGATCGTCGCGGCAAGGTCGGCGATGGTGACGGCCTGGCTGCGCACGACTCCATGGGGCAGCCCCGGTCCGGACATGATGAGTGGCACTCGGACCGACTCCTCGTAGCCCAACAGCTTGTCCTGCCACCGATGCTCGCCGAGTTGGACACCGTTGTCGGAGGTGAAGATCAGATACGTGTTGTCGTACTGACCGGTTGCTTTGAGTTCCGAGACGAGATGGGCAACGGCGCGGTCCACCGATTGCAGCGACTCGATGCGGCGGATCCGCCGCTCATGCAGGACCTGGAGTCGGTGTGGCGGGATGCTCGGCAGCGCCTGCATGAACCGGCCTTTGTCGCTCATGTCAGCTTCGTTGATGGACGGGTCGTCGGGGATCGCCAGGTCGTCGAACTTCCCGACGTCGCCGTAAGCAGGCCGGTGGCCCCCAGCAGCGGTGGGGAACCCCTTCCGGCACCGTCCGCGCGGTGCACTCGATGTGGGGGCGATGTAGGACGTCCACATGAAGAACGGCCGGTCGCCGTCGGCGTACAGGTCGACAAGGTCGGTCGAGCGGGAGTCGAAGAGGTCGGTCGATAGACCCCGGAGTGCGTTACGATCCGCCCGCCCTGGCTGGTGGTGACCCGGTGGTAGTCGTGGATGCCGGCGACGGATCCCATCCAGTAGTCCCACCCGGGAGGTATCTCGTATTCGTCGCGCTCGCCGTACTCGTTGAGGTACTTGCCCATGAACGCCGTCTCGTAGCCACCATCATGCAACCAAACAGGCAGCGTGTTGGTGCCGTCCAACTTGTAGTAGCCTCCGCGCGGCCAAGCGTTGCCCTGCACCTCGTTGTTGTGCGAGTACTGGCCCGTCAGGAGTTGTGCCCGCGCCGGGCAGCACAGCGGGTACGGCGACAGCATCTGGCTGAACGTCACGCCCTCGTCGGCCAGCAGGCGCAGCGTGTTGGGCATGTACTGCAGGTCGTCGAGCCGCATGTCGTCGGTCGTGATCACGATGACGTTGGGTCCGGTCGTCGGCGGGTCCACCTGCTTCCCGAGACTCGCAAGACAGGCTGCGACGATGACCAGCGCACCGACGACAACTGAACGCTGCCGCCGCCTCATAGCGGTGCCGCAGTCGGAGTCACTGTGGCGTCTCAGTCGGAATCTTCGAGGCGAGCCAGCCAGGTGGCGAACCGCTCGACCGGCGTCTCGAACTCCGGGTTGAGGTCGACGAACTCCTGGAGCCGGTCAGCCAGCCACCCGAGCGACACCTCGTCAGTGCCCCGTCGGTCAAGCAGCTCTTCGATGCCCCTGTCGGTGAAGTACATTCCGCTGCTCAGGCGAAGGCCGAGTCGAGCAGCGTGCGGAGTTCTTCTTGGTGCACCGACAACTGGCCGACCGATGGTGCCGACGACTCCTTGCGCGACACCCCGTTGAAGGGGATGTCACCGAGCTCGGTTGCCAGGTTGAGTTTCATGTGCGGCCATGGCCCCATGTTCGCCGGCTCGTCTTGCACCCACCGGATCTCCTTGACGTTCGGGTACCGGTCGAGCTCGGCCTTCACCTCCTCCACCGGCCGCGGGTAGAGCTGCTCGAGCCGGGCGATCGCCGTACTCGCGCCGTCGTCCCCTCGGCGGTGGCGCTCCGACCGCAGGTCCCAGGTGATGCGCCCAGAGCACAACAGCAGCCGCTCGACCGCCGCCGGGTCGCTGACGTCGTCTCCGATGACCGGGCGGAAGCTGCCGCTGGTGAAGTCAGCGGGTTGGGATGCGGCGTCCTTGCGCTTCAGCATCGACTTCGGCGTGAACACGATGAGCGGCCGGTGACTCTGGCCGAGTGAGTGCTGCCGGAGCAGATGGAAGTAGCTGGCCGGCGTCGAAGGCTGGGCGACGGTGAAGGCGTCGTCGGCAGCCAGCGTCAGGAAGCGCTCGATCCGGGCGGAGGAGTGGTCGGGTCCTTGACCCTCGTAGCCGTGCGGCAGCAGCAGCACAACGCCGGAGTGCTGCTGCCACTTGGCCTGACCGGACGAGATGAACTCGTCGATCACGATCTGGGCACCGTTGACGAAGTCGCCGAACTGAGCCTCCCAGAGCGTGAGTGCCTCGGGCCGAGCGACGGAGTAGCCGTACTCGAAGCCCATCGCGGCGTACTCCGACAGCAGGGAGTCATAGGCGTAGAACTGCGCTTGGTCGACGGTGAGGTTCTGCAGCGGCGTCCACTCCGCCGCCGTACGCCGGTCGATGATCGTCGCGAACCGCTGCACGAAGGTGCCCCGACGGGAGTCCTGGCCGGACAGGCGCACCGGCCTGCCCTGCATGAGCAGCGATCCGAGGGCCAAGATCTCGCCGGTGCCCCAGTCGATCGGCCCATCGGTGATGGCGGCTGCGCGTCGCTGCAGCTGCGGGAGCACCTTCGGGTGGACAGTGAAACCCTCGGGCGCGCTCACGTGCGCGTCGGCGATGCGCTTGAGCACCTCTCGCGAGATCGCCGTGTCGCAGCTGCCGGCTGCCGCCCCCTTGGTGGGGTACTCCGGCACGGTGACGTAGTCGTCGGCTGTCTTCGCCTCCCGCACCTCCGCGAAAACCCGTTCCAGCTGCTGCTGGTAGTCCTTCATCGCGCCTTCGGCTTCGTCCAGCGTGATGTCGCCACGGCCGATCAGCGCCTCGGTGTACAGCTTGCGCACCGAGCGCTTGTGCTCGATCAGGTCATACATGAGCGGCTGGGTGTACGACGGGTCGTCGCCCTCGTTGTGACCGCGGCGCCGGTAGCACACCAGGTCGATCACGACATCCTTGTTGAACGCCTGGCGGTACTCAAAGGCAAGCTGCGCCACCCGCATACAGGCCTCCGGGTCGTCACCGTTGACGTGGAAGATCGGCGCCTGCACCATCCGGGCGACGTCGGTGGCGTACAGCGAGGAGCGAGACGACGAGGGTGACGTGGTGAAGCCGACCTGGTTGTTGACGACGACGTGGATGGTGCCCCCGGTGCGGTAGCCCCGCAGCTGCGACAGGTTCAACGTCTCGGCGACGACGCCCTGCCCGGCGAAGGCCGCATCACCGTGTACGAGCAACGGCAGCACGGGATACTCAGCGCCGCGGTTCAACAGGTCCTGCTTGGCCCGGGCGATGCCCTCCAGGACCGGGTCGACGGCTTCGAGGTGGGACGGGTTCGCCGCCACCGACACCTTGACCTTCGCCCCCTGGCTGGAGGTGAACTCGCCTTCGGCGCCAAGGTGGTACTTGACGTCTCCGGAGCCCTGGACGGTGCGTGGATCGATGTTGCCCTCGAACTCGCGGAAGATCTGGGAGTACCCCTTGCCGACAATGTTGGCGAGCACGTTGAGCCGCCCACGGTGTGCCATGCCGATCGTCACTTCGTCGAGCGAGGCGTCGGCGGCCGCCGCACAGATCTCGTCGAGAAGCGGGATGGTGGTCTCTCCGCCCTCGAGGCTGAAGCGCTTTTGGCCGACGAACTTCGTCTGCAGGAACGTCTCGAACGCCTCGGCCTGGTTGAGCTTGTGCAAGATGCGCAGCTGCTCCTCCCGCGGCGGCTTCTCGTGCGACCGCTCGACCCGTTCTTGGATCCAGCGGCGCTGGTCGGGGTCTTGGATGTGCATGTACTCGATGCCGGTCGTGCGGCAGTACGAGTCGCGCAAGATGCCCAGGATGTGCCGCAGCTTCATGAAGCGCCGACCGCCGAAGTTCCCGGTCGCGAACTCCCGGTCGAGGTCCCACAGGGTGAGGCCGTGCGTCGCGATGTCGAGGTCGGGGTGGCTGCGCTGCTGGTACTCCAACGGGTCGGTGTCGGCCATGATGTGTCCACGCACCCGGTAGGAGTGGATCATCTCCAAGACGCGGGCTTGCTTGCTGACCTCGTCCTCGTGATTGGCGGAGATGTCGGACGCCCACCGGATGGGCTCGTACGGGATGCGCAGCGCCCGGAAGATCTCGTCGTAGAACTCGTCCTCACCCAGGAGCAGGGCATGCAACCGACGCAGGAACTCCCCTGACTGCGCCCCTTGGATGATGCGGTGGTCGTAGGTCGACGTCAGGGTCATGACCTTGCTCACCGCGTTCCGGGCAAGGGTCTCCTCGCTGGCTCCCTGGTACTCCGGTGGATAGTCCATCGCGCCGACGCCGAGGATGCATCCTTGGCCAGCCATCAGCCGAGGCACCGAGTGGTTGGTGCCGATGGTCCCCGGGTTGGTCAGGCTGATCGTGGTGCCTTGGAAGTCCTCGATCGTGAGCTTGTTGTCCCGAGTGCGGCGGACGACGTCTTCGTAGGCGCTCCAAAAGCCAGCGAACGACAAGCCGTCGGCCGCCTTGATCGACGGCACCAGCAGCTGCCGGGTGCCGTCCGGCTTCTGTACGTCGATCGCGAGCCCGAGGTTGACGTGCGCGGGCTTGACCACGTTCGGCTTGCCCTCGACGAGCTCGAAGCCGTAGTTCATCTCCGGCATCGTCTTCAGCGCCTTCACCATGGCGAACCCGATGATGTGCGTGAACGACACCTTGCCACCACGGGCGCGGGCGAGGTGGTTGTTGATGACGACGCGGTTGTCGATGAGCAGCTTGACGGGCACGGTGCGCACGCTGGTCGCCGTGGGCACCGACAGGCTGGTGTCCATGTTGGTCACCGTGCGCGCCGATGCTCCCTTGAGGACTACCTTCTGCGGTTCTTGGGTGGTCTCGGCGGTGTCAGGCCGGGCTGGTTGGTCCTTGGGCACCGGCGCCGCAGCAGGGGTGGCGCGCTCCGGTTGCGGCTTGTCGCCCTTGTGGGCCTCGGCCGGTGACACCGCCGATGCGGCGGCGGAGCCGGTGATGGCGGCCGGTGACAGGCTAGGCGCGGTGGCCCGCGCCGGAGGCTGTTGAGCAGGTGCAGGCGCCTTCGTTGACGTGTCGTCGGTTCCGCTGGAGCTGCCGTTTTCGCTCAGCTCGCCGCTGGTCCCTGACCTGGCGCCACTGGCCTTCGCTGCCAGGGTGTCCGTTGCAGCGCGAACAGCGAAAAGCTCCCGCCACGCCTCATCGACCGAGTTCGGATCGGCCAGGAACTTCTCGTACATCTCGTCGACGAGCCACTCGTTGGGCCCGAAGCTCTCCAGGGGGCTTTCTTGCGAAGACTGAGACACGGCCTTGAGTTTCGCCTCTTCCGCTGCGGCGTTTGAGTGGACAAGCTCAAGGCTAACCCGCCGCTTCATTCGATGCGCAGCGCAGACCTTGGCTGGCGGACCCTTGAGCGCCGCCGGTGCTGTAACTAGCTCCGGTCTTTCATGAGGTGGTGTGAGATGCGCACTGTGCGAGGACGTTCGGATCTGGGGTGGTTCTGAACGGGAGGCATGACGGTTTTGCCGGGTTGCGCTCCCACGACCACGAGTGTGAATGCCCGGAGGGCCTGAGCCGCAACTCGAAGGCGCGGAGTCAGTTAGAGCGGCGGAGGCTGACTGCATGGCTCTTTCTCCTGGTCATGCACGGGGGGAGTCTCACGAACGTCTCCGAGATTCGGGTCATTGAACCCCGATGCCACCATCAGCCTCCGACGCCCCAGCCGGCGCCCGTAACGCTGTCAACAACCGGACCTTTGGAAGGCCGTGCTGTTCTGAGCCAACGGGGACCTCGGCACCCATATGCGTGACGTAGCGGCGGCTTCCCTGGCCACGTGCGTCGGCGTCGTTCCGGGGGCGGAAGCAAACAATCCGCCTGGGACGGACAGGTCGTCACCACTGTCCGGCGACAACCATGGAGGGCCCAGCCGGGCGGTCAGGAGCTTTCGGGCATTGGGGGCACTTCGGAGAGCAACTATGACGGATCGTGACATTTGCGTTACAGATAGTCATAGGGCAGACTTCCCCACCAGTCTGGTCCGATCCCTTGGGCCCCCATCGAATACAGAGAGCCTCCCTATGCGTCGATTCATCCCCACCACCCTGGCCCTGCTTCTCGCGGCGAGCCTCGCTCGTGAACGAGGACGACGTCCTGCTCCCTGTCGCCGGGATCCTCGACCTGCTCGACAACTACGCGTTCGTCCGTACCAGCGGCTACCTTCCAGGGCCCAACGACGTCTACGTCTCGTTGTCGATGGTCCGCAAGTACGGGCTTCGCAAGGGTGACGCCATGACGGGCGCGGTGCGTCAGCTCCGCGAGGGGGAGCGCCGGGAGAAGTTCAACCCGATGGTTCGCCTCGACACCGTCAACGGCGCCGAGCCGGAAGCGGCGAGGCACCGTCTCGACTTCTCCAAGCTGGTTCCGTTGTATGCCGCCGAGCGACTGCGCCTCGAGACCGAGCCAGGACTGCTGACGACGCGGCTGATCGACATCGTCGCTCCCATCGGCAAGGGCCAGCGCGGCCTCATCGTGTCGCCCTCCAAGGCAGGCAAGACGCTGGTCATGCAGGCGATCGCCAACGCGATCACGACCAACAACCCAGAGTGTCACCTGATGGTGGTGCTGGTCGACGAACGCCCGGAAGAGGTCACGGAGATGCAGCGGGCCGTGAAGGGCGAGGTCGTCGCCTCGACGTTCGACCGTCCGGCCGAGGACCACACAACGGTCGCGGAGCTGGCCATCGAGCGAGCCAAGCGTCTCGTCGAGCTCGGGCATGACGTCGTGGTGCTCCTCGACTCGATCACCCGCCTCGGCCGGGCCTACAACCTGGCGGCTCCGGCCAGTGGGCGCATCCTGTCCGGTGGTGTGGACTCGTCAGCCCTCTACCCGCCGAAGCGCTTCTTCGGTGCCGCCCGCAACATCGAGGACGGCGGGTCGCTCACCATCCTCGCCACGGCGCTGATCGAGACGGGCTCCAAGATGGACGAGGTCATCTTCGAGGAGTTCAAGGGCACCGGCAACATGGAGCTGCGGCTGCGGCGCGAGTTCGCTGACAAGCGGATCTTCCCGGCGATCGACGTCGACGCCTCCGGCACCCGCCGTGAAGAGCTCTTGATGAGCAAGGACGAGCTGCAGATCACCTGGCAGCTACGTCGGGTGCTGTCCGCGCTCGACGGGCAACAGGCGCTCGAGCTGCTGCTCAACAAGCTCAAGTCGACGAAGAGCAACATCGAGTTCCTGATGCAGGTCAACCAGTCGACACCGACGGCACAGGGCCTGCGCGAGCGCGACAGCGACGACTAGAGCGCGTCTGCGGCCCTACGCGACCGGAATAGCGGACACCGCAGTTCGCGTTGAGACCGGAGTCGATGGCACACTTGTGCGCTGGTTTCCGGTTCACGTCCGCCTGGACGACCCGGCGACCGTCAAGAGAGGACATCATGAAGAAGGACATCCACCCCGCGTACGTCGAGACCCAGGTCCGCTGTACTTGTGGCAACACCTTCACGACGCGGAGCACGTCCGAGAGCGGCAGCCTGCGAGCTGACGTCTGCTCGAACTGCCACCCGTTCTACACCGGGAAGCAGAAGATCCTCGACACGGGAGGCCGGGTGGCCCGTTTCGAGGCCCGGTACGCCAAGAAGGCCGCCAAGTAGCTTCCGTCGACGCCGACTGCTCGCTTTCGCGGGTGGTCGGCGTCGATGCATGTCTGCCCGACACACGCCCGGCGGCATACCCACCGCCATCGAGGGGAGGAGTCCATGTTCGAAGCCATTGAGGGACTCGTCGCCGAGCATGCCGAGATCGAGAAGCAGCTCAGCGAGCCGGATGTCTTCTCCGACCTCGACCGGTCACGTCGACTCAACCAGCGCTACGCCGCGCTGACCGCCGTTGTGCGCACCTACGCCGACTGGCGGGCGGCCTTGGGAGACCTCGGGGCGGCCCGCGAGCTCGCCACCGAGGACAGCACGTTCGAGGCGGAGGCCGAGCGCCTCGAGAGCCACCGCGCGCAGCTCGAGGAGCGGCTACGACGGCTGCTCGTGCCTCGAGACGAGACGGACGCCAAAGACGCGATCATCGAGGTGAAGGCCGGTGAGGGCGGCGATGAGTCAGCGCTGTTCGCCGCTGACCTGTTACGCATGTACTCACGCTTTGCCGAGCGTCGGGGCTGGCAGGTCGAGGTGCTCGACGAGACGACAAGCGAGCTCGGCGGTGTCAAGAGCGCGACTGTCGCGGTCAAGGCACGAGGCGTGCCGGAGCCCGGAGAGGCGCCTTTCGCCCAGCTCAAGTTCGAGGGAGGCGTTCACCGGGTGCAACGGGTGCCGGTCACCGAGTCCCAGGGTCGTATCCACACCTCCGCCGCCGGCGTCCTCGTCATGCCAGAGGCAGAGCAGATCGATGTCACCATCGACGACAGCGACCTGCGCGTCGACGTCTTCCGTTCGTCAGGCCCCGGGGGACAAAGTGTCAACACCACAGACTCGGCGGTACGGATCACCCACGTACCGACCGGGATCACGGTGTCGTGCCAGAACGAGAAGAGCCAGCTGCAAAACCGAGAGCAGGCGATGCGAGTGCTCCGCTCCCGTCTCTTGCAGCGGGCGCAGGAGGAGCGCGACGCCGAGAACTCTGACCTCTCCCGCGGGTGCGACCTCGAACCGTCGGGATCGAAGAAGACGTCGCGGCGGCGCGCGCGCTGGCCGCGACGTGCGACACGACGCGAAGGTGCGTCTTCCCTTGGTCAAACCTGTCGAGCCCACGGGGGCGCAGGGGAGTGGCGGAGTCGGCCGCCGCCGGGGTGTCGGCTGGCGGACGATCGGCAAAGAGCTCTCGCCATGCCTCGTCGACCGAGTCCGGGTCGGCCACGAACTTGTCGTACATCTCGTCGACGAGCCACTCGTTGGGCCCGAAACTTGCCGGGGGGCTCTCTTGCGAAGATTGGGACACGGCCTTGAGTTTCGCCTCTTCCGCTGCAGCGCGTGCGTGGACAGCTTCAAGGCTAACCCCCGGCTCCCTCCATGGGCGGCCAGACAGTGGTGGCTGCCTTCGAGGACACGAGGAGGGGCCGCCCTTTCGGACAGCCCCTCGTGGTGGACGTACACTGTCCGCAGCAGGCGCTGGTTACAGGCCGGACCTGCTGAACCCGACCTTCGCGACGCCCAGGTCGATGACCGTCCCCTGGTTGGTCCCACCGAGCAGCGTGACTCGAAGCTGCGTGACCTGGATGGTCAGCTTGGTGCGCTTGACGATGTTGCGCTCGAGCTTGGCGAGGTTGGCGATCTCGATCACGCCATCGCTGCCGAACGCTGGCGGTCGCCGTTGAGAGTCACGCCCAGGATCTGGCTGCCCTTGACGTCCTTGGTGATTCCTTCACCTCGAACGAAGTGGACGTTGGCCCGTCCGACGATTCCGGAAACCGCGAGCACGCGGTTGGTTCCTTCTCCGATGCGCAGGCGCTCGACTCGACCTCGCTCGTAGCCGGAGGCCCTCAACCGCGTCTGGTCTGCCGACTGGTCAGCATGCAGAGCCCTTGGCGACGACTCCGTTGACGATGACCTTGGGGTTGGCCCTGGCGATGTCCCTTCTGATGACTTCGCCGTCAGTGCCCTGGCACGGCATCACGATGTAAGGGTCTTGCCGCTCGTGACGCGGCCGCCAGCAGCGGTGGCCTTCGACGCGTAGGCGGAACCTCTGAAGAGGCCGGAGACGACGCCGCCGTTGATCGTCGCCCGCGAGTGCGCGAGGTAGACGACGGTGTCGCTGGGGAAGAGCTTGACGCGCACGGCGTCAGCCTGGATGGATGCACCCTGCGCGTTGACGTCCTTCTTGACGGGTCCGAGCGAGATCTTGGCCACTCCAGGCACCTCTACCGGATGACCGGGCGTTGGGGCGCCCAGTTCGTCACGCGGGAGCTGGCCCTTCTCCGTCGGGATCGAAGGTGACGAGCGGCAACGCTGCGGGTCGCCGCGTGGAAGCCGGTGCCGTCGTGGAACGCGCGTGACGTCGACTTGATGCCGTCCAGCGTCACGGTGCTCGTGTCGGACGGATCCGATCGCGTCGCACGCGATGCTGTTGCTGGCAAACGACGAGACGACGTCGTTGCTCTTGGTCGTCCGGACGTCTGTCGGGCGGAATCTGCGCTGATCAGCGGCGCGAGGTCGACGTTCGCCTCGGCGTTGGTCTTGTTCTTGCCGGCCAGGTTGGTGCATCCGATCACCTGGAAGGCGCTTCGGTCTGAGCTCGCCGGTATGTTGCCGCCGACGACTCGGGTGGAGTATCCGGACGCCTCCATCGCGAAGTTAGTTGGAGTAAGCGTGCCGGCGGCGGCGGCGGAAGCTTGCCTGAGCTGGCGAGGTCATGAAAAGCAGCCCGGTGGCTGCGACGGAGAGAGACTCCGGTGGTAAACACCTTATGGCTCATTTGAGGCTCCAAGGGAGGATTGTTACGAATGGTGAACTGCAGGTTACATACAGTTACTGAACGAGCCAAGCCTTACGGCGTAACGCGTTTCCCGGCAGCTTTTTTGTGTGTCAGTTCCTAAATGCACGCATACCGGGCGGAAACAGGCGCGGACGGCATCAGCGTGTCGATAAAGAGAAAGGAGTCGCAGACCTCGGCGCCCCGGCAGGATTCGAACCTGCGCTCCCGCCTCCGGAGGGCGGTGCTCTATCCCCTGAGCTACGGGGCTCACCCGGCGCCCCACAGCGGCTCCCCACCACCCCTTCGGACTTGTCAGACTCCAGTCGACCTATGGGTCGACGGTCTGACAACTCGCGGGGAGGGAGGGGGGCGGTGCCACCGATACGATGGACCAGTGACCCCCGAGGAGCTTTCCAGGACGCTCGTCGGCGCCTTGACGTCGCTCACCGAGCGCGGAGTCGTCGCGCTGGACGGCGGCGTGCCCTCCTCCGTCACGGTCGAACGTCCCAAGAACAAGGCCCACGGCGACTACGCCACCAACATCGCCCAGTTGTCCAAGCAGGCGTCCCTTCCGCCACGGCGCTTGCTGACGCCCTGGCGAAGGAGCTTCAGCATGCCGACGGCATAGCAGCGGCCGAGGTGGCGGGGCCAGGCTTCCTCAACGTCACCGTTTCCGCGGCTGCGCAAGGCGAGGTGGCTCGAGCGATCGTCGAGGCCGGCGCGACGTACGGCACGTCTGACCGCCTCGCTGGCAAGAGAATCAACCTCGAGTTCGTCTCCGCCAACCCCACCGGACCCATCCACATCGGCACTGGTCGGTGGGCGCCGGTCGGAGACAGCCTCGCCAGGGTGTTCATCGCACTCGGCGCCGACGTAACCCGCGAGTACTACTTCAACGACCACGGAGCCCAGGTCGACAGGTTCTCCCGGTCGCTGCTGGCTGTCGCGCGCGGACAGGAGCCTCCCGAGGACGGGTACGTCGGCAGCTACCTCGTCGACATCGCCGACCAGGTCGTCGCCGGCCACCCGGGCGTGCTCGAACTCCCCGACGACGAGGCCAAGGAGGTGTTCCGTCGCGAGGGCATCGAGCTGATGTTCGCCGACATCAAGCAGACGCTGCACGACTTCGGGGTCGACTTCGACGTCTACACCCACCAGCAGACACTGCACGACAGCGGTGCCGTCGAGCGGGCGATCGACCGGCTGCGCGAGATGGGCAACGTCTACGAGGCCGACGGCGCTGTTTGGCTGCGCACGCAGAAGTACGGCGACGACAAGGACCGCGTGATCATCCGGTCCAACGGCGCGCCGGCCTACATCTCCGCCGACCTGGCGTACTACCTCGACAAGCGGGAGCGCGGCTTCGATCTCGTCGTGATCATGCTCGGCGCCGACCACCACGGGTACGTCGGCCGACTGCTGGCCATGTGCCAAGCCTTCGGCGACACCCCGCACGAGAACCTCGAGGTCCTTATCGGACAGATGGTCAACGTCGTCCGGGACGGCAAACCGGTGCGGATGGCCAAGCGGGCGGGATCGGTGGTCACCATCGACGACCTGATCGAAGCGCTGGGGGTGGACGCGGCGCGGTACGCGCTGGTCCGCTACTCCACCGACTCCAACATCGACATCGACCTGGCGCTGTGGACCAGCGCCAGCAACGACAACCCGGTGTACTACGTGCAGTACGCGTCAGCTCGGCTGGCCTCGATCCTGCGCAACGCCACCGAGCTGGGGATAGCGTGGTCCGCGGCGGACTTCGACCCGTCCCTCCTCGCCTCCGACCGCGAGGAGACCTGCTGCGGGCGCTGGCTGAGTTCCCCCGGTGGTGTCCGCAGTGGCTGACCTGCGCCAGCCGCACCGGCTCGCCCGGTACCTCGAAGCCACCGCCTCGACCTTCCACAAGTTCTACGACGTCTGCCGGGTGCTGCCGCTGGGCGATGAAGAGCCGAACGACCTGCACCGGGCTCGCCTGTTGCTGGTCGAGGCAACCCGGACCGTCTTCGTCACAGGCCTTGGGCTGCTCGGCGTGTCAGCGCCCGAGCGCATGTGAAGCAGGTTGCGACGTGGCTGAGGTGCGCGAGGTTATGGTTCCGTCGTCACACCCCAGCAACCCGTCGTGGCTGTCGCCACCAGCCGACCCCAACCTGCTCCAGCCGGAGCTGTGGGCCGGCTCGGTGCGTAAGTCTGCCACCGGCCAGTTGTGCGTCGCCGGCGTGTCCGTGACCGAGCTCGCGGCAGAGTTCGGCACCCCCTGCTTCGTCGTTGACGAGGACGACTTCCGGCGCCGCGCCAGAGCCTTCAAGCAGGCTTTCGCCGGCACGGATGTGTACTACGCCGCCAAGGCCTTCGCCTGCCTCGCCGTTGTGCGCTGGGTCAAGGAAGAGGGGTTGAGCCTCGACGTGTGCTCCGGCGGGGAGCTCACTGTTGCGCTGCGGGCTGGCATGGAACCCGAGCGCATCGCGTTCCACGGCAACAACAAGAGCGTCGTCGAGCTGACCCGGGCGGTGGAGGCCGGGGTGGGCAGAGTCGTCGTCGACTCGGCCGCGGAGATCGACCGGCTTGCCCAGATAGCGGCGGAGCGGGGGTTCGCCAGCGGGTCCTGGTCAGGGTCACCGCCGGGGTGGAGGCGCACACCCACGAATACATCGCGACGGCGCACGACGATCAGAAGTTCGGGTTCTCGATCGGCGGCGGCGACGCCAGCCAGGCGATTCAGGCTGTTGCCGCCCACCCGAGCCTGGAGCTGCGGGGTCTGCACTCCCACATCGGCTCACAGATCTTCGACACCGCGGGCTTCGAGGTCGCCGTACGCCGAGTGCTGGCCCTGCATGCGCGGTGTCTGTCGGCTGGGCTCTCCCTTCCGGAACTCAACGTCGGCGGTGGGTTTGGCATCGCCTACACCACCCAGGACGACCCGGCACCACCGGCTGCACTGGCGGCAGGCATCGGGTCGATCATCGGCCGAGAGTGCCGGGCGCTCGGCATCGACATCCCGCGGCTGGCGATCGAACCGGGCCGCGCCATCGCCGGTCCGTCGACGTTCACCCTCTACACCGTCGGAACGGTGAAGCGGGTGCAGCTCGACGGTGGCCTGGAGCCGGCTGTACGTCGCTGTCGACGGCGGCATGAGCGACAACCTCCGCGCGGCGCTCTATGGCGCGGACTTCTCCTGCACACTCGCGTCCCGCGGGTCACGTGCGGCCCCGGCGTTGTCGCGAGTGGTGGGCAAGCACTGCGAGGCCGGTGACGTCGTGGTGAGGACGAGTTCCTTCCAGGCGACATCACCGCAGGAGACCTGCTCGCCGTACCGGCGACCGGGGCGTACTGCCGCTCGCTGGCGAGCACCTACAACCACGTGCCGCGTGCGCCCGTGGTCGCGGTTCGAGACGGCCGCGCTCGGCTGATCGTGCGGCGTGACACCGAGGCTGACCTGCTGCGGTGGGATGTCGACGAGACCGAAGCGGCGCGCGACCAGTGACCGCTCCGACGAGGACGGGGGCGTCACCGTGGCGCGGCGTCATCGCGGAGTACCGCGACTGGCTCCCGGTCACCGCCGACACCCCCGTGGTGACGCTCGGAGAGGGCGGCACCCCGCTTGTCGAGTCGGGCTGGCTGTCGGCGAAGACCCGATGCTCGGTGTGGCTGAAGGTCGAGGCGAACAACCCGACCGGCTCGTTCAAGGACAGGGGGATGACGGTGGCGGTGTCCGCCGCCCTCGAGCAGGGCGCAACGGCGGTGGTGTGCGCGTCGACGGGCAACACCGCGGCCTCGATGGCGGCGTACTCCTCGCGGGCGGGCCTGCGACCGCTCGTGCTCGTGCCGCACGGCAAGATCGCGCGCGGCAAGGTCGCGCAGGCGATCATGTACGGCGCTCGGCTCATCGCGGTGCGCGGCGGCTTCGACTCCTGCCTCGAGGTCGCCCGGGCGCTGGCGAAGGACTATCCGGTCTCGTTGGTGAACTCCGTCAACCCGATGCGGCTGGAGGGGCAGAAGACCGCCGCGTTCGAGATCGTCGACGCGCTTCGCGACTGCCCCGACGTGCACGTCGTGCCGGTGGGCAACGCCGGGAACATCAGCGCGTACTGGAAGGGGTTCCGGGAGTACGCCGAGGCCGGTCGCGTGTCGACTCCGCCGGCGCTGTGGGGCTTCCAGGCCGAAGGCGCGGCGCCACTCGTGTCGGGCCAGGTCGTGCGCGATCCCGAGACGCTGGCGACGGCGATTCGAGTGGGCAACCCAGCCTCCTGGCTGCTCGCCGAAGCCGCCCGAGACGATTCGGGCGGGGTGATCGAGGCAGTGTCCGACCAGCAGATCCTGCAGGCCCAGCAGGACCTGGCGGTTCGGGACGGGGTGTTCGTCGAACCGGCATCCGCTGCCGGCGTCGCGGGCCTACTCGCCCGTTGGGCGGCCGGGAAGGTCCGCCCCGGATTGACGATCACGGTGACCGTGACCGGCCACGGGCTCAAGGACATCGACACCGCGCTGGATTTCCGCGGAGCGGTCACGGAGGTGGTGGTCGACGCCGACGTTGACCAAGCCGCTGCCGCTGCCGGTCTTGTCTCTGCCTGATGTCGTGCTTCCGTACCGACAGCGTTGCAGTTCAGGCGCCCGCCACCTGCGCCAACCTGGGTCCGGGCTTCGACAGCTTCGGGCTGGCCGTCGGCCGGTACGACGTCGTGCAGGCCGCGGTGGCTCCGGGTGGTGTGGATGTCGAGGTCACCGGCGAAGGCGCTGACGCCGTACCCCGCGACGAGTCGCACCTGGTGGTCCGCTCGATGCGAGCGACCTTCGACACCCTTGGCGTGCCGCAGCCTGGCCTCCGGCTGTCGTGCGTCAACAAGGTGCCGCACCGCCGGGGGCTCGGCTCTTCGGCGGCGGCGATCGTCGCGGGCATCCAGTCGGCTGTGGCGTTGACGCTCGACGCGACGCTCGACCTGGGCACGGCGCTCACGTTGGCCGCCTCGCTCGAGGGGCACCCCGACAACGTCGCTGCCTGCCTGCTGGGCGGCTTCACGGTGGCCTGGACCGCCGGGGGGCAGACCAGGGCGGTAGCCCTCGACGTACACCCCGACGTTTCTCCCGTCGTCTTCGTGCCGCCAACGTCGCTGGCCACCGAGGTTGCGCGTGACCTCCTTCCGGAGCAGGTGACGCAAGTCGACGCCGGGCTGAACGCCGGCCGCGCGGGGCTGCTCGTCGCGGCGCTCACCCGGCACCCGCAGGAACTGCTCGCGGCCACCGAGGACCGGCTGCACCAGCCGTTTCGGCGTACGGCGATGCCTGCGTCGTTCGCGCTGATGGACGCCTTGCGTGCCGCCGGTGTCGCCGCCGTACTATCCGGGTCCGGTCCCGCGGTGCTCGCGCTGAGCACCCCCACCCATGCCGTCGAGCCGGGCCGCTGGACTCCGGCCGGATGGCGTTGTCTGGAACTGCCCGTCGCCTTCGGAGCAGCCGCCGCCGCCGCCGTCTTATGAGTTGTCAGAAGGTACTGCCGCCATGGGGTCACTACCTTCTGACATGTGGGTGGGAATCATGGGAATGCGGCGTGTCGGCGCCGTGTTGATCAGGGTGCAGGACAGACCAACGAACTTAGTGCTACTGTCTGAGTCGCATCGGCCAGACTGTGAGCCGGTCTCCTCTTGCGGATCGCAGAGATCGTTCAGCACCCTTCCCGGCGTGAGCCACGCGGTATCCCGCGTTGGCGCAAGCCGGAGCAGACGACCGCTGATCATCCGCGAGTTACCTCTATCACCGCGGCGCAATCTGACTGCGCACCAGACGTGGGAAGGACCTCACGTGACGGAAACTTCTGAAGCCACTCCAGCCGCAGCTGCCGGTACGACCGAGACAGCGAGCCGCAAGAAGTCGGGTGGCCTCAACTCGATGCTGTTGCCGGAACTCAAGCAGCTCGCCGGCAGCCTCGGCATCAAAGGCACCGGGGGCATGCGCAAGAGCGCCCTCGTCGCCGCCATCAGCTCGGCCCAAAGCGGCAACTCCGCCCAGAGCAGCAGCTCCTCCGGAGGCAGCAACACATCCGCGCCGTCGACCAACGGCCAGCGCGACGACAACGGTCGCAGCGGCCAGCCCGTTGGCGATGTGCGCTCGTTCTCCGACTCAGGTCCGGGCTCTGCCGGCCGACAGGAGCCGTCCTCGCCGCGAGGCTTGGAGGACAACCCGAGCCGGTCCGACCAGCGATCCGGACAGCAGGCCGACCAGCAGCGCAACGGCCAACTCCAAACTGCGCAGCAGGGCAGCCAGCAGCAAAGCAGCCAGCAGCAAGGCAGCCAGCAGCAAAGCAGCCAGCACAACTCCGCACGCGACCGCAGCAATGGGTCGGGCAACAGCCAAGGGCAAACCCCATCGGGCCAGGGCCAAACCCAAAGCTCCGGCCAAAACCAAAGCTCCAACCGGGACGGCTACCGCGACGACGATCGCGGCGGGCGTAGCCGCAGCCGCAGCCGCAACCGGAACCGCGACCGCAACTACCGCGACCGCGACAAGCGGCGCGAGGGCGGCGACAGCGAGCCCCAGGTGAGCGACGACGACGTCCTGATCCCCGCTGCTGGCATCCTCGACCTCCTCGACAACTACGCCTTCGTGCGCACGAGCGGCTACCTGCCGGGTCCCAACGACGTCTACGTCGCCTTGTCGATGGTCCGCAAGTACGGGTTGCGCAAAGGCGACGCCATCACCGGCGCCGTGCGCCAAAGCCGCGACGGGGAGCGACGCGAGAAGTTCAACCCGATGGTGCGCATCGACACCGTCAACGGGGCGGAGCCCGAGGCGTCGCGCAACCGGGTCGAGTTCGCCAAGCTGACTCCGCTGTACGCCGCTGACCGGCTCCGGCTCGAGACCGAGCCAGGTCAGCTCACAACCCGGCTGATCGACATCGTGGCCCCAATCGGCAAGGGGCAGCGCGGGCTGATCGTGTCGCCGTCGAAGGCGGGCAAGACGCTCGTCATGCAGGCGATCGCGAACGCCATCACCACCAACAACCCCGAGTGCCACATGATGGTCGTCCTTGTCGACGAGCGACCCGAAGAGGTCACCGACATGCAGCGCGCCGTCAAGGGTGAGGTGGTCGCGTCGACGTTCGACCGGCCGGCCGACGACCACACCACGGTGGCGGAGCTGGCGATCGAGCGCGCCAAGCGCCTCGTCGAGCTGGGGCACGACGTCGTCGTACTGCTCGACTCGATCACCCGGTTGGGTCGCGCCTACAACCTCGCAGCTCCCGCCAGTGGGCGGATCCTCTCCGGTGGTGTCGACTCCTCAGCGCTGTACCCGCCGAAGCGGTTCTTCGGTGCGGCGCGCAACATCGAGGACGGCGGCTCGCTGACCATCCTCGCGACCGCGCTGATCGAGACCGGGTCGAAGATGGACGAGGTCATCTTCGAGGAGTTCAAGGGCACGGGGAACATGGAACTGCGGCTGCGCCGCGAGTACGCCGACAAGCGCATCTTCCCGGCGATCGACGTTGACGCCTCCGGTACCCGCCGTGAGGAGCTGCTGATGAGCAAGGACGAGCTGCAGATCGTGTGGAAGCTGCGCCGGGTCTTGTCGGCGCTCGAAGGTCAGCAGGCGCTCGAGCTGCTGCTCAGCAAGCTCAAGTCGACAAAGACCAACATCGAGTTCCTCATGCAGGTCAACAAGACCACGCCGAGCGCGGCCGGTCTTGCCGGCTCGGACGACGACTGAGAGGAAGCACACCGAATGAAGAAGAACATCCACCCCGAGTACGTCGAGACGCAGGTCACCTGCACCTGCGGCAACTCGTTCACCACCCGCAGTACCGCCACCCAGGGCCGTCTGCACGCCGACGTGTGCTCGAACTGCCACCCGTTCTACACCGGCAAGCAGAAGATCCTCGACACCGGTGGGCGCGTTGCGCGCTTCGAGGCCCGTTACGCCAAGAAGGCTGCCAAGTAGCTCGGCTCGGCGCCCACCCTCGCCGTTATCGGCAGAGGGTCGGCGCCGCTGCCATGCCTGGAATGATCTTCGCCGATGAGGTAAACCATGTTCGAAGCCGTCGACGCACTCGTTGAGGAGCACGCCGCGCTCGAGCAGCGGATGGCGGCTCCGGACGCGTTCTCCGATCCCGTCCTCTCGCGGCAGCTGAACCAGCGGTACGCCGCGCTGACCGCCGTTGTCCGCGCCTATCAGGAGTGGCAGGCGACTCTGGGCGACCTGCAGGCCGCCCAGGAGCTGACCGAAGAGGAGCCGAGCTTCGTCGCAGAGGTTGATCGCCTCGATGCACAGCGGCTTGAGCTGGAGGAGCGGTTACGACACCTACTCGTCCCGCGAGACCCTGTCGACGGCAAGGACGCGCTGCTGGAGATCAAGGCCGGCGAGGGAGGTGAAGAGTCGGCGCTGTTTGCCGGTGACCTGTTGCGGATGTACTCCCGGTACGCCGAGCGGCGCGGCTGGCGGACCGAGGTGCTCGACGAGACACTGAGCGACCTCGGCGGTGTCAAGAGCGTCACGCTGGCCGTCAAGGCCAAGGGCGTGCCCGAGCCGGGGGAGGCGCCGTTCGCGCTGCTGAAGTTCGAAGGTGGTGTGCACCGGGTGCAGCGGGTCCCGGTGACCGAGTCGCAGGGCCGCATCCACACCTCGGCCGCCGGTGTGCTCGTGATGCCGGAAGCGGAACCAGTCGACGTAACGATCGACGAGAACGACCTGCGTGTCGACGTCTTCCGCTCCTCGGGCCCCGGTGGCCAGAGCGTGAACACCACCGACTCCGCGGTCCGCATCACTCACGTGCCCACCGGCATCGTCGTGTCGTGCCAGAACGAGAAGAGCCAGCTGCAGAACCGTGAGCAGGCGCTGCGGGTGCTGCGGTCGCGACTGCTCCAGCTCGCACAGGACCAAGCCGACGCGGAGGCCTCCGACGCCCGCCGGTCGCAGGTACGCACGGTGGACCGGTCTGAGCGCATCCGCACCTACAACTTCGCCGAGAACCGCATCACCGACCACCGGGTCGGCTACAAGGCGTACAACCTCGACCAGCTGCTCGACGGTGACCTGCAGGCGGTCATCGACGCCTGCGTCGCCGCAGACCTCGAGACGAGGCTTGCCGCCGTCGAGACCGCGTCGCCGTGACCAGCAGTGTCCGCGCCGCGCTATCCGAAGCGGCCGACCGACTGACGGCTGTGGGCGTCGAGTCGGGACGCGCCGACGCCGAGGCGCTGCTGGCCTGGGTCACGGGTACGCCCAGAAGCCGCCTGCACGCGCTGAGCTGCCTCAGCGACGAGGCGGAGGTTGCATTCCGCGCCGCGCTTGCCCGGCGGCAGCGCCGCGAGCCGCTGCAGCACATCACCGGACGCGCCGCCTTCCGCCACCTCGAGCTGGCGGTGGGGCCGGGTGTCTTCATCCCTCGACCGGAGACCGAGGTGATGGCCGGGGTCGCGGTTGAGGAGCTTCGCCGCCTTGTGCAAACCACCGAAGCTGAGCCGTTGGCGGTGGATCTGTGCTCGGGGTCGGGCGCTGTTGCGGTGGCGATGGCGACCGAGGCCGCCGGCTGCCGAGTCGTCGCCGTCGAACTGTCGACCCAGGCGGCCGACTACGCCGCCAGGAATGCGGCCGGCTCCGCGGTCGAGGTGCGCTGCGGCGACATCGCCGACGCCGTCGACGACCTCGCCGGGCAGGCGCAGGTGGTGACCGCGAACCCGCCGTACATCCCGATGGCGGCGTACGAGTCCGTTGCGCTCGAGGCCAGGCAGTTCGACCCTCCGTTGGCGCTGTGGGCCGACGACGACGGCCTGCAGATGGTCAGGACGGTTGCCGAGGTGGCCGCGAGAGTGCTGGTCGGCGGCGGACTCGTCCTTTGTGAGCACGCCGACGTGCAGGGCGACAGCGCGCCGGCGGTGTTCGCCGCGAGCGGCCACTGGGTCGACGTACGCGACTGCCGCGATCTCGCTGGCCGGCCACGGTTCGTGAGCGCGCGCCGGGCGCCCCGCTCCTCGGGCGGGCCTGGCACCATAACCGGGTGAGCACGGTGTACTCCTGCAACGACCCCGTCCAGCGGTCGGCTGGGTTCGGGGAGGCGAAGTTGGCTCTTGCCCGTAGTGGCCTGGTCGTGCTGCCCACCGACACTGTCTACGGGTTGGCGGCCGACGCCTTCGATCCCGCCGGGGTACGTCGACTGCTACGGGCCAAGGGGCGCAGCCGCAAAGTGCCTACACCCGTCCTGATCGGGAGTCCTGACACCTTGCGCGCCTTGACGACCAACATCAGCGCGGAGGCGCGGGAGCTGGCTGACGCATTCTGGCCGGGTGGGCTGACGCTGATCTGCCGCCAGCAGTCGAGCCTGCGCTGGGACCTCGGCGACAGCCGGTCCACGGTCGCCGTACGGATGCCCGACCAGTCCGATGCCATCGACCTGTTGGTCGACAACGGGCCGTTGGCGGTGAGCAGTGCCAACCTGACGACGCACCCGCCCGCCACCACGGTGCAGGAGGCGCAGGCCATGCTGGGTGACGCGGTCGACGTCTACCTCGACGCTGGCCCTACACCGGGCGCCACCCCGTCGACGATCGTCGATGCCACCGGTGAGACGCTCAAAGTGGTCCGAGCCGGTGTGGTGACGACCGACCAGCTGCGTGCGGTCGTGCCATCGATCGATGTGCCCGAGTCCGACTGATGCGCGAGTACGCCTTGGTCTTCATCACCGCGCTGGCGGTGACCTACGTGCTTGCGGTGCCCGCCCGCGAGCTCGCGATGCGAACTCACGCCGTCGCCCGGGTGCGCGACCGCGATGTGCACGAGATACCGATCCCCTACTTCGGGGGTAGCGATGTGGGGATTGGCGGCGGCGGTTCTCGTCGCCAGCCAACTGCCCTTCCTCGGCCACTCGCCGATTCGGGACATCATCTTCCACGACATCCGGGCAGTGCTCATCGGTGGTGCGGTCATCTGCCTCGTGGGGGTGGCCGACGACCTCTTCGAACTCGACTCTGTCACGAAACTGGCCGGCCAGGTGTTGGCGGCGGGAGTTGTCGTCGTACAAGGCGTGCAGTTCGCCTGGCTGCCATTCCCCGGCGATCAGAGGGGCTTTCGATGTTCTCCCTCGACCCATCCCAGACCGCGCTGCTCACGATCATCCTGATCGTGGCAACGGTGAACGCGGTGAACTTCATCGACGGCCTCGACGGGCTGGCCGCCGGTGTCATCGGCATCGGCGCTGTCGCGTTCTTCTCGTTCTCGGTGTCGCTGGTGTTCGTCAACGGCTTCGAACTGGCGACCACGGCAGCCTTGCTAACCGCAGCGTTGGCGGGGGCCTGCTTCGGGTTCTTGCCGCACAACTTCTTCCCAGCCCGCATGTTCATGGGCGACTCCGGCTCGCTGCTGATCGGCTTCCTGCTGGCATGCTCCGCAATCAGCCTGACGGGTCAGTTCACGAACACCACGCTCAACCAAGGCGTGGGTGGCGCGCAGGCCAGCTTGCTGCCGGCGCTGCTGCCGCTCATCTTGCCGTTCTCGGTGCTCCTCGTGCCGTTCGCTGACTTGGTGCTGGCCGTCGTACGCCGCACTCGCGCCGGCCGGTCGCCGTTCTCACCCGACAAGAAGCACCTGCATCACCGGCTGCTCGAAATCGGCCACTCCCAGCGCCGCGCGGTACTGGTGATGTACCTGTGGGCCGCACTGGTGGCGTTCGGTGTGGTGGTGGTGAGCCTGTTCTCAGGCTGGTGGTCAGCGGCCGGGCTCAGCGTGATGGCCGCGTTAGCCCTGTTGCTCACGTTCGGAGTGCCCGGGCACTCCGGCATCATCAAGCCCGACGAGGCCTGACCCCTCCTCCCTCACCGACTTGTCAGGCTGGCTCGAGCGTGACGTGTGCCCAGGACCCTGACAAGTCGGTGCATGGGGGAGCGGATTGGACGCTCCTCAGGAGTTTGTGCTAATTTTCACAAGCAACCCCAGCCCGGGCTTAAAGCCCTGACTCCTGAGGACGGCCGCCATCATGACGACCGACACCGCGCTTCTGCCGTTACCGCATCGCCGAGTTGCCCAGGACTGTCACGGCGACATAGCCTCCCGTGTTGCCAGACCCCGCACCGCAGTCCTCCGAAGCGATGGGAGCCACCCAGGTGAGAAGCGATGACGACCACGCGTCATTGCTTCGAGGTGCCGGCGGCCTGCTCGGCATCGGCGCCCTCAACCTTGCCTGCCTGGTGGCGGGGCTTGCCCTCGGTTGGTTCGTTGACGATAGGCTCGGAACAGTCCCCGTCTGGACGCTCGTCGGTCTGGCCGTCGGGGTCACAGCCGGGATCGCGGGCTCATGGGTTCGGATCAGGCAGTCCCTGCGCCCGTGACATCTCTGCGCAGGTCTTGACCGACGAACGAAAGGCCGACTCGTGAGCCACCCGATCGCGCGAGCCGTCGGCGAGCAGAAGCGAGCCGCACTGCTCGCCCTTGGCATGGCCGCGGCTGGTCTCTGGGTGACGGTGCCGATGGGCCGTTGGCAGCTCGGCGTGTTCCTCGCCGTCGGAGTCGTCCTCGGCTTTGTCAACCACATATTCACTGAGCTGTCGCTGCGGCGCATGGTCGACAGCGGCGAGATGGTGACGCGAGCGCAGTTCGCCACCTCAGCACTGGTCCGACTGATTGCGGTTTCCCTCGCAGCGGTTGCCGTCACCGTCGTTTTTTGGCCGAACGGCGCCGGAGCGCTCTTCGGGTTGGCCCTATTCCGGCTGATCGCGCTGATCCTCACGGGGATCCCCTTGCTGAGGGAGCTGAAGAAAGCATGATCGGCGACAGCCTGCTGGCCGAGGCAGAGATCGAGATCGGCGAGCACAAGACGTTCACGTTCCTGAATATGACGTTCAACGCCGACACGATCTGGTCGACCGTCATCGCTGGGCTCGTCGTCATCGGCCTGGGCTTCTGGATGCGGTCGAAGGTCTCGAGCACCAACCCGAGCAAGATCCAGCTGATGTGGGAGGCGCTTGTCGACTGGGTGACGGTGCAGGTCGAGTCCAACCTCGGCAGGGTTCACCCGTTCGTGGTGCCGTTGGCAATCGCGCTGTTCGTCTTCATCTTGGTCGCCAACTGGTTCGAGCTCATTCCCAGCCAGCACCTGCTGCCCTCGCCGACCGCCGACGTCAACCTCACCTACGCGCTCGCCTTGTTAGTCATTGTCGGAGTGCACATTTTCAGCGTCCGGGAACGCGGGCTGAAGGGCTATGTCAAGCACTACTTCCAGCCGCATCCCGCCATGTTCCCGCTCAACCTCATCGAGGAACTCGTCAAGCCGATCACCCTGGCGCTGCGGCTCTTCGGCAACATCTTCGCCGGCGGCATCATGCTCGCGATCATCGGCCTTCTTCCCATCTGGGCGTTGTGGTTCCCGAACGTCATCTGGAAGTTGTTCGACATGTTCATCGGCCTCATTCAGGCCTTCATCTTCGCGCTGCTGACCATCGTCTACTTCGGGATGGCTAGTGCGGGCCACAGTGCCGCGGGCGATGAACACGAACGAGCCGCCGACCCACAGCCTGAGTTAAGTGAAGCGCATTGACAGGTGACAGGGCTGGGAGCGGCGGCATCCCAGTAGTAAGGACAGGAGCCGGAGACAATCTCCGGCCCTAGGACCAAGGGACAGGAAAAGGAGCCAGGACAGACATGGCAGTTAGCAACGAGGCGGTAACGACCGCCGGAGCGTTCATCGGGGGCGGACTCGCCCTCGCCGGCGGCGCTATCGGTGCGGGCATCGGTGACGGTATCGCTGGAAGTGCCTTGATCCAGGGGGTCGCCCGCCAACCCGAGGCGCAAGGTCGGCTGCAGACGCTCTTCTTCATCACGGTTGGCCTCGTGGAGGCGGCGTACTTCATCAACCTCGCCTTCATGGTCCTGTTCGTCTTCGTGCTCGCCTGAGACTTAAGGACACCACTGTCATGCCTACGACGAATCTGGCAGAGAGCAACTTCCTCGTACCGAACGCCACGTTCTTCGTCGAGCTGTTCGCCTTTGCGCTGGTCCTGCTGGTCCTTGCCCGCTACGTCATACCGCCCATCAACAAGGCGCTGACCGAACGGCAGGAGGGCATCCGTCGGCAGTTCGAGGAGCTCGAAGCGGCGAAAGCGGACGCTGAGGCAGCCGAGAACCAGTACCGGTCGCAGCTTGTCGAGGCGCGGCACGAGGCGGCCCGCATCCGTGAGGAGGCGCGCGAACAGGGCGCGCAGATCGTGGTCGAGATGCGCGAGCAGGCCCAGGCCGAGGCCAGCCGCATCACCGCCGCCGCCTCTGCCCAGATGGACGCCGAGCGCCAACAGGTGCTCGCCCAGCTGAAGTCCGAGGTCGGCACCTTGGCGACCGACCTGGCCGGCCGCATCGTCGGTGAATCCCTCGAGGACGAGGCGCGCAAACGACGTACTGTTGATCGCTTCATCGCCGAGCTTGATGGGCACAGCGTCGAAGTGGAACAAAGCGGTACGTCGATGAGGCAGCGCTGATGCTTCGCGGTTTCTCAGCCGAGAGTCTCGCCCGGTCGCAGGACCGGGTCAGCGAGCTTGCCGCGTCAGGCGGTGGCGACCGCCTCGGTGAGGACCTGTTTGCGGTGGCGGATGTGTTGCGCAGCCAAGGCTCGCTACGGCGAGCCCTAACGGACCCCTCCGCCAGCGCGGACGCCAAGACGTCGTTGGTTCAAGCCATCTTCGGCGGGAAGATCGGCGACGCCGCGGTCGACGTGCTCGCCACCGCAGCTGGCGCCCGCTGGTCCTCGGCCAGGGACATGGTCGAGGCCGTCGAGCATCTCGGTGTGCTGGCTGTCGTCATCTCCGCAGAGCACGCGGCCGGTCTCGACAACCTCGAAGACGAGCTGTTCAGGTTCGGCCGGGTTGTCACCGGTGACCCCCGCCTGCGCGACGCGATCAGCAACACGCAGGTACCGACAGCTCACCGGCAGCAACTGGTGAGATCGCTGCTCGAAGCAAAGGCGTCGCCGGCGGCGACCCAGCTCGCAGTGCGGGCAGTAGCCTCGCGGGAGCGGTCGTACGAAGCCGCGCTCGACGGCTATCAGAAGGTGGCTGCGGACCGCCAGCACCGCGTCGTCGCTGTCGTCCGAACCGCTATCGAGCTCACCACTGCCGAGCACGACCAACTGGTCGCTGCGCTGCGCCGCATGTACGACCGCGACGTGCACATCAATGTCGTCGTCGACCCCGCTGTTCTCGGCGGCATCCGCGTCGAGCTCGGCGACGAGGTGATCGACGGCACCGTCGCCAGCCGCCTCGACGAAGCGCGCCGCCGCCTCACCACCTAGCCCCCCATCAAGCCCGAACAGGCAAGCCGGACACCCGAGCACGACGAGCAAAGAGAGCAGGTAGGAACGCCATGACGGAGCTGACGATCCGTCCCGACGAGATCCGGGACGCACTGCAACGCTTCGTCTCCGACTATCAGCCGGAGACCGCCAGCCGCGAGGAGGTGGGCACGGTCGCCGAGACAGGCGACGGGATCGCCCGCGTCGAGGGGCTGCCGTCCGCGATGGCGCAGGAGCTGCTTCAGTTCGAGGACGGCACCCTCGGCATCGCCTTGAACCTCGACACCCGGGAGATCGGGGTTGTCGTCCTCGGTGACTTCTCCGGCATCGAAGAGGGCCAGAGCGTCCGCCGTACGGGCGAGGTCTTGTCAGTCCCCGTCGGCGACGGCTACCTCGGCCGCGTGGTCGACCCGCTGGGCAACCCGATCGACGGCCTCGGCGAGGTCAAGGCCGAGGCTCGCCGCGCGCTGGAGCTACAGGCGGCATCTGTGGTGCAGCGCAAGAGCGTCCACGAGCCGCTGCAGACGGGCATCAAGGCCATCGACGCGCTCACCCCCATCGGGCGCGGCCAGCGGCAGCTGATCATCGGCGACCGGCAGACCGGCAAGACCACGATCGCGATCGACACGATCATCAACCAGAAGCAGGGCTGGGCGTCTGGTGACCCGCAGCAGCAGGTCCGCTGCATCTACGTCGCGATCGGGCAGAAGGGCTCGACGATCGCCGCGATGCGCGGCGCGCTCGAGGACGCCGGTGCGCTCGAGTACACCACGATCGTGGCCGCCCCCGCCTCAGACGCGGCCGGCTTCAAGTACCTGGCCCCCTACACCGGCTCAGCGATCGGCCAGCACTGGATGTACGCCGGCAAGCACGTGCTGATCGTCTTCGACGACCTCACCAAGCAGGCCGAGGCCTACCGATCGGTGTCGTTGCTGCTGCGTCGGCCCCCGGGCCGCGAGGCCTACCCCGGCGACGTCTTCTACCTGCACAGCCGACTGCTCGAGCGCTGCGCCAAGCTGTCTGACGACATGGGCGCTGGTTCGATGACTGGTCTGCCGATGGTCGAGACCAAGGCCAACGATGTGTCGGCGTACATCCCGACGAACGTCATCTCGATCACCGACGGGCAGATCTTCTTGCAGTCCGACCTGTTCAACGCCAACCAGCGGCCAGCCATCGACGTCGGTGTGTCGGTGTCGCGAGTCGGTGGCGCCGCCATGATCAAGGCGATGAAGAAGGTCACCGGTTCGCTCAAGGTCGACCTGGCTCAGTACCGGGCGATGGAGGCGTTCGCCATGTTCGCCTCCGACCTCGACGCTGCCTCCCGCAAGCAGCTCGACCGAGGGTCACGGCTGATGGAGCTGCTCAAGCAGCCGCAGTACTCGCCGTACCCGGTCGAGGAGCAGGTCGTCTCGATCTGGGCGGGCACCACTGGGAAGCTCGACAACGTGCCGGTCGAGGACGTGCGCCGGTTCGAGCGGGAGTTCATCGACTTCCTGAAGCGGGAGCAGGGTGGAGTGCTGGGGACGATTCGCGAGTCGAAGGACTTCAGCGACGACACCGCGTCCTCGCTGACGACGCCTACAACCGGTTCCTCGACCAGTTCCAGACCAGCGAGGGCAAGTCGTTGAAGGCGGGACGAGAGGAGTTCGAGGCGCTCCCCGACGAGGACGTCGAGCAGGAACAGATCGTCAGGCAGAGGCGAGGTTGAGGCGTGGCAGCAACGCTGCGTGAGCTGCGGGGCCGGATCAAGTCGGTCCAGGCCACCAAGAAGATCACCCGGGCAATGGAGCTGATCGCTGCGTCTCGGATCATCAAGGCCCAGCAACGTGCGCAGGCCGCCGCGCCGTACGCCCGGGAGCTGACCCGGGCGGTGTCGGCCGTCGCGACGTACTCCCGCGTCGACCACCCGCTGACGACCGAGCCCGAGAACCCGCAGCGCGCCGCGGTGCTCATCCTCACCAGTGACCGTGGCCTCGCCGGCGCCTACTCCTCCGGCGTGATCAAGGAAGGTGAGCGGCTGCGCGAGAAGCTCACCAGCGAGGGCAAGGACGTCGACACCTACGTCGCCGGGCGCAAAGGCATCGCTTACTTCGCCTTCCGACAGCGGCGCGTCGTCGACAGTTGGAGCGGATTCTCCGACACACCGACGTACGACGCGGCGCGCGACATCGCCGACACCCTCATCGCAGCCTTCACCGCCGAGGAGGGCGACACCGCGGTCGACGAGGTGCACGTGGTCTACACCCGCTTCCGGACGATGCTGGTGCAGGAGCCGACGACCGTGCGGCTGCTGCCACTGGAGGTGGTCGAGAGCGAAGAGCGCCCCGACACCGCCGACGTACTACCGCTGTACGAGTTCGAGCCGTCCGACACTGAGGTGCTCGACGCGCTGCTGCCGCGATACGTCCAAAGCCGGATCTTCTTCGCCCTGCTGCAGGCGTCGGCGTCGGAGCTAGCCGCCCGGCAGCGCGCCATGAAGTCGGCGACAGACAACGCCGAGGAGCTGATCAAGAGCTACACCCGAGTCGCCAACCAAGCCCGACAAGCCGGAATCACCCAAGAAATCAGCGAGATCGTCGGCGGTGTCAACGCACTTGCCGACGCGAACGCCGGGAGCGAGTGAGAGAGATGACTGCCACCCTTAACGACACCACCACCGACATCACCGACGCCGCAGTCGGTCGCATCGCCCGGATCACCGGGCCCGTCGTCGACATCGAGTTCGCCGGCGAGTCGATGCCCGACATGTACAACGCGCTGGAGGTGGAGCTCGAGCTCGCCGGCGAGAAGCGGACGCTGACCATGGAGGTCGCGCTGCACATCGGTGAGGGCATGGTGCGCGCCATCTCCATGCAGTCCACCGACGGGCTCGTGCGCGGTGCGCCGGTCAAGGACACCGGCCGGGCCATCAGCGTGCCGGTGGGTGACGTGACCAAGGGCCACGTCTTCAACGTGGTCGGCGACTGCCTCAACCTCAAGGACGGCGAGCAGCTGGAGGTCACGGAGCGCTGGCCCATCCACCGCCAAGCTCCGGCCTTCGACGCGCTTGAGTCGAAGACCGAGATGTTCCACACCGGCATCAAGGTGATCGACCTGCTGACGCCGTACGTGTTGGGCGGGAAGATCGGCCTGTTCGGCGGCGCCGGAGTCGGAAAGACCGTGCTGATCCAGGAGATGATCGCCCGCGTGGCCCGCGACCACGGCGGTGTGTCGGTGTTCGCCGGCGTCGGCGAGCGCACCCGCGAGGGCAACGACCTGATCGAGGAGATGACCGAGACGGGCGTCATCGGTCAGACCGCCTCGTCTTCGGTCAGATGGACGAGCCGCCCGGCACCCGGCTGCGGGTGGCGCTGTCGGCACTGACGATGGCGGAGTACTTCCGGGACGTGCAGAACCAGGACGTGCTGCTGTTCATCGACAACATCTTCCGGTTCACCCAGGCCGGTTCTGAGGTGTCGACGCTGCTTGGCCGGATGCCGTCGGCGGTGGGTTACCAGCCGAACCTTGCTGACGAGATGGGTGTGCTCCAGGAGCGCATCACCTCGACCCGTGGTCACTCGATCACGTCGATGCAGGCGATCTACGTGCCCGCTGACGACTACACCGACCCTGCCCCGGCTACGACGTTCGCGCACCTGGACGCGACGACCGAGCTGTCGCGCGAGATCGCCTCGCTCGGTATCTACCCGGCTCCCGCTGACGTCGATCTCCCGAATCCTACCCGCGCTACATCGGCCAGGACCACTACGACACCGCCCTGCGCCTCCAGCGCAACAAGGAGCTGTCGACTCCGAAGAGGACAAGCGATCGATCTCCCGAATCCTTGACCCGCGCTACATCGGCCAGGACCACTACGACACCGCCTTGCGGGTGAAGGGGATCCTCCAGCGCAACAAGGAGCTCCAGGACATCATCGCGATCCTCGGCGTCGACGAGCTCTCCGAAGAGGACAAGGTCGTGGTCGCCCGAGCTCGGCGGCTTCAGCGGTTCTTGTCGCAGAACACCTACGTCGCAAAGCAGTTCACCGGGATCGAGGGGTCGACCGTCCCGCTCGACGAGACAGTCGATGCGTTCTCAAAGATCTGCGACGGCGAGTACGACCACGTCGCTGAGCAGGCATTCTTCATGTGCGGTGGGCTCGAGGACGTTGAGCGCAAGTGGGCTGAGATCCAAAAGGACCTCTGATGCCAGACAACCTGCAGGTCGAGCTCGTTGCAGCCGACCGCGTCGTATGGTCGGGCGAGGCGACGTTGGTGCTCGCCCGGACGACCGACGGCGAGGTCGGCGTACTAAAGGACCACGCCCCGGTGCTCTCGGTGCTGGTCGAAAGCGGCGTAGAGGTCGTCACCATCGACAACGAGCGGGTGTATGCCGTCGTCGACGGCGGATTCATGTCGGTCGCCAACAACCGGGTGTCGATCCTCGCGGAGCACGCCGAGTTGTCGCACGAGATCGACCTGGCCAAGGCCCGGAGCGACCTTGAGCAGGCGCAGCAGGCCGGTGACGACTCACCTGATGCGGAGGCCAAGGTCCGCCTGGCTGAGGCCCGCATCCGGGCAGCGGAGAAGGCGTCGTAGCCACGGAGGTGCGCGTGGCCGGGAGGTGTGAATGGCTTGGTGGCAAAGCCTCCTCGACGGCTTTGGGCTGGTCGGGGCGCTTGCCGTACTGGCCTTCGTGTTCCTGTTTGTCCGACGTCGCTTACTGAGCCGCTCCGGGGGCACCTTCGAGTGCAGCGTTCGCATGCAGCCACCGGCGAAGGCCAGCGCGGCGGCGTCGGCTCGCGGTTGGACCCTCGGGCTGGGCCGGTACTCCGACTCCGACGTTGAGTGGTTTCGCGTCTTCTCGTTCTCCCTCCGACCGAAGTACACGTTCTCCCGAGGGCTGACCGTCCTCACCCGGCGTAAGCCGCACGGTGCCGAGGCGTTTTCGCTGTACGGCGGCCACGTCGTTGTCGCTGCCCGCCTGGACTCGGGGCGCACCATCGAGCTGGCTATGAGTGAAAGCGCTCTCACCGGCTTCCTGGCCTGGACCGAAGCGGCACCCCCGCGACACGACCGCATCTTTGAGTGAGCCGTCACGCGCTGAGGCGGCGGAGTCAAGCGCCGTCGGTGTCGTTGACGGTGTAGGTGCGGCCGCGTGGGCTGGTCCAGTGGAACGTGTGTGGGTCGTGGGGATCGGCACGGACTTTCCAGCCGCCGTGGGTCTTCGGACGGTGATGTCGCCGACCCAGGGGTTGACCGTTCGTCACCACCGTCTGCCCGGGAGGGTCGCCGGATCGGGCGGGCCTCGTCGGCGTCGGCCGGCGGCCCCGGTGCGGTACTCGTTGAGGTGGTCGATGTCGCAGCGCCCGGCTGGGGTGGTGGCGCCGGGGAAGGTGGAGTAGGGGTGCAGGGTGGTGATGCAGGCGATCTGGTCACCGGTGAACCGGTAGCGGTTGGCGTCGAGGAACAGGATGGAGTTGTCGGCCGGGTCGGTGAACACCCGCCGCAGCTTCACCGACACCGATTGCAGCGCGAGCCGGCGGGCTTGGGCGGCGGTGATCGGGCCGTGCCCGTCCAGGTCACAGGTGTCGTCGTCGACGCCGAGCAGGGTGTCAGCGGTCATCGTGACCCGCAGCTCGGTGCGGGCCGGGAGCCAGGCCGGGTCGTGGGGAGCGCCCGGCACGACGTCGGTGGCCGCCGACGCAGCGGTCGCCGTCTGTTTCGGTCTGGATCGCTGTGGGCGCTCGTGGTCAACAGGTTGTGACCGGTGAGGGGGTGCTGCCCGAGCAGGAGGCGGGTGGCGGCGTCGGCGCGGTGCGCGTCAAGGGGCACGTCGGGTAGCAGGGTGCGCAGTTTGGCGGCCCACCCATCGATTTGGTCGGCGACCGCGACCGCCGCCGTGAGTGAGGTGGTGAGGCAGAAGCTGCCCATGCCGTCGCCGAGGGGGAACGTCGCCGTGCCCCGGTTGCTCATCGCGGTCTGGTGCCGGTTGGCGAACCCGGCCGGGTCGGCGGCGGCGGCTTTGCGGCGGGCCAGGATCCGCAACCGGGCGGGGGTGCGGGTGGTCGCCGCGTCGGCCAGCACGGCGTCCAGGGCCTCGGCGGCGTCGACCGGCAGGTGCCGGGTGGCTTCGGAGATCACCTTGGCGTGGCCGTAGCTGATCCGGCCGCCGCCGAACTCGGCGTTGGTGCACCGCAACCGAAACCGCAGATCCAGGCCGACGGCGAGGTAGCTGGTGGCGTCGCGTTCGGAGCACCCGAACGCCAACGCGACCTCCGGGACCAGAAACTCCGACACCGCCGGGGTGCCGTCACCACCCAGGGTCCGCATGATCGGCCGACCGCGGCCGGCTGCGGCGGTGTGCGCCACCACCGGGTCGGTGGCGTCCTTGACTCCCAGACTTGACGCGACCCGGCACTTCATCCACTCCAGGGTCGCCACACACGAGCTCAGGTGGGCACCGAGTTCGAGCTGGTTGTCCTCCTCCAGGGCCTCGATGTTCGCTGACAGCACCGCGGTGAACCGGTCGAGCTGCGACGCGCAGAACAGCGACATCCCCTGGTTGGGGGCAGGTCGCGGGGGTCGATCACCCGACCCTCGTCGTCTCTTACCACTGGCTCGAACATGCATACGACAATAGACCACCCCACCGACAAACTGGGCGTGGCGGCCCAGTTGTGGAAAAGAAAAATTGGCTTGCCACCACGCCTAGCGCAGTGTGCTGTGCACGGCTTTCCAGCGGTCGATGAAGGGCGCATAAGTTCCCGGAGTGATGAAGCGGCTCGGGCGACTGTCCCCATTCAGGTAGACGGTGTCGTAGATCCAGGTGTCATGGAGTTTGCGCCAGCTGTACAGCTCCGCTTCGAGGTAAAGGTCTTCGAGATCCGCTGCACGGATGTCTCGGTAGCCGTCAAGGAAGGCCTGGCACAGCTCCGCGTCGAGGTCGAAACTCAGCAACATTGCGCGAAGCATCTCGCCGGCGGTGGACCCATACCCTGAATTGTCCCAATCGATCACGGCACAGACTTGCTGATGGTCGTCGAAGAACACGTTTGAGTCTTGGTAGTCCCCGTGCAGCGTTCGGCTTTCACGGCTACACAGAGTCGGCGGTTCGCCAGGATGGGCCTCCAGCCAGGCCAGTTGGCTGCCAACGCGTTCCTGTGCCCACCGATCAACCTCAGTCGCCTCCGTTCGCCGCTGAATGGCAGTCAAGAGTCGCTGGAGTAGATGGGCCGTCTCTGCCGACGTGGGCAGCTCCGCGGTCCCCCAGGGCTCGTCTGACGGCCGGCCTTGAACCGGCGCGCAGTCGGCGATCGAGTCGTGCACCTGAGCCAGCGCCGCACCCATCGACGCGGCATGCTTTGCGGTCAGGTGGCGTCTGCGCACCTGCTGGCCGGGTGCGTGCTCGAACAGGGAATACAGCCGACCCGCCTCCTCAATGAACCGCTCACCGGACCGGGCGACTAGCGCCTTTGGGCAGGGCACGCCACGTTCGCGGGCGTGTGCCATCAACGCATGTTCGCGCTCCACCATGGCGCGGCACCTGCTGAGCCGGTGCTGGCGGAGTACAACCCGCCGATCTGACGTCGTAACGATGAAGGTGTCATTCATCGTGCCCAAGAAGGTCTGGTTCACTGCGGTAACCTCGCTCAACTGCCAATGCTTGAGCGGGGCGATTACATGATCGGCAGCCTGCATGCCCCAGATCCTGCCTTGAATTGCCTAGCAACTGTCGGAGCTCAGAAGAGCTTTCGCCTGCCTGCCCGGCTAGGTCTTCGGCTTACACCTTGGGGGTGAGACCGGCCAGTACGTCGCAGAACATGACGGTGTCGATGTTGCCGCCGGTCTGGATGACCGCGACGCGTCGGCCGTGGACGAGTTCGCGTTCGGCCAGCAGGCCGGCCAAGGCGATCGCGCCGGCCGGCTCAGCTGCGTTATGCGTGGTAGCAAAGACGACTCGAATTGCCTCCGCAGTCTCATCCTCGCTGACCTCGACAATGCGAGCAGCGCCGGCGTTGATCAGTCGAACCGCATCGGTGTCCGGGACGCGGCAGGCGACCCCGTCAACGAACGTGTCGGCGGTATCGCTTGAGCACACCGCTCTGGTGGTGAACGAGCGCGAGTACGCCGGGGCGCGCTCCGCGACGACTCCCACGATCTCGGTGCGCAGGCCAAGAAGATCCCGAACCCGGATGAGCCCGCTGATGCCCGAGCCCATCCCGATCGGGACGTACACGGTGTCAAGTCGCTCGACTGCCTCGAACAACTCAGCCGCGTAGGTGGCCACGCCGAGTACAAGATCGGGGTGGTAAGCGGGGACCGCCTCCAGGGTGCGCTCGTCGGCAAGTTCCAGTGCGTACTCGCGGGCCGCCTGGAAGTCGTGACCGTGTTCGATCACCTCGGCACCGAGGGCCCGCATGGCAGCGTTCTTGTCCGGGCTGTTGCCGATCGGCGCCACGATGGTGACGTCGAGCCCGGCGGCTCGACCGGCGAACGCGAGGCTCTGCCCATGGTTGCCACGCGTCGCCGAGACGATGCCGGTGACGTGCGGCCGGTGGGCGCGCAACCGGTCGACGTACACCAGGCCGCCCCGCACCTTGAACGCACCCGTCGGGGTGTGGTTCTCGTGTTTGACCCACACCTCGGCGCCGACGACTTCACCGAGAAGCGGCCATTGGTACTGCGGCGTCGGCGGCACCCAACGGCGTACGACGTCGCGCGCGGAGGCCAACTCGTCGAGGCTGAAAGGCATCCGGGGAGTCTTGCACAGACGGTGCGATCGACAGGCTTGGACAGGTCGCGCGTGTCACGACGCCGCCGTGCCAGAGTGGGGGGCATGAAACCGACAACGATGGCTGCGTCCGCACTTGCGGGTAGTGCCGGTGTTGGCGTCTATCTCGGCCTGGTCACCGGGGCCGTTCCGGTCAACCTAGGGGTGGGTCGCACCAGCAGACCGCTAGGCCCGCTGAGCATCGAGGTCCAGGCGCCGCGCGAGACGGTTTTCGACGTGATAGCGGCGCCGTACGACGTCCGGGCACCGCGGGCGATGCGGGCAAAGGTGGCTGTCCTGGAGCGGGGCTCCGACATGGTGTTGGCCGCCCACTTCACGCCGGTTCGCGGCAAGCTCCAGGCGACCACGGTCGAGACAGTCCGGTTCACCCGCCCCGAACGGGTCGACTTCCGCCTGGTGCGCGGCCCCGTACCGCATGTGGTCGAGTCGTTTCGGCTGCTCGAGCAGGGCGATGGGACGCTCCTGACGTACGACGGCGAGCTCGGCACCGACCTGTGGGGTCTTGGCCGGCGGTGGGGTGATGTGGTCGCCGCCAAGTGGGAGGCAGTCGTCGAGGCGTCGTTCGCGGCTGTCAAAGCCGAGGCTGAGCGCCGCGCCGGCTAAGTCCGACCGCCCCCGCGATCTCGTGCGTGTCGTCTTCGCGGCGGGTGCGCAGAAGAAGCCCAACCCAGGTCCGGTACGGCCGCCAGCCGTTGGCGATGGCGGCGAGCTGGTCTATGGACGGATCGGTGAGCCCATACGCGAGGGTCATCTCTTCGTGCAGCCGGCGCTCGGCGGTGGGGAACACGTCGGGGTGTCCGGCACCGCGCGCCAGGATGAGCTCCGCCGAGAAGGGTCCGATCCCGGAAATCTCGGTCAACTGGGCGAGGGCAATGTCGGGGTCGACGGACCGGAGCTGAGCCGCGGCGAGGTGTCCCTCGAGCGCAGCGGAAGCCACCCCGCGCAGGCGATCGACCTTGATCGCGGGGAGACCCGGGAACGAGCAGCGCTGCAGCTGCTCGGGGCCGGGGAATGCTGTCAAGCGTTGTCCGGCGACGGTGACTGGGTGTCCACACTCGTCGGCGATCCGCGACCTGATCGCCGCCGCCTGGGTGATGCGAATGCGTTGCCCGATGATCGCCCAGCACGCGGCTTCATACGGCGAGTGGAACTGCACCGGCCGCAAGCCGGGGTAGCGAGCCTGGAGGTCGCCGACGACAGGATCGCGCCGACCTAGGGCCAAGAAGCCGGACCCGTCGACATCGAGCGACAAGATGCGCTCGACCTGGTCAGCAACCGCGGCTCGGTCATCGACGTCGCCGCTCAGCTCGACCGAAACTGCTCGGCCGTGCTGGCGGACGGCAGCACCAACTGGCGCCCAGCCGACCTCTGCGGGGAACGCCAGCCGTAGCAGGCCAGAGCCATCGGCAACAGGTTGATTCGCCGGCGTGTGAAACCTTCGAGGAAGCGGATGCTGGCCGCCAGGTCGAACGGTCCGCGCGCGGTCAACTCCGCAGTTGCGGGTTCAGCGCTTTTGGGCATGGGTCAGCCTTCCTGAGGACGAGTCACCTCAATGGCACTATGACCTCGCCGCCGACATCTCGGCGACCGGCGGCGACGGCCGAACGGTACGCCGGGGAGGTGGTCAGATCAGTTCGACGCGGCATCGCACGCTCGGCGCGTTGGCCAACCGAGCGTCGGTCGTGAGAAGGGCCGCGGCACCTGTCAGTTCGGCCAGCCGCGCGCGCGTAGGCGCTCACGTTGTGACGAAGGGCTTCTCGGACGAAGCCAATCAGCCGGAAAGCGGGTAAGCGCCAGTCGAATGAACCCTTCAAAAGCTAGATTGATCCGTGAGCGCACGCCGCCGACAAGGCGGCGCAAAACGTTGGTGACGACCGTCAATGAGGTGCGATGGTCGCCGAGCCGATCAGATCGAGATGCCGGCAACCAACGCGTTGTCGACATGGATCGTGCCCAGGATCAGGATCCACTGGTCGTCTCGAATCAGAGCGCGTTGCTCCAGGTGCTGGTCAGCGAGCAGGGATGGGTGCAACCTGCACCCATCAGCCATCGGCCGCGGGGAACTCAGCGTGCTTGCCGACATCTCGCCGACCGGAGCGGCACGATATGCCGCAAGGTTGCGGATCGTGCCCAGGAGGAACTGGTCGTCTGGCGCTTCCAGGTGCTGAGCCAGCAGGGTGCTCAGGTGCTTGCCGTAGCCCTGTCCGCGATGGCTCGAGTAGCAGCTCGACCACGACCGCGCCGCGAAGGCCGTGCTGCACTCCCGGCTCAGCGGCCACCAGGCCCGCCCATCGACCGTTCAGCAGCACGTGGAAGAGTGTGCCGGCGTCAACCAACTCGGTCAGGTCGGCCCGTGACTCAATGCGCGCGTGCAACGCATGCGCGGGCTCACGCACCACGTGGTCACGGTGGATCTGTGCATATCGGTCGTAGAAGTCCAGCCCAGTTGCGCTCTCGACAGACAGCTCAGGTGGCACGCTGTTTCGTCGAAGGTCGCCGAGACGACCCGCCACATTTCTGTTATCGGACCTGGTTCCCGGCCAGCTGCCAGCCGGATCAGACGACCACAATGCGACGTAGCCGGGCCGGAATGAGGCGAAGGACTCTCGCGTCATTGCAGCCAGAGCCGACAGGTCACCGGGCTTGACGACGCGACTGGCGGCGTCGACGGCAACAAACGGCCGCTGCGGGTCGCGCGCCCGGTACCGAGGACCAACGAGAACGTCAAGATCGCCGGTCACCGTGAGCCATCGGTTCAGGTATGCCTCAGCGGGTTGACCACTCTGCGGTTGAGCAGCTGCGAATCCACGCGCAAACTCCATATCGGTCGCGGCGGTTGTGAGCGCCCACTCGAGCTCCTCGCGCAATGTCGCGAACCGCTCCGCCTGTGGAACCCTCGCCCGCACGCATGGGTGCAGGCCGGCGTCCGCGACCTCGGCGAGCGCATCGAGTGTCGGCATCGCTCGAAGCATGCTGAATAGGGCCGCAGGAAGCAAACCCTTTGCAGGGGTTGGCCAGCGCCGACGTTGGTCAGTCGGTTGGCGCGGCAGCGGGTCGCCGTACAGTGACGCCATGGTCAACCTGACGAAGATCTACACCCGCACCGGCGACGCCGGCACCACCCGTCTCGGCGACATGAGCGAGACCACGAAGACCGACCTGAGACTGGCCGCGTACGCCGACGTCGACGAAGCCAACTCCGCCATCGGGGTGGCGCTCGCCCTCGGACACTTGGACGCCGACGTGGCGGAGGTCCTTACGCACGTGCAGAACGACCTGTTCGACGTCGGCGCTGATCTTTGCACGCCAGCGGTGCAGAACCCAGACTTTCCGCCGCTACGGGTGGAACAGGAGTACGTCGATCGGCTGGAGCGCTGGTGCGACCACTACAACGAGCCGTTGGAGAAGCTGCGGTCGTTCATCCTGCCCGGTGGTACGCCGGGGGCCGCCCTGCTGCATGTCGCGCGAACCGTCGTACGGCGAGCTGAGCGGTCGGGATGGGCGGCCTTCACCGTGCACGAAACGTCGATGAACGCCGTCGCGCTGACCTACCTCAACCGCCTCAGCGACCTGCTCTTCATCTTGGCCCGCCACGCCAACGTGCAGGTCGGCGACGTGCTATGGCGACCGGGCGGCGAGCGCGAGAGCAGCGGTCGCTAGGCTCGGCTGTCGTTGTGCCGGGTGCACCGTAGCCCCGGTGTGAAGCGC
>JAUJOE010000003.1:0-171651 GCA_030447805.1 Nocardioidaceae bacterium | reverse complement strand
GGCGCGCGACTTTGCCGAAGGCGTCGGCAAGACCTGCATCGTGGTCAACCGCGACGTCGCAGGTTTCGTCACCACCCGGTTGATCACGGCCTTGGCGATGGAGGCGATCAAGCTCTACGAGTCCGGAGTCGCCAGCGCCGACGACATCGACACCGCCTGCCGGCTCGGCTTCGGGCACGCCATGGGCCCGCTCGCCACGACCGACCTCACCGGCGTCGACATCTTGCGGAACGCCACGTTGAACATCTACGCCGAGAGCGCCGACGAGAAGTTCTATCCACCTGAGCTGATGTCCCGCATGGTCGACGCGGGCGAGCTCGGCCGCAAGTCCGGTCGAGGTTTCTTCAACTACTCCTAGCGTTTCCGCCGACGCGCGGCGCGCATCCCGAACCGCGAGCGGTCACCGATCTACCGTGTGGACGACGGCAACGTCGGCGTTCGTGATCGGGCGCGGAAGCTCACGCGGAAGGTTTTCGCCGGGCGAGGGCAACCAAAGCGTCCGGTTGAGCGTCGTACCCAGTAGTTGAGACAACGGCGGCGGGGTGAATCATGACGGTCGAGTCGGCGGGCACCGATCTGGTGAAGATCGGCTCGTATCTCGACGTGCGCAACGTGGGGGAGATGCGCAACGTCTTGACCAAGGCGCAGGAGTCCGCCGCCGGTGACCTGGTCGTCGACATGTCCGCACTGCAAGTCATCGACGCCGCCGGGTTGGGCTTGTTGACCGCCGCACACGTGCGCGGCGAACGCACTGGTCACCGACTGGTGCTGCGGAACTGCTCCAAGGAGCTGCGGCGGGTGTTGGCTGTCACCCGGCTCAACCGGGTCCTGCACCTCGAACGCGGTTCCCTCGACCTCTCCGCCTGAGCGCCGCAGCGCCTCGCACTTGTCAGACCCCAGTCGCCCTATAGGTCCACTACGTTCTGACAAGTCGCGGAGGGGGCGGGGAGTGGGCAGACTGGTGCGTATGCGGGTGCTGGTCGTAGGCGCAGGAGTAACTGGGCTGACCGTTGGCGTCACGCTGGCCGAGGCAGGGTACGACGTCCACCTGTTCGCTCGCGAGTTGCCGCTGGAGACGACCTCAGCGGTGGCAGCGGCGCTGTGGTACCCCTATCGCATCTCTCCCGCCGAACGGGTGCTGGCCTGGTCGGCACGCAGCCTCGAGGTGTTCAGGGAGCTGGCGCACGAGCCCGAGTCGGGCGTAGCGCTTCGCGAGGGCGACGAGCTGCTCGTGGAGCCGACGCCTGAGCCGGGCTGGTCGCACCTTGTCGGCAGTTTCCGGCGGATCGCCGTGCCGCCGCCGTACCGCGACGGCTGGACGTTCGAGGCGCCGGTCGTCGAGATGCCGCGCTACCTGCGGTGGCTGCAGGCGCGGTTGGAAAGAGCGGGCGGGACGCTGACGCGGATGGCGTTGGTGGGCTTGCCGGACCGCGCCGACCTCGTGGTCAACTGCACTGGGCTTGGTGCGCGTGGTCTGGCTGGCGACGACGCCGTATCACCAGTGCGGGGCCAGGTGCTGAGGGTGGCCCAGGTCGGAGTGCAGAGGTGGCTGCTCGACCCGACGGGCCTGACGTACGTCGTTCCGCGGGCCTACGACATCATCGTCGGTGGCACTGAAACCGAGGGCGAGTGGGACCGGCGGCCCGACCCGTTAGCCGCGCAGCAGATCTTGGCCCGCGCCGCCGCCCTCGTCCCAGCACTCGCGTCGGCGCGCGTGCTGGGACACCGGGTCGGATTGCGTCCGGTGCGTCCGGCGGTGCGACTCGAGGCAACCGCCAGCACGAGCGGGCGACCTATCATCCACTGCTACGGGCACGGTGGAGCAGGCGTCACCGTCTCGTGGGGCTGCGCCGACGAAGTGCTGGCTCTGACGGCTCAGGTCTTGCGCGGGTCGTCTCTGCCGGCCTTGGCCTCCGGGCCTGGCGGCACCTGATCGGCCTTGACCGCACCGCGGTCGCCGAGCGGTTCGGGCGGGCCGGTTGTGCTGTCCTTGATCGTCTGGGCTTCGCTCTCAGCGTTGATCTCGGCGCCCAGCAGCACGACGTAGAACGAGATCCACAACCACAGCATCAGTACGACCACGGCGGCCACGCTGCCGTACGTCTTGCCGTAGCTGCCGAAGTTGTCGACGTACAGCGAGAACGCGAACGACGCGACGAGCCAGACGACGGTAGCGACGAGCGCACCGGTGGAGACCCACTTGAACTGGGGGGCGTCGCGGTCAGGCGCGATGCGGTAGATGACGGCCAGACCAACCGCAACGAGCGCGAGTAGCACGAGCCAGCGACCGATTTCGAGCAGCACCCGGGTCCAGCTGGGCAACCCGATCGCGTCGAAGACAGCCGGCGCCACGGCCACCAGCCCAAGCGCCAGCAGACCGAAGACGATCATGCCGAGCGTCAGCCCCAGCGCGAGCAGTTTGCGGCGGACGAACCCGCGGGTCTCCTCCTCGTCGTACGTCAGGTTGACAGCCGAGATCAGGTTGCCGATGCCACCGGACGCGCTCCAGAGGGCGATCGCCAAGGAGAGGAGCAAGCCCCAGCCCAGCGATTGCTGGGGCGCGTCGATCAGCCCGTCGATCTGCTGTATCAGCAGGTCACGGGCCGACGACGGCAGCGCCGTCGCGATCTCGTCGGCCTGCTCACGGATGGTGGCGGGATCCGCGAACAGACCCCACGCCATTACCGACGCGATGATGGCGGGGAACAACGACAAGAAGCTGAAGAAGGCAACACCAGCGGCCAGCAGCGGCACCTGGTCGAGCTTGGCCTCACCCCATGCGCGCTTGCTGATCTGCCACCAGCCCCCGGCAGGAATCTGGCGGGGGCTGGTGGCTTCAGAGCCGGGTACGTCGGCCTTGCCAGCCGTCGACGTACGGCTGCGTTGCGAGGTGGTCAGATCGAACCCCCGCTACTGGAACCTCTCACATTCTGCGCCGACGACTTGGCTTCGTCGGTCACGGTCTGGGCTTGGGACTGGCCCTCCTCCTTGACCGTGCTGGCTGCCTCGGTGGCGCTGTCCTTGACCTGCTGGACGGCCTGCTGGGCGGGCTCCTGGAGGTTGTCCTTGAGCTCTTGGGCGACCTGCTGAGCCTGCTCCTTCAGCGGCTCCTTGAGCTCGGCCGCCTTGTCCTGGATGGTCCCGGCCAGCTGCTCCTCCTGTCGCGTCGCGGGGAGCAGGCTGGAGAGCAGCCAACCGCCAGCGAACGCGATGAGCCCAGCGGCGAGCGGGTTTCCCTGGGCACGCTCGCGCGCCATCTGCGGGCTCTGGCTCACCGCGCCCGAGACAGTTGACGCCGCGTCACTGACCGAGGACGCCGCCGACGAAACGGCGGAGCCAGCGGAGTCTTTTGCGGAGCTCGCCGTGCCGCCCACTGATGATGTGCCTGACTGTGTCGAACCCATGACCCGCTCCTTCAAACTGCTGACGCCGCCGCGAGCCTTGTCGACGCGTCGAGCCATCACCCGAGAGGGACTGACCTTCTCGTTCAGCGCATCGACGTCGTAACTGAGGTCACGGCGCGTCTCTTCGATTTCACGCCTTAGTTCTTCTGGGCTTGCACCCATTGCTTGTCCTCCTTGAGTGTCTCAATGGTCTGCTCGGGCTTCGGGTTGACCTCGGCCATCTTCTTCTTGCCCATCATGAACAAGATGCCGGCGACCACAGCCCACAACAGCGCGACAATGAACGCCGCCCAGGGAAGGGGCAACTGGGTGTCTAGGACGTACATCAACGTCATGGACGCAAAGATCGCCAGCAACAGCCCCGCCACGCCGGCACCCGCGAGAAGTCCGGCCGCCTTGCCTGCCTTCTTGCCCTCTTCCCGCAGCTCGACTTTGGCAAGCTCCAGCTCCTGGCGCATCAACTTCGACACGTCGCCGGTCAACCGACCGACGAGGCTGCCCACCGACTCGTCCTCGACATCAGGACGGTCGGACGGCGCGGCCGAGGCGCCTGTGTCAGCGCTCTGAGCGTACGTCGTGTCGTACGAGGTGGCACCACCTTGGGTGGTGCCCTCGGATAACCACCGGCGTAGCCGCCCTCGGAGTACCCACCGCCAGCAGTCCCCGGCTGGTAGCCGCCGCCCTCCGGGTAGCCCTGCGCGCCCCCGAGCGGCGTCCCCGGCGGGATGCCCTGAGGGGCGCCTGGGTCGTAGCCGCCCTGGTCATAGCCGCCCGGGCCGTACCCGCCTCCGCTAGGGCCCCCGGCCGAGGACCCCTGTCCGGGCCCGGGTCCGTATGAGCTACTCATGCGCGACCTCCGTACCCGGCGTCGTAGCCGGCGGGTGGCTGTTGCTCGCCGTACGGCTCGTTGAGGATGGGCGCTGGCTGCGCGGCGGCCGGACTCCATCCTGCCGCGGTTGGCGGCATGGCACTGGTGGGCTGGGTCGCGTAGGCGTCGTACCCGCCGGAGTAGCCGGTGCTCGACGTAGGCAAGGCGTCGAACTGCGACGAGCTGTCGCTGTCCCGGGCGCTCTTGGCGCCACGGGTCACTCGGCCCACGACTGCGCCGGCCAGCGCGGCACCGACAAGGAAGCCACCGGGGCGGCGCCGCGCGAAGTCGCGCACCTCGTCAACGAGCTCGCTCGGGTTGCGCTGGCCCAGGAAGTCAGCGGTCTGCTCAGCGAGGTCAGCGCCTTGGCGGGCGAGCTGAGCAGCCAGCCCCGACTGCTCGCTCGACTCGGCCATCGTGCGGAGCTCGCCGCCCAGTGAACGCAAGCCCTCCGTAGCGCGGTCGCGTTGCGACATCGCCTGGTCGGAGAGTTGGCTCTTGGCCTGGCTCGCGAGCTGCTGCGTCTGCTCTTTCACGTCACCAGCGACCTGACCGGCCTGTTGCTTGGCCGTGTCTGCGACCTGCTGCGCGCCCTGGGCCGTGGTGTCCTTGACGTTCTTCGCCTCGTCCTTGGCGGTGCTGGCGGTACTTGAGGAGTCGCCGCCCGCGTCATAGTCGGTGCTGCCGGTGTCGAAGCCGGTGGTGCCCGTTGAGTAGTCGGACGCTCCGGTCGAGTAGTCAGTGGGGGACGAGTAGCCAGACTCAGTGGTCGACTCTCCTTCGCCGTACCCCGACGAGCCGTATGGGTCGTTTGGTGTGGTGGTCATCTGTTTCCTTCCTTCCATCGCGTCTGCAGGGACTGTGCCCCTCAGACCTGGATCGAAACCGTGAATTTGGGTTACCGCCCTTTCCCTTGCTGGACCGGCGAAATGGCCAACCAACTGCCAAGTTATGGCGAGTACATGCCGTGCAGTCAAAGTGGGTACAGCCGCAGCAGAAAGGCCGCAGCAGAAGACGGCGTTCTCAGGTGCTGGCCCAGCGGCGCACCACCGTGAAGCGGAGTGAGGGAGAACAGGGCATGCTCAGCCAAGACGAAGTACAGCAAGTCATCGGTACGGACGCCTACGGCTCGGACGGGGAGAAGATCGGCGAAGTCGGCCAAATCTACCTCGACGACCAGACCGGCGAACCGGCGTTCGCAACAATCAAGACCGGGATGTTCGGCACCAACGAGAACTTCGTCCCGATGGCCAACGCGTCGGTCTCCGATGGACACCTGGTCGTGGGCTTCGACAACGACCGCGTCAAGGGTGCGCCGAACATCAGCCCTGACGACGGCCACCTCAGCCCCGACGACGAACAGGCGCTGTACGACTACTACGGGATCCCCTACTCGTCCGAGCCCGACGCCTACCTCGACACCACTTCCCAGACCGACGACACGACGTACGACGCACCTGGTACGGCGGGCGCGGGCGACGCGATGACGCGGTCGGAGGAGAAGCTGCGGGTCGGAACGACGCGCGAGGTCACCGGTCGTGCCCGGCTGCGCAAGTACGTCGTCACCGAAGACGTGACGATCACGGTTCCCGTGCGCAAAGAGAAGGCGGTGCTCGAGGCGGTGCCGGTGGGCGAAGAGGACGCCGACGGCGACTACGAGATCGTCGAGGGCGCGCCGATGGCGGAAGGATCGCCGGAGATCGTGCTGAGTGAAGAGGTGCCGGTGGTCGAGAAGGTGGTTCAGCCAGTCGAGCGAGTGAGGCTCGGGACCGAGCGGGTCGTCGAGATGGAGACTGTCACCGAAGAGGTCCGGCAAGAACGCATCGAGGTCGAAGGCGACGTCGTCGATCGCGGCGACAGTGGCGAGGACACCACGACCGGACGCTAGAACAGACGCGTCGTGGGGTCGTCCATGCCGCGGAGCAGGTCGTAGTCGACGGTGACGCAGGTAATCCCCCTGTCGAGCGCGAGCACCTTCGCCTGCGGCTTGATCTGTTGAGCGGCAAGGATGCCGCGCACTGGGCTCAGCAGCGGATCGCGGTTAAGCAGATCGAGGTACCGCGTCAGCTGCTCGACACCGTCGATGTCACCGCGGCGTTTGATCTCCACGGCGACCGAGGCGCCGTCGTCGTCTCGGCACAGCAGGTCGACAGGTCCGATCGCAGTCGGGAATTCCCGGCGTACGAGGGTTAGGTCTTCGCCGAGCGTGGTCGGGTGGTCCGCGAGAAGTTCCTGCAGGTGCTTCTCGACGCCGTCCTTCTGCAGGCCAGGGTCGATGCCGAGTTCGTACGTCGAGTCGCTGACGACCTCGTCAATGAGGATGCGGAGCGTGTCGCCACCCGACGACTCGACAACCCACTCGACCCGCCCGTCGTCGAGCGTGGCCTCGATGAGTGTGCACGGCGGTGACATCCAGTTGAGTGGCTTGTAGGAGCCCCCATCGGCATGGACAAGCACGGAGCGGTCGGCTTTGACGATCAGCAGGCGTAGCGCCATGGGGAGGTGCGCGGTCAGCCGGCCGGCGTAGTCGACCTGGCACCGGGCAATGACAAGACGCACGAAGCCCGACCTTACCCACGCCACACCCACGCCAGCCGAGCGGAGCTTGCGGCGCAACCCGCGGCCTCAGCGACCACTCGGCGGTACGGCAGCGACCACTCGGCGGTACGGGAGTGACCACTCGGCGGCTGTGGGAGACTGCCGGGCATGTCCCGACAGTTCGAAACGATTGGAGTTGTCGGGCTTGGCACGATGGGGGCTGGCATCGCCGAGGTCTTCGCCCGCAACGGTTACTCCGTCATCGGGGTCGAGCAGACCGATGAGCAGATGGAGCGGGGCCGGGCCAACATCCGCCACTCCACGGACCGAGCGGTCAGGCGGGGGAAGCTGTCAGCGGCCGAACAGCAGGCGATCCTCGACCGGCTGAGGCTGACGACGTCGTTGGCTGACCTAGCCGACTGCGACCTCGTCGTCGAAGCGGTAGTCGAGCGGCTCGGCATCAAGCGAGCGATCTTCCAACGGCTCGACGAGATCGTGCGACCCGATGCGGTGCTCGCGACCAACACCTCATCCCTGTCGGTCACGGAGATCTCGGCCGCCACCTCCTCGCCTGGTCGAGTAATCGGCCTGCACTTCTTCAACCCCGCACCAGTGCAGCAGTTCGTCGAGTTGATCCACACCGTCGTCAGCGATCCGGACGTGATCGACGACGTCGAGGAGCTGGCGCGCAAGGTGGGGAAGCTGCCGGTCGCGGTCGGGGACAAGGCCGGCTTCATCGCCAACGGCTTGCTGTTCGGCTATCTCAACCATGCCGTCTCGATGTATGAAAGCCACTACGCCTCTCGCGAGGACATCGACGCCGCGATGCGGTTGGGCTGCGGCTACCCGATGGGTCCGCTGGCGCTGCTTGACCTGATCGGGCTCGACACGGCGTACGAGATCCTCGACACGATGTACCGGGAGGGCCGCAACCGCCTGCACGCCCCGTCGCCCCTGCTGAAGCAGCTGGTCACCGCCGGCCTGCTCGGGCGCAAGACCGGTCGCGGCTTCTACACCTACGAAGCCGCCGACCGCGCGATCGTGGTCGACGACGCCGAGACACCGAGCCCAGACTCTGCTCCGCAGTTTCGCCGGCAGATCGCCCGGGTCGGTGTCGTCGGTTCGGGCACGATGGCGACGGGGATCGTCGAGGTGTTCGCGAGCGGTGGGTACGACGTCACCCACGTCAACGGCTCTACCCCGCTCGACGATCTGGCCGATGCAGACCTTGTCGTGGAGGCGATCGCCGAGGAGCTGCCAGCTAAGAAGGCGCTGTTCGAGAACCTCGACGAGATCTGTCGTAACGGCGCGATCCTCGCAACGACGACGGGGTCGCTGCCGGTGATCGAGATGGCAGCGGCGACCGGCCGGCCGGGAGACGTCGTCGGGATGCACTTCGTCAACCCTGTGCAGGCAGTAGAGCTGGTCGAAGTGGTCGCGACAGTGGCAACCGACAGCGACGTGACAGAGACCGTCCGGGCGGTATGTGCCGCCGTCGGCAAGCACGCCGTCTCCTGCGCGGACCGGGCCGGCTTCATCGTCAACGCGTTGCTGTTCCCGTACCTCAATGACGCGATCCGCATGCTGGAAGCCCACTACGCCGACGCCGACCAGATCGACACCGCCATGAAAGCCGGCTGTGCGCTCCCGATGGGGCCGTTCGAGCTGCTCGACGTCGTGGGCAACGACGTGGCACTGGCCATCGAACAGAGGTTGTTCCAGGAGTTCCGGGAGCCAGGCTTGGCGCCCGCTCCGCTGCTGGAGCACCTCGTCACTGCGGGCTATCTCGGTCGGAAGACGGGCAGGGGTTTTCGTGACTACTCGACGCGTTAGGCCGTGAGCACCAGACACCGTATCCGGGCCAACTCCGTGCTCCCGGCGAGACGGCAACCGGTGACACTCAGCACCGCCGACGGGCTGAACCTGGTGGCCGAGCTGGCGTCGCCGGTCGATGGCGCCCCGACAGCGACGATGGTGTGCCTGCATCCGCTTCCGACGCAGGGCGGCATGATGGACAGCCACATCTTCCGTAAGGCGGCGTACCGGCTGCCCGCCCTCGCCGGCATCGCCGTGTTGCGGCTCAACACCCGCGGCACCAGCAGCGCACACGGCACGAGTGACGGCACGTTCGACGGCGCGCGCGGTGAACGCTTCGACGTGGCAGCAGCGATTGAGTACGCCGAGTTCGCCGAGCTGCCGAACGTGTGGTTGGTGGGCTGGTCGTTCGGCACCGACCTTGCTCTGCTGTACGGCAACGACCCGGCGGTGACCGGTGCGATCCTGCTCTCACCGCCGCTGCGCCTCGCCGGTGCGGAGCAGCTGTTGTCCTGGAAGGAGAGCGGCAAGCCGCTGGTCGCCATCGTTCCCGAGTACGACGACTACCTGCGGCCAGCGGCGGCCCGGGAGCGGTTCGCCGCCGTGCCAGCTGCGGAGGTGATCGACGTACCCGACGGGAAGCATCTGTGGGTGGGTCAGGCCGAAACCGTGCTGGACCTCATCACCGCTCGGCTGAACCCCGGCGCGTCGCCGCTGCCCCGCGAGTGGCACGGGGAGATGACGTTAGCCTCGCCGCAGATCTGAGCCGGCTGAGCAGCAGTCAGGCCTCTTCGACCTTTGGATGCCAGACCTCGCGCACCAGCAACAGCACTGCCGCCGCAGTGGGGATGGCCAACATCGCGCCCACGACGCCCATCAGGCTGCCGCCGATGAGCACCGCAATCACGGTGACGACACCGGGGACATTGACCGACGACGCCATGATGCGCGGGTACAGCAGGTAGTTCTCGACCTGCTGGTAACAGATGAAGAAGATGACGCACGCGATGCCGATCCCCGGAGAGTTCGCGAACCCGATGATGCTGACGATCGTTGCGCCGATCGTCGCTCCGATGAGCGGGATGAAGTCGAAGATGGCGACGAGCAACGCCAATGCGACGGCATACTCGCGCAAGCCCACGATCTCCAGGAAGATGAACGAGCTGACGCCGGCCGACAGCGCGACGAGAAACGCCCCGGCCACGTAGCCTCCCACCCCACGCAAGATCTCATCGCCGAGGTAGGTGACCCGGGTACGCCGAGACTCCGGCACCATCGAGTAGCACGCGCGCTTGATGCTCGGCAGCGCCGACAGGAAATAGAGCGTCAGCACGAAGACCAGGAACGCGTTGACAAGGGCGCTGAGCACAGCCAGTCCGACGGAGAAGAGGCTGCCGAAGGCCTGCTCTGCGAACTCGCCTTCTTGCAGCCGCTCTTGCACGGTGCCGATCACGTCGTACTTGCCATCCAGCCGCTGGACCGACCGGTTGCGCTGAAGCTCGTCGAGTAACCCTGGGGCGTTGGCGATGAGCGTGGCGACCTGCGCTCGAACTACCGGCACGAGCGCAACGACGAACAGCGTGCCGAGGACGAGCAAGGCGATCGTCACCAGCAGCACGGACCAGCTCCGGCGGAACCCGCGCACGATCAGCCATTCGACGACCGGATTGAGCCCGACGGCCAAGAACATCGAGACAAGCACCAAGAACAGCACGGAGCTGGCCTCGCGCACCGCAATACCGACCAGCAGCGCGAGCAGCACTCCCGCGGTGCCGAAGAAGCCGACATAGAACGGGCTGTGCCGGGAGATGGGGTCACCTGGTGTGCCGAATGGCTCGTCACCATCGTGGTCGGGCGTGTCGTCGGGATGCAGCAGGAGTTCCTCGAGGAGCTCTTTCGACTCGTCATAGGCGACGTCGGCCTCCTCAGCTGCCCGCCGCGCGCCGGTCCTGGCGTGGATGGCTTGCTCGGCGGCCCCCTGCGCTTCGGCCTTGGCGTCGACGGCCTCCTCTTTCGCCGCGATGGCCTGCTCAGCCGCCTCCTCTACTTCGCTGGAGTCACGGCGACCAGGCATGTCGCACACCTTGTCACATCACCCGGCGAGTCGCCGTACGTCAGCCCTGGGCGGGACCCCGACGGTCGGCGGCTTCCGCAGTGGTCGCCTCGCCGCCCGGTGTCTGCGACGGGTCGTGGGTGAAGCTCGCGACGAGGTCGCGCAACTGCCCGAGCTGGGCGACGATGCCGTCGCGCCGTCTCTGCACGGTCTCGAGCTCGCGTCGAGCGGCGGCGGTCTGCCTGTCGGCGTCCGCATTCGCGTTGGTGACGATCTGCTCGGCCTGCCTGCGGGCCGCGGTGACCATCTGCTGGGCCTCCCGGCGGGACCGGGTGAGGGTCCGCTCCGCTTCGGCTGTCACTTGCTCGCGATGCCTGGTGGTTGAGGTGTTTGCCTCTCGGGCTCGTTCCTCGGCTGCCTTCGCGCGCGCCTCGGCCTCCTCGACGAGGCGGTTGGTCTCTGCCGTAGCGAAGCCGTGCCGCTCGGCGGCTTCCTTGGTCAGCCGTTCCCGTTCTACCGCCAACAGGCGCCGTGCCTCCATCGCCTCCCGGTCGGCGGCGGCTCGCGCCTGCTCAGCCTCCCGCTTGGCCGCCGTCCGAAGCGCGTTGGCCTGCTGCTGGGAGGCGAGTCGCAACTGGTCCGCCTCGCGCTTGGCGCTGGCCAAGATGTCCTGCGCTTGTGCGTGGGCCAGCACGCGCTCCTGCTCCGCCTCTGCCAGCACGGTCGTACGGTGTTGCTCGATCTCTTGCAGCTGCACGGTGCGGATGTCGGCTGCCTCCTTCTCCGCGTCGGCACGCAGCGCAGCCGCCTCACGCTGCGCATAGGCCCGTGACTCCTCAGCTGCCTTGGCGGCCGCCCCGGTGACCGCTGCAGCTTCCTCCTCCGCGAGCCGCAGGATCCAGGCGGCGTGGCCGCCAAGTCCGGCGTACGTCGGTTTGTCGTGCTCGGCTAGTCGAGCCTGCAGCTGCTGCACCTGAGCTTGGAGCTGGTCGGCTCGCTGGCGCGCGGCGCGGACGTCGGCTTGAGCACCCGCTTGCCCCGTCTCGAACGACGCGAGGAAGGAGTCCACTGCCGCCCGGTCGTAGCCACGGCGGGCGACCGGGAAAGACGGCCGCGTTACGGCTGGTTGCGAAGGCCGCGGCTGAGTTGACGGCGCCTGAGCAGGCGGCTGAGCTGGCCGTTGGGGGGGCCGTTGGGCGGGCCGTTGAACCGCGGGCTGAGCTGGCGCGGCAGCAGGTTGCGTCACAGGTGCGGCAGCGGGCTGCAGGGTACCCGGCGCGTTGCGGTCAGCCGGCTGCTCGGCTCGCACGCGGGGGATTGCCTGGGTCACCTCGGCGTCAGCTGGGTCGGCGCCGACAGCCGTGGCGCCCGGCGGTTCCTCCTCCGGGTTTTCAAAGATGGAAAGTCCCGGCGGCTGCGAGCTCGTCATGTCCGTCATGCTAGGCGGGTCGGCTCGTCAGTGTCAGCCCCGGCACACCGTCGTACGTCGCCGATTACGGCGACTAGCGCGGGCCGCGTCACTCCGGAGGGTGCGGCGGCTCCACCAGCTCGATGAGCACGCCGCCGGCGTCCTTGGGGTGGATGAAGTTCACCCGGCTTCCTGCGGTTCCGCGGCGAGGCTCGTCGTACACCAGGCGCATGCCTTCGGCTCGCACTGCCGACATCGCGGAGTCGATGTCGGTGACCCGGTACGCCAGCTGCTGGAGCCCAGGGCCGGAACGTTGCAGAAACCGGCCGATGACCGAGTCGGAGCTCAACGGCGCCAGCAGCTGCAGGTAAGGGCCGGATTCTCCGACGGCCACCATCGCCTCGCGAACGCCCTGGTCGCGGTTGATCTCCTCGTGCACCACCGCGAACCCAAACGTCGTGCGGTAGAACGCGACTGCCTCGTCGAGGTCAGGCACGGCGACACCGACGTGGTCGATGGAGACGATGAGATCGGGGGGGAGCACAGGTCCATGCTGACGCCAACGACGGCCGAGTCTCCAGCGCGTGTGACGCGTTCGACAGCGGCCGACCACAGCGACCATTCCCGGCCCGGAGTCGGCTCGGTAAAGTTGGCTTGCGTTGCGGACGGCACCGCACAGCATCGACGAGGAGGGCCTGATGGCTGGATCTGTCATTGTCTCGGGAGTCCGTACGCCGATCGGGCGGCTGCTGGGGGGTCTGAAAGACCTGTCGGCGACCGACCTCGGTGGCGTCGCGATCAAGGGGGCGCTGGAGAGATCCGGAGTGTCCCCCGAGCAGGTGGACTACGTGATCATGGGTCAGGTGCTGCAGGCAGGAACCGGTCAGATCCCGGCGCGACAAGCGGCGGTGAAGGCGGGCATCCCGATGACCGTCCCCGCGCTGACAGTCAACAAGGTCTGCCTGTCGGGCCTCAACGCCATCGCGCTCGCTGACCAGTTCATCCGGCTGGGGGAGTGCGACATTGTCGTCGCCGGTGGGATGGAGTCGATGACGAACGCGCCGCACCTCATGCTGCAGTCGCGTGCGGGTTACAAGTACGGCGACGTGACAGTTCGCGACTCGATGGCGTACGACGGCCTGTGGGACGCGTTCACCGACCAGCCGATGGGCGGGCTCACCGAGTCTCGAAACACCAACGTGGAGCAGCTCAGCAGGCAGGAGCAGGACCAGTTCGCGGCGGAGTCCCACCAGCGGGCGGCCGCGGGGTGGAAGAACGGCACGTTCACCGACGAGGTCGTTCCCGTCGAGGTACCGCAGCGACGGGGCGATCCGATCGTGGTGAGCGAGGACGAAGGCGTGCGCAGCGACACGACAGTGGAATCGCTGGCGCGGCTAAGTCCGGCGTTCTCCAAGGACGGGACGATCACCGCGGGTTCGGCGTCACAGATCTCAGACGGTGCCTGTGCGGTCGTGGTGATGAGCAAGGCCAAGGCTGAGGAGCTCGGGCTGGACTGGCTCGCCGAGATCGGCGCCTACGGACAGGTGGCCGGCCCCGACTCGTCGCTGCAGCTGCAGCCCGCTGAGGCGATCAAGGCGGCCTGCCGCAAGGAAGGCATCGAGGTGTCCGACCTCGACGTCGTCGAGGTCAACGAAGCGTTCGCTGCCGTCGCCATCGCGAGTAGCCGGGAACTCGATTTCGACCTGGACGCCGTCAACCCCAACGGCGGCTCCATCGCGCTCGGCCATCCGATCGGCATGTCGGGTGCGCGGGTCGTGCTGCACCTTGCCCTTGAGCTCAAGCGTCGTGGCGGTGGAGTCGGCGCGGCCGCTTTGTGCGGTGGCGGCGGTCAAGGCGACGCCTTGATCGTGCGCATCCCCGCGGCGTGACGCCAAGTGGCGCCGCTGAGCTGGAGCCGTCGACGCAAACGCGAGAACCCAGCCGCCGTACACCGCGGGGCCATGTCGACGTCGCTGACCTGGTGGAGCGCGCCCAAGCGGGAGACCCGCGCGCTGTCGCTCGGCTGATCTCACTTGTCGAGGACGCCTCGCCGTCGCTGCGAGGAGGTCGCCGAACGGCTCAGTCCGCACACCGGGCACGCCCAGATCGTCGGGATCACGGGTGCGCCTGGAGTGGGCAAGTCAACCTCCACCTCCGGGCTGGTGACAGCCCTGCGCACGGCGGGCAAGCGCGTAGGGGTACTCGCGGTCGACCCCTCGTCGCCCTTCTCGGGCGGCGCCCTGCTCGGCGACCGGGTGCGCATGCAAGAGCACGCGACCGACAAGGACGTCTACATCCGGTCGATGGCGAGCCGCGGCCACCTCGGCGGCCTCGCGTGGTCGACCCCGCAGGCGTTGCGCGTCCTGGACGCTGCTGGCTGCGACGTCGTCTTGGTCGAGACGGTCGGGGTAGGCCAGTCGGAGGTCGAGATCGCCGGACTCGCCGACACCACGGTGGTGCTGCTGGCGCCGGGCATGGGCGACGGCATCCAGGCCGCGAAGGCCGGCATCTTGGAGATCGGAGACGTGTACGTCGTCAACAAGGCCGACCGCGACGGAGCCCACCAGGTAGTGCGTGAACTGCGCTCGATGCTCAGCCTCGGCGCGCAGCCCGGGGCCTGGCGAGCGCCGATCGTCACCACCGTTGCACAGACCGGTGAGGGCATCGACGACGTTGTCGCCGCGATAGAACGGCACCGCGACATGCTCGACGACACAGGTCAGCTGACGTCCCGGCGCCGATCCCGGGCACGGGACGAGATCGAGGCCATCGCGGTGGCGCAGTTGCGGCAGCGATTCGCAGACCTGCACGGGCACGCCGACCTTGACGTCCTCGCCGCCGATGTCGTCAACGGTTCGCTCGACTCCTACACCGCCGCCGACCGCCTGCTCGCGGCGCTTTGAGGTTTACGGCGTCAGGCTGCGGGAACATGCCGGTTAACGCAGAACCTGACGGCGTAGCCGTCTTTCCAGGCAGTCGGCGACCCACCACATCGCGAGGCGAAGAGGCACCATGACTGACTCCACTCGACGAGACCCCGACGAGCCGGTGACCCGAGAACAGGAGACTGTCGGACGGCACACCAGCTCGGCAGAGACCGAGCCGACGACAAACCAGCCGAAGGTGGCGCAGTCGAGCAGTTCCGATGCGACGGTTGTTCAGCCCGCGGTGTCCGAGCGGCCTCCAACCCTTGAGCAGACAGGGCCGCTGCCGACGACGGCGACAGTCCCAACGAGCCGGGTCAAAGCGGCGCGCGGCAGCGACGCGATCGGCAAGGACGATCTCGACAGCTCCTCCGAGACCTGGCGCCAAGACACCGAGAACCGTCGTCGGGAAGAGTACGGCGGGTTCAACTGGGGGGCGGCGTTCTTCGGCTGGCTGGTGGCCATCGCCTTGACGGTGCTGCTCAGCAGCATCGCCGGAGCAATCGCTGCCGCAGTGGGCAACGAGCTCAACTTCACGCGGGCGGAGCTGCAGCCCGAGGCCGGCACGATCGGCATCTGGACAGCCGGCGTTTTGCTGGCGATCCTCATGGTCGCGTACTTCGCCGGTGGCTACGTGGCCGGCCGGATGTCGCGCTACGATGGCGGCCGCCAAGGCATAGCGGTCTGGCTGATCGGGTTGATCATCACGATCGTCGTTGTGCTGGTTGGCGTCATCACCAGCGAGGAATACGACATCTTCCAGCGGGTCGACCTGCCATCTATCCCGGTGCCGACAGACGCCTTGACGACCGGAGGACTCATCACCTTGGCCGCCGTGTTGCTCGGGACCCTGCTCGCCGCGTTCCTGGGCGGCAAGACCGGACAGCGCTACCACCGCAAGATCGACCGAATCACCGCCTAGTTGTCGCTCAGCACTGCCGCGCGCCGACCGGCGTAAACTTGGCTCGACGTGCAACCGCCGCGTCGACCTGGTGACGTCGACGCGGCGTCTGACTGCGCTTTGGGAGTTCACATGACCAACGAGGAGTCCTCTATCGACGACGGTCGGGCCCGCTGGCAGGAGCGGTACGACAAGTCCCGGGTGCGGGAGGCGGACTTCACGACGCTTTCAGGTCTGCCGGTTGAGCCGGTGTACGGCCCACCTCCCGGAAGCACCTATCCGAACTTTGCGGCCATCGGCTGGCCAGGGGAGTACCCCTTCACCCGGGGGCTGTACGCAACCGGCTACCGAGGTCGCACCTGGACGATCCGCCAGTTCGCGGGCTTCGGAAACGCCCAGCAGACGAACGAGCGCTACAAGATGATTCTCCGCTCCGGGGGTGGCGGCTTGTCCGTCGCATTCGACATGCCGACGTTGATGGGGCGCGACAGCGACGACCCAAAGTCGCTCGGCGAGGTCGGTCACTGTGGTGTCGCGGTTGACAGCGCAGCGGACGTGGAGACGCTCTTCGGTGGCATCGGCCTGGACGACGTCACCACCTCGATGACGATCTCCGGCCCCGCCGTGCCGGTCTTTTGCATGTACCTCGTCGCCGCAGAGCGGCAGGGCGCCGACATCTCCAAGCTGAACGGGACGCTTCAGACAGACATCTTCAAGGAGTACATCGCCCAGAAGGAGTGGCTGTTCCCGCCGGAGCCGCACCTTCGGCTCATCGGCGACCTGATGGAGTACTGCGCGCGAGAGATCCCCGCATACAAGCCCCTCAGCGTCTCGGGCTACCACATCCGGGAAGCCGGATCCACCGCCGCCCAAGAGCTCGCGTTCACGTTGGCTGACGGCTTCGGTTACGTCGAGCTGGGGCTGTCGCGTGGTCTCGACATCGAGACGTTCGCTCCCGGTCTGTCCTTCTTCTTCGACGCGCACCTGGACTTCTTTGAAGAGATAGCAAAGTTCCGGGCCGCTCGCAGGATCTGGGCACGCTGGATGCGCGACGTCTATGGCGCCAAGACCGAGAGGGCCCAGTGGCTGCGCTTCCACACCCAGACCGCCGGAGTTTCGCTCACGGCACAGCAGCCGTACAACAACGTCGTGCGTACGGCCGTCGAGGCGCTCGCCGCGGTCTTGGGCGGCACGAACTCCTTGCACACCAACGCCCTTGACGAGACGCTGGCGCTCCCGACGGAGCAAGCCGCCGAGATCGCCCTGCGCACCCAGCAGGTGCTCATGGAAGAGACCGGTGTCGTCAACGTGGCCGACCCGCTCGGTGGCTCGTGGTACGTCGAAGCGCTGACCGACAGGCTGGAAGCCGAGGCTGAGGCGATCTTCGCGTCGATCATCGCCCGCGGCGGCGGCGAGTCGCGGGAGCACCCGGTCGGCCCCATGACCTCGGGAATCCTCCGTGGCATCGAAGACGGCTGGTTCATGGCCGAGATCGCCGAGGCGGCCTTCACCTACCAGCTCGCCCTCGAGAAAGGTGACAAGAAGGTGGTCGGTGTCAACTGTCATACGCCGTCGGTCACCGGCGAGCTGGAAATTCTGCGCGTCTCGCACGAGGTCGAGACAGACCAGGTTCGCGAGCTGACAAACCGCCGGTCCGCTCGTGACGCCGCAGCCGTCGAGGCGGCGCTGGCCGATATGGTCGCCGTGGCGCGCACCGACGAGAACCTGATTCCGGCCATGCTCACCGCGGTTCGCGCCGAGGCGACGCTCGGCGAGATCTGTGACGCGCTGCGCTCGGAGTGGGGCGAGTACCGGGAGCGCGCCCAGTTCTAGGCAGCACCTGCCCGCTTAGGATGGGCGGATGACCGCCCCCAGTTCTCCCGCCCCGGCGCCATCGACCTGTCGGCGTTGCGGAGGCCGCCGACGGCGGCGGCGCGCCCGCGCGGAGGCGGTTCGAGTGGGTCGTTCTCCTTCGACGTGACCAGCGAGGAGTCGCTGCGCACCGACGTGGTGCAACGCTCGCTCTCCGTCGTCGTCATCGTCAGCTTCTGGTCGCCGCAGGTGCCCGCATCGGTGCAGATCAACACGACACTGGAGACGCTGGCCGATGAGTTCGCGGGGCGCTTCCTGCTGGCCAAGCTCGACGTCGTCGCGCAGCCACAGCTCGCTCAGGCACTCGGCATACCACAGGTGCCGTTGGTGGTAGCGGCGCTGCGCGGGCAGCTGGCGCCGCTGATCCAGGAGCCGCTGCCCGAGGCGGAGACGCGGGAGCTCATGCGACAGGTGCTCGACGCGGCAGCCGCCAACGGGGTCACGGGGACCGCTGACCGGGTCCGTGCGCCAGGCGCCGACCCTGAGGCCGAGCCGGAGGCCGAGCCGGTCAAGCACGTCGCCGCCGAAGAGGCGTTGCTGTCCGGCGATCTCGATGCCGCCATCGCCGGCTACGAGCGGGCACTTGCCGCCGCTCCCGGTGACGAGGAGGCCACCGTCGGGCTGGCCAGGGCGCAGCTGCTCAAACGCACGCAGGGTGTCGACGTGGCGCAGGCCCGGCCGCGGCGGCGGACCGACCGGGCGACGTCGAGGCGCAAGTGCTCGCAGCCGACCTCGACCTCATCGGCGGACACGTCGAGGACGCCTTCGCTCGGCTCGTCGACTTCGTACGCCGGTCGGCCGGACCGGAGCGAGAAGCCGCGCGCAGGCATCTGATCGGCATGTTCGCGGTGGTAGGCGACGACGACGAGCGCGTCAGGAAAGCCCGCCAACTCCTGGCCAGCGCGCTCTTCTAGCAGTGCGGGGTGTCGGCGGCTGGTTGCTCGTGCTGCTCGGTCTCGCTGCGCTCACGATGGGATCAGCAGTAGCCGTCGCGTTCGGGACCGATGACACCCTTACGGTCGGACCCCACGAACTTGCCACCACCGGCATGGCGATCATCACCGCGCCGGGGGCGCTGCCCTACGCGGGGCCGACGATGCAGGTCACGGTCAGCGTGGAGCCCAGCGTCGACGGTTTTCGTCGGTGTCGGCCACCACGTCGACGTCCGCGACTACCTGGCCGATGCGGCGTACACCAGGATCGACAAGGTGTCGCTGCCCTGGCGGACCGAGAGCACGCAGGTGCGGGGACGTACCCAGGCGCTGACCGACCCAGCCGACCTGACCTGGTGGCTGACCAGCGCCGCCGCGACCGGGGTCGCCACCGTGACGTTCCCGCTGCCCAACATCCCGGTCGACGTGGTGGTGACCAACCCTGAGCGCGCGCCAGGGTTCAGCACCGACGTCACCGTGGGAATCATCCAGGAGGGCGTGTTCGCCGGCGCGCTGGCCTTGGTGATCGCTGGTGTCGGGCTGGTTGCCGCCGGTGTAGTGGTCCGTCGAGGCCGGTGGAGGGGAGCACATGGACCCGCAGACGGATCGGCACACACCGACGAGCTCGTAGGTGTGCCGTGAGCCGACGCAGGTCGGCGGCCTGGCTGGGTCTGCTCCTGATGGTCGGTGCGTGCGCGGTGCCGCAGCCCAAGGATCTCGACGTCGTCACCAAGAAAGCCGTCACGTTGTCGGAGGCGAGCAACGTGATCAGTAGGTTCAACCAGGTTCGCGACGACGTCTCCTCCTCCGGCGACGCACGTCGGCTGCGCGACATCGAGAGCGGCTCCCTGCTCGACATCGACACCGCTGCGGTCTTCGCCCGCGAACAACGTGGCGTTGCCACATCCACCACCCGGCTCGACGACACGTCGATGATCATCGCTGGGTCGTTCAAGCGGTATCCGCTGTGGTTCGTGGCCGTGGGTGAGGTGTACGCCGATCGGCAACAGGTTGCCGGTCTTTTCGTGCGGAGCTCGAGCACGAAGCCGTGGCGGCTTGAACTGGCCCCGCGGCTCGCTGGGTCGACGAGGTTTCCGTCGGTTCAGCTGGCCGACGACGGGTCTGCTGTGCTGCTGGCCCCCAACGAGCGCCGAGGCCTCCGGCTCAGCCCGCAGATGCTGGCCTCCCGGTACACGCAGGTACTCGCCGACCCCGGAGCGAAGTACGCCGACGACTTCGTGCCGGACGCCTTTCTCGCCTCGGTGAGGGAACTGCAAGGCGCCCAACCCGACGAGCTGGTGAGTTCACCCAGACGTGGTCAGTAGAGCCGGTCAGAACGCGCTTCGACTCGCCGCTGGCGGTGCCTTGGTCTTCGCCTCGGTGCAGCGTACCGACCATTACCGCGTGCTGGGCAAGCACATCTTGCGCTGGGAAGGTTCCGAGGCCGCCGCGTTCTTCTCCCGGCCGGTGCGCTCGGCCGCCACGTTGACCTACACCCATCAGTTGCTGCTGCTGTTGCCGAACCGCGGCAAGCCGGTGCTGATCGGTCAGTACGGCGGCATCGTCAACGCCACCGGTCACTGATCTGACCGTGGAAGAAGGTGATCGCCCCGCGCACAGCCCCAGCTCTTGCCCGCCGCTTTGGCGCGTTGTCAGGTCTTACCCGGCCGAACATGCACACTGCGCCAAATCAGATGCGCGCCGCGCACCTGGCACGGGCAGTTCCTACCAAGCCGCAACCAGATCGTGCCGAGCGGGGGCAGCGCACCGTGGCCGACGCTGGGCGTCCTCGACCGCCGATACCACTCCGAGGTTCCCCACGCCTGACCCCGAGTACTCCGTCGCGTCGGTGTTGATGATCTCGTGCCAGTCTCCGATTCGGGGCAGGCCGAGTCGGTAGTCGGAGTGGGGGATCGCTGCGAAGTTGGCCACGCAGACAAGGCACGAGCCGTCGCTGCCGGTGCGGGCGAAGCTGAACACGTTGTTGAGGTTGTCGCCTGCATCGATCCAGCTGAAGCCGTCGGGGTGATTGTCGAGCGACCACAGGGCGGCGGTCGCGGCGTAAGCGCGGTTGAGGTCGCCCACGAGGTGCTGCACGCCGAGATGCTCGGGAGACCCAAGCAGCGCCCAGTCGAGCTCAGCGCCCTCAGCCCACTCCGACACCTGGGCGAACTCGGCACCCATGAAGATCAGCTGCTTGCCGGGGTGGGCCCACATGTAGGCGAGCAACGCCCGGACATTGGCAAGCTGCTTCCACCTGTCGCCCGGCATCTTGCCCACCAGTGAGCCCTTGCCGTGGACCACCTCGTCGTGAGATATCGGCAGCACGTAGTTCTCGGCGAAGGCGTACATCAACGAGAACGTCATCTGGTGGTGGTGGTACTGCCGGTACACCGGGTCGTTAGCCAGGTAACCCAACGAGTCGTGCATCCAGCCCATGTTCCACTTGAAACCGAATCCGAGACCCCCCACGTGGGTGGAACGGGTGACGCCGGGCCAGGCGGTGGACTCCTCGGCGATCGTGACGGCGCCGGGCACCCGCTTGTACACCGTGGCATTCACCTCCTGAAGGAAGCCGACAGCCTCGAGGTTTTCGCGGCCACCGTAGATGTTGGGTGTCCACTCACCCTCCTCGCGTGCGTAGTCGAGGTAGAGCATGGAGGCGACCCCGTCGACGCGGAGTCCGTCGACGTGGAACTCCTCCAGCCAGTACACGGCGTTGGCCACCAAGAAGTTGCGGACCTCAGACCGGCCGAAGTCGAAGATGTAGGAACCCCACTCCTTGTGCCAGCCCCGGCTCGGGTCGCTGTGCTCGTAGAGCGCCGTACCGTCGAACCTCGCCAGCGCCCACTCGTCGGTAGCGAAATGCCCGGGGACCCAGTCGAGGATGACCCCGACCCCGGCCGCATGGAGCCGGTCGACGAGGTAGCGGAAGTCGTCTGGGTCGCCGAACCGAGCGGTCGGTGCGAAGAACGAGGTCACGTGGTAGCCCCAGGAGCCACCGAACGGGTGCTCCATGACCGGCAACAGCTCCACGTGGGTGAACCCGAGGTCGGCGACGTACGGCACCAGCTGGTCGGCGAGCTCGCGATAGCCCAGACCTTTGCGCCACGAACCGAGATGAACCTCGTAGATGCTCATCGGCGCCTCGACGGCGCGCTGTCCCGCGCGTCGGGCGAGCCAGCTCGTGTCACCCCACTCGTACGACGACTCGAAGACCGCCGACGCCCGCAGTGGCGGCACTTCGGCGTACTGGGCCATCGGGTCGGCCTTGTGCCGCCAACTGCCGTCGGCTCCACAGACGTCGTACTTGTAGAGCGTTCCCGCGCCCACATCCGGGATGAAGATCTCCCAGATTCCCGACGAGCCCAGCACCCGCATCGGGTGCGTTCGGCCGTCCCAGGCGTTGAAGTCGCCGGCCACCCGAACGCCCTGCGCCGAGGGTGCCCATACCGCGAAAGAGGTGCCGCTGACCTGACCGCCGACGCCGTCGTAGCTGCGCACGTGCGCGCCGAGCACCCGCCACAGCTGTTCGTGGCGGCCCTCGTTGATCAGGTGCTGGTCGATCTCTCCGAGGGTCGGCAGGTAGCGGTAAGGGTCGTCGATCCGGCGGGTGGCGCCGTCCGCATACCTGACGTCGAGCCGGTAGTCAGGCACCTCGGCGTTGGGGAGCACCGCGACCCAGACGCCGTTGTGCTCCCGGCTCATGGCCACGCTGCTCCGGCCGGAAAGGACCGACACTGCCGAGGCGTCCGGCTGCAGAGTGCGCACCGTGACGTGGCCACCGGACGGGTGCGGCCCGAGTACGGCGTGTGGGCTGCGGGAGGTGCCCGCCACGATGCGGTCCAGCTCGGCGACGTCGACCGGGCGGGGCGCATCCGGGGCCGGCACGTCACCCGTCCTTGACCAGGCGCTCGACGGCGTGCAAGGGGATCGGTAGCCAGTGCGGTCGGTGCCGACTCTCGTACACCACCTCATAGACTGCCTTGTCGGTCTCGTAGGCGCGAAGCAGCACCTGCTGTTCGGGCGGGTCGGCAGCCATAGCAGCGCAGTAGCCCTGCAGGTAGGCAGCCCGGTTGCGCTGCGTCCACTCGTCGCCGCGGTACCGCAACTGGTCACCGTCGCCGAACTGGAGCAGGGTGACGCCGGCCGCGTAGTCGAACGACCGCAGCATGCCGGCGATGTCGCGCAGCGGTGAGTCGCGTTCTGCCCGCTCCCTGAGCGTCTTGGCCGGTTCCCCTTCGAAGTCGATGAGCTTCCAGCCCTTGACCGTGCGCAGCGTCTGGCCGAGGTGCAGGTCGCCGTGGATCCGTTGTACGGCGACAGGCTGGTCGAGCTCCGCCAGCGCCGCGAATGACCGCTGTAGGCCCGGGGCGTACGGCTCGAGCTCGGGAGCCGCGACGACGGCCGACTCCAGTCGGCTGGTCATGGCGGTGGCGAGCGCGTCGAGCTGGCCCTGGGACAGCGCCGAGGTCTCGAACAGCTCGGCGAGGTCGCGGTGGACGGCGGCGGTCGCCGCCCCCAACCTCTCAGCCTCGGCGGCGAAGTCGCCGCCGACCTCTTCCGGGTGCAGGTCCTCCTCGACGAAGAGGTCACGCACGCTGGCCAGCGCGATGTCCCAGCCGTCGGTGGCGGTGCGCAGGTAGGCCTGCAGCATGCCAAGGTGGCCGTGGTGGGCGGCGCCGTCGTCAGCACGCCAGTCAGCCTCGATCCAGCCAAGGAGGCGGGCGACATGGTCGCTGCCGTGTCGGGTGAGAGCTTGGTGGACCTCGATGTCGGGATTCCCGCCGCCGCTGACGCGTCGAAACAGCTTCAACAAGGCGTCCTCGCCGTAGGCGATGGAGGTGTTCGACTGCTCCGCCGTCATCACGGTGCCGCTGACTCCTGCGGTGGGCAGTTCTGCGTCGTCGAGCACATGGAAGGACACGTCGGACTCGTGGCGGCGGTCCCGAAAGCAGCGCAGCAGCAGGTCGGCGACGGCGGGGAGGAAGACAGCGTCGTAGGCGACGACGGTGCCGAGGTCGGGGTGGTCGACAGGGCCAACTAGCGCATGGGTGAGATCTGGATCGGCCTCCCTGAGGTAGGCGAGCGGGACCTGATAGGTCTCGGTACGCGGGTCGCCGTCGACGTAGAGGACGCTCACCATCTCAATGCGGACCCGGGGGCCGGTCGAGGACAGCCACGACGTCGGATGCACCCCCTGGATCGTGAAGTCTCTGCCCTTCCCGGCGAACCAGCGCTGCTCAGACAGGTAGGCGCTGAGCTGGTCCTCGAACGAGCCGGTCACGGCACCGACACCTCCTGTGCGGGAGAGATCAAGAACCAATAGAAGCCGTGCCCGGACAGCGTGAGCAGGTAGGGCAGCTCGCCTATCTGGGGGAAACTGACGTGGCCGAGCAGCTCGATGGGCACGCTGCCCCTCCACTGCCGAAGGTCCAGCTCGACCGGCTGCGGGAACCGGGACAGGTTGTTGACACACAACACCGTGTCATCGCCGAAGTCACGGCTGAACGAGAAGACGCTGGGGTTGCTGCCGCCGAGGTCGGTGAACGAACCCAGGCCGAACGCGGGGTGGTTCTTACGGGCGTGAACCATGCGTCGGGTCCAGTGCAGCAGCGACGAGGTGTTCTCCAGCTGTGCCTCCACGTTGACCGCCTGGTAGCCGAACACCGGGTCCTGCACCGCCGGCAGGCTCAGTCGGCCGGGAGTGGCGGTGGAGAAACCTGCGTTGCGGTCCGGTGTCCACTGCATCGGCGTGCGGACGCCGTCGCGGTCGCCGAGCCAGATGTTGTCGCCCATGCCGATCTCGTCGCCGTAGTACAGCACCGGCGACCCGGGCAGGGAGAGCAACAAGGCGGTGAAGAGCTCGATCTGGTTGATGTCGTTGTCGAGGAGCGGGGCGAGCCGCCGGCGGATCCCGATGTTGGCCTTCATGCGGGGGTCCTTGGCGTACTCCGACCACATGTAGTCGCGGTCCTCGTCGGTGATCATCTCCAGCGTCAACTCGTCGTGGTTGCGCAAGAAGATGCCCCACTGGCAGTTGTCTGGGATGACCGGTGTCCGCTCGAGGATCTCCGAGAGCGGGTAGCGCGACTCGCGGCGGACCGCCATGAAGATGCGCGGCATCACCGGGAAGTGGAAGCACATGTGGCACTCGTCGCCGCCGACGTCGAAGTTGCCGAAGTAGTCGACAACGTCGGTCGGCCACTGGTTCGCCTCGGCCAGCAGCACCCTGTCGGGGTACTCCGCGTCGACGGTCTTGCGGACCTGCCGCATGAACTCGTGCGTCTCGGGCAGGTTTTCCCCGTTCGTCCCCGGCCGTTCGTACAGGTACGGGACGGCGTCCAGCCGGAAGCCGTCGATGCCCATGTCGAGCCAGAAGCGCAGCGCGTTGACAATTGCCTCTCGCACCGCTGGGTTGTCGAAGTTCAGGTCGGGCTGGTGGCTGTAGAAGCGATGCCAGAAGTACTGCTGGCGGACCGGGTCCCACGTCCAGTTCGACGGCTCGGTGTCGACGAAGATCACCCGGGCGTCGCCGTACAGGTCGTCGGTGTCGGACCAGACGTAGAAGTCGCCGTACGGACCCCTCGGGTCTCGCCGCGACTCCTGAAACCACCGGTGCTGGTCGCTCGTGTGGTTCATCACGAAGTCGATGATCACCTTGAGCCCGTGCCGATGCGCGTCGTCGAGGAGCTCCTGGAAGTCCGCGAGCGTGCCGACCTCGGGCAGGATGCCCTGGTAGTCCGACACGTCGTAACCGCCGTCGCGCAGCGGGGACGGATAGAACGGCGGGATCCACAAGCAGTCGACGCCGAGCCACTGCAGGTAGTCGAGCTTCTCGCGCAGCCCGCGGAAGTCGCCGGTGCCGTCACCGTTGGCGTCCTTGAACGACCTGACCAGGACCTCGTAGAAGACGGCCCGCTTGAACCACAGGGGGTCGCTGCTGATGCTCACGCCGCCCTCCGAACCCACAGGATGTGCGCCTCTGCGTGTGCCGGGTCGAGGCGCACATAGTTGTGCTCACCCCAACGCCAGGTGTTTCCGGTGACCTCGTCGGTGACCGCGAAGGTGTCGTGCCAGCCGTAGCCGAGCGCCGGCAGCTCGAGGTGCACCAGCGTTTCCCGGGCGCGGTGCGGGTCGAGGTTGACCACCACGATCACGGTGTCGTCGGTGCCGGCGACCGTGGTGCGCTTGCTGAAGCACATCACCGCGTCGTCCTCGGTGCGGTGCAGGGTCAGGTTGCGCAGGCGTTGCAGCGCAGGGTGCCTCTTCCTGATCCCGTTCAGGAGCGTCAGGTACGGCGCGAGCGTGGCCCCGTCACGGTCGGCGGTCGCCCAGTCCCGCGGGCGGTACTGGAACTTCTCGGTGTTGAGGTACTCCTCCGAGCCCGGTCTGACTGCCACGTGCTCGAAGAGCTCGTAGCCCGAGTAGACGCCCCACGAAGGTGAGGCGGTCGCGGCGACCGTGGCGCGTACGGCGAACGCCGCCCGGCCGCCGTACTGCAGGTACTCGGTCAAGATGTCGGGGGTGTTGACGAAGAAGTTGGGCCGCATGACGTCGCTGGTGACCTGCGACAGCTCGTGCAGGTAGCTCTCGAGCTCCGCCTTGGCGTTGCGCCAGGTGAAGTAGGTGTAGGACTGGTGGAAGCCCACCATGCCAAGGGTTCGCATCATCGCCGGCCGGGTGAACGCCTCGGACAAGAAGACGACATCGGGGTCGGTGGCCCTGATCTCGGCCAGCAGCCACTCCCAGAACATGACCGGCTTGGTGTGCGGGTTGTCGACGCGGAAGACGCGGACTCCGTGGGCCATCCAGTGTCGGACCACCCGGAGCACCTCGGCCGACAACCCGTCGAGGTCGTTGTCGAAGCTGAGCGGGTAGATGTCCTGGTACTTCTTCGGCGGGTTCTCGGCGTAGGCGATGGTGCCGTCGGCACGGGTGATGAACCACTCGGGGTGGTCCTTGACCCACGGGTGGTCGGGCGCGCACTGCAGGGCGAGGTCGAGCGCGACCTCCAACCCGAGCTCGCCCGCCCGTTCGACGAACGCGTCGAAGTCCGCCAGCGTGCCGAGGTCGGGGTGGATGGCGTCGTGTCCGCCGTCGGCCGACCCGATCGCCCACGGGGAGCCAGGGTCGCCCGACCTGGCGGTGAGGGTGTTGTTGGGACCCTTGCGGTTGACGGCGCCGATCGGGTGGATGGGCGGCAGGTAGACCACGTCGAAGCCCATCTCCGCGACGGCGTCCAGGCGCTTCGCCGCAGTGGCGAAGGTGCCCGACGTCCAGGTGGGGGTCTGCGCGTCGTACGCCGCACCTTCTGAGCGTGGGAAGAACTCGTACCAGGACCCGGAGAGCGCGCGGGTCCGGTCGACGTACACCGGCCACGGTCCTTCGGACGAGAGCAGGTCGCGCAGCGGCCACTCCGCCAGGGCTGCCTCCACGCCTGTGCTGGTGAGCGCCGACAGCCGGACCGCAACGGGGAGGGAGGTGTCGTGGGCCGCCTTGGCCGCGAGCAGCAGCCGGTTGCGGGTGGAGCCGGCGGAAGCAGGCAGCCCTTGCGCGACTCGCTGCAGCACCAGCGCCCCCTCGGCGAGCATGAGCTCGACGTCGACGCCGGCGGCGATCTTGACCTCGGCGGCATGCCGCCAGGAGGCGTAGGGGTCGGCCCACGACTCGATGCGGAACGTCCAGGCCCCCTCAGCATCAGGCGTCACCTCGGCGCGGTAGCGGTCCGGGACCTCCGCGCCGACCGCGGCCATCGGGACAAGCGGCCGGTCGCTACCGGCGGGGTCGGTAAGCACGACGCCGGCACCGAGTGCGTCATGCCCCTCACGGAACGTCGTCGCCTCGACCCGGAACGCCTCACCGACGACGGCCTTGACGGGGTACCGACCATGCTCGACGACGGGGCTCACATCGATGATCGGGATGCGCGCAACCATTGCGACGAACTTACCGTTCCGGGTGGCGGAATGGTGGCGAGGTTGGCGGCGGGCTATACGGTTTGGCGATGCGTGCAATCCGACGATTCACCGTGCGACCGGTTCTGCCCGAGCCGTTGCAGCCGCTCGAGGAGCTGGCGACAAATCTTCGCTGGTCGTGGCACCACGACACGCAGCGCCTCTTCGAGACGATCGACGCCAAGGCGTGGGCGCTGAGCAACCGAGACCCGGTCAGGTTTCTGGGCTCGATACCGACGAGCCGCCTGCAGGCGCTGGCGTCCGACCGCCGCTTCACCCGCCAGCTGGAGCTGGCGCACGCCGACCTGGAGGAGTACCTCACCGGCGACCGGTGGTACCAGCGGCTAGGCCCGGATGCGCCGCGGCAGATCGCCTACTTCTCCCCGGAGTTCGGCATCGCCGCCGTCTTGCCGCAGTACTCCGGGGGGCTGGGGATTCTGGCGGGTGACCACCTGAAGGCCGCCAGCGATCTCGGCGTACCGATCATCGGGGTCGGACTGTTGTATCACCACGGGTACTTCCGGCAGTCGCTGTCGCGCGAGGGCTGGCAGCAGGAGTGGTACCCGATCATTGACCCCGACGAGCTGCCGCTCACGCTGCTACGAGAGGACGACGGGTCGCCGGCCCGGATCTCCCTCACCGTACCCGGGGGCCAGGAGCTGCTCGCCGCGCTGTGGCTCGCCCAGGTCGGTCGGGTGCCGCTGCTGCTGATGGACTCCGACATCGAGGAGAACCCACCCGCGCTGCGCGAGGTCACCGACCGACTGTACGGCGGCGGCTCCGACCACCGACTCCTCCAAGAGCTGCTGCTCGGCATCGGTGGGATTCGGGCGCTTCGGACGTTCTGCCGCATCACCGGAACGCCCGCGCCTGAGGTCTACCACACCAACGAGGGGCACGCGGGCTTTCTTGGCGTCGAGCGCATCGCCGAGTTCATGGCCGCCGACGGTCTGCCGTTCGCCGCAGCGCTCGAGAAGACCCGCGCCGGGACGGTCTTCACCACGCACACCCCGGTGCCCGCCGGCATCGACCGCTTCCCGCGTCGGCTCATAGAGATGCAGTTCGGTGGCACCAGCAACGGGGCTCGACCCCCCGTCAGCGACGTGTTGGCGCTGGGCGCTGAGGACTACGACGGTGGGGACCCGACAGTCTTCAACATGGCGGTGATGGGTCTGCGGTTGGCTGGTCGGGCCAACGGTGTCAGCCGGCTGCATGGTCAGGTCTCGCGGGGCATGTTCAACGGGCTCTGGCCGGGCTTCGACCGAAGCGACGTACCGATCTCTTCCATCACCAACGGTGTGCACGCTCCGACCTGGGTGGCTCATGAGGTGGTAGAGCTCGCCGAGCGCGAGGCGATCTTGGCGTCGGTGGAGAGCTCGCGGGACTGGACGGCGGTCGACAAGGTCCCGGCGCGGGCGATCTGGGACACCAAGCGGCAGCTGCGCGCCCGCCTGGTAGGCGATGTCAGGGCGCGGGTCCGCGAGTCGTGGCTCAATCGGGGCGCCGCACCGGCCGAGCTCGGCTGGGTGGACTCCGTGCTCGACCCTGACGTGCTGACGATCGGGTTCGCGCGCCGGGTGCCGTCGTACAAGCGGCTCACCTTGATGCTGCGCGACCCCGAGCGCCTCACCAGGCTCCTGCTGCACCCCGAGCGGCCGATCCAGCTGGTGATCGCCGGCAAGTCGCACCCGGCAGGACGAGGGCGGCAAGCGGCTGATCCGAGACATCGTCAGGTTCTCCGACGACCCGCGGGTCCGGCACCGGATCGTGTTCTTGCCGAACTACGACATCGCGATGGCCCAGCCGCTTTACCCCGGCTGCGACGTGTGGCTCAACAACCCGCTGCGGCCCTACGAGGCGTGCGGGACCTCGGGCATGAAGGCGGCGCTGAACGGCGGCCTGAACTTGTCGATCCTCGACGGCTGGTGGGACGAGTGGTACGACGGCGAGAACGGCTGGGCGATCCCCTCCGCGGACGGAATCGACGACGCCGACCGTCGAGACGACATCGAGGCGACCGCCCTGTACGACCTGCTCGAGAACGAGGTGGCGCCGCGCTTCTACGACGTCGACGGCGACGACCTGCCGCTGCCGTGGATCGAGATGGTCCGCCACACCTTGAAGTCGCTTGGTCCGAAGGTGCTCGCTTCGCGGATGGTGCGCGACTACGTCCGCCAGCTCTACACCCCGGCGGCCGCAGGTGCGCGCCGGGTCGAGGGTGACCTGCAGGCCGTCCAGGAGCTGGCGCGATGGAAGGCAGCCGTGCGTACGGCGTGGCCGCAGGTCCGCATCGAGCATGTGGAGTCCAGCGGCGTCTCCGACGCCCCCGCCCTCGGCTCCACCCTCAACGTGCGCGTTTACGCCTCGCTGGGCGGCCTGACGCCCGGCGACATCGAGGTGCAGGTGGTGCATGGCCAGGTGGCCGGCGACGACGAGCTGCGCGACCCACAGGTCAGAACCCTTGAACATGCCGAGACGTACGAGGACGGCAGGCACCGGTTCGAGGCCGACATCCGGCTCGACTCGACCGGCCTGTTCGGCTACACGGTGCGGATCCTGCCCCAGCACCCCTGCTCGTCAGCCCGGCTGATGTCGGGGTTATTGCCTGGCCGGTGACGGTCAACGACCCACCCTTCGCCTGGACCGGCCGCCGATGAATGCGCTCAATGTGGCGGTGCAGGAGGAGATCCGGGCAGCGGCGGCCGAGGCCGCCGAGCGTGAGGACGTGCGAGCAGTGGTGGTGTACGGCGGCGAGAAGGTCTTCGCGGCAGGAGCCGACATCAAGGAGATGGCGGACATGTCCTACACCGACATGGTGCGTCGCTCGGGGGCGTTGCAGTCATCGCTGTCATCAGTGGCGCGGATACCCAAGCCGGTGGTGGCCGCGGTCACCGGCTACGCGCTAGGTGGGGGGTGTGAGCTGGCCCTGTGCGCCGACGTACGCATTGCCGCCGACAACGCCAAACTCGGCCAGCCGGAGATCTTGCTGGGGATTATCCCCGGAGCCGGGGGAACTCAGCGGTTGTCACGGCTGGTGGGGGCGGCCAAGGCGAAGGATCTCGTCTTTACAGGACGGTTCGTCTCCGCTGCCGAGGCTCTGCGGATCGGCTTGGTCGACAAGGTGGTGCCGCTGGGACCGGTGTAGACCTGCACAACGCGCCAAACCGCAAGCGAATCGCTCGGTTGCGCCCGAACCGGTGTTGGCAGACAGTCGATGAACGCAAAAACCTGCCGACGCTTCCGCTGATCGAGCTTCACCGAAAAGACTGTGGATAACGCCCACGCACTGGTGGGACGAGTGGTACGACGGCGAGAACGGCTGGGCGATCCCCTCCGCCGACGGAATCGACGACGCCGACCGTCGAGACGACATCGAAGCCGCCGCTCTGTACGACCTGCTCGAGAACGAGGTGGCGCCGCGCTTCTACGACGTCGACGGCGACGACCTGCCGCTGCCGTGGATCGAGATGGTCCGCCACACCTTGAAGTCGCTTGGTCCGAAGGTGCTCGCTTCGCGGATGGTGCGCGACTACGTCCGCCAGCTCTACACCCCGGCGGCCGCAGGTGCGCGCCGGGTCGAGGGGGACCTGCAGGCCGTCCAGGAGCTGGCGCGATGGAAGGCAGCCGTGCGCACGGCGTGGCCGCAGGTCCGCATCGAGCATGTGGAGTCCAGCGGCGTCTCCGACGCCCCCGCCCTCGGCTCCACCCTCAACGTGCGCGTTTACGCCTCGCTGGGCGGCCTGACGCCCGACGACATCGAGGTGCAGGTGGTGCATGGCCAGGTGGCCGGCGACGACGAGCTGCGCGACCCACAGGTCAGAACCCTTGAACATGCCGAGACGTACGAGGACGGCAGGCACCGGTTCGAGGCCGACATCCGGCTCGACTCGACCGGGCTGTTCGGCTACACGGTGCGGATCCTGCCCCAGCACCCCCTGCTCGTCAGCCCGGCTGATGTCGGGGTTATTGCCTGGCCGGTGACGGTCAACGACCCCGACGGTTGACAGGTCGGGGTCTGTTAGCGGCCGGTGACCCCGACAGCGGGCACAATAGGCGCGACGTACGTCGAGGAAGGTCGCCGATGCAGCAACTACCCCTGGTGGGCGCAGAGGTGCAGCGAATCGGATCCGCGTTCGGCACCGCGTCCCAGGAGCTGTCGGGTGCTGTGAACCGTCTCGGCGACTTGCCGGTCGACACGGTGGGCACCCCGTCGTGCGACGCGGCTGTCTCCTCGGGGCTGCGTGACCTGCGTACGGCGTTGGCGCGCCTGCAAGCGACAGCTGAGGAGTGCGTCGCGGTGCTAGTTCGGCACGGCGGACCGGCCGGCGGCGAGGATCTTCGGCAGGGAGAGCCGACGTGAGAGCCGACGTCATCTTGGGCTTCGATCCGACGCCGGCCGATACGAACGCACTGGTCGCAGTCTCCGACGGGTTACGCGGAGCCGTTCGGGCGCTTATCGAGGCTCGCAGCGGCCTGGACCGGCTGGGGCGTACTGGCTCCGTCTGGGACGGGTCAGCCGGGGCGCCGCTGGCCGCACTGCTTCGGCGGTTCTCCCAGCAGGCGTCGGCGCTGGAGGAGTCCCTGGTCGACTGCCTGCACGCCGTCGACGGTTGGCGTGCGGGTGTCGACGCGAGGCAGCGGCAGGTGGCTGAGATCGTGGCAACCGTCGCCGAGCTGGGCGACGACCCCGCGGCCACCACTCGACGTACCCGCCTGATCGCGATGGCGCGGGAGCTCGGCGTCGACCACGAGCGCGCCGCGGCTGACCTCTCGGCTGCCTTCGAGGAGCTTTCGGCCAGCATCCAACAGATCGTCGATCCGCACGACGACCTTGCCGCCGAGCTCGACCGCGCGCTGCTCGCGCTGGCTGCGGCGGTCGAGGAATGGATGGCGGACCAGGCGCCCGAGCTGCTGCGCACCGCGCTCACCCTCGGCGAGATCGCCGGGCTGACCACCGTCATCTCCGAACTGATCGGGATCGCGGCCCTCGGTCGAAACCCTGGTGAGGACGAGGGAGTCGCCGAGGTCGTGGCCAAGAGTCCTGGTTCCCATCGCCTTATTAAGGCGTTGCGCCAACAGTGGCTCGATGTTGCGCCCGTTGAGTTGCCGGCGGCAACCTTCGCGGTACGTCGGTCGGCCGGCCTGGCCGACGCCCTCGCGGGACGCCGCGGCGGCGACATGGAGCGAACCGAGCCGTGCTGATCGAAACCACTGCGGCGGCGCCGCGGATCCGGGTGGAGGTGCCGCCGGACTTCCACCAGGTGCCGCTCGAACGCGAGACCGAGGCACGCACGGCATCCCAGCTGCAGGTGCTCGACGAGATGGGGCTCAGCCAGGCCGACCAGCGCGAGGCTCTCTCGCTGTACCTGGAGGGGCTCGCTGTGCGGCTGACGACCGCCAACGTCGGCGGCAGTGCGTTTTGCGCGGTGCGGCTCGACGGCCGTCCGTCGACCGCCACGTTGACCGTGGGGCTTCAGTCGATCGGGACCCTCGACCGGGGACTCGCCGTCCTAGGCGCGGCTGAGGCGCTGCGCCGCGACCCGCGCTACACCAACGTCGCGGTGGTGGAACTAGGTAACCAAGCGGCGGTGACAGCCGTGGCCGAGCGGTCGTTGGCCTCCAACGAATCGACCGACGGGCGACGCGCCGTACTGCGCGAGATGCTCGCGTTCGTGCCGGTTCAGGGGCATCCGTGGGCGGTCCTGCTCACCTTAGCCACCCCGTGCCTGGAGGACTGGGACACCTACGTCGCGCTACTGCTCGACATCTGTCGCTCGCTGCAGATTGAGCGCCCGGAACCCAGCCTGCTGCGCTGATCAACACCGCCCGGCGGCCGCCTACCCCGCGCCGTAGCCGCTGCCCCCCGCCGCCCTGCGGTCGCCACCTCCCGCCCCTGCGCCGCCTCGATTTGGCGCGGTCTGCAGGTCCTGCGGCCGTTTAGACCTGCACAACGCGCCAAACCGCATCCTCCGCAGAAAGGCTGTGGACAGCCGCCCGCAACCTCTCGGAGTGCGAGAGATTGCTGAGATGGCAGCGCGCTCCCGATTCGAGACGGAATTCCCGGCCTGCCAGCGCCCCCGATCATCGGCCGAACTGCGCGGAGCGGGCATCGGCCGAGGCACGACTGCCGGCCGCAGTTGGCGTCGTACAAGTCGCGGTTTCTATGTTGCCGCCAATGACAGGGACGAGTCGCTGTCGGCGACCCAGCGCATCCTCGACGCCGCTCCGCTCCTGGGGCAGAACGGGGCGATCGGCGGCTGGGCTGCGGCGTACGCAGCGGGTGTCGACAATTTGGACGGGCGCGACCCCTACACCATGCAAGCGCTGCCTGTCCTTATCTACCAGGGGGACAACGCCGGCCGGAGAGCCCGGGACCGGGTCGTCACCTCGCGCGAACGGCTCCTGCCGACTGAGGTTGTGGAGCGGCGGGGTATTCGGATGACGACGCTGCTCAAGTCCTGCTTCGACGGCGCCCGGCTGGCTCCCGGTTGGAGGAAGCTGTCGCGTTCGTGGATGCGGTGACCCATTTGGGTTCTCCAACGCTTCCGGGTCTCCATGCGCTGGTCGCGCAACGCGGTGGCTGGAAGGGAGTCGCACAGGCGCGTCTCGCTGTCTCACTCGCCGACTCGGCGACGCGCAGTACGTGGGAATCCCGCCTCCGCGTCTGCTATGTCGTGGAGGCCAGGTTGCCTCGGCCGCGAGTAAACCTGCCGGTCTTCGACCGAGACGGCAGGCTGCTCGGCATACCAGACTTGCTCGACGAGGAGGCTGGCTTCGTCGTCGAGTTCGACGGCCAACAGCATCGGCTGCGGCGCCAGCACCGCGACGACAACCTTCGTGAGGAGCTGTTTGAGTCGGCGGGTCTGACGGTGACACGCGCCGACAGCCTTGACCTAGCGCACTATCGGTCCGACCTGGTACGCCGACTCATCGACGGTCGCGCTGGGCTGCGCCGCGACCGACGTCATGACCGGTGGACGACGGTTCCGCCACCTTGGTGGTTCGCCGCCAACGACTCAGCCGAGGTGCTCACCGATGCCGAGAAGGAAGAGATCTTCGGTCGGTACGACACCTGATCGGGTCAGCGGGCGGCGGTTTGGCGCGCTGCGCAGGTCCGTAGACGTTCATGACCTGCAGAACGCGCCAAATCGCGGCTAACCGCGGCCACCTGCGACGGACCCGGCTCGACTACGCTCCCGGCATGGCGGAGTTCGTGCGGCTCGAGGTCGACGACGGGGTAGGCACGCTGCGCCTGGACCGGCCGCCGATGAACGCGCTCAACGTGGCCGTGCAGGAGGAGATCCGCGCAGCGGCGGCCGAGGCTGCCGACCGTGACGATGTGCGAGCAGTGGTGGTGTACGGCGGGGAGAAGGTATTCGCCGCCGGTGCCGACATCAAGGAGATGGCCACGATGTCGTACGTCGACATGGTGCGTCGCTCGGGAGCCTTGCAGTCGTCTCTGACAGCGGTGGCGCGGATCCCCAAACCGGTGGTGGCCGCCGTAACCGGCTACGCCCTGGGCGGAGGCTGTGAGCTGGCCTTGTGCGCCGACGTACGCATTGCTGCCGACAACGCCAAGCTCGGCCAACCCGAGATCTTGCTCGGGATCATCCCGGGAGCAGGTGGCACCCAACGGCTGTCGCGGCTGGTGGGGCCGGCAAGGCCAAGGACCTCGTCTTCACCGGCCGCTTCGTGTCCGCCGCCGAGGCGCTGCAGACCGGCTTGGTCGACAAGGTCGTGCCCCCGACGAGGTCTACTCCGCTGCGGTTGAGTGGGCCAGCGCTTTCGCGGCCGGTCCGGCCTTCGCGCTGCGCGCGGCAAAGGAGTGCATCGACCGCGGCCTTGAAGTCGACCTCGAGACGGGCCTGGAGATCGAGCGGCAACAGTTCGCCGCGCTGTTCGCGACACACGACCGCACCGCTGGCATGACGTCGTTCATCGAGAACGGGCCGGGGAAGGCCACCTTCGAGGGTCGCTAAGGGTCGACTCAGTCGCCGCAGCCGAAACCGCGGTGAGGGTGCCCGCAGGTCGGGCATACTTTCTGTAGGGAAGGGAGTTCTCCGTTGGCAGACAAGACCTCCAGCAGTGACGCTGAGTCCGGGTCGGACCCTGCACCGAGCAACCTCCTGCCAGCACGTGACGCCTCGATAGACTCAGCGTCCATCACGGGCGAGGAAGCTCCCTATGCCGCCACCACGTCGAAGGGTTCGACCGCTTCAGGAGCGACCGAGCAGCGTCGGGAAACCAAAGGTCGCAGCCGCTCGCGCGCCCTGCGCAGCGGCATCGCCTCGGTGGTGTGGCTGGTCGCCGTAGCGGCCGCGCTGATCCTGTCGGTCGGCGCCTTGCTCATCTCCCTCGACGCAAACACCGACAACGCGGTGGTCAGCTGGGTGCTCGATGCGGCGAACCGGATCGACTGGCGCTTCTGGAAGATCTTCGAGATGAACGACCGCACCCAGAACCACCTGGTCAACTGGGGTCTGGCAGCGGTGGCGTACCTTATCGTCGGACGGATCGCCGACAGCATCATCCGTCCCTGACATCGCATAGCCACGTCGGAGTGAAGGGCTTGTCATCCGGACTCGACGGGACCAGGAGGGCCATCCGGCCATGAAGATCGTTGTCTGTGCGAAGTACGTCCCCGACGCGACGGGTGATCGGAAGTTCAACGCCGACAACACCGTCGACCGCGTCGGCGTCGACGGCGTCTTGTCGGAGCTTGACGAGTACGCCGTCGAGGAGGCCCTGCAGATCCGCGACGCCACCGACGGCGAGGTCGTCGTCGTCACGGTCGGGCCGGAAGTGGCTCGAGCGGCGGTCCTGAAGTCGCTGCAGATGGGTGCGGACTCCGGCGTTCACGTGCTCGACGAGGCAATCCACGGTTCCGACTCCGCCGCCACCTCGCTCATCTTGGCCCGGGCGGTCGAACGGCAGCGGCCCGACCTGGTGCTGTGCGGCATGGCCTCCACCGACGGCGGGATGAGCGTCGTACCCGCCATGCTGGCTGAGCGCTTGGGCCTGCCGCAGGTGACGTTCGCCTCGGAGGTCGTGGTCGAGGGCACCACCGTGCGGATCCGGCGGGACGGCGACGCCGCCACCGAGATCATCGAGGCGAGCACACCGCTCATACTCAGCGTCACCGACCAGTGCAACGAGCCGCGGTACCCGTCGTTCAAGGGCATCATGGCCGCGAAGAAGAAGCCGGTCGAGACCCTCACCCTGGCGGATCTGGGAATCGCTGCTGGTCAGGTCGGCCTCGACGCCGCGTGGACTCGCGTCGACGGGTTCACCGAGCGGCCGCCGAAGTCGGCCGGGACGGTCGTGACCGACGACAACGGTTCGGGCGCCGATCAGCTGGTCAGTTTCCTCGCCAGCCAGAAGTTCATCTGAAAGGCACCGCTGCGCGCGCCCTCAGTCCAGCCGAGAAAGGAAGTTCCCGAGTCGATGAGCGAGATTCTGGTCCTGGTCGACCACGCGGACGGCAGCGTCCGCAAGACCACCGCGGAGCTGCTGACCTTCGCCCGCCGCCTCGGAACCCCCTCGGCGGTGTTCATCGGTCCCGGGGTCGAGTCGGCTCGCGACGTCCTGCGCCAGTACGGCGCCGAGAGGGTGTACGTCGTCGACTCACCGGATGTCGGTGACTACCTGGTGGCTCCGAAGGCCGAAGCGCTCGCTGAGCTGGTGCAGCGAACCGGTGCGGCCGCCGTACTGTTGCCGTCGAACGCCGAGGGCAAGGAGATCGCGGGGCGGCTGGCGATCAAGACGGGCTCGGGGCTCATCACGGACGCCGTGGACGTGGCACCTGGTGACGGTGGTGTCGCGGCAACCCAGTCGGTTTTCGCTGGCAGCTACACGGTCAACTCGGCGGTGACCCACGGCACCCCGATCGTCACGATCAAGCCCAACTCGACCACACCTGAGGCAGTCGAGGGGTCCGCCGTCGAGGAGCGCGTCGACGTAACCATCAGCGAACTGGCGAAGACCGCGCGGGTGGTCGAGCGCAAGCCACGCGAGGCGACCGGCCGGCCGGAGCTCACAGAGGCCGCCATCGTCGTTTCGGGCGGGCGGGGGACCGGCGGCAACTTCCAGCCGGTCGAGCAGTTCGCCGACTCACTCGGAGCCGCAGTGGGTGCCTCCCGGGCAGCGGTTGACTCCGGGTGGTACCCCCACGCCTACCAGATCGGACAGACCGGCAAGACCGTCTCCCCGCAGTTGTACGTCGCCACCGGCATCTCGGGTGCCATCCAGCACCGCGCCGGCATGCAGACCTCCAAGACGATCGTGCGATCAACAAGGACGAGGAGGCCCCGATCTTCGAGCTCGTCGACTTCGGCGTCGTCGGCGATCTGCACACCGTGCTGCCCGCGGCCACGGCGCAGGTGCAAGCCCGCAAGGGCTGACCACTCGGATGGGGCTGCGGGTGGTGGTCATGGGGGTGTCGGGGTCCGGTAAGACCACCGTCGGGCGGCTGTTGGCCGACCGGCTAGGTGTTGAGTACGGCGACGCCGACGACTTTCACACCCCCGAAAACCGCGCCAAGCTCCAAGCGGGCACTCCGCTGACCGATGACGACCGCATGCCATGGTTGACCGCGATCGGTCAGTGGCTGGGCGAGCGCGCGTCGTCGGGGGCTGTCGTGAGCTGCTCAGCCTTGAAGCGGCGCTACCGAGACGTCATCCGGTCCCATGCACCCGATATCAAACTGCTGTACTGCGAGGGCAGCATCGAGTTGATCACCGATCGGGTCGCCAACCGCTCTGGCCACTTCATGCCTCCGTCGCTCCTCGAGTCGCAGTTCGCTGAGCTTGAGCCCCCAGCCGACGAACGCGCGTTCGTCGCCGACATCGCCCGAGCGCCGGAGGCGATCGTCGATGACTTCCTCGCAACGGTGCTTTCGTCGCCGCGCGACAAGTCAGAGTGACATGACCGTGCCCCCCGAGCAGTCAGATCCGGCGGTCCAAATTGGATACCCCGCAGATCTCAACCCGGAGGAACAGGCATTCCAGCGGCTGTACGGGCCGTGGCGCCCGCTCTCGGTCGCAGAAGCGCGCGAGGTCTTCGCTCCGCTGGAGATCCCATGGTGGATCGCTGGTGGGTACGCCATCGAAGCCTTCACCGGCGTACGGCGGCACCACGAGGACATCGACGTCTCCGTGTTTCGCCGGGACCTTGAGCGGCTCAAGACGGGACTCAAGGACCGGTACCACATATGGGCGGCCGGGCCGGACGGGCTCTGTCCGCTCGACGACAAGCAGATGAAGATGCCGGAAAGCGCCGACCAGGTTTGGCTTCGCGAGCATGCCTTGGCTCCCTGGCGAGCTGACGTCTTGCTGAATCCCGATGCCGACGGCGACTGGGTGTCTCGCCGCAATCCCAGCTTCGCCGCACCTCTCGACGAGGTCACGTGGACTCGAGACGGCGTCCGTTACCTACGACCTGAGATCGCACTCGCCTTCAAGGCCAAGCGCGCCCGGCCGAAGGACGAGCGGGACTTCGCCGCCGCCGAACCCTTGCTCGGGGGTGAGGCACGCGCCTGGCTTAGCGACTATCTCGCCCGGTGCGAGCCGGAGCACTCCTGGCGAGCCAGGCTGTAAGGCAGCATCTCGGCTGCCCTGACGCTTCGAGGAGATGGCCTAGGCTGGCTGGGCGATGAATGCCCCCTTGTCAACCGTGGCCTACCTCGACCACGCCGCGACCACCGCCATTTATCCCGAGGTCATCGAAGCGATGACCCGGCAGCTTGGGCATCTGGGCAACGCGTCGTCGCTGCACGGCTCCGGGCGAGCAGCTCGCCGGGTCGTCGAGGAGTCCCGCGAGACGCTCGCTGCGCTCCTGAATGCTCGCCCTTCGGAAGTGGTGTTCACCTCGGGTGGGACCGAGTCCAACAACCTTGCGGTGAAGGGGTTCTTCTGGGCTCGGCATCGGGCGGATACCCGCCGTACCCGAATCCTGTCTACGGCGATCGAGCACCATGCAGTCCTTGACCCGTTGCACTGGTTGGCCACCGAAGCCGGAGCAGAGGTCGAGCTGCTACCCGTCGACGTCGACGCTCGGCTGGATCTCGACGCCTTGCGCGACGCTGTCGAACGTGACCCGGCGAGCGTGGCCCTGATCACCGTTATGCACGCCAACAACGAGGTGGGGACCCTGCAGGCGATCGAACAGGTCGTCGCAATTGCCGCCGAGCACGCGATCCCCGTTCACACCGATGCCGTGCAGTCGATGGGCCAGGTCCCGCTCGACTTCTCTGCCACCGGAGTCGACGCAATGACGATCTCGAGCCACAAGATCGGCGGACCTTTCGGAGTGGGTGCGTTGCTGCTGGGCCGCGAGGTAGAGCTCGTGTCGCTGCTGCACGGGGGCGGTCAGGAGCGCGACGTACGGTCGGGCACGATCGACGCACCCGGCATCGCCGGGTTCGCCGTCGCTGCCGAGCTCGCGGTGAAAGGGCAGCCAGACCGGGCGGCCACCCTGGTCGCGTTACGAGACGAGCTGATCGCGGGGGTGCAGGGCGCCGTACCGGACGCACGCCTGAACGGCCCTCCAGGCGACGGGCGCCTGCCGGGCAACGCCCACTTCTCGTTCTCGGGGTGTGAAGGCGACTCACTGCTCATGCTGCTCGACGCCCAGGGTGTGGAGTGCTCGACGGGGTCGGCGTGCTCCGCCGGCGTACCACAGCCGTCGCACGTGCTGCTCGCGATGGGGCAGGACGAGGCGACCGCGCGCGGCTCCCTTCGTTTCTCTCTCGGGCACACGTCGACGCCGGTGGACGTCGAGCGGGCAGTGGAGGCGATCGGTCCGGCAGTTCAACGTGCCCGCTTGGCTGGCAGCACGACTTCCGGACGGAGCGGGCCGTGAGGGTGCTCGCCGCGATGTCGGGCGGAGTGGACTCCGCCGTGGCGGCGGCGAGAGCGGTCGACGCCGGACACGAGGTGACGGGGATACACCTCGCCCTGTCGCGCAATCCGCAGTCCTACCGCAGCGGCGCCCGCGGCTGCTGCACGATCGAGGACGCCAACGACGCTCGCCGGGCGGCCGACGTCATCGGCATCCCGTTCTACGTCTGGGACCTCAGCGAGTCCTTCCATGAGGCGGTCGTCGAGGACTTCGTCAGGGAGTACGCGCACGGCCGTACGCCCAACCCCTGCCTGCGGTGCAACGAGAAGATCAAGTTCGCCGCCGTACTGGACAAGGCGGTCGCCTTGGGGTTCGACGCTGTGGCCACCGGGCACTACGCACAGCTGCGGATCGGTCCGGGCGGGCTGGTGGAGATGCACCGGGCGGTCGACCCGGCCAAGGATCAGTCCTACGTGCTCGGTGTACTCAACCAAGACCAGCTGGCGAGGTCGCTGTTCCCGCTGGGCGGATCGACCAAGGAGACGGTGCGGGCTGAGGCCGAGCGCCGTGGCCTAGCCGTCGCCGCCAAGCCGGACAGCCACGACATCTGCTTCATCGCGGACGGCGACACGGCCGGCTGGTTGCGCGACAGGATCGGCGCTGCGTCGGGCGAGATCGTCGACAGCTCCGGTGCGGTGCTCGGCCGCCACGACGGAACGTTCGGCTACACGATCGGGCAGCGCCGCGGCCTGGGCCTTGACCGGCCGGCGGCTGACGGGAGACCGCGCTACGTCCTCCAGATCGAACCCGTAACCCAGACCATCACCGTCGGCGCTCGCGACCAGCTCGACGTCGACGCCGTGACCGGGATTTCGCCGCGGTGGTGCGGCTCCGCGCCGACCGGTGAGCTGGTGTGCACGGTGCAGCTGCGCGCACACGGCGAGGAGTACCCCGCCCTGGTCAGGGTCGCCCCCGGTGCCGAGCCGTCCGACGTCGTCGAGATCGACCTCGCACAGCCGGCCACCGGAATCGCTCCGGGGCAGGCAGCAGTGTTCTATACGGGCAGCCGGGTGGTAGGCAGCGCAACGATCGCGCGGGCGCACCGGCGTACCACCGCTTGAATCTCACCGACCTCGCCTTACCGGCCCGCGAACCCACGAGCGGCTACGGTGACCGTTATGACGCAACCCGCGAGCCCAGCAACCCTGACACGGTCAACTTCGGCAACCAACCAGGGAGTCAACCTGAGCGCGGTCGTCCTGTCCCAACTGGCCCTCCGACGGAATCCGGTCGACCGGTCGACCCGGGACGTTCGCGCTCGCCTGCCATGGATCCCACCCGGTGGGCGCTGTTGGCTATGGGCGTCATCACGGTGGTCGTGCTCGTAGTAGCGGTGGCGATGTGGGCGAACGACGACTATGAATCGACGCTACTGGCTGTGGAGACCCATGAGCTGACCCAGGATCAGGCGGCATGCTTGCGCTTCGGCCTGATCGAGAGAAGGTTCGATGCCACCGTTCCGGTCCGCCAAGGAGGCGGCGCCTCAACTTTTCGGGGCGGCTCAACTCTTCGGCCGGGACTGCAGCAGGCGCTCGACAACGAGATCACCGCTATCGACGCCATCGCCTCGAGCTATCCGGAAGCGGACTACCGGATCATCAACGCATTCGCCGACGTCGGCGACGAGTCGGCCGCCCTGCTGAGCGGAAATGGCACCTACATCAACTCGGTGAGCGAGGCCTTGGATTTCCGCAAGGAAACTGGCGGGACCGCCCGGGACGTCTGTCTCGAGGTCGCAGGGTTCGACACCATCGACATGGCCCCGACGGACTGAACTAAGGCGGTCGAGCACTGACCGGTGAGTCGGCGTCGGTCGCGTGAGAGGGTTGCTCATGGCGCTGCGGACGAAGACGCAATGGTGGGGCGTCCAACTGGACGCACCGGATGGGCGTGAGCTGGCACACTTCTACGCCCGGCTCCTCGGTTGGCAGATCTTCAGCGAGAACGAAAGCGGGGCCGCCGTCGCACCGTCGGAGGATGCCGGCTACAACCTCGCGTTCGAGACCGAGGAGCACTACGTGCGGCCGGTCTGGCCGACCGAGGAGGGCAAGCCGCAGATGATGATGCACCTCGACATCGAAGTAGACGACCTGGAGGAAGCGGTGAAGTACGCCGTCAGCGTCGGCGCCGAGGTCGCGTCGTACCAGCCGCAGGAGACGGTGCGGGTGATGCTCGATCCCGCCGGTCATCCGTTCTGCCTCTACCTCGACACCGACCACTCCTGACCAACAGCCTCGACCACCACGCGGCGTTAGGGTCGTGCCGTGACCAACGCGGCGACGGGCATCGGGTCGATGCCGGGGGAGGACTACGCCGAGAGCACCCGGATCGTGCGCGGAGAGGTGGGGGACCTTGCGCACCTAGTCGAGCTGCCGTCGCGGGGGCCGACCGCGTCGATGATCGGACGCACTCTGGCCGTTGTGAGCGAACTTGGCGCCGACCTGCAGCCCGCCGGCTGGCGGCTCACGGACTCACCGGGGCTGGACCACCGGCGGGCGAAGTCGCTGCTCGGCCACGACCTCGACGTCACCGAGGAGCTGGCCCAAGGTCACGTCGGTCAGTTCAAAGTGCAGGTGACCGGGCCATGGACGTTGGCTGCGGCCGTCGAGCGGCCCCGCGGCGACAAGGTCGTTGCCGATCCTGGCGCGCGACGCGACCTCGCCCAGGCACTGGCAGAGGGCGCGCGTGACCATGTCGTCGCCGTACAGCGCCGCATACCTGGCGCGCAGATCGTCGTACAGGTCGATGAGCCATCGCTTCCGGCGGTGCTAGGGGGCGGTATCGCGACGGCGAGCGGGTTCCACCGGCACCGCGCCGTTGAGCCAGCCGAGGCCGTTCGCGCGCTCGACTGGGTTCTCGAGGCCGTTGCGTCGGTGGGAGCCAGCACGGTGGTGCACTGCTGCGGCTCACACCTGCCGGTTGCCGTGCTGGCGCAGACATCGGCCGGTGCCGTCTCATTCGACGTGTCACAGCTTGACCAAGTGGCGTACGACGACCTCGGGCCTTGGGTGGATGACGATCGCGGGGTCTGGCTGGGCATCCTCCCAACGACCGAACCACATACCGCGCCGACCGAGGCGGAGCTCATGCGGGCGGTGCTGCAGTGCTGGTCGCGGGTTGGTCACTCCAGTGTCGAGACGCTTCCCCCGACCATCGTGACACCGGCCTGTGGCCTGGCAGCAGCGACGCCGCACTGGGCACGTCGGGCGCTCGGACTCTGCGCGCAGGTGGCCCGGAACTTGTCGGCTCGAGCAGGGCAGGATGAGCGCATGACCGAGACGGCCGCGGAGCAGACCGCCGTACCCGCCGCCGCTGCATCAGCCGCCGCATCACGAGTCCCCGCTCCACCAGACGCCGCGCGTGAGCGCCACGCCGAGCTCTCCGACACCATCGAGGGCCATCGCTGGCGCTACTACATCCACGACGCACCCACGATCAGTGACGGCGAGTTCGACGCCCTCATGGGTGAGCTGGAGGGCCTCGAGGCGCAGTACCCGGAGCTCCGCACACCCGACTCGCCCACTCAGCAGGTCGGCGGCGCGGTGTCCACGATGTTCACCCCCGTCGAGCACGCCGAGCGGATGATGAGCCTCGACAATGTGTTCTCCCGAGACGACTTGGCCAGCTGGGCGGCACGGGTCGAGCGCGACGTCGGCGCCGGGGTGGAGTTCTTGTGCGAGCTGAAGGTCGACGGGTTGGCGGTGAGCCTGACCTATGAGCGTGGCCGGTTGGTGCGGGCGGCCACCCGGGGTGACGGGCGGTCCGGCGAGGACGTCACGCCGAACGTGCGGACGATTGACGGCGTTCCGCACCGGCTGGCCGGCAGCACCGACTGCCCGGTTCCCGACTTCGTCGAGGTGCGCGGTGAGGTTTTCTTCCCGGTCAAGGCGTTCGAGAACCTCAATGCGTCGCTGGTCGAGGCCGGCAAGGCACCCTTCTCCAACCCCCGCAACGCCGCCGCCGGATCGTTGCGGCAAAAGGACCCTCGAGTGACCGCAACCCGACCGCTGCGGCTGGTGTGTCATGGGCTCGGCGCACGCCGGGGGTTTGAGCCGCCGCGTCAATCCGAGTCCTACGCCGCGCTGCGAACCTGGGGGCTCCCGACCAGTGACCGCGCCAAGGTAGTGGCCTCGCTCGACGACGTACAACAGTTCATCGACTACTACGCCGAGCACCGCCACGACGTCGAACACGAGATCGACGGCGTCGTCGTCAAGGTCGACCAAGTCGGTCTCCAGCGTCGGCTGGGCTCGACCTCTCGGGCGCCGCGCTGGGCGATCGCGTTCAAGTACCCCCCCGAAGAGGTCACGACAAAGCTGCTCGACATCGACGTCAATGTCGGTCGCACCGGACGGGTCACCCCGTTCGCGCGCATGCAGCCGGTGCGGGTGTCAGGCTCGACGGTCGAGTTGGCGACGCTGCACAACGAGTCGGAGGTACGCCGCAAGGGCGTGCTGATCGGTGACACGGTCGTGGTGCGCAAAGCCGGTGACGTGATCCCCGAGGTGGTCGGCCCGGTGGCCGAGCTGCGCACCGGTGACGAACGCGAGTTCGTGATGCCGACGTCTTGTCCGTCGTGTGGCACTGCGCTGGCAGCGGCGAAGGAGGGTGACGCCGACATCAGGTGCCCCAACACGCGGTCGTGTCCCGCCCAGCTGCGCGAGCGGGTGTTCCACGTTGCCGGGCGTGGGGCCTTCGACATCGAGGTGCTCGGCTTCGAGGCCGCGGTGGCGCTGCTCGAGGCCGGCGTCATCAGCGACGAGGGCGACCTGTTCTCGCTCGACGAGCAGCGGCTGTTGACGGTGCCACTGTTCACCAGGGCCGACGGCGCCCTGTCGGCGAACGGCGCCCGACTGCTGGCCAACCTCGGCGCGGCCAAGGAGCAGCCGCTGTGGCGGGTGCTGGTGGCCCTGTCGATCCGCCACGTCGGCCCGACGGCAGCTCGGGCGTTGGCCGCCAAGTTCGGTTCGTTGGAGGCGCTGGCGGCCGCGTCGATCGACGAGATCGCGTCGACCGACGGGGTGGGGCTCACCATCGCTGAGTCGGTGGCCGAATGGTTCGCGGTCGACTGGCACCGGGAGGTGGTGCGCAAGTGGCGAGCGGCCGGCGTACGCATGGCGGACGAGCGCGACGAGTCGATGCCGCGGACCCTGGAGGGGCTGTCGATCGTGGTGACCGGGTCACTGGAGGGCTGGTCGCGAGACCAGGCCAAGGAGGCCATCGTGGTCCGTGGCGGCAAGGCCAGCTCGTCGGTGTCGAAGAGCACCGCGTTCGTCGTGGTCGGTGAGGCGCCGGGGTCCAAAGCCGACAAGGCGGTGTCGTTGAAGGTGCCGGTCCTCGACGAGGACGGCTTCGCCGTACTGCTCGGTGAGGGGCCAGATGCGGCCCGCGAGATCGCTCAGGTAGGTGAGCCGGTGTGACGACGCCCGATCCATACGAGCCGGCGGAGCCTGTCCAGCCTGACCTGCCCGACGGCGTAGACCCGCTCGGCGTTCCGCGCGACGGCGGCGCCCATGACACGTTCGTGCTCACGGCCGCCCTCGTCGTCGCCTTGCTGGCGCTGGCGTTCACCCTCGGCTGGATCGTCTACCACCAGCTCGTCACGGGTTGAGTCGTGCGTCAGCTGGCTGGTGTGCCAGGTCCGCACAAGGGAGCGATGCCTTCGTCGTCGGCGACCAGGGCGCGGAACTCGTCCTGGGTGAACCACCCCTCGTTCTCGACGTAGTACTCGTCCTCGGCGTGCTCATCGGCGTCGTCCAGCATGATGTCGACGCTGGCGTAGGAGAAGCTCTGTCCGCCGTCGGTGAACACGCCAATCACAACCGTCTTCGCGTCGCTCCAACTCAGGCCGTCCGACCACTCGCGCGACACCTCGAAACGGTCGGGGATCTCACCGAGCGTCAGCCCAGTGAACATGGCTCCTGACTTCCGCTCAGATCGCAGCACCCAGATGTCTCGTGGCTGATCCTCGGCTTCCTCGATCTCCACACGGATCTTCTGCACGCCCGGACAGTCCTGACCCGGCCAAACCACCAGCCCACCGTCATCGACCGGCTGGAACGCCGCCGTATGGCTCACGAGCGGCGCGCTCACGGGGTCGCAAGCCGCGGCGAGTGCCAGCGCGCATGCAGCGACTGCGACGGAGAAGAGCGTGCGGCCGGCATCGCGACAACTCACCGTGCGGGGCCTCATGAAGGTCTCCTCGTGGCTGCCATCAGTATCCGCCGTCTGCCAGCCCGGCGTCCTCCTCGAACTTATGGGCGTCCCAGAGGTACTGCAGGATGAACCAGGCGTACCCCTCGCGGGCCCACTGCTGTGAGTGCCGTTCCTCGTGGTGGAGCAGGCGGTCCAGGTCGAGGTCGGGGTGTACGTCGGAGGTGCCGGACCTGATCAGGTTGTTCTCCAGATAAGCCGCTGGGTCGGGGATGTCGTCCTTGCCGATCATGAAGATGTCACCCCAGGCTGTGCCGCCCTGCTGCCCGTAGAGGTCCTGGAGCTCGTTGCCTCCGGCCCCCATCAGCATGCCGTTGGGCGTCGTGACGAGACGGCCGCCGTTGCCGTGCACGAAGCCCACGTCGTCGCCGTACGACCAGCCGTTCGCTTCTTGGCGGTCGATGATCCGCTGGACCTCCGCGGAGCTGTACGGCGTCGACTCGAAGTCGCCGTTCTCGTAGTCGGTGCCCGCGTTGAGGATGTAGGTCATGAGCACCGCGGCGCGTGCGGCGTCGCCGCTCATGTCGGTGTTGAGCATGAAGAAGGACTTGCCGTCGGGGTCGGTGATCTCCTGGAGACCGGTGAGCACCTCGAAGTCGTCGGGCCCGATTTCATGATCGCGGGCGATAGCGATGACGGTGTCGGCGGACACCCCCTTCTCGACCGTGTTGCGGATCCACTCCTCGTAGCTGCCTCCGGGGTTGGGGCCGGTGAGCAACCCCTCTCGACGCAGCTGCTCCATCCGCTGCTCGACGTAGATATCGGTGCGCACGTTGGTGGGAAGCGCAGCAATAAGCGCCGCAAGTTCGGGTGGTGGGTCGACCAACACGTCTGGATGGTCGATGAGGTACTCCTTCAGCTCCTGCTGCGCCTCAGCAGGCAGGTCGCCGGCGCTGAAGCTGGCTCCCGGGTACAGAATCGGGGCGTAAGGCGGCAGCACACCGGCGCCCCACAGAGTTTGCAGGTCGTTCTCACTCGGGCCGCGAGCAAGCATTGCGGCGATCTCTTGGGCCTCGTCGTCGAGCCAGCCGTCGAGGCGGGACTTCTCCTGCGTCAGCTCGTGGATCTTCGCGTTGCTGGCGGCAGCTCGTCGTCGGAGTACTCCTCGACCTGCTCCTTCGTCGCATCGTCAGGCAATGGGGCAAGACCGAATCCATTGCTGACGGCAGTTGAGTACTCAAGGTTGAGCTTGCTGATCGACTTCGGTTCCGTGTGGTCGAAGTTGTATTGCTCGATAGCAACACTGAACAGTTCCAGGCAGGCGGCGGCGTACTCAGCCGTGCGTATGACCCCACTGGATCGCGTGACGGCATCTGTTGGGGCGTCGTGCACCGAGTCCTCCAGGGTTCCCTCGACAGCCGCGACTGCCTGCCGGTGGTCGGCCTCAAGCTCGGCCAAGACGGTTCTGACCGCGTCAAGGCGGCCGCGCGTCTCCTCGGCAGCGGCCTTGATGTCGTAACTGCTCGCCGGGTAGTACTCGAACAGCTGATTGTCGTACACCCTGCACCGTCTCCGTCTTGACTTGGCAACCGATAACGACGATAGCCCCGCGTGGTGTCACGGCGGCTGACGTAATACTCAGGCGCTAGGTGCCATGCTGCGGCACTTAGCGTGCCAACATGGCCGCGACCTAAGATTGCGGCCATGGCCGAGCCAGCTGCATCATCAGGCGCTGCTGACGCAATGACCCGCGACGAGGTCGCGCGACTGGCGCAGCTGGCTCGCATCGACCTCAGCGACGCAGAGCTCGACCTCCTGGCGCCGCAGCTGGCGGTGATCGTCGAGTCGGTGGCCGTCGTCAGCTCGGTCGCGGCAGACGACGTGCCGGACACCTCCCACCCACTGCCGCTGCGCAACGTCTTCCGGCCCGACGTGGTGCGGCCCAGCCTCGCGCCGGAGGGGTGCTGGCGGGCGCACCCGAGGTGGAGCAGTCCAGGTTCAGCGTCCCGCGCATCCTCGGAGAAGAGGCGTGAGCGACCTGACCCGCATGTCGGCCGTAGCGCTCGCCGCAGCCCTCCGCGGTGGCAACGTCAGCTCGGTTGAGGTCACGCGCGCCCATCTCGACCGGATCCAGGCCATCGACCCAGCAGTGCACGCGTTCCTCCACGTCGACGTCGACGGCGCCCTGGAACAGGCGGCAGCGGCCGACGAGCGGCGGGCGGCGGGCGAGGAAGGTGCGCTGCTGGGTGTGCCGATCGCCGTCAAGGACATCCTCGTCACGCGTGGGATGCCCACCACCTGCGGGTCAAAGATCCTGCACGGGTGGGTCCCGCCGTACGACGCAACGATCGTCACGTCGCTGCGGGCCGCCGGTATGCCGCTCCTGGGCAAGACGAACATGGACGAGTTCGCGATGGGCAGCTCCACCGAGCACTCCGCCTACGGTCCTACCCGAAACCCGTGGGACCTCGACCGCATCCCTGGCGGTTCAGGTGGCGGTTCGTCGGCGGCCGTCACGGCGTTTGAGGCCCCGTTGGCGATCGGCACCGACACCGGCGGCTCGATCCGCCAGCCGGGGGCGGTCACCGGCACCGTCGGGGTGAAACCGACGTACGGCGGTGTCTCCCGCTATGGCCTCGTCGCTCTCGCCAGTAGCCTCGACCAGGCAGGCCCGGTCGCCCGTACGGTGCTCGACGCGGCGCTGCTGCACGACGTTATCGCCGGCCATGACCTGATGGACTCGACAAGCATCGACGTGCAGTGGCCGTCGATGGCGGCCGCGGCGCAGGTCGGCGATATCGACGGTCTGCGGGTTGGCGTCGTCAAGGAACTCGGCGGCGAGGGCTACCAGCGCGGGGTTCGGGACCGTTTCGGCGAGGCGGTTCGCCTCCTCGTCGACGCCGGCGCCGACGTGGTCGAGGTGTCCTGCCCGCACTTCGAGTACGCCTTGGCGGCCTACTACCTGATCCTGCCCAGTGAGGCGAGCAGCAACCTGGCGAAGTTCGACGCGATGCGGTACGGCCTGCGGGTGCTGCCCGACGACGTAGCTGCCCCCAGCGCCGAGCAGGTCATGGCAGCGACCCGAGAGGCGGGATTCGGCGACGAGGTGAAGCGCCGGATCATCCTCGGCACGTTCGCGCTGTCCAGCGGCTACTACGACGCCTACTACGGCCAAGCGCAAAAGGTTCGTACGCTCATCTCGCGGGACTTCGCCACGGCGTTCGAGCAGGTTGACGTCTTGATTTCGCCAACTGCCCCCACCACGGCTTTCAAGATCGGCGAGAAGCTCGACGACCCGTTGGCGATGTACCTCAACGACATCGCGACGATTCCGGCCAACCTGGCGGGGGTGCCGGGGCTCTCACTGCCGAGTGGGCTGGCCGACGAGGACGGCCTGCCCACCGGCGTACAGATTTTGGCGCCGGCCCTGGAGGACGCCCGGCTCTATCGGGTCGGGGCCGCGCTGGAGGCCATGCTGCACGAGCGCTGGGGCGGCCCACTGCTCGACAGCGCGCCCGAACTGGAGGCAGCGGCATGACGGCTGTCTCGACTAGGTCCACCAACTCGGCCGAGCTGATGCCCTTCGACGAGGCGCTTTCGCAGTTCGACCCGGTGCTGGGGCTTGAGGTGCACGTCGAGCTCAACACCGCCTCCAAGATGTTCTGCGGCTGCAGCACGGTCTTCGGTCGGGAGCCCAACACCCAGACCTGCCCCGTGTGCCTGGGGTTGCCCGGCGCACTGCCGGTTCTCAACGCGGCCGCCGTGGAGTCGGCGATCCGGATCGGCTTGGCGCTGAACTGCGACATCGCCGCGGAGTGCCGCTTCGCGCGCAAGAACTACTTCTACCCCGACATGCCCAAGAACTTCCAGACGTCGCAGTACGACGAACCGATCGCGGTCAACGGCGGGGTCGACATCGACGTCGACGGTCAGCCGTTCCGGATCGGGATCGAGCGCGCCCACATGGAAGAGGACACGGGTAAGTCGCTGCACGTTGGCGGCGCCACCGGCCGCATCCATGGCGCGGACCACTCGCTGGTCGACTACAACCGCGCCGGCATCCCGCTGATCGAGATCGTCACCAAGCCCATCGAGGGCACCGGTCGACTGGCCCCAGCCGTCGCCCGGGCGTACGTCGGGTGGCTGCGCGAGCTCCTCCTCGGGCTGGGGGTGTCCGACGTCCGGATGGAGCAGGGCTCGTTGCGCTGCGACGTCAACCTGTCGTTGCGGCCGGACCCCGGTGCGCCGTACGGCACCCGGAGTGAGACCAAGAACGTGAACTCGTTGCGCTCGGTGGAGCGGGCGGTGCGCTACGAGGTCAGTCGGCAGGCTGCCCGGTTGGCGAGTGGCCGACGAGTCGTCCAGGAGACCCGGCACTGGCACGAGGACACCGGCGTCACGACCTCAGGCCGTAGCAAGGAGCAAGCGGAGGACTACCGGTACTTCCCCGAGCCTGATCTGGTGCCGATCGCTCCCTCGGTGACCGAGGTCGAGCGGCTGCGGGCGAGCCTCCCTGAGCCGCCAGCGGTACGGCGTGCTCGCCTGCAGGCGGACTGGGGGTTCTCCGACCTCGAAATGCGAGACGTTGTCGGCGCCGGGGCGCTGCTGCTGGTCGAGCAGACCGTCGCCGCTGGAGCTAGTCCGGCGGCGGCGAAGAAATGGTGGCTGTCGGAGTTGGCCCGCCGGGCCAACGATGCAGGTGTGGCGCTTGACGAGCTTGCGATCACTCCGGAGCAGGTCGCGGCGGTCCAGTCCCTTGTTGACGCGGGACGGGTCAACGACAAGCTCGCCCGGCAGGTGCTCGACGGCGTACTGGCAGGTGAAGGATCCCCGGAGCAGGTGGTGATCGCCCGCGGCCTTGAGGTGGTCTCCGACGAAGGGCAGCTGTCGGCCGCAGTCGAGCGTGCCATCGAAGGCAATCCCGACGTCGCCGAAAAGATCCGCGCCGGCAAGGTGGCGGCAGCCGGTGCGTTGATCGGCGCGGTGATGAAGGAGATGCACGGTCAGGCCGACGCCGCCCGGGTGCGCGAACTGATCCTCGAGAAGCTCAACTGACGTCGCGGGTTGGGAGAACTTGCGGCTTACGAGATCGTGGAGGTTGCGCTGTTGAGCCAGCCGCGGGGTTTGTGGAGTATCCCCGGCACCTGGTGCCGGAAATCCTCCACAAACCGGGCAGTGCAGAGGAGGTGCGATGGCTGAGCTGTTCTACGACGACGACGCGGACCTCAGCGTCGTGCAGGGCCGCAATGTCGCCGTCCTCGGGTACGGCGACCAGGCTGAGGCGCAGGCGCTCTCGCTGCGCGACTCCGGCGTCGACGTACGGGTTGGCCTCCCGCAGACCGCACCGAGCTGGGCGGATGCCGAGGCGGAGGGTCTGCGGGTAGTGACGGCGTACGAGGCTTGCGAGGAAGCCGATCTGGTGGTGGTACTAAGACCCGACCAGGAGCTGTCGAACCTCTACGCCGATGCCATCGAACCGAACCTAGTCGACGGTGACTCGGTCCTTTTTGGGCGCGGCTTCGCGGTGCGGTACGGGTACGTCAAACCCAGGGGAGGCGTCGACGTCCTCTTGGTCGCCCCGGTCGAGCAAGGTCCCGTGGTGCGGCGGGAGTTCGAGGAGGGCCGCGGCGTTTCGGTGCTCGTGGCGGTCGAGCAAGACGCGTCGGGAAAGGCATGGGATCTGGCGCTCTCCTACGCCAAGGCGATCGGCGGCACCAGAGCCGGCGCGATCAGGACAACGTTCGCCGAAGCCGTCGAGGCGGAGCTGTTCGGGGAGCAGGCGGTGCTGTGCGGTGGCGTGCCGGAGTTGGTCCGGTCGAGTTTCGAGACCCTTGTTGCCGCTGGGTACCAGCCAGAGATCGCCTACCTCGAGTGCCTGCACAAACTGAAGCAGACGGTCGACCTGATGTACGAAGCAGGGCTTGCCGCGCAGTGCAGCGCCGGGTCGGGAACGGGTGAGTACGGCGCGTACTCATCAGGTGCCTATCTGATCGGCGACGCTGTGAAGCAGCGGATGAGGCGTGTCCTGCGGGCAATTGAAGCCGGCTCGTGGTCTGCCGACTTCGCTGCCGACCAGCGCGCGGGCGCGCCGAAGATCGATCAGTTCCGGCGGCGAAGCAAGTCGCATCCGATCGAGGAAACCGGGCGCGAGTTGCGGCCGCTGATGGGTTGGCTCAGGGCCAACGACCACTGAACGGTAGACGCCGAGCCTCACCGGCGCACCGTCAGCCGCTACCGTGACGGCGTGCCGCCAGTGGACCGCAGTTTCATCAGGGTCAAGGCCTACGCCGTGGCCGTTGACGCGGCCGCACTCACCACGCCGTCTGGCGCGGCGACGACCCGTCGAAGACACCAACGGCATTCCATCGCCCACTCGGCGGAGGCATCGAGCTGGGCGAACGGTCTGCGGCGGCGGTGACTCGGGAGATCGCCGAGGAGCTGGGCGCCACGCTCGTCGAACAGCGGTTGCTGGGTGTGCTGGAGAACATCTTCGTGTACGCCGGGGAGCCCGGCCACGAGGTTGCCTTCGTCTACTCCGGACGCCTGGCCGAGGCGGACGCCGTACCGGAGGGCGGGCGAGAGTTCGTCGACAACGGAGAAGCGAACTGGGTCGAGTGGCGACCTCTGGACGGGGCCGGAGTGGACGTGCCGCTCTACCCCGACGGTCTGCAGGAGCTCATCGACACGCACGTGCTCATGCGCCCGCCGGGAGCTGGCTCGGCGGAAGGGCAATGGCGCCGCGACGCTTGACGACGCAGCCCACGGGACCGCCAACAGCCGATGGCTAGACTCAGTCAGTGCATCGGCGTGGTGATGCGCCCGCGGACGGCCAGCTGGTCACCCAAACTCTGACGCGATCGGACCGAAGGACAGCATCTGTGACCAAGCCTGTTGTCCTGATCGCCGAGGAGCTGAGCCCCGCGACCGTCGAGGCTCTCGGCACCGACTTCGACATCAGGCACTGCAACGGCGCCGATCGCGCCAACCTGTTGAATGCGCTCCGCGACGCCGACGCAGTTCTGGTGCGCAGTGCCACCAAGATCGACGCGGAGGCGCTTGCCGCCGCCAACCGGTTGAAGGTCATCGCCCGGGCCGGTGTGGGCCTGGACAACGTCGACGTCAAGCAGGCGAGCCAGGCCGGGGTCATGGTCGTCAACGCGCCGACCTCGAACATCGTCAGCGCCGCCGAGCTCGCCGTCGGGCTGCTCATTGCCGCCGCCCGCAACATCGCCCCGGCGAACGCGGCGCTGAAGAGCGGTGAGTGGAAGCGCAGCAAGTACACCGGTGTGGAGCTCTACGAAAAGACGGTGGGCATCGTCGGACTCGGCAAGATCGGTGTGCTGGTGGCGCAGCGGCTCAGCGCCTTCGGGATGCGGGTGATCGCCTACGACCCGTACGTGCAGGCCGGCCGGGCCGCGCAGCTCGGCGTACGGCTGGTACCGCTCGGCGAGCTTGTTGCCGACGCCGACTTCATCTCTGTGCACCTGCCCAAGACAGCCGAGACGGTTGGGCTGATCGGCGAGGAACACCTCGCTCGGTGCAAGCCGACGGCGATCCTCGTCAACGCCGCCCGTGGCGGCATCGTCGACGAGCACGCGCTGTACGTTGCGCTGAAGGAGGGCGCATCGGCGGTGCCGGGCTCGACGTGTTCACCACCGAGCCGTGCACTGACTCGCCCCTGTTTGAGTTCGACAACGTTGTCGTCACCCCTCACCTCGGTGCGGCGACCGACGAAGCGCAGGAGAAGGCGGGCGTCGCGGTGGCCCTCTCGGTGCGGCTGGCGCTGAGCGGTGAGCTCGTTCCTGACGCCGTCAACGTCCAAGGCGGTGCCATCGCCGAGGACGTGCGCCCCGGAATCCCGTTGACCGAGAAGCTCGGACGCATCTTCACCGGCCTTGCCGGTGGCGTTGCCCAGCAGCTCGACGTCGAGGTGCGTGGCGAGATCGCCGAGTACGACGTCACGGTGCTCGAGTTGGCCGCGCTCAAGGGCGTATTCCTCGACGTAGTCGAGGAGACCGTGTCCTACGTGAACGCGCCCCTGCTCGCGGCGGAGCGCGGCCTCGCCGTACGCCTCATCACTGACCGCGAGAGCCCCGACCACCGCAACCTCGTCACGCTGCGGGGCACGCTCGCCGACGGCAGCCAGGTATCGGTGGGGGGAACCTTGATCGGCATCCACCAGCGTGAGCGGCTGGTGGAGATCAACGGGTACGACGTCGACCTGGAACCGGCGGACCACCTCGCGTTCTTCACCTATGAGGACCGCCCCGGCATGGTCGGCGCGATCGGCCGCATCCTCGGTGACGCGCAGATCAACATCGGCGGCATGCAGGTCGCCCGCGACCACCAGGGCGGGAGTGCCTTGGTCGCGCTGACTGTCGACAGCGCTATCCCGGGCTCGGTGCTCGAGGAGATCACCACCGTGATGCAGGCACAACTGGCTCGCGCCGTCGACATCTGACGGTCGCCCACCCCCGAGAGTTGTCAGAAGGTAGTGAACCCATGGCGGCAGTAGGGACTGACAAGTCGGAGGCTGCCGACGCCAGGGTGGGCGTCGGCTAGCGTGACGCCATGACGATGTCACCTCAGATCTCCCTGGAGCCAGCCAGGGGGACCGATCCGGCCCGCCGAGCGCAGATTCTGCAGGACCCCGGGTTCGGAGTGCACTTCAGCGACCACATGTTCACCTCGACGTGGACACCGGACCAGGGTTGGCACGACTCAGCCGTCCGGCCGTACGGTCCGTTCACCGTCGATCCGGCGTGTTCGGTTCTGCATTACGCCCAACAGATCTTCGAGGGGCTGAAGGCCTATCGACATGCCGACGGGTCGATTTGGGCGTTCCGTCCGGAGGTAAACGCGGCGCGGTTCCAGCGCTCGGCCGAGCGGATGGCGCTGCCGCTGCTGCCGGAGACTGACTTCATCGCCGCGATCGAGGCGCTGGTGTCGACCGACGCGGACTGGGTTCCGTCGGGGGAGGAGCGGTCGCTCTACCTGCGGCCGTTCATGTTCGCCTCGGAGGTGTTTCTCGGCGTACGTCCGGCAATGCACGTCACGTTCGCAGTGATCGCATCCCCGGCCGGACCCTACTTCCGCGGCGGATTCAAGCCGGTGACGATCTGGCTCAGCGAGGAGCACAGTCGGGCTGCGCCAGGTGGCACCGGCGCCGCCAAGTGCGGCGGCAACTACGCAGCCAGCCTGCTACCGCAGCAGGAAGCCATCGCTGCTGGTTGCGACCAGGTGGTGTTCCTCGACGCGGTCGAGAGGGCGGTCGTCGAGGAGCTTGGCGGCATGAACCTGTTTCTCGTGTACGCCGATGGCACCCTCGTCACACCAGAGCTCACGGGGTCGATCCTCGAAGGCGTGACCCGGGCCTCCGTTATCGACCTGGCACGTGAGCTTGGCCATCGGGTTGAGGAGCGGCGGGTCACCATCGATGAGTGGCGCGACGGGCTCGTCAACGGTGATGTCGCCGAGGTCTTCGCCTGCGGCACCGCCGCACTTGTCACCCCCATCGACACCTTGAAGTGGCGAGGCGGCTCGGTGTCGGCTGGGGCTGAAGCCGGCCCGGTGACGACAACGCTGCGCCAACACCTCATCGACATCCAGTACGGACGGACGCCGGACACCCACGGCTGGATGCGCCGCCTCCGCTAGGCCAAGGCGTCGTCGCAAACGCTGAGCAGGCCGTTACGCAACCCGCCGGCTCGAGCGGCGAACTCGCGCTGCAGGGCGACGTACTCAGCCTTGCCGGCCGCTGTCTCGATCAGCAGCGGCTCGACGCCGAGCTCGGTCAGGTCGTACGGCGCCGCACGCATGTCGGTGACCCGGACCTCCCGAGCCAGCTCAAAGCAGTCGGCGACCAGCTCAGCGGAGGTGAACGGGGCAAGCTTGTACGCCCACTTGTAGCAGTCCATCGACACGTGCAGACAGCCCGGCTGCTCGTTGCGCACTCGGGTCTCCCGACGTGGTTGTACGGCGTTGAGCGGGCGCGCTGCCGCGGTGAAGAAGCGGAACGCGTCGTAATGGGTGCAGCTGATCCGGTGGGAGCTCACCACCTCAGCGGTGCCCTCGACGCCGAGGCGCAGCGGAAAGGCGCTGTGCCGCACCTCGTCAGCCGGCTGCTGGTGCACCATCGCCCACTCGTGCATGCCGAAGCACCGCAGCGCCAGCGGTCGGCTCTGCGTGGCGCGCAGCAGGTCCCTGATCCCCGCCACCTCGGAGCGGCGCCCAGCCACCTGTCGCGGGTCTACCCAAGCGCGGCTACCTTCGACGACGTACCCCTTGACCGCCCGGAACGCCTCGACTCCTGCCCCGGACAGCGTCACCCCCAGACCCGGATGCCAGCGGCGCAGTGCCGCCGGGCGGTAGGAGTAGTAGGTGAACAGGAAGTCCTCGACCGGATGCGACAGTCCGCGGCCGCGACGGTCCAGGTGAGGTCCGATCCAGGCGTCCACCCGCTCCTCGTGGCGGCTCTTCCTGGCGTGCCAGGTGCCGGCGTCCATCACGGTCACAGCGTAGAGCGGCGCGCCCCGCCGGTAGGGTGGGCGGCTGTGAGAATTGCGCGGTTCACGGTCGGCGACGAGCCGACGTACGGCGTTGTCGGCGGCAGCGACGGCGACCAGATCGTCGCCTCGGTCGTCGGTGACCCGCTCTACAGCGGCGTCGAGCTGACCGGTGAGCAGTTCCCGCTGGACGACGTACGCCTGCTCGCCCCCGTCATCCCCCGCAGCAAGGTGGTGGGCATCGGGCGCAACTATGCCGCCCACGCCGCCGAGCTGGGGAACGAGCCGCCCGCCGAGCCGCTGGTGTTCCTCAAGCCCAACACCTCGGTGATCGGACCGTTCGACCCGATCGTCTACCCGGCGCAGAGCTCTGACGTGCATTTTGAGGGGGAGCTCGCCGTGGTCATCGGCCGCATCTGCCGCGACCTCCCATTGGAGCGCGCCGACGAGGTCATCTACGGCTACACCGTCGGCAACGACGTCACCGCCCGAGATCTGCAGCGGACCGACGGCCAGTGGGCGCGCGCGAAGGGCTTTGACTCGTTCTGCCCGCTCGGCCCGTGGATCGAGACCGACCTAGACCCCTCCGACCTGACCGTGACGACCGACCTGAACGGTGAGCGTAAGCAGTCGGCAAGCACGAGCTTGATGCTGCACGACGTTGCGGCGATCCTGGCCCACGTGACGTCGTTCATGACCCTGCTTCCCGGTGACGTGGTGCTGACCGGTACGCCGGAGGGTGTCGGCCCGATGCAGCCCGGCGACGACGTGTCGGTCACAGTCGACGGCATCGGCACCTTGACCAACCGGGTGGTCGCCCGTGACTGAGGCTGCCACGGACGTGCTCGGTGATCTCGCACCAGATCAGGTGCGGTTGCGTTTCCCCCCGTCCCCGACCGGTTCCCTGCACGTGGGCAGCGTGCGCAGCGGGCTCTTCAACTGGGCCTTCGCCCGCCACTTCGGCGGCACGCTGGTGTTGCGCATCGAGGACACCGACGAGGCGCGCAACACCGAGACCGGTGTGGCGTCTGTGCTGGATTCGCTGCACTGGCTGGGGATCGACTGGGACGAGGGGCCCGAGGTGGGCGGACCCTTCGCGCCGTACGTGCAGTCGCAGCGGCTCGACATCTACGCCGGCATCGCCGCCCGGCTGCATGACGCCGGTGCGGCATACGACTGCTACTGCTCACAGACTGAGCTCGACGAGCGGCGTGACGCAGCACGCGCCGAGGGTCGCACATCGGGGTACGACGGCCACTGCCGTTCGCTGACCGACGAGCAGGCGGCGGCGTACCAGGCCGAGGGCCGCAAGCCGGTGCTGCGGTTCCGGATGCCCGACGAGACGATCACGTTCCGCGACCTGGTCCGAGGCGACATCACGTTCCAGGCCGAGCACGTGCCCGACTACGTGCTGGTGCGCGCCACCGGTCATCCGCTCTACACGCTGGTCAACCCCGTCGACGACGCGCTCATGCAGATCACCCACGTGCTGCGGGGTGAGGACCTGCTGTCGTCGACGCCTCGTCAGATCGCGCTGTACGCCGCGCTGTCGCGGCTGGGCATCGGTTCAGGCCCGCCCCGCTTTGGGCATCTGCCAGTCGTCGTGGGGGAGGGCACCAGGAAGCTCTCCAAGCGCGACAAAGGCTCCGGCCTGGCTGAGTACATCGAGCGCGGCTTCCTGCCTGAGGGCCTGCTCAACTACCTGGCCTTGCTCGGCTGGGGCATCGCCGAGGACCGCGACGTCTTCACGATGCAGGAGATGGTCGCCGCCTTCGACATCCGGCGCGTCAACCCCAACCCCGCACGATTCGACCTGAAGAAGTGCGAGGCGATCAACGCCGCACACCTGCGAGCGCTTCCCGCGGCCGATCTCGCCGCCCGGCTGGTGCCCTACCTGCAGCGGGCGGGACTCTTGGCCGACCCGGTCGATGCGGAAGATGAAGCGATGCTTATCGCGGCGGCTCCGCTGGTGCAGGAACGCAGCACCACCTTGGGCGAGGCTGTCGACATGCTCGGCTTCCTCTTCGTGCCCGAGGAGAAGTTCGCGCTCGACCCAGACGACGCGTCCAAGATGCTGACCGACGACGGCAAAACCGTCGTCCAAGCGTCGTACGACGCACTGAGCCAGCTCGAGGGATGGGACACCGCCTCGATCGAGGCGGCGTTGCGCGCGGCGCTGGTCGACGGCATGGGACTGAAGCCGCGCAACGCCTTCGGGCCGGTCCGCGTTGCGGTCACCGCGCGCCGCATCTCCCCGCCGCTGTTCGAGTCACTGGAGCTGCTCGGGCGCCAGCGGTCCCTGAAACGACTGGGCGCCGCCGCCCAGTGACAGCGCAGACAACAGTGCAGTGACGGCAGCACCAGTGATGGCAGCGCAGTGACAACGGCGCCGCGCACACCGCTCCCAGGGACGCCGTACCTGCGGGCCCTCGCCCCCACGGGTGGCGCACTGTGGCGACTGGCCGTCGCGGTCGTCGGCAGCGTCGCCGGCCTGCTCGTCCTGCCGCTGCTTGCCTTCGCGGGAGTGTTCGCCGGCGCCCACCTGCTCGGTTTCCGCGACTTCGACTTCGACATCTCCAACGGCGTCAACGCCGGTGAGATGCTCGGCCTCAACCTTGGCTTGGCCGCGCTCATCGGTCTCGCCGCCGTTCTCGCCCGAGTGTTGTACGGCGTCCGCCCCCGCTGGCTGTCGTCGGTCAAGCCGGGTCTGCGCTGGCGGTGGCTGCTCACGTGCACCGCAATCGCGCTCGCTGTGTGGTCGCTGCTGCTCCTCGTGGGCACTGCCGGCGCCATCGCGACCCGCAAGGGGCCGCTCGACCTCTCGGTATGGGCGTTCCTGGTCGTCGTCGTGCTGACCACGCCGCTGCAGGCAGCGGGGGAGGAGTACGTGTTCCGGGGGCTGCTGCTGCAGGGGCTCGGCTCTACCCGGTTGCCGGTGAGCGTGTGCTGCGGGCTGAGCGGTCTGCTCTTCGCGGTCGCCCACCTCCAGTTCGACCCGCAGCTGTTCGCCGACCGGCTGCTGCTGGGCGTCGCGTTGGCGTTCCTGGCCGTCAAGACCGGTGGGCTCGAGGCGAGCATCGCCGTCCACACGGTCAAGAACATCGCCGTACTTGTACCTACTGGCCTGCTGGGCACCGTCGACGACGCCCTCGACCCGCAACAGGTCTCCTGGCTGCCGCTGATCGTCGACGCGGTGCTGCTTGCCATCGTCGTACCGTGGCTGCTCGCCGTCGCACGGCGCCGAGCGGCGTACAACTGACGGGCAACTGAACGGGCGCTCTTGTGCGTCTGACCGGTATGGGCCAGTCTGCAGGTAGAGGTGACGCGGGTTGACCAGCGAGCGAACACAGAGCCAGGTCGAGCCACCGCGCCCTGACCTGGCTCGCATGCGCCAGCTGGCCGCCCGCAAACAGCGGCTCTCCCAGCGGCATCCGTGGCTCTACCCGGTGGCGGTGGCAGTCAACCGAGCACGTCGCCGGCTCGCCTGGGTCCGCTCCGATGCCCGCTGGGCGAGCGACACGACGTACGACGACCTGCCGCTGCTCGTGATAGCGCACAAGTCCCTGTTGCTGCGGCAGCTCGGGGACTCCGAGATGTATCTGCAGCACAACAAGGTCACCAACCTGATGCTGGCGGCCGGACGCGTCGACGGCTTGCTGATCAAGCCGGGAGAGACCTTCTCGTTCAACAAGGTGGTGGGCAACTGCACCCGACGCCGTGGATACCTCGACGGGATGCGGCTGTCCAACGGAGACGTCGTGCCGGGCGTCGGAGGCGGTATCTGCCAGCTGGCCAACCTGTTGCACTGGATGGTGCTGCACAGCGACCTGACAGTGACCGACCGCTCCGAGCACTCCTACGACCCGTTCCCCGACAACGATCGCGTGCTGCCGTGGGGCACCGGCTGCAGCATCGTCTACAACTACGTCGACCTGCAGTTTCGCAACGACACCGATACGACGTTCCAGCTGCGCGTCAACGTTGGGGAGCGCAACCTCGAGGGTGAGCTGCGGGCTGATCGGCCACAGCCGAGATACCAGGTGTACGGGGCCAACGAGTGCTTCTATCGGCTGGACGGGAGCTACTTCCGGGCCAACGAGATATGGCGGTCCGTCATCGGGGCCACCGGCGTCCGCGCGGGAGCGGAACTCGTCCGCAGGAACTGCGCGATGACGAAGTACGTGCCGCAGGGCGTGGAGATCCAGACCCTTGTCTCAGACGCCGATTCGACGGTTGCCTAACTCTTGGGCCAAACCCCGATGGTCCCGGCTTTGCCAACCGCCTCCAGTCACCACGACGCGACGTGTAAAGAAAGTCCCACCAGGTGACACTTTGTTTACCTGTCGCGCGCCTCTCGCCGCGGCGCTCGGCGGCCGGCCAACTGATCCGCTACCAGCGGTGCCCCGCCAGCCAGCCATAGCGCGGGCAAGCAGTTCGCGCTAGATCGGACTCAAGCCTTTCGTTTACACGGCAGCCAAGACCGCATCGAGTTCGCCACGGCGGCGCTTTGGAACCCGTCACTCGCCTCCGGTATCGTCGGGCGTCGGCGTCCGAGCGGGGCGCCGATACCCATGGGGTATGGGGTAATTGGCAGCCCGACTGGTTCTGGTCCAGTTAGTCTAGGTTCGAGTCCTAGTACCCCAGCGATGCGACGACGGGCTCAATCCGATACAGTCGCGTCCGCTCACTGGCCCCGTTGTGTAGTGGCCTAGCACGCCGCCCTCTCAAGGCGGTAGCGCGGGTTCGAATCCCGTCGGGGCTACCCAGGTGCAAGGCCTCCTGAACTGCGGAAACGCGAGTCAGGAGTGCCTTCGCCGTCTCGGGGCTCCGAGGCAACGGACCCTGATGGGAAGCGACCCTCAACCGGGTAGGCGTTCCCCACCTACGAGAACACATCGGGCACTCGACGTGGCTCCCGATGCTCCGGGTCCGCGCCGTTGACATTGACCTCGAAGTCGGCACCTGCCGGACCTGAGCCCGCGATTTCGCGGCGGAAGAGAATGAACTCCAGGCCGCGGGCTGGGCAGGCCGCACTCACCTCAACGATGGCTGACGCCACCGATAGCCTCGCCGGATCGGTAAGTGGGGCGCTCGATAAAGCGGCTATATCGATATCGCTCTCGCCGGGACATACCCGCTCAGGGCCACAGAGCCGACGAAGTACATGCCGACAAGATCCGCGGCGCGGGTGCGAGCAAGAGCTTCCGTGACTGGATCGCCGAAGACGGCGACCTCGGGCGTGAGCACCCCTGACATCATCAGGCATGCGCGAGTGAGCCTGACCGCTCATCTGCATAAGCGCCTAAGGACGGCGGCATGATCGGGCGCCCATGTCGGCGGCCCGTCTTACTTTGGTCGCCCACCGAACCGCCACTGATGCACCTCGATTCCGGCGTATCGATCAGCGGCGAGGACTTTGCCCGCGCTGTCCGCCTCGGGCGCCTCCAGCAGAACTGCCGCCGCGAGCACCAAGGAACCGTCGTCGGACAAGAGCGGCCCACTGGCAATCAGCTCGTCGCGGAGCGGTAGTTCGGCGGTGTCCCCTGCTGGTTCCAACGTGAAGCCGAGGACGAGATAGCGGTTGTTGCCAGGCCGGCCACCACGGAAGCCCCACATCGTTCGACCCAGGGAGTTGTGCCACCGTCGAAGCAGCACGTCGCGGTAGGCACCAACCTGGTAACCGGGCTCCTCGAAGGCAAAGGTGCGGGCAGCGGTGGGATCTGGCAGATCGAGGATGTGAACGCTGCCGGTCAGAGTGCCGTCCTTGGTGAAGGTAGGACCGCGGGCGACCATCGTCGAGGCAAACTGATCCATGTACGACCAATGCCGCTCCACCATCTGGCTACGCAGCGGCGTCGATCCGGGGCGATCGCGGTGGTAGCAGAAGAACTCCATGGGTCGAGCGTTGCTGAGGCTCCTCACGCGCGCAACGGGATTGCTCACAGCGTCGGGCTCACTCGCTCATCGGAGCCAAAGTCGGTAGACATCTGGCCTGCCTTGCCAGCCGCGAAACTACTCGGCGTCGTTTCGCGCTTGGTTTCTTCGCGGCGACCAGCGGCACATGGGACGTTCGTCGAGAGGCTAAGGAGCCGCCTACGGGGCAGATGTTCTCACGTCGCGAAAGGCCGAGCGACCGACGAACCAGCCCACGAGGAGCAACCCGTACACGGCCAGGACATCAACGAGAAGCGGGCCAAACGCTACGCTGGTCGGGTTCTCCCACGGGGAGGCAGGTGAGACCGTCGCCGGGAACGGCGGGTCCAGGGTCGTTTGATTCTGAGCGAGCCAATTGAGCGGGTACCCGAACATCACCCGTCCCAGTGCCTCCCGACCGGTCACCGTGGCGAAGTCGTTAAGTGCCGCCACGAGGGCGACGAGCACAGCGACTAGAGCGAGCCCCGCCAGCCCCCACGCCTCGCGCCACCTCGTACGCGCAGACACGTCTCCTGAACGGTCCATCATTCTCATATGCTGATCGTGCCATCCTCCGCTGTCATAGCGAGCGACTTCCGCACATCGGTAACCCGGCTCCGGCCTGGGCACGCCACGAGACCTGCCCGCCAATATCCCAGCTCGGCTGTTCTCACGTTCTCGTTATTTCGAGCAGGCTGCTTGGAAACTGTGCTGGCCGACCCTTCTCGAGCAGTCCCGGCCGTAGGCGCGACGGCCGACGTGCGAGGCGTCTGGGTCGACGGGCGGGGTCGCTCAGCTCTGGCTGTACATGAGCGATCCTGGAGTGGTGAGCATTTCGCCGGTCTCCAAGAGCGTCTTGAGGCCGGATAGGATCATCGGCCAGCCGCCGTACAGCTCGGCGTTTGCGCTTTCCGGAAGCTGGTCGTGCACAACCGTGAGCCGGCAAGAATCCCCCACTTGTTCGATCTCCCACGTGACCCGCGTGGTCCCTTGCGCCTTCACCTCGTCGCTCCACAAAGCCGTGAATGACTGGACGAGCAGGTGAGGCGGTTCGACCACGAGATTCTCGCCCTCGGCGATGGCGACGATCCCCGGCACACTGGCCTGGTACGACGAGCCAGTCGCCCAGTCCGACTGCGTCTGGACGCCGAAGCTGAACTTGGCGCGCAGCACCGGATCGGTGATGGCCCCCCAGATCTGCTCAGGGGTGGCCTTGATGAAGATCTCGAACACCGCGGTGTCCCCGACCGGGGCGGTGCCCTGGGCGAACGAGATGGTGGTGACGTTCATGGGGTGTCCTCCAGTTGTGTCTTGAGCTCGGTGAGCGCAGAGGCCCACGGCTCGGCATACTTGCTCACCCAGCGGTCGTGGATGAGCCGGATCGGGACGGGGTTGAGGAAGTGCAGCTTCTCGCGCCCGCGCTTGCGGGTGACGACGAGCCCGGCCTCCTCCAGTGCCTTGAGGTGCTTCATCACTCCGAAGCGCGTCATCGGCACTCGCTCCTCCAAGGCGGTCAGGGTCTGACCGTCCTCGGCGAACAGGGCGTCGAGCAAGTCGCGGCGGGTCGGGTCCGCAAGGGCCTTGAATACCGCGTCCACGCCGCCGACGATAGGTGACCAATAGGTCACATGTCAAGGATGCCCGCATGAGCGGTCAAGTTGCCCGCGTCTTCACCACCGCGGGGTTCGCGGGCGCGGCGCCGACAGGTCACGACGATCAGCAGCATCCGGCCAGTTTTCATCAGTCACCGTGAACCTGCGTCGAGCATGGAACGACGATTTGGCCTCAGCTCGACGCCTTGGACGCCAGCCAGGAGAGTGCCCGCCCGGTCGCCCGTCAGGTGCAGGTCGGGCACCGCGCCGAGGCGGGTCGCGATGACTTGGCCGTCGACCAGCCCGCGATCAAGAAGCGCTGCGACGAAGTTGCGGTCCTTCTCGCGGAAGGCGCAGAGCTTGGCCACGCAGAGGTCCTCCTTGTCGAGACACCAGCCCGTGAACCGCGGCTGGCCTGCGGGCGCGGCGGTGTTGGCGTTCTGCACCTTCACTAGGCGGTCACGCCATCCCTCCGGCAGGACAGCGGTGTCGAGGTCGATGCCGTCGATGCTGAAGCCGTGGAGTTTCTCGAAGGACGAGAACTCGCCGGCAACACCTTCGATCAGGTCCGCGAGTCGAGCGGTTTCCTCGTTGCTGCCTGCGATGGGGAGGATATCGACCTCGACCGACATCGTGGCCGCGATAGGCAATTCGTCCTCGTGATAGGTGCCGAGGATCGCCTGCGAGCCCACAACGATGACTTCCAGCCGCTGGATAAATCTGGCACGCTGTGCGGATTGCGTGTTCGAGCTGGTCGCGGCGCATCAGCGCGCCAAGCCCAAGACCTCGGAACGCTCATCCTGGGGCAGCAGGCCGCCCAGCGGGGAGACCTCGCGCATCTCCACCGAGTCGGTGTCCAGGCTCGTCATCACGCGGCGCAGCCCGGGCAAGTCCCGGTCACGGACGAGTCGCTGCCAGCGGTCCAGGTTCCTGACGTGAGGCTGGCCCTGCACACTGCCGCGCAGCCGCTCGAGGTTGCGCAAGATCGTCGGCCGCCACTCCTCCAGGGTCTCGGGGGTCAGATGCGTCGAAAGCCGGCGATGGAGCTGCCACGAACGCTCCGTCGAACGGTTGAGATCGCGCCTGACCGGACGTCGGACCACCTCCAAGCGAAAACCCATGCACGACAACAGCCGGTCGAGCATGTCGTCACTCATCTCCACCCGACCCGACAAGAACTGACTGATGCTGGGCTGCCTCACACCGCAGAGCCGAGATAGCTCTGACTGGGTGGTTCCAGTCTCCAGCATCACCTCACGGAGCACCTCGCGCCTGACGGTCATGGAGACGACTATAGCACGGGGTGCTATATGCGCGGAGCCACCGAGGCTCCTTGCCAGGTTGGCGAGAGGGCTTCTGACCTTGCGTCGCGCCGCTCCGGCCCATGAAACCTGTTCTACGCAGAGGCTGCGTCGTGGAGCACAGCTCTAGCAACCGCGAGGCGGCTGGCGCACCGTGCCGGCATCGTGCGCCAGTAGTACGGGAAGGTCATGACGGCGAGGGAGAGTGCCCAGGCTCTTCCGCGCAGCCAGGCGGCGTGATCGACGGCGAGCGACGTCGGAGGACCTCTCGGGCTGGAGCGTCGAGGACCTCCCATCCGACGATGAGATCGACGGTGGGGTCGCCAATCGAGAGTCCTCCGAAGTCGAGAACCGCAGCCAGGCGTCCGTCGCGGACCAGCAAGTTCTCGGCGAGAAGGTCACCGTGGTACCACTGAGGCGTCACTGCCTCGTGGGTTTCCAGGCAGCTTCATTGCCTCCTCCCAGACCATCAGGACGGAGTCGAGGTCGAGGTCGAGGCCGGGGATGCCGCGGCACGCCTCGATGCTGCGGCGTGTGTCTGCGTCCCGTGTCGCGAGCGGCTCACCCCGATACCAGCGAAGAGCCGGGTCTCGCAGCGCGTCCGAGGGTACGTCGATCCGGCGCAGCGCGGTGATGACGCCGGCGAGGTCGGCCGCCAAGCCCCGGCGAGCGGGATCGACGGGCGTCTCAGGGTCTACTGCAGGCGGGACATCCCCTTGCAGCCAGCGCACGACGGACCATCGCTCGGGGTAGCCCAGATCAGGTTCTCCGACGGCGACGACGGTCGGGACCGACACGGGCAGGAGTGGTCCGACCTCCGCTAACCAACGCGCTTCCTTCTCGATGGTCGCGGACCCTCCAGGTTGGCGGGGAAGCCGGACCAGGAACTCGTGACCGAGCCGGAAGAGAGCGTTGGTCGACCCCGAGGAGCCGAGCGGACTCAGCGGAAGCTCCGCATACGCCGGGAAGCGCGCGGTCGACGATAGCCCGCACGAGAGGAAGGTCAATCGAGATCTCGTCGTCGTGCAGCGGGGTGGTCACAGTGGCGATCCCATCAAGACCAGCCACGTGATGCGACCGAATACGTGTGCGGCGACGTCATCAGCCGAACGGCGCTTAGTTGTAGTGTCTCGGCGTGGAGAAGCGGCAACGCGGCAGCACCACAGCGACGTCGCCTGAAGGAGTCCGCCTCCTCGACGACACCGACTGGGAGTGGCGTCAGCGCGGTCCTACCGCCAGCGCCATTCGTGCGTTTGGTGTGCGCGAAGACGCGCTGCGTCGCCTTCCCGGTGGCATGGGCCACGCCTGGACCGACGGACGGCTCGTCGTGAAACCAGTGGGTTCCGTTCCGGAGCACGACTGGGTCTGTGACGTGTACGCCGCCTGGGACAGCCACGAAGTACGAGTGCCAGAGCCGGTTCGCCCCCAGCTCCCAGAAGCAGGCTGCTGGTCCACCGATGGCTGGGGCGCACATGTGTTCCTGCCAGGTCGTGACGTCAACCTGGTCAGCGAGTTGGCGACAGTCAGGCACGCCAGCGACATCTTTCATCACAGCGTCAAGGACCTGCCCCGGCCCGAGTTCATGGACTCTCGTGACGACCCGTGGGCCTTCGGAGACCGCCTGGCGTGGGAGGGAGCCGAGCCCGAAGGCGATGACGAGACCCTCGCCTTGATCGGGCGGCTACGCGGTCACCTTGCCCCGGTCTCCACTCCTGGACAGGTGATCCACGGGGACATCTTGCCCAACGTGCTGGTGGCAGACGGGCTCCCGCCAGCAGTCATCGACTGGCCGCCGTACTTCCGGCCAGTCGGGATGGCCAACGCCATCGCCAGCACCGACGCAGTGACCTTTCGGGGCGCGCCGCTGGGACTGTTCGATGAGTGGGCCGCGGGCGACGACTGGAACCAGTTGCTGGTCCGCGCGCTCCTGTATCGACTTGGGACGACCGGTTTCTTCGCATCCCGCAACCGGCTGATGGGAAGCCTCGTGGACCACGTCGAACGCGTACGGCCGGTCGTGGACGCCGTCCTGTCGCGGTGAGCCTGCCGCAACATGCAGCCGAGCACGGTCAGGTCCGATTCCCGCGAGTCTGGGCCATCGGCATAGCCCTAGATTGGGTGCCGTGCCCTTGACGTCCGCCGCCATCGCTGCCGAGGCTGACCCCATCCCCGACGCCGAGCACTGTTACCGCGCGGTGCAGAGTCGCGACCGCAGGTTCGACGGTGTCTTCTACACCGGCGTGAAGACGACCGGCATCTACTGCCGACCGTCGTGTCCGGCCGTGACGCCACTGCGCAAGAACGTCACGTTCTATGTCACCTCGGCGGCAGCCCAACGGGCTGGCTTCCGAGCATGTCGGCGCTGCCGGCCAGACCTGACCCCAGGCTCTCCGCAGTGGGATGTCAGGGCCGACGTCGCCGGGCGGGCCATGCGGATGATCGCCGATGGAGTCGTCGAACGGGAGGGCGTGACCGGTCTGGCTGCGCGCGCCGGTTACACGCCGCGCCACCTCAATCGGGTGCTCACCACCCAGCTCGGGGCCGGGCCGCTCTCACTGGCGCGCGCGCAGCGCTCGCACACCGCTCGCATCCTGATCGAGACCACCGACATGGGGCTTGCGGATGTCGCGTTCGCCGCGGGGTTCGCCAGCGTCCGCCAGTTCAACGCCACGGTCCTCGAGGTGTACGGCGCCACCCCGTCCCAGCTGCGGCACACGCGCCGTCCGAACCAGCGGACCCCCTCGCCGGGCCACGTCACCGTCTCGCTGGCTGTGCGGCAGCCCTTTGCCGCAGCCGGACTGTTGGGCTTCCTCGGCCGCCGCGTCGTCAGCGGTCTCGAGGTCTGCGACGGGTCGACGTACGCCCGCACCCTGCGACTGCCGACCGGTCCCGGCACCGCCTGGCTGACGCTCCATGCCGACCGGGTCGAGTGCACGCTGCGGCTCGCTGACCTGCGCGACCTCGCAGCGGCGGTGGAGCGCTGCCGCCGGCTGCTCGACCTCGACGCCGACCCGACCGCCATCGACGACCAACTGGCCCAAGACCCGGCGCTGGCACCGCAGGTCGCCAACCGCCCGGGTGTTCGAGTGCCTGGACACGTCGACGGCTTCGAGATGGCCGTACGGGCGATCATCGGCCAGCAGATATCGGTGGCCGGCGCCCGCACCGTCACCGGCAGGTTGGTCTGCGAGTACGGCGAGCCGTTGCCCGGCGCTGAACCGCTCCCCGATGGCGCGGTGGCGGGCGGCGTGCCGTGCGCCGGAGACGGCGCGTTGACCCGGCTGTTCCCGACTCCCGATGCGCTTGCCGCAGCTGACCCCGGCACGCTGCCGATGCCCAGAGCCCGGGGCCGGGCGCTGGTGCGGGTGGCTGCGGCCGTTGCAGCGGGCGGCGAGGTCGTGCTCGATCGCAGCGCGGACCGGGCCGACGTACGCGCTGCCTTGCTGCGGCTGCCGGGGATCGGCCCGTGGACGGCTGACTACATCGCGCTGCGGGCGCTCGGTGACCCGGACGTCTTCCTGCCGACCGATCTCGGTGTCAGGCAGGGGATGAGTCGGCTTGGGCTGGCCGGCGGCGACCGGGTTGCCGAGCGGTGGCGGCCGTGGCGGTCCTACGCCCTGATGCACGTGTGGAGAACCGGAAGCGAGGAGAGCGAGAAGTGAAGCGGACCCCAAGCACTCCGACAACTGGTCATGCAGTCCCCGGTTGGACCTCTGGTGTTGACCGCTGAGGGCGACGCGTTGACGGCCGTGGCGTTCGTGGCTGAGCCCGTCGAGGTCGCAGACAGCGATGAGCCCCCGCGTGTCCTGGTCGAGGCGCGGCGGCAGTTGCTTGCCTACTTCGTGGGGGAGTTGGAGACGTTCGACTTGCCATTGGGCGGCCGCGGAACGCCGTTCCAGCAGCGCGTCTGGGACGAGCTGGGGCGGATCCCGTACGGCACCACGGCGTCGTACGGCGAAATCGCGAGGCGGTTGGGAATGGCTCCGGCGGCGTCACGGGCGGTAGGGCTGGCCAATGGTTCGAATCCGGTGGCGATCGTCGTCCCCTGCCACCGCGTGATCGGATCCACCGGCAGGTTGACCGGTTATGCCGGTGGACTCGACCGCAAGCGGTTCCTGCTCGGACTCGAGGCGTCCCGATCACCGGGAAGCCTGTTCTCCCCGCCTCTGGAGGAGCGGGCGGCCAGCGAGGCGAGCCCGCGAAACGCGGTTGGTGGGGCGACCGGGAGAACTTGACGGCCCGACAGCAGTTCGCGGAAGGTAAGGCGTGTGAACAAGAGCCAACTGATCGACGCGTTGTCAAACCACTTCGAGGGCAACAAGAAGACCGCTCAGCATGCTCTGGAGTCGGTGCTCGACACGATCACGCGGGAAGTCGCCAGGGGTGAGAAAGTGGCGATTACCGGCTTCGGCGCCTTTGAGAAGGTGATCCGCCCAGCCCGGGGCATGCGCAGGCCCGGCACCGATGAGCAGAGCACGTCGAAGGAGACAGCGGTGCCGAAGTTCCGGGCGGGTTCGGAACTGCGCGCAGTTGTCTCCGGCGAGAAGGAGCCTCCCACGAGTGCGAAGGACACGGGGGCGGCGAAGACATCCACGGTTGCCAAGAGTGCCGTGGAAAACTCGGCGACTGGGCAGGACCGGGGAAGGAGTCAACCGGGTCGGGACCAGCCGCCTCAGCACCGTCCACGTCGAGCTCGGCGGCGAGGCAGCAAGCCGCGAAGAAGAGCCCGGCAAAGCAGGGCAGGGCTACGAAGCCGAGCACGACTGCCAAGAAGACCGCCGCTGAGAAGACCAGCTCGAGCAAGAGCTCGACCGGCTCCGCCAACAAGAGCTCGACCGGCTCCGCCAACAAGAGTTCGACCGGCTCAGGGGCCAAGAGCGCGAGCCGGAAGAGCTCGTCGAACACCAAGGCCAGCAGCGCCGAGAGCGATACGTCAACCTGACGGGTCTTTCGCCGAGAGGACTGCGGCGGTGTGCTGGCCCACCCCGAGTTCGACGGCCAGCAGTAGGTCGCTGGATGTGTCCACGTCGAGCCGAAGCCGCTCCAGGCGTGCATCGGTGAGTTCGGCCGCGCCGGACGCCTGATGGGCGGTCCGCGATGTCGCACCGAACGCCGGTGACAGGTCGGCCGGCGCACGGGCAGCCAGCACCGTCGTACCTCCACCGGCCCGGTCGGGAACGAACCAGCGCGGTGTGGACCCCAGCGCGAACGCCGCTGACAGGTCGACCGCGCGCACGGCAGGAAGGTCGGCCGACATGGCGGCCACCGCGGCGGCTGGGTCGCGCCGGCGGACGAGTTCGGCGGCGTGGTGGAGGGCCGGGTTTAGCCCGGCGTCTGGAAGGTCGGGCACCACCTCAGCTCCCAAGTCGGCCAGCCGGCGCCCCTCGGGGTCGTTGGTCACCACGACAACCCGACGCACCTCAGGGCAGCCGACCGCTGCCGAGACCGTGTCTTGGGCGAACGCCAGTGCGAGCCGCTGGCGGATCAGAGGGGGAAGTCGCTGAGCCGGGACTTGGCGATCGCTGTCTGTTTGACCGGGACGAGCAGCGTCCAGGTGGCCCGCGGTGACATCAGCGTCGATCTTGCCACCTGCTCGACACCGCCAGGTTCGGTAGACGACACTGTTCGCCTGCTTGGGCAGCCGACGAAGGAGGTCAGGTGGTGACGGACGAACGCGGTTGGGCGATGACGCTTGTCATCGCGCTGCTGCGGTGGCCCTTGACGCTGCTCACCAAGCGCGACTGGCATGGGGGCGAGCATGTCCCGCGCGAGGGGGCTGCGTGCTCGTCACCAACCACGTGTCGGAGTTCGACCCGGTACCGTTTGGCCACTTCGTCGTCGACAACGGCCGAGTGCCGCGTTTCCTTGGCAAGGCGGAGGTCTTCGCCGTGCCGGTGGTTGGCCGAATCATTACCAGCGCAGGGCAGATCCCGGTCTACCGCAAGTCGACCGACGCCGCGAAGGCGTTCACCGCCGCGATAGCGGCTGTCAACAGCGGGAGATGCGTGATCGTCTACCCGGAGGGCACCATCTCCAGAGACCCCAGCCTATGGCCGATGGTCGGCAAGACGGGAGCGGCTCGGATCGCCCTTGCCACCGGGTGCCCCGTCGTCCCGTGCGCGCAGTGGGGACCCAACCACCTGCTGCCGCCGTACGCCCGCAAACCGTTGCTGTTCCCGCGCAAGACAATGCACGTGGCAGCGGGTGAGCCACTGGACCTGTCGGACCTGCAGGGCCAGCCGCTGAGTCCTGCGGTGCTTCGGGAGGCGACCGATCGCATCATGGCCGCCATCACCGCCCTGCTCGAGCAGATCCGCGGTGAGCAAGCCCCCGAGCACCGGTACGACCCGAAGACGGCGGGCGTACCCGACACCGGGAACCCGCATCGGACCCGCGCGGCGCGGCCGGTCGCGTCGTCCCCGGCCCACGAGGCGCGCCGGGGCGAGTCGGCATGAGCAAGGTCGCCGTCTTCGGGTCGGGGTCGTGGGGTACGGCCTTCTCGCTGGTGCTGGCAGACGCGGGCAACGTCGCGAGAAGGTCATGTGGTGATGTGGGCCCGTCGCGAGAAGGTCAGTGCCCAGATCAACGAGTCCCACGAGAACGCCGACTACCTTCCCGGCGTGGTCCTGCCAGAGACGGTCAGCGCAACCCACGATCCAGAGGAGGCGCTCGCGGCCGCGTCGATCGTCGTACTCGCCGTACCGTCGCAGTCGCTGCGATCGAACCTCCAGCAGTGGGCCCACCACGTCGCACCGGATGCCGTGCTGATGAGCCTGATGAAGGGTGTCGAACTCGGTATGGCGAAGGGATGAGCGAGGTCATCGAAGAAGTCGGCACGGCATCGGCGGATGAGCGAGGTGGAAGGTGCACGGTCGGCGGCGGGCGGAGTGGCGGTGCTTTCCGGTGATCGCCAACACCGGCGGAGATCGCGGCCCGGCGCGCCGGCTGCGTCGGTGATCGCCTGCACCGACGAGTCGACGGCTGCGCGACTACAGAAGCGCGCGCCACGTTGGTATGGCGATCGGTGGGCCCTTCGGTGACACCGACGCGACGGCGACTGGGCATCACCGACGTCATCGCGCTGGCTTCCGAGACGGCGCGGAGGGGAAGTGGCGATGGCGCGGGCCGTTGGTATGGCGATCGGCCTGGGGTTCGGTGACAACGCGACGGCGACGGTCATCACCGGAACGTGGCCTGGCCGAGACGGCGCGGGATGGGGTGGGCGATGGGGTGGCGATGGGCGCTGGTCGACCCGACCTGGTCGCGACGACTACCTTCCCGGCTCGTCACCGCTCTCGGTCGAACGACCTCGATCCGCGACGTCGCGGCGGGATGACCGCAGATGCCGATCCAGCGTCCAACGCACCGGATGCGATGCTGATCGCGGAGAACTCGGTACGGCGTGAGCGTCAAGAGGAGGTCAGATCGCTGCGACGGTGCCGACAAGTCGCCGATCGTCGACCACGTGGCGGCGCTGATCCGTGGGGCTTGCGCTGCACGAGATGTTGATCAGCCTGATCTCGCGCGCCACGGCCGGCGCCGATCCTCCGCTGGGCGAAGACGGCGCGGCGTCGTGGCGATCGGCCTGGCCTCGCTGGTCTCGGCGATGGTCGCGACGGCTCGCACCGACATCCTCCCGATCCGGCGAGAAGCCGACGCTCGCCGCCTCGACCCGACAAGTCGCCGAGGGCGTCGCGTCCAGGAGTCGATCCTCGGGGATGGCGTCGAGCGCGCATCGCTGAGTCCAGCGGCGTGCCGACGCCAGAGCACCTATCGCCTGCTCGGCGGCTGGCCAGGCGTCCAGCCCTGCGAGCAGGGACATCCTCGATGCCGACGCTGAGGCGGACCAGGCCCTCGGGGATGGTGAGCGGCTCGCTGGTCCAGCGGCGGCGACGCTCGAGAGAGGACTCGACGCCGCCAAGGCTGGTTGCGTGCACCCATAGCCGGGTGGAGCCGCTGACCATATCGGCTGCTCCGGCGCCGCCGGCAATCTCGAGCGCGACGATGCCGCCGAACCCCGGATAGCGGACCCGGTCGACGGCGCGGTGCCGCGCCACCCGACGTACGAGCTCCTGGGCGTTCGACTGCGCGCGCTCGACCCGAAGATGCAAGGTCCGCAGCCCGCGCAGGGCCAGCCACGCCTCCAGCGTGCCCGGCAAGGCTCCCATCGTGCGCCGCTTCTCGTCGACCGCCCGCCAGATGTCGTCGCGCCTGGTCACCACCGCACCGATGACCGCGTCGGAGTGTCCGGCGAGGTACTTGGTCGCCGAGTGCACGACGACGTCAGCGCCGAGGTCGAGCGGCCGTTGCACAACCGGGGTGGCAAACGTGTTGTCGACGACGCTGGTGACTCCTGCCTCCCGCGCCGCTGCGCACAGCACCGGCAGATCGGCGACCTCGAGAGCAGGGTTTGTCGGCGACTCGATCCACAGCAGCGCCACGTCGTCGTTGAGGGCGGCAAGCACCTGGTCCGTGTCGTCGATGTCGACAAGCACGACCTTGATCAGGCCCCGCTGCTCCAGCGAAGCCAGCTGCACCAGCGCGCCCTGGTAGCAGTGCCGGGCGGCTACCACTGTCTCCCCGGGAGCCACCAGGTCGAGGATCGTCGAGATCGCGGCCATGCCGGAGGCGAACGACACCGCCCGGCCGCCCTCGAGCGCTCCCAGAGCTGTCTCGAACGCCGCCCAGGTCGGGTTGCCGTACCGGCCGTACTCCACGGCACCGCCCGCGACGTAGGTGGAGGCCATCACCAGCGGCTCGTTGAGCGGCTGGTCGGGCTGCACCTCGGGCCGGCCGGCCTTGACCGCCACGGTCGGCAGCCGCGGTTCGGCATGGGCATCGGATGTCGTCATGCCTTCCATTGTGGTGCAGACGGCCGTCGCGGTGCAGATAGGCTCCGGGCGATGAACGCATCCTCCAAACCACGGGTCGCCGTGGTCTTCGGCGGTCGCTCGGCCGAGCACGCCGTCTCCTGTTCGACGGCGGCCAGCGTCTTGGCGGCGATCGACAAGGACAAGTACGACGTGGTGCCGATCGGCATATCGGTCAACGGCAAGTGGGTGCTCGAGTCGGCCCCCACCGACCAACTCCTGCTGACGGCGCAACAGACGCCGCATGTCGACGACACCGCAACCGCTGTTGCGCTCAGCACCGACCCCGCCCGGCGTCAGATCGTCGCAGTGGACTCGAGTGAGGGGCCGCGGGCGCTGGGTGCCGTTGACGTGGTGTTCCCGCTGTTGCACGGCCCGTGGGGAGAGGACGGCACTGTTCAGGGGCTGTTCGAGATCGCCGGCGTTCGGTACGTCGGGTCAGGCGTGCTCGCCTCGGCGGTTGGGATGGACAAGGAGTACATGAAGGTGGTTCTGAGGGCCAACGGGCTTCCTGTCGCGCCGTACGTCGTGATCAAGCCGCGCGAGTGGGACGGCGACCCCGCGGCGAGCCGCGAGGCGGTGGAGGCGCTCGGCTACCCCGTGTTCGTCAAACCCGCGCGGGGCGGGTCCAGCCTCGGCATCACCAAGGTGCACGGGCGAGACGAGCTTGACGATGCGGTCGGGCATGCTCGCACGTTCGACCCCAAGGTGGTGGTGGAAGCCGCTGCAGAGCGGTCGCGCGAGATCGAGTGCGGCCTACTGCAGCGGCTCGACGGAGGCGTCGACGCCAGCGCTCTCGCCGAGATCGCCGGGTACGGCGAGCACGAGTTCTATGACTATGCCGCCAAGTACCTTGGCGAGGAAGGCGTCCGCCTCGACGTGCCGGCGAATCTGCGTCCGGAGGTGGTCGAGCAGATCCAGGCACTGGCGATCGCGGCCTTCGAAGCGCTGGACTGCGAAGGTCTCGCGCGCGCCGACTTCTTCCTGGGCGCGGACGGCACCGTCACGGTCAACGAGATCAACACGATGCCGGGCTTCACGCCGTCGTCGATGTACCCGCGGATGTGGGCGGAGTCCGGCGTCAGCTACCCCGAGCTCATCGACCGGCTGCTCGCCCTAGCCCTGAACCGCCCAATGGGCCTGCGTTGAGGCTTTCGTGGAGCATTCCCGGCATGGGGTGCCGGCGGAACTCCACAAATAGGTCCCAAGCGTGCCTCAGGTTGGCCGCCGCGCCGCCCGGCCGGCGCCGCTCATGGCCCGGGCTGGCGGCGGGCCATGGACGGGCTCATAACCCGCGGGCCGGGAGGAGAAGAACCCCTCGCCCTGGGTGAGATCGGGAAGCCGTTGCTCGAAGGTGTGCACCTGGTCGGTCGGAATCGCGCCGGTGATGCGGCAGCGCTCGGCTCGCAGCTTGGGTGGGCGGGGGATTGCGCCAGCGGCGTGCAGCTTTTTCAGCACCTGGCTGATCGCCGTCGCCGGGAACTCTGCCTCGAACTCGCTGACCGGCGCGCACACCGTCGTACCGGCGTGCCGGAGAGCGTCGCGCAGCACGATCGCTGTCAGGCGGCGGAAGTCCCCGGCAGCCGAAACGGGAGCCCAGTAACCCGAGGGCGTCAGCGTCACGATGCAGTCGGTGACCCGCCATCCGTACAGCCCCTTCTCGAGCGTGGCTGGCACCGTCTCCTCGATCGCCGTATGAAACGACAGGAGCAGTCCACCGAGCTCGACCTCACGCTGGTACGCGATGCCGGAGCCGACCGGTCCCGGCTCGATCCGAAGCCCGACTGTCGCCAAGTCGGGATTGTCAGGGCTGCCGATGATCTTGACGGCGCCGCCCACTCCCGCGGGCCGCTCGATGTAGACGGTCTGCGTAGGCAGGAAGTCCGCCTCGACACCGAACTCGGTGGCCAGCCGCGTCCCGAGAACCTCTTTCTGCACTTCGCCGTAGAGGCTGACGGTCAGCTCCTGGTCGATTCCGTCGAGGCGGGCGTCGATGAGCGGATCCTGCTGGGAGAGCTGCCTGAGCGCGTCGAAGAGCGCCGGTCGGTCAGCTGGGTCGCGAGCGAGTACGACGGCCTCGAGGCCCGGTGGCGCGAAGTGCCGGCCGCCCTTGGCGGGGGCCCATCTCCCTAGCTGGTCGCCGATTTCGACCTCGGAGAGACCGACGACCTTCGCGATCTCGCCGGCCCGGGCAGGCGAGGCGGCCGTGGTGGCGCCGCTGGTGAACGTGCTGACACTGGTGACCCGGCCCTCGTGCCGGACGAGACTGCCGGCTGCCGATCGATGGTGGTAGACGACCGAGTCACGTGCGGCCAGGGCGCCGGTGAAGAGCCGCGCGAACGCCACCCGGTGACCGGCCGGACCCCGCTCGATCTTGAAGACGCTCGCGTGCAAAGGCTCATCGGCCGATGCGGTCCCGGCCGGCAGGTAACGGCTGAGTCCGTCAAGGACCTCGGCGACCCCGGTCCCGGTCAGGGCTGAGCCGAAGTACACCGGATGCAGATCGCCGCTTGCGCTGAGGCGCTCCAGAGCGGCCAGCGCCTCGGGCTGGGTGAGCTGCTGTGCGCCGTCGACGTACTGGCGCAGCACCTGGTCGTCGTACTCGGCAAGTCGCTCGACGAGCTCGTCGACGAAGCCAGGGCCGGTGGGCAAAGTGACAGTTGCAGAGCGGCTGCCGAGGTTGATTGGCCGGGTGAGCGCCACAGCGTCGCCAGTGACGGCGTCTCGGATGGCCGCCATCGTGTCGTCGTACGTCGCGCCGAGTCTGTCGATCTTGTTGGCGAAGATGAGGAACGGGATCTGCAGCCGCTCGAGGATGCGGATGAGGACGCGGGTCTGCGCCTGGACGCCCTCGACCGCCGAGACCACGAGCACCGCGCCGTCGAGTACGGCGAGCGCTCGCTCGACCTCAGCGACGAAGTCACTATGGCCAGGAGTGTCGATCAGATTGACCTTGACGTCGCCACCGTCGATGCGGCGAACCGTGAACGCGACAACGGCAGAACGGATCGTGATGCCACGTTGGCGTTCGAGCGCGTCGGTGATGGTGTTGCCGTGGTCGACCCGGCCGATGGAGGTGGTGACCCCGGTCTCGAAGAGGAGACGTTCGGTCAGTGTGGTCTTACCGGCGTCGACATGAGCGACGATCCCGAGGTTGAGGGTGGGCATGGAGGGCTGCCTTCGGCTTGCTCGGATGAGTGAGGGCGATCTGTCCGAGCAGTTGCCGCATCTCCAGTGCTCCTTCGCGGTCGTAGCGGTCCTTGGGCGTGACGTTAGCGGCGTACGCCGACTTGAGGCGAGGGATTTTCGGCGCGGCGCCGCCTAGACGCAGGGGCGCACGTCGTCGGTGGCGGATGCGATGGCGCCGGCGAGGTCGACGAGGGCGTCCGCCGCCGGCTGGTAGTCGGGGGAACTGTCACTTCGACGTACGCCGACCGGCCGATCGTGGTGAAGACAAGCTTCCCGTCGACAGGCTCCGTGCCGGTCACCGGCCGGCCCTCCTGTTCGGCGAGCCACCCGATGTCGTTGACGACGAAGCACGAGGAGTCCGGGCGCAGCGAAGTTGGCTTGGGCACGCCGCAGCGCACCACGATAGGGGGGTCACCCCAGGCGCTGGCCAGCACGTCATCCGGCTGCACCGACCGCGCCGCTTGCCCGGCCACGCGGTCGGGCAGCTGGGCGATGAGGTCCTCGCACTGCTCGGCCGTCACCGCGTCGGGGCTGGTTGGCGTCACATCGACATCAGCCGTGCACCCCACCAACAGGAGCCCGGTGGCGACCACCAAGACACCGCCGAGCCCGGGGCAATGCGAGAGTGGACCTCGACGGCAGATGGCCGGGAATGCGGTCAGATGTGCACCACCGGGCAGGTCAGGGTACGGGTGATCCCGTCGATCATCTGCACCTTGGCGACGACCAGCTTGCCGAGCTCGTCGACGTTGCGCGCCTCGGCGCGCACGATGACGTCATAGGGTCCGGTGACGTCTTCGGCGAGCGTGACGCCCTTGACTCCGGCAATCGACGTGGCCACGTCAGCGGCCTTACCGACCTCTGTCTGGATGAGGATGTAGGCGTGAACCACCATCAGCGGACCTCCCGGCTGTTGCGTCGTGTCGATAACGTATCGACGAAGGGGCAGTTCACCGTACCGCCTGGTGAGGTGGAGCACGAAGTGCCCGCCCGAGCGAGGGGACGCCTATGCCGCAGCAGCTGACAGGGACGTTGCGAGACGTCGGGGAGTTCCAGCTGGTGGCTGCCCTGGCCGAACGTTTCGGGCAGGCCGACGTGGTGCGCGTCGGCCCCGGTGACGACGCTGCGGTGCTCGACCTGCCCGGCGGGCAGGTGGTGTGCTCACTCGACATGCTGGTGCAGAACCGGCACTTCCGGTTGGACTGGTCGACGGCGTCCGACATCGGTCACAAGGCCGCCGCGGCGAACCTTTCTGACATCAACGCGATGGGCGGGCGCGCGACCGCACTGCTGGTAGGGCTTGCGGCGCCGCCGGACCTCGACTGCTCCTGGGCGCTTGAGTTCGCTGACGGCTTGGCGGCCGAGGCCGCCGAGGTGGGCGCGAGCATCGTGGGCGGCGACGTCACCCGAGCCGACGCGATCACGATCTCGGTCGCCGTCCTGGGAGCGTGCGAGCACGGCGTCGCTACGTCGCTCGGGCGCCCGGGCCGGTGACCGGGTCGCGCTGGCGGGTCGCCAGGGCTGGGCCGACGCCGGGTTCGCCGTGCTGGGACGCGGGTTCCGGTCGCCCCGCGCGGTCGTCGACGCGCACCGCCGGCCGACACCGCCGTACGAGGCCGGGCCGTCAGCCGCCGAGGTAGGGGCGACGGCGATGATCGACGTCAGTGACGGGCTGCTCCAAGACGTCGGTCACCTCGCCTCGGCCAGCCAGGTGGCAATCGAGCTGCGCTCCAGTCAGTTCGAGGTTGCTGAGCCACTGCAGGCGGTCGGTGCCGCTTTGGGCGTCGACCCACTGAGGTTCGCGCTCACCGGGGGCGATGACTACAGCCTCGTGGCCACGTTCCCGCCTGACGCGGAGCTGCCCGCGCAGTGGCGGGAGATCGGCGTGGTGCTTGATGCCGGCGACGCAGGCTCAGTCACCGTCGACGGGGCGACGTACGACGACCCGAGCGGCCACCAGCACTTCAGTTGACGCCCGTGGGTGCCTTCCAAGGGCTGCGCGACGCAGCGCCCTATGCTCGGCGAAATGAGCGACACGGGACCCGGCTACCCCGATCAGAGCACGAAACGCATGGCGGCTCGCGTCATCGGCGTCGTGTGCATGGGTATCGCCTTGGTGTTGTTCGCACTGGCGGTGGCCGACATGCTGTCGGCGTTCAACAGCGACGAGTTCGGCGCGCAGCCCACCCGGATGTGGATGTTCTTCGCGGCGCTGCCCTTCTTCCTCGTCGGCGGCATCGCGCTCAACGCCGGGTTCATGGGAGCGGGCGTCAAGTACGCCGCTGGCGAGGTGGCGCCGACGGCGCGCGGCACTATGGACTACCTAGGCGTTGGTGACGGCGTGGTCGCCTGCCCGTCCTGCGGCGCGCGTAACGAGGAGAGTTCGGCGTTCTGCGACGACTGCGGCCAGCCGTTGACGACGCTCTGCCCGTCGTGCAAGCACCCCAATGCTGCCGACGCCAAGTTCTGCGCGGCGTGCGGTACGGCGCTCACCTGACCGGTTCGGCGAAGGAACCCCGCGGAGCTACCGAGTGACCTTCCCGGCCTTGAGGCACGAGGTGCAGACGTTGAGCCGCTTGGGGGTGCCGCCCACCATGGCCCGGACCCGCTGGATGTTGGGGTTGAAGCGTCGCTTGGTACGCCGGTGCGAGTGCGACACGTTGTGCCCGAACCCGGGCCCCTTGGCGCAGATGTCACAGACGGCGGCCACAGCGATCTCCCTGACGTGGTGAAGAAGAGGTCTTTGTTGCCGGCAGCAGCGGCGAGCAACCGCCAAAGAATAGCCGACTGCCCCGGCGGGAGGCGAATCATCGACACCGCGGGAAGCCAATCGTCGGCATAGCAGCAGCACCCTGGCGGTGCCGGGAGCTAGGGTCGAGCCACGACCACGCCGAAGCCGGACGGCGACGCGCATCTAGAGGGAGCAGACCGGTGACTCAGCCTGGTGAGGTAACCCTGCTGCTGCGGTGGTGCGACCTCGCGCTGGAGCGGTTGAGAGCTGCTCGCGGGGAGATCGACGCGCTCAACGTCTACCCCGTGCCTGACGGCGACACCGGCACCAACCTCTTCCTCACGTTCGAGGCGGCCCGGCAGGCAATCCTCGACGCGCGGCCGACATCGTTGGTTCAGGCGCTGACGGTCTTCGCTCGAGGCGCCCTGTTCGGTGCGAGAGGCAATTCCGGAGTCATCTTGTCGCAGCTGCTGCGCGCCGGCGCCCAGCAGCTGATGCGGGGCGACCCGACCAAGCCAGGGCAGTTGCTGGCCGACACCCTCACGCTGGCCGCCGACGCCGCTTACACGGCGGTCGCCCGACCCGTCGAGGGCACGATCTTGTCAGTGGCCCGCGCGGCCGAGCAGGGTGCGCAAGAGGCGGTTCCACGCGCACCTGAGGAACTGACCCGCCAGATGGGGTTCGTGATCAAGGCAGCGGCCGAGGCGGCTCAGCGCGCGCTGGAGCGCACGCCCGATCAGTTGGAGATCCTGCGGTCGGCGGGCGTCGTCGACGCTGGCGGTCGTGGCCTGTGCGTGATTCTCGACGCCGCTACCGAGGCCCTGACCGGACGGCGTGTCAGACGAGAAACCGCGGCCAAGCCGGCGGCGCCGCTGCCTCTCCAGCCGGGCGCAGACCTGTCCGCTAGCGGCCCCGCCTATGAGGTCATGTATCTCCTCGAGGCCGACGACGCCGCGGTGGCAACCCTCCGGGACCGACTCACGGAGCTCGGGGAATCAGTTGTCGTCGTCGGGGGCGACCGGCTGTGGAACGTTCATGTCCACCTCGACGACGTCGGTTCCGCGATAGAGGCCGGCATCGAGGCGGGGCGTCCGCACCGAGTGCGGGTCACCCATTTCGCCGAGCAGGTCAGCCAGGCCGAGGCCGCTCGGCGCAACGCCGCTGCCGGTCGAGGCGTCGTGGCCTTCGCTGCCGGGCCAGGCCTGCGCGAGTTGTTCCGGGAGGCCGGAGCCGTACCCGTCTTTGGCGACACGGCGCTTCGGTGCTCGACCAGTGACATCCTCGCCGCGATCCGGTCGACCGGTTGCGCCGAGGTCATCGTCCTGCCCAACGACAAGGACACGATCGCGGTTGCCGAAGTGGCGGCGCTGTCGGCACGCGAGGAGGGCGTCCGGGCCACCGTCATCCCCACCCGCACCCAGGTGCAGGGGCTGGCCGCGGTCGCCGTACACGAACCGCACCGCAGCTTCGACGACGATGTCGTGTCGATGACTGCGGCCGCCGGACACGCCCGGCACGGAGCCGTCACCGTGGCCGCCCGGGCGGCGATGACGATGGCGGGACCGTGCCAAGCTGGTGACAGCCTGGGTGTGGTCGAGGGGGACTTCGCGGTTGTCGCTGCCGACCTCGCCGGCGCCGCGACCCAGGTCGTCGACCGGTTGCTCGCCGGCGGTGGCGAGCTGCTCACCTTGGTCAAAGGAGAGGGGTGCGACGACGAGCTCGTACGCCGGGTGACGTCGCACGTCGCTGGTCTTCGGGCCGACGTCGACATCTGCGCGTACGACGGGGGGCAGGCCCGCTACCCGCTGCTCATCGGTGTCGAGTGATGGTCACGCTTGACACGCCCCTGCGCGGCGTCCTCGGGGGCCGGTCGACCAATGCGCTGAAGAAGGCGTTCGGCATGCAGACGGTCGGCGACCTGCTGAGCCACTACCCCCGCAGACTCGACGACCGCGGTCAACTCACCGACTTCAGCGACCTCCAAATCGGGGAGCACGTGACCGTGCTGGCGAAAACCGTCAGCGTCAACTCGATTCGCTATCAACCCAAGACGGGTGGTCAGGCCATCCGCACAGAGGTCGTCGTCACCGACGGCCAGCGGCAGCTGCTGCTCACCTTCTTCCGCCAGCCGTGGAAGGCGGGCCAGCTCAAGAAGGGCACAGTGGCGCTGTTCAGCGGCAAGGTCAACGTCTTCCAGAACCGGCGCCAGCTCTTGCATCCGACGTGTGACGTGCTGCCGGGCCACGATCTAGCGGACTTCACCGGCGAGGGGGTTCGCCGGTGGTGGCCGATCTACCCGGCGACTTCCTCGCTGTCGTCGATGCAGATCATGGATGCGGTCGGCGTCGCCCTTGACGTCCTCGACGACGTACCGGATCCACTGCCAGCGAAGCTGCGGCTCGCCAACGGGCTGATTGGCTACCGGGACGCGTTGGAGGCGATCCACCGCCCGGCTGACGACGGCGAGTGGCGTATGGCGCAGCGCAGGCTGCGATTCGACGAGGCGTTCGTGTTGCAGACGGTGCTGGCGCAGCGCCGGCACCTGATGGCATCGCTTCCCGCCGTGCCGAGGCATCCCCGCAACGACGGGCTGCTAGCGCGGTTCGACCAGCAGCTCCCGTTCACGCTGACCGAGGGTCAGCGCGCCGTTGCGGCGGAGCTGAGCTCCGACCTGGCTCGTCCCCACCCGATGCACCGCCTGCTGCAGGGCGAGGTCGGGTCGGGCAAGACGGTCGTCGCTTTGCGGGCCATGCTGCAAGTTGTCGACGCCGGTGCACAGGCCGCCCTGCTCGCACCTACCGAGGTGCTCGCTGCTCAGCACTTCCGGTCGATCACGGCGATGCTAGGGCAGCTCGCCGAGAAGGGCATGTTGGGAGGCGCTGACGAGGCCGCCCGAGTGGTGCTGCTCACCGGCTCGATGCCGGCCGCCCGGCGCCGAACAGCGTTGTCGGAAGCCGCGTCGGGCGCCGCCGGCATCGTGGTCGGTACGCACGCCCTGCTCGAGGAGCACGTCCAGTTCGCGGAACTGGGGATGGTGGTCGTCGACGAGCAGCACCGGTTCGGCGTGGAGCAGCGGGCTGCGTTGACCGACAAGGCAGGGTTCACGCCCCCGCACGTGCTGGTGATGACCGCCACGCCCATTCCTCGCACTGTCGCGATGACTGTCTTCGGTGACCTCGACGTGTCGACGCTGCACGAGCTGCCCGCGGGCCGTTCCCCGATCCAGTCGACGGTGGTGCCGACCGTCGAGCGGCCGGACTGGCTTGAGCGAGCCTGGCAACGGGTGCGCGAAGAGGTCGCACGCGGCCGCCAGGCGTACGTCGTGTGCCCGCGCATCGGCGGCGACCCCGAGTCAGCCATGCAAGAGATGGACGCCGACCCAGCCGACGAGCCGGCCCGTCGGCCGCCGCTGGCGGTGGCTGACGTCGCGGCCGGCCTGGTCTCCGGCCCACTGGCCGGGCTGCGCGTCTACATGCTGCACGGCCGGTTGCCGGCGGACGAGAAGGACGACCTGATGTGCCGGTTCGCCGCCGGCGACATCGACGTACTGGTGGCGACCACGGTCATCGAGGTCGGGGTAGATGTCGCGAACGCGTCGCTGATGGTGGTAATGGACGCCGACCGGTACGGCGTCTCCCAGCTGCACCAGCTGCGCGGCCGGGTGGGCCGCGGCACTGCACCGGGTCTCTGCCTGCTGGTCACCGAGGCGCCGTCGGGGTCGCGGGCGCGTGCCCGTCTTGACGCCGTGGCGGCCACCTCCGACGGCTTCCAGCTGGCGCAACTCGACCTGCAGAACCGGCGAGAAGGAGACGTTCTGGGTGCCAGCCAGTCGGGTCGGCGGTCGAGCTTGCGGTTGCTGTCGGTGCTGCGTGACGAGGACGTCATCGCCAGAGCCAGAGCCTCAGCGGAGGCGCTGGTTGCCGAGGATCCGTTGCTTGCTGCCCACCCGCCGCTCGCTCAGGCTGTCGCCTCGCTTACTGACTCTGAGCGCGCCAGCTACCTGGACAAGTCGTAACGTGTAAGCACGTTGCAAGATAACTCTCAGTAAACTCTGCGATACTGAGAGTGAGAGCGAGGGGTGAGTCGGCGATGTCAGCGGTGAGCGCGCCACACCGGCTGCTCGCCTGGGCACCTCAAGGCAGCGTGTTGCCCGACTCGTTGTGGGAGGTCCGGCACCGCTGGGTCATGTCGATCCTTGTGGTGCAGGCGGTGGCCGTGGTGCCGTTCGCCCTCGCCAGGGGTTACTCCCTTTCACATGGCCTAGTGGAGGCTGCCGGTCCCGCCGCTCTCGCAGCGCTCGCCTCGCTGCGGCGGCTGCCGAAGGTGGCCCGGGCGTCGTTTGCGGCGGTGGGCCTGATGCTCGAGTCGGCTATCGCGGTGCACCTGTCGGGTGGGGTCATAGAGGCACACTTTCATTTCTTCGTGATGGTGCCCGTGGTGGCGTTGTATGAGAGTTGGGTGCCGTTCGGTCTCGCGGTTGGCTTTGTGCTGTTCCAGCACGGCATCGTCGGCGCGCTGGAAAGCTCCGCGGTCTACAACCACGAAGACGCCCGAGACAACCCGTGGTGGTGGGCCAGCGTCCACACCGTTGCTTTCGGTGCTGCCTGCCTTGGCGCGTTGGTGAACTGGAGGATGCACGAGCGTGCCCGCCAGGTCACGGACGAGCTGACCGAGGCCACCGAACGCGATCCGCTCACGGGGCTCCCGAACCGCGCCGGGCTTGAGCGGCTCGGTCAGGAGCGGATCGCCCGCGGCGCACCGCTCAGCGTCCTCCTGATCGATCTCGACGGGTTCAAGGACGTCAACGACACCCTCGGCCACGCCGGCGGCGATCTGCTCCTTGCGATGGTCGGCGCCCGCTTCGGCACAGTGCTGGACAAGGACGACGTCCTCGGTCGCCTCGGCGGGGACGAGTTCGTGGTGGTGCACTCGGCACAGCGTGCTGACGGCGCACAGGCCGACGGCGCGCAGGCGGTCGCGGACAGGTTGCGCCAGACCCTTGCCGAGAGCTTCGCTGTGCAGGGCATGACCCTCGACGTCGACGCCAGTGTCGGGATCGCGACCTGGTCACCGCCACCGGGCCAGCGGCCGCTCACCGAGACTCCAGCCGCGACCATGACCGAGTTGCTGCGGCAGGCAGACGTGGCGATGTACGTCGCCAAGCACTCTCGTCGCGGCGCCGCCGCCTATGAGCTCGAACAGGACCACGAGGCGCGTCGCCGACTGACGGTCATTAGCGAGCTTCGCCGGGCCATCGACTGCGACGAACTGGTCGTCCACTTTCAGCCGAAGATCCGCCTCACCAGCGGAGGGGCGTCCGGGTTCGAGGCGCTGGTTCGCTGGCAGCATCCCGAGCGGGGCCTGCTGCCGCCGGCAGACCTCATCCAGACCGCGGAGAGGACGTCCCTGATCGGCCCGTTGACCGCGGTCGTCCTCGGGAAAGCGCTCGCTGCCGTGCGCCAGTGGCACGACGCTGGCATGTTTTTGGGTGTCTCGGTCAACGTCTCGCCGCACAGCCTTGCCAACCCGCAGTTGCTGCACACCGTCGACGGCCTTCTTCGTGAGTACGACCTCGACGGGCGCTGGCTGTGTCTGGAGATCACCGAGGATGTGCTCCTCGCGGACGAGAGAGGCTGCCTGTCGGCGCTGCGGCAGTTCAAGCAACGCGGCGTAACTATCGCTGTCGACGACTTCGGCACCGGCTACTCGTCGATGTCCTACCTGCAACGGCTCCCGGCCGACGAACTCAAGATCGACCGCAGCCTGATCGGTGGCCTGGGTGCCGATGTGCCGCTGCGGCCGACCGCTGGACAGGTCGTCACCGACTTCGCGCTCGTCATCGTTCGGTCGACCATCGAACTCGGCCACAGCCTGGGTCTCCGTGTGGTTGCCGAGGGGGTCGAGACGGCTGAGACCCTTGCCACGCTGATCTCCCTTGGTTGCGACGAGGTCCAGGGCTACCTCATCGCTCACCCCATGCCCGCTGACCAGGTCTTGCCCTGGCTCGCCGAGTCCGACGCGGCATCCACCGCGCAACCGCTGCACGCCTCCTGACCCAGCTACCCTTCACCTTGGCCATGGCGATACAGGTGTACTGGGACAAGCCGTGACGCGCATCATTGCCGGGCAGGCTCGTGGACGTCGGCTCCGGGCCCCCGCCGGTACGGCGACCCGCCCCACCTCCGACCGTGTTCGCGAGGCGTTGTTCTCAGCCCTTGACGCCCGCCTTGGGACGCTCACCGACACCCGGTTCCTGGATGTTTTCGCTGGTTCCGGCGCGGTGGGACTGGAAGCCAGCTCGCGCGGAGCGCAGGCGGTGACGCTGATCGAGTCAGACCGTGCCACCGCCGCCCTCGCGCGTGCGAACGCTCGCGACCTGGGGCTGAGCGGCGTCACGGTGCTGGTTGGGAAGGCTGAGAGTCACTCCGCCGGCCCCCCACCCGGAGACCCTTTCGACGTGGCGTTCTTCGACCCGCCGTACGTCTTGCCCTCGGCGAAGGTGAGCCGCCTGGTCGCCGACATGGCCAACAGCGGATGGTTCCACGCCGGCACTGTGGTCGTCGTGGAGCGGTCGCGCCGAGACCCTGACTGGGTGTGGCCGCCGAGCGTCGTGGCTGTGCAGGCGAAACGGTACGGCGAGACCATGCTTTGGTACGGTCACTTCGCCCACGCCTGACAGCTTGGAGGCAGCGTTGCGAATCGCCGTGTGTCCCGGTTCCTTCGACCCGGTGACGTACGGCCACGTCGACATCGTCACGCGGGCGGCTGCGCTGTTCGACAAGGTCATCGTCGCCGTCTTGGTCAACGACTCCAAGCGGAGCCTTTTCAGCGTCGACGAGCGCATCGAGATGCTCAGGCAGGCAGCCACCGAGATGGCAGCCGTCGACGTGAGAACCTTTTCTGGTCTGCTGGTCGATTTCTGCGCCGAGCAGCAGGCGACGACGATCGTCAAGGGACTGCGCGCCACTGGAGACTTCGACTACGAGCTCCAGATGGCGCAGATGAACGCCGGCCTCACCGGTGTCGAGACCGTCCTCCTGCCAACGAACCCACAGTGGTCGTTCGTGTCGTCGAGCCTGGTGAAGGAGGTCGCCCGGTTTGGCGGCGACGTGTCGAGGCTCGTACCGTCGTACGTGCTCGACCGGTTGAAGCACCGCCTCGCCGAGTGACGGGCAGGAAGGGAACGCGTGGACGTCAAGGGTCTCCTCAAGGAGTTACGCACGACGGTCGAGGCGGCGCGGGCCATGCCGATGTCGTCGTCGGCTGTCATCAACCGCCACGCTGTGCTCGACCTGATCGGCCGCCTGGAGTCGACCTTGCCCCCCGACGTCGGCCGGCTGGACGAAGCCAGCCGACAAGGGGGGTCGGTCGTCGGTGATGCCAACAAGCGGGCCGACGAAGTCATCTCCAACGCTCACGCCGAACGCACCCGGCTGCTGTCTGACAGCGAGGTGTACCAGGCCGCTCAACAGGAAGCCAAGGCGCTGCTGCGCGAGGCCGAGCAGGAGGCGGCCGAGTTGCGCACAGAGACCGATGAGTACGTCGACAGCAAGCTGGCCAATCTCGAGATCTCCTTGACCAAGACACTCGACGCCGTGACTCGCGGCCGGGCTCGGCTGCATGGACGATCCCACTTCGACCAGTTGAGCGAATCCACCGACGAATCTGACGGCGCCTGAGGTCCTCGACCGCCGGCACTTTTGGGAACCTGTGACACGAGCGGCTAGGCTGGGTCGCTGCCTTGGTTTGAACACAATGCGTTGGGCCCCTGACGAAAGTTCCTGCTGCGATGCGACTCGACCCGCGATCGCCGCTCGTGATCAACACTCATGAGCTCGGTCGTCGCCCAGGCTCTATGCGCAGACTTCGGCTCACGGCGCCGGCCCCAACCGACCTCGGCATCGAACTGCTCGGTGTTCCTGTCGGGTCGCCCGTCGAGGCGGAACTGCGCCTGGAGGCAGTGATGGAGGGCGTGCTCGCGTCAGGGCAGGCGAGAGTACGGCTTCGCGGGGAGTGCGCCCGCTGCCTCGACCCGGTCGAGGACGAGTTGGAGGTGCAGCTCCAGGAGCTGTACGTCTACCCGGAGAGTGACGCAGAGGAGCACGAGGCCGGCCGGCTCGACGGTGAGCTGTTGGACCTGGAGCCGGTACTACGGGACTCGGTGGTGCTTGCACTGCCGTTCCAACCATTGTGTGAGCCGGACTGTCTGGGGTTGTGCGTCGACTGTGGCGCCCGGCTCTCCGACGATCCCGCGCACGCGCACGACGAGAGCATCGACCCCCGCTGGGCGGCGCTGTCGGGACTGAAGACGACCGAGGCTGGCGAAGCAGCCAGCACAGACGAGGAGTAGACCGTGGCTGTTCCGAAGCGGAAGATGTCGCGCAGCAACACGCGCCACCGCCGTTCGCAGTGGAAGGCGGTGGCACCTTCCCTGGTGACGTGCGCCAACCCGGCCTGCCAGTCCAAGCACCTGCCGCACCGCGCCTGCCCGGAATGTAACCAGTACGGCTCGCGGGCTGACCGGCGCGAAGTTCGCTGACCGGCACGCGGTGGACCCAGCAGCGCCACGCACTGCGTGCGACGAGCTCTGCGCCCAACTGGGGGTAGCAGAGCTCGACCGCGAGCTGCTTCGACGGGCGCTGACCCACCGGTCTTTCGCCTACGAGAACGGTGGCCTGCCCACCAATGAGCGCCTCGAGTTCCTCGGTGACGCGGTTCTCGGAGTGGTTGTGACCGAGGCGCTGTACCTCGCCCACCCCGAGCTGTCCGAAGGCAGCCTTGCCAAGCTGCGGGCCGCTGTGGTTAACGCGCGGGCACTGGCCGAGGTGGCCCGCACACTCGGGCTCGGAGAGCACATCCTGCTCGGCCGGGGGGAGGTGGCCACCGGCGGTCGAGAGAAGTCGTCGATCCTCTCCGACACCGTTGAGGCGCTGATCGGGGCGGTCTACCTCGATCGGGGCTTTGAGACGGCCAGTGCGGTTGTCCACCAGCTGTTCGACCCCCTGATGGCGGCCGCCGCCGAACTCGGCGCCGGGCTCGACTGGAAGACCAGCCTGCAAGAGCTGTCCGCAGACCTCGGTCTCGGCGTACCGGAGTACCTCGTCGACGACAGCGGACCCGACCACGCGAAGACGTTCGTCGCCCGGGTCCGGGTCGCTGACCAGATCTTCGGCCACGGCAGCGGACGCTCCAAGAAGGAGGCCGAGCAACAAGCGGCGGAGACGGCTTGGCGGACGCTCGGCCGCACCAGCACCGGCACCGGTCCCGGCACCGGCACCGCGTCGGGACCGCCGCTCGGTGACCCGCTACCGATGCCCTGATTGTGCCGGAGCTTCCCGAGGTCGAAGTCGTGCGCCGCGGGCTGGCCCAGCTAGTTGTCGGCCAGACGATCGAGCGGGCTCGAGTCCTGCATCCACGTTCGGTACGCCGACACGTTCCGGGGGCTGCCGACTTCGAAAACCAGGTCGCCAACCAGCGCATCATCGGTGTGCTGCGGCGCGGCAAGTACCTGTGGTTGGCGCTGAACTCCGGGGACGCTGTACTCGGCCATCTCGGGATGAGCGGTCAGCTGCTCGTAAAGCCTCGAGCGGCAGCGCCCGAACCGCATCTTCGGGTGGCCTTCCAGCTCTCCGAGGGTCGCGACCTCAGGTTCGTCGACCAGCGGACCTTCGGCGGGCTGCTGTTCTCTGCCGGTGGCGCCGAACTACCCACCGAAATCACCCACATCGCGCGGGACCCGCTCGACCCGGCGTTCGACGACGCCGCTCTTGTCGCCCGGCTCCGTGGTCGGCGTACCGGCGTCAAGCGGGCGCTGCTCGACCAGACGCTCGTCTCCGGAGTCGGGAACATCTACGCCGACGAGGCGCTGTGGGCTGCTCGGCTGCACTTCGCTCGTCCAACCGAGACGTTGCGGCGGGCAGAGGTGCTTCGGCTGCTGGCCGAGGTCCGCGCCGTCATGGGCCAAGCTCTCGGACAGGGCGGTACGTCGTTCGACTCGCTCTACGTCAACGTCAACGGCGAGTCGGGCTACTTCGACAGGTCGCTGTCTGCCTACGGCCGGGAAGGGGAGCCATGTCCCCGGTGTGGAGCGCCGATCCGTAGGGAGGCGTTCATGAACCGCTCGTCGTTCAGTTGTCCGTGCTGCCAGCCCCGCCCCCGTCGAGCCCGCTGGTAATTGTCTGGGCCCCGCCTACGAGTGGTAAAGACAGTCGCAGCGTCCTCTTAGGCTCTTGAGGTGGATGGATCAGCAAACCCTGTGACCTTGCGGCCCTTGGAGCTGCAGGACGCGGAGGTGATCGCAGCCTGGGCGACGGACCGCGAGTTCTGTCGCGAAGCTGACTGGACCGCCGACCTGACCTTCACCGAGTACCGGCGTTTCCACCAGAACCTCATCCAGTCCCCGCCCCCTGAACTTGTCAGGTTAGGGGCGATCCACGAAGGCCTGCTCGTCGGCTACGTCGATCTCCACGGGGACGAGCCCCAGCGACGTGAGCTGGGGTTCGTCATCGGCGAGCGAGGTCGCTGGGGTCGGGGGCTCGGGCGCCTGGCCGGGGCTGCATGCCTTGCCTATGGCTTCGACCAACTCGGCCTGCGGGTGATCTGGGCTGAGGCACTGGATGCCAACCAGCGGTCGGTCCACCTCCTTCAGCGCCTCGGCATGGCGGAAACGGGCAGAGGCGGCCGGGGAGTGTTCCTCGACCGGCCCACTTACTACCGCCGGTTTGTGATCACCGCGAAGGATTGGGCTAGCGGTCGAACACAATGAGATGCCGAGATGCGTTTTCAAGATCCCCTAACCGCTCGCGCACCGCTAACTGCAGCGGACCCGGCTCATTAGGCTTTGCCCTCTGAATAGAAACCTGTACAGTTTCTGCATGAGCATTGCTTCCTTCCATCCGCACGTGGTCTCCGTCACTGAGGCAGCGACCCGCGGTTTGCCCCGTCTGGTCAAGGACGTCGAACACGGCGAGGACGTGGTAGTCGAGCGTCGTGGGAAGGCAGTGGCCGCACTGGTAAGCATCCGGCACTTGGACGAGCTTCGCCGGCTCGAGGCTGACCTGCGTGACGCGGCCCTGGTTCTGGCTCGGGCCGCCACCGACACCGGGCGCCGCACCGACCTCGATGGCGCCATCTCGGCGCTGGGATTCAACCGTGCCGACCTGGAAGCTGAACTCGACGCTGACCTCGTCGCGGGTCGGGAGTGACGCAGCCGCCACGTCGAAGGGTCAAACCCGCCAGCGAGCAGCGTTCGGTTCAACGTCGCGGCCGTCACCCTGACGCCGAACGTGCCGTGGTGCGGCTCACAGACGCAGCGTTTGACGATCTGATCCTCCTAGCGCGTAAGGGTGATCCGCAGGCGGTCCGATGGGCCCTGAAGAAGTGCCTGCTTCTCGAGCGCAACCCGGAGGCCGGAGAGGAGCTGCGCGGCGCGTTGATCGGCTACCGCAAGCTCACGGTCGGCAATCGGGACTGGCGCGTGGTGTGGAGGGTGACTCACGCCGAGGCGGGCACCGCCTTCGTCGATGTCGCGGAGGTATGGGCCGTCGGCGCAAGAAGCGACAGCGAGGTGTACGCGGAGATGGAGGCCCGGGTCGCCCGCCTGGCCGCCACACCGAGGACCATGGCGCTGGCCGACGCGGTCGAGCGCCTCGGCAAGCTCGCACGGGGCATCGAACCGAGCCCGCAGACTCAGCCGGAAACGGACCCGGAGCGGGAGATTCCAGCCTGGTTAGTGCATGTGCTGACCAAGGTGGTGGGGATGCCCCGTGAGGAGGTGGACCGGCTGACCGCCGAGCAGGCGAAGGCTGTCTGGGACGGGTACGCCGGCCACTGACGGCGGCAGGCAGGCATCAGAAAACGCTGCCTTTTCGACGGGGGAGGCACGTCCGCGGTTGACCGTGAGGGCCGTCCGGTGCGACCCTTGAGACAGCAGCCCACCGCATGCGCTCGCTCCGTCGGCCAGGGGTTTCCCGCCCTCGAGGACCCCGGGCGCCCGAGCGAACGCGTTGCCCTACCAGACATTGCTCGGGAGGACATTTATGGCCAAGGCTCTTCTCGGTTACATCGGAAGCGACCCTCGGATTCTCGACGAGAACCAGCGACTCCGCCGCCGCGTCGCCGACCTCGAAGCCATGGTGCTGAGACTGCAGGCCGAGAACGACGCACTAGCTGCACAGGTGCACGACGGCGAGCTGCTCGTCGTACCTGACTCGATCAAGGACCACGCAGCAGCCAGCGCCTGACCAACCCGCTCCGGGTCACAAGACAAGTGCCTTGTCGAGTCACCGCTCCGGCCGGCTCTGACTCCCCCGCGGCGAGGCGGTCGTTGGCGCTCTGAGGTGGTCCTCTGCGTACGGCGTGGGAAGGGGCTCGCGGTCGCCCTGGGTGGGTAGTGTGCGGACTGCCACCAGACTGCAGGTGTGTGCACATGAGTCCACCGGCTCCTGCACCGGCGAAGGAGCACCGCGTTGTACCTGAAGAGCCTCACGGTACGCGGCTTCAAGTCCTTCGCCTCCACAACAACGTTGCAGTTCGAACCAGGCATCACCTGCATCGTCGGCCCCAACGGATCAGGTAAGTCGAACGTTGTCGACGCCCTCGCCTGGGTGATGGGCGAGCAGGGCGCCAAGTCGCTGCGGGGCGGCAAAATGGAGGACGTCATCTTCGCGGGCACCTCCGAGCGGCCACCGTTGGGCCGCGCCGAGGTGGTGCTGACCATCGACAACGCCGACGGCGCGCTCCCGATCGAGTACACCGAGGTGGCGATCTCCCGGACGCTGTTCCGCAACGGCGGTTCCGAGTACGCCATCAACGGGCAGACCTGCCGGCTGCTCGACGTACAGGACCTGCTGTCCGACTCCGGCATCGGGCGCGAGATGCACGTCATCGTCGGCCAGGGCCAGCTCGACCAGATACTGCACGCCTCAGCAGAGGACCGCCGCGGCTTCGTCGAAGAGGCCGCTGGCGTGCTAAAGCACCGCAAGCGCAAGGAGAAGGCGCTTCGCAAGCTCGACGCCACCGACCGCAACCTGACCCGGCTGACCGACCTGCTGTCGGAGATCCGTCGCCAGCTGAAGCCACTCGGCCGCCAGGCAGAGGTGGCTCGACGGGCATCTGTGGTGCAAATGGAGGTCCGCGACGCACGCGCTCGCCTACTCGCTGATGACGTCGTCGGCCTGCGAGAGGCCCTGAACCGAGAACTCGCCGCCGAAGAGTCGGCCCAGGCCCTGCGTGTGCAGGTCGAGTCCAACCTGCAGGCGGCCCGCGACGAAGAGGCCGAGCTAGAGCAGGCCCTGCGCGACGACGCTCCCGGAATGGTGACCGCTCAGGAGACCTGGTTCGGTTTGACTGCGGTGCGCGAGCGGTTACGCGGTACCGCCGGCCTGGCCGCCGAGCGCCTCAGGAACCTGGCTGAGACCAATGGTGACGAGCGCAGCGGCAGCGACCCGGAGCAGCTCGAGACCGAAGCTCAGGAACTGCGTGCTCGCGAGGGCGAGATCAACACCGAGGTGGGCGAGCGCCGGGTCCGGCTAGGCGCTGCCATCGCTCGGCGACAACAAGCTGAGGCGGCGGCGGCTGAAGAAGAGAGGCGGGTGGCCGGTTCTTTGCGGCAGTCCGCCGACCGACGAGAGGGACTTGCTCGCCTGGTGGGCCAGGTCAACACACTGCGCAGCCGAGCCGCGGCGGCCGGTGATGAGATCGGCAGGTTGGCCGCCGCCCGCGAAGGCGCTGTTGCACGCGCTACGCAGGCACAGCGCGACTTCACCGCTCTGGAGACGCGCATCGCCGGCCTCGACGCCGGCGAGCACGGACTCGACGCCGAGCACGAAGGCGCAGCCGGGCTGCTGGCTGACATCGATGACCGGCTGGTCAAGCTGCGTGCCGAGGCGCAGGCCGGGGAGCGTGAGCGAGCTGCCCTCAAGGCGCGCACGGACGCCCTCCAGATGAGCGTGCGCCACCGCAAAGACGGCGGCGGCGCACTACTGGCAGCCGCGGACGCCGTTCCCGGGCTGGCCGGTGCGGTTGCAACGGCGGTCTCGGTGCGCGCCGGCTACGAGACGGCGGTCGCCGCAGCGCTCGGCGCAGCCGCCGACGCCATCGCGGCCAGTGACGTCGCCAGCGCCGTTCAAGCCATCGCGCACCTCAAGCAGAACGATCTGGGCCGAGCGGGGCTGGTGTTGGGTGCGGTGCCGGTCGACGAGACCGCGTGGCCCCACCTGGGCGACGCAGCGACGTACGCCGTTGACGTCATCGAGGCACCCGACACCATGGTCGCGGCCCTGCGGCGACTGCTCTTCAAGACAGTCATCGTCGACGATCTGACTCAGGCGCAGGCACTGGTCAGCAAGCTGCCCGACCTCGTGGCTGTCACCCGTGACGGGGACCAGGTAGCCACCCACTTCGCGGCGGGCGGCTCGTCAGCTCAGCCGAGCCTGCTGGAGGTGCAGGCGGCTGCCGACGAGGCCGCCGCCGCCCTCGACGCGGTCACCGCCGCCTGCGAGCGGCTGCGGTTCGAGGTCACCGCACTGGAGTCCGAGCGCGCCGAGACCCAAGGGAGGGCGGACGTCGCCCTCGCCAAGCTGCACGAGTCTGACGCCGTGCTGGCCGCCGTAGCCGAGGAGCTCGGGCAGCTCGGCTCGATGGCCCGCGCCGCCAAGGCGGAAGCCGACCGGTTGGCAGTCGCGATCAGCGCCGCCGAACACGCACGCGACGGCGACCTCGCCGGCCTGAGCGCCCTCGAGCAGCAGTTGGCGGTCGCGCAGGAGGCCCGCGAGGACGAACCCGACACGCGGGAGCGTGACCGGTTGGCTGACGAGGCCCGCACGGCTCGCCAGGTGGAGACCGAAGCGAGACTGGCGCTGCGGACGGCTGAGGAGAGAGCGCGATCGCTGCAGGGCCGGGCCGAGGCGTTGTTACGCTCCGCCCAGCAGGAGCGCGATGCCAGGGCCCGTGCTGAGGTACGTCGCCAGCGGAGGGCCAACGAGGTGCAGACCGCGGATGCGGTTGCCGCGGCCTGCCAGCTGGTGCTTTCCCGGCTCGAGCGGACGCTCGCCGCCGCCGCCGAACGCCGTACCCAGGTGGAGGGCGCCCGAGCGGCCCGCGAGGAGACGCTGCGCATGTGCCGGCGGCGCGTGCGCGAGCTTGAGACGCAGCTAGGAACGCTGACCGACTCGGTGCACCGGGAGGAGCTGCTCAAGGCAGAGCATCGACTCCGCATGGAGCAGATGGTGGACCGTTGCCGAGACGAGGTCGGTGTCGACCTCGAGACCCTGGTGGCTGAGTACGGGCCGGACCGGCTCATCCCCCCGTTGAATGGTGACGGCGCGGAGTCGCCGCCTGGGGTGCCGTTCGTGCGGGCCGAACAACAGTCGCGGCTACGCAGTGCGGAGCGTGCCCTCGCGGAACTGGGAAGGATCAACCCGTTGGCCCTGGAGGAGTTCGCTGCCCTCGAGGACCGGCACCGGTTCCTCAGCGAACAGCTCGACGACCTCACGAAGACCCGGCACGACCTGCTCGACATCATCAAGGAGGTCGACAAGCGAGTCGAGGAGGTGTTCGCGGACGCCTACGCCGACGTGGCTCGAGAGTTCGAGCACATCTTCGCGCGACTGTTCCCCGGCGGTGAGGGACGGCTGATGCTGACCGAGCCGACCGATCTGCTGGCGTCGGGGATCGAGGTCGAGGCCCGCCCACCCGGCAAGAAGATCAAGCGCCTGTCGCTGCTTTCCGGCGGCGAGCGGTCACTTGTTGCCGTTGCATTCCTGGTGGCGCTGTTCAAGGCACGGCCCTCTCCGTTCTACATCCTCGACGAGGTCGAGGCTGCCCTCGACGACATCAATCTGGGCCGGGTGCTCGAGATCTACGAGGAACTGCGCGAGACGTCGCAACTGCTGGTGATCACGCACCAAAAGCGCACCATGGGCGTGGCCGACGCCCTGTACGGCGTGGCGATGCGCGGCGACGGTGTGTCGACGGTGATCAGCCAGCGCCTGCGCGAGCTCGCGACCGCCTGAGCCCCTGACCGCCACCTCCGCCGACTTGTCAGTCCCTATTGCCGCCATGGGTGCACTACGTTCTGACAACTCCGGTGGGTGCGGCTTTAGCGCCCTGCTGGGCTCACCTGACAAGATGACGGACTGTGCCTGAATACCTGTACGTCGTCATCGCCCTGGCGGTCCTCGGTCTGCTCCTCCTCATCGGCTTCGTGTCGACAGCGGTACGTCGACGCGGCGCACCCACCGACGTACGCGACCAAGACCGCGCAGGCACTCAGGCGGCGCAGACCGGCGCGGACGCGGGAGTTTCGGGCGGCGTCACCGGAGTCGCCGACGAGGTCGTGCTCCCCGACGAGCTGGTTGCCGGTGCCGACACGGCCACGCTGCCGGGGGTCGAGCGGCCCGACCCCGTTGCCGGGCGGCTGCAGCGGCTGCGGGCGAGGCTGGCCCGGTCGCAGTCGACGCTGGGCCGCGGGCTGCTTGCGCTGCTGTCTCGCGACCGGCTCGACGAGGACACCTGGGAGGAGATCGAAGACACGCTGCTCGCCGCCGACGTCGGGGTGGCGCCGACCCAAGAACTCGTCGCCAGGCTGCGCACCCGGCTGCGCGTCGACGGGGTATCGGGGACGCAGGCGCACGCCCTGTTACGCGAGGAGCTGCTTGCCATGCTCGACCCGACGATGGACCGAACCCTGCACGCGGACCGCTTAGAAGGGAAGCCCGGGGTGGTGATGGTCGTCGGGGTCAACGGAGTGGGAAAGACGACAACCGTCGGCAAGCTGGCCCGGGTGCTCGTTGCCCAGGACAAGGATGTGCTGTTAGGCGCCGCTGACACGTTTCGCGCCGCCGCCGCCGAGCAGCTGCAGACGTGGGGGGAACGCGTCGGCGTACCCACGGTGCGAGGTCCCGAGGGCGCCGATCCCGCCAGCGTGGCGCACGAGGCAGTCCGCGCTGGCGTCGAGCAAGAGGTCGACACGGTCCTGATCGACACCGCCGGCCGACTGCATACCAAGACCGGCCTCATGGACGAGCTGGGCAAGGTGAAGCGAGTGGTCGAGAAGCAGGCCGTCGTCGACGAGGTGCTGCTCGTGATCGACGCGACCACCGGGCAGAACGGCCTTACCCAGGCCCGCGTCTTCGCCGACGTGGTCGACGTAACGGGCATCGTGCTGACGAAGCTCGACGGCACCGCGAAGGGGGCATCGTCATCGCCGTACAGCGCGAACTCGGCGTCCCGGTGAAGCTCGTCGGGCTCGGGGAGGGCGCCGACGACCTGGCGCCGTTCGAGCCAGCCGCGTTCGTCGACGCGCTGCTCGACGCTTGACGCCGACGCCCTGCGGCGTGAGAGGTCAGGCCGGTACGTCGTCCGGCGCGGACATCGCCCACCGGATCGTCCGGGTCGCGACCTGGCCGGCGGCGCGTACGACGACCTCCTCGGCGACGGGCAGGTAAGGCAGCCGCAGTGGCCACCGGGCCCAGAACGGCAGCGTGTTCACCGCGGCAGCGGCGAGCGCGGCGTACGCAGGCCGCAACACCAGCGGGAGCGGTGGGTTGAACACCAGGAACCGGGCGGCGGACCGGGCCTCGGGCGTGCCCGTGAGCTCCGGACGGTAGGAGTCGAGCTGGTCATGGAGCTCCTCGACCGTCTGTGGAGGTTCGATCACACCAAGCGCTTGGGCGACGTGGGCGGTGTCGGCCACGTAGCCGTCCTGAGCGTTCGCGTCCAGGCGCTGGTCGCCGTACCGGTTGTATACGGTCAAGAAGCTGTCGACCTCGGCCAGATGCACCCAGCGCAGTGCACAGGTGCGGGTCGGAGGCAGCGAAGGGGCGACCGTCCGGGGCAATGCCGGTCACCTTGTCGTGGATCGCCCGAATGCGGGCGACCATTGCCTCCGCGTCCGCCGCGCTCCCGAACGTCGTGACGGCGAGGAAGTGGCTGGTGCGCTGCAGCCGACCCCACGGGTCGCCCCGGTAGCCAGAGTGGGCGGCGACTCCTGCCATCGCTAATGGGTGCAGTGACTGCAACAGCAGGGCGCGGATGCCACCGATGAACATCGCGGCGTCACCGTGGACCTGTCTGATCGGCCGGTCGTCGGGGAACCACCGAGGACCCTCCGCCGTTGCGATACGGTCGCGCCGGCTCGGCTTTCGGTCCCGCGACCCGCTGGAACAACTCCTGCCCCAAGCGGTCGCGGACGGCGTCGATCAGTGGAAGAGTCACCCTCCGAGATGACGGGCGTCCGGACCGCGCAAGCCGCCCGGACGCGACCTCGATGTAGCACAAGTGCTAGCCTGTGAACATGGCGAAAGCCGGGCTTCGTGAGTTGCGTCAGCATGCGAGTCAGCTAGTGAGGCGAGCGGAGCGTGGAGAAACGCTGACGGTCACCGTAAACGGCCGGGAGGTCGCGCAGCTGGGCCCTCGATGGCAGGCATTGGCGCACCTGGGTTGAGATCCAGAGCGTCGATGGTCCGACGGACACTGATTGGCTCAGCGACCGAGATCTCGTTGACCCCGTCCCGAGAGATCCGTTCGGCTCGTGAGGTCGATCCTCGACGAGCGTCCTGCTCGGCGCCACCCCTGGCGACATCGAAGGCGAGATTGCGATCAGCAGCGCGTCCCTAGATGTCATGGTGACTCGATCAGACGAAACTCGGGCCACCCGATTGCGCCGACTTGCCGAGCAGACGTTTCAGGCTTTACCAGTAGACGCGGCGGTGGCTCGCGAATACGGACGGCTCGCGGGGTCGCCGCCGGACGACAACCTCGAGCTCGAGTCATGGATCTGTTGATCCAGCGACTGCCGCGACGCACGGGCACGGCTCCTGACAAGAAATCCGGGCGATCTGCGCGGCCTTGAGCAAATCGCCGACATCGTCAGCGTGTAGGTCGATCGCATTGTCGATCGCCGTACGCCGTGATGCGTGCTCGGCGTCATGGTGGATCGAGCACCTTTCAGGCCGACGAACATGCGCACGCGCCGTCCGTTGCTGCAGCAGCGATTGAACTGGTTGAGTCGTGCTCGGTAGCCGCGATTGACGGCCAGGTCGTCGCCGTCGATAGTCAGTACGGCGACCGAGCCGTCGAACATCGGAAAGTGCCGACGCACGATCGGCTCCTGGCGGTAGCGATAGCCAGGTCGCCGTCGGAGCGACAGCTAGAGAGCACCGGCTACCTCGGCCACCTGGGTGTCGACCGGATGCCAGCGAGTGGACAGTCGAGTCGGTGGCATCTCTCTCGGCGGGCGCATGGACACCTCCAGGCGGGTGATCGTCTGGCATGGAGCGGAGAATCGCGTCTTTCCGTCCAGCAGCTCTGCGGCGGGCTGATGGCCACGGAGATAGTCGATCAGAATTGAGGTGTCGACCAAGGCGCTCACGGGTCTAGGCGCAGCCGTGTCCCGGAGCGAACCTGATCGACCCATTCGGCACCATCGATGTCATCGTCTCGCCATGACCCGAAGGCTGCGCGCATGGCGGCGAGGTCGTCGTCGGTGGAGCGCTTCGGGCCGTACACCGTCCCGACGGCCTCCCGGATAAGGGACGAGATAGAGCGACCTGTCCGGGCCGCTGCGAGGTCAAGCATGCGCCGTTCATCGACGGTTAGCGAGATCTGCGTCCGTAGCATGATGTAAGTATACATCACGGGTGGCCCAGCAGCAGCGTCTCAGTCGAGTGGCGAGAGGCCAACGGGGCGGGTCGTCGACCTGCAGCTCATCGCTGGCGCGCTCGCAGGAGTTCGTCGAGATCTCGCAGCGGACGAAGCTGAAGATCGCCTGGTTCTCGCCAGGGACGAGCAGGACAAGGTGATCGTCGTCTTCCCAGAACGTTGTGAGGTTCAGCGCGCTCCAGTAGCCCAGCCCTGGCCGGTCGAACTTGGGGACTGGCAGTGTCGTCGCGTCACCCGATGCCACGTCGACCACCGTGAACTCGTCGGTAAACACACGCTCGCCGTGTGGCGATATCGACAGCACGTCGACCCTCGCAGACGCGCTGGTACGTCGAGGGTGCCGCATCAAGCGGACCAACCCCGGCGCAGTCGCCATCCGCTGTCACGACGATCCCGCCCTGGTCGAGGCGGCCTCGAACAAGAATGTCTCCTTCGGCTCACTCCTAGGCTGCCAGATCCACATCCTCGTATTCGCTCGGCCTCAGGCGTGACATACACGATTCCCTCGTCAAGCCAGGCGGCTGGAAAGACGTTCCGGATGGGGGAAAGACGTGACGACCTCACCGGTCTCCACGTCACCGACGTCTGGGCCGGTGGCGAACTGGCTGCCGTCGGGAGACGCCAGCGGGGGAAGAGAATCCGCTGAACGCAAAGACCGAAGTGAACGTCCCGTCCGGGGCGATGACACCGTTCCAGCTCTCGTCCCCTGCGTTCCCGAAGGTGACCACCAACGCAAGCCACCCACCCGGCCACGGACCGTGCACCGTGATGAGCCAGGCGCGCGTGACATGAGCGCCAGTAATACCGGTCGAGACGTCGCCCGCGTACAGAGTGTGCCTGACGGCGAACGCCGCTCGGACATTCTCGCCGCGTGGCAGCGAAGCGGCCCACTCGCCGGGGCTCGAGAAAGAGGTCCCGACGTCCGAGGTGGTGGTCGTGGTGACGCGCGACGGGTCGGCGGGCTGGACTGGCGAGCTGTTGTTGACCATGTCAGGCAGCTGCCAGAGCGCACCGGAGACCAGCAGCACTGCGGCTGCCGCCCCTCCGGCGGCCGTGAAGCGGCGGGCGCGGCGACGCCGAGCACCTTCGGTGAGCACCGTGTCGGTAAACCCCGGTGAGATCGTCCCAATGGTCGAGGCTGACTTGTCGAACAGGCGCCGCAGGTCGTCATCAACGTCGGGGCTCATCGGACCTCTCCTCCCTGGGGGTTAGCGGTTGGGTTGGCGAAGTTTTGACGCAGCTTGTCGAGGGCACGCGAAGCATGCCGTTTGACGCTTCCCGTCGAACATCCGAGCTGCCGGGCGATCTCGGCCTCGGAGAGGTCCTCGTAGTAACGCAGGACCATGACGGCCCGCTGCTGGGGCGGGAGCTGTCTTAGCAGCGGCCAGAGCTGATCGCGGTCGTCCACGGCGGATTGGTGGTCAAACCGCGGCGTCTCCGGTACGGCGTCGGTCGACCACTCGCGCTTACGCCAAGGCTTGCGACCAGCCGATATGCAGGCCCGGACCATCGTCGTCCGGACGTACCCTCCAGCGCTGCTGGCTCCTGATCCGGCGGAAGCTCGCGTAGGCGTTGACCAGCGTCTGCTGCAGCAGGTCCTCGCCCTCCTGCGGGCTACCGCTGAGGAAGCACGCCGTCCGGAGCAGCGCGGGGCCACGGGTCTGCACGAACTCGGCGAACTCCTCGTCGTTCAGCACCAGCCACGTCCTTCGGGCGTTGTCATACCTTCTAAGAGAGCGGTCGACGCAATGTCGTTGACATGATCGCAAGGAAATCGCCCAGGTAGGCTGACCCGGACGCACAACGCCGTACGACACACTCCGCACCCGCCATCGCAAGGACACTCCCGAATCGTGTTCAACACGCTCCAGGACCGCCTCGGTGCGACCTTCAAGAACCTGCGCGGCAAGGGCAGGCTGTCTGAGGCCGACATCGACGCGACCTGCCGTGAGATCCGCGTCGCACTGCTCGAAGCCGACGTTGCCCTGCCTGTCGTCAAGGACTTCGTAGCCAACGTCCGCGAGCGGGCCAAGGGCGCCGAGGTCAGCGAGGCGCTGAACCCCGCTCAACAGGTCATCAAGATCGTCAACGACGAGCTGGTCAACATCCTCGGCGGCGAGACCAGACGGCTTCGGTTCGCGAAGAACCCCCGACCGTCATCATGCTCGCGGGGCTGCAGGGCTCGGGCAAGACCACCCTCGCCGGCAAGCTGGGTCGCTGGCTCAAGGAACACGGGCACTCCCCGATGCTGGTCGCCGCCGACCTGCAGCGCCCCAACGCGGTGACCCAGCTGCAGGTGGTTGGCCAGCAGGCCGGCGTGGCAGTCTTCGCCCCGGAACCGGGCAACGGCATCGGTGACCCCGTCGGCGTCGCCCGGAACTCCATTGCCGAGGCCCGCCGCAAGCTGTACGACGTGGTGGTCGTCGACACGGCCGGCCGGCTGGGCATCGACGCCGAGCTGATGCAGCAGGCGGCCGACATCCGCGACGCGGTGCAACCTGATGAGATCTTGTTCGTCGTCGACGCGATGATCGGGCAGGACGCGGTGACCACCGCGCAGGCATTCCTCGACGGGGTCGGTTTCAGCGGCGTCGTCTTGTCGAAGCTCGACGGCGACGCCCGAGGTGGCGCCGCCTTGTCGGTGGCTCAGGTGACGGGCCAGCAGGTCATGTTCGCCTCCAACGGCGAGAAGCTCACCGACTTCGACGTCTTCCACCCCGACCGGATGGCCTCCCGCATCCTCGGCATGGGCGACATGCTCACGCTGATCGAGCAGGCCGAGAAGGCGTTCGACGCCGACCAGGCAGCCAAGGCGGCAGCCAAGCTGCAGGGCAAAGGCGGCGACTTCACCCTCGAGGACTTCCTCGAGCAGATGCAGGCCGTACGCCGGATGGGCTCGCTGTCGAAGATCATGGGGATGATCCCGGGCATGGCGCAGTTCCGCGACCAGCTCGAGAACTTCGACGAGCGCGAGATCGACCGCATCCAGGCGCTGATCCTGTCGATGACCCCGGCCGAGCGGGCCAACCCGAAGATGATCGACGGCTCCCGGCGCACCCGCATCGCCAAGGGTGCCGGCCGCTCCGTCAGCGACGTCAACCAGCTCGTCGACAGGTTCTTCGAGGCGCGCAAGATGATGCTGGCCATGGCCGGAGGCGGCGGCATGCCCGGCGTCCCTGGGATGCCCGGCGCGGGCGGCAAACGCGCGAAGGCCAAACAACAGGCACAACCGAAGCGCACCAAGCGCGCCTCCGGCAACCCCGCCAAGCGAGCCGCTGAGCAGCGTGCAGCCGCGGTCAAGCAGCCGGCCCCTAGCACCACCGGCGCGTCGGCCTTCGGCTTCGGCGGCGACGGCGACGGCACCCCCGGGACCGGCCTGCCAGCTGACTTCGAGCTACCCAAGAACCTGCGCGACCTGCTGTAGAGATTCCTATCGGCGGCTGGGATAGCGTCGCGCGCATGAGCCCGCAGCCGCCCGGTGAAGTCTTCTTCGTGCGCGGCACCGTGCTGCCGGACCGGGAGAGCCGCGACCTGTACGTCGTCAACGGCCACGTCACCTATGACCCCGTCTCGGACGCCGACCTGGTGGGGGAGGGCTGGATCGTGCCGGGACTCGTCGACGCCCACTGCCACGTCGGCCTGGACGCACACGGTCCCGTCGACGACGCCGTCGCCGAACAGCAGGCGCTGGCTGACCGCGCCGTCGGTGCGTTGCTGCTTCGTGACGCGGGGTCAGCCGCAGACACCCGGTGGATCGACGACCGAGCTGACCTCCCGCGCATCATCCGAGCCGGTCGCCACCTGGCCCGGCCGAAGCGCTACCTCCGCAACTACGCCCACGAGATCGAGCCCGACGAGTTGCCGACGTACGTCGTCCAGGAGGCTCAGCGCGGAGACGGGTGGGTGAAGCTGGTCGGCGACTGGATAGAGCGCGAAGCGGGCGACCTCACACCGAGCTGGCCGGCCGCCGCCCTGGACGCAGCGATCCAAGCCGCACACGACCATGGCGCCCGCGTGACTGCACACGTCTTTGGAGAAGACGCCCTGCCAGACCTACTTGCCGCGGGGATCGACTGCATCGAGCATGGAACGGGCCTGTCGACGGAGCTGATCGACGATATGGCCACTCGCGGAGTCGCACTGGTGCCTACCGTGAAGCAGCTGAACAACTTCCCGACGTACGCGGCGGCAGGCGAGGCCAAGTTCCCGACGTACGCCGAGCACATGCGGCAGCTGTTCACCCGACGCAAGGAGACGATCCGAGCCGCATACGACGCCGGTGTGCCAATCTATGCCGGCACGGACGCCGGCGGTGTGCTGCCGCACGGCTTGATCGCGGCAGAGGTGGTGGAGCTGACCGAGTACGGGCTCTCGCCCGTCGACGCGCTCGGAGCCGCCTCGTGGCGGGCCAGAGAGTGGTTGGGCGTGCCGGGGACGTTGCAGGAAGGTGACCCAGCGGACTTCGTGGTGTACGCCGAGGACCCGCTGGAGAACCTCGAGGTGCTGCACCACCCTCAGCGCATAGTCCTGCGCGGCCGCGTCATCACCTAGCCGACGCACGCCGCCAAGTCGCAAAAGTAAGTCGCACAAGGATCCGACGCTCAGCACGCTAGGGCGATCAGCGCGTCGGATCTTGGGGCGCGACCTCGACCATCTTGGCGCGAGACCTCGCCCAGGAACGGCAGATTCGCTCGGTTGGTGGAAAGGGGCGGGGGTCTGGCACAATGAGCGCCGACTTCGGGTCGCGGCCGGACCCTCTCAGCTGGCCACTCCCGATCCTCGTGGACGCGAGCGGTCCCCACCTGCCCCGCCGGCCACACCTCACCAGACACTCAAGGAGACACCACACCCGTGGCCGTCAAGATCAGGCTCAAGCGCATGGGCAAGATCCGTGCACCGCACTACCGCATCGTCGTCGCCGACTCCCGGACCAAGCGGGACGGTCGGGTGATCGAGGAGATCGGCAAGTATCACCCAAAGGAAGAGCCGAGCTTCATCGAGGTGAACTCCGAGCGGGCGCAGTACTGGCTCGGCGTTGGCGCTCAACCGAGCGAACCGGTCACCGCAATCTTGAAGGTGACCGGAGACTGGCAGCGGTTCAAGGGAGAGCCGGCCCCCGCGCCGATGCGCGTAGCCGAGGTTCGGCGCGCGACAAGACCGACATCTTCAACGACGCTTTGAAGGACGCGCAGAAGGAGCCCAAGACCGATGCGGTGACGCCGCGAAGGACGGCGTCGCGACGACCTCCCACTGTCGACGACGCGCCGGTGGTCGAAGCCGCAGCGGCTGAACCTGTCGTGGCCGATGCGTCACCAGTGACCGACGCCGCGAGTGCCGACGACGCCCTCGTCGCGGACGTTCCTGGTGCCGAACCCGCGGGCGATGCGGCACCGACTGCTGACTCGGCGGCCGCCGGCGAGCCGGCGGAGGCCGGTGACAGCGGCGCCGCAGCGGCACCCACCGCGACGTCTGAGGACATCCTCGATGAGCCTGGCGCCGAAGAGCCTGGCGCCGAAGAGCCTGGCGCCCAAGAATCTGGCGCCGACGACTCCGCCAAGGCCTAAGGTGCTGACCGAGACACTCGAGCACCTGGTTCGTGGCATCGTCGACCACCCTGACGACGTCACCGTGCGTCCCCGCGTGCAGCGCAACCGCAATCCCCGCTTCGGCAGTAGAGGCGAGACCCTCGAGGTGCGCGTGAATCCGGACGACCTGGGCCGGGTGATCGGGCGGGCGGGACGCACAGCAACAGCACTGCGGACAGTCCTGCAGGCGCTGAGTGGTAAGGACAACATTCGGATCGACTTCGTCGACGTCGACCGCCTCCGTTGACGTGAGACCGCGCGCACCCCTATGAGCTCAGGGAGCAGCGGGAACGCTGGACCGCGGCGCCACGGGTCCCGCGTCGAGGTCGTGGTCGGCAAGGTCGGCCGCGCGCACGGGTTGACGGGCGACGTCTTCGTCGAGGTGCGGACGGACGAACCGCAGCGACGGTTCGCGGTCGGCACCCGGTTCACGACGTCGCGGGGACCACTGACCGTCGACTTCACGCGCTGGCAGGGTCGACGCTTGCTCGTTCGATTCGCCGAGATCGAAGATCGCGATGCGGCTGAGCGGATCAGTGGGGTCGAGCTGTCGCTCGACGTGCCGGCTGATGAGCGGCCCGACGACCCAGAGGAGTTCTACGACCACCAACTCCTCGGCCTCAGCGCCCGCACAACCGAAGGCGACCCGATCGGTGCGGTGACCGAGGTGCTGCATCTGCCGGCTCAAGACCTGCTCGTCGTCGAGACTGCGAGCGGCCGTCCCGCTTTGATCCCGTTCGTGCGTGCGGTGGTGCCCCATATCGACCTGGCGGCAGGGCTGGTGACTGTGGCCGACCCAGCAGGACTGCTTCCAACCGACGCCGACGACGTAGCCGGTGCAGCCGATCTCGGCGACAGCAGCGTGGAAGGCGGAAACGATGCGCATCGACATCGTCTCGATCTTTCCTGAGTACCTGGCGCCGCTCGAGCTGTCGCTGCTCGGCAAGGCCCGCGCTGTCGGGCTCGTTGAGCTGCGCACCCATGACCTGCGTGCGTGGACCACTGATCGACACCGCACGGTCGACGACACGCCGTACGGCGGTGGGGCCGGCATGGTGATGCGACCGGAGCCGTGGGGAGCGGCGCTCGACGAGGTGATCGGTGCTGCGCCGACGCCGCCGACGCTGGTGGTGCCCACACCGGCAGGACAACCGTTCACCCAGGCGATGGCTGCGGCGTTCGCCCGCCAACCGTGGCTGGTGTTCGCGTGTGGTCGCTACGAGGGGATCGACCAGCGGGTCGTGGAACATTACGCCGCTCGCCTCCCCGTCGCCGAAGTCAGCATCGGCGACTACGTCCTCAACGGCGGAGAGGTCGCAGCGATGGTGGTCGTCGAGGCGGTGGTGCGGCTGCTACCGGGGTTCCTGGGAAACCCTTCGTCGCTGGCGGAGGAGTCCCACGGCAGTGGCGAAGGAGTGGGCCTGTTGGAGTACCCGGTGTACACCAAGCCACCGGTGTGGCGCGGCCACGCGGTCCCCGCGGCGCTGCTGTCCGGTAACCACGCCCGCATTGCCCGGTGGCGGCGCGACCAGGCCCTTCGGCGTACGGCGAAGCGTCGGCCCGACCTGTTGCGCACCCTCGACAGCACCCTCACCACGGCCGATCGAGACGCTCTGCGGCAACATCCCACGGACAGCAGCTAACCGCCGACCACCATCGGTCCTGACGGTGCGCCACGCCGATTTCATCGGGCGCATCGGCTGTGGCAGACTTGCTCGTCGGTGTCGCGCCAGGTTGACATCTGCAGTCACCAACGCCGGTTCTGCCACAGGGGAGCCGCAGGCAGCGCGATTCACACCGACCTTGACCAGCATCTCACCAGTGCGTGGCTGACCTGTGGCACCCACGAGGAAAGCGGCCAACATGACGAACGCTCTTGACGGAATCGCCGCCGGCATCGTGCGCGACGACATCCCCGAGTTCCGACCGGGTGACACCCTCAAGGTGTACGTAAGGGTCGTGGAAGGCAACCGGTCGCGTGTCCAGTTGTTCCAAGGCATCTGCATCCGCATCCAGGGCTCGGGTGCCGGCCGCACGTTCACGGTTCGCAAGGTCAGCTTCGGCGTCGGCGTCGAGCGAACCTTCCCCTTGCACACCCCGATCATCGACCGGATCGAAGTCGCCACCCGAGGCGACGTGCGCCGCGCGAAGCTGTACTACCTGCGCAATCTTCGTGGCAAGGCAGCCAAGATCAAGGAGAAGCGCGAACCGGCAGCCCGCTGAGCGGCCCGGTTAGGCTCTTGCGGTGACCGACACCGAAGATCGGCCCGCCGGCACACCAGCGGTCAGCAGGGGTGGGCGTCGTGGCAAGGCAGCGGACCGACACCCGTTGCCGGGGTGGGCTGAGACGGCGCTGCTCGTTGCGACCGCGTTGGTCGTGGCATTGCTGGTCAAGACGCTGTTTATGCAGGCGTTCTACATTCCGTCAGGGTCGATGCGCGAAACGCTGCAGAAGAACGACCGGATCCTGGTCGAGAAGGTGTCGTACTGGTTCGACGATGTCGAGCGCGGCGACGTCGTCGTCTTCGACGACCCCGCCAACTGGCTCACCCAGGAGGACGGACAAACAGCCGACGGCACGATCACCAAAATGCTGGCGGCAATAGGCCTGTACCCGACCGGCGGTCATTTGGTGAAGCGTGTCATCGGCGTGGGTGGTGACACCGTGGCGTGCTCCGACGGCAGGGTCGAGGTGAATGGGGCGGCCCTCGACGAAGACGCGTACGTCACCTTGCCGACGCAGGCGTGCACCGGGACCTGGACGGTTGAAGTCCCTGCTGGCCACCTGTGGGTCATGGGCGACAACCGCAACCACTCAGCCGACTCGCGGGTGCACATCGGTGACCCGGGAGGCGGGTTCATACCCGTCGACGATGTCGTGGGCAAGGTGTTCGTCGTCGTATGGCCGTCGAGCCGGTGGCAGCTGCTCAACCGGCCGGGAACCTTCGAGGACGTCGCGCTCGCCGACCCGGCGGGTTTCGTTTCGACGGCTGCGCCCTTCGGTCTAGCGTTGACCATGTGCCTGCCGCTTTACCGCCGACTCACCACCGCGAAGCGGTCCTATGACCGACGTACCTGAACGGGTGAGTGACCGCCCAACCGAGCCCTCGGCCGACGGTTCGAGCGGTGCAAGCTCTCGATCTGCTGAGGAAGCGTCGCCGACCAACCCCTTGCTGCGTTTTGTGCGTGAACTGGTAGTGATCGTCGTCATCGCCTTGATCGCCTCGGCGTTGCTGCGCGCCTTCGTCCTGCAGGCGTTCTTCGTGCCCAGCGGTTCCATGCTCCCCGAGATCCAGCTGCACGACCGGATCGTCGTGAGCCGCATCGGAGACATCGAGAGGGGGGAGGTCGTCGTCTTCCAGGACCCCGGCGGCTGGATACCGGTCGGTGTGCAACCGCAGCCACCGGGCACCCTGCGTCGCGCGCTGGAGTGGGTCGGCGTACTCCCCGCGTCCGGTCACGAGCACCTGGTGAAGCGCGTCATCGGGCTGCCGGGCGACCGAGTCGTCTGCTGCGACAGAAGCGGCAAGCTGAGGATCAACGGCTACGCCGTCGACGAGTCAAGCTTTCTCCGCCAAACCGGGCAGGGCGCCGACAATGTGCAGTTCGACGTCGTCGTGCCGGCCGACGCGATCTTCGTGCTTGGCGACAACCGCTATCGCTCGGGCGACTCGTCGCGGCACCCGAACGGCCAGGACGCGTTCGTCCCGCTGGACCTGGTCGTCGGCCGTGCCTTCGCCGTCGTGTGGCCGGCGGGCAATGCCCACATCCTGCACGTCCCCAACGCGTACGACGACGTACCCGACGGTGGCACTCCGCCCCAGCGGGGCACCTTCGAGTCGGTGGATCCCGGTGATCGCTGAGGCCCCACAGCTCATGAACGTGCTGCCATGAGCCCGCTTCCGCGAGGCAGCGCCGTCCGGCGGGACGCGGGGCTGTACGGCTACGAACGAGCGTTGCGCCGCGCCGACATGGCCCCGGTCGCCGGAGTAGACGAGGCAGGCCGCGGTGCCTGCGCCGGGCCGCTGGTGGCCGCCGCGGTCATCCTGCCCGAGGGGTCGGCCGGCATCGTCCCAGGGCTGGCCGACTCCAAGCTGCTCACGCCCGCCGCCCGCGAGCGGTGTTACGAGCAGGTGCTGCGCCGGGCGCTGGCGTGGTCGGTCGTCGTCATCTCGGCGCAGGAGTGCGACGCAGTGGGGATGCACGTGGCGAACGTCGAAGCGCTCCGCCGCGCGCTGGCCCGGCTGGAGACCCGACCGAGGTTCGTGCTGACGGACGGCTTCCCCGTCGACGGGTTGGGCGTCCCTGGGCTCGCCGTCTGGAAGGGTGACCGCGTTGCCGGGTGCATAGCCGCCGCCTCGATCATCGCCAAGGTCGTCCGCGACCGGATCATGACCAACCTGCACGACCAGTTCCCCTGCTACGACTTCGCCACCCACAAGGGCTACGTCACCACCGAGCACCAGCAAGCGCTGGACTCCCACGGGCCTTGCCCGCAGCACCGGCGGCGCTTCATCAACGTACGGCGGGCCGGCGATGTCGCGTCGGATACAGAGATCTGCGACCCAGAGGAGACACCGATTCCGAGCTACGTGGAGATGGCCAGATGAGCGCCGAGGACCTGGAGAAGTACGAAACCGAGATGGAGCTCCATCTCTACCGGGAGTACCGCGACGTCGTCGGCATCTTCAAGTACGTCGTGGAGACCGACCGGCGCTTCTACCTCTGCAACGCCGTCGACTTGAAGGTCCGCACCGAAGCGGGGGACGCCTACTTCGAGGTGACCCTGTCCGACGCCTGGGTGTGGGACATGTACCGACCGGCGAGGTTCGCCAAGAAGGTCAAGGTGGTGACGTTCAAGGACGTCAACATCGAGGAGCTGTCCCGCTCCGACATCGAGCTGCCTAAGCCTGACTGACCGGTCGACCCGCGCTCTGCACATGCCCTGGGTTCCTCTCGGCGGCGGGTTTCCACAAGCTGCCCCGACCAGCGCCTGGCGTCCACAGATGGCCGCTGACGGCTGAATTTTCTCGGTCTCCTCCGACAGGTTGGGTGTCGGAGGTGGGTCATGACGTCGACGCACGCGCAGCGCAAGGCTCTCGGTGACTACGGCGAGCGGCTCGCCGCGGCGTACCTGGTTGAGCATGGGCTTGTCGTCCTCGACCGCAACTGGCGCTGCCGCTCCGGCGAGATCGACATCGTGGCGGCTGACGGCGACACCGTTGTCGTGTGTGAGGTCAAGACCCGCAGCAGCCACCGTTTCGGTACGCCGATGGAGGCGATCACCGCACGCAAGGCGGCTCGGCTACACCGGCTGGGGTGGCTATGGGTCAAGCACCACTCCGTGCGCTGCGCTCGGCTGCGCATCGACGTTGTCGCCGTCGACCGTTCGGGTCGCGGCGCAGCCGCCGTCGACCACATTGTCGGGGTGGCCTGAGATGCCGACGGGGCTCACCTACTCGGTGGCGCTCGACGGCGTCACCGGTCGGGTGGTGACAGTGGAGGCCGACATCTCCCCAGGCGTTCCTGGGTGGTCGCTGAGCGGGTTGCCCGACCCCTGCGTGGCCGAAGCACGCGACCGTTGCCGCGCCGCCATGATCAACAGCTCGCACAAGTGGCCAGACCAGCGCATGACGGTGGCCATGTATCCCGCCGACGTGCCCAAGGTCGGCTCACACTACGACCTGGCGATTGCGCTAGCTCTGCTCATGGCAACCGGTGCTGTTCCCAGCGAGGGGCTGCGATCGGCGGCCGTGTTCGGTGAGCTGTGCCTTGACGGGCGGCTGCGGTCGGTCCCCGGCGTCCTGCCGGCTGTGCTGACGGCGTTCGAGGCCGGGCTTCGCCGGGTCATCGTGCCCGAGCCCAACGTCGCCGAAGCTCAGCTGGTCGGCGCGCTGGAGATCATCGGTGTCCGATCGCTTGGCGAATGCGTGGCCGTGCTGAAGGGCGAGGACCCGCCCCCAGAGCCTGACTACCCGCCACACCATCTGGAGTTCCCAGCAGCGGCCGCCCGCATCAGCCGGGCTGACTCCATGGACCTCACTGACGTCAAGGGCCAGGCGCAGGCCCGTTGGTGCGTCGAGGTCGCTGCCGCGGGCGGTCACCACCTGTTCTTGGAAGGACCACCTGGCGCGGGGAAGACCATGCTCGCCGAACGGTTTCCCGCGCTGCTGCCCGAACTCGACCTCGGGCAGTCCATCGAAGTCAGCAAGATCCACTCGGTGGCGGGGCTGCTGACCCGGGACGAGCCGCTGGTCACCGCGCCGCCCTTCCTCGCCCCCAACCATACCGACACGGTGCCGTCGGTGATCGGGGGTGGCTCCCGGGTGATCAAGCCGGGAGCGATCAGCCTGGCCCACCTCGGCGTCTTGTTCCTTGACGAGGCCCCGGAGTTCCGGCCGACTGTGCACGACGCGTTGCGCCAGCCACTGGAAAGCGGGGAGATCTCGATCCGGCGGGCCGATGCGGCTGCGAAGTTCCCCGCCAACTTCCAGCTGATCTTGGCGGCGAACCCGTGCCCCTGCGGGCAGGCTTCCACCCGCGACGGGGTCTGCAAATGCGACGCCATGAAGAGGCGGCGCTACAACGAACGCATCAGCGGGCCAGTACGCGACCGGATCGACATCCATCACACCGTCGATCCGGTCTCGCGCGCCGAGATGTACCAGGAGGTGGCCGCGCACGGGTCGACGGCAGCGGTGGCACACCGCGTGCTGGAGGCGCGCGAACGCCAGCGAGCTCGGTTCGCCGGCATGCCCTGGCTCGTCAACGCCGACGTCCCGGGCTTTGAGTTCCGACGTCGGTGTCCACTTGGCTCTGACGTCGCGCGCCCTATCGAGGACGCCGTCGCGGGCGGCCTGCTCACCCAGCGCGGCGCCGACCGGGTGGCCCGGATGGCCTGGTCGATCGCTGACCTGATGCGACGGTCAGCTCCGAACCTCCGCTGCGTCGAGGAGGCGCTGCATCTGCGCTCCAACGGCCTGCTTGGCCACTCGTTCGGGGCGAGGAGGGTGGCGTGATGAGCCCGCGCGCTGACGCCGGTGAGCGCCGCGCCCGGATCTTGCTAAGTCGCGTGTGCGAGCCCGGCGACGCCGACGCGTGCCGCCTGGTCAGGGCGCATTCGGCAGCAGCTCTCGTTGAGCGGCTGGCGGCTGGCACGCTGCCCTCAGCGAAGGCGCAGGACTGGGCCGAGCGGCTGCCGACCGCCGACGTCGACGCCATGCTGCGAGCAGCCGAGCACGAGGCGGCGCGCTACATCGTTCCCGGAGACGCGGACTGGCCAGCCTGCCTCGGCGACCTCGAGGTGTTCGAGGAGGAGACCGGTGAGCGCCGGGCGGGCGCGCCCTTCGGCCTCTGGGTGCGGGGGCACGGTGATCTTTCCGCGTTGAGCACCCATGCGGTCGCCGTGGTCGGCGCCCGAGCCGCGACTGCCTATGGCGAGCACGTCGCAGGCGACCTGGCGATCGGTGCCGCACAGGGCGGGTTCACCGTCGTTTCCGGCGGCGCCTACGGCATCGACGTGGCCGCCCACCGAGGCGCGCTCGCCGCCGACCGGCCCACGGTCGCCGTACTCGCCGGTGGCATCGACCGGATGTATCCACAGGGCAACAAAGATGTGCTGCGGCGCATCACCGAGCTCGGAGTTGTCGTCGCCGAGGCTGCGCCGGGATGCGTGCCCACCAAGTCGCGCTTCCTGATCCGAAATCGGCTCATCGCCGCGCTGTCGCTTGGCACCGTGGTCGTCGAGGCGGCGTTGCGCAGCGGGTCGCTGAACACCGCCCGCTGGGCGCGCGACCTCAACCGGCAGGTGATGGGCGTCCCCGGACCGGTGACGTCGCGATCGTCGTCCGGGGTCCATCAGCTTCTGCGTCAGCCGGAGGCGGTACTGGTCACCGACGCCGCCGAGGTCATCGAACAGCTGTCACCGGCGGGGACCGGGCTGGCCGCCGTCAAGCGTGGTCCAGTACACATCCAGGATCAACTCGATCTGCGGTCGCTGCAGGTGCTCGACGCGGTGCCCAAGCACAGTGGTGCGACGACGCGGTCTGTCGCCGGCGTGGCGGGACTGACGCACACCGATGTCGTCCAGCGACTTGCCGAGTTGCGCGACCTCGGTCTGGTCGTGGTCGAGGAGGGCAGGTGGCGGCTGCCCTGAGGCTCCTCCACGGGTGGGCTCCGACCTCCGCTGAAACCCAGGACCCGCGTGCGAAACTGCCTGGTGTGGCGGCCCAGACGGAGTCAACCCAACCCTTTTCCGCGGTGCTGGCTGACTACGAGCGACACCTGACCTCAGAGCGCGACCTTGCCCCGCACACCGTTCGGGCCTACCTCGGTGACGTCAACGACCTTCTCGGCCACGCGGCCCGATGTGGGGCGGAGTCTGTTGGCGACCTTGACCTGCGCATGCTGCGGAGCTGGCTGGCCAAGCAGCAGACGCTGGGCAGGTCTCGCTCCACCTTGTCGCGCCGGGCCACCGCTGCCAGGGTCTTTACCGCCTGGGCGGTCAAGACACGACGCACCGCAACCGACGCCGGCGCCCTGCTCGGCAGCCCCAAGCCGAATCGACGGCTGCCAGCCACCCTGTCGACGGCTGAGGTGCGGCAACTTCTCGACGCCGTGGCGGCAGCGGCGGAGGCTGGCGCCGCCGCCGACCAGCGCGACGTAGCGATGCTGGAACTCCTTTACGCCACCGGCATCCGCGTCGGGGAGCTGGTTGGTCTCGACGTCGACGACATCGACGCAGAGCGCCGGGTGGTGCGCGTTTTCGGGAAGGGCCGAAAGGACCGGACTGTGCCTTTCGGGGTGCCGGCGAGCCTGGCCCTTCGCACCTGGCTCAGCAGCGGGCGGACCGAGCTGGCAACACCCGCAAGCGGGCCTGCCCTCTTCCTCGGCGTAAGGGGAAACCGGATCGACCAACGTGCGGTGCGCTCCGTTGTGCACGGCCGAATGGCCGCCGTACCGGGCGGTTCGGACGTGGGACCGCATGGGCTACGCCACACCGCCGCAACGCACCTGCTCGAAGGCGGCGCAGATCTTCGAGCGGTTCAGGAGATCCTCGGCCATGCTTCGCTGGCCACGACGCAGCTCTACACCCACGTCACGACCGAGCGGCTGCGGTCGGCGTACCAGCAGGCTCATCCGCGCGCCTGAGGTCTGCGTCTTCGCCCGGCTGCCAACACCGCCGCGGTGACCGCGGCCGCCCCGCCAAGCACCGACCGGGCACTCAGCTCGCTTCTGGCATCGGTGCCACGAGGACCCGGCGGGCGAGCAGACGCAGGGGGGACAGCGGAGCCACCCGTCGCCAGGGCTGGCGCCACCTCGTCGTCCAACGGCTTCAGTCGCACCTCGCGGGCCGGAAGCACCTCGAGTGGGTCCAGATACGTCTGGCCGCGCTTGAGGCCCAGGTGCAGACAGGTCTGCGGGGCGCAGTGTGAGTGCACCGACTGCAAGATGCCCAGTGGCTGACCGGCCGGCACCCGCTCGCCGACGGTGACCTGAGCAAGCACCGGCTCGTACGTCGACCGAAGCTCGCCATGGTCGACCACGACGACGCCGCGACCCGCCAACGGCCCAGCGAAGGTGACCCGACCCGGCCCGATTGCTAGTACCGACTGGCCGCCGGAGCCGAGCAGGTCGACTCCGCGATGGCCGGCATGCCACACCTCAACAGGCGGGGCGAAGGCGGCGACGACTCGCGGTGTCGGCTGCAGCGGCCACACCCAGGCACTCTGACCGGAGGTCGCCAGCGCGGATGGGCTCAGCGTCATGAGGGTCATGAGGGCCATGAGCGCAACAGCAACAGCGCCCAGCCGATGAGTGGTCATCGGCTGAGCATGGCCGGTGGGCGACGCACAGGCACCGCCTCGGAACCGAACTGTGGATCCTCAGCCCGGCGCTGGCCGGCTGTGGACAAGCACCTGCGCACGCGTTCGAGCTCTCCGCGGGGGTGCACTACACTTGGGCCAGCGATCCGTTCGCGGATCGACTTCGCACGCCCACAATTTCGCAGTCCTCTGCGGGTGTGCGCCCAGGTCCTACCTGCCTGACCGGCACTTGTCGGCTTGGCCAGGTGGGCGGCGCACAGGTGGGCGTCAGGGTCTCAGCACCGCTGAGACGACAAACCGCAACGTGCGGTGTCTTCGGACGCCACACCCGTGCGCTCGGTTGAGCGCCTAGGAGGACAACGCACATGGCCGTCGTGACCATGCGCCAGCTGCTCGAGAGCGGCGTTCACTTCGGGCACCAGACCCGTCGCTGGAACCCCAAGATGAAGCGATTCATCATGACCGAGCGCAACGGCATCTACATCATCGACCTGCAGCAGTCGCTTGCCTACATCGACCGCAGCTACGCCTTCGTCAAGAACGCCGTTGCCACCGGCGGCAACGTCTTGTTCGTTGGCACCAAGAAGCAAGCGCAGGAGCCGATCGAGGAGCAGGCGAAACGGGTGGGGATGCCCTACGTCAACCAGCGCTGGCTCGGCGGCATGCTGACGAACTTCCAGACCGTGCACCAACGCCTGCAACGGCTGAAGGAGCTCGAGGAGATCAACTTCGACGATGCGGCGGGCTCGAGCCGCACCAAGAAGGAGCTCCTGCAGATGAAGCGCGAGAAAGACAAGCTCGACCGGACGCTCGGCGGTATCCGCGACATGGGCAGGGTGCCGGCCGCCGTCTGGATCGTCGACACCAACAAGGAGCACCTGGCCGTCGACGAGGCGCGCAAGCTGGGTATCCCGATTATCGCGATCCTTGACAGCAACTGCGACCCCGATGTCGTGGATTTCCCGATCCCCGGTAACGACGACGCGATCCGCTCGGTCACGCTGCTGACTCGCGTGGTGGCCGACGCTGTCGCCGACGGGCTCATTGCCAGAGCCGGCATAAAGAGCGGCAACGAGGTGGCTGGGGAGGAGCTCGGCGCCGAGGAGCCGTTGGCTGAGTGGGAGCGCGAGCTGCTGGGCGGCGACGCCGACCGAACCGCGGTCGAGGCCAGCGGCGCTGACAGCGCTGGCACGGAGCTACCTGCCCCGCAGTCGACTGGTGCCGCCACCGAGGCGGTTGAGCAGCCGGCGTCCGGTGCCACCACCGAGGCGGTTGAGCAGCCGGCAGCTGCACCAGCGGCGGATGCACCAACGGCGGATGCACCTGCGTCTCCCGCGCCCGCGGCCGACTCGGCGGCGACCGCAACCGAAGCGGAGACCGAGACTGCGGTAGTCGTGACGAGCGGTGGGGAGCCGGTTCCCAGCGACGAGCAGCACGTTGCTGGTGGAGGCGTCGCGACGAGCGGCGGCGAGCCTGTCCCTACCGACGACGACTCCCCGCCAGCCGCCGACCCCGCCGCCGACTCGGTCCGGGCCTAGCCCCCATACCTCTGAACGCCGCTGGGTGGCCGCCGTGCAGCGGCCACCGATTGCTCACTGTTAGGAAAGTGACGGACAAACATGGCTATCACTGCCGCCGATGTCAAGAAGCTCCGCGACGCCACCGGCGCCGGAATGATGGACTCAAAGAGAGCGCTCGAAGAAGCCGACGGCGACTTCGACAAGGCCGTGGAGGTGCTGCGCGTCAAGGGCGCAGCCAAGGCCGCCAAGCGGGGAGCAGAGCGCACGGCGTCGGCGGGCCTCATCGCCAACACCGGTGGTGCCCTGGTGGAGCTGAACTGTGAGACCGACTTCGTGGCCAAGTCCGACTCCTTCATCGCGTTGGCCAACGACATCGTTGCAGCGGCCGAGCGGGCCCGGGCCAATGACGTCGAGACGCTGAGGGATGCTCCTCTCGCCGATGGCTCCACAGTCTCCGAGGCCATCGAGGCGTTGGCAGCAGTCATCGGCGAAAAGCTGCAGCTCGGCAGGGTTGCCTACTTCGACGGCCAGACGACGACCTACCTGCATCGTCGGTCCACCGACCTGCCGCCCGCTGTGGGCGTCGTGGTCGCCTTCGACGGCGAGAACGAGGAGGCGGCTCGAGCAACGGCCATGCAGATCGCTGCGATGCGTCCCCAATTCGTCTCCCGCGAGGACGTCCCGGCTGAACTGGTTGCCAAGGAGCGGGAGATCGCAGCAGCGACCGCGCGCGAGGAGGGGAAGCCGGAGCAGGCGCTGCCCCGGATCGTCGAGGGCCGGCTCAACGGCTTCTTCAAGGACGTCGTGCTCCTCGAGCAGGCCTCGGTGCAAGACAGCAAACGGACGGTCAAGTCGGTGCTCGACGACGCCGGCGTCACCGTCACCCGCTTCGCCCGTTTCGAAGTGGGTCAGGCATAAGGCAAAATCAGCGCAGACGTCACCACGGACAGGTGAGGAGGCCCGGCCATGACGCTTGAGGAGTCCACCAGCGAACGGGCCCCGTCGCCGTACCGCCGCGTCGTGCTGAAGCTGTCCGGGCAGGTCTTCGGGGGTGGGAGCGTCGGCGTCGACCCGAACATCGTCAACGTGATCGCGCAGCAAGTCACCGAGGTGGTGCGTGACGGCGTCCAGGTAGCGATCGTCATCGGGGGTGGCAACTTCTTCCGTGGTGCCGAACTCAGCCAGCACGGGATGGACCGCAGCCGGGCCGACTACATGGGCATGCTCGGCACGGTGATGAACTGCCTGGCGCTGCAAGACTTCCTCGAGAAGCGGTCCATCGAGACCCGCGTGCAAACAGCGATCACGATGGGTCAGATCGCCGAGCCGTATGTGCCCCGACGGGCGATCCGGCATCTCGAGAAGGGCCGGGTCGTGATCTTCGGAGCCGGTGCCGGGTTGCCGTTCTTCTCCACCGACACCGTCGCTGCCCAGCGCGCGCTGGAGATCAAGGCCGACGTGGTGCTGATGTCGAAGAGCGGTGTTGACGGCGTCTACTCCGCTGATCCGCGCCGGGACCCCACGGCGCAGAAGTTCGACGCTATCGCCTTCCACGAAGTGCTGCAGCGCGGCCTGAAGGTGGCCGACGCCTCAGCCTTCAACCTCTGCATGGAGAACGGACTTCCGATGATCGTGTTCGGCATGGCCGACGACGACGCGATCATCCGAGCGATCCAAGGTGAGAAGATCGGAACCCTTGTGGGCGTGGCCTGAGCGGCTGGCCGCACGGGTACGACGGCGGAGCACCCGGGTGCGACGTACAACGACGAAGAGGAGTCTGGTGTGATCGACCAAGCCCTGCGTGAAGCCGACTCGAAGATGTCCAAGGCGGTTGAGGTCGCCAAGGACGACTTCGCAACGATCCGGACCGGCCGTGCGCACCCGGCGATGTTCGCGAAGCTCACCGCCGACTACTACGGCTCACCGACGCCCATCCAGCAGCTCGCGTCATTCCACAACCCCGAGCCTCGCGTGGTGACGATCAACGCCTACGACCGGCAGGCGCTGGCCGCCATCGAGAGAGCAATCCGGGACTCCGACCTCGGCGTGAACCCGACCAACAACGGCGACATGCTGCGTGTCGTCATGCCGGAGCTCACCGAGGAGCGGCGGCGTGACTACATCAAGCTCGCCAAGAGCAAGGCCGAGGACGCCCGCGTCTCCGTACGCAACATCCGTCGGCACGCCAAGCAGGCTATGGAGCGGGCACAAAAGGACGGTGAGGTCGGTGAGGACGATGTCACCGGGGCCGAAAAGCGCCTCGATGCGATGACCAAGAAGCACGTCGACCAGATCGACGACCTGCTCAAACACAAGGAATCTGAGCTGCTCGAGGTCTGAGGGTGGTCTCAGTCGACCCAGTGCCGGCGCAGCGGACGAGCCGCGCCGGCCGAAACCTGCCGGTGGCGGTGGCGGTCGCCGTGGCTCTCATCGGCCTGGTCATCGTGTCGTTGGTGTTCTACAAGGACCTGTTCCTTGTCGTCGTCTCTGCGGCCATCCTGGTCGCCCTGTGGGAACTCGGCCGAGCGCTGGCCAGCAGCGGCACCTGGCTCCCGTCGGCACCGTTGGGCATCGGCGCGCTGGCGATGATCTGCGGCTCCTACTACGGCGGTCCCGACGTGCTGATCGTCATCTTCGCCGGCACGGTGCTGACGAGCGTGCTGTGGCGCATGCCCCGCGGGCAGGAGGGGTTCGTTCGCGACGTCACCGCCACGATCTTCTGCCTGGTATACGTTCCCTTCCTCGCCTCGTTCGTCGCGCTGCTGCTGGCACCCGACGACGGCATCCAACGGGTCGTGACCTTCTTCGCCGTCACCATCGCGTCTGACACCGGCGGGTACGCCGCTGGCGTACTGCTCGGCAGGCGCCCGATGGCTCCGATGATCAGTCCGAAGAAGACCTGGGAGGGGTTCGCCGGGTCGGTCGTGGCCAGCATGGGTGCCGGGGTTGCGTGTGTGGTGTATCTCTTCGACGGGCAGTGGTGGGTGGGCTTGGTGCTGGGTGCCGTTGCTGCGGTGGCTGCCACGCTCGGTGACCTGGCCGAGTCCCTGATCAAGCGCGACCTTGGCGTGAAGGACATGAGCAACCTGCTGCCGGGCCACGGCGGCCTCATGGACCGACTCGACTCCTTGTTGGCGACGGTGTCGGTCGTGTGGTTGGTGCTGCACTTCCTGCTGCCCTCGGTCTGAGGCGCGCGTCCGCGGCACCGTCGCCTCATCATCAGGCGCCGTCGGGCACGATCACCGTGGACGCGCGAAACCAGCGAGAGGTAGCGCGAGGGTACGGTCGCAGTCGCCCGCCAGCGCCCGGCGTACGCCGTCGGGGAGCGGGGCGTCGCCGGCGAGGCCGAGCGTCGTACGCACCGCGAACCGGTGCCACAGAGCCGGCTGGTCCAGGAGGGCATGACCGCCGTCGACCTGCTCATAGCGAGCCACCCGTGCCCCGGCCAGCCGCAGCCGCCGCGCGTATGACGCGCTGAGCGCTGGAGAGGTTGTCCGGTCGGCGGTGCCGTGGGCAAGGACGAACCCGCCGCCTGACAGTGGGGCGGGTAGCGGCTCTGCTTCCGGCAGCCAGGGCGCGAGCGCACAGACGCCGACGACCCGGGGGTGACCCGCAACGGCGAAAGCGACCCGTGCTCCCATCGAGTGTCCGAGCAGCGCGATGGGGACGTTCGGGTGAACTGCGGTGATCTGATCGAGCGCCCAACCGGCATCCTTGACCGGAGCGACGGTGGCATCGCCACCGCCGTTCCAGCCGCGGACCGCATAGCGCAGGTAGTACACGGCGCAACCACGGGACAGGCGGCGCAGTCCGGCGTACATGTCGGCCATGCGCAAGTAGGACAGCTGCCACCTGCTGGTCGGCGACGTGTTGTGCTCCTGGCCGCCGTGCAGGACCAGAATCGCTGATCGTGCCTGGCGGCTTCCGCCGCGCAGGACCGGACTCGAAAGTGCGCTCACCGCGCGCGCTGCCGTACTGCCTCGTAGACGATGACGGCTGCCGCAGCGGCGACGTTCAAGGAGTTGACGCGCCCGAACATCGGCACCGCGGCGGCGACGTCTGCCTCGCCGAGCCAGAACTCGTCGAGGCCGCTGTGTTCGGCACCCACGACGACGGCGACCCGGCCCGACAGGTCGACGTCGGTGACCAGGGTCTGCGACTGGGGGCTCGCCGCCACGATCGTGATGTCGTGCCTGCGCAGCCAGTCCGCGACCGCCGGCGAGCTTGCAGCGGCGACCGGTACGGCGAAGATCGTGCCCTTGCTGGCCCGCACCACGTTGGGGTTGCCCCAGTCAGCGACGGGCGCGGCGGCGATGACGGCGTCGACGCCCGCCGCTTCTGCAGTCCGCAGCATCGCACCGAGGTTTCCCGGCTTCTCCACCGCCTCGCAGACCAGCAGCAGCGGATTGTCTCCCAGTTCAAGCGCGTCAAGGGTCTGCTCGGGCGTGGGTACGACGGCGAGCCAGCCGTCGGGGGACTCCCGGAGGAGGCTTTGGCAAAGGCAGCCGTCCCGAGCTCGACGACCACGGTTCCCTGAGCAGCCAGCTCCTGCGCCAATCGAGCCCGGTCGGGGTCGTCGACCAGCGACGGACAGTGGAAGAGCGCGTGTGGCCGCACCCCCGCATCGAGCGCAAACCGCAGCTCGTCGTACCCCTCGACGATCATCAGCGCCTCGGCGTCCCGGACGCGCCGCTTCCGCAGGCTCACCAGCCACTTGACCCGCTGGTTGCTCGGGCTCGTGATCACCTGGTGGACGGCGCCCTCGTGCGTGCTCATCAGGGAGCCAACTATGTCGCAAGCCCCAAGGATCCGACGGTCAGCACGCCTTAGCAGTTCTGGCGTCGGATCGTTACTCGCTGACTGGCGCCAAGATCCGACGTGGCGATCGCCATAGCGTGTTAGCCGTCGGATCTTTGTGCTGGGGTGGCGCAGACAAGGCGTGAGAGACTGGCTCAATCATGTCCTCCGCATCTGCGCCCTCGTTGCCGCTCGTCTTCGACGAGCCGCGTCGAGCGAAGCGACCGCCACGGCACCTTGCCGACCTCACGCCCGACGAGCGCCGGGAGGCGGTGACGCAGGCTGGCCTACCGGGCTTTCGCGCGGCCCAGGTCTCTCACCACTACTTCTCTCGACTAGTCGACGAGCCCGCACAGATGACCGACCTGCCGGCCGACCTCCGCGCACCGCTGGCTGCTGCCTTGCTCCCGCGGCTGCTCACGCCGGTCCACACGCTCACGGCCGACGGCGGCACGACCCGCAAGACGCTGTGGCGACTGCACGACGGGGCGCTCGTGGAGTCGGTACTGATGCGTTACCCCAACCGGGCAACGCTGTGTGTGTCGTCCCAAGCTGGCTGCGGCATGGCCTGCTCGTTCTGCGCCACGGGGCAGGCTGGTCTCCAGCGCAACATGAGCACCGGCGAGATCGTCGACCAGGTCGTCGCCGCCGCGCGCGCTTGCGGCGGGGGACGTGCCGGGCGCCCTGCGCGGCTCTCGAACGTCGTCTTCATGGGTATGGGCGAGCCGTTGGCGAACTACGCCGCGGTGATCGGGGCTGTCCGTCGGATGACCGAGCCGCCACCAGCGGGTCTCGGTTTGTCCGCCCGCGGGATCACCGTCTCGACGGTCGGTCTCGTCCCCGCATGCTGCAGCTGGCCGACGAGGGGATTCCCGTCACCTTGGCGCTGTCGCTGCACGCCCCGACGACGAGCTCCGCAACGAGCTGGTGCCGGTCAACACCCGCTGGGGCGTCCGGCAGGCGGTCGAGGCGGCGTGGAACTACGCCCGCGTCACCAAGCGACGCGTCTCGATCGAGTACGCGCTGATCAAGGACATCAACGACCAAGCCGAACGGGCGGATGCCCTCGGCGACCTGCTCACGTCGTACGGCGACTGGGGCTGGGTGCACGTGAACCTGATCCCCCTCAACCCGACACCGGGGTCTCAGTGGACCGCCTCGCGGATAGAGGACGAGCGGGAGTTCGTGCGGCGGCTGGAGGCCAAGGGCGTCCCGACCACCGTGCGCGACACCCGCGGCCGCGAGATCGACGGCGCCTGCGGCCAGCTCGCCGCCGCGACCAGCTGACCGCCGTCGAGCCTGGGTGGGCGGCTACACCGGGTCGGAAGTGGGGCAGTCCCGATTGCCTTCGCGTACAGGGCACTGCAGTTCGACGACCCATCGGGTGGTGTCTTCGGGAGCGTCGAGATAGACCTGGCGGTGCACACCGTAGGACGCCAGGCCGCGCTCTTCGAGCGCAACATCCAGCGTGAGCCACGCATCAGCAATGTCGGTCGCCGGTCCCCGGTGAAGCACCGATGCCGCCATCGGCTCGGCGGGCAGGTCGACGATCTCCACTCCTTCGACGGAGCCGATACCGGCAGGCAGAGTCACGGCTGCTGCGACGTCGATCTTCGAGCCGTCAGGGCGTCCGTAATAGGTGCGGATGCCGCGCCCCTCCACGACTACTCCGGCGGAGGCAAGGCGCTGCGTCAGCGTGGCGAACAGGGGCCCCGTGACCTCGCTGATCTCGGTGGTGTCGTTGACTTCGGCACGGACTTGGGCGAGTCGAAGCGCCGGCAGCGCCTTGATCTCCAGCGTGTGGTTCGTCATGGTCAGCCCTCTCTCGATTGATCGCAGCCGCCTGCCCACTTCGGTCAACCCCTCGGTATCGGCCTTGATCCGTTGCTCCAGCTCGGCCTGCCGCAACCGCAGCATGCCTCGCAGCTCCTCGACCGAGACCTGTTCGTCGAGGATGGCGCGGCACTGGTCTAGCGTGAACCCGAGCGCCTTCAAGGCGATGAGACAGTTCACGCGCCCGGCCTGTGAGGCGGAGTACCAGCGGTAGCCGGTGCTCTGGTCTACCCGTTCCGGCGTGACCAGCCCCAAGGCGTCGTAGTGGCGCAACATCCTGACCGAGACCCGAGTGTTCCGGGCAAGATCTCCGATACTCAACATGGTGCGTCCAGTCCAGGCCATCACACGGTGTCAGGGTCAATAGCAGTTACCCATCGTTTCAGGCGCCGGTGGGCAACAGTCCTCAGTACGCCTGGGCGACGAGCTCGGCGAGCAGGTCGTCGGGATCGGCAGCGAAGCCCCGGGCGCTGAACCAGGCGCACACGTTGCGGCAGTCGCGCGCCAAGAACTCCATCCCGTTGGGGTTGCCGACGATGTCCACAACCTGAGGCAGGTCGATGATCACCACCCGCTCTGCGTCGACGAGGATGTTGTACGGCGACAGGTCGCCGTGGGCGATCCCGCGCCTGGCGAGCACCCCCATGGCAGTCGTCAGCTGGTCGAAGTAACTCTCGACGAGCCCCTGGCTGGGGCGAACCTGCGCAAGTCGTGGCGCAGCGACGCCGTCAACCCCGATGAACTCCATCAGGATCTCGGTGCCGTCGATCTGCACCGGGTAGGGGACGGGGACGCCGGCGCTCCACAGCGACGACAACGCCGCGAACTCCGCCTGAGCCCACTGCCCGGCCGCGACGAGCCGGCCGAAAGCGGTGCCCTTGGCCATCGCGCGTGCGTCTCGGGTACGGCGGGTGCGCCGCCCCTCGACGTACCCGCTGTCGCGGTGGAACTGCCGGTGCTCTGCGGATCGGTAGCGTTTGGCGGCGAGTATGCAAGCCCGCTCAGAGTCGCCGGGAACGGCTCGTTCGACCAAGAAGACGTCGGCCTCCTTGCCGGTCTTCAGCACACCGAGCTCGGTGTCGACGGCGGCATCATCGGTGACGACCCAGCTGGGTCGGGGCTTCGGGCCGCGAGCGCCCTTCTCCACCGACGACCAGGTGGACCACCGTTGGTCGTCGGCAAGCTCGGCGACAGCAGAAAAGGAGAAGTCCGTGTCGGACAAGGGGGAATGCATGAGTCTGAGTGCTCCTCAAGGGCGCCGAGGGTACTCAGATGGCGATCAGCTGAGCGACCTCGAAAACGAAGGGACCAAGAACGTCCCGGGGACACCGGTTGACATCTCGCGCCTCCTTTTCGTGCGGAGCAGCCTGGCTGCTCGGATGCAGGTCAGGTGGAATCGTCGCAGCACCGCCGCCGGATCGGCAACTGATTTGCGGCCGCGCCGTCAGGAGCCGCCAAGCAGCGGCGCCATCGCCTTGGCGAGCAGGCTCGGCCGGGCGGTCAGTCGTTCTTCGCGATCTGCGGCTGACACGGCGCGCAGTCCGGCGTTGGCGCCGAGCCAGCGCAGCGGCTCCGGCTCCCATCGCCTGGAGCGGTGGTTCACCCACGGCAGCGTGGTGAGTTCTGAGTCGGTGCCGGTGATGAGGTGCGCCAGGGTGCGCCCGGCGAGGTTCGTCGTGCTCACGCCGTCGCCGACATAGCCACCAGCCCACGCCATGCCGGTGCGCGAGTCGAGCCCGACCGACGGCGTCCAGTCGCGCGGCACCCCCAGCGGGCCGCCCCAGGCCGAGGTGAACGTTGCTCCGGCCACCGGTGGGAACAGCTCGACCAACGTCTTCCGCAGACTCGCGAACACGCCGTCGTCACGGTCGAACGCCGGGCTGATCGACGATCCGAAGTGGTACGGCGCCCCCGGCCGCCGAACGCCAGCCGGCCGTCCGCGGTGCGTTGTCCGTAGATGATCAGGTGCCGGTGGTCGGAGAACGTGGGCGCCGCACTCAGGCCGATCTCGGCCCACGTGTCCGCCGAGAGCGGCTCGGTCGCCACCATCAGCGAGTACACCGGCAGAACCTCCCGCCGGCAACCGGCCAGCTCAGCCGTGTATCCCTCGGTGGCCCGCAGGACGACCTCGGCCGTGACGTCGCCGACGGCAGTGTTCACCCGCCGCGGCGCGATGCCGGTCGCTGCTGTCTGTTCGTAGAGGGCGACGCCGCGACGTTCGACGGCTGCGGCGAGCCCGCGCACCAACGTGGCTGGCTGGATCCGAGCGCAGTGGGGCGTGTACGTCGCCCCGAGCGCGCCGCGCGGCGCGCGCCCACTCGCGGGATTCGCCGGCGTCGAGAAGGCGCACATCGTCCTCGGTATCGCCCCAGGAACGGGCCTCCTCCACCTCCGCCCGCGCCCGGGCGAGCTGGCTCGCGGTCCGCGCGAACACGATCGTGCCACCCTTGGTGAAGTCGCAGTCAATCCCTTCTTCGGCGCTCACCCGGCGGATCTCGTCGATAGTTGCCCGCAGCTGCGACGTCAGTGCGATCGCGCCCGCTGGCGACGAGCCCGGCAGCCGGGCAAGCCGCGCCCGAGAGGCGGGGAACAGGCCCGAGACCCAGCCGCCGTTGCGCCCGGACGCGCCGAAGCCGGCGATGTGCTTCTCCACAACCGCGATGCGTAGCGACGGGTCGAGTTCGCTGAGGTAGTAGGCCGTCCACAACCCGGTGAAGCCGGCGCCGACGATCGCCACGTCGACGTCGATGGCGCCGGGTAGCGCAGGACGGGCCACCAGGTCCTCGCCGCAGGTTGCCTGCCACAGCGAGAGGTCGGCGTACGTCAACGAACTCCCCACGAGTACGTCTGCTTGTGCAGCTTGAGGTAGACGAACGACTCCGTGCCGCGCACCCCATCGATGGCCCGGATGCGTTTGGACAGCAGTTCGAGCAGGTGGTCGTCGCTCTCGCACACCACCTCGACCATCACGTCGAACGACCCGGCGGTCAAGATGACGTAGTCGACCTCCGACATCTTCGCCAGCTGCTCTGCGATCGGGTCGAGGTCGCCCTCGGCGTGGATGCCGATCATCGCCTGGCGGGCAAAGCCGAGCTGCAGCGGGTCGGTGACCGCCACGATCTGCATGACTCCGTTGTCGATCAGCCGTTGCACCCGCTGGCGTACCGCCGCCTCGGAGAGCCCCACCGCCTTGCCGATAGCCGCGTACGGCATCCGGCCGTCCCGCTGCAGCTGTTCGATGATTGCCTTGGAGACTGCGTCGAGCAGGCGCAGGCGTGGGTTCAGGGCGGCTGCGCACGCGCTCAGTGTGGTGCCGGAGGCGTCAGCGCGCAAGCCTGACGCCCGAGGTTTCCGTTGGCTGAAGGTCACAACTCGACGGAATCGCTTGTCGCAGCGGCGCCGGTCTGACAAGATCGCCCGCACGAGCGGGAACCTTGCGGGAGGTCTGCATGCGTACGTTGACAACCGGCGTCAGCCGACGGGGATTCCTGCAGGGCATGTCCCTGTCGGCGCTCGCCGTCGGGAGCGGGGCGGCCCTGGCCGGCTGCGGGACGAGCGGCGCCGAGATCGGCGAAGGGGGTGCGACGAGAGCCGACCAGAGCGACACCGAGAAGCAGATCTCCTTCTCCAACTGGATCGGGTACGTCGACCCGGTCAAGGCCAAGGACACCTCGACGCTGGAGAAGTTTGAGCAGCAGACCGGTATCACCGTCGACTACGACGCCGACGTCAACGACAACGAGTCGTTCTTCGCGAAGGTGTCGCCGCAGTTGCGGTCCTGCAAGCCCACCGGGCGCGACGTCTTCGTGCTGACCGACTGGATGGCCGCTCGGATGATCGACCTGAACTGGCTGCAGAAACTCGACCACTCCAAGATGCCGAACGTCCACGCCAACCTCATCGACTTCCTGAAGTCGCCGGCCTGGGATCCCAACCGCAACTACAGCGTGCCCTGGCAGAGCGGGATGACAGGGATCTGCTACAACGCCGAGCTCACCGACCCGGTCACGAGCTTCAAGGAGCTGCTCACGCGCCCAGACCTCAAGGGCAAGATCGAGCTGCTCACCGAGATGCGCGACACCATGCTGTTCATGCTGCTCATGCAGGACAGCGACCCCGAGGACTTCACCGACGAAGAGTTCGCGTCCGCGATCGACCTGCTGCAGGGGTACGTCGACAATGGCCAGGTCCGGCGTTTCGCCGGCAACGACTACGTCGACGACATGAAGTCCGGCGACATCGTGGCGTGCGAGGCGTGGAGTGGCGACGTCATCAACCTGCTCGGTGGCGGGAAGTACAAGTGGATCCCGCCGGACGAGGGCTTCGCCTTGTGGACCGACAACATGCTGGTTCCCAACAAAGCCGAGCACAAGTCCAACGTCGAAGAGCTGATGAACTTCTACTACGACCCGGTCAACGCGGCGAAGCTGGCCGCGTGGAACTACTACTTCTGCCCGGTGAAAGGCGCCCAGGAGGAGATCGGGCAGTTCGACAAGTCGGCAGTCAACAGCGAGTTCATCTTCCTCGATGACAAGACGCTGGAAACGGGATACATGTTCATGGCCCTGCCCGAGGAGGATGCGCAGGACTACCAGCGGCAGTTCAACGAGGTCATGGGTGGCTGACACCACTCCAGCGTGAGGCGAGAGGTGGCATGACCGAGAGCACGACACCAGGAACGTCGCGCGCCGCCGGAAAGGACTTGCGCCTCGAGGGCGTCACCAAGCGGTTCGGCGACTTCGTGGCCGTCGACGACTTGACCCTCACGGTTCCGCAAGGATCGTTCTTCGCGTTGCTCGGCCCCTCCGGATGCGGGAAGACCACGACGTTGCGCATGGTGGCCGGTCTGGAGGAACCGACGACGGGACGGGTGCTCATCGGTGCCGAGGACATCACAAACCTGCGGCCCTACAAGCGACCGGTCAACACCGTGTTCCAGTCCTATGCTCTGTTCCCACACTTGACGATCTTCGACAACGTCGCCTTCGGGCCGCGTCGTCGGGGAGTCAAGGACTACCAGCAGAAGACGCGCGACATGCTGAAGCTGGTTCAGCTGGAGCCGTATGCCACGCGTAAACCAGCACAGCTGTCCGGCGGTCAGCAGCAGCGCGTGGCGCTCGGCCGCGCCCTGATCAACGAGCCCGGAGTCCTGCTGCTCGACGAACCACTCGGCGCGCTCGACCTGAAGCTCCGCCGCCAGATGCAGATCGAGCTCAAGCGGATCCAGACCGAGATCGGCATCACGTTCGTGCACGTCACACACGACCAAGAAGAGGCCATGACCATGGCCGACACCATCGCGGTGATGAACGCCGGTGTGATCGAGCAGATGGGCGCACCCGGTGACCTCTACGAGAACCCGGAGACGACGTTCGTCGCCAACTTCCTCGGCCAGTCCAACCTGATCATGGTCGACGTCGGGGACACTTCGGGCCGGGCCGTCGTAGTCGACTGCCACGGTCAGAAGGTGGGTGTCGAGTCGACACGGTCCCACACCAGCGCGGGCAAGGGCTGGCTCGGCGTACGACCCGAGAAGATCTTCGCGAGCCCGGCCGGGCTGGAGAACCACAACGGCTCGAACGTGCTGACCGGCGGCCGGATCAGTGATGTCAGCTTCGTCGGTGTCAGCACCCAGTACCTGGTGCGGATGCCGTGGGGCCAGGAGCTCATGGTCTTCGAGCAGAACACCGGCCAGCGCGCCGCGTTCAAGAACGGCGACGAGGTCGACCTGGCGTGGTCGCGTGCGCATGCCTTCTTGCTCGATGCCGATCAGGACGCGCAGGCCGGCATGATGACGCCCGAAGCCGACACATGACCGAGGCCGTTACGACACCTCCTGCGCCGCCGGCGCCCGTCGTCGACGGCGAGAACGCCAGGCGCCGAGGCTGGGGCTGGCTGCTTCTCATCCCCGGCATGCTCTGGCTGGCCATCTTCTTCCTGTTCCCGACAGTCCAGCTGTTCTTCACCTCGCTCTACGACCCGAGCGGCTCTTTCGAGCGCGGCTATGCGATGACGTGGCACGTCGCGAACTACGCCGACGCGATCATCGACACGTCCAATCTCTTCGTCCGCTCGTTCATGTACGCCGCCATCACGACGTTCGTCTGCCTGCTGCTGGCTTATCCGCTGGCCTACGCCATCGCCTTCAAGTCCGGCCGGTGGAAGAACGTCATGCTGGTGCTGGTCATCGCGCCGTTCTTCACCAGCTTCCTGCTGCGCACGCTGTCTTGGCGAGCGATCCTCTCCGACCAGGGGCCGGTGACGAGCTTCCTCCAGACGATCGCGATCCTTCCCGACGACGGCCGCCTGCTGGCAACACCCGTCGCGGTCATCGCCGGCCTCGTCTACAACTTCCTGCCGTTCATGACGCTCCCGCTGTACGCGTCACTCGACAAGGTCGACTACCGGCTGATCGAGGCGGCGGGCGACCTCTACTCGAGCCCGTTCACGGGCTTTCGCACGGTGACGTTTCCGCTGTCGCTGCCGGGAGTGGTGTCCGGCACCCTGCTGACGTTCATCCCAGCCAGCGGTGACTACATCAACGCTGAGCTACTGGGAACTCCGAAGCAGTACATGATCGGCAACCGGATCCAGGCGGCCTTCCTGACCGAGCGCAACTACCCCTGGCCGCGAGCTTGTCGATCATCTTGATGGTGGTCGTCGTGCTGATGGTCATCGTGTACGTCCGGCGGGCCGGGACCGAGGAGCTCGTCTGATGTCTACCCCCACGCCGGCCCGAATCGCTGCCACCATCGACGCGAAGTCGCCGAAGCCTCCCTCGCGCAAAGGCTTCGGCCGGTGGGTGTTCTGACCACCTGGTGCTGTTCGTCGGGATCTTGGTCCTGGTCTACACATTCGTGCCGATCGGCTACATCTTCGCGCTGTCGTTCAACCAACCGTCAGGACGGTCTGCGACTGCGGAGTTCGAGTCCTTCACGTGGAACAACTGGGAGACGATCTGCGAACCTGACGGGCTCTGTGGCTCTCTCAAGCTGAGCTTCCAGATCAGCATCACGGCGACGATCCTGGCGACGGTTCTCGGCACGCTGATGGCGTTCGCGCTGGTGCGACACACGTTCCGTGGCCGGGCTACGTCGAACCTGGTCATCTTCTTGCCGATGGCGACGCCTGAGGTGGTGCTGGGCTCGTCGCTGCTGGCCATGTTTGTGGCCGTTGGCGTCGACGGCCTCCTGGGCTTCATCACGCTCGTCATTGCGCACGTGATGTTCACCCTGTCGTTCGTCGTGGTCACGGTGAAGGCTCGGCTCGCCGGTATGGACTCCCGCCTCGAGCAGGCCGCGATGGACCTCTACGCCAACGAGTGGCAGACGTTCCGGCTGATCACGCTGCCGCTCGCCATGCCGGGCATCGTGGCGGCGGCGATGCTGGCGTTCTCGTTGTCGTTCGACGACTTCATCGTCACGAACTTCACGTCCGGCCAGTCGGTGACGTTCCCATTGTTCGTCTACGGCAGCAAGCTGAAGGGCTTCGCACCCCAGCTGTTCGTCGTGGGCACGCTGATGTTCTTGATCTCGTTCGTGTTCGTGATCGCGGCCGAGCTCTACGGATCGACCCGACGCTCACCACCGAACCTGCGCCGCCGCCGCCCGACGTACTAGACTAGATCGCGGCTCCAGGCCTGGGTCAGTACGTCGCGCAGGATCTGCTCGGGTCATCTCGTCGAAGTGTTGCTGGTCGCAGATCAGCGGCGGTGACAGTTGTACGACGGGGTCGCCGCGGTCGTCGGTTCGGCAGTACAGGCCGGCGTCGTACAACGCCCTGGACAAGAAGCCGCGCAACATGAGCTCGGACTCCTCGGAGTTGAACGTCTCCTTCGTCGCCTGGTCCTTGCGTGGCCAGCTCGATGCCATAGAAGAACCCGTCGCCGCGGACGTCTCCCACGATGGGGAGGTCCTTGAGCTTCTCCAGCGTCGAGCGGAACGCATCCTGGGTGTCGAGGACGTGCTGGTTGAGGCCCTCCCGCTCGAAGATGTCGAGGTTCGCCATCGCGACGGCCGTGGAGACGGGGTGACCGCCGAAGGTGTAGCCGTGCACGAACGACGCGTTGCCCTTGGAGAACGGCTCGAACAGCCGATCGGTCGCGATCATGGCGCCGAGCGGCGCGTAACCGGATGTGATGCCCTTCGCGCAGGTGACGATGTCAGGCAGGTAGCCGTAGCGTTCGGCGGCGAACATGTGCCCGAGCCGCCCGAACGCGCAGATGACCTCGTCGCTGACCAGCAGGACGTCGTACTCGTCGCAGATCTCCCTGACCCGCTCGAAGTACCCAGGAGGCGGCGGGAAGCAGCCTCCGGCGTTCTGAACCGGCTCGAGGAAGACGGCGGCGACCGTCTCGGGGCCTTCGTACTCGATGGCCACTCCGATCTGATCGGCGGCCCAGCGTCCGAAGGCCTCGGGGTCGTCGCCGTGCTGAGTTGCGCGGTAGATGTTGGTGTTCGGCACCCGGAAGGTGCTGGGCACCAGCGGCTCGAAGGGCGCCTTGAGGCTGGGCAGCCCGGTGATCGACAAGGCGCCCTGGGTGGTGCCGTGGTAGGCGATCGCTCGAGAGATGACCTTGTGCTTACCGGGTCGACCGGTCAGCTTGAAGTACTGCTTGGCAAGCTTCCAGGCCGACTCGACGGCCTCGCCGCCACCTGAGGTGAAGAACACCCGGTTGAGGTCGCCGGGGGCGTAGCTCGCGACCCGCTGCGCCAGTTCGATGGCGTTGGGGTGCGCGTAGGACCACAGCGGCATGAACGCGAGCGTCTCGGTCTGCTTGCGCGCCGCTTCGGCGAGCTCGGTGCGTCCGTGGCCCACCTGGCTGACGAACAGACCGGCGAGCGCGTCGAGGTAGCGCTTGCCGCGGGCGTCGTAGATGTAGGCACCTTCGCCGCGGACGATGATCGGCACCTCGTTGTTGTCGTAGGACGACATGCGCGTGAAGTGCAACCACAGGTGGTCGCGTGCGGACTGCTGAAGAGCAGCGAAGTCGAGGTCTTGGCTCTGGTCGATCGTCATGGTGTCAGTCTGCCGCGAGCGGGGTGATCGTGGCAAGTGAATCAGTGGTAAGACATACCGTAGGCAAAGCACCTGCCCCGTCGCATGCCGCGATTACGACGGAATCTGTTGTCGGTACGCATTGGCGTGCCGTTGGCAGATGAGGTAGCCGGGTCGGTGCTCGGTAGCCTAACCTGTCGCCATGCGATATCCGGCGGCGCAGCCTTAAGTCGTACCACGCGGCCTTGTGCTGCGTGTCCTCGGTTACTACTCGACCCGTGACCTGATCCCGCTCTATGGGATCTACGCGCTGCTGTTTCGCGACCACGGGCTCTCCGCGGGTGCGATCTCCTCACTCTTCGTCATCTGGTCGCTCACATCCTTTGTCTGCGAGATCCCCTCCGGCGCCTGGGCCGACACCGTCGATCGCCGCCGACTGTTGGTGTCAAGCGCGCTCGTCTACGCGGCGGGTTTCGGCGTCTGGACGCTCCACCCGACCTACCTGGGATTCGCCGCGGGGTTCGTGCTGTGGGGCGTCAGCGGCGCGATCATGTCCGGCACCTTCGAGGCGCTGCTGTACGACGAGTTGGCCGCCCGTTCGGCCACCTGGAGGTATCCGCAGCTCATCGGGTGGGCGCACTCGGGCGCCATGGCGGCCAACCTCATCGCGACGCTGCTTGCCGCCCCGCTGTACGGCTGGGGTGGCTACGCGCTGGTGGGGTGGGTCAGTGTCGCCGTCGCCGCGGTCCATGGACTGCTCGCCTGGTTCTTACCGGCTACGCCAACGGTCGCGTCGGCAGAGCCGGAGACCGCGTCTGCTGCCGCTGCGCCCGACCGATTGGCTGAGCGCTACCGCTCCATGCTGACCGCCGGGCTACGAGAGGCGACGCGGCATGCGCCCGTGCGTCACGCGGTGCTGATCGCGGCCGCGATGCTGGGACTCACCGTCTACGACGAGTACTTCCCGCTGGTGGCGCGCGACAACGGCGCCTCGACGGCAGCCGTGCCGGTGCTGGTGGGGATGGTCGTCGCCGGGCAGTTCATCGGTACGGCGCTTGCTGGCCGCACCGCTGCCATGTCCAGCCGGGCGATGGCTTGGGTGGTCGCCGTCTCGGCGACCCTCATCGCCGCCGGCGCGATCAGCGGCCACCCGGCCGGGTTCGCTGCCATTGCGATCGGCTACGGACTGGTCAATAACGCGATCATTGTCAGCGAGGCACGTCTGCAGGAGGTGATCACCGGCCCAGCCCGGGCGACGGTGACGTCGGTGACTGGCCTGTCGTGCGAGGTGGTCGCGCTGTCCGCGTACGCCGCAATGGCGATCGGCTCGCGGTGGCTTTCGGTGGCGACGTTGGTCGCGCTGCTCGGGGTGCCGATGCTGGGAGTCGCAGTCGCGGTGGCCCGTTGGCTGCCCAACGCGCGGGTGGGCCGCGATGTCAGCGGAAGGCTGACTCGCCGGTGAGCGCCTGGCCGATGATCAGCTGGTGCACCTCCGACGTGCCCTCGTACGTGAGCACCGACTCAAGGTTGCTGGCGTGCCTCATCACCGGGTACTCCTGCGTGATGCCGTTCGCGGCGAGGATGGTCCGGCACTCGCGGGCGATGGCGAGCGACTCGCGCACGTTGTTGAGCTTGCCCAGGCTGACCTGCTCCGGACGGATCTTGCCGGCGTCCTTCAGCCGCCCTAGGTGCAGCGCCAGCAGCATGCCCTTGCCGAGCTCGAGGGACATGTCAGCGAGCTTGGCCTGGGTGAGCTGGTAGGCAGCCAGGGACTTGTCGAACACCCGCCGGGTTCGGGCGTACTCGATCGTCGTCTCGAGGCAGTCTCTGGCGGCGCCTAAGGAACCGAAGACAATGCCGAAGCGCGCCTCCGCGAGACACGACAGGGGACCGGCCAGCCCGCGTGCCTCCGGCAGCACGGCATGTCCGGGAAGGCGCACGTTGTCGAGCACCAGCTCGCTGGTCACCGACGCCCGCAGCGACATCTTCTTCGTAATCTCCGGTGCGGTAAACCCAGGCGTCCGGGTCGGTACCACGAACCCGCGTACGCCTTCCTCCGTGCGTGCCCACACGATCGCCATCTCGGCGACGGACCCGTTGGTGATCCACATCTTGGTGCCGTTGAGCACCCAATCGGCGCCGTCCCGCACGGCACGAGTACGCATGCCGCCGGGATTGGACCCGAAATCCGCCTCCGTCAGCCCGAAACAGCCAATCGCTTCACCGGCCGACATCCGGGGCAGCCACTCCTGCTTCTGCTCCTCGCTGCCGAAGCGGTAGACGGCGTACATGGCAAGCGATCCCTGCACCGACACCAAACTGCGAATACCGGAGTCGGCCGCCTCTAGCTCGAGGCAGGCCAGCCCGTACGCCGTGGCGCTGGTGCCAGCGCATCCATAGCCCTCCAGGTGCATGCCGAGGAGCCCGAGGCTCGCCAACTGCTTGGCGAGGTCACGGGCGGGGACAGCGGCGTCCTCGTACCAGCCGGCGATGTGGGGCCGCACGTTGTCGTCGCAGAAGCGGCGCACCGTGTCGCGGATCGCGATCTCCTCAGCGTCGAGCAGCGCGTCGATGGCGAACAGGTCAAGCGGCGCAATCGGCGTAGCGGTGTCCTTCGGCACGAGGAACTCCTCTACGTCCAACGGCCGTCGGAGGTGGCTGCCACGCGGGAGCGACGTTGGAGCACTTCGAAGGCTAGTCCCGGCGCATTGCAGTGTGGAGCGGTGAAGGTTGAAGCGGGCAAAGGAATGACTCGGGCGAACAAGCTAGCGGTGCTTGAGCTCTTCGGGATCCCCACTCTTCTTGAAAGTGTCGATGAGCTCCCTGTCCGGGTTGTAGTCCGGTGGCGGCTCCTTCGGCTCAGCTGGCGGTTCGGGCTCATCTGGGCGCTCACCCATCCCGGGGCTCCTGCACGGAGGGCTTCCCCCTCTCGCCTGTACGCCTCTACCGCGCGCCTGCTGCCCTCAAGGTCGGCCATCAGGTCGTCGTCGGGGTTAACCGGTGGTGGCGCTGGATTGGCCGCAGCCACCGGCTCCTTGGTGACGGTCCTCTCGCTCACACTGGCTACCTCCTCGAAGACACTGTAGATGCCAGAACGGTCAGTGCCACAGCAACTCCAAGAATCAGCGCCGAGGCCGTGACAAGCCGGGCCTTCCACTTCAAGCGGTCTTGGACCTGGCGGTACATGGCGATGCGGGTGTCCAGAAGCCGAAGCCGAGTGAACTCCTCCTCTGCCGTCAGATACTTGTCACGAAGAGTCAGCAAAGCGATGGTCGGAAACCGTCGGGGTACAAAGGCCACTCCAGCAAGGATGGCAGCCATCCCAGCGAATGCAGTCCCGATATGAGCCAGTGCACCGTTGAGGTTCCCCGCAGTGAGAGCGACGATGACGCCGGAGAAGCCGAGGAGAACCCCAGCTTTGGTGTCGAGGGCGTCGTACCGCCGCTCATGGGCGGCGACTTCTGCCGAAGCTTCCTCGCCTAGCAGGCCAAGGGACGGCAGACCGGGCATCGCAGCACCATAGGTGACGAGACCGACTTCCACGGTTTGACTCGCCCCTTCGCCCGTTGAACAGTTGCCTATGGTGTTGACCGCCTAAGCGACGAAAAGCAACGGTGGACCATCGCCGCCGTACTAGCGGTTTCGATTGCCGCAAGCTACTTTTGCCTCCGTATTGATCCTTCTTCGAAGCTACGAGAGGCTGCGATGAGCACTGGCCGCACACTGCAGAATCTGATCGACGGGGAGTACGTCGACAGCGCCGACGGGCGCACCCTGACGCTGGTGAACCCCTCGACCGAGGAGGAGTTCGCCGAGGCGCCGATCTCGAACACCGAGGACGTCGACCGCGCGGTCCGCGCGGCTGAGCGGGCTTTCGAGACCTGGCGAGACTCGACGCCGGCGGAGCGCCAGCTGGCGCTGCTGAGGCTGGCCGACGCCTTGGAGGCGCGAGCCGACGAGTTCGTGCAGATCGAGAGCGAGAACACCGGAAAGCCGCTCGGGCTGACCGCGAGCGAGGAGCTCCACCCGCCATCGACCAGGTCAGGTTCTTCGCGGGTGCAGCGCGGGTGCTCGAGGGTCGCTCCGCCGGTGAGTACATGGCCGGCCACACGTCGTTCATCCGCCGCGAGCCGATCGGCGTGGTCGCCCAGGTCACGCCGTGGAACTATCCGTTGATGATGGCGATCTGGAAGATCGCTCCAGCGCTGGCGGCCGGGAACGCCGTCGTCATCAAGCCGTCGGACACCACGCCGGCGTCGACGGTGCTGCTTGGTGAGATCTGCCAGGAGTTCTTCCCGCCGGGGGTGATGAACGTCATCACCGGCGACCGCGACACCGGTCGAGCGCTGGTGGAGCACCCAATTCCGCAGATGGTGTCGATCACCGGTTCGGTGCGGGCAGGCATGGAGGTGGCGGCCTCGGCTGCGCAGGATCTGAAGAAGGCTCACCTCGAGCTCGGCGGCAAGGCGCCGGTTGTCGTCTTCGACGACGCCGACATCGAGGCGGCGGCCGAGGCGATCGCGGTCGCGGGGTACTTCAACGCCGGACAGGACTGCACGGCGGCAACCCGGGTGCTGACGGGGCCAGGCATTCATCAGGACTTCGTGGCAGCGCTCACCGACCAGGCCAAGAACACCAAGACCGGGCAGCCCGACGACGACGAGGTCCTCTACGGCCCGGTGAACAACCCCAACCAGCTGAAGCGGGTGAGCGGCTTCATCGAGCGGCTGCCGGACCATGCCCAGCTGCAGACCGGCGGCTCGCGGGTCGGGGAGCAGGGCTACTTCTTCGCTCCGACCGTCGTGTCAGGGCTCCGCCAAGACGACGAGGCCATCCAGCACGAGATCTTCGGGCCGGTCATCACCGTGCAGCAGTTCTCCGACGAGGACGAGGCGGTCCGGTGGGCCAACGGTGTGGAGTACGGCCTGGCCAGCAGCGTGTGGACGAAGGACCACGGCCGCGCCATGCGGATGGCGCGCCGGCTGGACTTCGGCTGTGTGTGGATCAACACCCACATCCCGATCGTCGCGGAGATGCCGCATGGCGGGTTCAAGCACTCCGGCTACGGCAAGGACCTGTCGATGTACGGCCTCGAGGACTACACGCGCATCAAGCACGTGATGTCGAACATCGAGAGCTGATCGGGTGCGCATCCTGCTGGTCGGCGCGGGCGGCGTCGGGGCTGCGTTCGCCTCGATCGCCGCTCGCCGTACGTTCTTCGAGCAGGTCGTGATCGCCGACTACGACGAGTCGCGGGCGCAGCGGGCAGCAGCGGCCGACGGACGGTTCACCAGCGCGTACGTCGACGCCTCTGACGCGCAGTCGGTGACGGCGTTGGTGCGCGAGCACGCCATCACGCACGTGCTGAACGCTGTCGACCCCCGCTTCGTGATGCCGATCTTCAACGGCGCCTTCGCCGGTGGTGCGGACTATCTCGACATGGCGATGAGCTTGTCCAAGCCGCACCCGTCGCAGCCGCACTCGCGGCCCGGAGTCAAGCTGGGCGATGAGCAGTTCGAGCTTGCCGACCAGTGGGAGCAGGCGGGCCGGTTGGCGCTCGTCGGCATGGGCGTCGAGCCGGGGCTGTCCGACGTGTTCGCCCGGTACGCCGCCGACCACCTCTTCAGCGACATCGACGAGCTCGGCACCCGCGACGGCTCAAACCTGACCGTCGACGGCTACGACTTCGCGCCGTCGTTCTCGATCTGGACCACGATCGAGGAGTGCCTCAACCCGCCGGTGATCTACGAGCGCGACACGGGCTGGTACACGACCGAACCGTTCAGCGAGCCGGAGGTGTTCGACTTCCCGAGGGCATCGGGCCGGTCGAGTGCGTGCACGTCGAGCACGAGGAAGTGCTGCTGATGCCGCGCTGGATCGACGCCAAGCGGGTGACGTTCAAGTACGGCCTGGGCGATGAGTTCATCGGCGTCCTGAAGACGCTGCACAAGCTGGGCCTCGACCGGACCGACAAGCTGCGGGTTGGGGCCGTGGAGGTGAGCCCGCGCGACGTGGTCGCTGCGGCGCTTCCCGACCCGGCGACGCTGGGCGAGGCGATGCACGGCAAGACATGCGCCGGCGTCCACGTCACGGGCACGGGTAAGGACGGCCGACCGCGGTCGACGTACCTGTATCACGTCGTCGACAACGACGTGTCGATGCGCGAGTACGGCCACCAGTGCGTGGTCTGGCAGACCGCGATCAACCCGGTGGTGGCGCTGGAGCTGCTGGCAAACGGCACCTGGAAGGGCGCAGGGGTGCTGGGCCCGGAGGCGTTCGACGCGGTGCCGTTCCTCGACCTGCTGACCGAGTACGGCTCCCCCTGGGCGATGCGCGAGCAGTGAACGCCCCACCCCCCTCACCTCCGACTTGTCAGGGCCTAGGGGACACCTTCAGGCGTGAATCATCCTGACAAGTCGCGGGGGTAGGGGCTAACGCTGGGCGCGCCGGCGGGTTAGCGTCGAGGGTATGACACGCACCTTTCCGCTGTGGGTAGCCGGCAAGCCCGTCGATGGGCCCGAGTCGGTAGAGATCACGAGCCCGTACGACGGCCGCGTTGTCGCCGCGACCAGCTGGGCCTCTGCGGAGCACGTCGAGCAGACGGTGGCTGCAGCCGCTGACCTCCGGGAGGAAGCCGCTCGGCTCCCGGTCCACGTCCGCGCTGACGCCCTTGCGCACGTCAGCGACGCGATCGCTGACCGCGCCGAGGAGTTCGCCCAGCTCATCACCGCCGAGAACGGCAAGCCGATTCTGTGGTCGCGCGTGGAGGTGAGTAGGGCGGTTTCGGTGTTCCGGCTGGCGGCTGAGGAGACCCGGCGCTGGTCGGGCGAGACGATGCGGCTTGACACCGACAAGGCAGCTGCCGGGCGGCTCGCCTACGTACGCCGAATGCCGAAGGGGGTAGTGCTGGCGATCTCGCCGTTCAACTTCCCACTCAACCTGGTGGCTCACAAGGTCGCGCCTGCATTGGCGGTGGGCGCTCCGGTCGTCGTGAAGCCGGCGCCGAAGACGCCGCTGTCCGCCCTGCTGCTGGCCGAACTGGTGGCGGAGACCGACCTGGCAGCGGGCATGCTCAGCGTCATCAATGTGCCCAACGACATGGCCGGGCAGCTCGTCGCCGACGAACGGATGCCGGTGGTGTCGTTCACCGGGTCAGGCCCGGTCGGCTGGGAGATCCAGCAGGCAGTGCCGCACAAGCACGTCACGCTCGAGCTGGGCGGCAACGCGGCCGCCATCGTGTGTGTCGACTGGTCCAGCGAGTCCGACCTGGACTGGGCTGCCACCCGCATTGCGACGTTCTCGAACTACCAGGCGGGGCAGTCGTGCATCGGTGTGCAGCGGGTGTTCGTCGCCGAGAGCGTGTACGACGACTTCAAGTCCCGGCTCGTTAGGGCCGTCGAGGGCCTCGTCACCGGCGACCCCGCCGACGAGGAGACCCAGGTCGGGCCGGTCATCAACGCCGAGGCGGCCGACCGTATCGAGAGCTGGGTGGTCGAGGCGGTCGAATCCGGCGCTCAGTTGCTGACGGGCGGTGGCCGCGACGGTACGACTGTCGAGCCGACCGTCCTCGAGGGGGTGGCGTCTGACGCCAAGGTGTCATGCGAGGAAGTATTCGGGCCGGTCATGATGATCGAACCGGTGCCAGACGAGGCGACGGCGTTCGACAAGGTGAACGCATCGCCGTACGGGCTGCAGGCCGGCGTCTTCACCCACGACCTGCAGACGGCGTTCCGGGCGCACCGCGACCTCGAGGTCGGTGGGGTGATCGTCGGGGACGTGCCGAGCTACCGGGCTGACCAGATGCCCTATGGCGGCGTCAAGCAGTCAGGTGTCGGCCGTGAGGGCGTGCGCTACGCGATGCAGGACTACTCCTATGAGCGGGTCATGGTGCTGACGGGCCTCGACCTGTAACCGCTCGGTCGAGGCCGATGCCCTGCCGAAACCCTGACCGAAGTGCCGGTCAGCCGCTCAAAACGACGCCCACGAGCAACTTCGGTCAGGGGTTTCGCGGGCGCCGTGTCGTCAATGGAGGGTGAGTCGGCGAGAATTGAGGTGTGATAACCCAGTGAGCGTCCGCCGGGACGTCGTTGTCCTCGGCTCGACGGGGTCAATCGGCACGCAGGCGCTGGATGTGATCAGGCACAACCCGAGCCGCTTCCGGGTGGTCGGTCTCGCGGCCGGAGGTGGTCAGCCGGAGCTGCTCGCGGCTCAAAGCGTCGAGTTCGGGGTTCCCGTGGTCGGGGTGTCACGCGGCACCGCCGCCGAGGACCTGCAACTCGCCCTGTACGCCGCGGCCCAGCGGCACGGCTACTCCGCTGGCCGCTTCGCGCTGCCCAAGGTGGTGGTCGGGCCCGACGCCGCCGAACAGCTTGCCGGGCTGCCGTGCGACGTCGTCCTCAACGGCATGACGGGAGCCGTCGGGCTGCGTCCAACCCTCGCCGCGCTGGCCGCCGGTTCCACGCTCGCCTTGGCCAACAAGGAGTCTCTGATCATCGGTGGCAACCTGGTGACCGATGCCGCCAAGCCGGGTCAGATCGTGCCGGTCGACTCCGAGCACTCGGCGCTTGCTCAGTGCCTGCGCGGCGGCCGAAGCGAAGAGGTACGTCGACTGGTGATCACCGCCAGCGGTGGCCCGTTCCGCGGGCGCCGCCGCGACGAGCTCACCGACGTCACGGCGCGCGAGGCGCTGGCCCACCCCACCTGGAACATGGGCCCGGTCATCACCGCCAACTCCTCGACGCTGGTCAACAAGGGCCTGGAGGTCATCGAGGCGCACCTGCTGTTCGGCATCGACTACGACCGGATCGAGGTCGTCGTGCACCCGCAGTCGATCGTGCACTCGATGGTGGAGTTCCACGACGGGTCGACGTTGGCGCAGGCTTCGCCGCCCAGCATGAAGCTGCCGATCAGTCTGGCCCTGCACTGGCCCGATCGGGTGGAAGGGGCTGCCCCACCGGTCAACTGGGACGTCCCCCAGTCGTGGGACTTCGAGCCCGTCGACACCGAGGCTTTCCCCGGCCTGCCGCTGGCGATAGCGGCGGGAAGGCGCGGAGGCGTTGCGCCGGCGATTTACAACGCAGCCAACGAGGTCTGCGTCGAGGCGTTTCCTCGGTGACCGGCTGCCGTACCTTGGCATCATCGACACGGTCTCTGCGGTGCTGGCGCGCGACGACGTACCCTCTGTGGAGGGTGAGCTCACCGTCGACGACGTGCTCGCCGCAGACCAGTGGGCGCGGCAGCGGGCAGCTGAGCTGATCGCCCCCAGGACACCAGGAGAGGCAACACCGACGTGACCGCGCTCGTCTACGCGCTTGGCGTTGTGCTGTTCCTGTTCGGGGTGCTGGCGTCGATCGCTCTGCACGAGGTGGGGCACATGCTGCCGGCCAAGAAGTTCGGCATCAAGGTCACGCAGTACTTCGTGGGCTTCGGCAAGACGCTGTGGTCGACGAAGCGGGGCGAGACAGAGTACGGCGTGAAGATGTTCCCGCTCGGCGGCTTCATCCGCATGGTCGGCATGCTGCCGCCGGCTAAGCGTGACGCCGACGGCCGGGTCAAGGGAATCACGCACGGGTTCTTCGGCAAGCTGATCGCCGACGCGCGGGCGCTGGAGTACGAGTCCGCCAACGAGGTCGAGGAGTCCCGGCTGTTCTACCGCAAGCCGTGGTGGCAGAAGGTCATCGTGATGTCGGGCGGTCCGCTCACCAACGTCGCGCTCGCCATCTTGCTGCTCGGCGGTGTCTTCATGGGCATAGGGGCCAAGGAGCCGACGCTGGTGGTCAGCGATGTCTCCGACTGCGTGATCCCCGCAAGTGAAGGCCTGCGCCCCTGCGTGGTGCCCCCGGCCGAGAACCCCGACCCGGTGTCACCGGCCCGCGCGGCCGGTTTCCGGGTGGGTGACCGCATCGTTTCGCTCAACGGCGAGAAGATGGACAGCTGGGACGAGTTCTCCGCAGGCATCCGGGCCAGCGCCGGTGGCCGCATCGACGTCGTCGTCGACCGCGCTGGAAAACCCTGACCCTGAGCACGAACACCATCGTCTCGGAGCGGTACGACCTCGATGACCCCGAGAAGTTCGTCGAGGTCGGCTTCCTGGGCGTCACTCCGGATGAGATCCGCGACAGGAAGGGTCTGGGGTACGTCGCGTCGACGATGTGGGACTACACCAAGCGCACCGGTGTCGCGGTGCTCCAGATGCCCGAGCGCATGGTCGGGGTCTTCCAGGCTGCGCTACTCGTGGAGGAGCGTGACGACGAGAGTCCGATGAGCGTGGTTGGCGCGAGCCGAATCGCCGGTGAGGTGGCGTCTGAACAGCGGATCGACGTCGTCGACCGTTGGGCGATGCTGCTGCTGCTGCTCGGCGTCGTCAACTTGTTCGTGGCGCTGTTCAACTTCCTTCCGTTGCTGCCGCTCGACGGTGGGCACATCGCCGGCGCCCTCTACGAGGCCGTCCGCCGCGGCCTCGCTCGCCTACGCGGCCGGCCTGACCCTGGCTACGCCGATGTCGCGCAGCTGCTGCCCGTCGCCTACGCCGCGGCGAGCGTGCTGATCGTGATGGGCGTGGTGCTCATCTGGGCCGACATCGTCAACCCCATAACGCTGAGCGGGTGAGCGCATGACCAGCATTGATCTCGGTATGCCGGCCGCACCCGTCCGGTGCTGGCGCCGCGCCCGCACGACCCGACAGATCAGGGTCGGCAAGGTGCTCGTCGGCGGCGACGCGCCGATCTCCGTCCAGTCGATGACGACGACGCTCACCGCTGACGTCAATGCCACCCTGCAGCAGATCGCCGAACTGACGGCCTCGGGCTGCGACATCGTGCGAGTTGCGTGCCCCAGCCAGGACGACGCCGAAGCGCTGCCGGCGATCGCCCAGCACTCGCAGATCCCTGTCATCGCCGACATCCACTTCCAGCCGAAGTACGTGTTCGCGGCGATCGACGCCGGCTGCGCGGCGGTCCGGGTCAACCCGGCAACATCCGCAAGTTCGACGACCAGGTCAAGCAGATCGCCGCCGCCGCCAAGGACCGCGGCACCTCGATCCGGATCGGCGTCAACGCGGGCTCGCTCGACCCGCGGCTGCTGCAGAAGCACGGCAAGGCCACGCCGGAGGCGCTGGTGGAGTCGGCAGTCTGGGAGGCGTCGCTGTTCGAGGAGCACGACTTCCACGACTTCAAGATCTCGGTCAAGCACAACGACCCGGTCGTGATGGTGCGCGCGTACGAGCTGCTGTCCGAGGCGGGGGACTGGCCGCTGCACCTGGGCGTCACCGAGGCCGGTCCTCGCCTTCCAGGGCACGATCAAGTCCTCGGTCGCCTTCGGTGCGCTGCTGTCGCAAGGCATCGGCGACACGATCCGCGTCTCGCTGTCAGCGCCGCCGGTCGAAGAGGTCAAGGTCGGCCTGCAGATCCTTGAGTCGCTCAACTTGAGGCAGCGGCGGCTGGAGATCGTCTCGTGTCCCTCCTGCGGTCGAGCGCAGGTCGACGTCTACACGCTGGCTGAGCAGGTTACCGCCGGGCTCGAGGGCATGGAGGTGCCGCTGCGGGTAGCCGTGATGGGCTGCGTGGTCAACGGGCCCGGCGAGGCACGAGAAGCCGACCTCGGCGTTGCCTCGGGCAACGGCAAGGGCCAGATCTTCGTGCGGGGCGAGGTCATCAAGACAGTGCCCGAGTCGATGATCGTTGAGACCCTCATCGACGAGGCCATGCGGATAGCTGATGAGATGGGCGCACCCGTCGACGAGTCCGGCCAGTCGTCGGTCGCCGGCGGCCCCGTCGTCACCGTCTCCTGACCGCTCCCTCTTCCGCCGACACGTCAGCAACGGCCCAAGTTCGTCGGCGCGTCGGCCACTCATTGACGTCTCTCCAACCTTGGCCGTCACAGCGGCGGGCCTTGACACCACGCTGCTAGCATGCTAGAAAAGTAGCCATGGGAGCAACCGAGAAAGGACCGGGCAAGGCACAGTTCAACGTCTACCTGCCTGCCGACCTGGTCCGCCGTACAAAACACAAGGCCATCGACGAGAACACCAGCCTGTCGGCCCTCGTCGAGCGTGCCCTCACCGAGTACCTGAGCAGACATGGAGAGGCCAGAGGATGAGCGCGATCGTTGTGCAACCGATTCGATTCACCGACGACGTCAAGGCAATGCAGGCGTTTCTCGAGTTGCTTGGTTTGCGGCCCCGCATCGAGGCGGAGGCCGGCGGCTGGGTCGACATGGTTTCCGGCGGCGGCATGGCCGCGTTGCACTCGGCCGCGACCTCGGCGACGGGAGCGGGGCACGGGCACGGGGAGACGCATCTCAGCTTCGAGACCGACGACGTCGACGCCCTGGCTGATCGGCTCAAGACGGCCGGCATCGAGGGGGTTACCGTGTACGACGAGGCGTACGGTCGAGCGTTGGACTGCCGCGATCCCGTCGGTGACACCATCATCGTGAACGAGCAGTCCGAGGATCTCTACGGCTACCGCCGCCTCGGCGGCGAGGTCGAGCCGAGCGCGCTGCGAGTCTCACCGGTACGGTTCACCGACCCGCAGGGTCCCTACTGCGGTTTCCTGGAGGCTCTCGGTCTGACGAGACGCGGTGAGTCGAACGAGTACTACGTGACGTACGCCGCCGCCGATGGCGAGCACGGCCTGGTGGGGCTGCACTACGTGTACGCCGAGGACCTACCAATCGTGGAGAAGCCCGGAGCCGCCACCGTTCAGCTGACCTTCCAGACCACCGAGGCGCTGGCCGACGTGGCACGACGCCTAACCGAGAGCGGTTTCGACGCTCCGATCACGCGGGAGGAGTTCGGCTCCTTCCTCACGGTGACCGACCCCGACGGCCAGCAGGTCCAGGTCCACCAAGCGCCGGAGGCACCCTGACGACGTACGTTCACCGGCTCATCGCGGTGAAGGGTCGAGGGTGGCGTCATGCAGCAGCCGTTTACCGCGCTGCTGGTCACCACGGCCAACGGCAGCGGCACCGACAAGATCATCAAGGTCACACCGCGCTAGAAGGCTCACACCCGCTAGAACAGGATGGTCGCGAATCGGCCGGTCTCGGTGAAGCCGACCCGGTCGTAGGCACGGCGAGCCGGTTCATTGTGCTCGTTGACGTAGAGCGACACCACCGGGGCGAAGTCCTTCAGCGCCGCCGCACAGACCGCCGCCACTCCAGCAGCGGCCAAGCCATGGCCGCGGTAGCGCGGGTTCACCCACACGCTTTGCAGCTGGCTGGCGTGCGGCGTGACCGCGCCCAGCTCGGCCTTGAACACCACCTCGTCGCCGCGGAGGTGCACGAAGGCATGGCCCCGGGAGATGAGTTGAGCAATCCGAGCCCGGTACGCCTCCGCCCCACCACCCGCCTCGGGGGAGACGCCCAGTTCCTCGGTGTACATCGCCACGCATGCGGGATACAAAGTGTCGATGTCGCGGGCGCGGGCTCGGCGTACGTCGGGTGACGGCGTCACGCGGGGCGCCGATTCCAGCACCAGGAACGGTTGCCGCGGCCGGACCGACCGCGCCGGGCCCCATTCCTGTTCGAGCAGCCGCCACAGGTCCATGACCTGCTGGTGCGGGCCCATGATCGAGCCGCACTTTCGGCCTTGGGCCAACGCAAGGGCCGCGAAGGCGGCAAGTGCATCGGCGCTGGCCTCAACCGGCGACAGGTTCGCCGCGGCGTGACACATCGCCGCGAGTCCCCGCTCGTCGCCGTACCCCCACACCTCGCCACCGAGCCAGCGGGGTTCGAGCTGGGTCACCCGAACACGGTGATCGACGAACACATGGGTGACGGGGTCTCGGGCGAGGAGGCGACGGACTTCGGGGAGGTCGGCCGGGCCGAGCACGCGCGCGCGTTGCTGCGTCGTCGCCACGCTGCCGTCACCTCCTGCGACCGGAGCCTACGCGCTCCGAGCGGCACCGGCTGTCATGCTGGGAGAATGACCGCGCGAACCCGGCCTCGCCGAACACGCCCTGGCGACCGCGCGCGCTTTGACCTGCCCCGACGCCGAACTTCGCGGGCACTGGTGGGCGCGCTGGCGGTAGGCCTGCTCGCCGCGTGTACGCCGGCCGCACCCGACTCGAGTCGAGCCGGCGGCCCGTCCTCGTCGACCCTCGAGAAGTCCCCGGCCCCAGAGGTCTCCAACGCATCGTCGAGCCCCAACAACAACTCCACGTCCCCCGGGAGGCCCGGGAAGCCGTCCGGCCCTCCTCCGACCCGGGAGCCGTTCGACCCGCGCGAGATCACGATGGTGATGAGCGGTGACATGCTGCTGCACTCGGGACTGTGGGAGACCGCGCGCATCGACGCCTCGAACACCGGACGCGGTGTCATGGACTTCCGGCCGCTGCTGCACGACATGCGGCCGGTGGTCTCGCAAGCCGACCTCGCGATCTGCCACATGGAGACGCCGTTGGCTCCACCGGGCGGTCCGTTCTACAGCTACCCCGTCTTCTCGGTGCCGCCGGCGATCGTGCCCGCGCTGAAGTGGGCCGGTTACGACGTCTGCACGACCGCCTCGAACCACAGCATCGACCAGGGCTTCGAGGGTCTCGTCCGCACCCTGCGCGACTTCGACGAGGCGGGCATCGCCACTGCCGGGACGGCAAAGACGAGAAAGGAGTCGATCACGCCGCTGGTGCTGGACGTGGGGGGCGTCTCGGTCGGCGTCATCTCCGCGACGTATGGGACGAACGGCATCCACATCCCTGACGAGGCGCCGTGGTCGGTGCCGCTGATCAAGCCCGACAAGATCATTCGGATGGCAGCCAAGGCCCGCTCGGCAGGCGCGGATGTCGTCGTGGTGGCCCTGCACTGGGGTCTGGAGTACACCCACGAGCCGTCGAGCGACCAGGTCGCCATCGCCGAGCAGCTCACCAAGTCACCCGACATCGACTTCATCTACGGCCACCACGCGCACGTCGTGCAACCGTACGACCGGGTCAACGGCACCTGGGTCGTCTACGGGCTCGGCAACGCGGTGGCCCAGCAGGACACCGCGGTGGAGGGGGTGTACGACGGCAACACCTGCCGGGTAACGTTCCGGGAGCGGCGCGACGGCAGCTTCGAGGTGACGAAGCTCGAGTACATCCCGACGATGATCACGCCCTTCGACGAGGTCCACCCGATGCGGTTGCTCAACGTGCCGCAGAGCCTGACTGACCCGTCCGACGCCGAATGGCACCCCGAGCTTGCCGCGACAAGGCAGCGGGTCAAGGCAGCTGTCAACCTGGAGCATGCCTTCGCCCATGGCGTCGTCGAAGGGGAGTAGCCCGGCCGGTCGCCGTACGTGAAACTCAGGTGAGGCCGCTGGGGTCTCGGCGTATCCTCAACCGCACATCAGCATCACCCGCCACCAGGAGTCGCTGTGCCGTTGCGTATGTCGTCGCTGTTCCTTCGCACCCTGCGCGAGGATCCGGTGGACGCCGAGCTGCCGAGCCACCGCCTCCTGGTGCGTGCAGGGTACATCCGGCGGGCGGCGCCTGGGATTTACCTCGTGGCTGCCGCTCGGTTATCGGGTGCTGCGCAACGTGGAGCGGATCGTTCGCCAGGAGATGGACGCCATGGGCGCGCAGGAGGTGCACTTCCCCGCGTTGCTGCCCCGCGAGCCCTACGAGGCGTCGAACCGGTGGACCGAGTACGGCCCCAGCATCTTCCGGCTCAAGGACCGCAAAGGTGACGACTACCTTCTCGGGCCCACGCACGAGGAGATGTTCACGCTGCTGGTGAAGGACCTCTACTCGTCCTACAAGGATCTGCCGCTGTCGCTGTACCAGATCCAGACGAAGTACCGCGACGAGGCGCGACCCAGGGCGGGCATCTTGCGGGGTCGCGAGTTCGTGATGAAGGACTCCTACTCGTTCGACGTCACCGACGAGGCGTTCCTGGAATCCTACGAAGCCCACCGCAACGCCTACATCAAGATCTTCGACCGACTCGGCCTCGACTACGTCATCGTCAAGGCGATGTCGGGCGCGATGGGGGCTCGGCCAGCGAGGAGTTCCTCGCCAGCGCAGTCAACGGTGAGGACACCTACGTCCGGTGCAGCGGCTGCGACTACGCCGCGAACGTCGAAGCCGTGCGCGTTGCCGTTCCTCCGGAACTGCCGTACGACGACGTGCCCGCCGCGCACGTCGAAGACACCCCCGACACCCCCACGATCCAGACGCTGGTTGACCACCTCAACGACGCCTTTCCCCGCGACGACCGCAAGTGGGCGGCTCACGACACTCTGAAGAACGTCGTCGTGATGGTCGTCCACCCCGACGGCACCCGGGAGCCGCTGGCAGTCGGCGTTCCGGGCGACCGCGACGTGGACATGAAGCGGCTGCAGGCCCAGCTCGAGCCCGCGGAGGCCGAGCCCTTCACCGACACCGACTTCGCCGCCCACCCGACGCTGGTCAGGGGCTACATCGGCCCCGGCGTGCTCGGTGCGAAAAACTTGTCGCGGATTCGCTACCTGGTCGACCCCCGCGTCGTCGATGGCACTCGGTGGGTCACCGGAGCCGACGTCGACGGCAGGCACGTCATCGATCTGGTCGCTGGGCGCGACTTCCGCACTGACGGCACGATCGAGGCGGCCGACGTGCGCGAAGGCGACGCCTGCCCGGTCGACGGGGCGGCACTGGTGCTCGCTCGTGGCATCGAGATGGGCCATATCTTCCAGCTCGGCAAGCGGTTCGCCGAGGCGCTCGGACTACAGGTGCTCGACGAGTCGGGAAGGCTCGTGACGGTGACGATGGGCTCGTACGGCGTCGGCGTCTCCCGTGCCGTCGCCGCCCTGGTGGAGAACTCGCACGACGCGGCGGGCATCATCTGGCCGCGCGAGGTGAGCCCGGCCGACGTACACCTGGTCGCCACCGGCAAGGAGGCGGAGGTCTACGAGACCGCTGAACGGCTCACGGCGGAGCTGGAGTCAGCGGGCCTGACGGTGCTGCTCGACGACCGACGCAAGGTCTCACCCGGCGTGAAGTTCACCGACGCCGAACTGATCGGGGTGCCGACGATCGTCGTCGTCGGCAAGGGTCTCGCCGACGGTCTGGTCGAGATCAGAGACCGCGCTACGGCGGGCCGAGACGACGTGCCCGTCGGGTCAGCGGTCGACCACCTCACCCGGCTCTTGCGCCGAGATTCGAGTCCTACGTCGTCCTAGCGGCGCAAGGCTCGGATCCTCGCGGGCGGGGGCTTCTACGCCAAGATCCGAGTCATGTCAGCTCTCGGTGACCCCAGGGAAGGCTTGCGCCTCGCCGCCCCAGCGGACCTCGCGGCGAGCGGCGTCTAACAAAGCGTTGGCGAGCATCCGGCGGGTGCCGCGCACGGTCTCCGCCATCCGTGGCCAGGACACCCGCGAGGTGAGCCTGCGTGAGCAGCGGGCGATGCACCGCGAACGAGTAGACCGCCGCTGTGCGGTGCTCGATGTGTCGGCCGAGTCGGCGACAGTCTGGAGTTCCTGTGATCGGGAAAGGTGTGGCGTAGGCAGGTTCTGCCGAAGACCGGGTCGACGTCGCCGCCCCAGCGGTGCGACGCCAACTACATCAGAGCGGTCAGCTCGTCCCGTCTGGCGCGGTGCGCGACGTATGGGGGAACGACGTGGCGTAGGCCGTTCTGCCGGCGGCCAGCGCCTGGTCGCTCGCCGCGTTGCTATCACCGCCCAGGACGCCGCCGAGAACGCCGTACCCATAGATCGCGGCGTGTTCTGCAGCCAGGCAGTCCTGCAACGCGGCCAGGGCGGTCATTGCTGCACCCGAAGCAGGTCGGCGGTCACGGCGTGGAAGCCGCCGCCGACGCGAGCAGCCGGGCGAGCGGACCGGACTCGCAGCCAGGCAGTCGCCGAACCGGTCGCGCCGGGCGGCGTCGACTCTCCGGATGAGCCGTGTCTGGAGCGGACCTGCGACCCGCGGGTACGACGAACCGGCGCTGTGCCGTGGGCGGGTCGAGTCGGCGCAACGCGGCCCGCAGTACGTCGACGTGCTCGCGCTGTCGTTGGCGGACCGGTCGCACAGCAGCTGCCAGCTCCGGGTGCCGGTCGATCACCGCGGCGCAGTAGGCCAACAGCACCTCCTCACCCGTGATGGCGCCGACGAGGAGCCCGACGTCATCGCGGAGTGCAACGGTGGATGTCGGCGTACGGCGTCGGCCCGTGTGTTCGGGAGAGGGCGTGCAGGCGCTGAGCCCCGCGACGACACCCGCCGCACTCGCCACTGACATCAACCGGCGTCGGGTCAGCAGGCCCTCGCGGGCTGACCACTTGGTCGACGAGGACGCTGACTGCTCCGCCTCCGAGTCGGACACTCCACCTGCCCTCTTGTCGCCGAACGCCGCTGCTCGCACCCAGCGACCGTACCAATGCGCCTGCATCAGGGACGCCGTCCGGGCTAGGCTGACACCGCGCGACGACAACACAAGATCGAGAGGACTGCCAGTGACCGGCCGACAGCCCAAGGAAGCCCTCCTCGACATCCTGAGTCAGCCGCTCAGCGACACCGGCATCGACCTCGAAGACGTCGAGGTGTCCAGCGCCGGCCGTCGCACGTTGGTGCGGGTGCTCGCCGACAAGGACGGCGGGGTCACGCTCGACGAGATCGCCGAGGCCACAACCCTAGTGAGCGAACTGCTCGACCGACACGGGGTGCTCGACGACCACCCCTACACGCTCGAGGTCACCTCACCTGGCGTTGACCGGCCCCTGACCCAGCCTCGGCACTGGCGCCGCAACCTCGACCGGCTGGTCCGCGTTCAGCCGCAGGAGGGTGCTGACTTCACCGGGCGCATCGTCGGAGCCGACGAGAGCGGCGCGACCGTCATGGTCGACGGCACGCCACGCTACGTCGCGTACGCCGACGTCGCCAAGGCGAAGGTTGAGATCGAGTTCAACCGGCCCCGGGCAGCCGTCCCTGACCCAGGCGGGGACACCGCCGCCGTGGGGTGGAAGGAGTAGGCCGTGGACATCGACATGGCGATCCTGCGCTCCCTCGAGCGAGAGAAGGAGATCTCCTCGACGTGCTTGTCGACGCGATCGAGCAGGCGCTGTTGGTGGCCTACCAGCGCACTCCGGGGCGCAGGAGGATGCCAGCGTCGATCTGGACCGCAAGAGCGGCCACGTGACAGTGCGGGCGTTCGAGCGGGACGAGTCCGGGGAGGTCGTCCGGGAGTGGGACGACACCCCGCCGGCTTCGGCCGCATCGCCGCCACCACCGCCAGGCAGGTGATCCTGCAGCGGTTGCGCGACGCGGAGGACGAGCTGCGTTTCGGGGAGTTCTCCGGCAAGGAGGGTGACGTCGTCTCAGGCGTCGTCCAGCAAGGTCGTGACCCCTCGATGGTCTTCGCCGACCTCGGCAAGATCGAGGCGGTGCTGCCCGCCGCCGAACGGGTCCCCGGTGAGCGGTACGACCACGGCCAGCGAATCCGCTGCCTGGTCGTGATGGTGCGCAAGGGTCCCAAGGGGCCGCAGGTCATGGTGTCCCGATCACACCCCAACCTTGTCAAGAAACTTTTCGCCCTGGAGGTGCCCGAGATCGCTGACGGCACCGTCGAGATCGCCGGGATCGCCCGAGAAGCCGGGCACCGGACCAAGATCGCGGTGCGCACCTCGGTCGAGGGCGTCAACCCGAAGGGCGCGTGCATTGGCCCCATGGGCCAGCGCGTCCGGGCGGTGATGGCTGAGCTGCACGGCGAGAAGATCGACATCGCCGACTGGTCCGACGACCCGGCCAAAATGATCGCCCACGCGCTGTCACCGGCCCGCGTCAGCTCTGTCCATATCGTCGACGAGGCGGCTCGCTCGGCCCGCGTCGTGGTGCCCGACTACCAGCTGTCGCTGGCGATCGGCAAGGAGGGCCAGAACGCGCGGCTGGCGGCCAGGATGACCGGCTGGCGCATCGACATCCGCTCCGACACTGCACCGCCGCGGGAGTCCGACGTCTGACCAGCGCGGAACGCCCACACTCACCTTCCTGGGCGTGCTGTTGGCGCAGTTCATCACTCGAAGGGGCGCGAGGGAGCTGGAAACCCGCAGCCGTCGGGAGGAGACCATGAGGAACCTCCGGTGGGCAGCAGAGTTGGCTGTAGACGAAGACGACCGAATGGCCGACCTTGGGGTCGCCCAACTGGTGGCTCTACTGGAATCGGACCTTCTGGACGAGTCCGAAAAGGTGTTTGTCGAGGCAGCCTTTAGATGCCGTCTACGAAGACCCCGAGGCGGAGCTCGATGAACTGGGTGAGGATGCCGAGGTTGTGCGGTACGTAGAGCAGATCAACGTAATCGGGCGGAAAATCCTGGCCACCTCGTCGTTTAAGGCGACCAAGAGGTCCTAACCGAGATTTACTAGTCCAGTCGCATCTCTTCGTGTTCGAGCGTGTTCTTTCCAGACGGCCCCGCCCGCTCACCAACTAGTGAGTTCCAGCTGGAGCAGCACTGAGCCAGGGAGCCTCGTACCGAGGTGGGAAGTCTGACGATTCGTCTGACGGCGTAGGGCGCTTCCCCGGGTCGTTCGAAGCGAGTGGGTGCGAAAACCCATCGCGATAGAACCGCGGTTGTACCTGGGGTCAACGCGTGCCCTCCTGCCGGGGCGCTGTACTGCGGAGGGCGACGTAGCCTCGCTAGTTCCGAGTATGATCGGGATAATCAGAAGTCATGAGGGGGTGACCGTGAGTACGGCAGAGCTTGAGACGGAGCAGACTGTCGCTCTTTTTGAGCGCATCGAGGTTCTCGAGGACGTGGCGGAGCGCGTGAATGATGTCGACCGGGTACGTCTCCATCGGGTGGTGCGCCAGGAGCTCGCGGCATCTCCTCCCGTCCGCCCAGTCGCAGCGGCGCGCATTCTGAAACTCTCTGAGAAGACCGTGCGGAACTGGGTGGACGAGGGTGTCCTGCGGCCAGCGAAGACGCCTGCTACCAGACTCCTCATCGACACCAACGCCCTGCACGAGGTGTCGCACATCGTCAAAGAGGTTCGGGCAGCCGGCAAGACTCGGGCACTACTCGACGAGGTATACCGCCGCCTCGTAGACGCCACGTGGCTCGAGCGGGAAGACCTTCGGGAGTCTTTGCAGCAGATGCGAAGTGGCGAAGGGACCGTCCGCGTCCCTAAGGTGGATTGAAGCGGCCCCGGCGTGCCCTTCGCGGTCGTCACGACCCGTGTAGCGGACCGATGCATCGCCGGGTTGCGTGGCGCCCGGCTTCGCGCATATGAGGCCTTCGAGCAAGAACTCGCGAGCGCGGGGTGTCATGCGATGGGCTACCGCCTCACCGGCGACCACCCTCTTCAGTCTCTATGCGTCAAGCACTTGCGAGGCGCAGATCGCGCTGTGGTTGCCTTTGTCGAGGACACGGCGTGGGTGCTCCTTGTCGGCCCACACGACGAGGGTGATCGGGTTGCCGATGTGTATGCGCGTTTGTACGAACTCCTCGGCGTTGACGTGCCGCAAGGCGCCCGCACCAAGCCGCACTGCTGTGGCGAGACCGGTGAACCACCGCAGCTCTCGGAGACCGAGACCGATCCCTTCAACGTCAGGGCTAACTGAGGAGAGTCCGAGGGCGCGTCAACCGGTTGAGGCGCCGCTTGCCACCCGCCCGCGGATCGCGTGGGTCGCCGAAAGGCGGCGGAGTGACGCACTCGGCGACAGGAGCCGGCAGCCGTAGCGCCCTAGCCGCCAAAGAGTCGAAGTAGGTGCCGCCGCTCTTCGGTCAGAGGCAGAGTGAGGTTGGCTGGGGTTGGATAGATCTCCGCCGCTGTCCACTGGGCTTGTCGGACCTCAGTGGCCACACCGATCTTGACGTTGCGGGCGCGTTGCTCGGCCAGCAGGTTTGCCGAGTCGAACAAGTACGCCGCGTCGATGCGCCATGGCCGGATCGTGTGGGCGTCCGCTGCGGAGGCCTTTGGGCCCGTGAGGACCAGGTAATAGTCGAGTTCGGTTGCCTCCGTCATGTCGAGAAGCCCTTCCCGCTTGAGGTACCACTTCACGTTGACGCTCTTTCCGGCAAGCGCTCCGCTTCGGAAACGCCCGTCGATCGCCTTGGCGACGGCGCTCTGTTCCAGCTCAATGTCGAAGATGCGCGAGGCGATCCATTCACCGGCGTGGCCCGCTGTCATTGGCCGGTTGATGAGGCCGCCGATGCGTTCGTCGATGGCATTCCGCTCACGGAGCAGCGCCGCGAGCTCGGCCAGTTCACTACTTCCCATGCGGAAGAGCCTGTCACGGCTCAAGTCGCCTGGACAGGTCTTGCGGGCTCAGGCACAACTCGCCGCGGCGGACCTCACTCTGCCGACTCGCGGGGGAAATGGCACGGTGAGTGACGTCGACCAGGGACGGTACGCGGCGAAAGCGCGGCCGCTCGGCTGATCAGCCACACTCGGTGCTCAGTGAGTCGACGACACGGCGTTGCGCTGCACTTCCCTGATTCCGACACCCGGGTGGTGGCGCCCAGGCGGAACTAGGCGAGGGAACCGCAAACGAACTGTCAAGATGGCGCGGTGAAGCAACTGGAGTATTGGGGGGACTTCTGGCTTGGGTCGAGCCCTGAGAGGCGCGTTCCTGGCCATCTGACTTTCCACCCGAAGCGCGGCGGCCGTCTGCTCCTGCACACCTCGCTCCACCCAGACGACCCGACCGGCGGAAACCGCCGGCGCTACGAGCGCCTCATGGGAAAGGTCCTGGGCCGGTCGTGCGTGCTGCTGGAGTGCTTCGACTCAGGTAGTGCCATGTCAGAGCCGGAGCCCGGCCAGTGGGAGGTCAACGCCAGGATCTTCGTCAACGGTCTCCTGCTTCTTCCACGACGGCACTCCGAAGCGCCCGCGGAGCAGTTCATGGCCGCGTCGGCTAGCTTCCACGGGCTCGCCGAGTTCGACGGCAGGCAGGCTTTCGAGTTCGACCACCCCGATGACGGGGACACCGTGTCGGAGCGGGTCACGGCCCGCGCGCTTGAGACGCGCACCGTCGAAACGGATCAGGCGACCATCGAGTTCCTCCACGGCACCGGCTCCAAGAGTCGCGATTTCAAGTCTCAGAGTCTCGTCTCTCATCACTCGCTGCGTGTCACCCCTCGGGCGCCGATGCCCCTCGAGGACTTGATCGACCGCTACAGCCGAGTGCGCACTCTAGTGGCTCTGGCTCTTCACCAAGACTGCCAGTTCAGGAGCCCGATCTATCTGCAACCTGCACCCATGCCCGGCGGCAAGGACCACGACGACGACCCCTACATGCGACCTTACGAGTACCACGCGGTCTGGCTGAGGGGGAGGCGGCACTCGTACGAGTTCTACAACCGGGTGCTGTCATTCGAGTCGCTGGGCCCCGAGGGCATCGCGCGCTGGCTGGCGCTCGAAGGCGACTGCGGCCACGTCATCTCGAGGCTGAGTTCCATGCGCTACACCAGGCGCCTGGCGTACCAGGACGCACTCCTGCGTGTCGTCGCAGCTGCTGACAGCCTCCATCGCGTCGTAGCGGGCAGGGAACGCACACCCCTGGAGACGGTGCTCAAGGATCTCGCCGAGTACGCGGGCTACCCCTTCCGGGATGCCGTTCCAGACGTGGGTGCATGGGGGAAAGCAGTGATCGATGAGCGACACAACGCCGCCCACAACAAGGGCAGGCCGATCTTAGAGCCGACGCTCACGACGCAGCTCGCCGAGTCGGTGTACTTCCTAGTACTCATATGCCTCCTGCGTCGCTCCGAGGCGCCGGACAGCGCCTTCGAGTCGGTGCGGAGGAGTCAGCCGTTCGTCTGGCCGATGCGTGAAATCTTCGCGAAGTTCGGCGGCGAGGAGTGGCTCGCGGTGGGCAAGCCCCGATAAGTAGCGTCGATCGAGGACATCAAGGTAGCGGCCCAGTTCTGGTTCCTCTGCGCTCCCACGCGTCCAGCGGACGCGCACTCATCGACATGAGGTGCGCATGCGGCGGTACGACGCGGTGAGGCGCGTTCAGCTTCGCCCAGGAACGACGTTGTCGATCTCTCATGCCGCGGTCCGTGGAATCGCCGAGCCGTGCGCTTGCGAGGCATGACGCCACACGGGACACTCCACTGCTGGACTGAACTGTCGCCCGGCCGCATCGTCGCTGATGCCCTCAGCGAAGTCGGCCACGTCCTGATACCAGACGTACGACGGGATCGGGTCGATGGGAATGAGGTCCAGCTCCTCGATCTCGACGGGGTTCTCGCCGTCGACGCCTGTGTCGCTAGTCCAAGATCGCCAGGCGTTGGCGCCTGGTCGGGTCGAGCAGCGGGTGGATCGTCCGCCCTCGACAGCGCGACATAGTGAGATGGCCTCGCGCGGTGATCGAGCCACTTGATCTTGTTCCCCCTACTGAGCCTTGAAGCTGGTCGGCAGCGGCGAAGTTGGCCAATGTGTTTGTACCGTCAGGGAGAGGCACGGCGAGGCGAGGCTCGGCTCCAAGATGGGCCGGGAAGGAAGCGACCCACAACGGGGCTCCGAACCGGTTGTCCCGCCGTGAAGAGACGCTCTCGACCCGGACCTCGGATCAGGCGCATCTGATCGCCCGCTTATGAAACCAGTGGCCGTCGTGGCCGAGTTCTCCTAGCGTGAGCGGGGGCAAGCCACCACGAGAGGGAGAACCAGATGCGAGCAGCACGCACGTCCGTCGAGATCTGTTTCCACCACTCGAAGGGGATGGCGCGTGCTCACACGTTCACTCAATCTCGGGATCCTGGCGCATGTTGACGCCGCAGAAGACCACACTGACCGAGCGGCCCTGCACGCCGCGGGGGTCATCGACGACGTCGGCTCGGTGGATCGCGGAACCACCCAGACGGACACCCTGACGCTGGAGCGCCTACGCGGCATCACCATTAAGGCGTCCCTGGTTGCGTTCCCGTTGGCCTACATGAATGTCAACGTCATCGACACACCGGGGCACCCGACTTCGTCGCGGAGGTCGAGCGGGTGCTTGGGGTGCTCGACGGCGCCGTCCTGCTGCTCTCCGCGGTCGAGGGCGTCCAGCCGCAGACCCGCATCCTCATGCGGCACTGCAGCGGCTCCGGGTGCCTACCCTGCTGTTCGTCAACAAGGTCGACCGGACCGGCGCCGACCTTGATGCCGTGCTGGCCGCCATACAGCGTCGGCTCACCCCCGCGGTGCTACCGATGGGCCGGGTTGTGGCTGCGGGGACCCGGGCGGCCGGTTTCACGGCGTACCGGCCCGGCGACGCCGCGTTTAGCGAGCGCGAGACGGTGGCGCTCGCCGAGCACGACGATGCGCTGCTGGCAGCCTATGTCGAGGGGCGCCCAAGCTCTGCTGCTGCACTGCGCCGCCGCCTGAACGAGCAGGTTCAAGACTGCCTGCTGCACCCGCTGTACGCCGGGTCGGCCGCGACCGGAGCGGGCGTGCCCGAGTTGATGGCCGGGATCGCCGCCTTCTTGCCCGCCACCGACCGGGACCAGGGAGGAGCCGCCTCGGGCCGGGTCTTTAAGGTTGAGCGCGGCGCCGCAGGGGAGAAGATCGCCTACGTTCGGATGTTCCGCGGCTCGGTGGAAGTGCGGACTCACCTGGAGCTCGGTGCGGGCCGCGCCGGCAAGGTCGCCGGAGTGCAGCTGTTCGACGGTGGCCGCTGGGTCCGGGCCGAGACTGTCGCTGCGGGCCAGATCGGCCGGCTGAGCGGCCTGGCCGAGGTCCAGGTGGGTGACGGCTTCGGCGACACCGCTCGGGTCGGCGAGCACCACTTCGCCCCGCCGACCCTGGAGGCGTCGGTGACCGCCGTACGCCCCGAGCAGGGCCCTGCTCTGCGGGCGGCGCTGGGCCAGCTGGCCGACCAAGACCCCTTGATCGGCGTCTACACCGGCGCCGACGGCCTCCCTACGGTGTCGTTGTACGGCCGAGTGCAGCAGGAGGTGCTTGGCGCGACCCTGACCGAGGAATACGGGATCGAGGTTGAGTTCGCGGACGCGAGCGTGCTTCATGTCGAGCGACCGCGCGGCGTCGGAGAGGCGGTCATCCGGCTCAACACCGACGTCAATCCGTACCACGCGACGATCGGGCTGCGTGTCGCACCCGGTGAGCCCGACAGCGGGCTGACGTTCGTCACCGCGGTGCCGGCGCAGGACATGCCGCTGTACTTGTTCAAGAGCGTCGAGAGTTTCGCGGGCGCGATCGAGAAGCACGTGCGGCGGGCACTCCAGCACGGCCGGTACGGCTGGCAGGTCACCGACTGTGTGGTGACGCTGACCGAGTGCGCCTACAGCGTCGCGGACGGGCCACCCTCGCGGCGTGGACCGACCAGCACCTCGTATGACTACCGCAAGCTCACGCCGATCGTCTTGCAGCAGGCGCTCGGTCGCGCGCGCACCTGGGTGTGTGAGCCCGTGCTGAAGGTGCTGCTGGAGGTGCCAACCGAGGACGCTGCCGCCGTACAGCGGGTAGTCACCAGGTGGGGTGCGGAGTTGCTCGCCCAGACTGGCGGAGGAGACCTCACCCGGCTCGAGGTGCGGCTCGTCGCAGCTCGGCTGCACGAGCTCCAGCGGCAGCTGCCGGACCTCACCGGTGGCGAGGGAGTGCTCGAGCAACGGTTCAGCGGCTACCAGCCGGTGCGGCGGGGGCGGCCGCCGCTACGGACTCGTCGACCGCACGGCGCATCGTAAGCGGCCGTGGAGTGAGGTGCAGGTCGATGCCGAAGGCAATCGCCGCGTAGGAGTCCATTGGCGGCTCTTCCCAGATCAGCATGGTTCGGGGTTGATCTGCGGGCGGCGGTAGGGGCGTGTGCCGTCGGCGGCGAGCAGGATCCGGGTTCTGTAGTTGGTGAAGTTGCGGAAGCCGTGGGCGAGCCGTCGGGTCTTCTCGATGACGCCGTTGATGGCTTCAGTTCCGCCGTTGGATACGCCGCCGGTGGTGAAGTAGGCGAGGATCTCCTCGCGCCAGCGCCGCAGGGTTTTGCCGAGCCGCTTGATCTCGGCGATGGGGCAGGTGTGCAGGGTGTCGAGGACCTTCTCCGCGATCCGGCGGCCTTCGGCTGGGGATCCGGTGTGGTAGATCGAGCGGACCTGCTGGTAGACCGACCAGGCCACCTCGACCTCGCCGTGTGGGTCACCGACCGGGAGGTACTTGGCGAGCCGTTGGCGTTGCCGGTCGGTGAGGTGTTCGGTCCCGGTGAGCAGGGTGCGGCGGATCCGGTAGAGTGGGTCGTCCTTGTGGCCGCGGCGCCCTCGGGTGGCCTGCTGGACCCTGCGGCGGACCTCGTCGAGCGCGTTGCCGGCCAGCTTGACGACGTGGAAGGCGTCGAGCACGGCAACGGCGTCGGGCAGGATCGCGTTGGCGTAGCCGCGGAACGGGTCGAGGGCGGCGTGCTCGACGGTGACGGTGACCTCGATACCTTGCTCGACCAGCCAGTCCGCATAGACCTGCCCGGAGCGGCCTTGCACGGCGTCGAGGAGCCGGGCGTGCGGGCAGCCGTGCTGGTCGCGGGTCAGGTCGACCATCACGGTCACCGCCTTGTCGGTCGAGGAGACCTTCGAGGGCCGCCAGATGTGCTCGTCCACCCCGATCGTCTTCACGCCCTTCACCCTGTGAGGCTCGGCGATCCGCGCCGTGGCGGCGGTCTTGACAGCGGCCCAGCAGGTGTCCCACGCGACCCCGAGGTGCCGAGCAATCGCAGACACCGTGGTGTCGTCGTGCCGCAGCGCCTCGACCGCCCACCGGGTTGCCCGGCTGGTCAGCTTCGCCCGCGGCGCCGCGTACGAGTGGTCCTCGGTCCACGTCCCCCGAGGACAGGAGGGTTCGGCGCAGCGCCAGATCCGCTTGGCCCACCGCACCCGCACCGGTCGCCCGAAACACCGGTGCGTCGTGCAGGACCTGGACCCGGCGGCCATGACCGACCGCGACCACCCCACAGTCCGAACAGCCAGCCAAATCGACGCCAGTCTCCACATCGACAACGAGCGTGCCATCGTCTCGGCAGGTCACGTCGAGCACGTGCACCCCCTCGACACCGAACAGTTCATCAGCGCGCGGACACCACGAGAGCGCCGGCGCACACGTACAGTGAGCCACCGTCAGGGCCTTTCGGGTTCAACAGCTTGGTCGCCGTTGATCCTCAACGCCCTGACACCCTCTCAGCCCCCCGACACGCCGCGCGCGCCTGCTACCCCTCAACCACGCTCATCTGGGAAGGGCCCCATTGGCCAACCGTACGGGTGAAGGCACCCGCGCCTCAGCCGTTCGCTGGACTGAACCGAACCGACGATGGAGTCACTCGGCCCGAGGCTGCGGCTTGAAGCGGCGAACCTCATGGGGCCAGCCGCATGCCTCCGCGACCTTGCCCGCCCACATCTTGGCGGCCTCGTCATCGGCCACGTCCACCACGGCGAACCCGCCCAGAAACTCCTTGGTCTCGACGTATGGTCCGTCGGTGATCATCAAGGTGCCACTGGTGGGGTCGGCGCTGTAGACCGGGCCGTCCTCCTCCTCCAGCCCCCCGGCGAAGACGTACACCCCGGCAGCCTTCATCTCGGCCACAACCGCCATTGCGAGCGGTCCGCGCCCGCGGAACCACTCCTCGGTGTGGTCGCCCACCCACTGTTGATTGAAGTAGATGAGGTACTCGGTCATGACCGCTCCTTCTCCTCCGGCGGACCCAGTGGTCCGCGTTCACCTACCCAACGAACGACGACAGGCGAATCCGACACGTTATCCGGAAAGGAAAACTTGAGCGGGCACCCGGGGGTGCGCATTCGCGCCGCAGCTCAGTGCTGCGACACGGGGCTGATGACGAGCTCGTCGACGCGCACATGAGCCGGGGAGTCGAGCACGAACTGGACCGCACGGGCTACGTCATTGGCAGTTAGCATGACGCTGCGCGCTTGGGCGCCGGGAACCTCGGGGCGTTGCGCCAAGAACTCCGTGTCGACGTCTCCAGGACAGAGATGGCAGGCCCGCACTCCTGACGCGGCCTCCTGCGCGTTCAGGGACTGACACAAGGACGCCAGAGCCGTCTTGCTAGCGCTGTAGGCCACGCCTGCGCCGGCGGAGAACCGCCAGCCCGCGTATGAGGAGATGACGACGATCGTTCCCGCGCTCCTCCTCAGGTGAGGGAGCGCGAGGTGGACGACCCGGGCGACCGAGACGAGGTTGGTCTCGATGATGTCGCCAAGCTCCTGCAGGTCCTGGTCCTGCCAGGTACGACGTGGAGCGTTCATGCCCGCTGCCAGCACGAGGCCGTCGAGGCGGCCCCAGCTCCGCTCGATCGCCGAGGCGCATTCGGTGACGTCCTCGCTGCTCCGGACGTCGCCCGGGAGGGGAAGCGCCTCGCCTCCCAACGCCTCAACTTCACGCGCCACCGCCCGCAACCGCTTGGGCCGACGCCCGGTGAGGGCGACACGCCACCCATGTGAAGCCGCTGACAGTGCGGATGCCCGGCCCATGCCGCTCCCTCCGCCGGTCACCCACAACACCGGTCCCCGAGGCTCGCGCTGGTCTTCGGCGGTCAGCTCGTGCATGCTCTCCTCTCGCCGAATACCGTCAGAGTCTCCTCCAAGGGTGGAAGGGTTCCCATGCTGCTGGACCTCACCGGAAAGGTCGTCCTGGTGACCGGTGGCGGGGGCGGTATCGGCCGAGCGGTCACGGAGCGGTTTCACATCGAGGGCAGCCGTGTCGTCGCGCTCGACGTCGCCTTCGGGGACGACCACGTGATCGCCGACGACTACCATTCGTTGCAATGCGATGTCAGTGATCACGGATCGGTGCAGCATGCCGTGGGTGAGGTGGTGGACCGGTTCGGCGCGGTCGACGTACTGGTCAACAACGCTGGTGTGTACGTCGAGGGGCTCGTTTCCGACCTTGACCCGGAGCAGTGGCGGCGAGCGTTCGACGTCAACGTGACGGGGACATTCCTCATGTCCCAAGCCGTGATTCCTGCGATGAAGGAACAGCGCAGCGGGCGCATCATCAACGCCGCGTCCTTCGCTGCGATCGTCCCCAGCGTGGGTAGCGCGGCGTACGCCGCGTCGAAGGCCGCGGTCGTCCAGCTGACCCGGGTGCTGGCGAGCGAGCTCGGACCGTGGGACGTGACTGTGAACGCCTATGCGCCCGGGATGATCCCCACGGCCATGAATGGTTTCGCCGATATGCCGGAGCCGCATGCGCAGGCTCGGTTGTTGGACACCTTGTCGCTGCGCCGGTGGGGTCGACCTGAGGACGTGGCGGACCTTGTCTGTTTTCTGGCGAGCGACGCGGCGCAGTACATCACGGGCACCCTCGCCGACGTGAGCGGTGGAAAGTTGAGCACCCAGATGCCGCACAAGGCCTACGAACTCTGAAGTCTGTGTCTGCGTCCGCGCCCACCGATCAGCCCCCGGATCACCCGGCGAACTCCCGCACCGGCAGGCCGGTGACCTGGGGACTGGCCCGGAACAATGACCCGGCCAGCGGATCCTCGCCGTCCTGAAGCCCCTCGCGTGAGGTGGTGATGAACAGCTCATTCAGCCGCTCACCCCCGAAAGTACACGCGGTGACCTTCCGGGCCGGGACCTCGACGACCTCATCGAGCACACCGTCCGGTCGGTACCGGTGCACGGAACCGCCGTCGGCGATGGCCGTCCACACGCCACCTTCCGAGTCGACGGTCAACCCGTCGGGACTGCCACCATCGGGGATCTCGGCGAAGCTGCGGCGGTTGGTCAGCCCGGAGTCGGAGTCGTAGTCGAAGACGCTGATGCGGTGGGTCACGGTGTCGTTGTAGTAGGCGCGTGACCCGTCCGGGCTCCACTCCAACCCGTTGGAGATGGTGACCGCGGTCAGCACCGTGTGCACGGTCAGATCGGGATCGAGTTGGTAGAGGTTCGCTGCGCCCGGCCGCTGGTCGTACGCCATCGAGCCGCAGTAGAACCGGCCGTCGGGGTCACAGCCGCCCTCGTTCATCCGGACCGCAGTGCTAGACCAGAGCGCGGGCAGGTACGTGATGGATCCGTCCGGATCCTCGAGGGCGAAGCCACGCTCGACTCCAAGCACCGCCCCGCCGCCGCGACGCGGACGCACCGCGGCGACGACGGAGCCGACGTGGCGGCGGACGACGCCGCCGTCGGCGGTCAGGAAGAGAAGGTCGCGGCGAGCATGTCGACCCAGCGCAATCCGCCCCACCGCGGCGACCAGACGGGCCCTTCACCGTGATAGGCAACGGGGTCCGTCACCTGTTCAACGCGCATGAGTAGCCTCCTGCGATGAGGCGTGGAGTCTAGCGGGGACCGAAGTGGGACCACCAAGGAGCGATCTCCTGAGCTTTGCCGCATAGCCGTCGCTTCCAACAACGCGCACGTACGTTCCTGGGTCCGCCGAACTGGGCTAATGGTCAGTGAGCGCCGCGGGTGTCGCCGTCGGTGATGGCGGCATATCACACGGCGGACCAGTAGCCGCCCCACACGCGGCGGTAAGACGCACCGGAGGCCGGGCGCCGTCTCGTGAGCGAGGAGGACTCAGCGGGCGGGAACCGGCCCGGACAACGGCCGCCACTCCCGCCTGATCAACCCGAACACCCACGAGTCCGATACCTCGCCGTTCACGACGCAGTCTTCCCGCAACGTCCCTTCGCGCACGAATCCGAGCTTCTCCAGAACGCGGGCCGATGCCACGTTGCGCGTATCGGTCTCGGCCTGGACTCGATTCAGGTCCAGCCTGTCGAATGCCCACTGCAGCAAGGCGCGCGCGGCCTCCGTGGTGTAGCCGTGACCCCATGCCGCATCGTTGAGGCAGTAGCCCAACGACGCGCTGCGGTAGTCCGGGTTCCACCGGGTCAGACTGCACCAGCCGATGAAGGCGGCGTCGGAAACACGGTCCATGGCCAGCCGCGCCCCGGTGCCGTCGTCCGCCATCTGCCGGCAAGCCGCGATGAAGCGCTCGGCGCGCGCACGCTCGCCCCACGGCGACGCGTCCCAATAGCGCAGCACGTAAGAGCTGCTGTGCAGCGCGAAGAGGGCATCTGTGTCCGCGTCGGTGAACGGACGCAGTCTCAGGCGTGCAGTGTGCAGTGTGGAGCGAGCAGGGACATGCGTGCCATATTGCCTGTCATGAGGGGCGGCCAGACAACCGAACACCCGATACCGATCCCCGCTACGAAGTTTCTCCATGGGCAGGCGTAAGAATGTGGCCACCCACCGCCAGATGCGGTAGATCAAGGGCCCCGGCAGGCGGCGGAATGACGCACGTTGTCCGAACGTGCGGGCCGCGGCAGAACAATGCGTTCGAGGGCGTCCCTGAGTAGTTTCGGCGTTCGGTGTGCCGGGGGTGCTGGCTACGACGCCTTGGTGAAGCAGGGCTTGCCCGGCCGCAAGGCGCGACGGCGCCACCCGAATTCGCCGATGCGCCGATGGCGAGGCTCATCTTGTACACCAGCGTGGAGATCATTCACCACGGCACCGAGCTATGCCTGCTTCGAGACCTCTATCTTCAGAACCATTCCTAGCAAAGCGGACGGAGCGTGCAGGTCGAAACCACCAACCGGCGGCGGTGAACTTCGATTGCCAGGCTCCTCTGACCGGCTTCCTGATCAGTGCACCAGGAGGGTTGAAGTCAGGTCCGAGTTGGGGAAGCTGCTCTGGCGGCCTTGTCGATCTTCGCGCAGTGAGCCTCGCGGGCAATGGTGTCGATCTGCTCTTGCTGTCCAGCGGCGACCCCGGTCTGACCGTCGAGTTGTTCGCGCAGGATGTCCGCGTGGTAGAAGTGCCTGGTGGTGTCGTTGAGTACATGGACCATGATGCTGAACAGCTTCACGTCAGGACGTGGAAACCACGGCACGTGGCCGGGGGCATCGATGGGTAGTTCATGGATTTTGGCGTCTGCGTGTTCCCAAGCGCGCCGGTAGAGGCCGATGATCTGCTCGCGGCTCTCGTGCGCGGTCACCCACAGGTCGGAGCCGTCGGAGTCCTGCCAACCCGGCAGCGGTTCCGGGAACGGCCGGTTGAAGATCTCGCCGAGGTACCTGGCTTCCAGGTGGCCGCGTGTTTGACCAGGCCGAGGAGGTTGGTGCCGGTCGCGGTCAGAGGGCGTCGGATGTCGTACTCGGACAGGCCATCGAGCTTCCAGACGAGGCTTTCGCGTGTCCACTGGAGTTCTTCGTGCAGGTACTCCTTGGCGAACTGATCAATCATGCGTCAACACTGCCATGCCAGCGACCACCGCGTTGTACGTCGCTTGAGACGCGTGGCGGCTGCTCGCTGGACCGGATCGCCCCGAAAGAGATCGGGACGTTCGCTGGGTTAGCGCTCGCGGCTCATCGGGCCGGTTCCAAGGACCCGGTCCTCCGCGTCGAGCAACTCAAGCAGCGCCTGCCTCAGGAGAAATGGACCCTTGTGCATGAAGACCGCGACGCCATTCTCCACGTCCTCGTGGAGAACTCGCCCAGCAGCGTCGAGGGCTCTGGCGGATACTGCAGCGGGGTCGGCCACCCATCCACCGAAGACCGTTCGCTCGCGTGAGTCGCCTCCCCAGCCACCCCACGTCATCCACACATCGTTGTCTCCGGTCACGCGAGCGCTCCCCCATGAACGCGCCCGACGGCTGCCACACTCCGCTGTGGTGCCTGCACATCCCGATGAGTCCCCGTCGCGGTACACCGTCACGGTCCTCGAAGGCTACGGCGAAGGCCGCGTCCTTGCCTGAGTGCTTCTCCTTCACGATCTCAATGGAGTCGCTGGCCGGGCGGTAGTCGGAAAGCACCACGGCACGAACGAGTCCCCGAGGATCTGCCTGAACCTTCATGTCTGAGCACCTCCATGGCGGCCCTCAACGGGAGCCCAGGTACGACGGTAGACGGTTGCGACCCGGCAACCAATCCACACCAGGGATGTCCCGGAAAACCGCACGCTCAGCGGCAGATTCGGCGTTCCTGCCGCTGCCGGAGGTCCATTGGGTGCCCGCCCAGAGGCTGCGAAGTGACCCGCTTGGTCACTGGGGACAACTGTCGTCACGCGTGTGGCATCAGGGCAGACCGGGATCTGGGTGGTCGGCCGTGAACTTCTCAGCGGCGCTGGCGTCGATGAGGCCTTGGTCCAGGAGCCAACCGATGGCGCGGCGCTGGGCTCGAACGTCACGGAGGGCGTGCCAGGGCGAGATCAGCTCGGGGTGGTGCTCATAGAGCTGGCTCTTGAACCGACGGAACGCTCCCCGCCCCTGAAGCGCCTTGGCCAGGCGTCGGCTGGCCGCATCGTCGCTGATGCCCTCAGCGAGGGCCATCGAGGCCCGGCTCGAACGTTGAGTGAAATGCCGCGCCCTAGGTCGATGAGGGCTATCAACCGCCGCTGGCGGGGCATGTGCGGACGCTGTGGCAGCTGGATACGGTCTCACCCATGCCCTTCGCCGATGAGAACCTTAGCCGTCGTGTGGAGGTGGTTCCCTACCGGAGCGCGTGGGCAGCCGAGGGTGAACGGCTGATCACATGCCTGCGAAGCCTTCTCCCCGACGCCACGAGCGTGGAACACATCGGCTCGACGTCAGTGCCGGGCTTGCCAGCGAAGGACTGCATCGACGTGCTGATCCAAGTTCCCACCATCGAGGGCTCGGACGTCGCGGAGATCTTGTCGTCACGTGGGTACCGTCGCCGTCCCGAGCCCTGGAATCAGGAAGAGATCTCCTTTGGCGTCACCTACCGTAAACAGGTCTTCGCACCGCCGGTCGGGGCTCGTTCCTGCAACGTCCACGTGCGCGAGCAAGGGGGTCACAATGTTCGGTACGCACTGCTCTTTCGTGACTTCCTCCGCGCAGACGCCTATGGCAGAAGCGTGGGGTCGGTTCAAGACGCGATTGGCGCAGAGCGTGACGGACCTGGCCGACTACGGACAGATCAAAGCTCCCGCTCAGGAGATCCTCATGCGAAGGCTGCCAACCGGTGGGCCGAGGAACACAACTGGCAACCGTATCCCTGAGGTGGTCGCGAAACGCACGCCCTCAATTCGGCATGAGCGACCGCATCGCGGGCATGACCAGGCGCATCATGGGAGTGTGGAAGCGGATTAGGGAACGCGGTTGCGTGCTCCGACGTCTGACTTGACGAATGCGTCGTTCGAGGAGACGAATTGAGAGCGATGGGTGTGACTGTCCGGTACGGCTTGGCAGCCTTTCTCGTCACCTTCGGATGGTTGGGGTCGTCGTGTGGTGGTGCAGATGTCGCGGCCGCCCCGCCGTCAGATCCGGTCGATGAGTTGTTCCAGCACAACGGAGAGTTCTGTCCGCCCGTGTTGCCTAGGGCGCCGCGCGAGACCTACGGCTTCGGGAACAATCGGCGTGCGACGACCGTGCCGACATTGTGGAAGCCGCAGGAAGCCTGGATCTGTCGGTACGTTGCCAGGGACGTCGCTCCCAAGGGCTCGAACGGCGCATGGTACGAGTGGGTGATGCAGGACGCGCCTCGGCGGCTCGACGCCGAAGAGTTGGCGGCTTTCTCGACCGCGATCGAGCAACTGGAGCCGCCCCCGGCGAGACCGCTTGCAACGGTGACTTAGGACCGCGGTACCTCGTGTCCTATGCCTATGAGAATGACCTGACCGGCGTTGTGATCGATGACTACGGCTGTCACGGAGTCCGGCTCACGGATGACCCATTCACAACAGTTCCCGGCGATCCTCACCAACCCGGCACGGTGGCGGGGGTCCTGTTAGGACCGACCACGCTGCTAAGCGAGCTAAACGCCGGTTGCTGGCTCCCCACGCGAGTGGCGGGGTCATCCCTTGGGCCCGTGCTGACGTGTCGGCGGGAGGGGGCGCAGCCGGGCGCTGCCTGTCGTTGGCGCCACCGCCGCAAGTCGCGGTAGACTCTTTCGCAGATGAGTCGCGCGCAACCGGTCCGCACCTGTGTGGGTGCCGGGAACGCGCGTCGAAGTCTGAACTTCTGCGCGTTGTCGCGTACGTCGAGGGGTCCACCCGCCGCGTCGTACCCGACGAGAACGCCAGGAGACCTGGCCGGGGAGCACATGCGTGCACCTGTCCTTGAGTGTCTAGACCAAGCTGTACGCCGCCGAGCGTTTCCTCGGGCCTTGCGCCTAGAGGGACCACTCGACGCGAGCGACGTACGAGCCTGGATCGAGGCACATCGGTCTCCCTCACCCGAGGGAAGCCGCCAGCACGAGTGAAGCGGAGCAGTTGCTCATGACCTCTCGATGAGACTTTCACGATGAGCGTGCACGTCAACTAGCGGTCCGCAAGCCAACCGGCTCGGACCGCACAGAAGGAGAACAGTGCCAAGGTCCGAGTCCACGAACTCGCCAAAGAGTTCGGAGTGCCGAGCAAGGATGTGCTCGCTGCGCTCAACGAGATGGGGGAGTACGTCAAGTCGCCCTCCTCGACAGTCGAGCCACCCGTCGTACGCCGACTCACCGAGCAGCGCGGCGACGCCTGGAAGGCGGCAGCTGAGGCGAAGGCGGCCAAGAAGGCGGCGAAGTCAACGTCAGCCGCTGCTCCCGCAGCCAACGGCAGCGCCGTAGCGCCCGCGGTCCCAAGTCCCAGCGACGGCTCAGCCCCCAGCGACGGCACCGGCGCGACGAACGGCGCAGCTAGCCCGTCAGTGCCGCCGGTCACGGTGGCGAGTCCAACGCCGACTCCGAGTGTGACCGCCCCCGCACCCGCGCCGCCAACGGCGCCTCCCACCGCGCCTGCCACAAACGGCCAACCCGGTGTGTCGGCTCCCGCCGCTGAAGCCGGGGCACGACCAGCCCGACGCCGAGCGCGCCGTCCCCGGCGTCGCGGACTCCCCGTCCGACCGGCCCGCGTCCGGGCAACAACCCGTTCTCGTCGACCCAAGGCATGCAGCGGACTCGCCGGCCGGCTCCCGGTGAGGTGCCCCCCGCCGCGCCGGCTGCTCGCACTGACCGCCCCGGTGAGCGGCCCACCGACTTCCGTGCCCCCCGCCCCGGCGGTGTCCCCGGCGCGCCGCGTCCGAACCCGGCGATGATGCCTCGGCAGTCCGGCGGCTTCGGCAGCCCAGCCGCCCGCGGTCGCCCCGCTGGTCCCGGCATGGGCAGCCCCGCCACCCGCGGCGGCGCACCGACGACGCGCGGTGGCACCGGTGCACCCGCCCGCGGTGGCAGAGGCGGCTACGCCGGAGCGGGTAGCCCCGGCGGCACACCCGGCGTCCTCCCCAGTGGCGGGCGGCCCAGCTCCAGCAACCGCGGTTCCCGCGGCACCACCCAAGGCGCCTTCGGTCGGCCAGGCGGGCCGTCCCGACGAGGCCGCAAGTCCAAGCGCGCCCGTCGACAAGAGTTCGAGCAGATGCAGGCTCCCACGACCAGCGGCGTCCGGATCCGCAAGGGCGAAGGTGAGACCGTCAGGTTGTCTCGGGGAGCGTCGCTCACCGACTTCGCCGACAAGGTTGGCGTCGACGCAGCCTCGCTCGTGCAGGTGCTGTTCGGCCTCGGCGAGATGGTCACGGCGACGCAGTCGGTCAACGACGAGACGTTGCAGATCCTCGGTGAGGAGCTGAACTACCAGATTGAGGTCGTCTCGCCAGAGGACGAGGACAAGGAGCTGCTCGATTCCTTCAACCTCGAGTTCGGCGAGGACGAGGGCGGCGAGGACGCCCTCCAGGCGCGACCGCCAGTCGTCACGGTCATGGGTCACGTCGACCACGGCAAGACCAAGCTCCTCGACGCCATCCGCGACGCCAACCAGGTCTCCAAGGAGGCGGGCGGCATCACCCAGCACATCGGTGCCTACCAGGTGGCGACCAAGGTCGACGGCGACGAACGCCGGCTGACTTTCATCGACACCCCAGGTCACGAAGCCTTCACCGCCATGCGGATGCGCGGCGCCCAGGCGACCGACATCGCCGTACTGGTTGTCGCCGCCGACGACGGCGTCATGCCGCAGACCATCGAGGCGCTCAACCACGCCAAAGCCGCCGACGTGCCGATCGTGGTCGCCGTCAACAAGATCGACAAGGAGGACGCCGACCCGACGAAGGTCCGCGGCCAACTGACCGAGTACGGCCTGGTGCCGGAGGAGTACGGCGGCGACTCGATGTTCGTCGACGTGTCGGCGAAGTCGTTGCTCAACATCGACAAGCTGCTCGAGGCGCTCGTGCTGACTGCCGACGCTGCACTTGACCTGCGCGCGAACCCGCACCAGGACGCGCAGGGCCTGGTCATCGAGGCGCACCTCGACCGCGGCCGCGGGCCCGTCGCCACCGTGCTGGTTCAGCGCGGCACGCTGCGGGTAGGCGACTCCATCGTCGCCGGCCCGGCCTACGGCCGGGTTCGGGCGCTGCTCGACGAGCATGGCGCATCGGTCCAGGAGGCGCTGCCCAGCCGACCTGTCATGGTGCTGGGTCTCACGGCGGTGCCCGGCGCGGGTGACAACTTCCTGGTGGTCGCCGACGACCGGGTGGCGCGGCAGATCGCCGAGAAGCGGGACGCCCGCGAGCGGGCGGCGATGCTGGCGAAGAGCACCGGTCGCCGTACCCTCGAGGACTTCCTCAACAGCATGGAGAAGGGCGAGAGCGAAGAGCTGCTGCTGATCTTGAAGGGCGACGTGTCCGGGTCGGTCGAGGCCCTTGAGGACGCCCTGGCCAAGATCGACGTCGGCGAGAACGTCAACCTGCGGGTCATCGACCGCGGCGTCGGCGCGATCACCGAGACCAACGTCATGCTGGCGGCAGCGTCCAACGCGGTCATCATCGGCTTCAACGTGCGGCCGCAAGGCAAGGC
>JAUJOE010000010.1:30023-60281 GCA_030447805.1 Nocardioidaceae bacterium | reverse complement strand
CAAGACCGCCCCGGTCGGAAGCGCGATCGTCAACAGGGCGTCCTTCACCGGTGAGTTGACGATCTCCCCACCGACTGCCGTCACGGTCACCTGGGTCACGCCATAACGCAAACTGAGCCGGAGTAAGCGCCGAACTCTTTGCGAGGGACCGCCTCCTCGAATGGTACGATAACTCGTACCTATCTGGAGGAGGCGGTCGATGGCGATCACCGCGAGCGAGGCGCGCAAGAACCTGTTTCCGCTCATCGAGCAGGTCAACGACGACCGCGCTCCGATCGAGATAACCTCACGTCGCGGTGACGCCGTGCTCATCTCTCGGGCCGAGTACGACGCGTTACAGGAAACCGCCCATCTACTGCGGGTGCCAGCGAACGCCAGACGCCTGATCGAGAGTCTCCAGCAAGCTCGGGCAGGTCAACGCGAAGAGCACGACCTGGCTCAGTGAGGCTCGTTTTCACGCCGAACGGCTGGGACGACTACACCTACTGGCTTCAGGCTGACCGCGCCACCCTCAAACGCATCAACCGACTCATCGACGATGCCCTGCGCGACCCCGTCGCGGGGATTGGCAAGCCGGAGCCACTTCGACACCTGCTCGCTGGGGCGTGGTCTCGGCGCATCAGCGAGGAACACCGCCTCGTGTACCTCGTTGACGGCGATGACCTGGTGATCCTGCAAGCCCGCTTCCACTACACGTGAGCGTTGTCCGCTTAGCGGGGGGCGAGTACGGCTGCCAGGTGCGGCCGCCGTCGTCGGTGCGCAGTACTTGACCATCGGCGTCGAGCACGTAGCCGGTCGTCGGGTTGGTGAACCCGGCCAGGTCGACATCGGTGAGGTCGGCGTCCGTCACCTCGACGGGCGCCTGGTCGACACCGATCAGCGTGAGGCTGTCGCCGGCCGGGTCGGCCACGACGGCGGTGGTGTCGTCTCGGGCGGCAAGCTGCGAGCCCGCCGGGAACTCACCGGCCGCATCAATCCACGTCTGCCCGTCATCGAGCGACACCCGCGCCACCGACGTGACGTCGTCGCTGCACATCGTCCACAGCGAGTTCCCGGTGGTCGACAGCGTGGACGGGTAGCGACCATCGGTGCACGGCTGGTGAGTCGCCCACGAGACGCCGTCGGTGCTGACGAGCACCACGTTGCCGCCATCGCTGTTCATCGGTCGGGCCAGCACGGCGACGACCCGCTCTGCGACCACCAGCGAGGAGATCGCGTACGGATCGGTGCCAAGGTCAACCTGCTGCCAGTCGTCGTAGCTGACCGGTGACCGGACCAGCGAGACGCTGCCCTGCTCGTCGTCCACCACGACGGCGTAGACGAAGTCGCCCCAAGCCTCCAGCGACGTGACGATCCCGGGCACGGGAAGTGTCGGCATCGTCCAGGATGCTCCTGCGTCATGGGTGGAGAGCAGCTCACCGCCGAACGTCCAGCCGTTGGTGCCGTCGCCGGCGAAGCGGACGTCACGCACCGTGTCGTCGTCCAGGCGGGTAGATGTCGGGATGTCGATGGCGGCCAACGGCTCCCATGATTTTCCGGCGTTGTCGGTCACCTCAACCACCGCGCAGCGCTGCTCCGGGCAGTCCCGGTCAGGTACGGCGAGCAGCACCCACTGGCGCTCGGTGCCGGTCGCCGACAGTGACAGCGCCTCCGGCGGCTCGGTCCCGGTCGGCGGCGCCTCGGTTGCCGTCACCGTTTCTTCCGTCGCGGTCACTGTGGCCTCGGGCGGAGCGGTCGCTGTCTCCTCGGGCACTGTTTCCTCGGTGTCACGCGGTCACCGACGTCTCTCTCGCGTCACCGTCTGCTCTGTCGCCGTCTCCTCGTCGCGGTCGCCGTCTGCTCTGTCGCGGTCACCGTCTGCTCTGTCGGCGTCACCGTCTGCTCTGCGTCTGCGCGGTCGCCGCCCCCTCCGATGGCGGCACCGTCTCCTCGACAAGGGTGTCGGCCGTTGACAGCGCAGGGCTTGCCGGCAACGAGGCGGATGGCAGCGCCTCCCCGTCCACTGGCTCCGAGGTGGCCGACAGGCTCCCCGGTACGCCGAGACCGGGGTCGCTCATAACGGTGCTCCGACCGGCGATGGGGGTGCTGGACTCGGTAAAGATGCCCGATGCCATGCCGACGTACCCTGCCGCGGTGACGACGGCCACGGTCGCGGCGACGCTGCCTGCAGCCCGTCGGGTACGCCGCCCGCGCGCGCCTCGGTGCACATTGGCCAAGAAGGCGTCGGCGTCGATGTGTTCGGTGTGGCTCGACGCGTGCAGCGCCCGGCGTACCGACTCTTCAAGCGGGTCCATCGACAACTCCTTCCTGTGCAGTGGGGGAAGTGCTCAGCAACGGTGCGGTCACCGCTCGTCCGGCACTACGTCTCGCAGCTTCGCCAGCGCCTTCGACGCCTGGCTCTTGACGGTGCCGACCGAACAGCCCAGGGTACGCGCGATGTCGGCCTCGGACAGGTCCTCGTAGTACCGCAGTGCGATGACAGCTCGCTGCTTCGGCGGCAGTTGCTGCAGCGCGCGCCACAAGTCGCCGTCGAAGTGGGTGTCCTCGGCGCCGGAGTCGAAGACCTCCGCGGTGACGTACTCCCGGCCGAACTTGCGCCAGATGCTGATGTTGCGGTTGACCATGACCCGACGGACGTAACCCTCGGGTTCCTCCCGCGACTGCAGCCGAGACCAGGCCAGCAGCGTGCGTTCCAGCGCGTCTTGGACGAGGTCGGCTCCGGCTTCCGGCGAACCGGTGAGGGCGCGGCCGAAGCGGAGCAGGTCAGGTAGCCGGGCGCGCACGAACGCGTCGAAGGCCTCGCGGTCTTCGTCGTGCATGCGCCTACCCCCGAGATGAGGCCACCTCGGGTGCCGACAAGGGTTCGCAGTATTTGCACCGTATGCCGAGGACGCCCGGGGACGGCCTTTGGTTGCCTGGCCACCGGGTTTCGCCGACAGCCGGGCAACATCATGGCACCTGGCGCCCCGCTCCGCGGGCAAGAACGGGTAACAATCCGGTTGGGAACTGTCGGCGCCGCTGGTTAGGGTCTCGGTCGTGCGCTCTCACCAGACTGCCCGCAACCTTCCGCCGGTTGGCGGCACCGGTGAGGCGATGGTCGTTGCCCGCGGCCTGCGCAAGTCCTACGGCGAGTTCGAGGCCGTGAAGGGTGTCGACGTCGAGGTGCGCAAGGGCGAGGCGTTCGGGTTCCTCGGCCCCAACGGCGCCGGCAAGTCCTCAACGATGCGGATGATCGCGGCGGTCTCACCTGTCACCGACGGCTCGCTGCAGATCCTCGGCATGGACCCAGCCACCGACGGGTCGGCGATCCGGGCCCGGCTCGGTGTGTGTCCGCAGGAAGACACCCTCGACAACGAGCTCACCGTGTTCGAGAACCTCGTGGTCTACGGCCGCTACTTCGGCATGAGCCGCGCTGCGGCGACATCCCAGGCCGACGAGCTGCTTGCGTTCGTCCAGCTCACAGAGAAGGCGAAGTCGCGGGTCGAGGACCTCTCCGGCGGCATGAAGCGGCGGCTGACGATCGCCCGGTCGCTGATCAACACCCCCGACCTGCTGCTGCTCGACGAGCCGACCACCGGTCTCGACCCGCAAGCCCGCCACCAGCTGTGGGACCGGTTGTTCCGGCTCAAGCAACAAGGCGTCACGCTGGTGCTCACCACCCACTACATGGACGAGGCCGAGCAGCTGTGTGACCGGCTCGTCGTGATGGACAAGGGGGTTATCGTCGCGCAGGGGTCTCCTGCTGAGCTCATCGCCGCCCATTCCACGCGCGAGGTGACCGAGCTGCGGTTCGGAGTGGGCGACAACGAGCTGGTCGCCGACAAGGTGAGCGACCTCGCCGACCGCGTCGAGGTGCTGCCCGACCGGGTGCTGCTCTACACCGACGACGGCGAGGCGGCCGCGGTCGCCGTACACGAGCGGGGGTTGCGGCCACTGTCGTCGCTCGTACGTCGGGCCACGCTCGAGGACGTCTTCTTGCGCCTGACCGGGCGCACCCTGGTCGACTGATGGCGACGCTCACCTCGGGCGGCGTCCCCCGGCTCGCCCCGCGCCTCACCGACTACTGGGTCACCGTGCTCAAGCGCACCTGGCGGGGCTCGGTGATCACCAGCTTCTTGATGCCGTTCCTCTACCTCGCCGCGATGGGCGTCGGGCTCGGGAGCTTCGTCGACGACCGGGCAGGGGCACAAGCCCTCGGCGGCATCACCTACCTGGCGTTCATCGCCCCCGGGCTGCTGGCGACCACCGCCATGCAGACCGGCGTGTTCGAGTCGACGTACCCGGTCATGGGCGGCTTCAAGTGGCACCGCAGCTACTTCGCGATGGCCGCCAGCCCGCTCACCCCCGCCGACATCGTGGCGGCCCAGCTGGCGTTCGCCGCGTTCCGCACGGCGATCACCTGCGCGGTGTTCCTCGGCGTGATCGCCGGCTTTGGCGCTCTCTCCAGCTGGTGGGGCGGGCTGTTGGCGGTCGTGGTGGCCGTGCTGCTGGGTCTGGCGTACGCCGCGCCCATCACCGGGCTGGCCTCCCGGATGAAGAACGAGAGCGGCTTCTCGCTGATCTTCCGGCTGGGGCTGCTGCCGATGTTTTTGTTCAGCGGCGCCTTCTTCCCGATCACCCAGCTGCCGGTGGTGGCGCAGTGGCTGGCGTACCTGACGCCGATCTGGCACGGCGTCGAGCTGAGCCGCATGCTGACCCTGGGCCAGGTCGACTGGTGGCCGGCGGTGGGCCACCTCGCCTACCTGGCGGCGTGGGTGGTCGCCGGCTGGCTTTACGCCGTCAAGGGCTTCGAGCGGAGGCTGGCGCAGTGACGCAGGCATCGGCACCGGCCCGGCCCGGCACGCTCGGTCTGCGGGTGCTGCCGGTCCTCGGGGGCAACTCGTGGCGCATGGTCGAGCGCAACTTCTTGGTCTACCGGCACGGCTGGGTGGTCTTCCTGACCGGCATGCTCGAGCCGATCCTGTACCTGCTGTCGATCGGCATCGGGGTGGGAAACCTGGTCGGCGACTTCCGGCTCGGCGACGGGCGCGCCGTCAGCTACGTCGAGTTCGTGGCGCCGGCCATGCTGGCGGCGTCGGCGATGAACGGCGCGCTGTTCGACTCGACGTACAACATCTTCTTCCGGATGAAGTACGCCAAGCTCTACGACGCCGTCCTCGCCACGCCGCTGGGGCCGGGCGATGTCGCCCGCGGCGAGATCACCTGGGCCCTGCTGCGCGGGGCCGTCTACTCCGCCGTGTTCATCGTCGTCATGGTGGCGATGGGGTTGGTGCAGTCGTGGTGGATGCTGCTAGCGCTGCCGGCCACGCTGCTGATCGGCTTCGCGTTCGCCGGAGCCGGTATGGCGTTGACCACGTTTATGCGGAGCTGGCAGGACTTCGAGTTCGTCCAGCTGGCGATCATGCCGATGTTCTTGTTCTCCGCCACCTTCTACCCCCTGTCGACGTACCCCGACGCGGTGCAGGAGATCGTGCGGTGGACCCCGCTCTACCAGGGCGTTGTGCTGTGTCGCGGCATGGCGCTGGGCTCGATGGGCTGGGAGGCGGTGACCGCGGCTCTGTACCTGGCCGCCATGGGGCTTGTCGGCGTGTACGTCGCCTCCCGCCGCCTCGGCACCCTGTTGCTGAAGTAGGTCGGCCGCCGATGCAGACTGGCGCGCATGCCTGAGACGCCCGGCCCACCACCCGCGCCGCGGCTTGCGGTCATCGGCGGGTCGGGGTTCTACGAGTTCCTCGACGAGCCGCGCTGGGTCGAGGTGTCGACGCCGTACGGCGACCCGTCGGCCCCCGTGGCCGTCGGTGCCGTGGCCGGCAGGCCGGTCGCCTTCCTGCCACGGCACGGCCGCCGCCACGAGTTCCCGCCGCACCGGGTGAACTACCGCGCCAATGTCTGGGCGCTGCGCTCCCTCGGGGTGCGCCGCATCCTGGCGCCCTGCGCCGTCGGCAGCCTGCAGCCCGACCTGGGGCCGGGCGCGCTCGTCGTACCCGACCAGCTCGTCGACCGCACCGCCGGACGGGTCCAGACGTTCATGGACACCGGAGCAGTCCACGTCGGGTTCGCCGACCCCTACTGCCCCGCGTTGCGCCGGTCGCTGACCGACGCCGACGAGGAAATCGTCGACACCGCCACCATGGTGGTGATCGAGGGGCCACGGTTCTCGACGCGGGCCGAGTCGGTGTGGTACGCCGCTCAAGGCTGGTCGCTGGTCAACATGACCGGCCACCCCGAGGCAGTCCTCGCCCGCGAGCTGGCGATGTGCTACGCCGCCATCGCGCTCGTCACCGACCGCGACGCCGGCATCAGCGCCGAGGAGTCGGTGACGCAGACCGACGTGTTCGCCGAGTTCGCACGCAACATCGACCGGCTGCGCGCCCTGCTCCTCGACGTGGTGTCCGCGCTGCCAGCCGAGCGCACCGACTGTGGCTGCGACACGGCACTCGACGGCATGCGCCCACCCTTCGACCTGCCCTGAGCCGATAACCTCGGGGCTGCCACACCCCGTCCCGGCCTCCGAGGACTAGGAATCCAGATTGGCTGACCGCGCCCAGTGTTTGTGGAGTCTCGCCGGCACCACATGCCGGAGAAACTCCACGAATGCCGCGCCCGCCGGAGCCAGGATGACCGCCCGATGAGGGTTCTGCTGACCGGTGCCGCTGGCTTCATCGGCGGCGCGGTCAGCGCCGCCCTGCGGGAGCGCGGCCACGACGTCGTGGCGGTGGACGCGTTGATCCCGCAGGCGCACCAGGAAGACGCAGCGGCGCCAGCGGGTGTACGCCGGCTGGACGTGCGCGACGCACCCGCAGTCCGCGCTGCCCTCGACGGTGTCGACGTGGTCTGCCACCAGGCGGCGATGGTGGGCGCGGGAGCCACCCCGGCCGACCTGCCCCTGTACGCCGCGCACAACGACCTCGGCACCGCGGTAGTGCTGGCCGCGATGGCCGAGAGGGGAGTCGACCGCATCGTGCTCGCCTCGTCGATGGTCGTGTACGGCGACGGGCGCTACCGATGCGGGCAGCACGGCACCCAGCCCCCCACCGCCCGCCACCTTGCCGATCTCACCGCCGGCCGGTTCGACGTTGGCTGTCCGCTGTGCTCTGCGCCCATGGACTGGCAGCTGGTCGACGAGCACGCAGCGCTACAGCCGCGGAGCAGCTACGCCGCGAGCAAGGTCGCCCAGGAGCACTTCGCCGTCGCGTGGGCACGCCAGCTTCCCGGCGCGGCTGTCGCGCTGCGCTACCACAACGTCTACGGTCCGGGCATGCCGCAGGACACGCCGTACTCGGGGGTGGCGGCTGTCTTCCGGTCGGCGCTCGAGCGTGGTGAGCCACCCAGGGTGTTCGAGGACGGCGGCCAAATGCGCGACTTCGTGCACGTGTCGGACGTCGCGGCGGCGAACGTGCTGGCGGTCGAACAGGTGGCGGGCCTGCCCGCTGACACGTTCGCGGCGTACAACATCTGCTCCGGCCAGCCAGTCTCGATCGTCGACGTCGCCCGGCACCTCACGACGGGCGCCGGCCGGGACGAAGCGCCGGTGGTGTCGGGTGAGTTCCGGGCTGGCGACGTCCGGCACATCGTGGCCAGCCCCGAGCTCGCCCGGGCTCGGCTCGGGTTCACCGCACGGGTCTCGCCTGAGACGGGGCTGGCGGAGTTTGCCAGCGCGCCGATGCGGCCGGTCACCAGCCGGTGAAGAGCAGGTGCTGGACCACCAAGGCGGTCACGACCTGGAGGACCAGCCCGCGCTGACGCCACCGCGGCGGCAGCAGAGCGCACCCGACCAGCAGCCAAGGCACGAACGGCAGCCAGATGCGCTCCACCTCCGCCTTGCTCATGCCCGACAGGTCGGCAGCCGCGACCATGGCGATCGCGCCGAGGGCGAGGCCGACCGCTACCCGCTCGCCGGCTTCCAGCCGCACGCGGGCGGTGGCCCTGCTGACAACAGACCCCACGGAAGCGCCGACGAGCGGTCCGGCAGAAAACGACAGCGCCGCGAGGTTGCCCCAGATCCAATACCTCGTCGGCCGCTCGCTGGCCACGCCGTCCCAGTAGCGTTCGCGGAGCACCGGGTAGGCCTCCCACCACGCGAACCCGGCTGCAGCGAAACCCAGCACGACAGCCAGCGCCGCCCCCACCGCCCACGGCAGCGGCCACCAGCTCCGCGCGAGTGCAAGCACGCTCAGCGCCAGAATGCCCAGCAGCACCATCCCGTACGACATCATCACGCAGTAGCCCAGCAGCAGTCCGGACAGCACGCCCCAGGCCGCGACACGCGTCCGGCTGCGCTCGGTAGCCGACATCGCCAAGCAGCACAGCCCCCACGCGGCCACCGCCCCGAACACCGCGTCGGCCGACACCGCCATCCAGATCGCGGCCGGTCCGAGGACCAGAAACGGTGCCACCCTTCGGGCGACCGCCTCGGTGCCGAGCCGGCGTACGGTCAGCAGGACAGCCACCGGGGTAGTCGCTGCGACCAGCAGCACCACCCACCCGGCTGCCAGTCCGCTCCCGAGCCCTAGGTGGACGAGCAGCACGAAGAACAGCAGCGCCCCCGGCGGGTGGCCGGCGATGTGCACCTGCCAGTTGTCCGGGTGGCTGTAGGGGATGCGGTCGACGTACTCGTGCAAGGTCGCCGACACGTCGGTGACGGAGCGCGCAGTGTTGAGGTACTCGTAGTCCTCGTTGAGAATCTGGCCGATACCTGCCCACCCGTCGACGGTGGCGAGGCTGACCAGCCAAGCGACGCTGAGGACGAAGCTGCCCAGCAGCAGCCAGCGCCACTGCCACCTCTCGGCTGCGGCCGGGGCAACGAAGACCCCGGCGGCACCCACGACAACGGCGGCGAGCGTGCCCGGACCGACCCGCGGGGCCCAGTCGGCGTGCAGCGGCGGGAAGTGTTTCACTTCGACGTTCCAGCCGAAGGCGGCGGGCACGGCCATCGCCAGGGCCATCAGGGCCAGCGCGACGATCAGCCCGGACATTGGTGCTCGCGCACCACGCCTCAGCGCCCGGGTGACCATCCGGTGAGCGTAGACACCGCCGCCGTGATCGTCGGTCGCCACGGGGGTGGCCGCGTCGACCGTCACCGTTTCGTAAGCGCTGATTCGTCCCATTGTCGGCGCTGGTTTCCTATGGTGGCGGAATGACGTGTGACCTGGTGCTCCCCTGTCGCGACGAGGCACCCGCCTTGCCTGCGCTGCTCGCCAGGGTGCCGACCGGGCTGCGAGTGATCGTCGTCGACAACGGCTCGAGCGACGCCACGGCCGAGGTGGCGGGAGACCTAGGCGCCACCGTCGTACGAGAGAACAGCCCGGGGTACGGCGCTGCGGTCCACGCCGGCGTCGAGGCTGCGACTGCGCCGCTGGTGGCAGTCATGGACGGCGACGGTTCGATGGACCCCGTCGAGCTGTTGCCCATCATCGACCAGGTCGCGTCCGGGGCCGCAACGATGGCCGCTGGTCGCCGCCGACCCGTCAGTCGCAACGTGTGGCCATGGCACGCCAGGCTCGGCAACCAGCTGATGCTTGCGTGGGTACGGCGACGTACCGGGCTGCACGTCCACGACATCGCCCCGATGCGGGTGTGCGGTCGGCAGGATCTGCTTGACCTAGCCGTGCGTGACCGACGGTTTGGTTACCCGCTGGAGCTGCTGGTGCGGGCCCAGCGTGCCGGCTGGGTGATCACCGAGCACGACATCACCTATCGCCCTCGGGCGGCCGGGACAAAGTCGAAGGTGTCGGGTTCGGTGCGCGGCACGCTGCGAACCGCCCGGGACTTCGCCAAGGTGCTGCCGTGACCAGTGGCGCGCGCGACTGGCGCGCCCGCAGCTGCGGCGTGCTGGTGGTGGCCAAGGCGCCGGTGCCGGGACTCGCCAAGACCCGGATCGGTGCAGTGGTGGGCGCCGAGGCGGCGGCGGAGCTGGCTGCGGCCGCGCTGCTCGACACCCTGGACGCAGTCGAACGATGGGAGCCAGCGTGCGGTCGGCTGCTGGCGATGACCGGGTCGCTGCAGGCCGCCGCCCGCCGGGTTGAGATCTCGCAGCGGTTGGCCACCTGGACGGTCGTCGAGCAGCGCGGCGCGACCTTCGCCGACCGGCTGGTATCAGCGCACCGCGAGGCTGCGCTCAGGTGGGGACCTGACCTCCCTGTCGTCCAGATCGGCATGGACACCCCAGGCATCACCGGCGGCGACCTCGACGCGATCGTCGGTGCGCTCGACGGCGCACCGCCCGACGCACCGCCCGGCGCAGCATCCGGCGCACCGTCCGGCGCAGTCGATGTGGCGCTCGGCCCGGCGTTCGACGGTGGTTGGTGGGGCCTGGCGACCGCCCGACCGGGGTACGGCGACCAGTTGGCCGGCGTACCGATGTCTCGGTCCGACACGGCCGCGCGCACGGTGGCGGCGCTGCAGGGGGCTGGGGCCAGGGTTCGGCTGGTGCATGAGCTGCGGGATGTCGACGACTGGGCCGACGCGGTCGCTCTCAGCCGGTCCGCTCCGCAGTCGCGCACCGCGCAGGTGGTCAGGCGGTTGCAGCCGAAACCAGAGGCTGACGACCCCATCGGCACCGCAACCGTCCGCGAGCACGCTGCGGTGTCTCCGCGAGCCGGTTGCTGACGTGATGACGACGCTGCCCCACCGGCTGCCGACTCAGCGAGTGGGAGAACTCCTCACCCCGGCCGCCGCGTTCGGAGCAGCGCTGCGCGGTGAGCCGTGCCTGGTCATCGGCGTGCACGGCACCACCTTGTTGCAGACCTGCCGGTGGCGGGGCGAGTCGGACGAGAGTGACGAGCCGTTGCTCGCCCGGTGCCGGGGCGCGACGGTGGACATCGGCTGCGGTCCGGGGCGGATGACGGCGGCGTTGCTCGGCCGAGGCATCGCCGCGCTGGGCATCGACATCGTGCCGGCGGCGGTCGAGCAGGCGAGGGCTAGAGGCGGGATCGCCTTGCAGCGTGACGTGTTCTCGGTCCTGCCCGGCGAGGGCCGCTGGGACACCGCGCTGCTGGCCGACGGCAACATCGGCATCGGCGGCGACCCGTTGCGGTTGCTGCGTCGAGCCACCCAGCTGCTGGGGCAGGGCGGTCGGGTCGTCGTCGAGCTGGCGCCTCCGGGCGGAAAGGTGCGGACCGACTGGCTGAGACTCGAGGTCAACGGTCGGCAGACACGGCGCTTCTCGTGGGCAGTTGTGCCCGCCGACCGCATCGCCTACCTGGCCGAGCAGTCGGCGTTGCAGGTGATTGAGGTCATGGAGCAGCACGGGCGCTGGATCGCCCACCTCGCGAAGTCGGGCCGGTGATGAGGCCAAGCCTGCCAAGCCCGGAGAGCTTCACGTCACGGCTGCGCGGGCCGGAGGTCGCCTCGCGGATCGGGCTGTGGCTCGGCATCTGCTTCGGCGTCGCCTTCGTTACCGGGCTGATCAGCCACGCGGCGCAGGACACGCCAACCTGGCTGACGTTCCCGACTCGTCCCGTGTCGCTCTACCGCGTCACGCAGGGGCTGCACGTGATCGCCGGCACTGCTGCGGTTCCGTTGCTGCTCGCCAAGCTGTGGTCGGTCTATCCGAAGCTCTTCAACCGCTTCAGCCTGCGCGAGCCCCGCAAGCTGGTCCTGCAGCTCGCCGAGCGCGGGTCCATCGCAGTTCTTGTCTCCGCCGCCATCTTCCAGCTGGCGACCGGGCTGGCAAACTCGGCCCAGTGGTACCCGTGGAGCTTCAGCTTCCGCGACACCCACTACGCCGTGGCCTGGGTCGCCATCGGCAGCCTGCTCGTCCATATCGCGGTGAAGCTGCCCGCCGTACGCACGGCCCTGACCGGCCCGCTCGACGACGCCGAGCCGCCGGTTGAGGCAACGGACGGGCAGCTCAGCCGGCGTGGGTTCTTGCGCACCACCTGGCTCGCAGCGGGAGTCGCGGTGCTCGCCACCGCGGGGGCCACCGTGCCGGCGTTGCGTAAGGTGTCGATCTTCGCGGTCCGGTCCGGTGACGGCCCCCAGGGCGTCCCCATCAACAGGAGCGCCGAGGCGGCGGGGGTCACCGAGTCGGCGGCCCGGCCGTCGTACCGTCTCGAGGTCGGGTACGGCGACCGCCGGGTGTCGCTGTCGCGAGCGGACCTGGAGGCGATGCCGCAGACGTCCGCCGTCCTGCCGATCGCGTGCGTTGAGGGGTGGAGCGCCTCGCCCACCTGGACCGGCGTACGGGTGCGGGAGCTGCTTGCCCTGGTCGACGCGCCAGCGGACTCCGACGTGAAGGTCGAGTCGCTGGAGCGGAAGGAGCCTTCAGCGTGAGTGAGCTCCCTTCGCAGTTCACCCAAGACGACCTGACGCTGCTCGCGCTGAAGATCAACGGCGAGACGCTCAACATCGACCACGGGTACCCCTGCCGCATCATCGCGCCGGCCCGGCCAGGTGTGCTGCAAACCAAGTGGGTGTCCCGGATGAGCGTGCTCGCATGAGGGTGAGTCGGGCGCTGCTGCTGGTCGCCGGCTTTTCGCTGGCGGGCTGGGGGGCCTGGAAGCTGGTGGCGTTCGAGCTCGTCGACCTGAGAGCGGTGGCGCTGTGGCTGGCCGGGGAGTCTTCGCCCACGATGCGCTGATCGCCCCGTTGACGCTTGGCCTGGCGCTGGCCGCCAGGGCGTTGCCGCGCGGGTGGCGGGCTCCCGCTGCCGTCGGCTTGATGGTGCTGGGGTCGGTGACCTTGCTGGCGATCCCGGTCCTCGGTGGCCTCGGGGCCCGAGCCGACAACCCGACGCTGCTCGACCGCAACTATCTGCTGGGGTGGGCGATCCTTGCCGCGTTGACCGTTGCGGCGGTAGTGGTCGCGGGTTGGCGCCGGCAGCTGGCCAGTGGTGCCGGCTCCGGTGGGGATCTGAAGCGGCCCGGCGGGCCGGACTCGCAGCCGCCGGGAGGTAGCAAGCCGTCGGGCTCCAGTGGCGGTGGACCGCACCGACAACCCGTGTGAAGGTGTCTCCCGTGAGCTCCGTGCCGGTCGACCTCCGGCCATCGAGCCGTGGCGCAGGTGAGTGACGATGGCCGCAGTGCTGGTCGTCGACGACGACCCGACGGTGCGTGAGGTCGTGTGCTCCTACCTGCGCGCCGACGGCTACGACGTCAGTGAGGCCGATGACGGCGAGGCTGCCTTGGCGATGATCCGGCACCGACGGCCGGACCTCGTCGTGCTCGACGTCATGCTGCCCGGCGTCGACGGTCTGGAGGTGTGCCGCCAGATCCGCAGCAGCACCGACCTGCCGATCATCTTGCTGACGGCGTTGGGGTCGGAGGAGGACCGAGTCGTCGGGCTTGAGCTCGGTGCCGATGACTACCTGACCAAGCCGTTCAGCCCGCGTGAGCTCGTACTCCGGGTGGGGTCGGTACTGCGGCGGGTGCGGGAGTCGAGCAACCTCGACCCCACGGCGCTGACCGACGGAGACCTGGTCGTCGACGGCGCCAGCCGTCAGGTGCGGGTCGGCGGAGAGCCGGTGACCTTGACGGTGCGGGAGTTCGACCTGCTGCGCTTCCTCGTCGCCAACCCTGGACAGGTGTTCACTCGGGCCGAACTGCTCGAGCGAGTGTGGGGCTGGTCGTTCGGCGACCACTCGACTGTCACGGTGCATGTACGCCGGCTGCGTGAGAAGGTCGAGCCCATCCCACCACGCCGACGCGGCTGATCACGGTGTGGGGCGTCGGGTACCGGTGGGAGGCGGCCGCATGCCTCGGCGACACGCTGATCGTGATTGGGATCGCCGCCGCCAGATGACTGTGCCGCGGCGGGGCCTCGTGGGGCTGGTGCGGGAGTTCGATCTTGGGGCTGGTGGTCGTCGCCTACCCTGGACGGCGGTGGTGGTCGCTGCGCTGGACTTTCGTCCTGGTGGCACTGAGCGGCGTACTCGGTCTGGTCGCGGCGATCGGCACCGCACGCGCCATGTTCTTGTCCCAGCACGACGACTTCGAGGTCGCGCTGCTGGTCGCCGGTGTCGCCGGGGGTGTCGCGGCGGGCGCGACCGTACGGGCGCTGCGCGCGGCGTGGGACGTCGCCAGGCGCTGGGCGATCGCCGCGGACCGCCGGCTGGGGCGAGCGCGGCACCTTCGTGGCTCCTCCTCGTGCGCCGAGCTGTCCGCGTTATCGGCGCAGGTTGGAGCGGACAACGCGCACGCGCGACGAGTCCCGCCAGCGCGTCGCAGCGCGACGGAGGAGTCCTGGTCGCCGGCCCGTCGAGCTGGTCGCCTGGGTGTCGCGCGATGGCGGAGGCGCCGAGGGACCCGTTCGGAGGGTCGACGCGCGTTGTCCCGCTGGCCCACGCGCGATGGCGGAGGTCGACAGGATGACACCGTAGTCGTGGATCGCGGCTACCACCGGTGCCGATGCGGTCGGCCGGCCGGCTGTCCGCGTTATCGACGGAGGCGCGCCGCATGGTCGCGAGACCCCTGATCGTGATCGAGCCGCCGGCTGTGCCGCGCGGTCGGCCTGGTGGGGCTGCTGGTGGCCTACCTGGGTCGTCGGTGGTCGCCGTGGACTTTCGTCATGGTGGCGCTGAGCGGCGTACCGGTCTGGTCGCAGCGGTGATCGGCACGGCGCGCGCCATGTTCTTGTCCCAGCACGACTTCGAGGTCGCGCTGCTGGTCGCCGGTGTCGCGGGGGTCGTCTCCCTTGCCTTCGCGCTGCTCGTCGCCCGCTGGGCGATCGCCGGGGCGCGCGCCGTACAGGACGCCATTCGGCTGCTGGGCGAGCGCGGCACGTTCGTGGCTCCTCCAGACACGAGCCCGCGTTATCGGCGCAGTTGGAGCGGACAACGCGCCGAGTCCCGCCAACGCGAGCGCACGCTGGAGGCGTCGCGGCGTGAGCTGGTCGCCTGGGTGTCGCACGACCTGCGGACGCCGTTGGCCGGGCTACGCGCGATGGCGGAGGCCTCGAGGATGACATCGTGGATCCCAGTCGCTACCACCGGCAGATGCGGGAGACTGTCGACAAGATGACGCGGATGGTCGGCGACCTTCGAGCTGTCCCGCATCCACGGCGATGCAGCTTGCCGTCGAGACCGTTCCGCTCGGCGAGGTGATCAGCGAGGTCCTTGCCCTGAGTACGCCGATCGCGTCGGCCCGCGGGATTCGGCTCGGCGGGCATGCGGAGCCCGGAGTCGCGGTCCGCGCCGATCCTCGGGAGTTCAGCCGCCTGATCAGCAACCTGGTCACCAACGCCATCCGCCACACCCCGAGCGAAGGCACCGTCGAGGTGACCGGCAGGGCTGCCGCCGACGGTGTGGAGGTCGCCGTCAGTGATGCCTGCGGAGGCATCCCCGCCGAGGACCTCGACCGCGTCTTCGATGTCGCGTGGCGGGGTAGCGCCCGTACGCCCGAGGTGGGGTTGGGTTACGACGCCGGTGCGCAGGGCGCTGGGGGCAGGGTGCTGGTGCCCACCTGGGAGCAGCTCGCTGATGGGAGCGGGCTCCGGCCTCGGGCTGGCGATCGTGCGCGGTATTGCCGAGGCCCACCACGGCACCGTGCAGGTCGACAACGTGGGTGCCGGTTGCCGCTTCCTCGTCCGGCTGCCCGCCTGAAGGTGCCCTCAGCGCAGGTTCGCCGGCAGGTGCAGCGCCTTCCAAACTTCCCGCCAGATGACCTTCGGCTCTTCGCCTGCGTCAAGCGACTGGTAGACGGTGCGTTCGCCAAGCCCGGACAGCACATGCTCCCGCGCCCAGGTCCGGGCGTAGCCGGAACCCAACGCGGATTCCATCCGGTTCCAGAACTCGGTGTGCCGCACGCTGCTTTCTTAGCACCTGGTCGAAAGCCACTGCCGACGGCGGCCAGGGCATGGTCGTTCGTGACCGGCGTGTCGCCTGGTTCGAACATCTGTTCGTCCGTAGCGTTATCCCCAGAAGCGCGAGACTGACGTCGTCATCCACAGCAATGCGTGGAGGCCCAACTCTGTCGGTGGCTGCAGTTAGCGTCTTCACGACAAGACCACGAGGGTCCACGACCCGTCAACGTTACGGATGGCGCACATGACTGCAGCAGATCGCTCCAAGGCACTCGACAACGCTCTGGCTCAGATCGAGCGCTCTCATGGCAAGGGTTCGGTGATGCGGCTCGGTGACCAAGGGCGCGCACCAGTCGAGGTCATCCCGAGCGGCTCGATCGCGCTCGATGTGGCGCTGGGGCTCGGTGGCCTCCCGCGCGGGCGGGTTGTGGAGATCTTTGGCCCGGAGTCTTCCGGTAAGACGACCGTGGCGCTGCACGCGGTCGCCAACGCGCAGCGCGGCGGTGGCATCGCTGCCTTCATTGACGCCGAGCACGCGCTCGACCCGGAGTACGCCCAAAAGCTCGGCGTCGACACCGACGCGCTGCTGGTGTCCCAGCCCGACAGCGGTGAGCAGGCACTCGAGATCGCCGACATGCTGATCCGGTCTGGCGCGCTCGACATCATCGTCATCGACTCGGTCGCTGCGCTCGTGCCGCGCGCCGAGATCGAGGGCGAGATGGGTGACTCCCATGTGGGGCTCCAAGCGCGGCTGATGAGCCAGGCGCTGCGAAAGCTCACTGGTGCGTTGAGCAACTCCGGCACGACAGCGATCTTCATCAACCAGCTCCGCGAAAAAATAGGCGTGATGTTTGGCTGCCTGTCTGGAGATTCGTATGTTTCATTGGCAAATGGCAGCAAGATGCGCATCCAGAAAATCGTCAACCAAAAACTGCCGGTGGAAGTTCTCTCGTACGACGCCAAGAGGGCCCAAGTCGTTTCGCGCAAGGTTACGAACTGGTTCAACAACGGCCCGACGGAAGGCTTTCTCCACTTCGAGCGCAGTTGCACGCCCCTGATCCGCAGTGGCGGCCAGACCGGCTTCATCGGTGACCGTCCTCAACCATCTTGTCCGCACCGTCGCTGGATGGCGCGAGGCCCTGGGTTGGTGCCGGGAGACCGAGTGATGCCGAACCGCCGTGACCGCACCGCTTCCGCCTCGGCCACGGCGCCAAGCAGGCCGATTACCTTGACTGGAAAGTGTCGCTCCTCGCCAACATCAACTGCAAATCGGCATCAACAACAAGGGATCCGTGTTTGCAGACTTCACCCGACTTCGCTGGGGCCACGGTCCTGCAACGCACCGAGTACATGGGCGACGGGAAGAAGACCATCACCTGGGACATCTCAAGGCGTATCCCGTCACCGGCGACTCCCATGGACGACGGGTCCTACGACGTCATGCCGCTACCCGAACTCGCAGAGTTGCGCCAGGTGATGTACATGGGCGACGGTGCAGAACCCATTACGGAGGAGTATCTAAAGGCGTTGACGCCACTGTCTCACCTTCACCACGGCTGCGAGTTCGGTTCATGGGCGACGTCGTTCACCGTCGATGGACTACAAGGTTGCCACGTTCAGGGCCGCTTCGATGTAGCGCCTGAGTTCGTTGAGGAAGTGGTGCCGAGCGTGGACGACACATCAAGCCCCCACCCGGTCGATGCGCCGGTTCGACCTTGAAGTCGAGGGCAGCCACAACTACTTCGTCGACGGTGTCATCTGCACAACTCACCAGAAACGACGACGGGTGGGCGCGCGCCTGAAGCGCTCGGTCAGTCCGGCTCGACGTGAGGCGAAGAGAGCCTCAAGGACTGCAAGTTCGTCGGACCGCACCATCAAGGTGGTGAAGAACAAGTTCCTTGCCGAGGGCACCCGGTCGCGATCCGACCGTGGCTGACCCATCGCATCGAAGACATCGTCAACTGCAGATGCCGATCGACGTAGCCGCCGTGCAAGATGGTCGCCTTCATGTCCGACCCCTGGTGTCGTGGTTCGACCAGGGTGAGCAAGACGTCATCGGACTTCGAATCAAGGGCGGTGCGGAGATATGGGTCACCCCAGACCACCAGGTCATGACCGATCAGGGCTGGCGGTTAGCTCGTGCCCTGAAGATCGGTGACTGGCCACATCCCAACCTCGAAGTCGATATGACATAGAGGTGGAGGGGACACACAACTACTTCGCCGACGGTGTCATGGTGCTCCGCTCGCCCGGAGACGACGACAGGTGGGCGGGCGCTGAAGTTCTACGCGTCGATCATTCTCGACGAGAGGAGGATCGAGAGCGTGAAGGATGGCACCGCGCGCAGTTCGTGGGCAACCGCACCCGCGTCAAGGTGGTAAAGAACAAGGTAGCGCCGCCGTTCAAACAAGCAGAGTTCGACATCATGTACGGCCAGGGCATCAGCCGCGAGGGCGGTCTCATCGACGTCGGCGTCGACGCTGGGCTCGTCCGTAAGTCGGGTGCTTGGTACACCTACGAGGGCGACCAGCTCGGTCAGGGCAAGGAGAACGCCCGGGCGTTCCTGCGTGACAATCCTGACCTTGCCAACGAGCTCGAGAAGCGCATCCTCGAGAAGCTCGGCATCGGAGCTACGGTCGACGAGGCCCCACCCCCAGCAGAGCCGACTGACATCGACTTCTGATGCCCGGTCAGCCGCGCCGACGACGCCATCGTGCTGGGCGTCCCGAGCCGGACGACACTCGGCACGACCTCGGTTCGGCGGCCGACCCCGAGTCGGTCGCTCGCACCATCGTCTTGACCAAGCTCACGGCTCAGGCCCGGTCGCGACACGAGCTAGCGGAAGCGTTGGCGGCCAAGGCCGTTCCCGACGAAGTGTCAACCGCCGTGCTCGACCGGTTCGAGGAGCTGGGGTTGGTCGATGACTCGGCATTCGCTGAGGCCTGGATCGAGTCACGGCAGGCGAGCCGCGGACTGTCACGCCGGATGCTGCGCCAGGAGCTGCGTCGCAAGGGAGTCGACGACGAGGTCATCGCCGAGTCCCTCGATTCCCTCGACCCTGACGCGGAGGTCGCCGCGGCTCGCCGACTCGTCGAGCGCAAGCTGTCGTCGACGCGCAACCTCGACCCGGCCGCCCGACTCCGGCGCCTTACGGCGATGCTCGCCCGGAAGGGTTACCCCGCCGGGCTGGCACTTCGCGTGGTGCGCGAAGTGATCGCGGGCGACAGCGCCGACGACCACAACGCACTAGCCGAAGCGGAGTACGCGCGGCAGGATCTCGACGTTGATTGACCCCCGCGCAGCACGTTTGACGCCAGGCAGCTCGCGCGGTGCTTGACCGAGCCAGACCAGCCACTTAACGTGGAAAATACGAAGAAACGCCGCCGAAAGCGGTCGACCAACGCGAACGCCGTACAGCAAGACCCCGAAATGTGATTGCCCAACTGGCCCTCGGCCATAGCTGATCCGCACAGGCGCTCAACGAGCGCACGACCGAGCAGACGAGGAGATTGCACCAGCCGCCGATAGGGCCCATGCCCTCAGGACCTATCAGCCAACAACCGCCCCGTGCAAACAACACCTAGCGCTTTGCCGCTAGACGAAACGTGGCTCGTCGACCACTTCGAGCGTTCCTTTGCCGCGCGCAACGACCCGGCCGTGGGCCGGGTCCGACGAAGGGAGCCGTCCGATGCCCGTTTTGATCCCCCTGGTGTTGGCGGCAGTAGCTGGCCTGATCGTCGTCGGCCTGCTCGTTGCGCTCGTTTTCTTCCTCCGTCGCAGCATGATGTCGTCTCGCCGTGCCCTCACCGCCGAGGCCGACGACACCCGACGGCGAGCTGAGTTGAGTGCCGCAGAGTCGGCTCGCCAGCAAGAGGAGGCACACGAAGTACGCCGACGGGCAGAGGCGGCTGCCGAGCACGCCTGGGTCATGCAGCAAACGGCCGAGGACGAGGCGCGGATGCTCCGGCAGGAGGTGCACGAGCGCATCGCCGACCTCGAACGCCGCGAGCACCGCCTCGCCGAGCGGGAGGAACGGCTCGACGCCGAAGCGCGCCAGCTCGAGGACCGGGCCGCCGAACTCGGACAGCTCGACGAGGACATCACTGCCCGGCGCGCGGAGCTTGTCGACGTGACCGCCGAGCGCCGCCGCATCCTCGAGCGGCTCGCCGCGATGACGGCGGAGCAAGCGAAGGCGGAGTTGATCACCGAGATCGAGAACGACGCCAAGCGCCACGCAGCCGTTCTCGCCCGCGACATCGAACGCGCCGCGCATGAGGAGGGGGAGGCACGCGCCCGCCGGATCCTCACCACGGTCATCCAGCGGCTGGCGTCGGAGCAGACAGCGGAGTCGGTCGTGTCGGTGGTGCAGCTTCCCGGTGACGACATGAAGGGCCGCATCATCGGTCGCGAAGGCCGCAACATCAAGGCGTTCGAGCAGACCACCGGGGTCAACCTGATCATCGACGACACGCCGGAAGCGGTGCTGCTGTCCTGCTTCGACCCGGTGCGCCGCGAGACCGCCCGGCTCGCTCTCGAGGAGCTGGTGGCCGACGGCCGAATCCACCCCAGCCGCATCGAGGAGGTGCACGAGCGCAGCCGGGCGCTGGTCGACCAGATGTGCCGCCGCGCCGGTGAAGACGCCACCGTCGAGGTGGGCATCACCGACCTGCACCCCGAGCTGGTCTTCACGCTGGGGCAGCTGCGGTACCGGACGTCGTACGGGCAGAACGTGCTCAAGCACCTCATCGAGTCTGCGCACGCCGCGGGCTTGATGGCTGACGAGCTCGGGCTCGACCGCCGACTCTGCATGCGGGCGGCGCTGCTTCACGACATCGGCAAGGCGCTGACGCACGAGGCGGAGGGCAGCCACGCCCGGGTCGGCGCGGACCTGGCCCGCAAGTACGGCGAGTCCGACGACGTGGTGCACGCGATCGAGGCCCACCACAACGAGGTCGAGCCGCGCACCGTCGAGGCGGTCCTCACCCAGGCCGCCGACGCGATAAGCGGTGGCCGACCCGGGGCCCGGCGGGAGTCGCTGGAGGCGTACGTGCAGCGGCTGGAGCGGCTCGAGGAGATCGCGATGTCATGCGACGGTGTCGACAAGGTCTTCGCCATGCAGGCCGGCCGCGAGATGCGGGTGATGGTGCTGCCCGACGTCGTCGACGACATCCAGGCGCAGGTGCTGGCCCGCGACATCGTCAAGCAGATCGAGCACGAGCTGACCTACCCCGGCCAGATCAAGGTGACCGTCGTCCGGGAGTCCCGAGCCACCGAAGTCGCCCGCTAGCCGGCGACGACGGCCATGAGCGACGAGGTGCTGCATCGCACCTGGGACGGGCTGCACATCGCCGCCGACAATCCCACCGGGTCGACAGTCGTCGTACGGCGACGCACCGCCGCAGGTGAGCTGGAGTTCCTGCTGCTGCACCGCAACGCGAAGGGGCCGGAGTACGAGGGCGACTGGGCGTGGACCGCACCGGCAGGGTGCCGGCAACCCGGTGAGCCGGTGTATCCGGCGGCGCTGCGTGAGTTGGCCGAGGAGGCCGGGCTAACCGGGCTGCGACCATGGGCCGTCGACCTGTCGTGTCAGCTGCCCAGCACGACGCAGTGGGTGGTGTTCGCCGTCGACGTGCCGCGCGACGTACGGATCGACCTGGTCGACCCAGAGCACGACCGCTACGCCTGGCTGCCGGCTGCAGAGGCACGGCAGCGAGTGCGACCGGAGTTCGTGGCAGCGGCGCAGGTCGACCGGGTTGAGCACATCCCCTCGGTCGAGATCTCGTTCCGCAGGATGACCCGCGACGACCTGCCCGACATCGTGAGGTGGCAGCGCGCTCCTCATGTCCGCACGTGGTGGCTCAACGCCGTCTCGACGCCAGCAGCCGCGTCCGAGCGATACGGCCCGCGGATCGACGGTGCCGTACCGATCCGCATGTGGGTGGTGTGCGTGGACGGCCGCGCTGTCGGTTACGTCCAGGACTACCCGCTCAAGGCCGACGACGAGTACGCCGCCAAGACAGGCCACCCTGATGCCATCGGCTTCGACTACCTGATCGGTGAGCATGACCTGATCGGCCGCGGACTGGGGACGAGGGTGATCTGGGAGTACCTCCGCGACGTGCTCGTGCCGGACTATCCCGACGCGCCGACCTTCCTGGCCAGTCCCGATCATCGCAACACCGCGTCACTGCGGGCGCTGGCCAAGTGCGGGTTCACCCAAGGACGACAGATCGACATGCCGTCCACCGACGCAGGCCGGTCGGTCACCGAGGTTGGCTGCACCCTCGACCGACGCCACTGGTTCGGCTGAGCCTGAGCGCCGGGCTGGCAGGTCTTAGGTCTCAGGCCGGGGAGAATGTGGTAACGGTCGGGCGACGCCTCGGTTCCGGCTGCAGGTTGAGCGGTACTTTCTCCTGGTCGAGAGGGGAAGCGCATGCGGACGTTGCCAGCGGTCGTGGGCGCGGCGTTGGTGACCTTAGCCGTGTCGGGATGCGTCACTGACTCCTGTGACAACGCAGCTGACATGTTGGCCTGCTCCTACCCAGCTGAACGGCAGACCCCTCGAGGGGGAGGCAGCACGCCGATTCCGCTATCGACAAGTTCGTGAAACCCGGCGACCTCGCAATGGCGGCAGAAATTCGAGGCCGCATCGCGTTGTCTGACGACGGCTGCGTTTATCTGCAGGGGCCCGGCGTAGCTAAGCACGACCTCATCTGGCCTGCCGGGTACACCGCCGAAGTCAGAGCAAACGGGAGATTGACGCTACGCAACCCCGGCCGTGAACCTGTCGCGCACGAGGGAACGAAAATCTTCAGCGGCGGTGGCGGCTTCAGCGAAAATGAGGGAGGCAACGTCCCGGACGTCGTCTGCGAAGTCGCCGACGACTCAGTCCTCGTCATCCACGATGTGTTGCCACGGCTGTGAAGGTGAGCACTGCCAGTGCACTGACCCTGGCAACGAGTCGAACTGTCCCGACCCGACTGGCAGCCGGGCTGCTCACCGTCGCGACACTGACCGCTGGATGCATAACACACGGCGACGAGCCACCCCGCGAACCTGCCCTGATCGAGCCATCGGTTGGCAAAGCTGCCGAGACAGGTGTGCTCAAAGTTCGGTTCCAATATTCCCCCCGAACAAACGTGTATGCGGAGGGGGCTCGTCATTACCTGCAAATCAGCGCCGCCGACGGTGCGGTGGTCGTGAGACGTGACGAGGGAACGGAGCAGGGGCCGGGCGCTGGTTACACCGATTCAGTACGTCTGGCTGCTGGCGACTACACGTTGCAGACCTTCCAGCGGGGGTGTGACTACACAGACACTGACGGCGGCGACTACTGCGAACAGACATTGGGGCGCGCCGAGGGCTGGTGCAGCACGCCTGTCTCGATTGAACCCGGGATGGACGCGAACGTGACTATCAGGGTGCGGCTGCCGGAGAGGTGCGAGGTGAAGGTGTCGTAAGCCGAACGCCGACGGTACCGAAGCTTGCTTAATCTGCACGCTCTCCATTGCTGCCGCGGGCGTCACGCCAGAGCTGCCAACCGGCGTACGCGCCGAGGACAATCCATGCCAGTCCGATAAGGACGGCCGTCGCGATTGCGCCCGCGAAGACGCCGAGGCTAGGACGCCATCCAGCCAGGTGCGCGATGTACCCACCAGCCGCAGGCAAGGCCATCGGAGTCAAGATGGCAACAGTGAGGAGTAGCCGCCGCGTGCGTACGGTCGGCGGTGGGCGCTCGGTGTCCCCACCACGCAGTTGAATCGGGTTGCTCGTCCATGTTCTGACGGTACGGCCACGTCCATCCTTGACGTGCGGAACTCTGCCTGCTCTACGGTCACACAGAAACTTCACGCTCGAGGGAACTAATCACCGGTTGCGTGAAGTCTTTGGAGTAGCGGCAAGAAGGGGCTCAGTGGACATCGATGAGGAGTACAGCGCATATGTGGCTGCTCGTTGGCCTGCCCTGGTGCGGTCAGCTGTCCTGCTCGGGTGCAGCATCCATGAGGCGGAGGACTTGGTGCAGTCGACGTTGGTGAAGTGCTACGTGTCCTGGGACAAGGTGGCCAAGGCAAGCAACCAGGACGGCTACGTCTACCGGATCATGTTGAACACCCATCGCAGCAACCATCGGCGCTCATGGCGAGAGCACCCCTCCGACCATGTTCCGGAGGACAGCACGACTGACCTCAGCGACGTAACGGGATTGGCTGACACCGTTCGAAACGCACTTGCTGGGCTGAGTGTAGACAACAGAGCGGTTGTGGTTTTGCGGTTCTTCGCCGACTTCACCGACCAGCAAACGGCCGATGTGTTGGGGATACCGCTGGGAACGGCGAAGAGCCGACTGTCTCGAGCGTTAGCTCAGCTCTCCCGAAACCCTCACCTTGCCGACATTATCGGTAGGAGCCAGCCATGACCGAAGAAGAAGACCTGAGGCGGCTGCTGCACGATGCCGCTACGGAGATACCAGCCAGCAGTGCTCCGGTTGGCGACTTGGTCAGAGAGGGCCGGCGTTCCAAGAGGAAACGGCACACGGTTCGGGCCGCCAGTGTGGCGGCTGCCGTGACGCTCATCGCTGTTGGTGCCTTCCTGGCTCGTTCCCCCGTGGGCGGCAGTGGCAACTTGGCAGCAGCGTCGTGCGTTGTGCCCGTCCGGTTCAACGGCCAGATTTACACTGGGATGGGCTACGCGTCAGAACCGCCGACAAAGAAGCTCGGCCTCGCCGACCAGGCCACCTGTGACGACATCGGCAAAGACGTCGGTGTGTATTTCCCCGAACACCCTCGTCAGGTGGAGGCGTGGGCATACGACGGGGTGAACCCGGACTTGGCTATCGGGGTGCGCGGTGCCACGGACGATTTCGTGGTTCTCGTCGCTGAGGACGTTCCAGAATCAACGGCTCAGCGCATCGCTGACAGGCTCGGTAAGCCAACGATGGCTAACCAACGGACACTGTCCCTTACTTGCCCTAGTGAGCTACGGGAAGTGTCCGTCTGGGAAGCAACCGGTCCCGTCAGAGAAAACCCCCAGGGACTCAGCTCGGTCTTTGTCGACCGCAGCGCCGGTGAACAGGCGGTCGTTGAATCCGTCAGCGGTGACTCGGCCACCGCCTATATCTTGCGGCGAAACGGGACAGCCCGCGCCGAACTAGCGCTGTTGCGGGATGACCGGGGATGGCGTCTGGGAACCTGGGAAGCCTGTGCTTACCAGGGCGTTAGAATCCACCAGCCCAAGTACACGCCGACTGAGGCAGACATCTGGACGCGGCAGCTCGTTCGGATAATGAAGGAACTCGGGTTCGAGCACCCTAGCGGCGACCACGAGATAGGCGGCGCAATGCTAGGTGGGCCTTACGAAGGCGACTACGTTTTCATCCGGATGAGTGGAAACTCCGACTACGGGCTTGATGGTCCAGAACTTGGCAGCCGAGTCATCTCAGGACAGGATGTCAAGGTTGTCCGTCACGACATCTACGGGAAGCTCCTGTCGTTCTCCTGTCGTTCGATGTACTACGAGGTGCTCTTCCTCGTCCCCGAGGGCAACGGCTGGGCCCAGGGTTCTGGGCACGTCCGTGGGTCACGTCAGCTCACCGCCGAACTCATCGCAAAGGTTTGCTGAATGAGAAATGACGATGAAGACGACACGGGGTGCTTTAACGGAGAACCAAAAAAGTCAATCAGTCCGCGCTGGGTCAAGAGTCGTTCGTCGGAGTACAGCGTCGACTGGCGTCAGCCCGCTGCATCGCGACGGCGTAAAGCTACTCCCGCACTGTCATAATTGCCTCCTGATGGCTGAACTCACACGGCAGAACGCGCGCACGTACGCCGTCCGCACGTACGGCTGCCAGATGAACGTGCACGACTCCGAGCGGCTGTCGGGCCTGCTCGAGCAGGCCGGTTACCGGCGCGCCCAAACCGGCGACGACGCCGACGTCGTCGTCTTCAACACCTGCGCGGTCCGTGAGAACGCCGACAACAAGCTGTACGGCAACCTTGGCCAGCTCGTGCCGCTGAAAGCCGCCCGCCCCGGCATGCAGATCGCCGTCGGGGGCTGCCTGGCGCAGAAGGACCGCGCCGAGATCACCCGCCGCGCGCCGTACGTCGACGTCGTCTTCGGCACCCACAACCTCGGCTCGCTGCCGGTGCTGCTGGAGCGTGCCCGCGTCGCCCAACGGGCGCAGGTCGAGATCCTCGAGTCGCTGGACGTCTTCCCGTCGACGCTTCCGACACGGCGCGAGTCGCCGTACGCCGCCTGGGTCGCCATCAGCGTCGGCTGCAACAACACCTGCACGTTCTGCATCGTCCCCTCGCTGCGCGGCACCGAGAAGGACCGCCGACCCGGTGACGTGCTCGCCGAGATCGAGGCGCTGGTCGCCGACGGCGTGATCGAGGTGACCCTGCTGGGGCAGAACGTCAACTCGTACGGCGTGGAGTTCGGCGACCGGCTCGCGTTCAGCAAGCTGCTGCGCGCCTGCGGCGAGATCGATGGCCTGGAGCGGGTGCGCTTCACGTCACCGCACCCTCGCGACTTCACCGACGACGTCATCGCCGCGATGGCAGAGACCCCCAACGTCATGCCGCAGCTGCACATGCCGCTGCAATCGGGGTCGAACGCCATGCTCAAGGCGATGCGGCGGTCCTACCGGCGCGACCGCTACCTCGGCATCCTCGACCGGGTCCGGCAGGCGATCCCGGAGGCGGCGATCACCACCGACATCATCGTCGGTTTCCCCGGCGAGACCGACGCGGACTTCGGCGACACGATGACGCTCGTCGAGCAGGCACGGTTCGCCGGTGCCTTCACGTTCCAGTACTCCAAGCGCCCCGGCACTCCGGCGGCGACGATGGCCGACCAGGTGCCGCGCGAGGTGGTGCAGCAGCGGTACGAACGGCTGGTGGCGCTGGTCAACGAGATCACCTGGCGAGAGAACCAACGCTATGAGGGCCGCGAGCTCGAGGTGCTGGTGTCGACCGGCGAGGGTCGCAAGGACGCCGCGACCGACCGACTGTCCGGGCGCGCCCGCGACAACCGGCTCGTCCACTTCACCCCGGGCGATACCGTTGTGCGGCCCGGCGACCTGGTGACCGTGCAGGTCACCCATGCGGCGCCGCACCATCTGGTGTCTGACGCGGCGGTGCGGTCGGTGCGACGTACCCGTGCTGGTGACGCCTGGGACGCGCGTACGGCGACCGCCTCCACCGCTGTCTCGCTGGGCCTGCCGACAGTCGGCGTGCCAGCTGCACCGGCTGGCCCGGCCGCACCCGCCGTCCAATCGGGAGCCGGCTGCGCCTGCGGCTGAAGCGCATCCGCTGGCCGAGCTGGTCCAGCCGCCCTCAGCCGAAGCCGAAGGTGACGACAGGCGGAAGCTCGGTCGTGCCGAGTCGGTCGAGCACGAACCGCTCGTGCGGCACGACGGGGGTGGGCAGCGCGTCGAGGGCGAACCACCTCAGCTCAGCCGCCTTCTGGGTCTCCAGCAGCCGGGGCTCCCCGCTCCACGTCCAGCACTCGAAGAAGAAGTCCACCCGCTCATCGACCGGTTGGGGGTCGGGCACCGTGCGGTGCATGGCGCACAGCGGCATGAGGTCAGCCGGTGCCACGTCGATCCCGAGCTCCTCGCGCGCCTCCCGTGCCGCCGCCGCGAAGACCGACTCCTCGGCCTCGACGTGACCGGCGGCAGCCATGGCCCAGTGGCCATCCATGTAGCCAGTGTTGCTGCGTAGCTGCAGCAGCACCTCATTCTCGCGGCGCATCACCACGTACGCCGCGGGCACCAGGCGGAACCGGTCAGTCACCCGGCCGACCCTATGTGGCTGACACCGAACAGCGCTGAAGGTGAGTGAAAGCGGATGAGGACAGTGCCGGAGTCCGGTTTGTGGAGTCCCTCCGGCGCCTGGTGCCGGAGATACTCCACTCACGGCCAGGGGGCAGCTCATGGCCCCAGATCTCTCGCGCGACAGGCAGCAGCTGTGGACAACGGGCGCGAATGTTGGGCTGGCTGCCTACGCTTGAGCGACAGCAGGTCAGGTCGGGATGCGACCGGAGGGCGGAACGGCATGCAGAGACCGACTAGAGCGAGCGGTAGCGGGGGCTGCCTCGCTACTGGTGCTCGTCACAGCGGGCTGCGGCGGCGCAGAACCGATCGCCGCCGACCGCGACGGATCGACTCCCACCGTGCCTCCCCCCTCGACAACCTCAACCACGTCCCCCAGTCCTTCGCCGACCGAGCCGCCTGCGTCAACCGATGCACCGACCACCGAGACGCCGGTGGAACCGCCCGGCGGCGATCCGGTGATCCCCTCCGCCGCAGAGCTCAAGGCGGGAGAGTCGCAGCCGGTTGAGGATCCGTACTACCCCGAGATGAGCAACCCGGAGGTCGACGCGCTGCACTACTACCTCGACCTGGCCTGGGACGGCACCACGTTGGCGGGCACGACGACGGTGACGATCCGACGGGCAGCCCCGGCCGACTCGGTGCGGCTCGACCTCTCGGGAGCACTGCTCGTCAGCGCTGTGGAGCTCGACGGCGACCCGATCGACTTCGAGCAGTCAGGCGACGGCCTGGTCATGGCCACCGGGCCGCTTGAGGACGCGTCGACGTACACCTTGACCATCGAGTACTCCGGCACCCCCGTCCCCACACCAGCACCGAGCCTGCGCCGCGACATGACCGACGGCCTGGGCTGGGTGGTCGACTCCGACGGCACGGTCCACACGTTCCAGGAGCCGTACGGCGCGTTCACCTGGTACCCGGTCAACGACCACCCGTCTGACGAGGCACTGTACGACGCGGCAATCACCACCGTCGGCGACGACGTCGGCGTCTTCAACGGGGAGTTGGTGTCCGCCGAGCCCACCGCCACCGGCACCACGAACTCCTGGCATGTCGACGAGCCGGTCGCCTCCTACCTGACCACGATCGCGATCGGGCCCTACACCGAGCACACCGCGACCACGCCGAGCGGCATGGATATCTCCTACTGGTTGTTGCCGCGCGACGAGGGCTTGCTGTCCAACCTGGAGACTGAAGGAAGCGCGGCGTTCGAGTGGCTCGAGAAGCACGCCGGGGCCTACCCCTTCTCGACGCTGGGTGTCGTCATCGTCGGCGGCAGCAGCGCCATGGAGACGCAGACCATGATCACGATGAGCCGCGGCGCAGCCAGCCGACCGGACGCCGTGCTGCTCCACGAGATGTCTCACCAGTGGTACGGCAACAGCGTCACGCCACTGGACTGGCAGGGTGTCTGGCTCAACGAGGGTTGGGCGATGTACATGCAGCAGTGGTACGAAACCGACACGGGCCTGCCGCCGTTCGCCGGCGGGATCGACCGCTGGCGGCGCTACGACCAGATGTCGCGGCTGATCTCCGGGCCGCCCGGTGACTACAACCCCGAGTCGTTCGGCGACACCAACATCTACTTGAGCCCTGCGATGATGCTCGACGAGATCCGGGAGCGGGTCGGCGACGCGAAGTTCGAGAAGCTGGTGAAGGCGTGGCCGGCCGAGCACGAGAACGAGAACGTCGACCGGCAGACGTTCGAGGCGTGGCTCAACGACAAGACAGGGCGGAACTTCGGGCCGCTGCTGCGCAAGTGGCTCGACTCCGCAAAGACGCCGCGGTGAGCGTCGGGCGATAATCGCCGGCGTGTCCGCTGAGCCGCCGCTGGTCCCTGGCGCCGCTGAGCCGCCGCTGGTCGCCGTCGTCGGCCCCACCGCGGCTGGCAAGAGCGACCTCGGCGTCGAGCTGGCCCTGCGGCTTCGCGGCGAGGTGGTCAACGGGGACTCCATGCAGCTGTACCGGGGCATGGACATCGGAACGGCGAAACTACCCGTGCCCGGGCGGCGCGGCGTACCGCATCACCTGCTTGACCTGCTCGACGTCGGCGAGCCTGCCACGGTCGCTGAGTTCCAGACCTGGGCGCGAGAAGCAATCTGCGACTGTCGTCGTCGAGGGGTGACTCCGGTCGTGGTGGGCGGCTCGGCGCTGTACCTGCGGGCGGTGCTCGACGAGTTCGAGTTCCCCGGCACCGATGTGGACGTACGAGCGCGGCTCGAGGCGGAGCTGGCCGTTGTCGGCCCTGGTGCGCTGCATGCCCGGCTGCAGGCACTCGACCCGGCGGCAGCCGAGGTCATCCTGCCGACCAACGGCCGGCGGATCGTGCGGGCGCTGGAGGTCAACGAGATCACCGGCCAGCCTTACCAGGCGACGCTCCCGCACCACGTGTACGCCTTCGACGGGGTGGTCCAGGTGGGCCTTGACGTGCCGCGTGCGGAGCTCGACGCCCGGATCGCGGCGCGGGTCGACCGGATGTGGAGCACCGGCTTCGTCGACGAGGTACGTCGGCTGGACCGGGCCGGCCTGCGAACTGGCCGGACCGCCAGCCGCGCGCTCGGCTACCGGCAGGTGCTGAGTTATCTGGCGGGGGATTGCACAGAGGAGGAGGCCCGCGACGCCACGGTCCGCAGCACCCGCCGGTTCGCGCGACGGCAGGACACCTGGTTCCGGCGCGATCCGCGGATCAG
>JAUJOE010000010.1:0-29923 GCA_030447805.1 Nocardioidaceae bacterium | reverse complement strand
GTACTTCTGTGGGGTGGAGTTCCCCGATGGGGTGAACGTGGAGTTCGCGACTCTGATGGGCGAGACGGCCCTGGCGATGCGGGTCTATGAGCGGGGTGTCGGCGAGACGGAGTCGTGCGGCACCGGCGCCTGCGCCGTCGTGGCAGCCGCAGCCGCCGCAGCCGGCCCGAACGGCGGGGGCCACCCCCTGACGTACACCGTGGGAGTCAGAGGCGGAGACCTCACCGTGACGATCGGCCCGGACGGCCACGTCCACCTCAAAGGTCCGGCCGAACTCGTCGCCGAAGGCACCTGGCACGGTCGATAGGGGGAGAACTTCCGAGCACCCCCCTCGCGGCAGTGCCCGAGGTATCGGAGCTCCTGTCTATAACCGTTCGGTCTACTATGGGTAACCTTCCCCCAGGAGACCCACTTGACGCTCTCAGCACGGACGTGGCGCCACCGGGCGACGCTCGTCGTCACAGCTCTTGCGACGATCGCAGCCAGTGTCGCCTTTGCCGGTCCGGCACAGGCCGAGAACCGGGTGACGCCCGGTAGCTTCACCGGCTACGGCTTCGATCAGTGCGTGGCGCCGAGCCAGGCGGCCATGGACGCATGGCTGACGTCATCGCCGTACTGGGCCGTGGGCATCTACATCTCCGGTGACTCGCGTGGATGCCCCAGTCAGCCGAACCTCACCCCTACGTGGATCTCCACTCAGCTGAGGAACGGCTGGAGGCTCCTCCCGGTGACCGTTGGGCCGCAGGCGTGGTGCACGACCAGAGAGCGCTACCTGACACAAGTCCGGATCAACCCTGACCCGGCGACGAACTACCTCAAGGCCCGCACCCAGGGGCGTGCCGAGGCAGCCAAGACGGTGCGAGCGGCGCAAGCCCTGGGCATCTCCGCGAACAGCACGCTGTGGTACGACCTCGAGGACTTCGACACCAGCGGAACCGCGTGCCGGGAGTCGGCGCTCAGCTTCCTCTCCGCGTGGACCAACAAGCTGCACACGCTCGGTTACGTGTCGGGGGTCTACTCCAGCGCCGCCTCCGGCATCAAGATGTTGGACGACGCCAACGCAACCACGCCGGGCACGTACGCGATGCCCGACCAAGTTTGGATAGCGGACTGGAACGGGCAGGACACCCTCTCCTCCTCGTACGTGCGCTCCACCAGTTGGATGCCACACAAGAGAGTGCATCAGTACCGCGGCGACCACAACGAGACCCACGGTGGCGTGACCATCACCGTGGACAGCAACTACATGAGCCTCGGAGAGGGCTCGCTCGCGCCGCAGGCGTTGCCGTCATGTGGGGTGCGGATCGACTTCCCGGACTACTACCGGCTCGAAAGCGGCGACACCGGTGACCAGGTGAAGGCCCTGCAGTGCGTCCTCAGGCGCAACGGGACCTACGGCGGCGACATCACCGGCTTCTTCGACCACGCGACCTACCAGGCGGTGGTGGACTTCCAGACAGCACACCGCCGGCACGTCACCGGCGTTGTGGGCCTGGCGACCTGGACGGCGATCCTGTCGAGCGGGAGCCAGCCGATCCTCAAGTACGGCTCGGCCAGACACGCCGTACGCCGTCTTCAGCGAGCGTTGAACGCTGCCGTCGATGCACGCCTGCCGATCACCGGTGTCTACTACGGCGGCACGGCGGCGGCGGTCAGGGCGTACCAACAGGCCCGTGGCCTGGCTCCAACGAGTGTCGTCGCTAGCGACACTTGGGCTCAACTGCAGCGCGGCGGCAGGTAGACCGGTCTGCGGCGGACAGCCAATAAGCCGTCGAAGCAGCGGGGCTTGGCGCCGTACAGTGGAGGGCAATGACAGCGAACCGACGCGAGTACGCCGACGGGCCGGACTTCGACAGCGACCTCTCCAGCTCTCCCGACATCGAGCTCGACGACGAGAAGCTCTTCGCCGACGACCTGGACAACGGCGACCTCGACAACGGCCGTTTCGACACGGGCGACCTCGAGCTCGAGGAGCGGCACGCGCTGCGCCGGGTGGCGGGCCTGTCGACGAGCTCGAGGACATCTCCGAGGTCGAGTACCGCCAGCTGCGCCTCGAGCGGGTGGTGCTCGTCAGTGTCTGGACAGAAGGCAGCGTCGAGGACGCCGACAACTCACTGGCCGAGCTGAAGCTGCTGGCCGAGACGGCGGGGTCGATCGTGCTCGACGCGCTGTCGCAGCGCCGGCAGCGCCCCGACCCGGCGACGTACATCGGGCCGGGCAAGGTCGATCACCTACGCATGGCCGTCGCCGAAACGGGCGCCGACACGGTCATCTGCGACGGGGAGCTCAGCCCGGCGCAGCTGCGCAACCTCGAGGACCGCGTCAACGCCAAGGTCGTCGACCGCACCGCGCTCATCCTCGACATCTTCGCCCAGCACGCCAGGTCCAAGGAGGGCAAGGCGCAGGTCGAGCTTGCCCAGCTGGAGTACATGCGGCAGCGGCTGCGTGGGTGGGGTGGGCAGCTGTCCCGCCAGGCGGGCGGCCGCGTCGGTGTCCAGGGCGGCGGGATCGGTGGCCGCGGCCCCGGTGAGACCAAGCTCGAGACCGACCGGCGGCGCATCACCACCCGGATGGCCAAGCTGCGGCGCGACCTCACGCACATGCAGACGGCACGGGTGACGAAGAAGGCCGAGCGGGTACGTCGCCAGATCCCGGCCGTCGTCATCGCCGGCTACACCAACGCCGGCAAGTCATCGCTGCTCAACCGGCTGACCGGTGCAGGCGTGCTCGTCGAGAACGCGCTGTTCGCGACGCTTGACCCGACCACCCGGCGTACGACGACCGGTGACGGGCGCGTCTACACCCTTTCCGACACCGTCGGCTTCGTCCGACACCTGCCGCACCAGCTGGTCGAGGCGTTCCGCTCGACCCTGGAAGAGGTCGCCGAGGCTGATCTCGTCGTGCACGTCGTCGACGGCTCGCACGCCGACCCTGAGGGGCAGATCGCCGCCGTGCGGGAGGTGTTCGCTGAGATCGGCGCCGCCGACGTACCCGAGCTCGTCGTGGTCAACAAGTCCGACGTGGCCGACCCGCTGGTCGTGGCGCGGTTGCTGGCCCGCGAACCGCACGCCGTGGTGACCTCGGCGCAGACCGGCGCGGGTGTAGACGAGGTAATCGCCGCCATCGAGGCCGACCTGCCACGGCCGACGGTCGAAGTCGACGCGCTGGTGCCGTACGCGCGGGGCGACCTGATCAACCAGCTGCACCTGCACGGCGAGATCGAGTCGCTCGAGCACACCGCTGAGGGCACCCGCGTCCGCGCCCGGGTGCACGCCGGCCTTGCGGGTGAGCTATCCGCGTTCGCCGCAACGACCGCCTGACCGGTTCGGTCGCGGCTGAACTCCGCCGAACGGCCGCTCCTCGCGGAGACGTGCCGCGGTCTGGGTAACATCGGTCCCATGGACGACGAGGGGTACGACGAGCGGCCGCCGCTCGTGCACACCGGGAGCCAGGTGGGCATCCCTCGCGACGCTCAGCTGATGGGCTTCGACCGCTACACCGAAGAAGGGGCCCTCATCGCGATGGCCGACTCGCTCAGCTCGGCGAAGCCGTCGCACAAGATCGTGGCGTGGATCTTGGTGGTCGCATTCGCGCTTCCGCTGTTGCTGACCGTGTGGTACCTCATCTTCTGAGCCTGCCGCCTGGCACTTCCTCCCTCGTCAGCGTGGGCGTTCCGATCCGCTCGTCGAGACCACCACCGCGCCTGCGGCGTTTTCCGGCTATCGAGAAATCTTGGCACGGAGGCAACCACACCCGGCGTGAGCTGCGTATGCCAGGAAACGACCTGCCTAGACGGGAGGGGAGCGGTGGAGCCGGCCGAGTTTGATGACTTCTACGCTGCTTCCGCGCCTCGACTGGTCGGCCAGCTCACCGCGATGCTCGGCAGCCACGTTGAAGCGCAAGACTGCGTGCAAGAGGCCTTCATCAAGGCATGGCAGCATCGCCGCGAACTTGACGCAGCTCGCAGTCCGGAGGCCTGGGTGCGCCGAACGGCTTGGCGGATCGGGGTCACTCGGTGGCGACAGATGGCCGCCACGTTACGGGCGTACAACCGTCGTGGCGCCGAGCGTGATGTGCCGGGGCGCTGGACGACGTCCACAGCGACCTCATTGCCGCCCTGCGGCAGATAAGCCCTGACCAACGGCGGGCGATCGTGCTCCATCACTTGTGCGACCTCTCCGTCGAGGACGTAGCCGCGGAGACGAACAGCCCTGTCGGGACTGTCAAGGCGCGACTGGCCAGGGGCCGGATGGCGCTGAGCCACCTTCTCGGCGACGACGAAGCGATGCTGGGGAATCCGGCGAATGGGCAGGAGGTGCCCCGTGTCTGACCACGACAAGTTGAGCCGCCGCCTGCAGGCCATGGCGGCAGATGCATCTCAGCGAGCCGAGCTGGACACCGCGTCAGAGGTACGGCGGCGGGCCGGAAGACGGCGTACCGCAACCGTCGTGGCTTCCTCCGTCGCTGCTGTCGGGCTCGTGATGGGTAGTTACACGGTGGCGGCGTCCCTTGACGATCAGGGCAGTGCTGGGCCGGTGGCACCACCGAGCCCGACCGCCCCGACGCCGACCCAGCCAAGCACAGCCGACCCGACAGAGAGGAGCCGACGGAGAGCCAGCCAAGCCCTACCGGCCCGACGCAGAACCAGCCGACGGCAACTGTCACGAGAGAGACCCCGCCCACCGAGACGTCCACCAGCCAGGGCGACTGCGTCACGACGATTCCGGCCAACATCAAGCTGCCGCAGGGCGTCGAATCCCAGTATGGCGACTATGGCGATTGGGCCCCGGACCCGAGCTGGCGCTCTTGGCGGCTTCTGCCCTGCCCCAATCAGAAGGGCTATCCGTCGGATGCGGCCCAAACCGATCGCCAAAGCGTCCTTCAAACCGCGCCTGAATTGGCGTTCGCCGAGCAGTTGGGTCTGTACCCCGATGCTGCGACGGCCGCGACCGCGATCGAAGAAATGCGCACCTCTCTCACCGACTGCGCAGAGCAGCGCGACGGCGACATCGACGGGAACATCTACCTGTACTACTGGAGAACCCGACCCGCCGCGCTAGGCGGCCAAGAATCACCCGACGACGCCTTCCACGCCTGGAGTTGGTACCGCATGTACGACGCGCACGGACAAGAGTTAGCAAGGCTTGGCGGCGAGTTCTTCACCGTGGTTCGGGAAGGCAACGCGATCTACCTGATGATGAAAAGTGGCGAGAGCGACTACTCCTACTCAAGCAACGTCAACCGGATGGCGACCGTCCAGACACGGCTGACCGCTCAGTTCATGCCGACCCTGTGCCGGTTTGCCAGCCCCGGCGGTTGTTGACAGCCTGTGGAGTGTGGCCGCGCAGCGTCGGTCGGGTCGGCTAACGTCGGTGAGTGCCCACGTCGCGAGCCGCTGTCGTCCTCCCGGTCGAGGAGGTGCTGCACGCCGCGGTCGGCAACCTCGCCGGTGAGGACCGGCCGGGGCAGGTCGAGATGGCTACTGCTGTCGCCGCGGCGATGCGATCGGGTCAGCACCTGCTTGTGCAGGCCGGCACCGGCACCGGCAAGTCGCTGGCCTACCTCGTGCCGGCGGCCATGCACGACGCCCGCGTTGTCGTCGCAACCGCCACTCTGGCGCTGCAGCACCAACTCGTCGAGCGCGACATCCCCGCCCTGCTCGACGCTGCCGCTGACGTGCTGGGGGAGCGACCGGCGTACGCCGTGCTCAAAGGCCGCAGCAACTACGCCTGTCTGCACCGCATCCGCGAGGGCGTTCCCGACGACCAGGGCGCGCTGATCGACGTACCCGCCGGCACGTTGGGTGGTGAGGTGGTTCGGCTGCGGCAATGGGCCGAGCGGGAGTCTCGCGCCGGTGGGCCGGGCGACCGCGACAGCGCGCCGTCGCACACCGACAAGGTGTGGCAGCAGGTGTCGGTGAGCCACCGTGAGTGCCTTGGCGCCCAGAAGTGCCCGTACGGCGTGGAGTGCTTCGCCGAGCGCGCCCGCGACAAGGCGATGGCGTCGCGGCTCATCGTCACCAACCACTCCTTGCTGGCGATCGACGCCGTCGAGGGCGTGCCGATGATCCCCGAGTACGACGTCGTGGTGGTCGATGAGGCGCATGAGCTGGCCGCCCGGGTGACCCAGTCGGCAACCGATGAGCTGTCGCCGTCGGTTGTCGAGCGGGCCGCCAAACGCGCCCGCAACTTCCTCCGCGGCGACGAGCCCGACGACCTGGCCGACGCTGGCGAGGCGTTGCGGGCCGTGGTCGAGACGATGGAGCCCGGACGCATCGACGTACAGCCGCCGGAGCTTGCCGACGGCCTGGCCCGCGTGCGAGAGGCTGCCCGGTCGGCGTTCTCGGCGTTCCCTAAGGAGTCCAGCGACTCCGACGGCGACGCGGCCCGGCAGCAGGCGCGCGGCATGGTCGACGAGGTGCGCAAGATCGCCGACCGGTTGGCGGCGCATCGCGATGACGACGTCGTATGGCTCGCCGAGCGCGACCGCACCAGAGGCGGCAACCTGCTGTGCGTCGCACCGCTGCAGGTGTGGATCCAGTTGCGCGACCGGTTGCTCAGCGAGAAGACCGTCATCTTCACCTCGGCCACGCTCAAGCTCGGTGGCGACTTCACGGCCTTGGCGATCTCGATCGGCCTGAAGCCGTCGAACGGGTCGAGACCGATACCGACGGTCCAGCCGACGCTGACCAGGAGGCTGCGGAAGACTCTGAGCACGAGGCCCCGGCCACCTTGCCGTGGCGAGCGATCGACGTCGGTTCGCCGTTCGACTACCCGCGCCAGAGCATCCTGTACGTCGCCAAGCACCTCCCGCCGCCTGGCCGCGATGGGCTTGGTGAAGCACAGCTTGCGGAGATCGAGGCGCTCCTCGCCGCTGCGAACGGTCGCACGCTCGGCCTTTTCTCATCACGGCGGGCCGCGGAAGCCGCCGCCGAGGCGATGCGGGAAGCCCTGCCGCACCTGCCGGTGCTTTGCCAAGGCGACGGCCAACTCTCGCACCTGCAGGCGGAGTTCGTCGCCAACCCGGCGGTCAGCCTGTTCGGCACCTTGTCGCTGTGGCAGGGGCTCGACGTGCCGGGGCCGACGTGCCAGCTGGTGATCATCGACCGCGTCCCCTTCCCTCGGCCCGACGACCCGCTGATGTCGGCTCGATCGCGCGCCGCCGACCGCGCCGGCAGCAACGGTTTCATGACCGTCTCAGCGACCCACGCAGCTCTGCTGCTGGCGCAAGGCTCGGGCCGCCTGATCCGCACCAGGGACGACCGGGGCGTCGTGGCAATCCTGGATCCACGGTTGGCTACCGCCCGCTACGGCAGCTTCCTACGGGCGTCGTTGCCGCCGATGTGGACGACGTACGACCGCGCAGTAGCCACGGGCGCGCTTGCACGCCTCAGCGCCGGGTGACAAGAGATCCGAGGCCGACAACCGCTGTCAGGCGACCCCAGGCCTATGGACGCTGGTGACCTGGCGCACCGCCCTTGTCCAAGTACGAGTTTGTGGCGTCTGCCCGGCACCAGGCGCCGGAGATCCTCCACAAACCCATTCCTGCCGCTGATCCGTGCGGTGCGGGGGCACCGAGATTGGCGAAGCTAGAGGCGGGAAACGCCCTCGTAGCCGCCACGAGGTGCCGGCAGACCGAAGACCCGACCGATGGTGGGTGCGACGTCGAGGGTGTGCACGGACCGGCTGTACGAGGTGCCGTGCTGGACCAGGGGCGAGCCGCCGGCGATGAAGAAGGGGATCACCCTGGTGGCGGGGTGCCCGTGGTTGCCGGGGATCGGGTTGGACACCGGCCGGGGATCGCTGAACCGCCAGCCGGCTTGGCAGTACGCAACCACGTCCCCTCCGCGCGGTCCGAGCCGTAGGTAGGCATGGTCGGGGTCCCAGATTTCGTGCACACCTTCTACCCCTGCGGCGATCTCTCGCATCCGCGTCACCGCGGCCCGCCGCCGGCTGCCCGGGCCGGTCCAGTAGAGCAGGTCGGCGCCGCCGTTCTGCGCGATGACGACGTTGCCGGCGAGCAGCGGATCGGCCTCGAAAGCCGGGTGCAGGCTGACGATGCGGTCCGGTTGTGACCAGTCCATGGCGTGGTCGGCGAGCACCATCAGCACCGAGTTGGCCCACCGCCCGGTTTCGCGCAGGTGGGTGACCAGCCGCCCCACCTGCTGATCGGCGGTCTTGAGGGCGGCGCGCCGAGACGCTTGCACGGTCGTACCGGTCACGTCGCTGTGGCCGACCCGGTCGCAGTCACCGAGGCTGACGAAGATGAAGTTGGGGTCGACGTTGTCGATCATCGCGATGGTGGCGTCCATGGTCGCTTCGTCGGGCGCGTGGCCGCTGACCGGCACCACCGGGCTGGGTTCCCACCGGTACGTCGCCCGGGTGCCGAAGAGGCCGTACAGGTACTCCTTGCTGAGCACCGAGCCCGTGGTGTAACCCAGGTTTTGCAGTCGCTGCAGCAGCGTCGGGAAGCGCAGGTCGCTCTGCCGGTCCAGGTCGCGAATGGCCTTCGCGTCGCGATCGTAGATCGAGTTGGCCGGTACACCGGTGTGGTTGGGGCGCATGCCGGTCATCATCATGGCGTGGTTGGGAAGCGTCTCGAAGATCGGTAGCGCCCGCGCGTTGGGGAAGTTCATGCCATGTGACCGCAGCGAATGCAACCGAGGCATCAGCTCCCTGGTGACCTCGTCGGGTCGGCAGCCATCGACGACAACGACGTACGCGCGCTTCTTGCGATCGCCCGCCGCGGCGGCAAGCGGTGCGCCGGGTGCGGCCGATACGACGACCGCAGCGCCGCTTGCCGCGGTGAGCTGGAGGAACCTCCGGCGGCTGACCTGGGACGGGGACGTTGGCGCGCTCATGCGACGGGGCCTTCCACTCGGTGTACCCGTTGGGTGTCGGCGGCGGTTGCCCACGACTGTGTCCACTCCGACGTCGCGTTGCGGTCGGCGCGGTCGCTGATCTTGTAGTAGTCCATCTGCAGTCGGGCTGAGGTGATGTCGACGACGCTGTAGCCGTGGTCGTCGAAGTTCAGGTACTTGACGTGGCGGTTGTTCGCCTTGACGCCCTCCTCGATGGCGATGGAGGTCGTGCGCGGTGGTGAGTTGGTGATGTCGTCGAGGTTGTTGCTGGTGACCGACGTACAGACGAACTCCGTGCCGACCGTCTTCGTCGCGGGGTATCTGCCCGCATCGCGCGGGAGGTCACACGCCCACGCCGAGTGGATGTCGCCGGTGAGGAACACGGTGTTCTGCAGCCCGTGGTTGGCGATGTGGCTGAAGAGCTCGTGGCGGTCTGCGGTGTAGCCGTCCCACTGGTCGACGTTGTAAGGCACACCGTCGGGTGGGAGCAGCCCGGTGACGTCATTGAGCGCCGCGGTCAGGTCGTTGGGCAGCGGCGGGAAGACGACCGGGGCAATCATCACGGGGTTGCCCACGATCTTCCACTGCACTTTCGGGGTGAGCAGTTGGTCCTTGAGCCAGACCATCTGCGGGTCCCCGGTGATGCTGCGGTTGGGGTTGTCCACCTCACTGAGCTCGGGCTGCTCCACCTGCTTGGAGCGGTAGCTGCGCAGGTCGAGCATCGACAGGTTCGCCAGCGTCCCGAAACGCAGCGAGCGGTAGAGCCGGTCACCGTCGCCCAACTTCGCGGTGTCGGACATGCGGGTGGGCATCCACTCGTCGTACGCCCGATGGGCCCGCCACTTGCGGTGCTGCCAGTCGCCTTCGGTGTCGGGCTGGTGGTTCTCGGCGCCGCGGCGGTAGGCGTCGTTGGTGCTCTCGTGGTCATCCCACGTAGCGATGAAGGGCAGCTTGGCGTGCAGCCGCTGCAGGTCGGGGTCTTGCTTGTACTGCGCGTGACGTTGCCGGTAGTCGCGCAGCGACACCATCTCGTGCGCCGGCACATGCGAGCGGATGTCGGTGTTGCTATGGCCGTACCCGTACCGGCCGGGGCCGTACTCGTAGAGGTAGTCGCCGAGATGCACGATCGCGTCGAGGTCGTCGCGAGCGGCGAGGTGACGGTACGGCGAGAAGTAGCCCGCCTGCAGGTTCGAGCACGACACCACGCCGAACCGCAGGTTGTGAGGAGAGGCGAACCGGTCGGGCGCCGTACAGGTGCGCCCGATGCGGCTGGGGGTGCCGTTGAACTCGAACCGGTAGTAGTAGCCGGTGCTTGGTTGTGGGCCGCTGGCGTCGACCTTGACGGTGTAGTCGCGGACAGGCGACGTGGTGAACCGTCCGGAGTCGACGATGCGGTCGAAGGCCCGGTCGGTTGCGATCTGCCAGTGCCCGGACACCGACGGCCCGCTGCCGACGCCGGGTTCGAGGTCGGCCGACGGCGTGACCCGGGTCCACAGGATCACCCGGTCAGGGAGAGGGTCTCCGGATGCGACGCCGTGCCGGAAGTATGGGTTGGGGTCAATGCCAGCCGTTGCATCCGGGCCAAGCGCCAGGGCCGGCGTACGGCCGACGGTGGTGGCTGCGGTGGCGGCCGTTGCTGCGGTCGCGGCGAGGAAGGCCCGGCGGTTGAACTCTGTCACGATGCCTGCTTGGGTTCGGTCACGTTACAACCCAACGTCACCTCGACCCCAGAGTCACGGGGATTCGCAAGTGTTCACGTGGACTTCGCGGACCGTTTGCGTGGCAACGAGCAGGTGGAAAGCCCAAGCGGGCGACCAGCAGGTCGGACGGTCCGAGCGCGCAGCCGAACCGCCCGACCTGAGACTAAACATGAGCGCCGCGCCCGCGGTGGCGGAGCCGGTATGACCACACTATGGAACCCCCAGCCGGTTGTCCATGCCGGTACGGCCCTGCCACGGTGGCTCCACCTGCCCAGCGTGGAGCCTGGCGCTAGATCCTGCGCATCACCGTGACCACCTTGCCGAGCACCACCGCGTCGCGGCCGTTGATCGGCTCGTAGGCGCTGTTGTGGGGCAGCAGCCAGACCTCTCCGGACTTGCGCTGGAACGTCTTCACCGTCGCCTCGCCGTCGATCATGGCCGCCACGATCTCACCGTTCTCGGCAGTCGGCTGCTGACGTACGACGACGAAGTCGCCGTCGCAGATGGCAGCGTCGAGCATTGAGTCACCTTTGACCTCGAGCAGGAACAGCGTGCCGTCGCCGACGAGCCTCCGGGGAAGCGGGAACACCTCTTCGATCCGCTCCTCCGCCAGGATGGGCCCACCGGCGGCGATGTGACCCACGACTGGGACGTAGACGGCCTCCGGCCGCTGATCGCCTGAGCCGGTCTCGTCGTACGAGCCGTCGCTGGTTGGCCCCAGAGAGCGGCCGGGCGCGGGAGCAGGCATCAGCACCTCGACGGCTCGGGGACGGTTGGGGTCACGGCGCAGGAAGCCCTTGGCCTCGAGCACCCGCAATTGGTGCGCGACTGACGACGAGCTCGTCAGCCCAACGGCGATCCCGATCTCGCGCATGCTGGGCGGGTAGCCCCGCTCGCTGACCGAGTCCTTGATACATGTGAGCACGCGTCGTTGGCGCGGGGTCAGACCGACGGCGTCAGGTGGGCCGTCGGGCAGTTCTCGTACGGCGGAGTCGTCAGGTGTCTTGGCCATGTCAGTCTCGCCTTCACTTCTCGGGCGCGGATGTCTGCCACCTCGGCCGGATCACGCTGGCAAACTCGTCGAGAGCCGCCCCGGCGTGAGCCGGAAACCGATTAAAGATCACGGTAGACCCCTGCGCCGACGCTTTCAAACACCTGTTCGAACGGCGTGTCGAATCTGTGGACAGACCCGCGGCTGGGCTCTCTGGCGGCGCCCCGGCACCCGGACCTGGGCGGGCGACACGCGGATCGAACGGTTGTTCGATATGGCGGCTCAGCCGCCTGTTAGGTTCGTACATATGTTCGATCAAACGGATACTTCCAGGCGCGTCATACCAACCGATGCACCGGCTACCGCCACGGAAGCGGCGACGACTGAAGAGACGTCTCAAGGACTGTCGGCGCTCGCCTGTATCTCTATGAACAGCCCGCGACGTACGAATGAAACGGCCGCCCAATGGCCCACTTCCTTGCTTGGAGGACACCGATGAGCACCGCAGTGATGCACCGCAACGACAACCCCGTCCGGCTGATCCGGCCGCAGCTGCGGCTGACTCGCCGTGGACGACTGGTGCTCCTCCTTTTGCTGGTCGCTGTCGCGTTAGCGCTCTTCACGATGCTGGGCGGCCCGGCGGAGTCCACGGGTACGACGCATCACGCGCCCACCGCCACAGTGGTCGTGGAGCCGGGGCAGACCTTGTGGGACATCGCCAACGACGTAGCGCCCGACCAGGACCCACGCGTCGTCATCGACGAGATTCTTGACCTCAACGCGCTCACCGACGCCGGATCGATCCGCGCGGGTCAGCCTCTGTACGTGCCGACGCCCTGACCGCGGGCAGGCCAGCGCGGAGCGGTGCCGCGACGGCGCGAACGCGCGCCGGTCTAGCTGCCCCTCAGTCCTTGGCGACGAGCACTGCGCTGGCTTGCTTGATCGGCAGGTCGGTAGGAGCCCCGGCGATGGTCAGCGCCTCGGGGATCGGCTGCCACTCACCGCCGTCGACGCGATATTGGGCGGTGTAGGTGACGTCGACGCTGAGCTGGAGGGCCTGGTTGGGCGCAGTGGCGCGGAGGTACATGTGCGTGACGTCGGTGGAGGGATAGGGATGCCCAGGGGTGTCAGTGGTCTCGCTGCTGCCGTCGCCCCAATGCCAGGTGTACGTCGACGGCTCGACGCGGACGTCGACGTCGTAGCCGATGAGCGTCAGGCTGCGTTCGACAGTGGTGGGTTCGGTGTAGAAGGTTGTCTTGAGGTTGACCAGCGTGTAGTCCGGTGCCTCGACCGATGCTCCCGGGACGCCGACCTGTCTGACCGCGTTGAGAACATCCATCCAGGTCAGGACTCGAGGCTGCTTAGTCGGGCCGGCGTCCTTGGGGTCACGGCACTCGGAGCCGAGGTACCGCCAGCCGCGCTGTATCGGTTGGCCTGCGGGATTGGTGAGTTGCATGGCGTACAACGACATCGACATCAGTTGCGGGTCGGCACAGCTGTGCGCGGCCGGGCAGTCAAGTTCCCCGACGTTTTCATCGGAGGGCAACGCACCCGGACACGAAGGAACCCAGATGTAGGAGTGGGAGACACCAGACCGTGGTGAGGTGCTAATCGGTTCCGTCGAGGGTGGACCGCCGGGAGTCAGTGGGCCCTCCAGCTCCGTTTCGCAGCCGATCCAATGCGTCCCCGGTTCAGGGGTCGTACCTGCCTCGCATGGCTGCGGGTCAACAAAGGAGGGTGCGGAAAGGAAAGACTCCATTCGATCGGCCGCTGCAGTCTCGATGCTCCCAAAGCCCATCACGACCGCGACCATGGCAAGTAGGCACTTCCTCATGCGAACACCAACGAAGTGACTTTCCACGAAGCACCGACTCGAGTCAGGTGCACGTCGATGTATTGCCTGGACGAGGGGATTCGTCGAAGGCGATCCTCCTCTGATCGCTTCCATGTCCCCGACGACTGCTTGAGTGCCGTGTGGACAATGGGCTTGTCGATGGGTTCGGACGGAATCAGCACCGGCAAGGTGGCCGCCCATTCGCCGCCTCTGTAGAAACCGCCCCCACGCTCCATTTGATCGATGGAGCGGGCGATCCCGCGGCAAGCGATGCAATCAGGTGTTGAGAATCGTCGCGCGAGATCTCCGGAGCCCGCGTGCCACGAGTAGTTCACAACCTCCATGTAGTACTCAACGAAAGCCTTGGCGCCGGCTGGCGACTTCTCCTTGGCGAGTGCTGGCATCTCTGGCGGTTGAGCCGGTGGCTCCTGAGTGGCTGAGCTGGTCGGCGACGAGCTGGGCGGTGAGGTGGGCGCCGACGACATTGACGTCGTTTCCGGAGTGGGCGTCGGATCGGGAGGCTCAGCGACGCTGTCGCTGCTACAAGCTGACAGCACTACGCAGCACACTAGGCCCGCGATCGCGGTGAGCGTCCGGCCCATTGCGTCGTCCTCCCGTGACGTTCTAGGCCCTCAAATTAGGCGATCGACGCTCAGCGGGACTAGCCCTCCAACCAAATCTGTGGACAACTTGGGGCGTTTGTGGCAGATGTGGACACGGCAACACGCCGGCCGCACCCTGACGACTGTCTGCTCAGCCACGAACCCAGGTGAGACTCCCTACTGATCGGGTGTAGCTCACCTCGGATGGCGCTTGAGCCAGTTCGCAGGCCAGCGATGGTCGGGACTGCCACGACACGCGGAGCAGTGACCTCGTGGAAGCCCGCTGACCTGCGGAAACGCTCGCGAGTTCGAAAACCAGGTGAGGGACCATTGCCATCGCACAAGCAGGGGCGTACGGTCATCCCAACATCTAGTAGTTACAGTGGTGTAGTTCTCCACAGGTTGGGGTTGCTTGCCCACACGAGACAGCGAAACGTCCACAGCTCAACCACAGTTCCATCCCCAGCACCAACCGGGCATCGCCCAGCAGAACGCCGTACCGAAGGCTCAGCGAGAAGCAGAAACTGTCGGCGCCAGCCGATAGACACAAGACGTGATGCATCAGCGAAGGAGGCGGCAATGCACTGCCCCTACTGCCGCCACACCGACACGCGCGTGCTCGACTCGCGGGTCGCGGAAGACGGCACGTCGATCCGGCGGCGCCGCTCGTGCCCGCAGTGCGAGAAGCGGTTCACCACGGTCGAGCAGATGCAGCTGACTGTCGTGAAGCGGTCAGGGGCGACCGAGCCGTTCAGCCGCGAGAAGGTCATCGCGGGGGCGCGCAAGGCGTGCAAGGGCCGTCCGGTGACCGATGACGACCTGGCCCGGATCGGCAGCCAGGTCGAAGACTCGCTGCGCGGCTCCGGCTGGGCCGAGGTGCCGGCCCACGAGGTCGGCCTGGCGATCCTTGGTCCGTTGCGTGAGCTCGACGAGGTGGCATACCTACGGTTCGCGAGCGTCTACCGGGCGTTCGAGTCCGCCGACGACTTCGAGGCCGAGATCGCGATGCTGCGCGCCGAGCGGTCCCCGACCGGCGAGGAGCCCGACCTGACGGCCGCAGCGGGCGCGGCACCACCCGACGTACCGACCAAGCAGGCACCCAGCGGTTGACCGGTACGCCGACCAGCCAACCGCAACACCCAAGACATCGAACAGCAACCCCCCCGCCCAGACCATAGAGCAGCACCCCGGACAACCAGCCAGGAGAGGCCATGACCGAGACGGACAGCCACCGCACCAGCGCCCCATCGCGCGACGTCAAGGGACTGAAGATCGAGCGGATCTTCACGACCGAGGGCGTGCACCCGTACGACGAGGTGAACTGGGAGCGGCGCGACGTCGTCCAGCAGAACTGGAAGACCGGCGAGACCGTCTTCGAGCAGCGCGGCGTGGAGTTCCCCGACTTCTGGTCTGTCAACGCCTCGACGATCGTGACAACCAAGTACTTCCGCGGCGCGGTCGGCACCGACGCGCGGGAATGGACCCTGCGGCAGCTGATCGACCGGGTGGTCAAGACCTACCGGGCAGCGGGGGAACAGCACGGCTACTTCGCGACACCTTCCGATGCCGAGGTGTTCGAGCACGAGCTGACGCACATGCTGCTTCACCAGATGTTCGCCTTCAACTCTCCGGTCTGGTTCAACGTCGGTACAAGCTCTCCGCAACAGGTCAGCGCCTGCCAGCCGTACGACTCGCTGGTGAGCACGCCAGACGGCCTGATGCCGATCGGCAAGCTGGTCGAGGACAACGCCGTAGGCACCAAGGTGTACGACGCGCACGGCCTAACTCGCATCCTGGCCGTCAAGGCCAACGGCGTGAAGGACGTGCTGCGTCTGCACCTGAAGTCCGGCTACACCCTCGACGTCACGGCCGACCACCTCGTGTGGCGAGCCGACAATGACGTTGACGGCGACTTCGTACCGGCGGGTGAGTTGCGAGTTGGCCAACGGCTGCTGCACGTCGAGCCCGAGGCTGGTGGCGCCGACCGCCACACCGTAGAGGTCGACCGCGTCGAGCAGCTCGGCGGGATGGAGGTCTTCGACATTCAAACCGAGAGCGGCGAATATCTTTCCGGCAACCTTCGCGTCCACAACTGCTTCATCCTCAGTGTCGACGACTCGATGGACTCGATCTTGAACTGGTACCGGGAAGAGGGCCTGATCTTCAAGGGCGGTTCCGGAGCTGGTCTAAACCTGTCCCGGATCCGTTCGAGCAAGGAGTTGCTGTCCAGCGGCGGTACGGCGTCCGGCCCGGTCTCCTTCATGCGCGGCGCCGACGCCAGCGCCGGCACGATCAAGTCCGGCGGGGCCACTCGACGCGCGGCCAAGATGGTCGTGCTCGACGTCGACCACCCCGACATCGAGGAGTTCGTCGAGACGAAGGCGCGCGAGGAAGACAAGATCCGCGCGCTGCGCGATGCCGGCTTCGACATGGACCTCGGCGGCAAAGACATCGTGTCCGTGCAGTACCAGAATGCCAACAACTCCGTGCGCGTCACCGACGAGTTCATGCGCGCGGTGGAGGAGGGCACCGAGTTCGGTTTGCGGGCCCGCAAGACCGGCGAGGTCATCGAGACAGTCGACGCCCGCGAACTGTTCGACAAGATTGCGCAGGCTGCCTGGCTGTGCGCCGACCCCGGCATCCAGTACGACGACACCATCAACGACTGGCACACCAACCCGGAGACCGGCCGCATCACCGCATCCAACCCGTGCTGCTTCACCGGCGGCACTCTCGTCCAAACCGAGACGGGCCCGATCGCTTTCGAGCAGCTCGTCAAATTGGTTGAGGCGGGGGAGCGGGTTCGTGTGCTGAGCAGTGTCTTGGACGGACAACATCGCGTGTTGGCCTTGAAGGAGGTGTCCCGCGGCTGGGTGGCAGGTGAGACACGCCGGCTCGTCGAGGTGGTGACCCAGAACGGACTTCGACTGCAGAGCACTCCCGACCACCGCTACCTCGCCGACGGGGACTGGCTTGAGGCAGCCAACCTTCGCGAGGGTCAGGTTCTGGTGTCGGAGGTGGGTGAAGATCGAGTGGTCAAGCTGGTTGACGTTCATCTTGACGCACCGGTCAAGGTTTACGACCTCGAGGTACCCGGCTCGCACAACTTCGTCGTGAGCAGCGAGGGTCTTCCTGGCATCGTCGTGCACAACTCGGAGTACATGAGCCTTGACAACTCGTCGTGCAACCTCGCGAGCCTCAACCTGTTGAAGTTCCTCAAGGAAGACGACACATTCGACGCGCCATTATTCGCCCGGTGCGTCGAGATGGTCATCACCGCGATGGACATCTCCATCTGCTTCGCCGACTTCCCGACCGAGAAGATCGCCGAGACGACCCGGGACTACCGGCAGCTGGGCATCGGCTACGCCAACCTCGGTGCGCTGCTCATGGCGATGGGGCTCGGCTACGACTCCGAGGGCGGTCGTGCACTGGCGGCGTCGATTACGTCGCTGATGACGGGCACGTCGTACAAGCGCTCCGCCGAACTCGCCGGAGTCGTCGGCCCGTACGCCGGCTACGCCCGCAACGCCGACGCGCACAAGCGAGTCATGCGCAAGCACGCTGCAGCCAACGACGCCATGCGCTCAGTCAGCGAGGCTGACCGGGACGTCCGGAAGGTGGCCACGAAGGCGTGGGAGTCGGTCCTCAATATCGGGGAGAAGAATGGCTACCGCAACGCGCAAGCCAGTGTTCTCGCTCCGACCGGCACCATTTCCTTCATGCTTGACGCAGACACAACGGGCATCGAGCCGGATTTCTCACTGGTCAAGTTCAAGAAACTCGTCGGTGGGGGGTCGATGCAGATTGTCAACCAGACAATTCCCCGCGCGCTAAAGAAGCTGGGGTACACCCAGGAGACCATCGAGGCGATCGTCGAGTTCATCGCCGAAAACGGTCACGTGATCGACGCTCCGGGACTCAAGAAAGAACACTACGAAGTCTTTGACACCGCCATGGGCGAGCGGGCGATCGCTCCAATGGGCCACGTGCGGATGATGGCCGCAACTCAGCCCTTCATCAGTGGGGCCATCAGCAAGACCGTGAATCTGCCCGAAACCGCAACGATCGAGGAAATCGAAGACGTCTATATCCAGGGGTGGAAGCTCGGGCTCAAAGCATTGGCCGTGTACAGGGACAACTGCAAGGTTGGTCAGCCGCTGAATGACGCCAAGGCCAAGGGTGCCGACAAGGCTTACTCGGCTGACGATGCGGCCGAGGTGGTCAAGGTCGTCGAGCGTCCGGTGCGCAGGCAGCTGCCGAGGACACGCCCGTCTCAGACGACGAAGTTCACCGTGGGCGGCGCCAAGGGCTACCTGACGGCGGGCTCGTACCCCGACGACGGGCTGGGCGAGGTGTTCCTCAAGCTAGGAAAGCAAGGGTCGACCCTCGCGGGCGTAATGGACGCCTTCTCGAAGGCGATCTCCATCTCGCTGCAGTACGGCGTCCCGCTGGAGACCTACGTCAGCAAGTTCACGAACATGAAGTTCGAGCCATCTGGGCTGACCGACGACCCCGATGTGCGGATGAGCCAGTCCATCATGGACTACGTCTTCCGCCGCCTGGCGTTGGACTATCTGCCATTCGACAAGCGCGCAGCACTCGGCATCTACACCGCCGAAGAGCGCCAACGCCAGCTCGACACCGGGTCCTACGAAGCAGCGGGGGAGCCGGTAGAGGTACCCGAGGCGGAGTCGCTGAAGTCGAGCCCGGGTACGCCGGCCGCTAAGGCCGCGGTAGCCGCCGACGCCTCAGTGGCGCCGGACGTCTCGGCGGATGAGGCGGCGGTTGTGGAGCACACGGCCAAGCCGGTGCCAGGTGGGGCCAAGACCAGCGCTGAACTGCTGGAGGTGCTAAGTGGACGAGAGGTCGACTCTCCGCTCTGCTTCACCTGCGGCACGAAGATGCGCCCGGCTGGCAGCTGCTACGTCTGCGAGGGCTGCGGCTCCACCTCCGGCTGCAGTTGATGGTGAGCCAGGATCGCTGGTGTGGCGAGGTCCCTCAGCGCGTCGTGGTACGCGCGCTCCTCCGCGTCACCGCTGACCGCCGGAGGCGCGCAGCAGATCTTCGGCGAAGTCGACCGCCGCTGTCTCGTCGGTGCGGCTCACGAGGGACAGGTCGCCGGTGGTTGGGTCCCATGCCACGACGCGAAGACCCTGCACGTCTCGTCCGAGCATCGCCACTCGCAGCAGGACCGTGCCGTCGTCGGTGAGCGCCAACGTGCCAAGACCTCCGTTGCTGTAGTTGGCGTCTGTGTCAACGATGGGCAGCGAAACCTTCGGGGTGAGGGTCGAGCGGTCGGCGACCACGACGGCGAAGGGCCGCCCGTCGTATGAGGTGCCGACGACCGTGTCGGTATCAGCACGCAGCGCCGAGAGCCGACCAGTGCGCTGCATGCTGACCTTGCGCGCCGCACCTTCGGCGTAGTCAACGAGTATGTTCGGCGTGCCCCACTGGGCACTGACAAGGAGGCCGCCAAGCGGGTCAACCGCCGTGGACAACCCGCCCCCGATGCCCTCCGGCAAACGCTCGGCAGCACCGGTCCTCACGTCGACCAGCCACGCAGTGCCGCCCTGGAGCAGCAAAGTGTCCTCGTCGACGAAAGTCCACGTCGTGCCGTCAAAGGGTCTGTAGTCGTCCGGAAACGGCACCACCCAACTCTCACCCGTGCCGAGATCGTGAATGGTCGCGCCAGTGTCATACTTGGCGTAGTAGGTCACCGACAAGCGCGTCCCGCCCGGACTGAGCATGGCCTGCGGGTACTGGTCCTCGACCGGTACCGTCCGCCAGTCGTTGTCCGTGCCGAGGACCTGGATGAGGTTCTCCTGCGCGACCACGGCGACCGCCGTGTCGACGGGGTCGTCGACGATGGCCGGGGAGGAGTCCGGTGGATTGATCACCTCGGGCAGAGCAGGCGCGACGCGGTCTGCCGCAGGCGGCAGGTCGTCGACGTCTCGCGGGTTCCACTTCGGCCAGGTCTTCTCCTGCGGCACGGGGGTTGTGTTGGTTTCCGGCGCGGACGGCGTGGTTGTCGGCGCGGACGGTGTGCTCGTCTGCGTGGACGGCGGCAACCCGCCCGACCGGTTGTCCCCGGCGTAGACGCCCAAGACGACGACCCCGACCACGCTCGCGGCCACCGCGGCCACCGCAGCGCCACGGCGGCGCGTCCGCCGCTGCCGGGCCGTGCGCAGAGCCTCGTGCGCGAGCCCCGGGCTGTCAATGCCGTCGGTCGCTAGGTCGAACAGGTCGGTCAGGTCGGTCAGGTCGCGACGCTCACTCATGGCGTCCTCCGATCAGGTCAAGCAGTTCAGGCGCAGCCGTGCGCAACCGGGCGAGGGCGGCGGCGTTTTGGCTCTTGACAGTCCCGACGCTGACGCCGAGCACCTGTGCGGCCTCACGCTCGGAAAGGTCATCGAAGTGGCGCAGGACGAGCACCGCCCGCTGGGACGGTGTGAGCCGGGCCAGTGACTGGCGTACGACGAGGGCCACGTCGGGGTCGCTGCTTACCTGCTGGATCACAGCCTCGTCATGGTCCGACACGACCCGCTCACGCTGGCGTCGCCACCAACTCACGTTGTCGCGCACAATGATCGTTCGCGCGTACGCAGTCGGGTTGCCGTCACGCAACCGCGACCATCGCAGCGCAACCTTGACCAGCGCTTCTTGCACGAGGTCCTGGGCCCGGTGCAGATCACCGGTCAGCAGGTACGCCGAGCGCAGCAGGGCGCGCTGGCACCCGGCCACCCACTCGGTGAACTCCTGCTCGTCCATCGGTCCCCGTTCTCCTACCTATGGAACGCACAGCGACCCGGCGGAGGTTGGCATGACTTTGCACTGCGCGCGGCCCCCACCACGAGCCCTGCCGAGGGCGCACGACGGCTCCTGCGATGTGGTCGGCGAGCGGCGGACATTCGGATGAGATTCGACAATTGACACTGCCGAGTGGGCACGCAGGAAGGACTACCGTTCCAGCGAGTCCACAGCCAGCCGGACATGTGTCGACCGGGGTCTTGCCGTCGAGGGTGCCGACCTTCGCATTCGAGTCCCTTAGGCGCCGAGCCTGCCGTCGAGGGTGTCGACCTTGCCCTCAAGAGCGCCAACCTTCCCGTCGAGGGTGTCCTCGTCTCCAAGGTGTCGACCTGGCGTCGACGCTTGGCCTCGAGGCCGGTCATCCTCGTCTCTACGCCCTCGAGCCTGGCGTCGAAACCATCGAACTTGGCGTCGATGGCGTCGACCTTGACGGCGAGCTCGCCCAGGCGGTTGGTGTGGCGCTCTTGAGTCCCTTGGATCGCAGACAGCATGGTGTAGATCGACTGCACGTCGTTGTCGAGCTGACGTACCTTGCGTTCGATCTCGACCGGTCCCATCGTCATGGCCGCAACCCTACGCGCGGCCGACGGGGGCCGAGAGGTCCCGAGAAATCTGTGGACACACGCGCAAGGCGACACGCGAAGCCGCCACCGCGCGGCAACAACACCGCCGCGGGACAGACGGAGGACAATCGACCGGTGTTCAAGATGGCGGACCTGACCCGCGTCAGCAAGTCGCGACAACAGCCGCTGTTTCGGCATCCGGCGCAGGTCCTCGCCTTCGGATTCGCGTGCGCCGTACTGCTCGGGACCGGATTGCTCATGCTGCCGGTGTCCCACACCGGCCCGGGAGGTGCACCGTTCGTCACCGCGTTGTTCACCGCGACCGCCGCCGTGTGTGTGACCGGGCTCGTGGTGGTCGACACCCCGACGTACTGGTCGGGGTTCGGAGAGGCGGTCATCTTAGGGCTGTTCCAGCTCGGCGGCTTCGGCATCATGACGTTCGCGTCACTGCTCGGTCTCCTGGTGTCACGACGAATGGGGCTGCGTACACGCCTGACCGCTGCCGCCGAGACGAAGTCACTCGGTCTCGGCGACATCCGCCGAGTGGTCGTCGGGGTCGTGAAGGTAAGCCTGCTGTTCGAGGTAGTCACCGCGGTGTGCCTCGCCGCGAGGTTCTTCTTCGGGTACGACGAACCGCTCGGCCGCGCCATCTACCACGGTGTCTTCCACGCGGTTTCGGCGTTCAACAACGCGGGGTTCGTGTTGTACTCCGACAGCCTGATCGGATTCGTCGACGACCCGTGGATCTGTCTTCCCATCTCCCTCGCCGTCATCGCTGGAGGCCTGGGCTTTCCGGTGCTCTTCGAGCTGCGCAGGGAGTTTCGCAGACCGCGGTCGTGGAGTCTGCACACCAAGATGACGGTGACGGTCACTGGGTCGCTCTTCGCGCTCGGCACGGTGTTCGTGACCGCCAATGAATGGAACAACGACGACACGTTGGGCGCGCTGGATCGTCCGGGGCGCGTACTTGCCGGGTTCGTTCAGGCGGTGATGCCGCGCAGCGGTGGGTTCAACTCGGTCGACTACTCCCAGATGAACGAGAGCACCCTGCTGGGCACGATCGTGTTGATGTTCATCGGCGGCGGTTCCGCCGGGACGGCAGGCGGCATCAAGGTCACGACGTTCATCTTGTTGTTCTTCGTCATCTACGCCGAAGTGCGCGGCGACCGCAACATCCACGCCTTCGATCGGCGGGTTGACGACCGAGCCATTCGACAGGCCCTGACGATCGCGCTGCTGTCGGTCGCTGCCGTGGTGGGCGGCACCTTGCTGCTCTTGCACTTCACCGACTTCCCAACCCATCGGGTCCTCTTCGAGGTGACGTCCGCATTCGCCACCGTGGGGCTCTCCACCGGGATTACCGCCGACCTGACTACCTCGGGGAAACTTGTCTTGATCGCGTTGATGTTCGTCGGACGGCTTGGGCCGACGACCTTGGTGTCCGCCCTTGTGTTACGCGAGCGGCAGCGCCTGTATGAGCTACCGGAAGGACGGCCGATCATTGGCTAAGTCAGCGCACAGCGGTGGAGTCGTCGTCATCGGCCTCGGCCGCTTTGGCATGTCCCTCGCGTTGGAGTTGATGAACGGCGGCACCGAGGTGCTGGGGGTCGACGCCGACCGCAAGGTCGTTCAGTCCCTCGCTGGGCGGCTCACGCACGTCGTCGAGGCGGACTCCACCGACGAGGACGCGATGCGTCAACTGTCAGTTCACGAGTTCGACCGAGCAGTTATCGGGGTCGGCACCGACCTGGAGGCGAGCATTCTGTCCGCGTCGGTAGTCCTCAACCTGAGGTGCCGCACGTCTGGGCAAAGGCGATCAGCAATGCCCACGCTCGTATCCTCACCCAGATCGGCGTGCACCACGTCGTACGCCCCGAACACGACATGGGCAAGCGGGTCGCGCACCTCGTGCGCGGCCGGATGATCGACTACATCGAGTTCGACGACGGTTATGCCCTTGTCAAGACCCGCCCCCGCAAAGCATCCACGGCATCCGGCTGGGCGACACGCACATCCGATCCAAGTACGGCGTCACGATCGTCGGCGTCAAGCGCAGCGGCGAAGACTTCACCTACGCGACCACTGAAACCGTTGTCAATGACGGCGACCTGGTCATCGTGTCCGGCGAACGCGACATGGTCGAACGGTTCAGCGAGCTCACCTGAACGCGCCCCAGGGCGAAACCTGTCCCGGAGTCGGTTCTGAGCACCATCCGAGCGGTACGGCGACCACGCGCCGACTCAGCCAACCTCCCCGCGTGCGCGGAGCCTGCGTCGGCTCAGCCGGTCAGCGCGCTCGAGCACCCTCTGCCGCACCACGGGGCTGACGTCTGGAAGATGTGGCGACCGCGTGCACGCGGTCGAGGAACTCCTGGCCGGCTCCAGAGATCGGGAACATCGCGACGCCGATGACCATGGCGACGAGCATGCCAGCGCCTCCGAGAGCCGGCAGCGCCGCCAGGTAACGCTCGCCGAACGGTGCAAGAACCTCGCCTTGGGACGGTTGCCAGAAGGCCAGCGCCACTTCCCGCATGTTGCCGCTCGGCACCTTGCGCTGGTCCACCACCACCTCCCAAGCCGCCTCCTTCGCCGCGGCGCTGGGCTGCGCCGCGTCCACGGCGAACGCCCTGAGCCAGGAATCCGGATCGGGGTCCCGCTCACGCAGCGCGTCAACGTCGCCCTTGTCGAAGTGCCCCAGCGCGGCGAACCGGATGAGCGCCCGCCAGCTCAAGTCGACGTCGTACCCCGTGAGCTCGCGCAGCGCCTGCAGCTGGTCGTCGGTGACAGCGGCACGCGCGAGACCGCGGAGGGCGACCACCTTCCGCGAGTCGTCCTGCGCCATCGACAGACACAGGTCGGCGATGGAGCTGAGCACCTCGTCGCGGTCGCGGTCAGGAGTCCACCGCTCGGCGCCGGACAGGACGAGGTCGAGGAACGGCTCAACGAGCGCGTCCGTCGTCTCCTTGGCCAAGACGGCGTTGGTGGACCGCACGAACTCCCGAGCCGGAAGCTCGCCGCTCACCACCATGTCCCACATGGTGACGACGGCGACAGCACGCGATGTCGCGGCGGGCAGTCGCGCGGCCAAGTCGAGCAGTTTTCGCAGGTTCTGCTCGTCGAGATTGACGGTCGCGAAGGTCAAGTCGTCGTCATTGAGCAGCACAAGGTCGGCTCGGCTGGTCGAGCTCAGGAACCGCGGTGCTCGCGCCGTCGACGTCGAGGTCGACGAAGTCGAGGCGGACGAGCGGTCCTCCGGATCATCGCCGACTCCAGACTCATCGGGGTCTTGGTAAGCGCTGACGCGCAGCCGGTGCGGTCGAGGTGGCTCGCCGTTCGGCCCGGCCGCCTGCAACGTATACGCGGCGCCGTAGCCCTGCGAGACGAGCCGAAGCGTGTCGGTGCCCGCCGTGTCGAGCCAGCCCTTCGTCCACGCCGCGAGGTCGCGTCCGCTGGCCTCGCTCAACTCTCCCATCAGGTCGTCCAACGAGGCGTTTCGCCAGGCGTGCTTCCTGAAGTAGGCCCGTAGACCGGCAAGGAACGCGTCCTCACCGACGTACGCCACGAGCTGCTTCAACACAGCAGCGCCCTTTTCGTAGGTGATGGCGTCGAATCCCGCCGTCGCCTCGGCGACGTCGCTGGCCGGCTGGCGGATCGGGTGTGTCGTGGGTCCGCGGTCGATCGGGTAGGCGGCTAGCTTGTCGCCGGCGAGGAAGCCTGCCCACGCGTCGGTGAACTCGGTGGCCTCAGCGGCCGCCCAGTAGGCGGCCCAGCTCGCGAATGCCTCGTTCAGCCACAGGTCGTCCCACCAGGTCATGGTCACCATGTCGCCGAACCACATGTGAGCCATCTCGTGCAGCAGGATGACGGCGAGGAGCTCGCGCTCGCTGGGCGACGGCGGGCTCCGGAAGATGAGCGAATCGCCCCACGTCACGCAGCCGAAGTTCTCCATCGCGCCGCCGAGATCGGGGGCGAACACCTGGTCGTAGGTCCGCTGCGGGAACGGCAGGTCGAAGTGCTCACCGAAGAACGCGAGCCCGCGCGCCGTCAGATCGAAGAGGAACTCGGCGTCCCGGTCCAAGAACTGGGCCAGCGACTGGCGCGAGTACAGCCCGAGGTCGTAGCCGCCGCGCTCCGACCTGAGTTCGTAGAACGGCCCGGCGTTGACCACCGGCACGTACGTCGACAGCGGCGGGGTCGCCGGGAACGTCCACCGCCGGCAGTCACCCAGGTCTTCGACGGCCGGGTCGTCGCTGTTGCTGACGACGACCCAGTCAGCGGGTGCGGTGACGGTGAACGCGTGTGGGGCCTTGAGGTCGGGCTGGTCGAAGCATGCCCACGCGCGTCGGGCCTCGTCCGGCTCGAAGGACGTCCAGACGTAGACCTTGCCGTCAGTGGGATCGACGGAGCGGTGCACGGCGGTGGCCTGGTCGGTCGAGTCCTGGACCGATTCGGACGACCAGCACGTTGTCTTCGCGGAGGTTGTCCAAGCCGATCCGGCTGTCATCGATGGCGCTGGGTGGAATGTCTTCGCCGTTAAGGGTCGCCGAGACCACCTGCGCTGCGCAGTCGGCGAACGTCGAAGCACCCGGCTCACCGGTGAACCGAATCGTCGACACAGCACGCAGCTCGTTGCCCTCAAGCAGGCCGGTCATGTCCACCGCGATTTCGTAGCTGTGGACGCGGAGAATCGAGCCGCGTTCCGCGTTCGCGTGGCTGCGCAAGGTCGGCAAGTGAACTCCTGCGGGCGCGTGGTCAAGGCGTTCGACGCTACACGGCGACGGGCCGAGCCACGCCTGCCAGAACTCCTTTGCGCTGGGCGCTTGGGTCAAGATCCGGACCCAGGTTCGACGCAGCGTGAACGCATCGACCAGCGTCAGCCGCGACGTGACGCGGCAGAGGTGTCGGGCGCTCCGCTACATCGACGACACAGGCATCGGCGAGGTCGATTGCCCAAACTGGTGCGTGTCGTGACGTCACCGCGCCCACCTCGCCGATGCTCGACACCGACGTGTTTATCGACCATCTGCGCGGCGCCACGCGGTTGGACGACATCGAGTCCATTATTCGGTGATCACGCCGAGCTCTACGCCGGTACCTCGGCCACTGCACTGGTCGACAAGCTGCTCGCACCGTTTCGATGACCGTGCCCGAGCCGTGGCTGTCCACGGATTCGGCATGAGTTCGGTGTGCGGCTCCCGATGCGACCTACCGCGATTGAGCACCGGCTTGCTGGTCACTCCGCAATCGGCGTGACTTCCAGGCCGTGCGTGGCCTGTGTCTGAGATCTGAGCACTCGTTGCCGGGATGCGGACGTTCGACGTACATGCACAACGCGCAGGTGTCTGATCTGAGACACTGGAAGGCGTGAGTACGCCCCAAGACCTCGCTACGACACTCACCGCGGTGTCGCCCGCTGAGTACGTCCGCTTCGTGGCGGACTGGCTGCGCCGCGCGGAATCGCTGGATCAGGCTCCCGCGCTGACTGGTTCGACGGACATCGATGCCTTGGTGGCAGCTGCGACGGCACATGCGGCGTCGACGTCCGGTCGTCCCGTGCCGGCATGGACCGACGAGCCAGCACGATTCTCGCCGACGATGTGGTACGTCGGCCCGGACGCGTTGTTCCCGAACGCTCTGGTGCACAGCCCATTGTCGTTCCTGCTCCACGGAGTTCTGGTCGAGGAGGACTCGTTGGTGTCGGTGTGACGTCACCGTTCTTGGACCGCGATCAGATCCTTGTCCTGCTGAGCGAACTCGGTGAGGACCTGGACCAACGGGGGCTCCGTGCCGACTTGTTCGTCGTCGGCGGGGCAGCGATGGCGTTGGCGTTCAACACTCGCCGGGCTACTCGCGACGTGGACGGAGTCTTTGAGCCAAAGTCTGAGGTCTACGAGGCGGCACGGCGTGTCGCTCGTCGGCACGGCCTCGACGATGACTGGTTGAACGATGCGGTAAAGGGCTGTTGCCGGGTAACGATCCGAACGCCCGCGCGGTGCTGTCAAAGCCGGGAATCCGGGTGAGTGTCCCTTCACCGCAGTACCTGCTGGCGTTGAAGGTTTCTGCGGCACGGGTGGATCGCGATGCCGACGACATCCGTTATCTCGCCGAGGTTTGCGGTGCACGTAACGCGCGGACATCACCGAACGCGTAATGCGTGGACGACAGCCTCTGCTGCCTAAAGCCCAGTTCCTGATCGAAGAGATGTTTCCGGCTCCAAATCACCGCTGAACGAGCAATCGCGGGCGGGGACGACAGCCGCGTAGTCGCGAGCCGCTACGGACCGGTAGCAACCGTCCAGGGTGACTAACGGTGTTGCAGATCAGAGACGATGTCGTCGAGGTGTACGACGGCGTGGCCGGCCTGGTCGGACGCCGCCAGGTCCACCGACGCCAGGAACGCCCAGTCGTGGAAGCCCTCCGGGTCGTGCAGGATCTGCCGCACCCGCCATACGCCGGGCTCGGTCGTGTCGTCGATCATGAGCAGCCCCGGTCCACGAGCGTCGGCGTCGGTGAGCAGCGTCGGGTGTTCGTCCCAGTACGGCGCCATCGCGTCCTGCCAGGCGCCCGCGTCCCAACCGACGTCGGCGGCGAGCTCGCCGAGCGTCGCCCAGTCGTGGCGGGCGGCGAGCTCAACCCGGCGGAACATCGCGTTGCGCACCAAGACACGGAAGGCCCGCGCGTTTCCTGTGACCGGGCGAGGCGCGGTCGCCTCGAGCGGCGGCCGCACCAGGTCGGCGGGGTCGACGTCGTCGCCCGCGGCCAGCTTCTCCCACTCGTCGAGCAGCGAGGAGTCAACCTGGCGGGTGAGTTCGCCGAGCCACTCCACGAAGTCATCGAGCTCGTCGTTGCGGGCCGACTCCGGCACGGTGCGCCGCAGCGCCCGGTAGGCATCGGTGAGGTAACGCAGCACCAGCCCCTCCGAGCGAGCCAGGCGGTAGAAGCCGACGTACTCGACGAACGTCATGGCCCGCTCGTACATGTCGCGCACGACCGACTTCGGCCGCAGCGGGTGGTCGGCGACCCAGGGGTGGCCCTTGCGGTAGGTCTCGTAGGCGGCCTCGAGCAGCTCGGCCAGCGGCTTCGGGTAGGTCACGTCGTCGAGCAGCTCGAGCCGCTCGTCGTACTCGATGCCCTCGGACTTCATCGCGGCCACCGCCTCGCCGCGGGCCTTGTGCAGCTGCGCGGAGAGGACCTGCCGCGGGTCCTCCAGCGTCGACTCGATCACCGAGACGACGTCGAGGGCGTACGTCGGCGACTCCCGGTCGAGCAGCGCGAGCGACGCCACGGCGAACGCTGACAGCGGCTGGTCGAGGGCGAAGTTGGCGGGCAGGTCGACGGTGAGGCGTACGCCGCGGCCGTCCGGCTCCGGCTCAGCGAGCCGCTCGACCACACCGCCGGCGAGCAGGGAGCGGGTGATCGCGACCGCGTGCCGGATGTGTCTGCGCTGGGCGGCGCGGTCCTCGTGGTTGTCGGTGAGCAGCCGGCGCATGGCGGCGAACGGGTCGCCGGGGCGGGCGATGACGTTGAGCAGCATGGAGTGGGTGACCCGGAAACTCGAGGTCAGCGGCTCCGGCTCGGACTCGACGAGCTTGGCGAAGGTCCGCTCGCCCCAGCTCACGAACCCCTCGGGCGCCTTCTTGCGCTGCACCCGGCGCAGCTTCTTGGGGTCGTCGCCGGCCTTCTTGACCAGCCGGGCGTTCTCGACCTCGTGCTCGGGCGCCTGGACGACGATGCTGCCGAGGGTGTCGTAGCCGGCCCGGCCGGCGCGGCCGGAGATCTGGTGGAACTCGCGGGCGGTGAGGTGGCGGGTGCGGACACCGTCGTACTTCGCGAGCCCGGTGAGCACGACGGTGCGGATCGGCACGTTGATGCCGACGCCGAGGGTGTCGGTGCCGCAGATGACCTTGAGCAGGCCGGCCTGGGCGAGGGTCTCGACGAGGCGGCGGTAGCGCGGCAGCATGCCGGCGTGGTGGACGCCGATCCCCATCCGGATGAGCCGGCTGAGGGTGCGGCCGAACCCGGCGGTGAACCGGAACTCCCCGATCAGGTCGGCGATCTGGTCGCGCTCCTCGCGGGTGGCGACCTTGAGGCTGGAGAGGGCCTGGGCCCGCTCGATGGCTTCCGCCTGGGTGAAGTGGACGACGTACACCGGCGCCTGGTGGGTGGTCAGCAGCTCCTCGAGCGTCTCGTGGATCGGGGTGGTGACGTAGGAGAAGTGCAGCGGGACGGGTCGGTCGGTGGAGGCGACGATGGCGGTGCGTCTGCCGGTACGGCGTTCGAGGTCGTCGCGGAACCGGCTCATGTCGCCGAGGGTGGCCGACATCAGCACGAACTGGGCGTCGGTGAGTTCCAGCAGCGGCACCTGCCAGGCCCAGCCGCGGTCGGGTTCGGCGTAGAAGTGGAACTCGTCCATCACGACCAGCCCGACGTCGGCGGCGCTACCTTCCCGCAGTGCCTGGTTGGCGAGCACCTCGGCGGTGGCGGTGATGATCGGCGCGTTCGGGTTGACGGTGGCGTCGCCGGTGAGCATGCCGACGTTGTCGGCGCCGAACGCGTCGCAGAGCG
>JAUJOE010000022.1 GCA_030447805.1 Nocardioidaceae bacterium | reverse complement strand
CGGCCGTCGCCTACTGGGTCAAGGGCCGGACCTGAAGGCAAACGCGACCTGCGGGATCTGGTTGACGGCTCCGATTTGCAGACCTGGAGTGCCCCATCCCGGGCCTACCAGCTCGAGACGGTCAGCGGCTGCCAAACGTACGCCTCGTATCCCGCTACAACGAGGTGCCGCACAAATCGGCGCGTCAGTAGTCCTTGGCCGAGGCCAACTTCGACGAGGTCGCCGAAGACCGCCTTATCATGCGCGGGGACACGCACGGCTGCGGCGGCCACGCCAGAGACCGACACCAGCCGTGACGCCGGCTGACCAGCCGGCACCACCTCGACCGCCGCGCGCCCAGCCAGCACCCCGGTAGCAACGGCGTACTAGATGCCCTCGCCGGTCACTCGGGTGGAACACGTAGACGCAGCTGCAGCCCACCTTGGCCAGGCGCTGCCCGCAGCCTCTCACCCAACTAACGCTGCGACCCGCCCTCCCGGTTGAGTTACCAGGCGACCGAACTCATCAAGAGGGTCGCGGATCCGGCGAGACCGGTCGACGCACAACCACCCTCGGCCGTTGGCGAAGGAGTCTGCCGATCCTATTCTTGCCGTGACCGTTGCTGCAGAGCGGCCGTGGAGGCCAGCAGTTCGCCGAAGGGTAACGAGGGCTGGCACAGAGGTCTCTGGGAGTGAACCTGATGGGTGATCTGAGCGGATGGCGGCGCTCTCCCTGGTCGCATCTGCTCGTCGGAGCCACGGCGTTTGTGTTCTACGGCGGCTCAAGCCTCGTCAGGGGGCGGCCGCTATGGTCGGCCCTTCTGGGAGCGGCCTTCTTCGCCCTCGTCTTCACACTCCTGTTCGTTTGGCTCGCTCGGCGGCTCGACGCGCGAGCTCGCCAGAGCCTCGGCACCAGTGGCGCAACTGGAGGGGTTGTCAGTGAAGGCAACGTTGTCGTACCGCTGTCCTTGCCATTAGCCGCCGCAGCGGTGGGGAAAGCAGCGGGGTCATTGCCGCGCGCTCAAGTCGTTGAGCGCAGCGACCATCGCATCCTTATGCGGGTCGGTGCCTCATGGAAGTCCTGGGGAGAGGAGGTCGAGGTTCAGCTCGCGCCCGAAAGCAACCAGACTCGGCTTCACATCACCTCCAGGCCGCGGCTGCCAACAACGCTATTCGATTCCGGAAAGAACCAGTCGAATGTTGCGCAGTTGATGGAGTCACTCAAGCGTTCGGTCAATTCGGACGAGTAGGCGGCCCAAGGGCTGCGCTGCTCGTGCTCTAATGGGCTTCATTCCCTGTAACGACGTCCGGTGTCAATCCAGCCGGCCGGAGGAAGTCTTCTCCTGGTTCCAGGGCTCGGACCGTCGACGTAGCCGGTGGTCCGGTCGATGAGGTCGATGTCGACTCAGCGCGATAGTGTGACGCTCAGAGTGACCACCGCGGCAACTGCGCCACGGATTATCCCTAGGAGAGTCCGTGCCATTCTTCCCTGCCGCGCCCCGAACCCTTGGTGTTCTCCTGGGCTTCTGCGCCTTGAGCGCGCCCACGCTGTCGGCAAGCGCACAGCAGAACGTCGAGTACGGCACGAATGGTCCAGACGTCATCGTGGGAACCAACGGCTCAGACGAGATCCATGCCCGCGCCGGCAACGACGACGTGCGAGCCCGGCGCGGCTCCGACGAGGTCTTCGCCGGATCGGGCGACGACGCGGTGTGGGGAGGAGGCAAGCTCGACTTTATCGCGGGCATGGGCGGGTCTGATCTCCTCGTTGGCGGTGCTGGCACCGACTTCCTTAGGGGCGGGTTTGGAGACGATGTTGCCCGGGGCAGCGCCAGGCGGGACTTCATCACCGGCGGCCCTGGTGACGACGTACTGCGGGGCGGACTCGGCGGCGACCAAATCAGCGGCCGCCTCGGCCGCGACATCCTGCGGGGCGGTCCGAACCCGACTCGGAGCGATTTCCTGGCCCCCGGCTCTGGCCGCGACGTCGTTCGTGGTGGGGCAGGCAACGACGTAATAAGGCTGGGTGACGACGATTCTCGAGACGTCATCGACTGCGGGTCTGGGGAGGACGTTATTGACTACAACCGCACCGGCGGTGACCCGCGCGATGTCGTGCTTGGCTGCGAGGGCCGGGACGTCGCATCCGACAAGCGCACGCCGGAAAGCCGTTCCTGAGGCTAGCTGCCGCCGGAACTAACCGGGTATCCGGAACTGAGCCTATGGGGGGGTCAAGCTCAGCGGGAGGCCGCCATGCCTCGAACGACCCGGTGAGTCAGCAGACCGTTGCCGAGGCCGAGCTCAACGAGGTCGTCGAAGGCGTCCTGGTCGTTTGCGGCGGCACGGACCGCCGCGGCAGCGACATCACGCACTGATGTCAGCCGCGCAGCTGCTGCGGTGTGCCTCTGGTGACGTCCCAAGAGTGCGTGCACTGCTTCCCGGTACGCCGCTCCAGCCGCTGCTGGCTCATCGGCCCGGATCGCCTTGACCGCCGAGCGCCCGGCCAGCGCCCCGGTGGCGACGGCGTAGTAGATACCCTCCCCGGTCATCGGGTTGACCAGGCCGGCGGCGTCGCCGGCGAGCAGCACCCGACCGGCCGGGTGCCGCCACCGCCACGACGAGAGTGGGAGGTGGTGGCCGAGCCAGTCGCTGCCATCGGCCGTCGCCCCTGGTAGCAGTCGCTCCAGCTCCGCCAGCAGGTGGCTGCGGGTCGGCGCGGGCCGCCGCCCGGTCAGCAGCTCGCCGTACCCCACGTTCGCCAACCCGTCGCCGCGGTCGAACGACCAGGCGTACGACGGCTGCCTCCCTCGCCCGAAGACGATCACCTGCTGCCCCTGGCGCGAGGGCGGCGTTGGCGCGTAGCCGCGGATCGCCAGTGCCCGTGGCCCAGGTGCGAGGCCGAGAGAACCCCGCACTGCCGACTGCGCGCCGTCACAGCCGATGACCACCTTGGCCTCGATCTCGCTGTCGATGACAGCGCAGCCGCCGCCACTCTGCACCGACCTGACGCGGTGGCGGCGAAGAGCCGCCCCCGCAGCAACAGCAGCGTCGACCAGCCGGCTGTCGAAGACGGTGCGCGGGACGACGTACGCCGGTCTGGCCATCGACCGCTCAACGCTGTGCCGCCGATGCTCGATGCGCAGCCGGTGCACCGGCACCAGGTCATCGAGCAGTCCGGCCACCCCCACGCCGGCCAACACGTCCAACACATGTGGGGCGACGCCATCGCCGCACGCCTTGTCGCGCGGGAAGTCCGACCGGTCAAGCAACAGTACGC
>JAUJOE010000009.1:8379-57790 GCA_030447805.1 Nocardioidaceae bacterium | reverse complement strand
GGGGCAGACTTGGAGCCCTATGGCTACCACCAACGACCTCAAGAACGGCATGGTGCTCAACCTCGACGGCCAGCTGTGGTCGGTGATCTGGTTCCAGCACCACAAGCCCGGCAAGGGCGGTGCGGTGGTGCGCACGAAGCTGAAGAGTGTGATGTCGGGGAAGGTGGTCGACAAGACGTTCAACGCCGACGTCAAGGTCGACACCGCCAACGTCGACAAGCGCACGATGACCTACCTCTACAGCGACGGTGAGTCCTACGTCTTCATGGACACCGAGACCTACGACCAGATCCACCTCGCGCCCGACACGGTCGGACCCGCCAAGAACTTCCTGCTCGAGAACCAAGACGCCGTGGTGGCGATGCACGACGGGATCCCGCTGTACCTCGACCTCCCGGCGTCGGTCGAACTGCTCATCGAGTACACCGAGCCGGGCCTGCAAGGTGACCGGTCCACCGGCGGCACCAAGCGGGCCCGCCTCGAGACGGGGTACGAGATCGCCGTACCGCTGTTCATCACATCTGGTGAGAAGGTCAAGGTCGACACCCGCGACGGCAGTTACCTCGGCCGCGTGTCGAGCTGATGGGCGCGCGCACCAAGGCGCGCAAGCGGGCCCTCGACGTCCTTTTCGAGTCGGAGTTGCAGGGCCTGCCGCTGGGTGCCACGTTGGCTGACCGGCAGGCCAATCCCGATCAGCCCCTCAACGACTACACGGTGCGGCTGGTGCACGGCGTCGCCGGGCATCTCAGCGAGATCGACGAGGCCATCGCCGCGCACTCCACCGGCTGGCCCTTGGGCCGGATGCCGGGAGTCGACCGCAACCTGTTGCGCATCGCGGTCTACGAGCTGAGGTACGTCGATGAGGTGCCCGCCGCGGTCGCGCTCAGCGAGGCGGTGGCGTTGGCGAGCGAGCTGTCGACCGACGACTCGCCGGGGTTCATCAACGGGGTGCTCGCGAGCATCGCCGCAACGACGAACGCGCTCCCAGGGTGAAACGTTAAGAGTTGTCAGTATGAGTTGAGCCGGAGATGTCCTCTACAGCCTGACAAGTCTCGGTGGGGTGGGGGCGGCTAGGCGGTGGCTGCGGCCCGGTCGGGCTGACGCAGGATCCCCCACAGCTGCATGCGGTCGACCACCTGGCTGGGCGCCTCGGCGTAGATCACCGCCAGCGTCCGAAGGTCGTCTTGGCGAATCGACAGCATCTTGCCGTTGTAGTCGCCGCGCTGGGCTTGCACCGTGGCGACGAACCGAGACAACGGCGCCGCCTCCTCCATGTCGAGTTCGTGCAGCCGTTCGAGGTCGACGACAAGCTTGGAACTGAGCTCACGGGCCGCACCGAACTGCCCGCCGCCAGGGATCAACTCGCTCATCGGCACGCCGTAGAACGCTGCAAGCTCGGAAAGTTTCTGGACCGTCACCGCTCGATCGCCGCGCTCGTATGACCCGACGACGACAGCCTTCCACCGTCCGTTTGACTTCTCTTCGACACCTTGCAAGGACAAACCCTGTTGCTGCCGGATCGCGCGCAAGCGCGATCCCAAGGCCTTGGTGTACTGCTGAGTTTGCTGGGTCATCGGTGCGGTCCCTTCGCGTCTTCACGCAATGTTACCCAAATATGACAGATCATGGGTTCACTGCGGTAACGTGGCGCCCAGCGACATCCTTTAACGAACCGTCCGGTGAGGCGGGAAAGGGGTCTGGCCGGTGACGGCTGCTCAGCGAAGCACAGTTCCAGCAATGTCCACTCGCGTGGTGCTGGATCGCTCCGATATCGCCCGTGCCCTTACCCGCATCGCGCACGAGATCCTCGAACGCAACAAGGGGCCCGGCGATGTTCTGGTCCTCGGTATCCCGACTCGCGGTGTCCCGCTCGCTACCCGAGTAGCGGCGACGATGACGTCGGTCGAAGGCGTCGAAGTCCCCGCTGGCGCGCTCGACATCACGATGTATCGCGATGACCTGCGCCTGCAGCCCGCCAGAGCGCTGGCCCGCACCGAGATCCCGCCCCGCGGCGTCGACGACGCGGTCGTCGTGCTTGTCGACGACGTGCTGTTCAGCGGCCGGACGATCCGGGCAGCCCTCGATGCCCTCAACGACGTGGGCCGCCCACGGGCGGTGCAGCTCGCCGTGCTCGTCGACCGAGGGCACCGTCAACTGCCGATCCGGGCCGACTTCGTCGGCAAGAACCTGCCGACGTCGCTCACCGAGACCGTCCAGGTAAGGCTCCAGGAGTACGACGGCGTCGACTCCGTGGCGATCTCCGCGGGCAGGGGATGAGTCATGAAGTCGCACCTGCTGTCAACCGGCGACCTGACCAAGGGTGACGCCTTGCGCGTCCTCGACACGGCGGCGGAGCTGCGGTCGCTTGCCGACCGGCCGATCAAGAAGCTCCCCACCCTGCGCGGGCGCACGGTGGTCAACCTGTTCTTCGAGGACTCCACCCGGACCCGGATCTCCTTCGAGGCGGCCGCCAAGCGGCTCAGTGCTGACGTGATCAACTTCTCGGCCAAGGGGTCGAGTGTCTCCAAGGGAGAAAGCCTCAAGGACACCGCGTTGACCCTGGAGGCCATGGGTGCCGATGCGGTGGTGATCCGGCACGGCTCCTCCGGCGCGCCACACCGACTGGCGAGCAGCGGTTGGGTGCGGTCAAGCGTTATCAACGCCGGCGACGGCACTCACGAGCACCCGACGCAGGCGCTGCTGGACGCGTTCACCATGCGTCGCCATCTCGGCGATCTGGACGGGCGCCGGGTGGCGATCGTCGGCGACGTGCTGCACAGCCGGGTGGCGAGGTCGAACGCCCTTCTGCTGTCGACGCTGGGAGCTGAGGTGACGTTGGTCGCCCCTCCCACGCTCTTGCCCGTCGGGGTCTCCAGCTGGCCCGTCGCGACGTCGTACGACCTCGACGCCGCCTTGGAAAAGACCGACGTCGTGATGATGCTGCGCGTGCAGCGGGAGCGGATGAACGCGGCGTTCTTCCCCAGCGCGAGGGAGTACAGCCGCCGATACGGTCTCGACGACCGACGTTTCGCGCGGCTGCCCGACCACGCGATCGTCATGCATCCAGGGCCGATGAACCGCGGCATGGAAATCGCGGCGAACGTTGCTGACTCGCACCGTTCGGTCATCGTCGAGCAGGTGACGAACGGGGTGGCGGTCCGGATGGCGGTGCTCTACCTGCTGCTCAGCGGGGCGGACACCACCGAGCACGCCGCTGGGGAGCCGACGGCGTGACGACGTACCTCGTCACTGGAGCGTCGCTGCTCGGGTCAGGCAGCGGCGACCTGCTGCTTGCCGACGGCCACCTCGGCGATCCCGCCGACGCCCCACCGGACGCGGTTCGTATCGACGCTAGCGGACTTGTCGCGCTGCCTGGCCTTGTCGACCTGCACACCCACCTGCGTGAGCCGGGCCGCGAGGACGCCGAGACGGTCGAGTCAGGGTCACGGGCAGCCGCCCGGGGCGGTTTCACCGCCGTACACGCCATGGCCAACACCGAGCCGGTAGCCGATACGGCCGGGGTCGTGGAGCAGGTGTGGCACCTCGGGCAGACGGCCGGGTACTGCGACGTGCGACCAGTCGGCGCCGTGACGGCCGGGCTGACCGGGCAGCGTCTCGCCGAGCTCGGCGCCATGGCTGACTCCGCGGCGCGGGTGCGGGTGTTCTCCGACGACGGGGTGTGCGTATCCGACGCGGTGCTGATGCGCAGGGCGCTGGAGTATGTGAAGGCCTTCGACGGCGTGGTTGCCCAACACGCCCAAGAGCCGCGGCTGACCGAGGACGCCCAGATGAACGAGGGCACGATGTCGGGGGTGCTCGGCATGCAGGGCTGGCCGGCGGTGGCCGAGGAGGCCATCATCGCGCGCGACTGCCTGCTGGCCGGCCATGTGGGGTCGCGGCTCCACATCTGCCACGTGTCGACTGCTGGCTCGGTCGAGCTGATCCGGTGGGCCAAGAGCAAGGGCTGGAACGTCACCGCCGAGGTGACCCCGCACCATCTGCTCCTCACCGACGAGCTGGTCGCAAGCTACGACCCCATCTACAAGGTGAACCCTCCGCTGCGCACGGCCGACGACGTCGAGGCGCTGCGAGCCGGCCTCGCCGACGGCACGATCGACTGTGTCGCGACCGACCACGCGCCGCACCCGACCGAGGACAAGGAGTGCGAGTGGGCGGCCGCCGCGATGGGCATGCTCGGTCTTGAGACGGCGCTCAGCGTCGTCCAGGCGGCGATGGTCGACACCGGGCGGCTGACCTGGGCCGAGGTGGCGGACCGGATGTCGGTGCGCCCGGCCCGGATCGGTCGCGTCAGCGACCAGGGTCAGGCGCTGGAGACCGGTTCACCCGCCAACGTCGTGCTTGTCGACCCGGCGGCCACCCGGGCAGTGGAGCCGGCTGACTCCGCGTCGCTCTCGCGCAACACCCCGTTTCGGGGCATGGAGCTGCCGGGCGCGGTGGTGGCGACCTTCTTGCACGGCCGGGCGACGGTGCTCGACGGGAAGCTGCAGTGACGCCGGGCACCGCGGTCAGCCGACGGCGTACGACCGCTCAAGCCGGCCGGGGGCCGCTGCAGGTCGACGGCGAGGTGTTCTCGGTCAAGCGCGTCGGCGACTACTTCCACCTGACGATCGTCGCCGACGGCATCGCCGAACGCACCCGCCCCGGCAACTTCGTGGCGCTGTCGGTGGGCGACGACACCTCAGCCAACCTGCTGCGACGCGCGTTCTCGATCTACCGGGTGAAACCGGCGGGCATCTACGGCGGCACCGTCGAGATCATCGTCGCGGCGCACGGTCCCGGCACCTCATGGCTGGCCAGCCGGCACCGCCACGACCGGGTGAACGTCGTCGGGCCGCTGGGCCGCCCGTTCGCACTGCCCAAGCAACCCGTCGCCTGTGCACTGGTGGGCGGCGGCTATGGCTCGGCGCCGCTGTTCGGGCTTGCCGAGAAGCTGCGGGAGCGGAGCTGCACCGCGCACATGGTGCTGGGTGCCTCGACCGAGGCCCGGCTGTTCGGCGCCCTGGAGGCGAAGCGGGCCGCCTCGTCGGTCACCGTGACCACGGTCGACGGATCGGTGGGCATCAAGGGCGTCGTGACCGACCCGTTGCCCACGCTGCTCGCCCGCCATGACATCGACGTCGTCTACTCCTGCGGTCCGATGGGCATGCTGAGGGCGGTGACCAGTGTCGCCACCCAGCACGGCGCCTGGAGCCAAACCGCGGTGGAAGAAGCCATGGCATGCGGGGTGGGAGTCTGCATGACCTGCGTGCTGCCCGTGGTCGGCGACGACAACATCACCCGGATGGTCCGCTCCTGCGTCGAGGGCCCCGTCTTCGCCGGTGACAAGGTGCGCTGGGACGCGATCGGCACCGTCCCTGCTGGCACCTACGGCACTTCCGTGCCGAGCAGACGTCCATGACCGCGCTCACCCCGGCCGACGTCGACCTCACCACGGTGCTGGCCGACGCCCACCTCGACAACCCAGTGATGACAGCGAGCGGTTGTGCTGCCGCCGGGCAGGAACTGCACCAGTTCTTCGACGTCTCCGAGCTGGGGGCCGTCGTCACCAAGTCGGTGATGCGCGACCCGCGGTCCGGGCGACCGACGCCGCGGATGGCCGAGACGCCGTCCGGGATGCTCAACTCGATCGGCCTGCAAGGTCCGGGGATCACCGCCTTCCTCGCCCGCGACCTCCCGTGGTTGCTCCAGCACGACGCGCGGCCGATCGTCTCGATCGCCGGCTCCTCACTTGGCGAGTACGCCGAGCTCGCCCGCCGCGTTGGCAACACCCCAGGGGTCGCCGCTCTTGAGGTCAACATCTCCTGTCCGAACGTCGAGAACCGTGGCTCGGTGTTCGCCTGCGACCCCTTCCAGGCGGCCCGCGCGGTGGCCGCCGTACGCCGAGACACCCCACGCGGAGTCCCCGTCTTCGCCAAGCTGTCACCCGACGTCACCAGCATCGTCGAGGTGGCCGAAGCCGTCATGGAGGCCGGCGCCGACGGGCTGGTGCTGATCAACACGCTGCTGGGAATGCACATCGACCTCACCACGCTGCGTCCGCTGCTGGGCGGCGGCACCGGCGGGCTGTCCGGTCCGGCGATCCGCCCGGTCGCCGTGCGTGCGGTGTGGCAGGTGGCCGCCGCGCTGCCGGGGGTGCCCATCATCGGGGTGGGCGGCATCCGGACCGGCGCGGACGCGCTGGAGTTCCTGCTCGCCGGGGCGAGCGCCGTACAGGTCGGCACGGTGATCTTCAACGACCCCAGCGCCCCCCGGCGGGTGATCGCCGAGCTGCGCGCGGATCTGGCCGTGCGTGGCTTCGCCAAGGCGAGCGACGCGGTGGGGTTCGCCCACCGGTCGACGCCCGGTTCGACCTAGGAGGACAGCCATGGGAGATCCCTTCGGCGGTCGACTGCGTGCCGCGATGGACCAGCGCGGTCCGCTCTGCGTCGGCATCGACCCGCACCCGTCCCTGCTCGCCCAGTGGGGCCTGACCGACGACGCCGCCGGCCTCGAGCGGTTCGCCCTTACCTGCGTGGAGGCACTGGCCGATCGGGTGGCGGTGCTCAAGCCGCAGTCGGCGTTCTTCGAACGACATGGGGCGGCAGGCATCGGCGTGCTGGAGCGGACGGTCGCCGAGGTTCGGTCGCACGGTTGTCTGGTCCTGCTCGATGCCAAGCGCGGCGACATCGGTTCCACGATGCAGGCGTACGCCGACGCGTACCTCGACCCGTCGTCGCCGCTGGCCGTCGACGCGGTCACCGTGAGCCCGTTCCTCGGCTTCGGGAGCCTGCAGCCAATGCTCGACAAGGCGCACGGCTCCGACGCCGGCGTGTTCGTCCTCGCTCTCACCTCGAATCCGGAAGGACGCTCGGTGCAGGCGGCCCGCTCCGCTGCTGCGACCGTGGCCGGCGACATCCTGCAAGCCGTGCGCGCCGTCAACGCAGAGCGTGAACCGATGGGGTCCGTGGGCGCGGTCGTCGCCGCGAACCTGCGCGAGGTGCACGAGGACCTCGATATCAACGGTCCGCTGCTGGCCCCCGGCTTCGGGGCCCAAGGCGGCACCGCCGACGACCTGCGCCGCAACTTCGCGAAAGTGCTCGGCAACGTGTTGCCGTCGTCCTCGCGCGAGGTGTTGGCAGCCGGCCCGGACGCCCACCGGCTCCGCGCGGCCGCCGGACGTGCGACCGAGGCGGTCGTCGCTGCCCTTCGCTGAGCCGACCGGGTTTGGCGGATGGCCTACATTGAGGGCAGCAGCGACCGTCAAACGTCCAGGTGAGGTGACTTTCGTGTCCAGCTCCGGGCCGCCCCCAGAGCAGCCGCCGTCGGGATGGCAGCCCGGTCCGCCTCAACCACCGCCGGGCCAGCAACCGCCTGAGTGGCAGCGACCTCCCGGGTGGCAGCCTGGTCCGCCTCACCAACCGCCGCCCGGGTGGCAACCGGTCTATCCGCAGCAGACCTTGTCGCAGCAGGAGGTCAAGCCGGGGCGTAACCGCAAGCCGCTCTACCTTGGCCTGCTAGCTGCTGTGGTGCTCGTCGTTGGTGGGCTCGTCGCGTGGCAGCTGCTGAAGGACGACGGCGAGGACACCAGGGCGGCGTACTGCGCGGAGTTGAAGGACGTGACCCACGACGGGACCTGATGTCAGCGTTCTCCGCCGCGGACGCGTCGTCGCTCAACCAGCTCCAAACGACTGCATGAGCTCGCCCCGGACGCCGTCAGGGACGACTGGGACACGCTGCAGAGGCTGTTCGAGTCCGCCCAGTCCTTTGGCAAGGTCGACTACGGGGCGGCGGTGAAGGCGCTGACTGCCTCGAAGGCCATCGCCGACGATGCCGAGAGCGAGTGCGGGATCACGATGGACGTGCCCGGTCTGCCCTGATTCGTCCCCTATGAAGGGTGGGGTTCAGCCGTTAGGCTGAGCGCCGTGCCAGTGCCAGAGTTGACCGCCGAGCAGCGTCGGGCGGCGCTCGAGAAGGCCGCCGCCGTGCGCCGTGAGCGCGCCGCAGTGAAGAACCGCCTCAAGCACTCCGGTGCGTCGCTGACCGAGGTGCTCCAGGTTAGGACAGAAGGACGATGTGGTCGGCAAGATGCGGGTCGTCGACTTGCTGCAGTCGATGCCTGGGCTGGGAAAAGTCAGGGCGCGCAACCTGATGGACCGCGTCGGCATCTCGCCCAGCCGGCGGGTGCGTGGCCTCGGGGTCAACCAGATAGCGGCTCTCGAGCGCGAGTTTGACCACCGCTCCTGAGGCGGCGTCCCGCTAGCCGGCTGACGGTCCTGGCCGGTCCCACGGCGGTCGGCAAGGGGACGGTGTCGGCGCAGATCAGAGCCGCTCATCCGGAGGTCTGGATCTCGGTGTCGGTGACCACAAGGTCGCCGCGTCCCGGTGAAGTCGACGGAGTTCACTATCGGTTCATCGACGACCAGCGGTTCGACGCCATGATCGAGCGAGGGGAGCTGCTCGAGTGGGCCGTTGTGCACTCCTCCCACCGCTCCGGCACCCCACGAAGACCCGTCGAGGAGGCGCTCGCCGAGGGTAGGCAGGCGCTGCTCGAGATCGATCTGCAAGGGGCTCGCCAGGTCCGGGAGGCGATGCCTGACGCGTTCTTCGTGTTCCTCGCGCCGCCGTCGTGGGAGGAGTTGGTACGGCGCCTGGTCGGCCGCGGCACCGAGTCGCCCGAGGATCAGGCGAGGCGGCTGGAGACCGCCGTACAGGAGCTCGCAGCTGAAGCGGAGTTCGACGCGACGGTCATCAACACGGATGTCCGCGCTGCCGCGGAGGAGTTGGTAAGGTTGATGAGTTCCGCCGGGGATCCGCGCCGTGATCCCGCCCCCAACCCTTGAATGAGGCTTCCGCGTGTCAGGCACCCTGCCCGTAGCAGAGGGGATCACCAACCCTCCCATCGACGAGCTGCTCGAAAAGACCGACTCCAAGTACAAGCTGGTCCTCTACGCCGCCAAGCGCGCTCGGCAGATCAACGCCTACTACTCCCAGCTCGGCGAGGGGCTACTTGAGTACGTCGGCCCGCTTGTCGACACCCACGTGCAGGAGAAGCCGCTGTCGATCGCGCTGCGCGAGATCAACAGCGACACGCTGACCTGCGAGGACATCGAGCCCGACGACGAGACCGACCAGCCCTGACCGAGCCGGCATGATGAGTGGTCGGTCGTCGGTCCGGTCCGGCAGGGCTCTCGCGCCTTCGCTTCGCTCTTTACGGCGCTTCGAGTCCCCACCGGCCCTGCCCTCCTCCGTTGTAGTTGCCACCCGTGACCACTGACGAGTCCGGCCGCCGCGCGTCGTTCTTGGCGTCAGCGGTGGCATCGCGGCGTACAAGGCCTGCGAGTTGCTTCGCCAGTTCTCGGAGTCGGGGCATGATGTCACCGTCGTACCCACTGAAGCGGCGCTGCGGTTCGTTGGCGCGGCTACCTGGGAGGCGCTGTCCGGCAAGCCGGTCTCCAGCAGCGTCTTCGCCGATGTCCCGTCTGTGCAGCACGTCAGGCTGGGGCAGCAGGCCGATCTTGTCGTCGTGGCTCCCGCCACCGCCAATGTCATGGCCAACGCCGCACACGGGCTCAGCGACGACTTGCTGACCGCGACGCTGTTGACCGCACGCTGCCCGGTGGTCTTCGCACCGGCGATGCACACCGAGATGTGGGAGCACCCAGCGACCCGCGAAAACGTCGCCACGTTGCGGGCCCGCGGAGCTGTCGTCCTCGAGCCGGCCTCGGGCCGGCTCACCGGAGCCGACTCGGGACCTGGGCGGCTGCCGGAGGCAGCTGAGATCTTCGCCGCAGCCGTTGAGGTGTTGCGTCGCGGTGCCGCAGCCCAGCACACAGACCTTGCCGGACGCAGCGTCGTCGTGTCCGCTGGCGGCACTCGTGAGTTCCTCGACCCGGTGCGCTACCTCGGCAACCGGTCGTCGGGCAAGCAGGGCTATGCACTCGCTCGCACCGCCGCCGCGCGGGGCGCCGACGTGACGCTGGTCGCCGCGAACGTGACGATGCCCGATCCTGCGGGGGTCAAGGTCGTGCGGGTGGAGTCGACGACCGAGCTGCGCGACGCCGTACACGCCGCGGCACGAAGTGCCGATGCCGTGGTGATGGCCGCGGCGCCAGCGGACTTCCGGCCACTCAGCCGGTCGCAGTACAAGATCAAGAAGCGCACAGAAACGCAGTTGACCACCGTCGAGCTGACCGAGAACCCCGACATCTTGGCCGAACTGGGCTCCTCCTCCGGTACGGCGGGTGGCTCCCGTCGGCGCGTGCTGGTTGGCTTCGCCGCCGAGACCGGCGACGACGAGGCCACCGTGCTGGAGCACGCCAGGGAGAAGCTGGCCCGCAAGGGCTGCGACCTGCTGGTGGTGAACGACGTGTCGGGCGGCGCCGTCTTCGGCGCCGACGACAACGAGGCGGTGATTCTGCGCCGCGGCGGCGGCGAGGTACGCGTCGACCGGAGCCCCAAGGCGGCCCTCGCACACGTGGTCTGGGACTGTGTCCTGCAGTGCTGGGACGCCGAGTCCTGAGATACTCAGTGCCAATGGGACAGGAGAGTGCGTTGTCAGGTCGTTTGTTCACGTCCGAGTCGGTCACCGAGGGCCACCCCGACAAGATCGCGGACCAGATCAGCGACGCCATCCTCGACGCGCTGCTTACCGACGACCCCAGCAGCCGGGTTGCCGTTGAGACGCTGGTGACCACGGGACTCGTGGTGGTGGCAGGCGAGGTCACCACGGATGCGTACGCACCGATCGACGAGATTGTCCGGCGCCGGGTGCTGGACATCGGGTACGACTCGGCGAGCAAGGGCTTCGACGGCCAGTCGTGTGGGGTGCAGGTGTGCATCAACGAGCAGTCGCCCGACATCGCCCGAGGCGTCGACGACGCTGTCGAGGAACGCACCGGGTCCACCGATCCGCTGGACCGACAGGGGGCCGGGGACCAGGGCCTGATGTTCGGCTACGCGTGCGACGAGACGCCGCAACTGATGCCGATGCCGATCACGATCGCCCACCAGCTGGCCCAGCGGCTGGCGCAGGTGCGCAAGGACGAGACGCTCCCTTACCTGCGGCCCGACGGCAAGACCCAGGTGACGATCAGGTACGACGGTGAGCGGCCGGTGAGCGTTGAGACGGTTGTGGTGTCGAGCCAGCACGCGGGCGACGTCGACCTGGAGCGGCAGCTCGTCCCCGAGGTCAAGAAGCACGTCGTCGACGAGGTGCTCGGCGGGTTCGAGATCGGCTCGAGCGACTACCGGCTGTTCGTCAACCCCACCGGGCGGTTCGAGATCGGTGGGCCGATGGGCGACGCGGGCCTGACCGGCCGCAAGATCATCATCGACACGTACGGCGGCATGGCCCGCCACGGTGGCGGCGCCTTCAGCGGCAAGGACCCGTCCAAGGTCGACCGCTCGGGGGCGTACGCGATGCGGTGGGTGGCCAAGAACGTCGTCGCGGCTGGGTTGGCCCGCCGCTGCGAGGTGCAGATCGCCTACGCGATCGGCAAGGCGCACCCGGTCGGGTTCTACGTCGAGTGCTTCGGCACCGAGAAGGTGCCTGTCGATGCCATCCGGGCGGCTGTGCTCAAGGTGTTCGACCTGCGGCCGGCGGCGATCATCCGCGACCTCGACCTGTTGCGTCCGATCTACGCCCGGACCGCGGCGTACGGACACTTCGGCGCGAGCTGCCGGAGTTCACCTGGGAACGCACCGACCGGGTCGACGCGCTGCAGTCCGCCGTCTCCGACTGACTAGTACAGGCCGAGGACTATCCTCAGCGCGCCTTGCATCGACCTGCGGCGCGCCGAGGAGCCCAACGCCTCCGCTTGCTTGAACGCATTTCGCAGAGCGTCGACCACCGGTTACAGTACGCCGTCTCGCCGAAGCGCCGCACAAAAGACAAGAAGCGGCACTTTCCGTTGTCCAAGCTGGGTGGACCATGCCTCGAGCACCGCCTTGGCAAGCACGAGGTTGCCGCTTGCGGCGAGGTCACCGACTACCGTGGCCGGATCCGCCGCCGTCTCTCCCAGGCTCAGCCATCCAGGTCCACTGAACCAGGCAGTCGGCCGGTGGGAGCAGCAGAACTGTCGGCAGCCGTCGTTACTGTCGAGCTATGACTGGACCGGCAGCGCACACGAGCAGGCCAACCACCACATCGGCGTGGGACACGTATCGATCGACGGACAAGTGGGTGGTCTTGGACGGCCAGAACGGCGCCTACTGGGTGGACGATGGCCCTGCTCGAGCGGCGACCCGCCCGCCACGATGGTCGGGCTTGTCGATGAGCAACTGGCGCTGCTCAAGCGCCAGGTCCGCACCAAGCGCCCGAAGCCGGTGTCAGCACCGGCCGCGAAGCTGCCGGTGGCGAAGATCGCCGTCGACCTCCCGTTGGCCCACCTCGACCGGCCGTTCGACTATCCTGGTGCGACGAAACCATGGCGGAGCAGGCGGTGCCGGGGTGCCGCGTCAAGGTGCGGTTCAGCGGGCGCGACGTCGACGGGTTCCTCCTCGACCGGGTCGAGCGCACACCGAGCACGCCGGACCGTTGGCGGCGTTACGCCGGGTGGTGTCGGCCGAAGCCGTCGCTCTCACCGGACGTGGCTGCCCTCGCCCGCGTGGTCGCCGACCGGTACGCCGGCACCCTGGCCGACGTGCTCCGGCTCGCCGTCCCGCCCCGGCACGCCCGAGTCGAGGCGGAGATGCCGGCGGCTCCCGCGGCTCCGCTCGACGTACCCCTCCAGACGCTGACCGAGCCCTGGGCGGCCGACCCCAGGCGGGCCAGCCCTTCCTCCACCGACTTGCGTCAGGCCAGTCGCCCCGCGCGGTGTGGACCGCGCCAGCCGGTGCCGACTGGCCCGCCCGCCTGGCCGCCGCGGCGGCGGCGACCCGGGTCGCCGGACGCGGCAGCATCGTCTGCCTTCCCGACGCCCGAGACGTGGCCCGGGTCGATGCGGCCCTGACGGCGCTGCTCGGTCCGGGCGCCCACGTCGTGTTGACCGCCGACCTGGGGCCGGCGGCGCGTTGCCGCGCGTTCCTGGCGCTGCTGCGGGGCCACGCCCAGATCGCCGTCGGCACCCGGGCCGCAGCGTTCGCACCGGTGCACGACCTGGGGCTGGTCGCGATGTGGGACGACGGTGACGACCTGTTCGCCGAGCTGCACGCGCCGTACCCGCACGCGCGAGAGGTGCTCACCTCCCGCGCTCATCTGCAGCAGACAGCGGTCCTGCTTTGCGGGCACAGCCGGTCGGTCGAGAGCCAGCTCCTCGTCGAGTCCGGTTGGGCGGTGGCGTTGTCCCGGCGCCGCGCGAGCAGGCTCGAGCGACCGCACCGCAGGTGCACATCGCCGGCGAAGACGACCGCGAGCTCGAACGTGATTCGGCTGCGGAGGTGGCCCGGATGCCTCGGCGGGTGTTCGAGGTCGTCAGGACGGCCCTGGAGACGGGGCCGGTGCTGGTGCACGCCCCCGCTACGGCTACCAGCCGGCGTTGGCGTGTGCGGCGTGCCGGCAGCCGGCCCGCTGCGCGCGCTGCTCCGGGCCGCTGGCCACCGTCACCGCCAGCGGCCCGCCGCAGTGCCGGTGGTGCACGCAGGCCGCGACCGGCTGGGCGTGTCGACATTGTGGTGGCGCTGCTCTTCGTGCTCCGGTGGTTGGTTCGTTGCGTACGGCGCAGGAGTGGGGCCGCAGCTTTCCCCAGACGACCGTGCTGACCTCGGGGGCGACCGCGTGCTCGACACGGTCGACCCGCAGCCCGCCATCGTGGTGGCCACCCCCGGCGCCGAGCCGCGAGCATCCCCCGACGGCTACGCCGCCGCGGTCCTCCTCGACACCTGGCTGACGCTGACCCGCCCCGACTTCGGCGCGGCGGAGGAGGCACTGCGGCGCTGGTTCAACGCGGCGGCGCTGGTACGACCTGGTGGTGACGGTGGTCGGGTCATCGCGGTCGGGGAACCGTCAGCGCCAGCGCTGCAGGCGTTGGTCAGGTGGGATCCGGCTGGCTTCGCCACCCGTGAGCTGGCCGACCGGCGGTCGGCTCACCTGCCGCCGGCCGCGCGGGTGGCGACGATCACCGCGCCGGCTGAGGTGATGACCGAGGCGCTCGGGCAGTTGACGCTGCCACCGCGGGCCGAGGTGTTGGGACCGGTCGATATCGGCCGCGAGGCGGTCCGCCTCGTCGTACGCACACCCAGTGACCGCGGCAGAGCGCTCACCCGAGCACTGCAACACCTACAGGCCACTCGCAGCAGCCGCAAGCTGCCGCCGGTTCGGGTGCAAGTCGACCCAGCAGAGCTCGTGTAGGCCGCCACTAGACTGACTCCATGCAAGCTGCCGTCTCATGCCAGGAGCTCGACGTTGTCGGTGCGTGACATCCGGTTGTTCGGCGATCCGGTGCTGCGCACACCGGCGGAGCCCGTCGTTGACTTCGACCGTGAGCTGCGCACGCTCGTCGCCGACCTCACCGACACCATGATCGCCGCCCCCGGCGCCGGCCTCGCGGCGCCGCAGATCGGCGTGGGTCTGCGGGTGTTCACCTATGCCGTCGACGGCGTCGTCGGTCACCTCGTCAACCCCCAGCTGACGCTCACCGACGAGACCCAGACCGGCGACGAGGGGTGCCTGTCCATCCCCGGGCTCACCTTCGACTGCACCCGCGCGTACGGCACCGTGGCCCGCGGCTTCGACATGTACGGCGAGCCGGTGGTGATCGAAGGCACCGACACCCTCGCCCGGTGCCTGCAGCACGAGACCGACCACCTCGACGGCGTCCTGTTTGTCGACCGCCTCGACGCACAGACCCGCAAGGCGGCGATGCGGGCGATCCGCGAGGCCGAGTGGAGCGGCTTGTCCGCACCGCTGGTCAAGGCGTCACCACACCCGCTGCTGGGGCGTGCTCGCTAGCCGTGCGAGTGGTCTTCGCCGGCACCCCAGCGGCCGCCGTGCCCTCGCTGCGCGCGCTGCTGGCCAGCCGACATGAGGTGGTCGGCGCGCTCACCCGCCCCGACGCCCCCGTGGCCGCGGCCGCAAGATGTCCGCTTCTGCGGTGGCCGACGTGGCGGCCGAGCACGGGCTGCCGGTTGCTCAAACCGGCGTCCCCGAAGGACCCCGAGTTCCAGGCGGAGCTCCGTGCGCTCAACCCCGACTGCTGCCCTGTGGTGGCGTACGGCGCCCTGCTGCCGCAGTCGGCGCTCGACATCCCGCCGCACGGGTGGGTCAACCTGCACTTCTCGGTGCTGCCCGCGTGGCGAGGCGCGGCTCCCGTCCAGCGCGCGCTCATCGCGGGCGACGAGGTGACCGGGGCCACCACCTTCCGCATCGTCAAGGAGCTGGACGCTGGGCCGACGTACGGCCTCTGCACCGAGACGATCCGGCCGGACGACACCGCCGGCACCCTGCTGGACCGGCTGGCCGAGCACGGCGCCGGACTGCTCGTCGCCACGCTCGACGGGATCGAGGACGGCTCGCTGGAAGCACGCCCGCAGCCAGCCGACGGCGTCTCGTTCGCGCCGAAGCTCAGCGTCGAGGAGGCGCAGGTGCGGTGGAGTGAACCGGCCTTCGCCGTCGACCGGCTCATCCGCGGCTGCACGCCCGCGCCCGGAGCCTGGACCGTGGTCGACGGTGCGCGGCTCAAGCTCGGCCCCGTGTCCCTGCGCCCGGCCGATGCGCCGCTCGCGCCCGGTGAGCTGGCGACCAGCAGGACCGCCGTCCTTGTCGGCACCGGCACGCATCCGGTCGAGCTGGGCGACGTGCAACCGCAGGGCAAGCCGCGCATGCCGGCTGCTGACTGGGCTCGCGGCGTGCGCAGCGTGCCGCAGCGCTGGGCACGTGACGTCACCGGTGGCGCGGCGGGCGAGGGCGCGCGCCGTCCTCGACCCGGCCCGGCAGGTGGCGTACGACGCACTGCGCGCCGTGGACAGCCAAGACGCCTACCTCAACCTCGTCCTGCCCGGCTGCTGACGGAGCGGGAAGTGACCGGGCGAGACGCCGCGTTCGCCACCGAGCTGGCCAGCGGCACCACGCGGATGCAGGGCGGCTACGACGCCGTCCTCGACGTGTGCGTCAGCGGCGGCGTGCAGGCTGTGCAGCCCGCCGTGCTGACCGCGCTGAGATTGGGCTGCCATCAGCTGCTGAGCATGCGGGTCTCGCCGCACGCCGCGGTGACGACGACCGTTGAGCTGGTGCGGTCCGCTGTCGGAGAGCGGCCGGTGCGGCTGGTCAACGCCGTCCTGCGCCGGGTGGGTGAGCAGTCCTTCGCCGACTGGGTCAGCCAGGTGGCGCCCGACCGGGCAGCCGACCCGGTGGGCCACCTGGCGGTTCGGCACTCCCATCCCCGCTGGGTCGTGCAGGCATTCCTCGACACGCTGCAGACGGTCGAGGAGACCGAGGCGGCGTTGGCCGCCGACAACGTCGCCCCAGCGGTTTCGCTGGTGGTGCGGCCCGGGCTCTGCACGGTCGAGGAGCTGCTGGCGTACGGCGGGCGGCGGGGGCGGTGGTCGCCGTACGCCGTGCAGCTCGACGGCGGAGACCCCGGTGCTATCCCGCAGGTGCGCAGCGCGCGGGCCGGCGTGCAGGACGAGGGCTCGCAGCTTACGGCGCTGGTGCTCGCGCGGGCGGAGGTGGCCGGCCGGGATCGCCGCTGGCTCGACATGTGCGCCGGACCCGGCGGCAAGGCGGCGTTGCTGACCGGCCTGGCCGCCGAGCGCGGTGCGGTGGTGGTGGCCGCTGACCGGCAGCTGCACCGCGCCAGGCTGGTGCGCCAGGCGCTGCGCGCCTACTCCCCGACGCCGCCGGTCGTGGCCGCTGACGGCACCCAGCCCGCGTGGGCGCCGGAAACCTTCGACCGGGTGCTCGTCGACGCCCCCTGCAGCGGCCTCGGCGCGTTGCGGCGGCGCCCGGAGTCGCGGTGGCGGCACCGACCCGACGACCTGGACGGTCTCGTTCCGCTGCAGACGGCGCTGCTGGCCAGCGCGCTGAGCGCCGTACGCCCAGGAGGGGTGGTCGCCTACGCAACCTGCTCGCCGCACCGGGCCGAGACCCGCGGCGTCGTCGACGCGGTGCTGGCCCAGCGCACCGACGTACGTGAGGAGGACGCTCGAGCGCTGCTGCCCGACGTACCCGACCTCGGGCCGGGGCCCTCGGTGCAGCTGTGGCCGCACCGGCACGGCACCGACGCGATGTTCGTCTCGCTGCTGCGTCGCGTCGCCGGCTCGGCGTCAGGCGACTAGGCTCACCGGGCAATGGCTGTCCAGATCGCCCCGAGCCTGCTGTCGGCCGACTTCGCCAACCTGGAGGCCGCCGTGCGGTCGGTCGAGGGGCGGACTGGCTGCACGTCGACGTCATGGACAACCACTTCGTTCCCAACCTGACGATCGGGCTGCCGGTCGTCGAGGCGTTGGCCGGCGTGGCGTCCCGCCCGCTGGACTGCCACCTGATGATCGACGACCCCGACCGCTGGGCGCCGGCGTACGTCGAGGCGGGTGCCGCCAGCGTGACGTTCCATGTCGAGGCGTGCGCTGCACCGGTGCGGCTGGCCCGCGAGCTGCGCGTGCAGGGCGCCAGGGCTGGGATGGCGCTCAAGCCGGCCACCCCGGTGGAGCCGTACGCCGACCTGTTGCCCGAGCTCGACATGCTCCTGATCATGACGGTCGAGCCCGGCTTCGGCGGCCAGCAGTTCCTCGACGTGTGCCTGCCCAAGATCCGCCGTGCCCGTGACCTGATCGGCGCGTCAGGGGCCGACGTGTGGCTGCAGGTCGACGGGGGAGTGTCAGCGGACACCATCGAGCGGTGCGCCGACGCGGGAGCCGACGTGTTCGTGGCCGGCTCGGCGGTCTTCGGCGCCGACGACCCCGACGCGATGGTCGCCACCTTGCGCAAGCTGGCGGACGCCGCTGCTCGACGGCACGCCGAAGCCCGGCTGGTGCGCGGGCCAGCCGCCAGGGGTGCCGGGCCGCCAGGACGCCAACGGTGCCGGGCGGCACCCAACGCAGCGGGAGTCCCAGTCGGCTACGGTTTGGCGCGCTATGCATGCCTAACGGCCGAATCGACATGTTTAACGCGCCAAATCGTCGGGCTGCCTGCGGCTCGCGCAACGCGGAAGCCTGCGGCGGCTTCTCCCGCTCGTGCGGCAGTGTCCCGCGTCACGATGTTCCCACCTCAAGCGTCTGGCAGAATGGCTGGCGACGAGTGACAACACTCGCGTGCTCCGGGGTCGGTGTAATTCCGAACCGGCGGTAACAGTCCGCGACCCGGCCGCAGCCAGCGGTCGGTTGAGCCGGTGAAACTCCGGACCGACGGTGAAAGTCCGGATGGGAGGATGCACGCCGGCGTCGTGGTCGTCGCCTCGCAGCCCCTCGCTGTCGACGGTCAGGGGTGACAGCCCCAGACCGCTGCCGAGCAGAATGCTGAGGCGGCATCTAACGTACGTCGTCGACGGCCCCGTGGTCCGCGAGCCGGACGAGAGGCCGACACATGGCCAGCCAGGGCGAGACAGCGGCGATGCGTCGCGCCATCGGCCTGTCCCGCACCCCGGCGTGCCCCTTGGTCCCAACCCCCGTGTCGGTGCGGTACTGCTCGGGCCAGCTGAGGTCACCCTGGCCGAGGGCTATCACCGCGGCATCGGCAGCGCCCACGCCGAGGTTGACGCGCTCAGTCAAGCGGGACCCGCGGCTCGGGGCTGCACGGCCGTGGTGACCCTTGAACCCTGTAACCACACCGGTCGCACCGGCCCCTGCGTCCTAGAGCTGATCGAGGCGGGAGTCCGCCGAGTCGTGTACGCGCAGGCCGACGACACGCCACGCGCTCGCGGCGGAGCCGCCGCGCTTCGCTCTGCCGGGATCGATGTGGAAGGGGAGTCCTCGCTGACGAGGCGGGCGCTACAAACCCCGCCTGGTCCGTCGCGGCCACCCGCAAGCGGCCGTTCGTTACCTGGAAGTTCGCCACAACGCTCGACGGTCGGTCTGCCGCCGCGGACGGGTCGTCGATGTGGCTTACCGGACCAGAGGCGAGGGCAGACGTCCATGACCGCCGGCAGCAGTGCCACGCGGTCCTCGTCGGCACGGGGACCGTCCTCGCTGACAACCCGCAGCTGACCGTCCGCAACGCAGACGGCGTCCCAGCACCCGCCGACCGCCAGCCTCTCCGCGCCGTGATGGGGTTGCGACCGATCCCTCCCCACGCGAACGTACTCGACGACGTCGCCCCAGCGGTCCTCCTCACCACTCATGACCTTGGCGACGCGCTCGCCACCTTGTACGGGCGTGGCTGCCAACACGTCTGGCTCGAAGGCGGCCCCACGCTCGCGGCGGCGTTCCTGGCCGCCGGTCTGGTCGACGAGGTGGTCGCCTATGTGGCACCGGCGTTGCTCGGAGCTGGCCGCGCCGCCATCGCCGACCTCGGAATCACCACCGTGGACAACGCCATGCGCTTTGAGATGTGCGAAGTCGCTCGGCTCGGCGCCGACGTCCGACTTGGCTTGAAAAGGATCAACTGATGTTCACGGGGATTGTCGAGGAACTCGGTCGGGTCGTCGCGCTCGAACCGAGGGGGGACGCAGTGCGGCTCACCGTGTGGGGCCCCACTGCGGTGAGCGATACTGCCCACGGCGACTCAATCGCGGTCAACGGCTGCTGCCTGACGGTGGTCGAGCTGGGGGACGACTCGTTCACTGTGGACGTCATGCAGGAGAGCCTCGACAAGACCTCGCTGGGAGCGCTCGCACCAGGCAGCCACGTCAACCTCGAACGCGCCGTGACGGCCGACGCTCGGCTGGGGGGCCACATCGTGCAAGGTCACGTCGACGGCACCGGCACGATCGTCACCCGCCAACCCAGTGAGCACTGGGACATCGTGACGATCGCTCTGCCGGTAGAGCTAGCCCGTTATGTCGCGCTTAAAGGCTCGATCACCGTCGACGGTGTGTCGCTCACCGTGAGCGGCCTCAAGGACGGCACCGATCCGACGTTCAGCGTCGGCCTCATCCCCACCACCCTGGCCGTCACCACCCTCGGTCGCAAACAGCCTGGTGATCTGGTCAACCTTGAAGTCGATGTGATCGCTAAGTATGTCGAGCGGTTGCTTGAAGCTCCAGCCGGAATAGGCGGCCACCAACATGCGCACCTCACCAACGATCCCAAGGAGCAGGCGTGAGCATCTTTGAGACCCTCTACGAAGCCCACCTCACCATCAGCGGGCACGAGATCAGCTGGCGCGAGATTATCGGGAACGCCTTCGGTTTTGCCTCCGCGATCGGCGGCTTGCGCCGACGGGTGTGGGCCTGGCCGGTCGGAATCGTCGGCAACGTCTTGCTCTTCACCGTTTTCATCGCAACCGCTACTGGAGACAACGGACAAACGATCCCGCTACTCGGCCAGGCCGGGCGGCAGATCTTCTTCATCGCGGTCAGCGTCTACGGCTGGCACAGGTGGCGGCAGACCCGCGCCTCCAGAGGGCCTGGTGAGAAGGCAGCTGTGGTGCCGCGGTGGGCGACCGGTCGCGAGCGGCTCGGCTATCTAGCCGCGTCTGTGGCGGGTGTCCTGGTGCTGTTCTTGGTGTTCCGTGCCATCGGCGCGGTCTGGCCAGCCCCCACCTGGTACTTCCTTGCCGACGCCTGGATCTTCGTCGGGTCGGTCCTCGCGACGTACGCCATGGCCCGGGGCTGGGTCGACTTCTGGCTGTGCTGGATCGCCGTCGACATCGTTGGGGTGCCGGAACTGATCTACTTCGAGCTCTACCCATCGGCCCTGCTCTACGCGATTTACGGCGTGCTGGTGCTCTACGGCTTCGTCACCTGGCGGCGGATCGCCAGGGACGAGCCGCTCGCGGACCCGATGACAGAGATGGCGGGGGTTTGATGACCCAGGACCTAGACGCCGTGGAGCGGGCGGTCGACGACATCCGGGCCGGCCGGGCAGTGATCGTCGTCGACGACGAGGACCGGGAGAACGAAGGGGACATCGTCTTCGGGGCCAGCATGGCGACTCCGCAGTTGGTGGCGTTCACGATCCGACACTCGAGCGGAGTGGTGTGCGTGCCGATGGAGGGTGCGGCGCTGGACCGGCTCGGGATACCGCTCATGACGGCGCACAACCGCGAGCGGATGCGCACGGCGTACACCGTCTCTGTCGACGCCCGCGACGGGATCAGCACCGGGATCTCCGCAGCCGACCGGGCTCACACCATCCGCACGCTCGTCGACGAGGAGACGCAGCCGGCCGAGATCGCCCAGCCCGGCCATGTCTTCCCGTTGCGCTACCAAGACGGGGGAGTGCTCGTGCGCCGGGGGCACACCGAGGCGGCGGTCGATCTGGCCCGGTTGGCCGGTCATCCACCAGCCGGCGTGATAGCTGAGGTCGTCAACGACGACGGCACGATGACGCGAGGCGCGCAGCTGCGGGAGTTCAGTGATGAACACGGGCTGACACTGATCTCGATCGCTGAGCTCATCCGATACCGGCGGCGGTACGAGCGACAGGTCCAGCGCGTCGCCGAGGCCCGGCTGCCCACGGAGTTCGGCACGTTCCAGGCGCTGGGCTATCGCGACGTCGACGAGTCTCAGCACATCGCGCTTGTCGCTGGTGACATCAGCGGCGAGCGCGACGTGCTGCTACGGCTGCACTCTGAGTGTCTCACCGGCGATGTGCTCGGCTCCCGGCGGTGCGACTGCGGACACCAGTTAAGGTCAGCGCTCGACGCAATCAGCGCCGAAGGGCGAGGCGTTCTGGTCTACCTTCGAGGGCACGAGGGCCGGGGTATCGGTCTGCTCGACAAGTTGCGGGCTTACACGTTGCAAGACAGCGGCCGCGACACGGTCGACGCCAACCTCGACCTATGGCTCCCCGCGGACGCCCGTGACTACGGAACTGGTGCGCAGATCCTGCACGATCTCGGTGTCGGGTCGGTCAAGCTGCTCACGAACAACCCGGCCAAGTGCATCGCTCTCGAGGGCTACGGCATCTCCGTGTCCGAACGGATCCCGGTTCCGGTCAACCCCCACGATGACAACCGGCACTACCTCGCCACCAAGCGTGACCGGATGGGTCATCAACTGCAGCACCTCGACCTCGACCGCGGTTACATACAACCGCTGACGAACGGCAGCTGACATGAGCGGAGCCGGCCGGGCGGCTGTAACACCTCTTGATGCCAGCCAGCTGCGCGTGGCGGTCGTCGCGGCGGAGTGGCACGAGGACGTGATGGCTGGCCTCATCTCAGGGGCCAGGCGGGCTCTTGCCGACGCGCACGTCGAGTCCGTCACGGTCGTCAGGGTGTCCGGCAGCTTTGAGCTGCCGATCGTCGCCCAAGCGTTGGCCACGCAGTCTTTCGATGCGGTGGTAGCGCTCGGTGTCGTCGTACGCGGTGGTACCCCGCACTTCGACTACGTCTGTACGGCGGTCACGGACGGCCTCACGAGGGTCGCGCTCGACACCGGTGTCCCGGTCGGCTTCGGGGTGTTGACGTGTGACGACGAGCAACAGGCGCGTGACCGGGCCGGCCTCGACGGAGCAGAGGAAGACAAGGGATACGACACCGCGCACGCGGCTCTCAAGACCGCCCTCACTTTGGCGAACGTGCGCCAGGCATAGGCTGGCCGCGATGAAGACCTTCGACGAGCTCTTCGCCGAGCTCAGTGGCAAGGCCGCCGCTGGCTCGACCGGTTCCGCCACGGTCGCCGCCCTCGAAACCGGGGTGCACGGGATCGGCAAGAAACTCGTCGAGGAGGCCGCAGAGGCGTGGATGGCCGCCGAGCACGAGTCGAAGGAGCGCGCCGCGCAGGAGCTGAGCCAGTTGCTGTACCACGCCCAGGTGATGATGCTGGCCTGCGGACTCAGCCTCGACGACGTGTACGCACACCTGTGACGCGGTCCGCTGTGACAACCGCGGAGAACAGGTCCCGGTCATGCTGAGAGTCGCCGTACCCAACAAGGGCTCTCTCGCCGGCCCGGCCGCTGAGATACTCCGCGAAGCCGGCTACCGACAGCGCCGGGATGAGCGCGACCTGGTGATCGCCGACCCAGCAAACGGTGTCGAGTTCTTCTACCTGCGGCCTCGGGACATCGCGGTGTACGTCGGTGAGGGCACGCTCGACGTCGGCCTCACCGGGCGCGACCTGGTGCTTGACTCGCGCGCGCCGGTGACCGAGCGGTTGACGCTCGGGTTCGGCCAGTCCGTGTTCTGGCTCGCCGCACCCGTCGGCCGGTTCTCGTCTCCGGAGGAGCTCGACGGGCGACGGGTCGCCACGGCGTACTCCGCGATCGTCGAGGACTACTTCAAAGCCCAAGCAATCAGCGCACAGGTGACCCGCCTCGACGGAGCGGTGGAGACGGCGGTGCGGCTGGGTGTCGCCGACGCCATCGCCGACGTGGTCTCGACGGGTAACACGCTGCGGCAGGCTGGGCTGGAGACCTTCGGGGACCCCCTGCTGACCTCGGAGGCGGTCCTGGTCACCCGCAACGGGGCACCTGACAACGCGGGGTTTGCTGTCTTCATCCGGCGCCTGCAGGGCGTCTTGGTCGCGCGGGCGTACGTGATGATGGACTACGACATCCGCGTCGAGCAGGTGGAGACCGCGTGCGTCCTCACGCCGGGGATCGAGTCGCCCACGGTGTCGCCGCTGCACCGCGAGGGCTGGGTGGCGGTGCGCGCGATGGTGCCGCACGACGACGCCCACCGGGTGATGGACGAGCTGTACGACCTCGGGGCGCGCGGCATCTTGGTGACGAACATCCACGCCTGCCGGCTCTGAGGCGGTCCCATGCCTGCACCGGTCGACCTGCCCCGGCTCTACCGGCCGAAAGGTGCGCGCATCGCCGCTGCGTTGGCGGCTGCGACGCTGGTGGCCGCCATGGCAGGACTGTGGCTGCTGCTGTCCGACGAGGTGCGTGCCAGCTTCTCCTTCTCTCAACGGGTCACCCTGGTCGGCTTCTTCGCCGTCGTCCTCGCCGGCTTGTACGGCGTGTACCGCACGAGCGCGCGCGCCGACGACGCCGGTCTCACCGTCGTCAACGGCTACCGAGTGCACCGGTACGAGTGGGCCGAGGTGGTGCGCGTCTCGTTGGGACCGCACCGGCCGTGGGCACTGCTGGACCTGGCCGACGGGTCGACCGCGTCGGTCATCGCCATCCAGAGCGCCGACAAGGACCTGGCGTCGCGGTCGGTACGCGAGCTGGCCGCCGTCCTCGACCACCGCACCCGCCCCGGCCCCAACCCCCAACAAGGTACGGACTTGTCAGGGTCCAGAGGACATCTTCACGCTCAACTCGCGCTGACAAGTCGGGAGGGGGCAGGCGGCGGTGGCGAGGCCGGCGATCGCGGCGGTGAAGCACTCCATCGGTGGGCGTGACGAGACCAGCCCCGACCTGTCCGGTGCCGGCCACCCGGCCGGCCATACCGGTGTTGATCTGCGGGAGCTGACCGGTCCGGAGCACCGACGTGACGTCGATACCGGTCGGCGTACCGCGAAACTCCAGGACCGGGATGGCCCAGGCGGGGTTCTCGCCGACGCACAGGTCGTACATCCGGGCTGTCGTCCGCAACGCGTCGGGCACGGTCCCCCGACGAACCGGACGATGGCCGGGGCGGTCGCCATCGCGAAGCCACCGATGCCGGCGGTCTCGGCAATCGCCGAGTCGCCGATGTCGGGGTTGGCGTCGTCGGGGCCGAAGCCGCCGAGGTAGAGCCCGTCGGCGAGCTGGGCTGGACCGACGTACCACTCTTCACCGGTGCCCGACACCTGGATGCCGAAGTCGGTGCCGTTGCGGGCCATCGTGGTGACGACGGTGGACCCGGGGATGCCGCTGGCCGCGCGGGTGATGAGCTTGCAGGCGGGCATCGCCACGTTGAGGAAGAAGTGGTCGTTGCCGGAGACGAACCGACCACCTCGGCAAGGTCCGCCCGTCCCAGGTCGGCGGCGATCAGGTCGGGCAGCCACTCCTTGAGCAGCATCAACGTGCCGGCCCGGTTGCGGTTGTGCCCCTCGTCGCCCATCTGGATCATCTGCGCGATGATCGCCACCACGTCGATGGGCCCCCGGGCCCGCGTCGCAGCCTGCAGCGCCGGCCCCAGTACGTCGGTCATCCAGCGCAGCCGGTCGATGACCTCGGCCGAGTACGCGCCGTAGCGCAGCACCTTCCCCAGACCCTCGTTGAGCGAGCACCAGGAGTACCTGTCGTGCACGTCGTCGTACAGCTCGAGCATCCACATCGACGGCGAGACGACGCCCGCCATCGGACCGACCGCTCCCCGCGAGTGGCAGGGCTCCCAGCTCAGTGAGCCGCGGGCGAGCAGCCGCTCGGCCGCCTCGGGGTCGTCGGCCAGCCCCTCGAACACCGTCGCGCCGATCAGCGCCCCGCGCAGCGGCCCGGAGGCGCGCTCCCATTCGATCGGCGGCCCGGCGTGCAGGAACTGGCCGGGCTGCAGGTCGAGGACCTCTGCGGCGGGGCGTACGTCGGTCAGCTGGGCTCGCGCCGACAGCATCCGGGCCAGCGCCTCCTGGTTGGCGGTGACCCGACGAGGGTCGAGCATCACCGTGGCGAGCGCGTCCTCGGTGCCGCTGACCGGCGGTCTCCAGTCGACGTCGACTGTCGCGACGCCTTGCCGGGCCAGCTCCTCGGCGAACAGAGCAGCACCAGCGGTGACGACGGCCGAGGTCACCGCCCGTGGGCGCCGTCATGCCGGCCGCCCACCGCTGACAAGGCTGACGGCCTCTCTTGCCGCCGCGGCGTTCGAGGCGTGCACGACGGCTCCGGCCTCCGCCAGCCGGGCAGCCGTGGGTTCGAGCCCCTGCGGGTCGTCCCGGGTTCCGATCAGGGAGACAACGACCGGCGTGTCGCTGGCGCCGATCACGGCGGCCAGGTCGGTCGCGGGGTCGGCGTGCGCGGCGTACCCGAGCACCACATCGAGCAGGACGACTGCGCATTCAGAGTCGTCGAGCTCCCGCTCCAGCCGCTCCAGCCGCAGCGACGGGTCGATCATCGGGTGCGGGCGGCCGACGGTGAGCTGGTCGTCGCCGAAGTCGATGAAGGTGTGCCCGTTCGAGGCGAGGTCGGCACCGAGGTGGCGGTGACCCGCCAGCGGGATGTTGGACGACAGCGTCCCGAGCGACTCCGCAGCGATCAGCATCGCCTCATCGCACAAGGTGCCACCCGCGAACAGCCCCCGCAGATAGCGGCTCCCAGTCGGATCGGGTGGCGCCGTCGGTGAGCGGTCGGCTCCCCACCGACGCGGGTCCTCCCATCTCGCGCCCACCGCGTCGACCACCTCGGCGGCGGTTGCGGTGAGGTCCGGGCGCTCCGCTGCGAGGAAGCCGAGGATCACCGGTTTGCCCAGCGAGCCAGCGTGCCGGGACACCACGTCAACGACCTCAGGTGCCGGGGGTTTGGACACCACGACGATCGTGGTGACGGTGTCGTCGGCGGCGAGCCGGTCGAGCGCTGCCAGCGTCGACCGTCCGCGTACGTCGCTGGACAGGTCGCGGCCACCCACGCCGAGGCAGTGGGTCACCCCAACGTCCGCCCCGTCGAGCAGCGCGAGCAGCTGCTGGGCACCGGTGCCCGACGCGGCGACCACGCCGACCGGTCCCGGTCTCACCACGTTGGCAAAGCCGAGCCCGATCCCGTCGACGACCGCGGTGCCGCAGTCGGGACCCATCACCAGCCGCCCCATCGTCGCGGCCATGTCCTTCAGCGCTATCTCGTGCGAGACCGGCACGTTGTCGCTGAAGATCATCACGTCTAGCCCGGACGTCAACGCATCGGCGGCGTCCAGGGCAGCCACCCGACCGGGCGTGCTGACCAGCGCCAGGGACGACTGGGCGCGGCGAGCTGCAGCGGCCACGGTCGGGGGCGCCGGAAGCCTCTGGTCGCCAAGGCCGCTGGCCCGCGCCGGCTGACGCTGCATCAGCTCACCGAGCGCGTCGAGGGCCGCCTTGGCTGCCGCGTCGTCGGCCACGTCAAGGGCTACGACGAGGTCGTTGGGGGTCGCCTCGACCGGTCGGTCGAAGCCCATGTCGTCCAGCATCGACAAGTTCAGCTCGGTGGCCATCGCCACCAAAGCGGTGGTCACGTCTGGTCTGGCGTTGAGCTCCTGGCTGAGCTGCATGAGCGTGACGGAGTCGTGGTAGGTGCCTTTGCGGACCTCGATGACCTGGCTCACGCTGCCGCGCCCAGTGCTCGGTCGCCGACGACGGCGGTGATGCCGGCTAGCAGACCGCGCCCGGAGGAGTGGCCGACCTGCCGCAGTACTCGTTCTGCTGTTTGCACGCCCGACCCGGTGGCGACCGCAGTGAGGTAGTCCGCAACCGGGCCGATGCACCAGCCGTCGGCCGCCAGCCGCAACAGAGCCGCTGAGGTTGCTGTCGTGTGCCGCTCGAGCGGGGTAGCCAGCACGGCGGCTGACCACCGCTCCGCATGGCAGTGCCCGGCTGCGCGCAGGGCGACCAGCATGCCGCAGAGCACGTCGTCGGCGTACGGCGTGAGGCCGGGGCCGGCGCCCACCCTGCCGAGCCAGCGGTGCACCACGATGTCGAGCGAGCGGCCGCGCAGGTGGGGCAGCAGCGCGGGCAGCTGTGGCCGCGCTGGTCTCCACCAGCGCGCGACCGGGTAGCTGTGGGTGCCCCAGCGCAGGCGGCCCGAGCCGGCTGTCAACTGCGGCTCAGCCGGCAGCGCTGGTAGCACGACGGCGTGGGGCAGCCGAATGCCGGCCGGAGTGACGGCGCAGGCGCGGACGATGCCCTCGGCGTCAGCCAGCTGACACGCCGCCATGCTGCGGTGCGCTACCCACAGGGGTTGTGGCGGTCCGTCGAGAATCGTGGCGCACAGCGAGCTAGCGACCATCGCCGACACCGGGTGGACACCTGGCACGGCAGCGACGCTAATCGGTGCGCTAGCGTCGCAGGCATGGGCAATTGTGCCAACGATGCGGCGAGAACTCGCCCTGAGTTGTCAGATGCTGCTGCCCTGCCCGACGACTCCGCAGTGCGGGTGGCCGATCTGTTGACATTGCCCGCGTTCGCTGGGGTGGAGGTCGTCGCCGGCTCCGCCGGCCTGGACCGGGTCGTCGACCGCGTGAACATCATGGAAGTGCCCGACATCATGCCGTGGGTCAAGCCGGATGAGCTGCTGCTGACCACCGGTTACCCGTTGCGCGAGGTTCCCCAGGGTCTCGCTGCGTTGGTGGCGGACCTCGACGAGGTCGGAGTGGCGGCGCTGGCGGTCAAGCTGCGGCGCTACCTCGATCAGCTGCCTGCAGACATGCTCGCCGAGGCGGACAGGCGCGACCTGCCGGTCTTGCTGCTGCCCGATGAGGTGGCTTTCGACGACCTCCTGAATGCCGTGCTGAGCGACGTGCTCAACCGCCAGTCGACGATCCTCGAGCGCAGTGAGCTCGTGCACCGGGCGCTGGTCGGCGTGGTGCTCGACGGGGGCGGCCTCGACGAGCTGGTCAACGAGCTGCACGACCTGATCGGTGGGCTCACGTTCGTCACCACCCCGGACGGCCGACTGCTCACCTTCCGGGGCGACGACGGGATCGAGGCGGTCTTCGAGCAGCGCGACCTGTTCATGGACTCCGGCCGGTTCCGCTCCGAGCGGTTCGCGCCCGGGGTGCATCAGGTGGCGGACTCCGCCATCGCCGTGGTTCCCGTCCTGGCCGGCAAGTCCGACCACGGGCGGCTTGTCGTCGTACGAGCGGGTCAGTCGTTGCGACACGGCGACATGCACGTGCTGGAGCGAGCGGCAACGGTCGCCGCGCTTGCGATCACCAAGGCGGTCGCCGTACAGGCGGTGGAAGCCAAGTACCGCGGCGACTTCGTCCGCGACGTGCTGCTTGACCGGGCAGGCTCGGCGCTTGCGGTGGTCGAGCACTTCGACTCACTCGGCTGGGACATCGCGCGGCCGCTGGTCGTTGTCGTGGCGGCGCTGGACCCAGCAGAGCTCTCCGACGTCTCCCGCAGGGACGCCCGGGCGGCCCAGGACCGGTTCGCCAACGCCTGGGTGCAGGTGGTGGGGCGCTTCGACAAGGCGGCGCCCGTGGTGGGGTTCGCCGCTGAGGTCGTGGCGCTCGTCGGCGTACCCGACGGCAATGCGGCGCGCGTTGCCGTAGAGACGCTGGTGCGCGCGGTCTCGGGCGACGGTGGTGGTGGACGCCGCGCCTTCGCCACTGGAGTCAGCCGGGTCATCTCCGACCCGGCGGGGATCGCCGGCGGTTACGAGCAGGCGCGCCGCTCCGTCCACGTTGGCCGCCAGTTGCAGGGGCCATCTGCCGTGGCCCACTTCGACGACCTCGGGGCATTCCGGCTGCTCAGCTTGATCGAGGACTCAGCCGAGCTCGGGAACTTCGTCACCGAGGTGCTGGGTGAGCTCGCCTCCGAGACCGACCCCGAGGCTGCCGACATGCGCGCGACGCTGCGGGTGCTGCTCGACACCAACCTCAACGTGGCGGAGACGTCTCGCCGGCTGCACTTCCACTACAACACGCTGCGCTACCGGATCGGCAAGCTCGAGCGGATCGTCGGACCCTTCACCGCTGACCCCGACCTCCAGCTGGACCTTTCGCTCGCGCTGCGGGTCATGCAGATGAGGAACCGTTGACCGAGGGCGCGGCAGAACCAGACGGTTCTTTGACTTCATCGGCGTCACGAAATCGCCGGGAACCAGGGGACGCCAACGTGGTTCTTGGTTACCTCCTACAGCCGTGCGCCTTGTTGTCGGTGCTGGGTCTGCTCCAGGCTGACGACGATAGGGAGCAGGCAGTGAGCGGTGTCCTGGCAGTCATCGCCCTCGCTGGACTCGGCGGAGTGTACGTCGTCCACCGGAGAGGCTCGCGCCCCAACTAGCCGTTGTCCACCCACGGTTTAGCAAGGTTCGTCGACAAGGCGGGGGTTTCGTTCGGCAGAGTTAACGCTGCGCGCCGCGCGCGCGAACCAATAGCGTTCCGGCATCGTGGTGTCCGGTGACGCCCGTCACACACCTTTTGACCACTGGGAGTCGGCATGGCAGTTGGGTGGACAGTCGTACACGAGGGCAAGACGCCGCCGCCGGGAGAAGCCGTCGCACCCGACGAGCGACTGTCGTGGGGCAGGACGGCCGGGCTAGGCGCGCAGCATGTGGTAGCGATGTTCGGCGCGACGTTCGTGTTCCCCGTCATCATGGGGCTGAGTCCGCAGCTCGCCATCATGATGAGCGGCATCGCCACCATCTGCTTCCTGCTGATCGTGCAGGGCAAGGTGCCGAGCTACCTCGGCACCAGCGCGTCCTTCGTGGGCGGTGCCACCGCTATCTACAGCCAACAGGGTGGCCCCGACGACGTCACCGGGGCGATCCTGGTGGCGGGTGTGGTGCTGGCGCTCGTCGGCCTGCTCATTCACTTCGCCGGGCCGCGCGTGCTGCATGCCGTGCTGCCGCCAGCGGTCACCGGTGCGGTCGTCATGCTGATCGGATTCAACCTCGCCCCCGTCGTCGCGGACATCTACTGGCCGCAGGACCAGTGGGTGGCGCTGATCACCATGGCATTCGTCATCCTGGTTGCCGTCGGCGCCAGAGGTTTCATCGGTCGTATCGCCATCTTCCTCGGGCTCATCTTCGGATACATCCTGTCCTGGATCTTCGACACCGTCTTCGGCCAGATCACCTCGTTGGACCCCGCCGCCGACGAGGTCACGACGCACTACCGCGTCAACTGGGACAACGTCGAGGCGGCCAACTGGGTCGGCTTCCCGACGCACACCCCTGGTGGCCTGGTCGGCAACCAGACCCTGGAGGGGAACCTCGACGCTGTCGGGTGGCACGCTCCCAGCTTCTCCATCGCCTTCGTCCTGCTCGTCCTCCCAGCGGTGATTGCGCTGGTCGCCGAGAACACCGGCCACGTGAAGGCTGTGGCGGAGATGACCAACAGAGACCTCGACCCGGTGATGGGGCGGGCCATCGGCGCCGACGGCGTCGGCACCGTGATCGCCACCTCGGTCGGCGGGTCGCCGACGACGACGTACGCCGAGAACATCGGCGTGATGGCAGCGACCCGCGTCTACTCGACGGCCGCATACTACGTGGCGGCGGTCGTGGCCATTCTGTTCGGACTCTCGCCCAAGTTCGGCGCCCTCGTGTCGGCGACTCCCGGCGGGGTGCTGGGCGGCATCACGGTCATCCTCTACGGCATGATCGGCCTGCTCGGCGCGAAGATCTGGCGCGAGAACGGAGTGGACTTCGGGAACCCGATCAACCTGGTCCCGCTGGGCGCGGGCATCGTGATCGCCATCGGCGACACCGAGCTAGCGGTCACCGACGACTTCACGCTCGGTGGCATCGCGCTCGGCACGATCGTGGTCTTGGTGTTCTACCACCTGTCGCGGGCCGTCGCTCCAACACACCTGCGTGACCCCGACCCCGGCACCTTGATCGCGGTGGGGGAGCCCGGGGTGCATGAGGAGGCCGACGAGCAGTACGGCGCCCAGGGTGGGCACGCCGACCACGGGCAGACACGCGGTGACGACGTGGGACATGATGGCCGTCGGCGAGGCACGTCGGCGAAGGGCACGGCTCCGTCTGAACCAGGGAAGGCCGCAGCAGACCCGCCCGTGAAGCCAGCACCCTTCGACTACCACCGGCCGGGGTCTGTCGCGGAGGCGGTGCAGACGCTTGCCGCTACCGGCGGGAAGGTGCTCGCCGGCGGGCAGAGCCTCGTGCCGATCATGTCGATGCGCCTGGCCGCCCCGGTGGCGCTCGTCGACATCAACCGGCTGCCCGGCCTCTCCGACATCGAGGTCACGGACGGGCGGGTGCGGATCGGCGCGCTGGTGCGGCACCGGCAGCTCGAGCAGCACGAGGCGGCGTACGCCGCGAACCCGCTGTTGCGCCGAGCGCTCAGCCAGGTCGCTCACCCGACGATCCGCAACCGCGGCACCACGGTCGGCAGCCTCGTGCACGCTGACCCAGCCGCGTGAGATGCCCGCGGTGCTGACGCTGCTCGACGGGTCGGTCGACGTCGTCGGCGAGACGGCGGGGGAGCGCACGATCGCGGCGGCGGACTTCTTCGTCGGTCCGCTGGAGTCGGCGCTGCAGTCCGACGACCTGGCCGTGGCGGCGACCTTCCCACCCCGCCGGCCGGCACCGGGTCGAGCTGGGTCGAGCTTGCCCGCCGGCACGGCGACTACGCCATGGTGGGGGTCGGCGCGCTGGTCCGCCTCGTCGACGGCGCGGTCGAGTCCGCGCGCGTCGCCCTGATCAGCGTCGGCCTGACGCCGGTGGTCGTCGACGTGACCGAGACGTGCGCCGGGGCGCCGTACGACCGGGTCGACTGGCAAGCAGCGCAGGACGCCATCGCCGCGGCGATCGAGCCGGAGGGTGACATCCACGCCAGCGCGCAGTACCGCGAACACCTCGCCCGCGTGCTCTCGGCGCGCGCGCTGCAGCAGGCGCTCGACGACGCGGCCGCCAAGGAGGCGTGAGGCGGCGTGACCGAGGCGCCGCACGACATCACGCTGACATCAACGGCACCCCGCGACAGGCTCAGCGTGCCGGCCCGCCGGCTGTTGTCGGACGCCATCCGGCACGACGCCCGGCTGACCGGCACCCATGTCGGGTGCGAGCACGGCGTCTGCGGCGCGTGCACCGTGCTGGTGGACGGCCAGCCGATGCGGTCGTGCCTGATGTTCGCCGTCTCAGCCGACGGCGCCGAGATCACCACCACCGAGGGCTGCACCACAGCCACCGGGGAGCTCGGCCCGGTGCAGCAGGCGTTCCGGGACTGTCACGCGCTGCAGTGCGGCTTCTGCACTCCCGGCTTCATCACCACGATCACCGCCTTCCTGGAGACCAACCCCGACCCGACCGAGGACGAGGCCCGGGAGGCGATCGGCGGCAACCTGTGCCGCTGCACCGGCTACCAGAACATCGTGGCGGCGGTACTGCGAGCCGCGCAGATCCAGCGCACAGATCCAGCGCTCCAGGGCGAGCAAGGGCAGCCCAGCATGACGACGAAGCTGTTCGGGCAGCGGGTCCCCCGCGTCGAGGACCCGCGCCTGGTGAGCGGCCAGGGCCGCTACCTCGACGACCTCGGCCACGACGCGCTTGCGGTGGCGTTCGTCCGCAGCCCGCACGCGCACGCACGCATCACCGACATCGACGTCACCGCGGCCCTCGACGTCGACGGGCTGGTCGCGATCTACACGTACGACGACCTCGACGGCCGCATGGCCGAACCGCTGCCGCTGCTGATCCCGCACCCGACGCTCACCCACGGGCGGACGCCGTACCCGCTGGCGAACGGCGAGGTCAACCACGTCGGCGAGGCGATCGCGATGGTGGTGGCCTCCGACCGGTACGTCGCTGAGGACGCCGCCGGTCTGATCGAGGTGAGCTACGACTTCGCTGCCGCCGGTCGTCGGCGTCGAGGCCGCCCGCGAAGCGGTCGACCTGGTGCACGAGGACGTACCCGGCAACGTCGCGGCCACGTACATGCAGGAGACCGGTGACGCCGCCGCCACCATCGCCGCGGCCCCCCTGCGGGCGCGCCTGCAGCTGTCGATCGAGCGCAGCGCCTCGATGCCGATGGAGGGCAAGGGCGTGCACGCGCGCTGGGACGACGACGACAAGTCGCTGCTCGTCAACACGTCGACGCAGACGTCGACGAGCGTCCGCCAGGCGATCGCCGCCAAGCTGTCGCTGCCCGTCGACCGGGTCGAGGTGGTGACCCCCGACGTCGGCGGCGGGTTCGGCGTCAAGATCATGCACCCGTGGCCGGAGGAGGTGCTGGTGCCGTGGGCGGCGATCCGGCTCAGCGCCCCGGTCAAGTGGGTCGAGGACCGACGCGAGCACTTCATCTCCTCGGCGCACGAGCGCGGACAGCTGCACGAGGTCGAGTTCGGGTACGACGAGGACGGCGTGCTGCTGGGCCTGTCGGTGGAGTTCTGGCACGACAACGGCGCGTACACGCCGTACGGGCTGATCGTGCCGATCATCACCTCGACGCAGCTGCTGGGCCCCTACAAGCCGCGGGCCTACCGGGTCGAGTTCCACAGCCTCTACACCAACACGGTGATCGTGACGCCGTACCGCGGCGCCGGGCGGCCGCAGGGCTGCTTCGTGATGGAGCGGGTGATGGACTACATCGCCCGTGACCTCGACCTCGACCGGGCGGTGGTGCGGGAGCGGAACTTCATCCAGCCCGACGAGATGCCGTACGACCACGGGTTGATCTTCCAAGACGGCCGACCGCTGATCTACGACTCCGGTGACTTCCCGCGTCGATGGCCATGCTCAAGTCGCTGGTCGGGTGGGACGAGTTCGTCGCCCAGCGCGACGCCGCCCGCCGCGAGGGCCGTCGGGTCGGCATCGGGCTGGCCTGCTACGTCGAGGGGACCGGCGTCGGGCCGTACGAGGGTGGGCACGTTCGGGTCGAGACCGACGGCACCGTCGTCGTGTCGACCGGACTCACCACCCAGGGCCAGGGGCACCAGACGATGCTCGCGCAGATCGTCGGCGACGAGCTGGGCGTGCCGGTCGATCGGGTCCGGGTGACGACGGGCGACACCCGCCGGTTCAAGTACGCCGTCGGCACGTTCGCCTCACGTACGGCGGTCATGTCGGGGAGCGCGGTGGCGCTCACCGCCCGCAAGGTGCGAGCCAAGGCGCTGCGGATCGCGGCCGACGCCCTGGAGGCCTCGGTGGACGACCTGGAGATCGTCGACGGGCGGGTGCAGGTGAAGGGCAGCCCGAGCGCGCAGATCGACCTCAGCACGGTCGCCGTACTGTCGAACCCGTTGCGCTACGCGTTCGACGACGCGGCGCGTCGAGCGACGCAGTTCGCTGGCCGCGCCGATCCGACCAAGCCGCCGGTCGACCCTGGCGACGAGCCGGGGCTGGAGGGCACCGACTACTACTCGCCGACCCAGTCGACGTTCGCCAACGGCATGCACGCGGTGATCGTGGAGACCGATCCCGAGACCGCTGAGATCAAGATTCTGCGGTACTGCGTGGTGCACGACTGCGGCACGGTGATCAACCCGATGATCGTCGAGGGCCAGGTGCACGGGGAGTGGCGCAGGGCGTCGGCGGCGCGCTGTACGAACGGATGGAGTACGACGCGTCCGGCCAGCTCGTCAACGCGTCGTTCATGGACTTCTTGATGCCTTACGCCAGCGAGGTGCCCTCCATCGAGATCGACCACCTCCAGACGCCCTCGCCGCTGAACCCCCTCGGCGTCAAGGGCGCCGGGGAGGCCGGCGTCATCCCAGGATCGGCGGCGATCGCGTCCGCCATCGAGGACGCCGAAGGGTTCCCGATCACCACGATGCCGATCTCGCCGAGCGAGCTCTTCGCCGCCGCGCCGGTCGGGTCGGACCCTCGTGCGCTGAAAGCTCCCACCAACGCATCCGCACGTGATGGTGGGAGCTTTCAGCGCGTTGGAGGGTCACCGCCGGACGACCGGTCGGCGTCCGTACCCCGAAAGCACACCCCGGAGGGCAGCGCACGATGAAGGTCTCAGGCACCGCCACGCTGCACGCCCCGGTCGGGAAGGTCTGGGCGGCGCTGCAGGACCCGGCCGTGCTGGTGCGTACCATCCCCGGCTGCGAACGGCTGGAAGAGATCGACCGGGACGCCTACCGGATGACGGTCACCGCGGGGGTGGCCTCGATCAAGGGCCGGTACGCCGGTGAGGTGCGGCTGACCGAGCAGCACGAGCCGCACTCGTTCGTCCTGAAGGCCACCGGTGCGGGCGGGCCGGGCACCGTCTCGGCCGAGGTGTCGGTGCGCCTGGAACCGGGTGACGGCGACGCCACGACGGTACTGAGCTACGACGCGGACGCCGTGGTCGGCGGGATGATCGGGGGAGTCGGGCAGCGGATGCTCACCGGCGTGGCGAAGAAGACCGCGGGGGAGTTCTTCGCCGCGGTCGACCAGGCGCTCAACGGCGGGACGGCCGCCACGCCTGCCGAGCGGGACGGGACAGCCGCCGCGCCCGCCCAGGCGGACGGCACGGCCGGCGGGCGTGCCGGGCAGGGCGGTGGGTCCTCTGACGGCGGGCGGACGCCCGCGGTGTTCACCCGGCCCGCGGCCGTGGGCGCCGCCGGGCTGTCCAGCCGCGACTTCGTCGCCGGTGCGGTCTTCGGCGCGGCGGTGGGGCTGTTGGGTGCGCTCGTCGGTGGCCTGATCGCCCGGCGCCGTCCCTGACCCGTCGACGTCGGGCCGCGGACGCCACGGCGCTCTAGAGGGGGTGGCGGTTGGCGGCGCGCTCATGCCATCGCGGGCGGGCTGTCCACCGTCCGGTTCTCTTCGCGATCCACGGCCGAGGGTTGGCGGCGGGGTGCCACACTGACGGGCGCTGGATCGACAGCGGACGTCACGTGAGGAGGCCACGGAGTGGACGCCGCGACCTCACAGCTCGCGCGGTCGCACGGCGAGCCGACCTGGGTGCCCGACCACCGCGAGCTGGCCGACGTCGAGCTGCTCCTTGCGGGCGCCTACCGGCCGCTGACCGGCTTCCTCGCACGGGCCGACGTCGAGGCGGTGGTCGTCGACGGCCGGGTGGGCGACGGCACCCCCAGGCCGGGGGCCAAAACCCACCCACTGCCCCACCAGCATGCCCTCCCCCGGCCCCAGGTGCACACCCACCCCCAAGGCGCGCCACAAGCCCCGGTTGACAAAGCCCAAACCAGGGTCGCATACCCCCGCCGGCCATTAGTCGCCCGTCCCGTCACAGCACGTNACGTTGGGAGTCGCCATGGCCATCGGTTGGAAGGTCGTCCACGACGGCAACACGCCGCCCCCCGGGGAATCTGTCGCACCGGACGAGCGGCTGTCATGGGGACGCACTCTCGGACTCGGCGCCCAGCACGTGGTCGCGATGTTCGGCGCCACGTTCGTCTTCCCGCTGATCATGGGACTCAACGCCCAGCTGGCGATCATGATGAGCGGCATCGCCACCATCTGCTTCCTGCTCATCGTGCAGGGAAAGGTGCCAAGCTATCTCGGGACCAGCGCGTCCTTCGTCGGTGGCGTGGCCGCCATCCGCGCCCAAGGTGGCGACTCTGCCGATGTCACCGGCGCGATCCTGGTTGCCGGCGTCGTCCTGCTCCTCGTGGGAGTGCTCATTCATTTCGCCGGCCCCCGCGTGCTCAACGCCGTCCTGCCGCCGGCCGTCACCGGTGCCGTAGTCATGTTGATCGGCTTCAACCTGGCGCCTGTCGTGGCCGACATCTACTGGCCGCAGGACCAGTGGGTTGCGCTCGCCACGATGGCGTTCGTCATCCTGGTGGCCGTCGGCATCAGGGGCTTTCTCGGACGGATAGCAATCTTCCTGGGCCTGATCTTCGGTTACGTCGTGTCGGTCATCATCGACAAGGTTGGCGGCCCCATCACGTCTGTCCTGCCCGGCCAGAACCTGCTCGACGCGAACGGAAACCCCTGCGAAGCCGAAGGGCCCTACTGCGTCGCTACGGCGTTCGCGCACGACCGTGTCAGCTGGGACAGTGTCAGAGCCGCTGACTGGATCGGTTTCCCCCCTCATACCGACAGCGCCGCCGGCGTGGTGGGCTGGCACGGGCCCAGCTTTTCGCTCACCTTCACACTGCTCGTCCTGCCCGCGGTGATAGCGCTGATCGCAGAGAACACCGGGCACGTCAAGGCGGTCGGTGCGATGACGCGTCGCGACCTCAACCCGGTGATGGGCCGGGCCATTGCCGCCGACGGGTTCGGCACCGCGCTGGCGAGCTCGGTCGGTGGCTCGCCCACCACCACGTACGCCGAGAACATCGGCGTGATGGCTGCCACCCGGGTCTACTCGACCGCTGCCTACTATGTCGCCGCGGTCGTGGCAATCATCTTCGGTCTGTCACCGAAGTTCGGCGCGCTCGTCGCGACTACCCCGGGCGGCGTACTCGGCGGCATCACCGTGGTGCTCTACGGCATGATCGGCCTGCTCGGTGCGAAGATCTGGATCGAGAACCGCGTGGACTTCGGCAACCCGGTCAACCTGGTTCCGCTGGCCGCCGGCATCGTCATCGCGATCGGCAACGTCGAGCTGCTGGTCTCCGAAGACTTCACCCTCAGCGGCATCTCCCTCGGCACCATTGTGGTGATCGCCTTCTACCACCTGTGCCGTTCCATTGCGCCTTCGCACCTGCGCGAGAGCGACCCAGGGACGATGCTTGCAACAGGTCAACCCGACATGTACAAGGTTGACGAGCACGAGACGGGCTCCGGCACCGACCAGCGTAGGAGCGACCCGTCGGACCCGCCTGAGCGGGTCTGACAGAAAGGTGACAGCCAGCCGTGAAACCGGCACCCTTCGCCTACCACCGGCCCAGCACCGTCGACGAGGCTGCGTCGATGCTGGCGGCCACGGAGGGCAAGATCTTGGCGGGTGGACAGTCGCTGATCCCCATCATGTCGATGCGGCTGGCAGCGCCGGCGGCGCTTGTCGACCTGAACCACGTCACCGGGCTGGCCGACATCGACGTGTCGGACACAGCGGTTCGCATCGGTGCGCTGACCCGCCACGGCGACCTCGAGCGCAACGTGGCGGCCTATGACGCCAACCCGCTGCTGCGTCGCGCCGTCCAGCATGTCGCGCACGCCACCATCCGCAACCGGGGGACTACCGTGGGAAGCCTGGTGCACGCCGACCCCGCCGCCGAGATGCCGGCGGTGCTGCGACTGCTCGGCGGAAGCGTCGAGGTGGTCAGCACCGCACGCGGCCGACGCAGCATCGACGCCGAAGCCTTCTTCGTCGGACCACTCGAGTCGGCGCTCGAGCCCGACGAGGTGGCTGTGTCCGCATGTTTCCCGCACCCGCCCGCCGGATCCGGGTCGGCCTGGCTGGAGATCGCTCGTCGTCATGGCGACTACGGACTCGTCGGGGTGGGAGCGCTCGTCGTCCTCGACAGCGACAGCAGTGGCGAGCGCGGCGGTGTGCCTGATCAGCGTGGGGGCCACCCCGGTGCTCGTCGACGTCACCGCCGCCTGCAGAGGCGCGGCGTACGACGCGGTGGACTGGGAGGACGGCAGGACGCTCGTGGACGCGGTCATCGACCCCGAGGGTGACATCCACGCCACCGCCGACTACCGGCGTCATCTCAGCCGGGTGCTGACCGAACGGGTGCTGGTTCGGGCGACAGACGACGCCGTTGCGAGACGGGCCGCATGACGACGTCGCACGTTGACCCCGCGAGTGGCGAGGCGCTCCACGAGGTGACGCTGACCGTCAACGGCATGCCTCACCGACTACGCGTTCCGGCGCGTCGGCTGCTGTCTGATGCCCTGCGTCACGATCTGCGGCTCACCGGCACCCACGTCGGCTGCGAGCACGGCGTCTGCGGCGCCTGCACGGTGCTCTTGGAGGGCCGGCCGACTCGCTCCTGTCTGATGTTCGCGGTGTCGGTCGACGGGGCGTCCGTCACGACGACCGAGGGGTGTCTGGAGCCCGATGGCGGCCTCGGCCACGTCCAGCAGGCGTTCCAGGACTGCCACGCGCTGCAGTGCGGCTTCTGCACTCCTGGGTTCATCACGACCATCACGGCGTACCTCGAGGACAATCCCGACCCCACCGAGGACGAGGCGCGAGAAGCCATCGGCGGCAACCTGTGCCGGTGCACGGGGTACCAGAACATCGTCGCGGCAGTGCTGCGCGCCGCCGACATCAGGCGTGAGCGGGCAGCCTCGTGACGACCAAGATGTTCGGCCAGCGGATCCGCCGGGTGGAGGACCCCCGGCTGCTGAGTGGTCGCGGCCGCTACCTCGACGACCTCGGGCACGACGCCCTGGCAGTCGCATTCGTTCGCAGCCCGCATGCGCACGCGCGCATCGTGGACATCGACGTCTCGGCGGCGCTCGCCGTCGATGGCCTCGTCGCGATCTACACGTACGACGACCTCGACGGCCGCACGAGTGAGCCGCTGCCTTTGCTCATCCCGCATCCGACGCTGAACCAAGGCCGCACCCCCTACCCGCTGGCCGACGGGGAGGTCAACCACGTGGGCGAGGCGATCGCCATGGTGGTGGCGAGCGACCGCTACGTCGCTGAGGACGTCGTAGGTCTCATCCAGGTGGAGTACGAGCCACTGCCCCCGGTCGTCGGCCTCGCCGCCTCGCGCGACGGCGACGCACTGGTGCACGCCGACGTGCCGGGAAACGTCGCGGCCACGATGGTGCAGGAGGTCGGCGATGCCGCCGCGGCGATCGCGGCCGCAGCCCACCGGGCCACCTTGTCCCTGTCGATCGAACGCAGCGCGTCGATGCCGATGGAGGGCAAGGGTGTGCTGGCACGCTGGGACGCCGACGACGAGTCTTTGCTGGTGCACACGTCGACCCAGTCGTCCACCTCGGTGCGTCAGGCGATCGCCGCCAAGCTGTCGATCCCGGTCGACCGGGTCGAGGTCGTGACGCCCGACATCGGCGGTGGGTTCGGCGTGAAGATCGTGCACCCATGGCCGGAGGAGATCTTGGTGCCGTGGGCAGCCCGGCGGCTGGGTCAGCCGGTGAAGTGGGTGGAGGACCGCCGAGAGCACTTCATCTCCTCGGCGCACGAGCGGGGCCAGCTGCACGAGGTCGAGGTCGGCTATGACGACGACGGTCGCCTGTGCGGGCTGTCGGTGCGCTTTTGGCACGACAACGGCGCGTACACGCCGTACGGCCTGATCGTGCCCATCATCACCTCCACCCAGCTCCTCGGGCCCTACAAACCAGGGGCCTACCGGGTCGAGTTCCAGAGCATGTACACGAACACCGTCATCGTGACGCCCTACCGTGGCGCCGGTCGCCCCCAAGGGTGCTTCGTGATGGAGCGCGTCATGGACGCCATCGCCGCCGACCTCGGGATCGACCGCGCGGTGGTCAGGGAGCGCAACTTCATCCAGCCGGCAGAGATGCCGTACGACCACGGGCTGATGTTTCAAGACGGCCGTCCGCTGGTGTACGACTCCGGAGACTTCCCGGCATCGCTTGCCAAGCTGAAGGCGCTCGTCGGCTGGGACGAGTTCGACAGCTTTCGGGCCGCGGCACGGGCCGAGGGTCGCCGGGTCGGTATCGGCCTCGGCTGCTACGTCGAAGGGACCGGCGTGGGGCCGTACGAGGGAGGACACCTGCGGGTGGAGACAGACGGCTCGGTCGTCGTCTCGACCGGCCTCACCAGCCAAGGCCAGGGCCACCAGACGATGCTCGCCCAGATCGTCGCGGACGAGCTGGGCGTCGAGATGGAGCGGGTGCGGGTCACCACCGGCGACACCCGCCGGTTCAAGTACGCCGTCGGGACCTTCGCGTCCCGCACTGCGGTGATGTCCGGCAGCGCCGTGGCGCTGACCGCCCGCAAGGTCCGGGCCAAGGCGCTGAAGATCGCCGCCAACGCCCTGGAGGCGGCCGTCGACGACCTCGAGATCGTGGACGGTCAGATCCGCGTCAAGGGCTCACCTGGGTCCGAGATCGACCTCGGCTCCGTCGCCGTGCTGTCGAACCCGCTGCGCTACGCCTTCGATGCCGGGGCGGCACGCGCGACGCAGTTCGCCGGTCCGGTCGACCCGACCGCTCCGCCGGTGCCCGAGGGGGAGCAGCCGGGACTCGAGGGCACCGACTACTACTCGCCCGTGGGCTCGACGTTCGCCAACGGGATGCACGCGGTGGTGGTAGAGACGGACCCCGAGACCGCCGAGATCAATATCTTGCGCTACTGCGTCGTCCACGACTGTGGCACGGTGATCAACCCGATGATCGTCGAGGGACAGATCCACGGCGGCGTCGCCCAGGGAGTGGCCGGAGCGCTGTACGAGCGGATGGAGTACGACGACGCCGGGCAGCTGCTCAACGCCTCCTACATGGACTTCCTGATGCCGTACGCCAGCGAGGTCCCGCACATCGAGATCGACCACCTCGAGACGCCGTCACCGCTCAACCCCCTGGGGGTGAAGGGAGCCGGGGAGGCGGGAGTCATCCCAGGATCGGCGGCGATCGCGTCCGCCATCGAGGACGCCGAAGGGTTCCCTATCACTGCGATGCCGATCTCGCCGAGCGAGCTCTTCGCGCTGCGCGCCCAGCACCCTCGCGCCCGGCATCCTTCGCGCAAGGATCCGACGCTCAGCACGCCATAGCGGACTAGGCGTCGGATCTCTAGGTCTGGCCCCGGTCAGGCGCGGAGGGCGGTTCCTCGTCAGCGCGGTAAGCGTCCTCGCGATCTTGCTGCTCCTCGACCTTGCGCCTGACGCGCCCCAACCCGGGTAGGCCGGCGAGCATCCCGTTGAGCTCCCTCGACACGTCGAGCAGATCGCGGAGGTCGGGCGCCACGGTACCCATAGTGTCGAGAACCGGCAGTATGTCGTCTCTGAACTTGCCAACCACCTCGGGCAGCATGTCAATCCCGCTCACCACGGCCGCCACTTCCTCGGGGTCAGTGGTCTCCGCGATGCGTCGAAGCATGGGCTCGAGCTGTCGAAGCGTCGGCTCGAACTCCTGGGCCAACGGGGCGAGCTGGTCTGTCAGTGGTGTCATCCGGTCGATGAGCGCGCTCGCTTGTCCGGTCAGCCTGGCCGCCTCTTCGACCACGGTTTCCGTGCGTTCGAGGACATCCTGCGCGCGCTCTTGGGTGAGCTCAATGCCGGCTACCGCCGCCTGCACTCGGGTCAGGATCGCCTCGACCTCAGTGACGATGACGGTCAGGCGCGGCACCAGCGCGATGGCCCGCTCGAGTGAGTCGACTCCCTTTCCGGCGACGCCGATCAGCGCGGATGGTCCAGGAATCGACAGCGGCATCGGCTCAGCCTACGAGATTGGCCGATGGGGTACGCCGTCCAGTCACCTCCGTCCAGGGCCCCCGACTGGACAATGTCCTAAAACGGCGCTGAACGCTGCCAGCGGTGCCTGCGTATACACCTTGGACGACCGCCTCCACGGTGTGGTTGCGCAGGGAGAAGCAAGGGAGCTTGATGAAGCGATGGATAGTCGTGCTCGTGACCTTCGCGACCGTTGGCGCGGCAGGGGCAACAGCAGCCGCACAGGCGTCGGGAGCGGAACGGGCAGTGTCGGCTGCTGACTCCGACGACGTGGGCAACCGGCTTGACATCGTCTATGAGCGGTTCGAACTGAACGGCGACGGTACGGCGACGCTGCGCATCCGCACCGCTGAGAAATGGCGCTGCAGTTATCTCCAGAACGGTCTGTTCCACGACTTTCTGCAGGACCCAGGGGACAAGGTTGAGCCATACTCGGCTGTTCTACTGTGGGAGTTCGACAGGACCACTGATGGAGACTTGGGCGACCGCGAGATCGTCGGTCTCTTCGACTGCGGCAAGGACGGCGGCCTGATCTTCCGTCTGCATCACATTTCGAGCGCCCACCCCGACCGGACCTTCCAGGCAAGCCGACCGACTGCCCGCAGCGCCTCGGTGACCATCCCGCGCCGAGCGCTGCACGCCGAACACGTCGAGCTTCGAGCGAGGAGTCGGTTCGATGGCACAAAGGGAGGGCACACCGCCTTCGACGAGGAAGACCTGACCCCGATTCTGCTGGGCTACTAGGGCGGATCACCCAGTACGGCGCTGTTGACACTGCAGCGCCGCAAGCTCTATGGCCCTCGGTGGGCGGTTCGGTCACTGCCCGACCGCGGCGGGTGGTCGGGATACCCGGTAGGTGTTCCTTCCGGCCCGTTTTGCCTGGTACAACGCCTGATCGGCCCGCCTGACGACATCGGTCGTCGACTCTGCGTCGGCTACCACGGCGACGCCGACCGACACGCTGCGGCCGTCATCAATGCGCGCCGCCTCGAGGAGGAGTTGGGCGAAGCCGTCGGGGTCTGTGGCCTCGGTGACATGGAAGATGGCGGCAAACTCGTCACCGCCGATGCGATAGACGCAGTCAGGTTCCGGGAGGACGTCCGTTAGCTTCTTGGCCAGCGCTTGCAGGACCTCGTCGCCGGCTTGGTGACCGCGGTCGTCGTTGACTGACTTGAACCTGTCGACGTCCATCACGGCTACGGCCAGCCCTGCCCGGTCAGCGGCGTGCATCGCTTCGTCCATCGCGCTACGGAAGGCACCGGCGTGTCCGAGGCCGGTGAGCGGATCGCGCGACGCACGTCGGCGCAACTCCTCAACCGCCCGGACGGTGCGCAGCGACGTGGCGGTCAGCGCAGCCAGCAGTTCTAACAGTTCCACCGTGGACGGCTCAGGCAGCACAGCTGCAGTGTCAGCGACGATCAGCAGCCCGAGATCCTCGGTCGAGGACGCCACCGGCACGACCACCACGGTCTGGGCCCCCGCCTCCCTGACCTGCTCATGGCCGACGAAGACTTGGCCGGACGCATCGTTGACCGAGTACGACGAGGTGCCCGCTGGCACCCAGGACTGGAACAGCTGGAGATTCTGCTGGTCCAGCTGGCCGAGTGAGGCTTCCAGCGCGCCGACCGCGAGCCGAACGCTCAGTTGGCCACCCGTTCGTAGGACCAGCACCGCGGTGTCCAACTGCGACAGATCCCGGGCAGCCGCGGCCACGAGCTGCTGGAGCTCTGCCTCGCTCTCGGCTCCCTNGTGATCACGCGGTCGGCAGCGTCGAGGTGATGACGCGGGGTGATCCCGCCGGCGTACCCGACGACCGCCATGCCAGCAGCCGTGGCCGCTGAGACGCCGTACCTGCTGTCCTCGACCACCACGCAGTCGGCGGCACGGAATCCCATCCGTTCGGCGGCGTGCAGGAAGAGGTCGGGGGCGGGTTTGCCGTGCTCGACGTCGGCGGCGCTGAAGATGCGCCCGGCGAAGAAGTCCCAGAGACCGACCTTGGCCAGCGTGCGGCTCATCTTCTCGTGTGACCCGCTGGAGGCCACGCAGGTGGCGACACCCCGGGCGGCAATCGCCCGGACGGCGTCGACGACACCCGGCACCGGCTGCAGTTCCTCGTCGAGAACACGGCGGTACTCGGCGTGCCAGGCGGCGTCCCAGTCCGCGGAGAGCGCGCGGCCGATGCGCTCCTCGATCTCTCGGCGCATGTCGGCCTCGCTCTTGCCGACGAACAGCTCGATGACCTCCTCGCGGGTGATCTCCCAGCCGAGCTCGCGGACGGCGAGCACGTCGATGTCGACCACCAGGCGTTCGCTGTCAACCAGCACTCCGTCGCAGTCGAATATCACCAGCGGCACGGCACCAGTCTTCCAGCCGTTGCGCCCCAAGATATGGTCAGGCGCAGATCGCCGCCGGGACCGCCCCGGTGAGCGTGCAGCCTCTGGAGGTGTTGGTGCGGGTTCTGGTTGCGCTCGGCGGCAACGCCATGACGGGACCCGACGGCAGCGCCCGCCCGGAGGACCAGATCGCCGCAGCCGAGGTGGCGATGGCCAGTGTCGCTGACCTGGTGGCCGAGGGAACCGACGTCGTACTGACCCACGGCAACGGTCCGCAGGTGGGCAACCTCCTGGTGAAGAACGAGATCTCCGCCAATGTCGTGCCGCCGGTGCCGTTGGACTGGTGCGGAGCACAGACCCAGGGCACGCTGGGGTTCATCCTGCTCAACGCCCTGGAGCGGGCGCTGGTCTCTCGCGGCGTGCAGCGGCCAACGGCGGCTGTCGTCACTCGCACCCTGGTTGACCGCCACGACTCCGCCTTTGACGAGCCCACCAAGCCCATCGGGCGATACCTCTCGCGAGCCGACGCCGAGGTGCTCATGGAGCACGGCCAGACGTTCGAGGAGCGCGGTGAGAAGGGGTGGCGGCGGCTCGTCGCATCTCCGCAGCCGCTGGAGATCTTGGACGCGGGCGTGGTCGCCACCCTGGCGGACTGCGGCTACCTGGTGGTCGCCAACGGCGGTGGGGGCATCCCGATCGCGCGCGGCGACGACGGCACCCTCCACGGCGTCGAGGCAGTCATCGACAAGGACCTCGGGGCGGCGCTGCTGGCCCGCTGTGTGGCCGCTGACCGGCTCCTCATCGCGACCGATGTCGACGCCGCCATCCTCCGCTACGGCAAGCCCGACGCAGAGCCAATCGCCGAGGTAACGGTTGACACGATGCGCAAGTACGTCGAGGAGGGCCACTTCGCCCGTGGTTCGATGGGCCCGAAAGTCGAGGCGATCTGCCGGTTCGTCGAGGCATCGGGCAAACCTGGCGTCATCACCAGTCTGACCAACATCGTGCCTGGAGTCCGCGGCGAGACCGGCACGATCGTCGTACCCCCGAAGTCAGCCGACGCGGAAAGGACAGCAGCCCATGCCAGAGCCGATTGAGGTCCGCAAGGTCCCGATCAAGCATGTGTCGGACGCCAGCGGGCTCACCGACCTCATCGAGGCCGGCGTCATCGAGGCCGACCGTGTCATCGCCGTCATCGGCAAGACCGAAGGCAACGGAGGAGTTAACGACTACACCCGCATCATCGCCGACCGGGCTTTTCGGGAGGTCTTGGTCGAGACCGGCAGCCGCTCCGCCGCCGACGTCAAGCAGGTGCCGATCGTCTGGTCCGGCGGCACCGACGGGGTGATCAGCCCGCACGCCACGATCTTCGCCACCACGGGCGCCGAATCGGCCGAGCAGACCGAGGAACCCCGGCTCACCGTCGGGTTCGCGATGAGCGAGCAGCTCTACCCCGAGGACATCGGCCGGGTGACGATGGTGTCGAAGGTCGCCGCCGCGGTGAAGGATGCGATGCAGCAGGCGGGCATCGACGACCCCGCCGAGGTGCACTACGTCCAGACCAAGACTCCGCTGCTGACCATCCACACCATCCGCGACGCCAAGGCGCGCGGCAAGACGGTGTGGACCGAAGAGACGCACCAGTCGATGGACCTGTCCAACGGGTGTACGGCGTTGGGCATCGCGGTGGCTCTCGGCGAGATCGACATGCCGACCGACGAGGACGTCATGCACCGCCGCGACCTGTACTCGTCGGTGGCCTCCTGTTCCTCGGGCGTGGAGCTCGACCAGGCCCAGGTGGTCGTCGTCGGCAACGCCCGTGGAGTGGGTGGTCGCTACCGCGTCGGGCACTCGGTCATGCGGGACGCGCTCGACCAAGACGGCATCTGGTCGGCAATCCGAGACGCCGGGCTCGAGCTTCCCGAGCGGCCGCACTGGAGCGACCTTGACGGCCGGCTGGTCAACGTGTTCCTCAAGTGCGAGGCGTCGTCCGATGGAGCCGTGCACGGTCGCAGAAACGCCATGCTCGACGACTCCGACGTGCACTGGCACCGCCAGATCAAGGCCTGCGTCGGCGGCGTCGCCGCTGCCGTCACCGGCGACCCTGCCGTGTTCGTGTCGGTATCTGCGGCCCACCAAGGCCCCGAAGGCGGCGGCCCCGTTGCGGCGATCGTCGACCTCGGTGATCCACCGACCGGTTACCAGCCGCCGGAGCACTGACCGCCGGCGGATCAGCCGGTCCAGAGCCGGACGTCCGCACGCTCGCGGGTCCGGTTGGCGGCGAAGTGGCGAGCTTCTGCGTCCATCCAGCGCAGCCACTTCGGCAGCACCGCCTCGCCGTCCCGTGCGACGCCGCGAGCGATCCGGGTGCCCCGGTCCGCCTCGACCCAGACCAGCACGGTGATGTACGGCGCATAGGCGAGCGCGCCCGAACCGCACCCCTCGATGATCAGTACGTCCGGTGGCGGAAGGTCGTGCCACTCGGCGAGCCGTTGCGCGTGCCAGTCGTAGCGCTGCCAACGGCCCGGCTGACCGGCCGCCAACGGCCGCAGAACCTGGTCGAGGACCCTCGGCTCGAGCTCACTGTTCGCGTCGATCCCCGACCAGCCCTCGTAGAAGTCATCCATGTGCAAGGTGCTGCCGACGAGGCCGCGCCGCTCGAGACTCGACTGCAGCCCCATTGCCAGCGTCGTCTTCCCCGAGCCGGCCGGGCCGTCGATGCAGACCAGACGCGAGCCGCCCAGCGTAGGCGACTCCCCGAGGGTCAGCGCAACGACCTCGGCGACGTCGGTCATGGCCTCGCAGAGTAGTCGGCTGACAGAACGCAAGTCGGTCAACATGACGATCGGCGGCCCGTACTGCTATCTTTGGCGCCGACCAACCTGTTCATCGCCGTACGTCGGTAATCTCGCCCGCCGCGTCGGTGTTGAACAGCTGGATATAAGCGGAGGCCACCTCCCACCCGCATCGACGAATCGTCGTCGTCGGGTCAGGTCGCGAGACTTCGTGTCTCGTCCGGCGCGCATGCGGATGCGTGCCGTGAGTGGCTTTCGCGCTGGCGCGGAGGCCATTTTTTGTTCCACCGCCTCCGAGCCGTACTCAAGAGGACGACAACAGGAGGACCCATCACCACAGAGCTCCGCGTCAACGACCGCATCCGGGTGCCCGAGGTACGCCTGGTCGGGCCGAACGGTGAGCAGGTCGGAATCGTTCGCATCGACGATGCGCTGCGGCTGGCTCAGGAGTCCGACCTCGACCTGGTCGAGGTGGCGCCGATGGCTCGCCCCCCCGTCTGCAAACTGATGGACTACGGGAAGTTCAAGTACGAGAACGCCCAGAAGGCCCGCGAGACTCGACGCAACCAGACCAACACCGTCATCAAGGAGATGAAGCTACGCCCCAAGATCGACGCGCACGACTACGAGACCAAGAAGGGTCACGTCGTGCGGTTCCTGAAGGCGGGTGACAAGGTCAAGATCACCATCATGTTCAGGGGCCGTGAGCAGCATCGCCCCGAGATCGGTTTCCGGTTGCTGCAGCGGCTGGCCGGCGATGTCGAGGAGCTGGGGTACGTCGAGTCGACGCCCAAGCAAGACGGCCGCAACATGATCATGGTGATCGGGCCACACAAGAAGAAGTCCGAGGCCAAGGCGGAAGTGCGGGCCGAACGAGACCAACGCGCGGCAAACCGGGCCGCGGACCGCGACGCCGAACGAGCGGTGCGCATCGAGAGGTCAGAGGCAGCCGCCGCCGAACCGAAGAAAGAGCGAGCGCGCGCCCAAGACCTCGACCCCGATATGTGACCAGTCGAACCCCACCAGACGAGAGATTCCCACCATGCCGAAGATGAAGAGCCACTCAGGCACAAGCAAGCGCGTGAAGGTGACCGGTTCGGGCAAGCTCATGCGGCAGAAGACCGGATTGCGCCACAACCTCGAGAAGAAGCCCTCCACCATGACCCGTCGGATGAGCGGCATCACCGAGGTGTCGTCAGCCGACGCCAAGAAGGTCAAGAAGCTTCTCGGCCGCTGACGGCGCCGCGCAAACGGCTGGCCCGCCGCGCAAACGGCCGGCATCCCTCGAAAACGAACTAGGAGTATGAGCAGTGGCACGCGTCAAGCGGGCGGTCAACGCCCACAAGAAGCGCCGGGAGACCCTCGAGCGGGCTGCGGGTTACCGCGGCCAACGGTCCCGTCTGTACCGCAAGGCCAAGGAGCAGGTCACCCACTCACTCGGCTACAGCTACCGTGACCGCCGGGCGAGGAAGGGGGAGTTCCGTCGGTTGTGGATCCAGCGCATCAACGCCGCCGCCCGCGCCAACGGCATGACGTACAACCGGTTCATCCAGGG
>JAUJOE010000009.1:1525-8279 GCA_030447805.1 Nocardioidaceae bacterium | reverse complement strand
GGGTGAAGGCGGCTCGTCGGCTCACCCGGCGGGCAACCCGGCTGTCCGAGCGACAGTTCCTGGCCGAGGGTCCGCACGCGCTGCGCGAGGCGCTAGCGCTGCCAGGATGCGTCGTCGAGGTGTTCGCGACGTACGACGCCACGACCCGGCACCGCGACCTCGTTGAAGCGTGTGCGTCCACCGGTGTGGCCTGGCGCTGTGTCGACGACGCCGCTCTCGCGACGCTCACCGACACCGTGACACCGCAAGGGGTTGTCGCGGTCTGCCGCTTCCTCGAGCATCAGATCGACGCGGTGCTCGCGGCGGCGCCGATGCTGGTGGCGGTGTGTGCTTCGGTGCGGGATCCCGGGAACGCTGGCGCGGTGATCCGCTGCGCCGACGCCGCTGGCGCCGCGGCTGTCGTCTTGGCCGGTACGTCGGTCGACCCCTACAACAGCAAGGTGGTCCGCGCCACCGTCGGCTCGCTCTTCCACCTGCCCGTGCTCTCGGCTCCGGTGGTCAGTGAGACAGTCGCGACCCTCAAGGGGTCCGGCCTGTCGGTGCTCGCCGCTGACGGCAGCGGGGAGCTCAGCCTCGACGAGGCCGCCGACAGCGGACTGCTGGCCAAGCCGACGGCCTGGGTGTTCGGCAACGAGGCGTGGGGTATGCCAGCCGAAGAGCTGGCCCTGGCCGACCGTGTGGTGCGGGTGCCGATCTACGGCCACGCCGAAAGCCTCAACCTCGCCACGGCGGCAGCGCTGTGCCTCTACGCGTCGGCGCGCGCGCAACGGTCAGCGAACCCGGGCGCACCCGGCCAAACTCGTTAGCCGCAGCGGGGCGCGGCTTCTTAGACTCTGCCCAACGACGTCGCCCATACCACCGTGGAAGGGGAGTCACCACTCCTCATGTCTGGACCCAACAGCAGCTACGACCCGGTCGAGGTGACTCCGCTGCACCCGGACGAGGTGGCGGCGATGCGCGACGCGGCGCTCGAGACGATCTCCCGCACTGCCACCCTCGACGAGCTCAAGGAAGCCCGGCTCGCCACCACGGGAGACCGAGCCCCGTTGAGCCTTGCCAACCGCGAGATTGGGGCGTTGCCGCCGCACGCGCGCAAGGCAGCGGGTCAGCGGATCGGGCAGGCGCGGGCCGCGGTGAACGCCGCGTTGGCCGCCCGGCGTACCGAGCTCGAAGCCGAGCACGAGGCGCGCATGCTGGTAGAGGAATCCGTCGACGTCACACTGCCCTACGACCGCGACCCGCGCGGCGCGCGACACCCGCTGACCACGCTGCAGGAGCGGATCGGCGACGTGTTCATCGCGATGGGCTGGGAGATCGCCGAGGGCCCGGAAGCCGAGGCGGAGTGGCTCAACTTCGACGCTCTCAACCTCGGGGCCGACCACCCGGCACGCAGCATGCAGGACACCATCTTCTTGGAGCCTGAGGACGCCGGAGTGGTGCTACGCACGCACACCTCCCCGGTGCAGGCGCGCAGTCTGCTCAGCCGCCAGCTCCCGGTGTACGTCGTCTGCCCCGGCCGGACCTACCGCACCGACGAGCTCGACGCGACCCACACCCCCGTCTTCCACCAGGTCGAGGGGCTCGCCGTCGACAAGGGGCTGTCGATGGCGCACCTGAAGGGCACGCTGGACACCTTCGCGAGCGCCATGTTCGGGGACGGCATCACCACCCGGTTCCGGCCGTCGTACTTCCCGTTCACCGAGCCGTCGGCGGAGGTCGACCTGATCTGCTTCGTCTGCTGGGGTCTGCCGCCCGAGGTGGAGTCCTGTCGCACCTGCCGTGGCGAAGGCTGGCTCGAGTGGGGGGGCTGCGGCGTCGTGAACCCCCGGGTGCTGATCGCCTGCGGCGTCGACCCCGAGGAGTACTCCGGCTTCGCTTTCGGCATGGGCATCGAGCGCACCCTGATGGTCAGAAACGGTGTCGCCGACATGCGTGACATGGTCGAGGGTGACGTCCGGTTCACGCTGGCCTTCGGAATGGAGCTGTGATGCGCGTCCCGGTGTCATGGCTACGCGACTACGTCGACCTGCCGGCAGACCTGCCGGTCACCGACCTCGCCAACCGGCTGACTCTGCTCGGCCTGAAGCTGGAGGCGATCGAGTCACCGGGCGCCGACATCGTCGGACCGCTCGTGGTCGGTCGCGTGCTGGCCTACGACTCCGAGCAGCATTCCAACGGTAAGACCGTGCGGTGGTGCCAGGTCGACGTAGGCGAGGAGGAGCTGCGGGGCATCGTCTGCGGGGCGGCCAACTTCGCCGCCGGTGACCTGGTGGTGGTGGCGTTGCCCGGTGCGGTGCTCCCAGGGGGCTTCGGGATCACCGCGCGGCGAACCTACGGCCACATCTCCGACGGCATGATCTGCTCGGCTCGCGAGCTCGGGCTCGGCGACGACCACCGGGGCATCATGGTCCTCGGCAAAGACCTCGCCAAGCCGGGCGACGACGCGTTGTCCGCGCTGCACCTGCGCGACGACGTCATCGAGTTCGAGATCAACCCCGACCGGGCCTACGCGCTGTCGGTGCGCGGGGTTGCCCGGGAGGCGGCCACGGCGTACGGGCTTGACTTCGCCGACCCGGCGCGCACGTTCCCGGCCGCTCGGGCCGGTGCCGGCTACCCCGTCAGCGTTGAGGATCCCGCCGACTGCGGCATGTTCGTCACCCTCGAGGTCAGCGGATTCGACGCCACCGCGCCGACGCCGCCCGAACTGGCCCGCCGGGTCCAGCTTGCGGGGATGCGGCCCATCTCCTTGCCCGTCGACGTGACCAACTACGTGATGCTCGAGCTCGGCACCCCGATCCACGGCTACGACAGGGCTGCTCTGACCGGGCCGATCGCCGTCCGCCGCGCCCGCACCGGTGAGACGCTGACGACCCTCGACGGGGTGACCCGCACGCTGGACCCCGAGGATCTGCTGATCACCGACGACTCCGGCCCCATCGGGATGGCGGGTGTGATGGGCGGCGCGGCAACCGAGATGACCGACTCGACCACCGACATCGTCATCGAGGCTGCCTCCTTCGACCCGGTGGTCATCGCTCGCGGCGCACGCCGGCACAAGCTCCCCAGCGAGGCAGCCAAACGGTTCGAGCGGGGGGTCGACGCGACGATCGCTCCCGTCGCCGCCCGGCGGGTCGCCGATCTGCTCGTCAGGTACGGCGGCGGGCGGGTCGCCTCGACCGCCACCAGCGTCGGCTCGCCCACCCCGCACGCGCCGATCACCATCTCCAGCCGGCTGCCGGCCGAGATTGCCGGCTTCGGCATCGGCGCCGACAGCGCTGTCGAGGCGTTGCGAACGGTCGGTTGCGACGTCAAGAGCAACGACGGAGAGATCACGGCGACCCCGCCCCCGTGGCGTCCCGACCTCACCGACCCCTACGACCTGGTCGAGGAGGTCGTGCGGATCATCGGGTACGACAAGGTCCCCAGCGTGCTGCCGGCCGCTCCGGCCGGGCGTGGCCTCACCAAGCAGCAACGGCTCCGCCGACGGGTGAGCAGGGCAGTCGCCTCGGCCGGGTACGTCGAGGCGGTCACGTATCCGTTCGTCGGCCAGCAGGACTGGTCCGCGCTCGGTCTGGACGCTGCCGACTGGCGGCGGACCACCCTGCGAGTGGCGAACCCGCTGTCGGACGAGGAGCCGCTGCTTCGCACCACGCTGCTGCCTGGTCTGCTGCGCGTCCTCGGTCGCAACGCCGGGCGGGCCCAAGGCGATGTCGGTGTCTACGAAATGGCGAGTGTCTTCCTGCCGTCTCCCGGCGAGCGCGTACGTCCGCCGCAGCTCGGCGTCGACAGGGCTCCCACCGTGGAGGAGCTCAAGGCGCTGGAGGCGACGCTGCCCGCCCAGCCGTTGCACCTGGGTGTCGTCGTGGCGGGCCAGCGGACTCCAGCCGGGTGGTGGGGGAGCGGTCGCGTGAGTTGTTGGGCAGACGCGGTCGAGATCTGCCGGGAGGTGGCACGTTCGCTCGGCGTGGCGATCGACGTACTGCCAGGTCAGCAGCCGCCGTGGCACCCCGGACGCTGCGCGCAGATCGTGCTTGCCGACGCCGTCATCGGTCACGCGGGCGAACTGCACCCCAAGGTGTGCCAGGCGTACGGCGTGCCGGCGCGGGCAGCCGCTGCGGAGTTGAACCTCGACGCACTGCTGGCCTCGGCACCGGACTCCGTCACCGCGCCTGTGATCTCCACCTATCCCGTCGGCAAGGAAGACGTTGCCTTGGTCGTCGACGCAGGCGTCAGCGCAGCCGACGTCGAGCGCGCGCTGCGTGCTGGGGCTGGGAGCCTCCTGGAGTCGGCGCGCCTGTTCGACGTGTACGCCGGTGAGCAGGTCGGCGAGGGCAAGAAGTCGCTCGCGTTCTCGCTGCGGTTTCGAGCTCCCGACCACACCCTGAGCGACGCCGAGATCAAGGCGGCCAGGGACGCAGCGGTACGCGCAGCGACCGACCACGTGGGCGCCGTACTTCGCCAGTAAGAGCCGGGCATCCGGCCGCCGCCCTCGCTGGCGCATAATCAGTCACCATGCCCCGCTCCTTCCTGCGTGACGACGACCTCACAGCTGCCGAGCAGGTCGAGATCTTCGACCTCGCCGACACCTTCCGGGCCGAGCGCTTCCACCAGCAGCCACTTGCCGGGCCCCAGTCGGTCGCCGTCATCTTCGACAAGCCGTCCACCCGCACCCGGGTGTCGTTCTCGGTCGGCATCGCCGAACTCGGGGGATACCCGCTGGTAATCGACGCCCAGTCGTCGCAGATGGGCAGAGGCGAGCCGATCGAGGACACCGCGCGGGTTCTCGACCGCCAGGTCGAGGCGATCGTCTGGCGCACGTTCGGCCAGGACCGGGTCGAGGCGATGGCCTCGGCTGCTTCGGTGCCGGTCGTCAACGCGCTGACCGACCTCTTCCACCCCTGCCAGGTCCTCGCCGACTTGCAGACGGTGCGGGCGGCCAAGGGCCGGCTGGCGGGGCTGCGGCTGACCTATCTGGGCGACGGCGCCAACAACATGGCGCACTCCTACCTGCTCGGTGGGGCGGTCGCCGGGATGCACGTACGAGTCGGCTCGCCGGCGGGGTACGAGCCTGACCCGGCGATCCTTGCGCGCGCTGCGGAGCTGGCCAGCGACTCGGGCGGCTCGGCCGGGCACGACACGTCGGCAAAGGCGGCTCTTGAGGGCGCCGACGTGGTCGCGACCGACACCTGGGTGTCGATGGGCCAGGAAGGACAGTCCGACGACCGGTCCTCGCCGTTCGTTCCCTACACCGTCGACGCCGAGGCGATGTCGTATGCCGCCGCCGATGCGGTCGTCTTGCACTGTCTGCCGGCATATCGGGGCAAGGAGATCGCCGCCGAGGTCATCGACGGACCGCAGAGCGTCGTCTGGGACGAGGCGGAGAACCGTCTGCACGCCCAGAAGGCGCTGCTGACCTGGCTGCTCGCCAAGGCCCGCGGTGATTGACGAGCTGTGCGTCAGTTACCTGGTGCTCTCGGGTTGCGCTTGTACGCCGACACGGTCGGGTCACCGGTCGCCCAGAACCGCCAGGGGACGTCGGCTGCCCGACTGACCCCGACCCGGGGACCGGATGAGACGGCCACCGGCGGCTCGGCGTACCGAAGCGACAGTGGACCGCTGGCGGTGAGCAGCGCGCCATCCTGCGCACGGCCGATGCCCAGCGCCTGAGTCAGGCAGGCCGGCCCCCGGGCGAGCGAGCGGTCGGCCACCAGCGGGCCACGGCGGGCGCGGGCCAGGTCGATCCCCTCAACCACTCGGCCCGCGCGGAGCAACACCGCCGAGGACACGCCGTCCGGGCCGACCACCACGTTCGCGCACCAGTGCATGCCGTAGCTGAAGTAGACGTACAGGTGGCCCGGCGGGCCGAACATGACAGCGTTGCGCGGCGTGGGTCCGGTGAACGCGTGCGAGGCCGGGTCGGTCTCACCGGCGTACGCCTCCACCTCGGTGAGTCGAACGCTCACAGCGCCCTGGCTCGTGTGATGAGTCAGCTGCCAGCCCAGCAGCTCGGGGGCGACCACCTCGCTGGGCCGGCTCAAGAAGCTGTCCATGTCGATCACGCCGGTGATCCTCTCGCGGTCGCCTACGCTCGACCCCATGACCCCCGCGCTCCCACGTCCCACCGAGGGTGACGTCGTTGACCTGATCCTCACCGACCACCGGCTGTTCGAGGACCTCCTGCGTGCGCTGCGTGACGTCACGTCCGACCGTCGTGACGTCGTTGCCACCCTCTCTGAGCTCCTCGTCGCCCACGGTGAGGCGGAGGAGAGCAAGGTCTACCCGTTGCTGCGGATGAAGCAGGCCATCGACGCGCACGAGGTCGAGCACGGTGAGCAGGAGCACGCTGAGGGCTACCAGGCCCTGCTCCCGCTGCTCGAGGCAGCCGACGTCGATTCCGAGGAGTTCAGTTCCGGGATCCACGAGTTCAGCGAGACGCTGCTGCACCACCTCGACGAGGAAGAACGCGACATCCTCAACCCCGCGCGGACCGACGTCACCGCCGACGACCGAGCCCGCCTCGGTGCCGACTGGGCCGCCGAGCGCAACCGGCTGCTCGACGCGGGGTGTGGCAGTCCCGACCAGGTACGCCGGCTGGTGCGCGACGCCGAGGAGCGCTCAGGGAGTCTCCCGTGACATCCGACCTCATCGACGACCTGACCTGGCGCGGGCTCATCGCGCACTCGACCGACCTTGGCGCGTTGCGCGCCGAGATGGACGAGGGACCGATCTCGGCGTACTGCGGTTTCGACCCCAC
>JAUJOE010000009.1:0-1425 GCA_030447805.1 Nocardioidaceae bacterium | reverse complement strand
ACCATCGACTTCCTCCGCGACATCGGCAAGCACTTTCCTGTCAACCGCATGCTGGCCCGCGACGTGGTGCGGTCCCGGCTGGACTCCGGTATCTCCTACACCGAGTTCAGCTACGTCTTGCTGCAGTCGATGGACTACCTCAACCTGTTCCGTGAGCACGGCGTGCGGCTGCAGACGGGTGGGAGCGACCAGTGGGGCAACATCACCGGTGGGGTTGACCTCGTCCGCCGCGTGTCTGGCGCCAAGGTGCACGCCCTGGCGACGCCGCTGGTCACCAAGGCCGACGGGTCGAAGTTCGGCAAGACGGAGTCGGGGACGTTGTGGCTCGATGAGTCGATGACATCGCCGTACGCCTTTCACCAGTTCTGGCTCAACGCCGACGACCAGGACGTTGTCGCACTGTTGAAGTACTTCACGTTCAGAACGCGGGCCGAGATCGAAGAGCTGGCCCGCCAGGTGTCAGACAAGCCTTCCCTGCGAGCGGCGCAGCGGACCTTGGCTGATGACCTGACGACGCTGACGCATGGACCTGACCACACCGCTCGCGTAAAGGCGGCTGCCGACGCGTTGTTCGGCGGGGGAGAGCTCCGTGACTTGGACGAACGCACTCTTGCCGCGGCGCTTGGCGAGGCACCCCATATCGAGGTGTCCCCGGGCTCACTTCCGACGTACGCCGAGTTGCTCGCCGACACCGGACTGGTGGCGAGCAGGAGCGCGGCGCGGCGGACGGTGGTCGAGGGTGGCGCCTACCTCAACAACCAACGAATCGCGGACGCCGACTCGAGCCCGACATCAGCCGACATACTCCCGGGTGGCTGGCTGGTCCTGCGCCGGGGTAAACGCAGCCTTGCTGGGGTGCGTTGCGGCCAGTGAGCGCTGTGACCGCCGCCACGAACGACGGAAGTTGAACCGGCTCCCCGATCTCCGTACTGTTGGCGTCACCGAGCCATGGCGCGACGGGCGACAAGATCTTCCTCGGAGTCGGGTCGCCGGCGCTTGGCAAGTCCCCCAGATATACGCGTTGACCTGCGGTTATGTGCAGGCCAGGGCACGACGTAGGACACGCGGGACTCAGGGGAAGAGATTTGACGACCCCCGGCAGAAGCGGTAAGTTTGAGCGGGTGCCCCGGCGCCGGACCGAGCGGTCCGAAGACGGTGTGCGCACGATCCTTGAGAACTCAACAGTGTGCCAAAAGTCGACGACGAATTAATTAACGCCCCGTCGACGACGAGGCGAGGGCAGTGCTCTCGCGTCTTCGTCAGACGGTTCCTTTGGTAAGACAAAGACTTCTCTGTCCTCAGATGGAGAAGCAGTCTCTTGCCGGGATACTCCAAGAAGTCGGTGGGCCGGTCCATGACCGGCGCTGCCTACAGATTTCAACGGAGAGTTTGATCCTGGCTCAGGACGAACGCTGGCGGCGTGCT